>CAVRHB010000005.1:0-701427 GCA_963720905.1 uncultured Acidobacteriota bacterium
TGAATGCATGTCTATCACTTGACACTTTTACCGGTGTTTGGCATTCTTTAGGTTCGCTTTTCTCTTTGAAATTGCGAGGTGTAGTCTCTTAGCTCAGTTGGTAGAGCATTACCTTGACAAGGTAGGGGTCAGCAGTTCGAGTCTGCTAGAGACTACCATTTTTTGATAATGGTGAGTGATAAATGGTGAATGGTGAGTTTCAGATTTACCTACAGTCCGCCGTTATACATATTTTTCGATAAGATGCTAACAAAGAACTTTGCTGCATTTACAACTACTACGACACGCTTCTAATGGCGTGACTTCGGAGTCCCTGCTTTAGCAGGCCGCCTAGAGGCGGAACTCCAAACATTTGCAAAGTCGCTCTTATCGGATCAAATCTATTTTAGTAGTAGTACGGTTAGTAGATCGTGAATAGTAAATAGTGAATAGATAGGAGCAGCGGCAAATTCGTTTACCGTTTGCATCTTTGATATTAGTAATATTCGTAATTAGTCTTTCTATTTACGATTGACTATTAACGGTTTACTACAATATGGCTGAGTTAAACATTAAATATAACGGCGATCAGCGCTCCATTCCGGCACCGGCGAGTGTCGCGGATGCGATCAAGGCGTTTGACCGCGATGCTCTGAAAAAGTCTTTGGCCGCAAAGGTCAACGGCGAAGAGGTAGATCTGAACAAAGAGCTTGCCCAAACGGATGAAGTTCTTTCGATCGAACCTGTTTTTGCCGACACGCGCGACGGTCTTGAGGTCATCCGGCATTCGACCGCTCATCTTGCTTGCGGCCGCTGTTTTGGATCTTTTTCCGGGAACGAAGCTCGGTATCGGCCCGGCTTTGATGGATGATCCGCGTTATGGATTTTTCTACGATGTCATCGCGCCCGAAGTTTTGACCGAAGCCGATCTGCCTGTCATCGAAAAGAAAATGAAATCGATGGCGAAGCAAAATCTTGTATATCGCCGCGAAGAAATCGAGAAAGCAAAGATCCTCGACATTTTCAAGCAGCGGGACGAACCGCTCAAATGCGAACTGATCGACGAAAAGGTCAGCGATGTCGGCGAGCGTTTATTACATTGACAATTCGCCGTTCATAGATTTTTGTCTCGGGCCGCACGTTCCGCATACCGGCAAACTAAAAGCATTCAAACTCCTTGCTCTTTCCGGTGCATATTGGAAAGGCGATGCCGAAAATCAGCAAATGCAGCGTATTTACGGAACTGCTTTTGCAACTCAGGAAGAATTAGACGCTTGGGTAAAGCAGCGTGAAGAAGCTGAAAAACGCGACCATCGGAAGCTTGGAAAAGAGCTCGATCTTTTTTCGATACAAGAAGAATACGGCCAAGGCTTGATATTTTGGCATCCGAAAGGCGGCATTATCCGAATGGAAATGGAACGCCTGCTTCGCGAAGAGCTCGAAAAACGCGGTTACAGTTTTGTTTATACGCCGCACATCGCAAAACGCGATCTTTGGGTAACGAGCGGACACGAAGGCAACTACGCCGATTCGATGTACGCACCGACGAGCATCGAAGACGAAGAATTTCGGCTCAAGCCGATGAATTGCCCTTTTCATATCGGCATTTATAAAAACAGCCCGAAATCGTATCGCGATCTGCCGCAGCGTTATTCGGAAATGGGCACGGTTTATCGAGCGGAACTTTCGGGAACGCTTCACGGCCTGATGCGCGTACGCGGGTTTACCGTCGATGACGCACATCTTTTTGTACGGCCCGATCAGGTTCACGTAGAAGTTTCGGATTGTCTTGATTTCGCTATCAAGGTCTTTGAAACTTATGGTTTTGAAAAGGTAAAGTTCGAACTTTCCGTCCGCGGCGCCGCCGAAAACAAAGGCTATCTTGGTGCAGATGAAGATTGGCTGTCGGCAGAAAACCAGCTTGCAAAAGCTTTGGACGAGCGTGAGATATCGTACGAAAGGATCGAAGGCGAAGCAGCGTTTTACGGACCGAAGATCGACATCAAGATCGAAGACGCTATCGGACGCGTTTGGCAGCTTGGAACCATTCAGCTTGATTTCAATCTGCCGGAACGATTCGAGCTGGAATACATCGGCGAAGACAATCTGAAGCATCGTCCGATCATGATCCATCGTGCGTTATTCGGTTCGATCGAAAGGTTCTTCGGCGTTCTTGTCGAACATTACGCCGGCGCGTTTCCGCTTTGGCTCGCACCGGTTCAGGTTGCGGTTCTGCCGATCACCGACCGCATAAACGAATATGCCGAACAGGTCGCGGAACAATTAAAGGCCGAAGGATTTCGTGTCGAAACGAACATGAAGAGTGATAAAATCGGTGCAAAGATCCGCGATGCACAAATGCAAAAGATACCTTATATGCTCGTTTTGGGCGATAAGGAACTCGACGAAGGCGATGTTGCCGTTCGCGAAAGAAAACAGGGAGACATCGGCGCGATGACGCTCGATGAATTTAAGGAGATGATCTCGCAGCAAAGACAGTTGCGGGCACTCTAGGCCAGTTAGTCAATAGGAGGCTAATATCGGAAGAAGATTTGGTGGAAATAGAAATCGTTCGCGTTTTCGCGAACCGCTTCACAAAACAAATGAACGCATACGCGTTCCGTCCGTTCGTGTGGTAACAGAAGACGGCGAAGCATTCGGCGTAATGGATACTCGCGACGCGATACAAAAGGCGCGCGAAATGGGGCTCGACCTTGTGGAGATCGCACCGAATGCGAAACCGCCGGTCTGCAAGCTCATCGATTACGGAAAATTTCTTTATGAGCAAAAGAAAAAGGCCCATGAAGCGAAGAAAAAGCAGGTTACAGTTCAGGTAAAAGAGATCAAATTCCGTCCGGGAACGGATGATCACGATTACGGTTATCGAATGGAAAATGCCAAGAAGTGGCTCAACGACGGCGACAAGGTCAGAGCCGCGATCGCTTTCCGCGGACGCGAAATGACCCACCGCGAACTCGGTGCAAAGATCTTGAAGAAATTGACCGAAGATCTTATTGAAGTAGCGTGATGTCGAGGTCGCACCAAAAATGGAAGGCTATCAGATGTTCACGATATTCAGCCCGAAAAAGGCAAAGGTTGCCGAGAAAAAGGCGACCGCGAAAGAAGCCGCTGAAAACGCGGAAAAATAAAAAGCTTTATATTTTTTTTAGAAGCAATGTTAGGAGAGAAGAGTAAATGCCAAAATTAAAAACACATAAAGGCGCAGCGAAACGTTTTCGCTCGACGGCAAGCGGAAAATTTAAGCGCGGCCATTCGCACGCTCGTCACATTTTGACGAAAAAAACATCGAAACGTAAACGCAATTTGGATATCGATGTTTTGGTTTCCGAAGGCGACCAAAAGCGTGTAGAAAAGATGCTGCCTTACGGTAGAAAATAAATAATTATTTAAATTTATATTTTAGAACTCGAATCTTGAATTGCTTATTAGCCAATTTTGCGAGTCTTAAAAAGGAGTTAATAAAATGCCTAGAGCAAAACGTGGTAATAAACGCTTAGAAAAGCGCAAAAAAATATTGGCCCTAGCCAGAGGCTATCGCGGCACAAAATCGAAATTGTATCGTTCGGCGAAAGAATCCGTCGAACGCGGATTGAAATTTGCCTACACCGGCAGAAAACTGAAGAAACGCGATTTTCGCAAACTTTGGATCGTCCGCATCAACGCGGCTTGCCGGTTGAACGACATCAAATATTCGCAGTTCATACACGGCCTGAACCTCGCCGAGATCGAACTTGACCGAAAGGTTTTGGCCGATCTCGCTGTCAAACAGCCCGAAGCATTTGCTTCGATCGTTGTTCAGGCAAAGGACGCCATCGGTAAGAAGCAGCAAGCTTCTGCTTAAATGTCAGTATTAGAATAACGGCCTAGCCATTTTTCATTATGGCCAGGCCGTTTTTCCGTGCACAGATCTCCAAACTAGAGTTTGTCGAATTCCGTTTCAGTGAGGTTCGCTTGTCTTAGAATACTCCGTAACGTGCCGCCGGATACTTCCCTGTGTTTCGGGACGATCGCTGTAACTAGGCCGCCGGCCAAAACTTTCGCAAACTTCACATGACTTCCTGTTTGGCCAACCTCATAGAATCCGGCATTCAGAAGCTTTCTCCGAAGATCTTTATATTTGATCGGTTTCACGCGGCAACATCCAACTCGAAATGTCGTACGCTAGGAAGCATCGTTGCGACCGGAGGCGTGAAATGAAGTTTTAAGGCATCATTAAGATTTTTCAACGCCTCGTCTTCCGTTTCGCCTTGCGAAGCAACATCGACCTCTAAGCACTGAGCGACAAACCATTCGCCCTCTTTAACTATCACCGCATTAAAATCTCTTGACATAAAAATATCCTAACACAGATTTTAGATCCCAAGCTCCGCCTTTGATTCTGCAAATTTCTCAACAGCAAGATCAAGGTCTTCTTTTGAATGAGCCGCCGAGACTTGCGTTCTGATCCTGGCTTTTCCTTTCGGCACGACCGGAAATGAGAACGGAATCACATATACGCCTTTTTCGAGCATCTTCTCCGCCATTTTAACTGCGGGCTCCGCTTCGCCGAACATTACCGGAACGATCGGATGTTCACCCGGTAGAACTTCTAATCCAACTGCAGTTATCTTCTCGCGAAAATACTTTGTGTTGTCCATCAGCTTATCCCGCAGCTTCGTCGATGCCATAAGGCTATCGATCGCAGAGATCGAAGCCGCGACGATCGGCGGTGCGACCGAATTCGAAAAAAGATACGGCCGCGAACGCTGTCTTAGCAATTCGATTATTTCTTTTCTGCCGCTTGTATAACCGCCGCTCGCACCGCCCAAGGCTTTGCCGAGCGTGCCGGTGATAATGTCGATCCGATCCATCACACCGCAATGTTCGTGAGTTCCGCGACCGGTTTTACCCATAAAACCGACCGCGTGCGAATCATCAACCATCACAAGCGCGTCGTGTTTTTCGGCCAGGTCACAGATCTCATCTAGTTTCGCGATGTAACCGTCCATTGAAAAAACTCCGTCGGTCGCGATCATCTTAAATCGTGCAGACGATGCCTCGCTAAGCTTTGCTTCGAGATCGGCCATGTCGCTGTTCTTGTAGCGAAAACGCTGAGCTTTGCTGAGACGAACGCCGTCGATGATACTTGCGTGGTTGAGTTCGTCGGAAATGATCGCGTCTTCTTCGCCAAGCAGCGTTTCGAACAAACCGCCGTTCGCATCGAAACAAGACGTGTAAAGAATCGTGTCTTCGGTGCCGAGAAACTCGCTGATCTTGCGCTCAAGTTCTTTGTGAATAGCCTGGGTTCCGCAGATAAATCGAACAGACGAAAGCCCATAACCCCATTTGTCCAGCGAAGATCTCGCGGCGTCAATTACCAATGGATCATCCGACAAACCCAGATAATTATTGGCGCACATATTCAAAACTTCCCTGCCGCCAACCTCGATCCGCGCATCCTGCGGCCCGTCGATCACCCGCTCGTTCTTATACAAACCCGCCTCGCGGATGTCGTTAATGGTGTTTTGTAAGTGTTCTTTGAAATTTGAATACATAAGAATGTTGCTATGATGCGTTCATTTGTAGTTTTTGTAATTTTGTTAGAATTTCCGGAGCTTCCTTAGCTTCGACTAAGGGTTCGAGTTGTTCGTTTATATATTTCCAATCTAGATCTTTCTCAACATTCAGAATGTTTTCCACATCGGCCCAATCTTGTAATCTATCTGCAAAAGACTTGAATACGACAAGGTCTTCGGCTGAACAAGTACGCAGTTGTATATCCGGGAGTGGTTCCCACATTGAGGAGCGTGAAACTGCGGATGCTTCAAATTCCAGAGCACCAAGCGAAATATCGATCCCGACATTTCCGTCTCTAACCAACAGAACGCGATTTCGGAGTGCGAAATTGGCTGCGTCATCGATGCGTGGTTCGAAATCAGCTAAAATTCTGGTAATAAATTGTTCTTCATTGCCGAACCCGGTGAGCAGTGTGAGATCGACGTCGTTGGTTAAACGGGGAATCGCCCATCGTTGGAGGGCAACGCCGCCAATAAAGCAAAATTTCCAACCTTCTGATTCAAAGATAATTTGAACTTTCTGAGCTGTTAGAAATATCGGTTTCATCTTTCTAAGAGTTTCCGAAAAATTCTCTGCATTTCGACCAAGCCGGAGGTCGGTTTTGGCGGATAAGCTATCAACGCGGCTTCGGATGCATCGGTCAGCGATAAGAAGGCCGCAGAAACGTCGGCAGCGCCGAAATTCTTCACCCCTTAGCTCCGCAAGCACTTTTCCCGTTTCCTTCCAGCGTCTTGCCCAAGCTTTTATTGCCTCCGTTTCCATATCTAAATTATATCATTCTCCGGCGCATCCTGCGGCCCATCGATCACTCGCTCCGATTTATAAAGCGCTGCCGCACGAATCTCGTCCAGCGTGCCTTGTAGATGTTCTTTGAAATTTGAATACATACTATTAGAATAGCCGCTCGATCTGCCTTGTCCTATTCTGCTCTGTTCACGTGCACATTCGGACCATGTGCTCGATTGTGATTAAGTCGACATTCAATTCTTATGCTCCGTGGTCGACAACCAGATACTCGCGAAGTTTCTTCTGCAATCCAAGGGTGCCCCTTTCATTTTCTATGTATTCGTGATAGGCGTAAACACCTTCAGTTTTGAACTTGGCCTTTACGGCGGCGGGAAAAAACTGGGTAAATTCTATTTCAAGTAGATCGACGAGCAGGAAGAAGGATACATCGCCTATCTTGGTTTCGTCGGTGATGTGTGGGCATCGCGGATCATGTGTAATCGTTGTATCGGTCTCGACTAAAAGCTGGATGAGAGATTTTCCAGCTGCGTGAATTTCATCGTATGCCGGAACAATCCCCTTTTCCGTCACGGTGTGAGGGAGTTGTCATAAATTTCGGAATCGCTCTCAGAATAAGTTCTTTGCTGAGTTCTGAGCTTGGGCGTTTGCAGCTGTAAAGAAACCGATAGGAGAGCCAGAAGTGTGCAGCAAGCGATTTTCTTATAATTCCTCATAAAAATACCTCACATATATCGTTCGTGGGTCTTTTTTCTTCGGCTCTTTTTCGACGTGGCTGGTTGATGGCCAGGCGGCTATTTTCCTTTCGAAGAAGGCGAGTCGTTACCATAGTGAGGGCGATCTCCAAAAGCCAATCGAATCAAGAATTTCTTCCGCTACGATCTCAATATAGGTTCTAACATAGAAGCATCCACAATACCTGCCATCTATTAGTGCGTAAACCGAAGAGTGCTCACGGTGAGGCACCATTCATTTGTATTGTCATTTATATTATTCGAAATCTAGGATAACCTTGCCGCTGTTGCCGTCTTTCATTACTTCGAAGCCTTTTTCGAAATCTTTGTAATTGAAGCGGTGCGTGATGACGGGTTTGATGTCCAGGCCGCCTTCGACGAGGACGTTCATTTGGTACCAGGTTTCGTACATTTTGCGGCCGTAGATACCTTGGATGGTCAGCATATTGAATATGACCTTTTTCCACTCGATCGAAAATTCTTCGGGCGGAATACCGAGGAAGGCGATGTTTCCGCCGTGCGCCATATTGTCCAGCATATGGCGGAATGCCGTGGCGTTTCCGGACATCTCCATACCGACATCAAAGCCTTCTTTCATCCCGAGTTCGTTTTTGAACAGCCGCTAAGTCTGTGCTGCGAACATCGACTGCCAGCGTGACGTCAAATTTGCGTGCGAGCTCGAGCCGCTGCGGATTCACATCGGTTATAACAACATGCCGAGCACCGGCGTGGCGTGCGACGGCTGCGGACATGATGCCGATCGGCCCGGCTCCGGTGATCAAAACGTCTTCGCCGAAAACTTCGAACGCCAACGCCGTGTGAACAGCATTTCCAAAAGGATCAAAGATCGCCGCGACCTCTAGATCAACGCCTTCGTTGTGCTTCCAGATGTTCGTCATCGGAACAGCGATGTATTCCGCAAATCCGCCGTCCGATCTGAACACCGAAACCCTGCGTATTGGCACATTTATAACGTCTTCCGGCAAGGCAGTTCCGACAGCGTCCGCAAACCAAATGGCCTTCGACGCTGACGATATCGCCGACGTAAAAATCATTGACGTTCGAGCCGACCTCGACTATTTCGCCGACGATCTCGTGACCAAGTATCGTCGGAATTTTAATGGTCTGCTGTGCCCAAGCGTCCCAATTATAAATATGCAGATCGGTCCCGCAAATGCCGGCCTTTTTTACGCGGATCAATACATCATTGATGCCGATCTCAGGCTGCGGAACGTCTTCGATCCACAATCCCGGCTCGGCTTTGCTTTTTACAATTGCTTTCATCTAGTCGAAATTCTCCAGTTTATATCTATTGTGACGCGGTGATAGATCTAATGGTCCTAATAATAACAAACTTGTATATTAAGAAAAATCACCCGAAATAGAAAACCGCCGGGCTTAGATCGATATTAGTTTTACGAGTTTTAGTTCAATTGATACAATCAATCAAGTGTTTTTCTACCGTTCTGCAAATGTAGTTCAACATCACAATTTATGTCTGAAGAAAAAGAAAAAGTAGAGGCGGCGCGCTCCGCGTTCGATTCGGAATTCGAGCGTTTTGCCGATCTGAATGGCACCGGCTTGGCCGAGGCTGAAGTTCTGATCCGCGAACTTGGCGAACTGAAAATTCGCCACACCGGAAAAAAATCAGCGCTTGCCGCAACAAAAAAGCTTATCGGAAAGGTCGCACCTGAGGAACGCAGTGATTTCGGTCAACTCGTGCAATCTGTTGAAAATGAGATCAACGAAAAGATCGACACAAGCGAAGCGATCCTCAAGAAGCTGGTCGAGGATGCCAAGACCGAACGCGAACGGCTTGACGTTACGATCCCCGGCAGACGTCCGGCGGTTGGGCATCTGCATCCGCTGACGATCTTGCGTCAAAGGATCGAAGATATTTTTGTGTCGATGGGTTATGCGATCGAAGACGACCGCGAGATCGAAACCGATCATTATAATTTCGACGCGCTGAACATTCCCGAAGGCCATCCGGCCCGCGAATCTCAGGACACGTTCTACACGACCGACGGACTCGCACTTCGTTCGCAAACATCGACCGTTCAAATACGCGCGATGGAACGCCGCGGTGTGCCGATCCGCATTATCGCACCCGGAAAAGTTTTCCGCCGCGACACTCCGGATATGACGCACGTGCCGATGTTCCACCAGATCGAAGGCCTGTGCGTTGATAAAGGCATCACGATGGCTCACCTGAAAGGCACGGTTACCGAATGGCTAAAACGTTTATTCGGCGAAGATACGATCACGCGTTTCCGTCCGTCGTATTTCCCTTTTACGGAACCTTCTGCGGAATTCGATTTTTCGTGTTTCAAATGTCACGGCACGGGAACGGTAGCCCTTGGCCAGTCGTCAGTAGGCGGTAATGATCAAGAACCGGCAACGGAAAGATGCCGTCCATGCAAAGGTTCCGGCTGGATCGAACTCGGCGGTTCGGGAATGGTGCATCCAAATGTGCTGAAAGGCGTCGGCGTCGATCCGACGGTTTATTCAGGCTTTGCATTCGGCTTCGGCCTCGAACGAATGGCCGCTCTGATGTTCAACATCGACGACATCCGCCACATGTTCGATAACGACGTGAGATTTTTAGAGCAATTCCGTTAGAATTCGGCTGGGAATGGAGTCGGCCGAGCTGCGAGGCCTAAATGTCTAAATTACTTAGATCAAAACCCGGATATGCCGTTGCAGGGCTTTATTTGCTGGTTACTTTGCCGTCTATTGCGGCGACGGCGGTGTTTTTTATACTTCGTTACTACAATGATAACCAGCCTGTTCCGTTCGAGGACACCGGCGGCATCGTGTCTTTTGCATTAACGTTGCCCTGGTCGATCGGCGTGACTCTTTTGGGAATAATCATACACGGTGGGCACGGAGTGCATATTGGACGACTCGTAATTATCATAGGTCTGGTTGTTTCGGCGGTAATTAACGCCGGGATCTTCTACCTGTTGGTGTATGGGTTATCGAAGGTATTCGAATATCTTTACAGGTTGGAACATCCGACATCCTAGCGGCGAACAATTTAGCTCATATTATATAAAATATGGAGCTGCCTAGCGAAGACCTAGGCCGACTACTGGGAATTGTGCGGTAGAACCAAATGAAGATTTTAGTCACGGGGGCAACAGGTTATATTGGCGGGCGGCTTATTCCGGAACTTTTGAAAGCCGGGCATGAGGTTCGTGCGTTTGTGCGTGATCCAGCTCGTTTGAGTGGAAAAGACTGGCTTGAGAACGTCGAGGTGGCGACCGGCGACCTTGCGGAACTCGACACTATCGAAGCCGCAATGGACGGCATCGATGCGGCGTATTTTCTCGTCCACGCTATGTATTCGGGAGATGATTTTGCCGAACGCGAAAAGCAATTTGCCGAAAACTTCGCAAAGGCAACGAAGAATATTGAAAAGGTTGTTTACCTCGGCGGGCTTTTGCCCGAAGGCGATAATGTTTCGGCTCATTTAAGAAGCCGTGCGGAAGTTGGTGAAATTTTACGATCGAACGGAAATACGACTGAATTCCGTGCCGGGCCGATAATCGGCTCCGGATCCGCATCGTTCGAAATGGTCAGATATTTGACAGAGCGTTTGCCCATAATGATCGTGCCGAAATGGGTTAGTAACAAGGTGCAGCCGATCGCCGTTCGGAACGTCATCGAATATCTCGTCGCTGCCTTGGATGCGAAACCTTTGGGTGTAGTTGAGATCGGTGCCGATGTCGTTCCCTTTCGCGGAATGATGGAAGGTTTCGCAAATGTCCGCGGCCTAAAACGAATAATTATACCGGTGCCGGTTCTGACGCCGCTTCTTTCCGGACTTTGGGTCGGATTAATAACGCCGGTGCCAAATTCATTGGCGGTTCCGCTCGTAAAAGGAATTATCGAATCGGTTACGGCGAACACAGCTATTGCCAGGGAAAAATTTCCTGAGATCGATCCGACTGCCTTATGCCGAAGCCGTCGGTCTCGCGATAAGCAAAACATTTAAAAATGCGACCGAAACGCGTTGGACCGATTCGCTTGGAGTAAATGAGACCTATAAACTGACCGACAAAGAAGGCCTTTTCAAAGAAATCCGAACGGTTATGACAAAAGCTTCACCGCATTCGGTGTTCAAAAGTTTTACAAGCATCGGCGGTGATAAAGGTTGGCTCGCGTGGAATTGGGCTTGGAAGCTTAGAGGCTTGATAGATCAGATCGTCGGCGGTCCGGGGTTAAACCGCGGCCGCAGAAACCCGCAAGATCTGAGGATCGGCGAAGCTTTGGATTTCTGGCGTGTCGAAGATCTGGTCGAAGACAGCTATGTTCTATTGCGTGCCGAAATGAAAGTCCCGGGAAGGGCTTGGCTGCGATTCGAAGCCGTTCCCGAAGGCGAAGAAACACGTCTCGTCCAAACGGCTATGTTTGAACCGTTCGGTTTTTTCGGTATTTTATATTGGTATTCGATGTTTCCCGTGCATACATTCCTATTCGGACAAATGGCCGATCGGATCGCACTAGGAGCCGAAGCCTTCGAAAACGATACTTCGAAAATGCCTGAAACGGTATAGATAATTTTAGATATGAACATTAGTTACAACTGGCTAAAAGATCTGATAGCGGTAAAGATGCCGCCCAACGAAACGGCGGATGCATTGACGCGTGTGGGTTTGACGGTCGAGGGCGTTCATCCATTCGGTGACGATTTTGTTTTTGATATCGATCTGACGTCGAACCGATCTGATTGTCTTTCGCACTTGGGTGTCGCCCGCGAACTCGGCGTGATAATCGGCAAACCGATCGTGAACGAAGAAACGGCGGCGGCCGATCTGAATTCTGAAGACGCCGTATCCATCTTTGCTCGCCTGGGACATTGTAAAGGTCGATTCACCCGAACTCTGCCATCGTTTCACGACTCGTGTAATCCGCGGGGTCAAGATCGGCCCGTCGCCGGATTGGCTCGTAAAAAGGCTAGAAGCGATCGGCGAACGTTCGATCAATAATGTTGCCGACATAACAAATTATGTAATGCACGAACTCGGCCAACCGATGCATGCTTTCGATCTGAACAAACTTTCCGAAAAACGGATCGTCGTTCGAAAGGCGAGATCAGGAGAGACAGATCACAACTCTCGATGAGGTCGAACGAAAACTCGATGAAAATATGCTTGCGATCTGCGATGCGGAAAAACCGATCGCCGTCGCCGGCATTATGGGCGGTCTAGATTCGTCGATCGGCGATGAAACGACCGACGTTCTGATCGAGGTCGCATATTTCGACCGCGACAGCATTCGATGCAACATCCCGCAAACTCGATCTTTCAACCGAGGCGAGCTACCGCTTCGAACGCGGCGTCGATATTAACAATCTAAAAAATGCTTCCGATCGGGCGGCCGAATTGATATGCGAATACGCCGGCGGCGAATCTGAAAATCTAGTCGATATTTATCCGAATAAACATGTTCCGGTTCGAGTCGTGTCCGATGATATCGCCTATGCAGTTAAGCGGCTTTCGGGAATCGAGGTTTCGACCGACGAATGCAACAAGATACTGAACGCCCTGGGAATTTCCAGCTCCGATTCGGCATATATTTCGCCTTCGTGGCGTCATGATATTGCGATCGAGGAAGATCTCGTCGAAGAGGTGATTCGACATATCGGTTACGAGAAAATTGCCGATGAACTGCCGCCAGCCTTTTCTGCCGGTGAATACCAGCCCGGCGAACGCCGAAAAATGCATCTGCGAAATAATCTCGTAGCTATCGGTTTTGACGAGGCACTTTCATATAGCTTTATCGATGTTAGCTTCGACGGGAAGTTCGATCTCGTTCCGAATCTCGCAAAAAATGAACCGGTTACGCTTCGTGACTCTGTTATCGACGGCGCCGTTCGGATGCGGCAGACGCTTTTGCCCGGCTTGCTTGGCGGAACAAAAACAAATTTCAATCATCAGCGAAAAAACCTTTGTCTGTTCGAGATCGGAAAAGCCTTCGCCAAAAGCGCAGACGAAAATGAATTGCCGATCGAACGCGAGCTGCTGGCGGTCTTGGTAACCGGAAGCGAACTGCACGCCGACCGCAGCAATGTCCGGCCGAGCACTCGATTTTTACGATGCAAAAGGAGCCGTCGAAACTGCTCTGGACGCTATTGGCATAACCGATCCGGTTTTCGCGGCGGCGGAATTGACACATTTGCGCAGCGGACAAGCGGCTTCGATCTCTGTTGACGGCAAAATTATCGGCAGTATCGGCAGAATAAATCAGGAGATCGAGGCTTATTATAAGTTTAAGCAACCTATATATGTTGCGGAGATCGATCTACAGGAGGCTTTATCTTCGACCGGCTCGCCGATCGTATATACGCCTCTACCTAAATTTCCTTCGGTTGTACGCGACGTTTCGTTTTTGGTTAAACGCACGCTAGCTTTTTCCGGAATTGAAGCGGCGATCGCAAGTCAGAATTCACCTCTCTGCCGCTCGGTTGATTTCGTCGATGTTTACGAAGGAAAAGGCGTTGCGGATGACGAGCGTTCACTGACCATTCGCATCGAATATCGCAGCGACGATCAAACTTTGACGGAAGCAGAGGTCACGCCGATACACGAATCTATAATAAAAAACGTAGAAAACCTGCTCGGGGCTAGGCAGCGATACTGATTCGGTGTAGACTTACCAAAACACTTTAAGTCTGTCGGAAACTTGATCTGATACTTTAAGTGTTTTCCAGCCTCAAAAATGGAGTAATTTGAATGAATGGCCTAACGGGAATGGAAAAGTTCTCACATCTTGAGGACAAGATATATTTGACGATCGAATTCGCTAAGAAAATGCGTGAAGAAAAAGAAAGCATAGAACGCGAGCTGATCGAACTCAGACGCGCCGCAGCGGAAAAAACACGGCTCGAAGAAAAAGTTGAGACGCTTTTGTCCGAGCGCGACGCCATTCAGCTAAAGGTCGAAGCGATGCTCGATGCCATGACCATTCTTGATGACGAAGTTGCCGAGGCTGTCGGGAGATAACGCTGATGATCGGAGATAATTCAAAAACCGGAGCTTCCGAAAGCACGATCCGCGTTGAGATCTATAATCAGACTTACAGCATTCGTTCCGACGGCGACAACGAATATATTCTCCGTCTCGCGGAATATGTCGACCGAAAAATGCGCGAAATATCTTCGGGCACAATGACGGTCGATTCGCTAAAGGTAGCAATACTCGCCGCGCTCTGCACATCGCCGACGAACTTCACCAACACCAAAGCGCTCATGCCCAAAGCGATGCCCAACTCGCTTCACGAAGCGCCGAATGCACCGAACTTCTTGACCGTGTTCTAAAACATTCAAAGAACGAAATGCCGATCGAACTAGATTCGGAACATTGACGCTAATTTCTGTTTACTTTCCCCGCTGTGTGGTAAAATAAATTCCAGGCGACAGAATCTTCTGCGAGGTTCGATACTGAACGCACATATAATTGAGCCAACATATGAATTGCGGGAGGCTAATGCCGGTTTCGGTGCAAACTTCCATGTGAAGATATGCCATAGAGATCGGCTTTGATGTTCCGAAAGGAACAGAAAGCCACCCACCTGTAAATAACAGGTTCAATTCAAGCATTCGGAACGGCCTTTTGGTTCTCTATCGCCTGAAAATTTTCGTCGAAAAATAAACCGCGAAGCATTTATATGTTTCGCGGTTCTTTTTATTCATCATTCGATGACTCGAGTTCTTTTAGAACTTCGTCGGTGATCTTTGCTCTTTCGAGGGCGTGAGGAAGTTCGAGCGATCTGGCGGATAATTTCTTCAATGCAAGTTCCGAATCGGCAATGCCGCCGCCCGCGAAGCCGCCGCTTCGATGATCTGTACACGCGATTCGGCCTCGATCATCATCTGCTTCGCTTCTTCATTTATCGACGTAAGTTTTTCCGCATCTCGGGCAAATTGTTCGGCATATTTATCGGCGTTTGCCGTTTTCAAATATTTAAGCTTTCCTTGCCTTCGCCGCGTCGCAAGTAATTCTTGATTTGAAGAACGAACGATCCGCTTCGCCGTCAATTTGGATGCGAGCGCTTCGCGGTATGAATCCGCGATCAGCGGATCGCCGGCGTCCAGTTCCTTTAATTTTCGACGTTCCGTCGTTTTGAGTTCACCTTTGAACCAATCTAATTCTTCGGCACGAATGCCGTCAGCGGCGATGCGTTCGCGAATATCTTTCGACCATTTCGAATATCTGATCATCGAACCGACCGAAATTCCGGCACCTACGACAAATGTGATCGCGGTGATGATCAGCCCCAAAAACAGTATCGTCGCGGCTATCGGCGGTGTCATTCCAAAAATAAAAACCGCCGCCAGAGTCGCCGCGGCCGGAACAACCGTAAGCGCGATGGGAGCCGCGACAGCCGCGATCTTTAGATTTCGCCCTTTTGCCAGATCCTTTCGGCTGACGTCGTATCTTGCCGGTAATTCACTCATTTCTTTCGTTTAACTTTACAAACTGTGTAAACTAAATTCAATGGTTGCTTATCGATAAGCTTATATTTTGCCGCCAAATGTAATATATTAGCGAAAGCTGTAAGAGGATCGCGAATTATGAAAAAGAACAGTAGAGTTTTGCAAATATTTTTATTGGCGGCTATTGCCGTATTTCCGGCTTTGAGTTTTGCTCAAGAAACAAGGCCGACGCCGACTCAGCGCGTCCGCACTGTTTCGATCCCGATCGCGATCTATACAAAAGAAGAAATGAAGCAGCAGCAGGCCGAAGAATTCTTGGCGGTCGATCGTCTGAGCGTTACGGAAAATGGCGAAGAACAAACTATCCTTTCGATCCGCAGCGTGACGGACGCTCCGCTTTCGATAGCAATACTTATACAAGATGACCTCACGGCCAATTTCAATCTTCAGTTAAGATCGATACGCGATTTCATTCGTTCGCTGCCGCAAGGGTCGCGTGTTATGGTCGCATATCTCCGCGGCGGAACACTTCAAATACGGCAGAAATTCACTACTGATCGCGAAGCAGCGGCCGATGCCTTGCGGATCGTTTTCGGAAACTCCAGTGTTGCTCCGCGAAATCCTTACGATGGTTTGATCGACACGCTGGATCGGTTTGACGCTTTGCCTGCAGGCAGGCGCGCCGTTTTCATGGTTTCCGATGGCCTCGACGTTTCGAGCGGGATCGATGCCGCGAGTCCCGGCCAAAGCACCGATCTTGAACGGGCGATCTTCGTGCACAGCGAAAAAGTGTGGCCGTGTTTACGATCTATTCACCGGCGACCAACACCGAAGGCGGTGATCAACGGCTTATATCGTTCGGCCAAGGTTCGCTCCAAAAGATCGCGGACGAAACCGGCGGCCGAGCCTTTTTCCAAGGCACCAGCGCACCGATCAGCTTTAATCCGTTCTTCAAACAGCTAAAACTTTTACTCAACCGGCAGTTTCTTCTCTCGTATGTAACGACAAATATGAAAAAGCGTTATTACCGAGTAGAGGTAAAAAGCACGAATCCGGACGTCAAGATCGAACATCCAAAAGGCTATTATTACCGATAAAAATTTAGTTGAATTTAAAACCGCAGATCGAACAGACGCGGACGTCTTCTTTCATCATTAATCCGATCCAAAAAAGCGGAAAGAAAAACACGAGCAATACCGCAAAAGTTATCCAACCGGCTGAAGACATTTTTCGCTCGATACGCGGAAGGTTGGTCGATGCACAAACCGGACAGCGAAAATTAGACATCGCACCCGGGCCGTAATATGCCGGTGTCTGCGGGCGATTCGGCGCGTACTGCATATTCGGCGTCATCGCATTCGGCAATTGGTTTACCAACGGAATAGGCCGCGTTTCGTTTTGGGTTTGAAATTCGTCCGTTTGCCATGAATATGGCCGGCGTGTTTCGGGCGTGGAGCGTTGGGCTTTTTGCAGAGGTATCTCGCCCAGCCGTATGCCGCAATATCGGCAAAACTGAGTTCCATCCGCATTAGATTGTCCGCAACCGCTGCAAATATTCATTGTCTAAAACGAATAATACTAAATTTTCGGCCCCGATTCGAATACGAACTAAAATCGAATTCGTTCACCGCTTTTGATCGCGGCGTACACCGATTCGACCAATTCGACCGATTTGAAACCGTCTTCGGCCGTCACCGGCGGCGTTGTGCCGTTCAGTATCGCATCGATAAACGCTCGGTCTTCCTGCACATAACCCCAACGTTCTTCTTTTTCGGTCATGTGCCACGACAGCGTTTCGAAATTCGCGTCCATTCCGCGTGAATCGAGCAGCCGTTCCATTTCTTCGGTCATTATCGTCCGGTGATGGCAAAAAACCTCGATCCGCTCGAACGGAAAGTGCCAGCTAGCATCTGACGACGAAGCGAATGTGCAATGAAACCCGTTCTTAAATTTAAAGATTATCGAAAATTCATCCAGTTCCGGATATTCATGTTGCGATCCATAGGCCGTCAATTCCGCGATCTCGCCAAATTGAAACCGCATCATATCGAAAAGATGGATCGTCGTTTCGTATAAAAAGCCGCCGGTCACATTTACATCGCCGGTCCAAACCGGATTGACGAGTTCGCCGCGGTTCATTTTTATATGTGCCGAATGAGCCTTGTCGTCGCCAAGCAGTTCTTTAAGTTTTGCGTAAACCGGAGCGTATCGTCGATTATGGCCGACCTGAAAAACGCCGCTTCCTTTTTCTGCAGCATCGCGGAGTTCGCGGGCGTCTTCGGTGCCGATGGCAAAGGGCTTTTCGCAAAAAACGTGTTTGCCTTCGGCGATGGCGTTCAGTGCGATCTCTTTATGAGTTTTGTTCGGCGTGCAGACGAGAACCGCGTCGCAATTTTCAAGCAGTTCATCGCGCGAATCGCACAAACCTTGCCGCCGATCGAACGCGATAATTGTTCGGCTTTTTCCGGCACAATATCGAAAAGTGCGGAAACTTCCGCTCGGTCGTCGCGCGAATAGATCCTTCCGTGAACGCCGCCGATATAGCCGGTTCCGACGATTCCGATCCTAACTTTATCCATTAACTTTTCGCCTTCCCTGCAGCCAGATGATCGCCGATTCCCAAAACCAATTCCGTCGCGGCTTTTGCTTTCCGCGCAACTTCATATGGATCTTGCTGCCAATATTCCGGGCGGAAAATCTCGATGCTGACCATGCGGTCGTATCCGATCTTGTCAAAATGCGATTTTATCTCGCGAATCGGCAAAATTCCCGTTCCCGGATAAAGCCTGTGTGCGTCCGTAAGTTCCTCTTTTGAAAGGTCTTCGGCGTCATTGATGTGAAATATAAAAAGCTTTTTCGGATCGAGGTTGTCGATCGCTTCAAAGCTCGAATTTCCTGCGTAAAAATGGAATGTATCGATCACAAGGCCGATATTTTCGCGGTCAACTTTATTGATGATTTCGGCACAAAGATCGAGCGTCTGAACCGAACAATCTGTCTGTCCCAAAAACTCAAAAGCCAGCGAAACACCATGTTTTTCGGCAATATCGCCAAGCTCATTCAAAACCCGGACAGATTCCTCGATGATCTCTTCCTTCGTCGCATTTTCCGGCAATTTCCCCGGAACAACGACAACATACGGACACCCGATCTCGCCGGCGATCTTCGAAAGCGTTTCGCATTCTTCTTTGATCTTGGCGTAATCTTCGTCGTTTCGAAACGTAATATGTTCGATCGAATTTATCGAATACGGATCGACAAAACTCGCATCAAGCAACGCCTTTAGATCGGCAACGCTGTGCGTTTTCAAATATTCATAAAGCTTCGCCGACCAGATCTCCAGCAGATCATATTTCGCCGCCGCCGCCGCTTTAATATCAGTTTCCAGATCGGCGTGCATCGTAGTCGCACCGTTGAGTGCGATCTTCATTTTCCTTAAACCTCAAATCCAATTAAGCAAACGAAAATTTTACCACACAGGCCGGAACTCTCCAAATCCGAAACTACGATCGTAATCATTATTAATGGCTCTTTGGAGCAGTCCATTATTGTAAACAAACAAGACCTATTCAACTCTTGGTGAGGAATATCTTGTTTTCTCATCCAGCTATTTATAAATATGATCCAAATTGTGACCTGTCCAACTGCATAAAAAGCGAGCGGATAATAGACAGAGTCTGGTCGCATTTCCATAACTCTATTCAGAGACTCAGTTTCACTATTTCCAAATTGCGACGGTGCAAATCGCGTTCGCTGCAGTGATAGCGTAATGTCCGACCATTAACGAAATGAAAAAGAGACGGACATTCGATGATGAGAGCGAATACTTAATAAATAGATCGCGACAATAAGCAAAAGCCATGGCAATCCAAAAGGGGAAAATGGCGAAAAACAAATTGTCGGTCCTCTGGCCTCCATTCCTACGACATTTAACGCCATCAAGAAATATCCCAGTGTATAGAGGATCGTGAATATTATTAACGTCCAACGTTTCATAATGTTTGTGACGCAAATAGAGAAGGCGTCGACGATCACGTCCGCGATCGCCGGTTCCTCGGGCGAAGAAATTACATCTTAACAGTTAATATTTCCGGTTCTCTTCCGGATATATCTTCTCAAGCGTGTCGGTAAGCTGCTCAAATTCCATCTCGCCTTGATACGGACGCAGCAGCGATTCGTCGCCGTCATCTAGCCAACGCTGCTGGTCATCAACGGAGCTGAGAATGACAGGCATCGCTTTCTCGTGGATCGGCTTCATAAAATCGTTCGGTTCGGTCGTAAAAGAGGTGAATGAATACTTTGTTTCGTCGCCGTCAAAATAGCGGCTCCATAGACCTGCGAGCGCAAAGGGTTCGCGCCCTTTTACATAGATCTCCACCGGCGGCAAACCCTTTCCTTTCACCGGCCATTCATAAAAACTGTCGATCGGAAAAATGCACCGCTGGCCCTTCTTCAAAAGTGCCGGCCAAAGCTTTTTCGAATGCATCGTTTCGACTCGGGCATTGAACGTCGGATACTTAGTTTCGAATTTACGCGAGCCATCCCACTGACACCACCAGCGTGCCTGCAGCGTCTTGCTCAAACCGTCCGCGCGACGAGCCACGATCCACGCCGGTTCCGTCGGCCGAATATTCCGCCGCGGCTCCCATTCCTCCGGCTCCAGCCATCCCGCGATCTTATCCTTATACTCGTCTATCTCCGCCTGCGAAGCTCTTCCACACATATATTTCATTATGAACAATGCCCGCAAATTTGTGAACTGTGGCCACGCAGCGGAGCGACGAATCTTCTCCTTCCCGCGAAGCGGCACATAGCCACGCCATTTATGGCGTGGTCGGGATCGCGAAATGTTTCTTAGCCCGTTTCAACGGGCTTACCCAAGAACAGGCTTAAGCCGCCGGAAATAAGGACGATAAATCGCCCTAGCAAAATCTCGCGGCAACCGAACCCCGCCGTAAACGAGCGGGGCTATACAGGAAAGCCGCCCAAACGCGGCTGACTGAGTAAGATATGAAGATCGAACTCCAAGAGATCATCGATTTTCTTCAGGTTATGCCTACAGAATGGAAGAGCGAATAAGATGAAGATCATTGAACGCGTGTCGAGTGCGATCCAGTAAAAAGCTTCAGCTCCGTTAGGAGCGACCTATTGGTAGAAACAACACACCAAAAATTGCAAAGCTCCGTAGCGACCATAATATATCGATTAATGCAGAAGCCCGAGCGTAAGAAGGGCGTAATATTCACCTTGATCATTCAGCCCTTACTAACGTGCGGGCTTCTGCACGGTCATAGGTAAGAATATGTTGCACAAATAGAACAGTTTTGTTATTATATTCTCTGCCGGTGTTCGGTGCGATCTTTGAAATTTTTATCCGCGATCTGATGTCGAGCTGCTCAAAAACTGCTCAAAAGTATGCCCAAAAGCTGCTCAGACATATGGCATTATTTTCGTGAGCAGCCCAAAATCGGGGTTAAATCAAATCTATGCAATAGTTTACGGCCTGCTCACTTGAGCATTTTTGAGCAAACTGGCAGTTGTAATGCGTTGTGAGTGTTACGCGAAGTATTCGGTAGAGACGCGATACAACTTTGAGCGTTGCGTGGCCGTCTAATCATCGGTTAAAGTAAAGCTTTAGGTTATTTCGGCCAAAAACACAGCAAAACTATGAAGCAATTATTCCTTTTAACGGTACTTTCGATCTTATTGACGGTAAGCGTGTTCGGACAGGCATCGGATGCAGCTTTGCGGCGTACGATGGCAGCGGATGCTGCGGATATTGCGGCCAGCGGAAGCTTGGCGAAATTATCGGCTGCGGAACATAATTCGCGGGCCGAGATCTATTCGTCAAACCGTCTGTTCCCGCAGGCACGCGAACATTGGCAGGAGATATTTGATAATTATCCGGAAGATCCGATCGTGCCAAAAGCGCTGTTCGGAACGGCACGCTCCTTTATGTGGGAGCGCGAATACCTAAAGGCCGTCGAATGGTTCGATAAGCTTACGAAAGACTTTCTGGGCACCAAAGAGGGCCGCGAAGGCTTAGCTTACAAAGGTGCCAGCTATGTCCGTGCCGGTAAGAATCTGGAAGCCGCGAAAACCTACGAGCAATATGTCACGATGTTCCCCGAAGGCGAAAAGAGCGATTCGGCTCATCTGAACATCATCGACGCCTATCGCGAAGCCGGAAAATACGACGACGCCAACCGTTGGGTCGATAAAACGGTCAATGATTTTGCCGGAACACCAACCGAAGCAAATGCGATCCAGGCCCGCATCAGAATGGAGATCTACCGCAAGAATTGGCCCGCCGCCGTCGCCGCCGCAGACGCTTTGCTGGCGGTCGGAAGCCTTCGCGGTTCGATGGCATCGACCGACGAAGCCAAGTATCTAAAAGCCTTCGCACTCGAAAAGTCCGGCAAGCGCAGCGATGCGATCGCGATATATGGTTCGATCGACAACGCATCATACTTCGGCGACCTCGCCGATAAACGCACGAGTACCAACGGTGAGGTCAAAACAACGGCCAGCAGCGGTTCCGCATCGCTCTACAGCAGCTATCCGGTCAAATTTCAATTCGACCTGGTAAAACAGGCGAAAAAACACAACATCGACCCGCGGTTCCTCCTCGCGATCATGAAGCAGGAAAGCTCGTTCAGAGCCAACGCAAAATCGCCCGCCGGTGCACGCGGTCTGCTGCAGTTGGTGTTCGACACAGCGATCAAATACAAAGACGAAGCAGGTTACCCGAATTTGAAGCCGGACGATCTTTATTCATCATCGGCAAATATCGCGATAGGCAGTGTTTATGTATCGAAATTGAAAGATGAATTTGACGGAATGTACGAAGCCATCGCCTCAAGCTACAACGCCGGCGAAGACAACACCGCACGCTGGCTTGCCCGCACCTCGCCAAAAGACCCGGGAATTTTCGCAAGCGAGGTCGGCTTCGCGGAAACCAAGAATTACGTGTTCAAGGTAATGAACAACTATCGAATGTATCGGACACTTTATGATGAAAACTTAAATAAGAGGTGAGCATTGGTTAACAATGACAACTGTGGTTTTTGCGAAGGATCTTCCCTTCTCTATTATCCCTTGTCTCTCGTCTCTTGACTCATATTACTGCCAATCGCCTTGGTGTTCGCGAATGACATGATAACCAAGGTCCTCAAGCGATTGATGGACCTCACGGGCATGGGTTTCATCGCGAACCTCGAGGATCATTTCAATGCCTACCTTGCCAAGCGGCGCAAGCCAAATAGCCCGCTGATGCTGAACCTCGATGACATTCGCACCGGTTTCGGCAACGTCCTTGAGCAAAGCCGCAAGCCCGCCCGGACGGTCGTTAACCAAGAGCTTGAGAATGACGTAACGGCCTTCGCGAACCAAGACCTGCTCGATAATGCGCGAAAGTAAAGTACCGTCGATATTTCCGCCGCACAGAACCGCACAGACGACATCGTTTTCGGACAATTCGATCTTACCGGCTAGAAGTGCAGCAACACCGGCCGCACCGGCACCTTCGACGACAAGATGGCTGCTCGTGACACAGTGATAAATACCGCGGGCGATCTCGTCTTCGGTAACTTCGACAACCTGATCGACAAATTCGCGGATGATCGGCAAAGTCAGTTGACCCGGACGCTTGACCGCGATGCCGTCGGCGATAGAAGGCGAATACGCCTCAGGTTCCAAAGGCTCACCGGCTTTGAGAGAACGGTTGACAGACGCTACATTAGCCGCCTGAACGCCGATAACACGAGCAGTCGGAAGCAGTTCTTTGACAGCAATAGCGATGCCCGATATCACTCCGCCGCCGCCGATCGGAACGACTACAACGCTCGTCTGCGGAAGGTCGTTAGCGATCTCAATGCCGATAGTTCCCTGACCCGCAATAATGCGCTCGTCATCAAAAGCATGAACATATGTATAGCCACGCTCACGCTGAAGTTCACGAGAATACGCGACCGCTTCGTCGAATGTATCGCCGTGGAGGATAACCTCAGCACCTTGAGCCCGCGTTGCAATGATCTTGGTAAGCGGCGCGAACTCGGGCACAACGATGACAGCCTTGATATTATGAAGACGTGCCGCAAGAGCGACGCCTTGAGCATGATTTCCCGCCGAAGCTGTGATCACGCCGCGTGCCTTTTCTTCATCCGTAAGCTGCGAGATCGTGTTATAACCGCCGCGAGCTTTGAACGAACCGCTTCGCTGAAGCGATTCGGCTTTCAGAAACGCCTTGGCACCGATAGCGTTGGAAAGCTTTTCGTCAGCAATGATAGGGGTTTTATTGATGATCCCTTCCAGCGTGATCTGGGCAGCTTGGATGTCGGCAAAGGATACGCTCATAGCCTGTAATTATATGATACAAGCTCTCTTAACTGAAACTTACTGCTCTACTATTATCTATATAATTTGTGAAAAGAAGATCTGAGTCTATTTAGAGTAATTGGTGAAATAATGTATATTTAACATACAAAGTCTAGCGGAGGATTCAACAAAAATATGGACGTCATCGGCGGTATTGGATTAATTTTCTTACTCTTTCTTGGGATCGCACTGTTAGTTGTCGCGGCCAAAACAATAAAGATCGTTCCGCAATCGAGCGTTCTGCTGATCGAACGGCTCGGGCGATTTCATCGAGTTGCTGCGAGCGGTTTGAATATCATCGTTCCATTTTTCGAATCTCCGCGAGCCGTCTTTTGGTCCGGCACACGGCCGAATACGACGTCTATCGATCTTCGCGAACAATTTATCGACATGCCGCCGCAACCGGTTATCACCCGCGATAACGTTACGATAAACGTCGATTCGGTTGTTTATTGGCAGATCACAGATCCGATCAAGGCTGTGTATGAAGTAGCCGATCTGGTCGGCAGCTCTTGTGCAGTTGACCATCACCGGAATGCGTTCGGTAATGGGCGAAATGGATCTCGATCACACGTTGTCTTCGCGTGATTCGATCAACGCAAAACTTCGGCTTATTCTTGATGAAGCGACCGATAAATGGGGCGTTAAAGTGACGCGTGTTGACGTTAAAAATATCAATCCGCCGGAAGATGTCCGAATCACGATGGAAAAACAAATGACGGCAGAACGAAACCGTCGTGCGTTGATCTTGCAGGCAGAAGGTGACAAACAGGCGGCGATCACACGTGCGGAAGGTGAAAAGCAAGCCGCGATCACACGTTCCGAAGGCGAACGCGAATCGGCTATTTTGCAGGCTGACGG
This sequence comes from uncultured Acidobacteriota bacterium, assembly GCA_963720905.1. Classification (GTDB taxonomy): domain Bacteria; phylum Acidobacteriota; class Blastocatellia; order Pyrinomonadales; family Pyrinomonadaceae; genus OLB17. The sequence goes on from CAVRHB010000005.1 coordinate 24,715, forward strand.
TAATGCTCAGGCACGCCTGAAAGCTGCAGCTGCGGACGCTCAATCCATCGCACAGATCTCACAAGCTGTCGGCGATGCCGAAAGGACGACACAGTATCTGTTGACGTCTCGGTATATCGAATCGTTGCGTGATATGACCAAAACGAATAATTCAAAAGTTGTGTTTATGCCGATCGAAACATCGTCGATGTTCTCGGGCATTGGTGCGATAAAGGAATTATTGAAGGATACCGACGAAAGCAATGACGATAAGCTCCCGGCGTCCCCGCGATCACCGCGTGAATTGAATAGGTAGTAGAAATACTTGAGGTAAAAGTTATGTTCAAAATAATAGCAGTTTCGATTGTTGTTCTCGCGGTTGGAGTAAGCTCAGCTGCATATTTTTGGGGAGCCGGCAGCGACGCTCCTCGCGCCGCTTCAATTGCCGGCGGCTCGATCTATGAGTTCACCATGAAAGATATCGACGGAAATCAACAAAAACTCAAAGATTACAAAGGCAAAGTTGTTATGATCGTAAACACCGCCAGTAAATGCGGAAATACGCCGCAATACGAAGGGCTCGAAGCGATCTATAAGAAATATAAGGATAAAGGCTTTGTTATTCTCGGCTTTCCTGCCAATAATTTTATGGGCCAGGAACCGGGCACCGACAAAGAGATCAAAGAATTTTGTACGCTTAAATATGACGTTACATTTCCGATGTTCTCTAAAATATCCGTCAAAGGAGATGATCAGGACCCGTTTTATACATTCTTGACAAGCAAAGCAACGAATCCGGGATTTGATGGCGACATCACATGGAATTTTGAAAAATTCCTGACTGACCGCGACGGAAAAGTAATTGCGCGTTTTACTCCCAAAACAAAACCGGAAGATCCGACGGTTATTAAGGCGATAGAAGACGCATTGGAAGCCGAATAGCGCAACACTCGACAACAAACATAGAAGGCCGTTCGATTTTTGAACGGCTCTTTACATTAAAGATCTAACTTAATGAAAAAGATCCTCGGAATCATCACCGCACTCGTTTTGCTGGCGACCATAGCCTTCGCCGCCGGAAGTTTTTGGCTCTACCGTTCGCTTAATTTGCCGATCGCTCACGATAAGGCCGGTCAATATATCGTCATCGAAAAAGGTTCGACGCCAAAGGAAATAATCAGCAAGCTGGAAGGCGAAGGTATTATTTCTGCGGGCACGGCGACCGAAATTTATATTCGGACTCTCGGCGACCCGACAAAACTGCAGGCCGGCGAATATCAATTTGATTCACCGATCAGCCCTTTGCAGGTCTTGAAAGAATTGGAACGCGGCGAAGATCAGACTATAAAACTTACCATTCCGGAAGGCTTTACGCGTTTCGACATAGCAAAGCGCATCGTAGAAAAGTTTCCGCAGGAAACCCCGATAACCGAAGCTCAGATCCTACTTCTGATGGAAGACACAAGTTCGATCGGCGACCTAGCACCCGAAGCAAAAAACCTTGAAGGCTATATGTATCCGAGCACATATTCTTTCCCTCGCGGCACTAAACCTGACGCGGTGATCAAACGGCTTGTGGACCAATTCAGAACGACTTGGAAACCTGAATGGACCGAAGAAGCGAAAAAGATCAACCGCACGCCTCACGAAATAGTTACGATCGCATCGCTCATCGAAACCGAGTCACATTTTCCAAACGAACGGCCTGTCGTGGCGTCGGTTATTTATAACCGCCTTTCTAAAGGAATTCCGCTCGGGATAGACCAAACATCGGTATATGTGGCTAAAATGCAGAACCGCTGGGACGGAGAGATCAATAAGAGCGACCTCGAGGCTGATTCGCCTTACAACACCCGTCGATACGGCGGTATTCCGCCGGGTCCGATATCCTCAGTTACGGAAAGTTCGATCAAAGCCGCTCTCGAACCTGCATCAACTAATTACATTTATTACGTTCGAAACGTTCAGACGAACGACGGCTCACATCATTTTTATTCCTCCGCCGCGGAATTTGAAAAAGGAAAAGCTGAGTACCAAAAATGGCTCGAAGATGAACGGCGAAAGCTGCGTGAAAAGGAGGCCGCCGATAATTCCAATAAATGATCAAGCTTTTAGCACTCGACCTTGACGGTACCGTTCTCGATTCGCACGGCCGCATTTCAGAAACGAACAGACGAGCTATAAAAACCGCCGAAGCGAACGGTATTCTCGTTACAATAGCGACTGGAAGGCGTTTTCGCGATTGCCGTCCGGTCGGCATCGAACTCGAGCTGAACGCTCCTCTGATCACGCATAACGGAGCTCTCTTAAAATACGGAGAAACGCTCGAAGCCGTTTGGTATTCCCTTTTATCCAGCCAAGCCGCGGAAGAGATCATTCGTGTCGGCAAGATGTTAGGCGGCGATGCGTTGGTCAGCACGGATCCTAAAGGAAAAGGACGGTTGATCTACAATAATATCTCCGATGAGGATTCACCCGTTCACAATTATTTGAATTGGTCGCGGCGGCTCCATGGCGACGAAGCGGAAGAAGCTGTCGTCCATGTTGATGATTTGATTAAGGCGGTTCGCGATTCGGAAGTGATCCACATCTCATTTTCAGGCACTTGCTCGGCAATGGAGAAGCTTAATGACCTGCTACTGCTTGAACTGAAAGGATCGGTAACGGTTCTTGCGACCGTCTATCCGAAATTGAATTTTACGTTGTTGGATATCTTGCCGCCAAATGCCTCGAAAGGCAGCGGCTTAGAAAAGCTTGCAGCGGTCAATGGGCTTCTGGCCGAACATGTAATGTGTATCGGTGATAATTTTAACGATCTGCATATGCTCGAATTCGCGGGCACGCCGGTCGTTATGGGAAACGCGGACGCGAGTTTGCTTGATCGTCCGGAATTTTATAAAACATTAACTAACGACGAAAGCGGTGTGGCTGCCGCGATCGAACGATTTATTTTAATTTAGGAGATATTAAGTGGCTAATAGAATTGCAGTTATTGAAACGAACAAAGGTACGATCAAATTCGAACTTCTCGAAGAACACGCACCCAAAACGACCGAAAACTTTCGCATTTTGGCGGATAAGAATTATTACGACGGCGTGATATTTCACCGCGTTATACCAAATTTCATGATCCAAGGCGGCGATCCGCTCGGAGAAGGCTACGGTGGCGAATCTGCTTGGGGTGGAAAATTCAACGACGAGATCGATCGATCATCTGACCTTTATAGCGGAACGTACGAACAGGGCACGGTTGCTATGGCAAATTCAGGGCCGAACACTAACGGTTCGCAGTTCTTCATCATGCACATAGATTATCCGCTGCCGCCAAGCTATTCAAAATTCGGCAAAGTCATCGAAGGCCAAGATGTAGTTGATGCCATCGCGACGGTTGAGCGCAATGCAAGCGACAAACCGCTCGAACCGGTAGTTATGGAAAAAGTTTATATCGAGGACGCTGCCTAAATAATGCGTGCTGTGGTTCAGCGGGTTTCGCGGGCAAGCGTCTCGGTTGACGGCGAGATCGTTGGGTCGATAGGCAAAGGTCTGGTGGTGCTTCTCGGTGTTTCCGTGCGGGACGGCGAAGCCGACATCCGATACGTTGTCGATAAGACATTGAACATGCGAATCTTCGATGACGATGAAGGCACAATGAATCTTTCTGCAAAGAATATATCAGCAGAAATATTAGTCGTTTCGCAATTTACCCTTTACGGCGATACGCGTCGCGGCCGACGGCCTTCTTACATAGACGCCGCATCGCCGGACGACGCAAGAAAACTTTACGATATATTTGTCGGTGAATGCCGTAAAGAATTGGGTAAGGTCGAAACCGGCAAATTTCAAGCAATGATGCAGGTCGAACTCGTCAATAACGGGCCGGTAACTATCATTGTCGATAGCGAAAAGTTAATATGAAAAATATAAGTAAGACCTTTTTGATCGCGGCGATCTTTGCACTACTCGTCGCGGCATCATGCGATTCAAAAAGCGCCGCCAATAAGACCGCTGATATCACTACTGGCGTTGCTCCGATCGCCGATAAAGAAATAGCCGTCATCGAGATGGAAAATTCGGCGGCCTTCGGAACGATAAAGCTTGAACTTTATTCGAACATCGCACCGAAAATGGTTGCGCGCTTCAAAGAATTAGCGAAAGAAGGCTTTTATAATGGCACGACATTTCATCGCGTAAACAACGACGTTATCCAAGGCGGTGACCCGAATTCGAAGGACAACGATCCGGCCAATGACGGCATGGGCAAATCAGATAAAGCCGATGTCCCGGCTGAGTTCTCCGACATACCTTTCGACACGGGAATTCTCGGAGCGGCTCGTGGACCCGATAATAACTCGGCCAATAGCCAATTTTTTATCACGCTTCATCGTGTGGAGGGTTTTGACAAACGATATACGATCTTTGGCAAGGTGATCGAAGGCATCGGAAATGTCCGCACAATTTCCGGAGTCCAACCAAAAGAGCGCGAAAGGCCGGTCGAAGACATAAAGATAAAATCGATTACATTCGAAACCCGCTAATATAATATTGCTTTACGCTCGCGTAGCTCAGCTGGATAGAGTGCTTCCCTCCGAAGGAAGAGGTCGCAGGTTCGAACCCCGCCGCGAGTACCAATTAAAAAAGGACGTTCCAGCTGGAACGTCCTTTTAGTTTTTACAGAACTCTGTTCATCGAACCTTTAGCATCGGATCTCCGATCAATACCCATGAAAGCCGAACGTCGGTTCCTCCGGGAATGACAGATTTAGCGTCTTTTATCAGATCGCCCAAACGCGTAATGTTTCCTTGGCCGATCTGGTTAAAGAATCGTTTTGCCATAACTTCCTGAACATCCGGTGTCGTGAGTCCGGCTGATGCCCATGCGGCTACCGCTCCGTGATCGGATTTGACCAATACCTCGGAAAAACTGTCGTTCTGATTTCCGACAAAATAGCCATTCAAGCAGGTCAGCATCGTAAATACCGATTGATCCGTGTTGGTGAGCTGCGGTTCGTTCAAAACCGAGAAAAAGGAAACGGCGGCCCATGCTCCGGAGCTGCCGTGGCCGGTGTAATTAACTAAATACTTAGCTTGATTGATGTTGGCAACAACATCCGCTTGTGCCGTCGGACTGGCACGCGATACGAATGTGACCGGCGTTTCCGCGGGCAACTCGTTTGCAATACGAATACTCATTTGATCAAAATCGTAACCATCATTTAGATCGTGCGCCATCAGGACACCGCGTGACAACGACTGCATCGCGGGCGTTTCAAATGCCATAACCTTATTCAAGGTATGTGTTGCGATGCCCACCGTGCGGGCAGGGATTCGTCCCACCGCGATCTCAGCGAATCCGTCGTTATTAAAATCTGCCAACGCTTCATCGCTTCCGGTTTCGGAAAACACAGTGTTAACAAATTTTGTCGGAATTAGATTGAATCTTCCTAGGCCTTCATAACCGCGCGGATCGTAGGAGGCATCGCCCATTAATAAAACGTATTCCGGCGGCGTTGCCCAATTAACCCACGCATAGTGAAGAAAAGTCGTAATTCCATCAGATCCAGCGGTTCCGTAATTGAATTCGTCATATATCTCATCGACATTTACCACCTTGACAGATATACCCTGGCCGCGCCGATAGTTAGCCCAGGTCTCAGCTTCCGCCATAAAATCCTTATATGAAATTATGACCAAGGTTCCAGCTTCTTTCGGAGTTCCCAACAAAGAGGAATCGAAAGCTGAGATCGACGAAACTTGGCGAAGAGCGGTGTCTTCAAAGGCATATACATTTCTTGCACGATACGGCGGCATCGATGCTTCATAAGATCCACCGACATCCGTAAACTGGAGATTCGTTAAAAACTGCGGATCGCCATCATATGTCATATCTAGCACACGAACATTCGGCGACGAAAACCCGGTCAATTTCGCTCCACGATAGTTCTGTGTGTAAAAAGGAAGCTCTCCGTTTACGGCAAGAAATTTGCGGTCGTAATTCAGTGAAAATTGGTCAAAGAGATTGGTGTCAGTTGATCCTGATGACTGCAGCGTCAAACCGTTCGAACCTTCTTGCAGCAGCGACGTTGGAAACGTAAATGTATTGTTGTACGCCGTTCTACCAAACGCGGCGATAGTTCCTATCGGAGTTCCATTTAGTGAAACTGAGATCGAATGAGCAGCAAAGGAATATCCCTGCATAAACACTGTCATGCTAACTTGCGGCTGCGTGGTATCAATTCCCGTGACCGTGAAAGGAATTGTGGTCGCCGATGCAAATACAACGCACCCAAAAGTTGCTTGCCGAACCATTCAGGATCGCATTCACATACGACGTTCGTTCTTTGAAATTCAGCGAAACTTCATTGTTGGGAATAACTACGGTCGAACCAACCCGACGCATCACCCTCGACTGAATTCTCTTGCCTGCTGTCGGCCCTTCGATCAAATAATACATCTGCTCGTCAGTCTCGACCTGGTCAAGGCCTTTTCCGTAAAATTCGATGTATGAGTCGCTTGGCCCGATATTGATCGCCTGTTGGACGCCGTCCTTATAAAGCTGCCAATTTGCGGAATTGCTGGCTGTATTAAAACCGCCTGCCGTCAATTCCCCCGCTGTCACCCTAAACATTCCTTCGCTTCTAACGCCGATTCGAACACCCGGCTGTTGGATAACCCATTTATGTATAACGGGATCTGCCGCAAGCTGATTGTTTTCGATCTCTGTAATGACTTCTTTGGGAAGATTGGGAAGAAGTTTCTGGGCTGTCGTCGGGACCGCATTGTTTACGGCATCTTTTCGAGCATCGTCTGCGCCTGCGATCTGTGAAGTATTGCCGACGTAAGCCGACGAAAATGCCGGCGAGTCTATTTTATTGCCGTTCTGCAAAACACTTTGAACTATATAAGTTGAACCGACACTGCCTTTAGCATCAAAATATCTATATTGAGTTCCCTCTAATGTTCGATCGTTTACGCTTAGAGCGGAACCGCTGATCAAATTTTCGTTAATAAGTGTTCGTCCATTTGCGTCAATGCGATAGACGTAGAAACCGAGGTTGCCGGTTTCACGTTCCATGCTCCAACGAATAAAAGAACCATTGCCGTCCGAAAAAGCTTCGACGCTCGCAAGGCGAATGCCGTCCTGCGCGGTTTCCGTTTTAATGTTAGTTTTCGGGCTGTCCGTTTTGGCCGAGCGGGAACGCAGGTCAGCTTTCTGCGCGTTAATGGGCAAAACCGAAGCAAACGCCATAAGCGCGATCAAAAATGTGGTAGTAATAAATTTCATTGGGGGCAACTCCTTCGAACAGCACAAAGCCGAACGATCAACATACATCGTTAAACATACAATGTTTCACATCGAATTGGAAGGTTTTTTCGGCAGATCACTATTGATCTGCCAACAGTTGGCGTAGCACGTACTGCAAAATTCCGCCGCCTTTGTAATATTCCAATTCGATCGGTGTATCAATTCTTAGTGTCAATGTGACGTTTTCGCTCTCGCCATTTTGCCGTTTTATAGTTAAACCGACATCCTGCATCGGCTTAATATTTGATCCGTCCAATCCGGTAAGATCAAAAGTCTCCTCGCCTGTAATATTCAAAGATTCGACCGATTGTCCATCTTTGAACTGAAGCGGCAATACGCCCATTCCGATCAGATTCGATCTGTGAATGCGTTCGAACGATTTTGTAATAACCGCATCGACGCCCATCAGGCTCGTTCCTTTCGCTGCCCAATCGCGCGAACTTCCCGTTCCATATTCGCTACCGGCAAAGATCAGCAAAGGCTTGTTGTCCGCCTTATATTTCATTGCCGCGTCGTAGATCGACATATCTTCGCCGCTCGGCTGAAACTTTGTATAACCGCCTTCGAGCGGCGAAACCATCAAATTCTTGATACGAACGTTGGCAAAGGTTCCCCGCAGCATAACGCGGTCGTTTCCGCGACGCGAACCATAAGAATTAAAGTCTTTTACCTCGACTCCGAGTTCCTGCAAATAAATACCAGCCGGAGAATTCGCTTTTATCGCACCCGCGGGCGAAATATGATCGGTCGTGACCGAATCACCAAAAACAGCTAAAGCTCTTGCATCATAAAAGTTCGAAAAGGTGCCGGTTTCCATTGAAAAGTTTTCAAAGAACGGCGGTTCTTGGATATATGTCGATTCGCTGTCCCATTCATAAACTTTTCCGGCCGATGTAGGAATGTCGTTCCAAAGCGGATTTTGCTCCGCAAATTCGCTGTAAAGTTTGCGATAGGTTTCGGGATCGAAAGCAAGCTCGAGCATTTCCTTGACTTCATCGAGCGATGCCCATAGATCTTTGAGAAAAACATCATTTCCGTCTTTATCTTTACCGATCGGTTCGAGATGAACATCTTTCAAAACCGATCCGGCCAAAGCATAAGCGACGACAAGCGGCGGCGACATCAAAAAATTTGCCTTGATGTTCTGGTGCACCCGAGCTTCAAAGTTCCGATTTCCGGACAAAACAGAGGCAGCGATCAGGTCATTTTCAACGATCGCCGATTCAATTCCGGCATCTAATGGTCCCGAATTACCGATACACGTCGTGCAGCCGTAACCAACCAGATCAAACCCAATATCGTTCAAATATTTCTGAAGTCCGGCTCGTTCCAAATATTCGGTCACGACACGGGATCCCGGAGCAAGTGATGTTTTAACGAAATGGGGAACTTTCATTCCGCGCTCGACGGCCTTTTTAGCGACAATGCCCGCTGCAAGCATGACCGAAGGATTTGAAGTATTTGTGCACGATGTGATCGCTGCGATCAGAACGTCGCCACTTCCGACCGTAACATTTTCTGGTTCCCGCTGTTCATCGCTCGGATCGACGCGGTCCGGTGTCGGGCGATTGTTCATCATTTCGACTTCGGTCGCAACATTGGTGTTGGTCTGGCTTACTTCACCCGTAGATCGGCAGCGGCGTCGATCTCCCGCTCTGCGAACCGCCGCCGGTAACCACGTCGGTAGAATCACTATGAAGCCGAACCATAAAGCGTTTCTCAAGATCTTCCTTGGTTTTTCCATATCCACCATCGGCTACTGGCATCGTAAACAGTTCAACGAAGCGATTGTCCAAATTGGACAGCTCAATTCGATCCTGTGGACGCTTCGGGCCGGCGACGGCAGGCGTTATCGAAGCGAGATCGAGGTCGATCACAGTTGTATAATCAACCTCACCTTTTAGCGGAATACCAAACATCTCCTGAGCCTTATAATAATTTCGAATTGTTTCGATCTGTTCATCGGTGCGGCCTGTCGCTCTGAAATAATCAAGCGTTTTCTCATCCGTGCCGAAAAATCCGATCGTTGCTCCGTATTCCGGAGCCATGTTCGCGATAGTCGCACGATCGGTGGCATGCAGAGCGGCTGCTCCGTCACCGAAGAATTCGACAAATTTTCCTACAACTTTCGCTTTCCTAAGCATTTCGGTGATTCGCAGAACAAGATCGGTCGCGGTCGCTCCTTGCGGCAATATGCCGGAAAGGTTCACGCCAACAACGTCAGGTGTTAGAAAATAAACCGGCTGGCCGAGCATTCCGGCTTCTGCTTCGATCCCCCCAACGCCCCAACCGACAATACCTAAGCCATTGATCATCGTCGTGTGTGAATCAGTTCCGACCAACGTATCCGGAAAATAGACACCGTCGCGTTCAAAAATGCCTTTCGCTAAGTATTCCAAATTGACCTGGTGAACGATCCCGATTCCCGGAGGCACGACCTTAAAGCCATTGAACGCCTGTGTGCCCCATTTCAAAAACTTATAACGCTGAGCATTGCGTTTGAACTCCATTTCGATGTTTCGTTCGTAAGCCGCTGCATTGCCCGAATAATCCACTTGAACAGAATGGTCAATAACAAGGTCAACAGGAACCATCGGCTCGATAACCCCGACATCTTTACCTAATCTTTCAACCGCCGAACGCATCGCCGCGAGATCAACGAGAAGCGGGACGCCGGTAAAATCCTGCAAAATAACGCGTGCGACTACGAAAGGAACTTCTTCGGAACGCTCGCTTTCGGCGTTCCAACCAGCCAAAGCCGCGAACATTCGCTTCGCTTACTCTTATACCTTCGTCGAAATTGCGTAAAACGGATTCAAGAACTATTCGAATTGAGATCGGTAAACGAGAGACCTTGCCGAGCCCTTCACTCTCAAGCTGCGGAAGCGAATAGAAAGTTCCATCAGTGCCTTTGCCGGTTCGAAATGACTTTTTAGTGTTAAATAGATTATGGCTCATAGTTTTAATAGGACGTACAGGTTTAAACTCTTAGTTTAAAAAGCTAAATGGCTAAGGTCAAGGTCGGAAGCAATATCGGCGTTTATTAATCGAAGTCTTGAAGCGAAACTGAGTGGACAAAACGAGCAGAAATAACTATTATTTTAATTCGACAGCCGCGGCGCATTCGTCTATCGGTTAGGACGCAAGGTTCTCAACCTTGAAAGAGGGGTTCAACTCCCCTATGCGCTACCATTTTTCTAAGGCAAAAACCGCACACGTCCGCTTTCTTTAGAATTCATTCTATTTAGCCACAAAAGCCAACGCGAATATTTGGTCTTAGGCGTTATCATTTCGCTCACGCCATAAACGGTTTGTTCATTGCCGTATGATATAAGCGTTATCTCGCTCAGCAAACGAACCATAAATACATTAGAGAAGATGGTTTTGACAGGCTTAACGATCAGTATTTCCGGATCGGAAGTGAAATGGGCAGTCTTCGGATATCGCATACCGTAGCGGGTTCGCGAATGGCCGGATTCCGCAAATTTTGACGTTCTGCGGATCAAATTCCCCTCGCGCGTTTCGATCAGCTCGTTCTCCATCAAACCTTTCGTATCCTTGAAATGCGAAAATATCACGGTCGAATCATCAAAATGAGCCACTCCTGAATACCACTGATCCAGGTCGCTCAACATTTCTTTTGTGCCGAATATATGATCGTGCACACCGGTTCCGCGAAAATTCCCAGCTTCGACGACCGAGTCGGAACTGTCGTATATCGTAAATTTACCCGATACATCCGAACGCGGGGCAACAACGTTCCAATAAGGATAATTACCGGCATCCTCAAACTTATTGGGCAATAGATCTGTCTCGATCGAGAGCCATTCGAATTCGAGTTCGATCCTCTGAAGACCCGAAAGCTCTAAATTCAAAGACACAAGATATCCCGAACCGTAGTCAGCCCGCCGAAAAACAAAAGAATTTCCGGCGATCGAGCAACCGTTTTTGCCCGGTTCGGCTGAAAAAGATCCCGGTTCGAATTCTGCAAGTGTCCGAAAGACTACCTTACCACCGCGAAAATACGTAAGATCGATCGCCGGATGCTTGAGCTGTGCCGCATCTGAACCGCCGCGGTAAACATATAGATCGTCGATAAATGTTATAGCTATTGCCTGCTCGCCATTGTCGGATAAGGCAGAAAATCGCCAGAGCTCATATGAATTGGGATCGTCCGAAGAATGCCAGGCAGAAGCAGCGACGCTCGAAGCAAAAGTATAAAGTCCGGATTCGCGGTTTTCATTCGGCTCGGTCATTATTAGATCAGGATCAAATGGATTTAGTGCTATGAGCATCGCAGAAATTCAGTTTATAGGCAAACTTTTCCTGTATATTTGAATCTTCATTATGGAACTTTACACTCTCTCTGCTAAACCAATCCGACTTAGGAGAACAAATGAAAAAAGTATCTAGTTTTATATTCCTCACCGCGTTATTTACCGCCGTTGCGTTTACGGCTGCTTGTCCAAAGCGGACGAGTATTGCTGATCTGAACGCAAACCCTTCGAAATATCAAAACAAAACTGTTGCAATCGCCGGTAGAGTAAAACGCAGTTTCGGTGCAAGCATTCCCGGAACACCTATTAGAGGCGGCATATATGAGATAGATGACGGCACCGGCTCGATCTGGGTCGTTACCGATGAATCTGTCCCCGCAAAAGGCTCTGAGATCGGCGTGCAAGGCAAATTCGGTAACGCAATCAGCTACAACGGTAAAAATTACGGAAGCGGGATCTTTGAAAAAGACCGAAAATATCGCGGCCGTTAGATTTTACAATTTTCAGTTAATTTTCAATGATAGAAACAGCCTTGGCGATAGCTTTGGCTGTTGTCCTTATGCGTGAGATGCTCGACACTATTGATGCACAATACCGATCGATCAATAATAGGTCGCGCGAATTCATTGGGATCGTGCCGCAAAATGTTCTTTTTAACCAGCCGCGTGAATTGAGGAGTACATTCACAATGTTCACGTGCGGCGAATATATTCTTCGTTCTGCCGCAGCGGTCGAGCAATGTTTTGGCGGAATAACAACAAGGCTTTGGGATGATCCATTCGAATGGACACTGCCGGAAAGTTTGAGCACGAACGAATTGATAACGGGTTATCTCGAAGAAGTTGAAGATACACGAACGAAAGCGATGGCCTTTTTTACTTCGGACACAGATCTATTGAAAAAGCTTCCCGCTCCCGAAAAGGTCATCACCATTTTTGAATTGTTATTGTCCACAATTCGGCGCGCGGAACATTATCAGGGGCGCGCTTTCGCTGTCCTACAATGTTTTTCGGATGAAAAATTGCCGAAAGCATAACCATTTGATATAAATCTTGCCTGAACTTTAATGTTTAAGAATTCGTTTGAATTCGAGTCACGGTAATTTTTTCGATTGAACCGGAGAGACCAAAATGCATTGTCCACGCTGCGGTCAGCAGCAAATATCAAATCAGACGCGGTTTTGTTCGCGTTGCGGCTTTCAGCTTGGCGTTGTGGCCGAGCTTCTTTTGCACGACGGTTATCTGCCGCAGCTTGCACAACTGGAAAAACATTCGTGGAAAAAAACCTTATTCACCAAAAAAGGTGGAGTGTTGTTTTCAGTTTTCTGGTTTATTTTGTTTACGATGTTCTTCACATCCATTGCAGGTATTTTGGATCTTGGCGACCTCGCAGGCGTGTTCGCCGTCATGGGTGTTTTCGGTTCGATGTTAATTCTTATCGCATCGCTTGTAGCTCTTCCTTCTTCAAAAACTCAGGCAAGAGTCTTGACCGGAGACCTGGCTGGGCCGCCCCCGCCGAACTTTCCTGAGGCGAATCAATACGGTGAGTTGCCGCCGGTTCAATCACAACCTGCGGGAGAATATTTTGCTCCTAGGGGCGATTGGCGAGCTCCGAATACGGGTGATCTCGCCACACCAGGAAGTGTTACCGATGAAACGACAAAATTACTTAAAAAGGAAAAGGAATTGTAAAAATGCATTGTCCAAAGTGCGGTCAGCTCCAGGTTTCAGAAGATACACGATATTGTTCCCGTTGCGGATTTCTGTTGACCGCTGTTGCGGAGATCATCGAAAATAGCGGTTTACCGGTTCAAACGAAATCGGATTCTCTGAAGGCTGGCTGGCGCCAAAATCGTAGTTTCAAACGCGGGCTTCTGATCTTTCTCCTTACGTTTCTGATAGTTCCAATTCTCACTATTCTCACGATCGCTGCTCGTGGGGAGCCCTACGTGGTTGTGATAGCAGCGATCCTCTTCGGTCTCGGCGGAATCCTGAAAATGGCGTGGGCGCTTTTATTTGAATCGGAAAAAAATTACGAGAAAAGCGTTGAAATTAAATTCATGCCGAAGAACCAAAAGATCGAAGCATTGCCCGAAATGCGCGAAACGCCCGCAAATGCTTACGCTTCCCCGGTTGGAGCTTGGCGCGACACAAATGACCTCGAACCGCATGGCTCGATCACCGATCCGACGACAAAATTTCTAGTAAAAGAAGCTGACGATCAGTAACCGATCGCTTCACCGTCACTTCGCGAATCGATCGCTCCGAGTCTGACGCCCTCGTCATCGATCATAATTCCCGTTGCGGAAGCAATATTTCCCGGCCTTGTCACGAACGTATGACCCATTGCGGTCAAAATGTCCATAGTATCCGGAGATAATCCAAATTTTTCATACATTATCTCGTCCGGAAACCATTGATGATGTATTCGCGGCGTGTCGATCGCTTCCTGAATATCCATTCCAAAATCGATCACGTTCATTACACTTTGAGTAACCGCCGAAATGATCCTTGGACCACCGCGTGCACCGACCGCAAACCAAACACTGCCGTCTTTGCGAAGCACAATTGTCGGCGTCATCGAAGAAAGAGGACGTTTTTTCGCTTCGACCTTGTTTCGTTCGCCCTGAACCAAGCCAAATTGATTCGCCTTACCCGGTTCAGCCGCAAAATCATCCATTTCGTCATTCAGTAGAACGCCAGTTCCTTTGGCCGTTACTTTCGATCCGTAAAGATCATTGATCGTGTAAGTATTCGAGACAACATTTCCTGCCGGATCGATCACGGTGAAATGCGTCGTTTCCATTCCTTCGGCTCCGGTCGGTTCGCCATGACCGATCTCCGAACTTTTCGATGCCTTTTTCTGATCGATCGTAACTCGACGCTTTTCAATATAATTATCTGCTAGTAAGCCATTTACCGGCACAGTTTGAAAATCGGGATCGGCCATGAATTCGGCTCGATCTGCAAAAGCCCGTCGCGAAGCTTCTGCGTACAAATGATATTTTGCGGCCGAATTAGGGCCGAGGGCCGTAATGTCGAAAGGCTCAAGCATCTTCAGTATCTGAAGCATCACGATCCCGCCGGAGCTTGGAGGCGGCATAGTTATGATTTCATAGCCGCGATAGTTTCCGGTGAGCGGCGTCCGCTCTTTTGGGACATAATTTTTAAGATCGTCGAGCGTGATCAAACCGTTGTTGGCTTTCATATCGGCAGCGATCAACTGGGCTGTTTTACCGCTGTAAAAATCTTTAGCGCCTACATCGCGAACACGCTTTAAAGTTTCGGCGAGGTCGGGCTGCTTGAATACGTCGCCTTCTTGGTAATATTCGCCATTGTTCAAAAAGACTCGTTTACTTTCGGGATATTTCGATAACTGCTTTTGATATGCGACCGCAAGCTGAGCGATACGATTTGAAAGAACGTAACCGCCTTCGGCGAGTTTTCTTGCCGGTTCGACCAGTTCTCTCCAAGACAGCTTCCCGGATCCATATTTTTTAAATGCAAGTTCAAAACCGGCAAGCGTTCCCGGAACGCCCGAGGCACGATAACCGATCGTCGAACCGCCTTCGCCCTCGATAACTTTGCCGTCACTGCCAAGATAAATATCACGGTTCGCGGCCGCAGGAGCCATTTCGCGATAATCGATCGCATAAGATTTTTTGTCAGACGTGCGAATAACCATAAATCCGCCGCCGCCAATATTTCCCGCTTCGGGATATACCACAGCCAAAGCCAAACCGACCGCGATCGCCGCATCTACCGCATTTCCACCCCGTTTCATTATGTCAACGCCGATCTGCGAAGCAAGCGGGTGTTGCGACGCCACCATTGCATGTTTCCCGCGAACCGGTTCGCGCACAGCTCCGAAAACCGCAGCATTCGCAAAAAGGGATGTGATCAGAATTATCGAAACGAGAAAACGGCAAAGAAGGATCTTTTTAATAGGCTTGTACATACCTAAAACTCTACCAAATGTTTATTTTTCAGACAATTAGAACTGAACCTAAAAGCGATCTGCTTTCAATTTGGAACCGAACACGTTATATTCGATTATTCTGGATCAACCGGATGAAAATGATGAAGGACCCTGATAGTAAACGCTATGCTGCGAGAAAACCTTTCGCCAAAACATCTGGTGCGAAATGTCACACGCTTTCCACAAGCGATCCGCAGACGTCTGTCTGATTATCGATTTTACGCTTACCTTGCCGTACTCGGACCCGGAATAATCGCCGCCAACGCTGGAAACGACGCAAGCGGTATCGCAACCTATTCGACCGTCGGTGCCGGATTTGGTTACACGATGCTTTGGACGTTCATCCCGATGATCATCAGCTTGATCATCGTACAAGAAATGTGCGTTCGCATGGGCGTGGTCACGGGTCAAGGCCTTGCCGATCTTATCCGTGAACAATTTGGAGTACGTTGGACCGCGTTCGTGATGCTGGCTTTGGTTCTGGCGAATACAGGCGTGATCATTTCGGAGTTCGTTGGGATCGCTCAGGCTTCGGAACTACTTGGCGTAACACGCTATCTTTCGATACCTGTCGCCGCCGCACTTACCTGGTGGCTAGTTGTAAAAGGCTCGCAGAAGAGCGTCGAACGAGTTTTCCTTACGATGTCGCTCGTATTTTTTTGTTATATAATCTCCGCATTTTTGGCAAAACCCGACTGGGGCGAAGTCGCTGTCAGCGTTGTTAAACCGTCATTTAGCTTTGATTCTGTTTATTTGTTTACGGTTATGGCTTTGATCGGAACAACGATTACGCCTTTTATGCAGGTTTACGTTCAATCCGCTGTCGTGGAAAAACGTATGGATATCGACGATCTTCCGGTCGTTCGGGCAGACGTGATCGTCGGGACGATATTTGCGTGTCTGGTCGCGGCGTTCATCGTAATTTCAACAGCCGCGACGCTTCACAAACAAGGCATTACGGAAATAGATTCTGCCGTAACGGCAGCCAAAGCTTTAGTTCCAGTCGCCGGAGTTTATGCCCAATATTTATTCGCTATCGGATTATTGGGAGCGGCGATGCTTGCCATGGGTGTACTTCCTTTGGCGACAGCTTATTCGTTAAGCGAAGCTCTTGGTTTTGAAAAGGGCCTGTCAAGATCGTTTCGCGAAGCACCCATCTTTCTTGGTATTTTTACGGCACTTATACTGATCGGATCGATCGTCGCTCTGATACCCGGGATTCCGCAAATTAAGCTTCTTCTTTTTACGCAGATGATAAACGGTTTGCTCTTGCCGATCATCTCTGGCCGCAATTCTAAAACTCGCTAACAACAAAGAAATAATGGGCGAATATACCAATTCGCTTATATTTAATTTATTTGCGTGGCTTACGACGATCGTCGTTTCGTTGCTTTCTTTGCTACTTATAGGAAAGACGATAGTAGATCTGCTGACTTAATTAGCTTCCGTTTCGATCGTAAATATCGTGAAGAACGTCTGTTATCGGCTGGCGGTTTGCGAAAGCATCATCCATTTCCTCGTTCGTTCTGGCGCGCCGTTTCGTTCTCTTCGGAGAGTTGGAAACCTTCGCCTTTGCGGCGTCGATATCAAAAACATTTGGCGTTGCCTCAACTATCGAACCTATAACTCTAGCGTCGTTCTCGGCTTGGCTTTCGAGTTCGTTGTTCTTTGGTAGGTTGATAGCAATTTCACGGCTTTGAGCAAGCAAGGTCTTTCCACGATTTCTTCTCGCCCGTTCCAAAGCGGCGCACAGCGCCGGAGGTGAGTGGTGCTTCGGCCGGATCACGCTCGATCTTTCTCAAAATACGGACGTAGTTGCGAAGTTCAGGCGTGGGTTTAAGGTTCCGCGATTCGTCCGCCTGCTCATTTTCTACCGAAAGGGCAAGATGCTGGATCGCCGACATATGATCGCCGATCTTGTTATAAAGAGCTCCGACAGAAAAATGAAGAAGCGGAGGTGCACCCGGCATTCTTTCCAAAATCCGTTCGCCACGCGAGATAACTTCATGGATCTCAAAACCATACCAACGTCTTTCGTCATCGCGGAGCATTTCATTCGACGATAAGTAAAATTCAAATATATCGCGTGCGTCGCTGTTCGGCCTGCCGGTAAAAAGCTTTATCGAAAAATAAATGAAAATTCCGAAAAAGAAGATCACATATGGCGGAAAATTGACGACCAGAAGCATAGACACAATAACGCCCAGAGCAAGCAAATATTGAGCTTTCTCTTTGACCGATGAAGGAAGGCGTTTTTGTAATTTGTCTTCGCTCACATTTCCCTAGTTATGCCGTTGAACCACTTTCAGCCGCAGGCTTTTTCGGGGCAGCTTTCTTTGCGGCCGGCTTCTTTGCTTTTTTCGCTGTTTCCGTGTGCTCCTTTGGCCTTGCCGCTTCTTTTTCTTCGGTCTCTTTTTTAAGCCCGAATTCAGCCATTACGTCCATTATCTTGTCGAAAACAAGATAGGGCGAATTCGCAACAAAAGTTAATGTTTCACCTAATGCCATCGCTTCGAACCGGACAAGCTGAGCGATCTTTTTCTCCAACGGCAGTTCGGAGAATTCTTTTGTAAAATCGTCTTCGCCAGGAGCGTCTTTTGCTTTTTCTTTTTTATTTTCCGCAGTCATGATCGTTATTTCCCCTTCTTTTTCCGCCTTTGTCTGCGACGCCAAACGTTCGTTAGATTTGCGGTCCCTATTTTCAAAGAATTTCTTTTCCGCGACGGTTTCGGCAGACAAAAGATCGGCACCTTTTGTAACCGTTACCGGAAGTTCGACCGGAAGTTCCACGCCTTCAACTTCCGTTGTCAGATCTATGCCCATCCGCCCAGCGGCGTCTGAAAGATATGTTCCAACCGCAACCAAGCCTTCTGATCCTTCACGTTCAAATTTAATTAATACATCTGCCATTTTTATTTATTGATACCCGATATAACTTTAACCTTTGGCTGAGCTCCCGAAGCTGCAACCGCCGCGTGTGATTCTAATTTCTCACACTCCGAGCAAACTCCCCACATCCGCAGGCTGTGATGCGTCGGCCGAAATCTATATTCCGCTGCAACTTCGTCTTGAAGCTTTTCGATCTCAGGCGAAAAGAACTCGATCACCTTGCCGCATTCTGTACAGATCATGTGATCGTGATGCTCGTGATTGTAGTGATGTTCGTAATAGGTTTTGTTATCGCCAAAACGAACCTCGCGTGCCAATCCCGCTTCTGTCAACAATTTCAAAGTACGATAAACCGTCGTATGGCCAACATTCGGGTCTTCTTTTTGCACGAGCCAGTACAGATCTTCGCTAGTAAGATGGTCTTCTGTCCGTAGAAAGATGTCCATTATCAGATCACGCTGACCGGTACGCCGAAGCCCGCTTTCGCGTATATGCTCCAAGAATATTTCTTTCTCTTTCTCAAATTCTTCCGTCTTCTTTGCCATAACTTCCGTAACCTAACTCTAACATTTGAGGTTGCTTTTTTCCATAGAAATACGTTTTCTGATCATCTGAACTCGGTCCGGATCGAGTCCGGCCGATGCCGCCAAGTCGAGCGAACGCGATCCGAGCAATAAATAGACGAGCAATTCCGAAGATGTTTCCGAATCGTTCAATGCATGTATATGCTTGTCGATAGCTTCTGCATCGCCGCGGGCAAAACTCCCCGTTAACGCATTCTTCAGTTCTCCCGATTCCATATTCTTGATAGTGCTCTTGATCAATGGAAGCAACATTTCCTTCGTCTTCGAAGCCGGAATCCCGGAATCCGAAAGCATACTTGTTGCTATATCAACAAGCGCCGTCAAATGGCCGCACGCCATCACCGCCGAGGCATGATAGAGCGGTTTCATTTCGGTTCGTATAGTAAATGGCTTTCCACCCAAAGTATTCACGATCTCATTCGCGATTTCCGTAGCTTTGGTATCGCCTTCGATACAGAAAAATGCGTCCTTTAAAGATTCCGCACCCGCGATCGGTTCATTTATAGAAATCAGCGGATGCATCGACCCGACCGAACAACCTATTTCCCTAAGACCATCTAAAACATTTGACGAAAGCGAACCGCTTGTGTGCAATACAACCGGCCTACCTTCGATCTTTCCAGTCAAATTGTCTCGCCGTGCCTGTAATGTCAGGGTCGGCTGTCGCGATGATTATTACCTCGGAACTTAGCCGCAGATCTTCTTCAAAGGAAATAAGACGAGGTTTCCCGATCGCCCTGATCAGTTCCGGTTCCGGCTTTGTTGATCGAAAGACAACGTCGGCTATTTCGTATCCGGAACGCGAAAGTGCGATCGATAGTGCTCCGCCGATCCGGCCGGCCCCAATAATTGAAAAACGGTGCATAGACCTTGAATATAGATCAAATGCACCGTAACGTGAAATTTAACTGCCGCGTTAAATATTTAGAAGCATTTCCTCGTCGGTTTGCTCCTCGACCCAACTGCTGAATTCCGTATCTAGGTCGTCGGTCGAAACATCGGACATACTAAATGTTGAGATCCTTCCAAAAGAATCTTTGCTCGGACGTGCCAAAACTTCCTGAAGTATTTTAATTTCCAAACCGCTGAACGCCCGGAAAGTGCCGCCAGTTTCCAGAGCCTCCAGTATATTTAACGACGCTTCTTTGACCTCAGCTTCGAGTGCTCCGGCCGCAAAACTTTGGATCCGCGGTCGTAGATCTTCTGAAACCTCGCGCAATTTTTCGCGATAAGCTTTCAATCCTTGATCTATTACAGACATCAAGGTTTGCGGCAATCTTTCCCAATACTCCAGTTTGGTCAAACTGAATGAACATATACAGAACGGCTGTTCGGAAAGCATTTTTCTTACGTCCGCCTTGCAATCAAGTTGACGCAATTGCCGTGTTATCTTTTTCGCAGCTATCCATTGCGTTGGTTCAAATAATTCAATTGTCGAGAGATTTTCAAATTCCCACCATTTATCGCTGCGCTTGATTTCGTCAAATTTTTCGTGCAAATATTTCGAGCGCATCACGACATCATGATGTCCGGCGAAGTACTCCGAAAATGATTTGCGGAATTTGTCCCAGGCATAACCCATTTCCCGATTATGTTTTTCGCTCGGATAAAAATAGCTTGTCTCGGCGATCTTCGCGAGCGAATCCCGAAGTCCTTCGATGTCAGAATCGTCCGTCGGTTCGCATAACGATAAATATGTCCTTACCTTTTCGCGCGTTCCGACGCCCTTTATGAAATCATCTAAAACGACCAATTCCGACGAACACTGCTTGAATTCAGTTTCCGAATCCGAAAAAGCATCGGCAATTCGTGCAAGGGCTTCGTCAACCGAAATCGAATTTGCAAGCAGAGCCTCGACCGATTCCGCAACCGAACCGTATGTTTTTGTGAGCCGCGCCGCGATCCGCCAGATCCGCGTATTAAGAACCTCGTCCGGTATCTCATTGAAACGGTTTAGAACATCGTTTTCTTTCCAGTTGTTTAGCCACTTGGTAAAAACTTCGTTCAGAGCGTTACGATCCTCTTGCCGGTCTATACTTTTGATCGATTCGTCGCCAGTGAGCATCGATGCCCAAAGTGCTAATTTTTTCGCTGAGTATGACGTTTCCGTAGGTCGTGCGACCGCAACGATATCTTCCCAAATTATTTTTAGATCAAGTGAACGTCGATTAATGCGGTCGCCTTTCGATGTGACAAATTCTATCTGTCTTTGAGCCACCAAAGCTGCCAAGATCAGATGCTGAGCTTCTCGAACCAATCCATAAGGTTCTTTCCTCAGTTGCGCATAAATGTTTTTAAGGCTAACGGTGGACGTTCCGGTTGGCACGATCTTCATGATCTCCGCCACCAGCGGAAGCTTCATCAACTGCTCTTCCGTTTCGGCTGTATAAACGTCGCCTTGCAGGCGTACCAAACCAAGCGGCTCAGCAAAGGTTGCCGCAAGTTTCTGAACCTCGGGTAAATTTTGCCGATCTCCACTGTAAAGATCGGATACGATCGCAGCAACCTCTTCTAAGCCAAGTGTCGCCGAGAATTTTGGATGTTCCGGATAAGTCGTCGCAAACTGCGGTTCGAGCATTACCGAAAGCAGTTCGGAAACCGTTTCAGCTTCACGCGCAGGGTCTGTGAAATTATAGTCAAAACCATCGATCAAAAGCTTGCCGTCTTCTAAAAATATCCGGGTAGCGATCTTCTCGATCGTAATCGTGTGAGCATGGATCGACGGTGTGAGCTGATCGCCAAATTCATCGCGAAGACTCGTCTTTGTTGAAAGTGCATGAAAGCGACGGATAGTTTCGATCTCTTCTTGGCGAAGAGCGTCTGCACGCCAAATCACCTTAGACCTTTCTAGTTTTGGCGCACTTTCGGAAACTTCACCGGAAAGATCGACAAACACATTCCAATCAAATTCTTCATCATTCGCAGACGTCCCATCGATCACTGCTTGATCACAAGACAAATGTATTCGACCGCGCCGATTTCCGCCTCGCCATAGGATATTGCTTTCAATTACATCGGATTCGACCGCGTCGCTATCTGACGTTCGCGTGTCCGCAAATTTATCGGTGAACATGCGGCGAATGATCTTCGGCACAACATCCGCTGATACTTCTGCTCCGGCTTCGGTCAGCGCGCGATTTAGATCATCTTTGGAAGCAAGCCTGAATCCGTAACGGTCTTCCCTGCCTTCTTTTTGATATATCTGAACATCTTCCGGCAGAAATTCAGAAAATTGTTTTACAAGCGTCTGGATCGTTTCGATCGCTTTCTCCGGATCATCTTCATCAAAGATCAGCATCGCCGCACTGATCTCTCGTGCCGTTGTTCCTTCGCCCTCAAGCGAAAGCAAGAGCAAGGCCTTCAATATAAGCTTTGCTTGAAGCCGCTGCATCACCGGAATGTCCGCAACAACCTCTTCGTTCAAGCGGTCGTAAGCAGCGAACGCATCACCGAGATCGGCGATATTCCTCAGATCTTTTTCAACACTGTCAAATACCTCGTCAAGAGCGATCAACGAATTTGCTGGCCTGCCGAGAATTCGTGTTCCGGCGCTCGAGGCAAAAGCCAGCAATGCAAAATCCTGTACAAAGAGACGTATGAACGGAGCAACCTCAAGAATTATCGGATGAAGCGGATAAAGCGATGTGAACCGCTGCTCGCTCCACCTGAAACTTGGGATAGCCTGCTGAAAGAACTTGTGAACTTCATGAAGAACCGGCATAAGCTGGTGATTCTTCGGAAAAATATAGGAATTTACGACCTTATATAGGTGTTCCTGATCGAGGTATTCGATCGTAAATGTCTTGGCGATCGCGGCATTCATGCCATCAGCACCTGCAATATCATCATCCAAAGCGACCGCAACAAACACATTTCGAGTTTGCGCCGCCTTTGCTAATTGCCCCAAAAAATCGCCATCGTCACGCGAAACGCGTGCTCCGCGTTCCAACGCCGTATCGACTACCAGGATAAACGGAAGCTCACCGGCATTTTTGGCGACAAGATCAATGATCTCTTCAGCTGCATCCGGCAGCTTGGCCGGGTCGAGATCGCATGTGTCAGCGATCGCCAGCTTGAGTTCATCTAGGAGCGAGGCTTCGGTACCTCGTTTGACATATGCGACCGGATAGTGCTTGCGTGAAAGTCTTTGCGCACTCGCGGAAACATGTGTATCTGTTATCCGTGACCTAAGATCAGGTTTCGAAACTATCGCACCCAAAGCCGCAAGAAAATGGCTTTTTCCGACGCCTCGATAGCCGGCGAGTGCGAATGCCGATCCTGAATTGGCCGAAACAGAGGCAATACTGTCGATCCACTTCGCCATCATTTCCGCTGTACCGTCAGTAAAATGATAGGAAGCCAAAGTCTGCGTCGGATCTGCCATGTAATCGCGCAAACTCTGGTATGTTTCGACCTTGACTATATCTTTTACTTTCTCTTGCATAGATCTGATCGTGGATTGCTAGAACCGACCTTAGAAAGATCAGGATCTTTAAGCGTCATATTGTTTTCTTTGTTCAGGTGATGACTGGCCACTCAATTAGAGGCAATCGATTATTAGTTTAACATGTTTCAACACTAAACAAAACAACTTTTCTTTCAAAAAAATAAATTTTAATTAGTCGCTTTTTTTTGTTGACATCCGCAACGCGGAGGCTTCAAAATGCATCAAACCGATTGTAATTCCAATTCCATACTTAACCGCCTCGTAATTTTCTAAGGTTTTTGTATCGAATTGATGTGGTTTCGATCGACCCGGAGGTAGTAAATGCAAAGCTCGACAATCAGAAAATTCCAATCTCTCATCCTAATGTACGCGTTGATCTTTACAACGCTGGCACTTGCCCCATTGAGCACAACCGCTCAGACGCAGCCGTCAAAAGCGGATAAGACGAAGGAAAACGGAGACGGCGATAAAAAAGCAGACGATAAGAAAGATGATGACGATAAGAAGCCCACATCGCAGAAGGCATTATCTGTGAATGAGAATCCCGACATGATCGGGCAAAGGAAGATCAATAAAGGTTCGGATAAGCTTTTCGGCTGGCTCGGCGGCTCGCGGGAAAAAGAAATGCAGATCGGGCGCACACTGTCTATGCAGGTCGAGCAGCAGGCAAAACTCGTGGAAGACCCAATGGTCACCGAGTATATTAACCGTGTCGGACAAAATATAGTTTTACATTCTGATGCAAAGATCCCATTCACGATCAAGGTCATCGACAGCGACGAAGTGAATGCCTTCGCTCTTCCGGGCGGCTTTTTCTATGTAAACAGTGGGCTGATCCTGGCTGCCGACAATGAAGCCGAATTAGCAGGCGTAATGGCCCACGAGATCGCGCACGTTGCGGCTCGGCATGCAATGGAAAATCAGGGCAAAGGTGCTTTGATCAATTACGGAGCTTTGGCTGGGATCATCTTTGGCGGACCCATTATCAGCACAGTTCTTCGCAACGGAACCGGTATCTTAGGCGGTTTAGCAATGCTTAAATTCTCTCGCGGTGCCGAGGAAGAAGCAGACCGGCTTGGCGTTCAGTATTTGTACGCATCCGGCTACGATCCGCGGGGAATGGAAACCATGTTTGAAAAACTCGCGTCGCAAAACAAGAAAAAGCCGGGTACTATGACAAAATTATTTTCGTCGCATCCGCAATCGCTTGATCGTCGCGATGCAAGTATAGCTTTGGTCTCGCGTTTCCCTGAGAAGGAAGAATACATCATCAGCACGTCCGAATTTCAACGTGTGAAATCCCATTTATTGAAGCTTACGAACGCTGCAGCAAATGTCGCTAGCGACATTGACGAAGGCGACACCGGACGACCGACACTTAAACGACGCGAACCGGAATCGGCAGATGATCCGACATCGACCGGATCGAGCAGCAGCTCCGGCGATAAAAAGGAAGAAAAACAAGCCCCGCCAAAACTTAAACGCAGGGGCGAAGAACCGGAACCGAAAACCGATCAACCATAAAATACAAAAGCGGCTCAAAACGAGCCGCTTTTTAATTATCTAATTATTCAACTTATTCGATAATGGCGGAAAGCTTTGCGCGAATTCGTGAAACGACTTCAGGTGCGGTTGTTAGGAGAAGTGATTTTTCCCACGATATCTTTGCTTGAGCGGATCTACCGGCCTTTGCAAGCACATCGCCGAGATGTTCATTGATCGTCGCAGACGCTGAATCGTAACGCAGGGCCGACCGCAAGTGTTTTTCAGCTTCGTCAAGCTTCCCGAGTTTGAAATACGCCCAGCCGAGGCTGTCCAGATACGATGGATTCGTCGGATCGACATCAACTGCGACCTTTATCAATGCGAGTGCTTCGTCAAATTTTATACCGCGTTCCAAAAAAAAATACCCAAGGTTATTAAGTGCTATTGGGTTGTTCGGCGAATCTTTCAGTATTTCACGGAGTGTCGCTTCGGCGTCATCGAATTGCCCGGCCTTTTGCTGTGCGGAAGCGAGAGTTAATTTGGCGATCTGCTTCCGCTCGGAACCTTTCGCTATGTTGAACGCCTCATTAGCTGCATCGGCAGCTTCTTTCGGGCGGCCGGCTTGTGAGTAGAGAGTCGATATAAAGATACGGTCGGAGTATTTGTCCGACGCTGCAAAAGGCATGTCCTCAACCTTAACCGGTTTCGATTTTTCTTTCTCAAATATTTTGACGCCTTCATCGACTCTTCCAAGTTCCGCAAGCACGGTTGCTTCCAAACGCAAAAAACCATCGTCGCCCGGAAACCGTTTTCTAACCGCTCGGATCGCATCCAAAGCAGATTTCCGGTCACCACTTTCGCGATAATAGGAGATCAATTTTCGGTCTGCAAATAGATCGTCTTTGCCTAAAAGCTTACGTGCGCGTTCGATCGTCGATCGAACGTCATTAGGCCGATTCGCAATGGAATAAAGACGGATCATCTTTTCGAAGATCGTCATTACGAATTCACGGCCGTCATCCGTCGGCGGCGTTTCCGTATCAAAACCGCTGATCTTCAAAGCTCTCTCGTATGTCGCGATGGCTTCCGTCGATCTTTCCTTTTCGGCATAAAGATCGCCGAGCGACATCAGGACAACTCCCGCCGATGATGGTTCGCTCGCCGCAAGGCCTTTAGCGGCTCGATCTAGGCCGCTCACCGCATCTTCCATCTTTCCGGCTTTCGATTGGACATCGGCAAGGAGAATGATCAGCGGCACGTTTCCCGGATTGGCAAAACTCGCCTGCTCCAGTGCTTCAATGGCAATGCCGGCTTCTTCGGTCTTACCGTTCGCGATAGCCTGGCGAAGTAATTCAAGAGCTTGTGTGTTTTCGGGATGATCAGCGATCACGGTGCTCAGAACTTCGATCGCTTCACGCGTCCGGCCTACTTTTAACAAAGCCGGGGCCAACTTAAGCGATGCACTTTCCGGTTCGAGTGAACCGCCGCGGCCGATCATTTGTTCGTAAAATTGTGTTTCTATCGGTGTTGCGGAAGCGAGCCATTTTCGCAACGCATCTATCTCAAGCTCCGTTTTTCCTGTTCGCGCGTATATTTCGCTAATAAAAGCCCAAGCTTCGGCGTTTCGCGGATCGAGCCTGCCGACCTCTTTCCATTCGGATATTGCTTTATCGGTAAAAGCCGGATCGAGCTTGTCGCCGGCTAACCGGCTGCGGAAAGTGAAAAGTCTGGCGAGTATTCGGTGCGCGCCGAAATTATCGGGTTCTAGTTTTGTAGCTATCTGGGCGAGTGCGATCGTTTCGTCCAGATCCGTCGCACCTGTATTCAAAGAAAGCTCTGCAAGTGCGGTGTAGGCTTCTGCGAGTTTTGGATCTAACGCAACGGAAGCTCGTAAAGCTTCACCGGCACGCTGTGTCGAAGTCGCTGTCGTACGATTCGATCGAACTCGCGTAGCCTTCCAGATCATTCTCTGAGCTTCGAATAACTTCGCGTAAGCTTCTTCCCGCTGCTTACGCGGCACTTCTTGGCCGGCTGGAATCGCCGCAATGATCTGCCGCATATTTCGCAGCCAGTTTCGGTTCAGGTGTCGGTGTTGCCATCGGCGGCGGAGCCGGCCTCGCACTTCCCTGCTGAGCCGCTGCGACCGCTGAATTAATAAAGATCGCGGTTAAAACAAATAATATAGATCGGAATCGCACGTAGTTACCTCTTGAATATCGTATCGGAAAATGTAAAAAAGCGGCTAATAAAAAACCGCTTCAGATTGTTTTAATTTCAAATAAAAGCATTGCTCATTTTTTTGGCTCACTAGGTGTGATCGACGCGGAAGTAGAACGCTGCGAGATCACTGTGGTCAAGGCTTTAGGTATCTGATTTACATAAATATCACCCTGATTTTCGATGATCTGATCGATGAGTTCGAATTTTTCCTTATCGAAATCTTTTGTCATCAAAACGCCGTTCTTATCGATCGTCATTGGGTAAACCCCAAAAAGCTGGTTTTTGAAATTTTGAAAGAAAGATGCCTTTTCCGGCGGCAGGACTGCCATTCGCTCCGGATTTGCCGCAGGCACGTTTGCTCCGATCAGTTCGAGCTGTTCTTTTGCTTTATCCACGTATTCGCTGTTCGGATAATCAGCCACGATCTTTTGAAAATACCTCGCTGCTTGATCCGTTTCTTCCTCGATCAGATAGGTAACAGCCAGCTTATAAAGAGCTTCATCCATATATGAAAAATCGGGATATTTATCCAAGATCTCGCGATAACGAGACTGAGCTCCTTTCAATCCGCCTTTTTTCTGTTCAACGGACTGCGTGTAATACTGATTCGCGATATAAAGATTATGGAGTGCCAAATTATCCTGAACCTGCTGAAGTCGTTCTTCTGCATCCTTACGGAGGATCGAATCAGGATAATTTTGTATCAAAGCCTTTAATCTTGTTTCCGCACGCCTTGCCCTTGTTGCGTCTCGATCCGGCAAGCCGATCTGCCGCATTTCCGACTCGGCTATCTTTAGAACAACGCGGTCAGCCAGCGGATGTGTCGGAAAAAAGGTGAGCCAATCTTGATAGCCCGCGATCGCCTGGATCAAAGCGCTTGTCGAGCCTTCTAAAAAGAAAGAATCCGCAACGGCAAGTTTTGCCATCGGAAGATAAGGCGAATCCGGATAGGTCGTAATGATCGTCTGAAACAACAAACGTCCAACATCGAAATTTTTCTTGCGGACCTCCCGTGTCGCTACAATAAATAATTCGCGGTCGCGGCCGGGTGATGTTTGACCTATTAGCTCGTCGTATTCATCCTGCTTGTTTCCACCGCCGAATATGCCTAAAAACTTCTTCTTTTTCTTATTCTTCTGGCGATCTTGGTATGATTCCGGACCGGCATTGGCACGAGCAGAAGCAGTTTCGACCAAAACTATATCAACGCGCCGCTGAAGATCGGCAACTGTGGCTTCTGCCTGATCGAGATCGCTTGCTTCGAATTTCTCGGAACGATCAAGCCGACCCCGCAACGTATTAAGATCGGATTGAACACTTGTTATTTCTTTATCGAGCGATCTCAACCTAGCTGTCGGCGAATCGAGGTCTTCCTTGTCGCCGCCTTTGTCCTCATCTTTTAAAACATTCAGAGTGCTTGTGATAGAACGCTTCATGGTTTCCAGCTTTTGCCGGGCGACCTCGACACGCTGCGCCTGCGAACCGTCTCCCGGCTTTTGCGCAAACGAAAAAGCCGACAAAGCCAATACGGCCAAAGCCGTTGATATTAAAAACTTATAATTACTTCTAAACATAGTGTTTAACGGTCTGGAAACTACACCCAATCCGTTCCTTTTTCCAATAACTTTCTGACCGCTTCTGTCGGATCACTTTGTCCGAATATAGCCGAACCGGCAACGATTATCTCTGCTCCGGCCGAGGTGACGTCCTTTATATTCGATTCGTCGATGCCACCGTCAACTTCTATTCGTGTCGGCAGCGAAGCCGCGTCGATCATCGCCTTCAATCTGCGTATTTTTTCCGTCGATGGCTTGATATAACTTTGACCGCCAAAGCCCGGATTTACCGACATCAATAAAACAAAATCTGCATATTGCAAAGCATCGTTCAAAACGGCAAGCGATGTTGCCGGATTTATTGCGATCCCGGCTTTTCCGCCAGCTTCGCGGATCGCACAAAGTGTTCGATGCAAATGAACGTCTGCTTCGACATGAACGGAAACCATATTCGCCCCGGCTTCGACAAATTGAACCGCATAGCGGCTCGGTGTTTCGATCATCAAATGGCAATCGATGACCATCGAAGTCGCTTTTCGCAATGACCGAACAACCGGCAAACCGATGGTAATATTCGGAACAAATTGTCCGTCCATTACGTCAACGTGAAGCACCGTCGCTCCGCCCGAAGCTACCGAATCGATCGCTTCACCCAGCTTTGCAAAATCCGCAGATAAGATCGAAGGAGCTATTTCAAACATTCAATAATTTACCTATACTTTGTTGCAATTAAAGTTTCAGCGGTTGCATCGGTTACGGCTTTGTCGTCCTCGGCCTTCCATCGCCTGAAGAAGGCTTATCACCCGAAGCTTTTGGCGTCGCTTTAGGCGAAGCCTTCTGTTCCGGTGTCGGAACGACGATTATTTTATTAGCAAACGTTTCCTGCGGTTTTTTGCCGCTATCAGGCGATGTATCCGCCGAATTCGATGCCGTTTTCGTATTCGAATCGCTTGCGTCGAGCACATCGCGAGACGTGTCGGGAGTTTTCTTGTTAGTGTTCGAATTAGACTTCGATTTTTTGGGCTTGTCGGAGATCATCTCTTCGATCTTCTCCGTGTCGTCTTCGTTGATATCTTTGATAAGCGACTTCGGGGCCTCTTCGCCTTCGGCAAACTGTCGGCTTGTTACTACCAATATTAACTGACCTGATTTCACCGTATCGCCCGCTTTGGGAAGCTGCTCCAAAACCGTGTTCATTGTTTTGTCGCTGGGCCGCTCGGCGCGTTTTTTGATCTTTAATCCAAGAGCAGCCAATTCCTTCTCACTCTGAACAAAGTCCTTACCGACTATTTCCGGCACTTTTATCTCTTCGCCATTAAGCGATACATAAACGACGCCGACCATCGTTCCGAGAAACACGACAAGCAATACGCCCAATGCGATAAGTTTACCGACCGCTGATAATCCTGTTTTAACTATGCTCACAGACCAAGGCTCCTAAAAATCAAAATTCTAACATTTTTCAGCTTAACAAGGAACTTTCGGGACATTAAAGCCGATCAACTTTTTTACGAAAAACGGCAACAAAAAATCCGTCAATACCATCGCGTTGCGGAAATGTCCGCCCAAAACCTCTTTCCGTGATCAAGCGATCTGGTATCTTTGGTCGGCTCAATTCAAAGTTTGGACATTCGGATAAAAACCGATCGCAGACATCTTCGTTTTCTTCCGTTTCCAGTGAGCACGTCGAATATAACAACGCTCCTCTATCAGCTACTACTTTTGATGCGTTTTTTAGTATTGCGAGTTGTTTCTTTGGCAGCTCGATCAGATCGTGGGGTTCGATCAAGTACCTGAGTTCGGGATTGTGCCTTATAGTTCCTGTTCCGGAACATGGTGCATCAACCAACACAGAATCAAAATACTCGCCACAAAATGGAAGCGTTCGCTCGGCATCATATTGAACGACCGAGGCATTATCGATACCTTGATTTTCCAAATTTTGTTTCAGGAATAGGGTGCGCTCCCATCTGATGTCGCCCGCAAAAACCTTGGCCGCCGTCAGTGCGGCACGACCCGTTTTTCCGCCCGGAGCGGCACAGACATCTAAGAATCTGTGAGGAGAATTCGCAACTGCGGCATCACCTATCATCTGCGACCCTTCGTCTTGGAAATATATTTCGCCCCTTTCCGCTGCGGCTCTTAGCTCTGCCGTCATAGTTTCTGCAATAAAAGAATTAGTTTGTTCCGAACGCTGAAAATTAAAAAGATCAACGTTTATTTCTTTTGCCGTTCTTCTAAACGATATATTCGGCACTTCATTGTTTGCTGTACAGAGCTTTACCGTTTCATCGAAACCAAACTGACCGATCCATTTTTCAACCAACCATCGCGGATGCGAAGTTTCGGCTACAACAGCATCGATCTCGTCTTTGTGCTCAACCTCCACAGCTTCACGAACGGAACGCCTTAGGATCGCATTCACGAAACCTTTTGCTGACGTTTTCTTTGCATAAACTGCGAGATTTACACTCTCGTTGATGGCAGAATGATCGGGAATTTTATCAAGAAAATTTAATTGATAAAGGCCAAGCCTTAAGGCGATGCGGATCGCAGGGTCGAGTTTCTTTCCGTTCGCGAGAATATCGATAATGCGATCGAGTTTTATCTGTCTGCGAAGTGTTCCAAGCGTCAGTTCATGACAAAGCCCACGATCTGACGGCGAAAGCGCTTCTTCGACAATTGGCAGCAGCGTCGAAGAATACGACCGCTCGGTTTCAATCCTAAGTAGGACGTCGAATGCCGCTCTCCGAGCCGGTGATATCTTGATCGCCGTCATGAATATTGCTCATCCGGCCGATTCTTTTTACGATTAATATAACGAAGCGAATGGTCTTTTCCGGTTCCTTTTTTAAGCGATCTGTCCAGCGTTTTCCTCTCGTCAAAAACAAAACATTCGCCTTCCCAAAGCTGTTCCTCTTTTGGAACTTCTTCGAGGTATTTCAAAATTCCGCCTTCGAGCTGAAAGATCTCTTTGAAACCGAGTTCCTTCATATACGGAGCGAATTTCTCGCATCGAATACCGCCTGTACAAAACATTGCGATCTTCGGATTTTCTTGCGGGTCGAGGTTTTCTTTCACAAACTCCGGCAGGTCGCTGAATTTCTCCGTTTTCGGATCTACCGCATTATGAAAAGTTCCGTTCATTACTTCGTAAAAGTTTCTTGTGTCCAAAACGATCGTTTCCGGATCGGAGATCACTGCGTTCCAATCTTTTGGTTTTACGTGCGTTCCGATCCCTTTTGAAATATCGACTTCTTTTCTCAACGTTACGATCTCAGGTTTGATCTTGATCTCATGTTTTCGAAACGGGCTTTCGGAATGATAAGAGGATTTGTGTTTTATGGTAGTCCCGAGGATCTTTTCGATGACTGAAAGAAATGCTTTTATCGATCTCGGCTGGCCCGACAAACTTGCGTTGTATCCTTCTTCCGCAATTATGATCGTCCCGAAAACGGAAAACTCGATCATCGCCGCCCGCAGTTTTGCCTTGATCGAATCAAGTTCATTGAGTTCGATAAATTCATAAAATGAAATGATCTCAAAAATATTTTCTTCGTTCATTCTCTAATCGCCAAATCTTTCGCCTTCTTTCGGCTGAAAACCATTTATAAAATCCGCCGCCGACATCGCTCTTTTCCCTTCGGGCCTGAGCTCTTCGATCCGAAGTATTGTATCGCCGCCGCACGCAACGAGCAATTCGTTTTTTGCTGCCCTGACGATCTGACCGGCCGAAGCATTGTGCTCTTCATCGGAAACCGTAGCAGAGATAACGCCAAGCTTGCTTCCGTGATATTCGGTAAATGTTCCCGGAAAAGGACGAAAACCGCGAACGCGATCTGTAATATTCCCGGCTGACATCGTCCAATCTATACGGCCGTCTTCACGCTTCATTATGGGTGCAATTGTCGCCCTCGAATCGTCCTGCGGATTCGGAATTAGAGAATCCAAATCACTCAGCGTTTCGCTCAATACTTCGGCACCGATCTCCGCGAGCCTGTCCATCAGCTCGATAGCATTTTCCTTTGCCCCGATCTCGGTTTCTTTCACCAAATAAATATCACCGGTATCGAGTCCGGCATCCATTTTCATTGTAGTTACGCCGGTCGTCTTCTCACCGTTCACGATCGCCCAATTGACCGGAGCCGCTCCGCGATATTTTGGCAGCAGCGAAAAATGAACATTGATCGCACCTTTCGGAAAGGCGTTCAAATAAACTTCCGGCAAGATCCTGCCATACGCAACGACGACAGCGACATCCGCATTATGGGAAAGAAATTCGTCGATGGTTTTCTGCTCACGCAGTTTTGTCGGCTGAAAAACGGGTAAACCTCTATCAACCGCACACTGTTTGACCGGCGAAAAGATTATCTTATTCCCGCGTCCCGAGGGCCGATCCGGTTGTGTGTAAACCGCGACGATCTCGTGTCCATCCGCGATCAAACGCTCGAGCGAAGTGACCGCAGCCTGAGGCGTGCCCATGAAAACTATATTCATTTTCGGCTGAATCCCAATGCATCCGCGATGACGTAGAACGTCCAGTTCTCTTCCATTGAACCTCTGAAAAAGTGTGCATTGACACCGGTCGCAAAGATGGCGACATCCTCACCCCCGTGAGTCTCATCTGACATCGGGATCAATGCCTGCTGCTTAAAATCCGGAGCGGTCGCTTCTTCTTGGGTCAATTCCGAACGCTCGCCTTTTACAGCGCCGACCCCGCTTGTATATCCGAGCGTCGTATAATGCTTTCCGTCTTTCGCGGTTCTATATTTATCTGCCGGAGTGCCGTCGCGTTTTTGTTCGCGGACCAATCCCAAAATATTATTTCCACGATACGGATAACCCGAGATCACAAAGGTATGAGAATGATCCGCTGTGACTACGATCAAAGTATCTTTCAGATCTACTTTCGACACGGCGGCTCTGACGGCATTTGATAATTCGATGGCTTCGGTCAGGGCTCGAAAAGCATTTCCCTCATGGTGAGCGTGATCTATTCTTCCGCCTTCGACCATCAGAAAATAACCCTTCTTGTTGTTCGAAAGAATGTCGATCGCTTTCGTTGTCATTTCCGTCAACGATGGTTCGCCTGCTTTATCTTTTGCGCGATCATATTCATAGTTCATATGCGACGGCTCGAAAAGCCCGAGAACATGTTTGGCTTTCTTGACATCTATCGCGTCAAAACCGGCTTTGTTCCAAATATATTCCGAACCCGAATTCTTTTTGATCCATTCCTGTGTCAGATCTCTGCCGTCCGAACGGTCGCCTTTCTTATCTGCGTATTCCGGATCGGAAATGGTCGAAGGTAAAAATTTCGAACGGCCGCCGCCAAAAGCGACTTCGGGGCCGTCGCCGTATTTAGTTTCTATCAACTGTCTTGCGATGTCAGGAAAATCCGCAGTCGCCGCGGCTTTATCCCACTTCAAGATATCAGTGTCGTCTTCCCAGCCTCGCTGCGGTGTATGTGAATAACACGCCGCCGGAGTTGCGTGGGTTAATCTCGCGGTGGAGACAATACCTGTCGATCTGCCCGAATCTTCGGCGTATTCCAATAATGTTTTCGCTTCGTTTCCTTGAACAGTGCGGTAGTCGTCGGGAATGACGTTTGAATTGACCGAGATCATTCCGTCTTTTGTTTTTACACCGGTGACTATCGCGCTCATCGTCGGTGCAGAATCTGATGTTTGTTGATTGGCGCTATATGTTTTCGACAAAGCAGAAAAAGGAAAGTTCTCAAAACTCAAACGGTTTTCCTCGCCGCTTTCACCGCGAAGTTGGCCTTCTAAAATACGCGCGGCCGTCAGCGTCGAAACGCCCATTCCATCGCCGATGAACAAAATTACGTTCTTCGCTTTGCGGTGTTTATATTTTATTTTCTTTGCGGAATCGATCATCGACCAGCCTTCTCGTCGCCAATCTTCGGGTTTTTCGCCGCGTTTTACCGGAAACGGTGGCGGAATTTGCCCGATCGTTGTAATGGCGAGTGAAAGTAAAACAATCGTGACAATAGTTCTCAAAGCGAACAAATTTTTCATATAGATACTTTACAAAAAAAGAGTTAAATTCCGAAGAACTTAACTCTTTTTATTTATTTAGCTGAGCTTAGTAACCGCATCGGTAGTTATAAGATTCATATACGCTCGCCCATTTTCCATTGTCGCGATAGTAGATCTGATAATTTTGTCCTTCGAAAGCTGGTTTGGTGACAAAAATCTCGCCGACACCATCGCCATTGTAATCAAAAGAATCTAAAAAGAGTGTGTGGTATGTCCCGTCGTCCAGATCACTGGCTTCGCCGCTCATAATGTTAGAAGGAGTATAGGCTTCGAAGTCGCTAACAGACAGTGCATACTTCCCCGAATCATTCTTTTCTGCAATGAAAAACAGAAGGTCTCTATCCTTGGAATTTGGGGCGAACCAATAGCTTCCGACGAGTTCGGCAGTGCCGTCTCCGTCAACATCTATTGCTGTCAGATTCTGATAGCGAAGTTCTTTGATAGATCTGGCCGTTGTCGCATGCTTTAAGAATTCCGCACGGACAAGTTTTTCAATTTCGGTTCTTTCTTCTGCTGTCGGGCGGCGGCGGAAAAACTTCTGCGCTTCGTTTTGGCCCATATTTGTCGCCAAAGCCATGACAAACCCTCCAGCTTTCCATTTTGCATCGTTGTAGAAACTTCGGCAGCGTTCCCGGCACATTCAGCAGTATAGACAGCTTTCACAGAGACCTTGCCGGAATTCGCACCGCCAAAAATAAGTGAATAAGTCATCTTCGGCTGATAAAATTCTTTGATAAAAGCCGGACCGTAACTCTCGCCGCCCTCTTCGTTATCAGCTGCGACAGGTTTGCCATTTTCGATCCGGGCGATCGGCTCAATAGTTCTGCCGTCGTCCAAGACAGCAAAAATAATATCCCGTGCTTTCGGGGCCGGTTTTACAGTTTTATTTTTTCGCTGTGAAAAGGCTGCCGATGACAGCAAAATTACTATCATCGACAGCGCAAATAGGGAACATTTCTTATTCATCATTTGTTTAGCTCAGCTTTTTAGCGACTGATTTACCCTGCATGAATTGCAGCAAATATTCGCGACCGCCTGCTTTCGAATCGGTTCCGCTCATATTAAAACCGCCGAATGGATTTGCACCGACCAGAGCTCCGGTACATTTCCGGTTCAGGTAAAGGTTTCCGACATGAAAGTCGCGTCTTGCCTGATCGAGCCGTTCTTCGCTCTTCGAATATACGGCACCGGTCAAACCAAATTCCGTGTCGTTCGCGATCGCCAAAGCGTGATCATAATCCTTTGCTTTGATCACTGCCAAAACAGGTGCGAAAATTTCTTCCTGTTCGAGTGTGGAACCCGCGTCAACATCCAGAAACCAGTCGGTTCGATATAAAAACCTTCCTCGTCGTTCCCGCTTCCGCCAACGACAACTTCGCCGCCTTCTTCGGCAGCTTTCTTTATATATTCGAGAGTTTTATCGAACGCCTTTTTGTTAATAACCGCAGCGACATTCGTATCGCCATCGGTCGGCTGCCCGACGTTCAATGCTTTTGTTAATTCGACAACTTTTGCAAGAACTTCATCGTGAACTTTTTCGTCAACGATCAACCGCGAACACGCCGAACATTTCTGTCCTTGAAAACCAAAAGCCGAGGCGACAACGCCTTTCGCGGCGTCGTCCAGATCAGCGTCATCGGCAATGACTATCGCGTCTTTGCCGCCCATTTCAGCAACAACGCGTTTGATCCAGATCTGTCCGTCGCGGGTTTTCGCCGCTTCTTCGTTGATATGAAGCCCGACGCCTTTCGAACCCGTGAACGAAATAAATCGCGTCTTCGGACTAGTCACCATTGCTTCGCCGGTTTCGGCACTGCCGGTTAAGAAATTAACAACTCCGTTCGGCAATCCGACCTCTTTCACGACTTCCATAAATTTCGCGGCGATCGTCGGCGAATCGGACGAAGGCTTCAAAACGACCGTATTTCCGGCAACAACAGCGGCCATCGTCATTCCGGCCATGATCGCGAGCGGAAAATTCCATGGTGGAATAACCGCTCCGACGCCAAGCGGGATATATTCAAGGCTGTTGGCTTCGCCGGGGACTTTGGTTACCGGCTGCGGTTCCGCCCAACGCAGCATTTCGCGGCCGTAAAATTCCAGAAAATCGATCGCTTCGGCAGTATCGCCGTCAGCTTCGGCCCATGTTTTCGCAACTTCCAAAACCATCCAAGCCGAAAATTCGTGTTTGCGCTCGCGGATAATATCCGCCATTTTGAACAGATATTCTGCTCGTTCAGCAGCCGGAACATTTTTCCAAGTCCTGAAAGCTTCGCTGGCCGCGTCGATCGCCTTTTCGACAAGACTTACATTCGTGTCGATCTCCGAAAAAACTCCGACGACCTCGCTTTTCTTTGCCGGATTGCGGCTTTCAAATTTGCTTTCCGTCGTTACTTCTTCGCCATTAATGATCGAAGCGTATTCGCGGCCAAGCTCGCTTCGGACCTTTTCGATCGCGGCTTTCATCGCGTCCGCGTTTTCCGCCTTCGAAAAATCTGTAAATGGTTCGTTCTTAAATTCGTCTAATGTTCTTTGCGTTTGCATATTTTTCACCTTTTTTATGATTGATATTTAATTATGTCTTTGTCGTCTCAGTTCGTTCAGTTCCCATTCATCGAGAAGCTCCGGCAAAACAGGTTGGCTTTCCGCCTGCCAGGCGATCACAAAACGCGGCTGCTGTGTGTCATTTAAATGGCGTGTGTAGCTCAATATAAGCGTCCAGCCCGATAATAGATAAAGATTTAGTTCGCGTATTGAACCAACTTCGGCAGTCAGCCGTGTTTCTTCGATGCTCATACCGTCTCCCATTCACCGGTCTTGATCAGGCGTCTTATCGAACGCTTCGCCATTTCCCTTTTTAGCCGCGTCATTCTGTCAATGAATACGATCCCGTCGCAGTGGTCGGTTTCGTGAAGCACACACCGCGCGGCCAGATCGCGGCAGATCTAACTCAAATTTCTCGCCCGCAACATCCTGAGCCTGAACGATGACACGCATTTCCCGCTGAACTTTCTGATAAAGACCGGGAAACGAAAGGCAGCCTTCGTCGCCGATCTGTTCGCCTTCAACCGAAATTATCTCCGGATTTATGAACGCGATCGGATTCGCAGAACCGTCTTCTTTCGCCACATCCATCACAAACAGACGCTGCGACCGGAAAACCTGCGGAGCCGCCAAACCAACGCCGCCTGCGTCATACATCGTCTCGAACATATCCTCAACGGTCTGCTTCAATTGTTCATTAAACTCTTCTTCACCGATAGGTTTGCCCACCTCGAGCAAAACCTTTTCCGGATAATGAGCAATTTTTAACAACGCCATAATAAATCGGAGAGCAAAATATCGGGCAAATTCGAAACCCTCGGACTTCGGATCTTGGAATATTAGATTTTATCACAAAAATGAGGATTTCTGAAAAGAAACAATTTCCGCGAAGTGGACAACTTTAATAGCGTCGGGAGAATCCCGACGACTAAGTCGCGATATCCTTTCGACGCTGTAAGTGTCGAATCGTCAATAGGTTATGTGTCCCTTTCAGGGACACGACATTTTCGGGAAACGCACGTCGGGTATCACCCGACGCTATTAAATTCGTCGCTTTCAGCGACAAGGGCGAATTTCAACCCAGCCTTTTTATTGTTCCACGTCCAGAGTTGACCTGATGCCGGCTTCGCGTTCTTTCGCCCATGTCGCAGATGGTTTTTATGTCTGTCATCTGACATAACTGATTCGCCGTGGATCCAAAGATACGATGGCAGAGGCATTTCGCGGCTTGTGACCATTTCGCAGATCTCTTCATACTTTTTCGCCTTTCGCTTGGCCGAATAGGTTCCCCACACGCTGAAATTCACTTCTTTCCGTCCATCTTTTATATGATCGGCAAGGAACCAATTAGCCGGCGTGATCTTTGAATACCACGGGTATTTCGTATTATTGGTATGGCAGTCGTTACACGAACGCGACAATATGAGATCGACATCTCCCGGCGGCGGATCGACAGCAGCCAAGGTCTGAGCCGCATCGATCGGCGGATTGGTAAAATCCGGCCGTATGAACTGAGCGGCAATAAGCAGAACTACCAGAACTAAAACAGCGATCTTTATATATTTTTTCATATGCATCACGGTCTTCTAGAATAGACGAAATCATAATAGAATAGAATTAGGAAAATGATAAAGCCGACCGTCATCGCTATTCCAATTTTCGCACTGCTGATCGGGCTCGAAGCTTGGTTTACGCTCCGCCGCGAACTGGGAGATTATCCGGCAAAAGATACTTGGATAAATATTCTCATCGGTTTTGTCAGTGTAGTATTCGACGCGCTTTTTGGACTCGGTTTTATTCTTATCTATACGCTGGTTTACGAATACGCGCCGTATCATTTCCCGATCGATGCCTGGTGGTCCTGGGCGATACTATTTGTCGTCGACGATTTTGCCTATTATTGGTTCCACCGCGTCAGCCACGAATCGCGGCTATTCTGGAATTTTCACGTGGTTCATCATTCCAGTTCGCAATATAACCTGAGCGTAGCCGTGCGTCAGAGTTGGTTCAGCGGTTCGCTGCATTGGATCTTTTATGTGCCCGTTATGTTCATGGGTTTTCCGCCGTGGATGTTCGCCACGATGCACGGATTCAATCTGCTCTATCAATTTTGGATACACACGAAGGTGATTCGCGGACTCGGACCGCTTGAATTGATATTAAATTCCCCGGCTCATCACCGCGTTCATCACGGAGTCAATGACCAGTACCTCGATCGCAATTACGCCGGCGTGCTTATAATTTGGGACAGGATTTTTGGAACCTATGAACCTGAAGGCGAAACTCCGCGTTACGGCATCATCAAACCGCTCGAAAGCTTCAATCCATTTTGGATAAATTCGCACGCTTGGGCAGAAATGTGGGAAGCGATGAAGATATCACCGGGCTTTCGTGGTAAACTTCGCTGCATATTCGCTTCACCAAATTTAGACCGACACATTATCAGCAATGAATAAATTTTTACTTCTACTGGTTATCTTTTCCCTGACTGTCGCGGCCTCAGCTCAAACGGCCAAACTTGAGATCGTTCCGGAAAAGAAAGTTTATAAACGAACGGGCAAAGACATTCCGGATTTCAGAGCAAACTTTTGAGGTAAGGAAACCCGTCATCAAAACAAAGCTCAACGCAGATGTCCGCTCGCACATCGAAGACGCGATCGATTATTGGCGTGTTTTCGAAATGAGTCTTGCTGATAATCTTGTCGACGACACATGGCTCGACAGTTTCGATTACGACATCAAATACAACGACAAGAACTTTTTATCGATCGAGTTGAATTCGGAAGGTTCCGCCGCGTATCCAAGTTCCTGGACAAAATGGGTCAACGTCGATACTCGCACCGGAGAAATTCTTCTGATCGACGATCTATTCTCTGAAGACAAGCAATTGGAACTAATTAAGCTGATAAATGAAAAGATGATCGAGAACGAGAAAGCCGCTATCGCTGAAAACCCTGATGTGAAAGAAGCTCTCGAAGACCAACGCGGTTCTTACGGAGATGAGATCCAGCCAAAGGCCGGGACACTTAGAGTTTTCAAATATCAAAGGTTTCTACCTAACACCGGAAAGCGTTGTCTTCGTTTACGAATACGGTTTTCCTCACGTGATCCTTGCACTGGAGCCCAGCGGCGAGTATTCGTTCACGTTCAAAGAAATAAAACCATTCGTAAAGTCCGGCAGTTTGCTTGAAAACATAGTTCGCTAATATACTTATTTCTTTATGAGCCAACGAAAGATCAGAGT
Source organism: uncultured Acidobacteriota bacterium (assembly GCA_963720905.1). GTDB lineage: Bacteria > Acidobacteriota > Blastocatellia > Pyrinomonadales > Pyrinomonadaceae > OLB17. Next base: position 65,279 of record CAVRHB010000005.1, read on the forward strand.
TTTGGTAGCCAAGCCCGGCCTCGACGGTCACGACCGCGGAGCAAAGGTGATCGCGCGTGCATTGCGTGACGCCGGAATGGAAGTGATCTACACCGGTTTGCGTCAAACACCGGAGATGATCGCCTCCGCCGCATTGCAGGAAGATGTCGACGCGGTCGGCATTTCCATTTTGAGCGGTGCACATAAAACGCTGTGTCCACGGATCGTCGATCTGCTTCGCAAAAATGGAATGGATGACACTTTGGTCGTCGTCGGCGGGATCGTTCCCAACGAAGACATCGACGACCTGAAAGCCAACGGCATTTCCGAAGTCTTTCTTCCCGGAACATCTACGGAAGACATCGTAACCTACCTGAACGCCAATGTAAGAGTAAACTCGTAACTTCATATAACATTTTTGCTGTTAAAAGCGCGTTCATGGCTGCGTTTTTCTTTTTGGCACGATAACTGCAACTACACCCTGTATTGCAGGAAATAATTATTGAAAAATGCTGAAAAGCGAGGAGAAAGTCATGAATATAAAGGGTTTAACGAAAATCGTCGGTGTGCTGATAGCTGTATTGTTCTCATACACAATGGTTTCCGCTCAAATAGTGGATAAAGTAGCCGATGCAACAAAAGACGCGGCCAAGAAAACTGTTGAGGTTACGAAAGACGTTGCAGATAAAACCGCTGACGTAACGGTCGACGCGGCCAAAAAGACCGGCGAAGTATCGAAGGACGTCTACGAAACCGCCGAGGACAAAACTGTCGACGGAGCAAAAGCTACCGGTAAGGGAGCCAAGAAGATCGGTAAATACACGGTCGAAACAACAGGCGATGTCGCCGGAGCGGCTTACGAAGGCGGCAAATGGTTTATGGTAACGACTTGGGACGGAACCAAATGGGTTACCAAAAGAACTTGGTATGCGACCAAGAAAGCCGGAACGGCCGTGAAAGACGCTTATACGGGCGATTCTCAGAAACCGTAAAGTAGCATGATCAGCAACATTTTGGGCGGTCAGACACCGATTGTAAAATCGTGAGTTTGACCGCTTAATCTTTTTGTTTTCTAATAAATGCATATGAAAGACAAAGTCAGAGTTGCCAGCGGGCAAGGTTTTTGGGGCGATATGCTCACCGCTCCGATCGATCAGGTTCGAAATGGTCCGATTGATTATTTGATGCTCGATTACCTCGCCGAGGTAACGATGAGCATCGTCCAAAAGCAGCGGCAGCGTGATCCGAAGGCCGGTTTTGCCCGCGATTTTGTCAGCCTAATGAACGAAATTCTGCCGGACTGTGTCGAAAACGACATCAAGGTCATGTCCAACGCCGGCGGTGTCAATGTCGAAGGCTGTGCCGATGCATTAAAAGAAACAGCCAAGGAACTCGGCCTTTCCGGCAAAGTGAAGATCGGCGTTGTTACCGGTGACGACATTTTGCCGCGGCTTGATGAATTTCTCGAAAAGGGCGTCGAGATCAATAACATGGAAACGGGCGAATCGATCGCCGATATTCGCGATCAGGTTCAGGCAGCCAATGTTTACTTAGGTGCCGCACCGCTTGTCGAAGCACTCGATCGCGGTGCGAATATTGTTGTCGGCGGCCGTTTGACCGATACCGGTTTGACGCTTGCGCCGCTGATGCACGAATTCGGCTGGAAATTCGACGATTGGGATCGTATTTCCGCAGGCACGATCGCGGGTCACATCATAGAATGCGGAGCTCAAAGTTCCGGCGGCAACTGCCAATACGAATGGGACAAAATTCCCGATCTTGCGAATGTTGGTTTTCCGATCGCCGAAGCATATCCTGATGGCACGTTTACCATCACAAAGCACGACGGCACCGGCGGCCGCGTAAATGTTCAATCTGTCAAAGAACAGCTTCTTTACGAAATGGGCGACCCGCACGAATATATTACACCCGACGTTGTTGCCGATTTTGCCTCGATCAACCTGAAGGCCGACGGTGAGAATCGCGTCAAAGTCTTTGGAATAACCGGTCATCCGAACACTGAGTTCTACAAGCTTTCGGTCGCTTATTCGGCAGGCTGGAAAGCAGTCGGTACACTTGTTTATTCGTGGCCGGACGCTTATGCGAAAGCTCAGGCCGCAGACAAGATCCTGCGTGAACGGCTCGAAAAACTTGGGTTGAAGTTCGATGTCATTCTTACCGAATTCGTCGGCGTGAACGCGACTCACGGCCATCTTGCAGGTGAGCCTTCGCCGGACATTCCCGAAGTTCAGCTTCGATTCGGCGTTCGCGGCCAGAGCAAAGAAGACGTCCAACGCTTTACCAAAGAGATCGCACCGCTTATCTTGACCGGTCCGCCCGGAGTTACCGGTTTTGCCGGCGGCCGCCCAAAGGTCGAAGAGATCATGGCCTATTTCCCGGCGTTGATCCCAAAAACCCTGATCGAAACCAACGTCGAGATCGTAGAAGCGTAAAGCCCAGGCCGTCGGAATTTCCGGCGGCTTCTTATTTAGCTTTCGGATCCGGTTTGTCCAAAAAGAGTCGCTTGTTTATGGCTTGTCCATAGCTTGTTCAGGCTTTGTCCAAAAGGTTTTGTGAACACGCAACCTATTCTTTTCATTTGGGTTAGCGGGTTGACGCCCCAATTTTGGACAGTTTTGCAAAAAAGCTTTTTTGGGACAAAATGTGCTGCTTTTCAAGGATCTTTGCTGTTTCGTTGTTCATATTTTAAGCTTTCGTGAAACAGTTGAAACGTGCGGCGAGGTTTAGCCACCTGAAACGCCTAAAACATCTGGAAATTTCTAAATTTCAGCAATACATCCAAAACTCGACCAAATTTTAGTGGACTGAACGTATAACGCATCAGTTTCGTTTGGTCTCCAAACAATAATTTTAACCGCAGCTTCCATGCGTCCATTATCCAACTGACCGAAAGCGTAAGCTACGTTAATTTTGTCGATTTTTAAGGAAAAGTGTGATTCTTATAAAAATGTACGACTTTTATAATTGTTAAAGGCGGACCTAAAGTTCCCCCTCGTTTAAGGAAAGTATCGATAGATGTCTTTGCGGTTGAGGCATCTGACGAAAAGTAGCGTGTCGGATTCAAGCTTTATACCGAGACGAAAGTCGCCTATGCGGATGCGGAAATAGTCCCGCGAGCCGCGCATTTTCTTTAGGTGTGTGATCTTGTTGAGTGAATCAGCTTGTTCGACGGATTCGATGGCAGTTTTGACTTTTGCGAGAACCGACTTATCTTTTATGGCCTTGAGATCTTTGAGGAAACTTTCGTTAAACTCGACCTTCAATTTGTGCTCTCCAGCGCTTCAAATATCGACTCGCGTGTAATGCGTGGAGTTTGTTCACCTTCGGCAATAGCTTTTGAAAAAGCGATATCCTCAATGATCTCACCTAATATCTCACGTACCAGCTCTCGCCGTTCCTCCAAAACCTCAACGATCGCCGATTTGAAAACTTCTTTTAGCTTTTCGTCATTCTCAATAACAGTAGCCATAAGCACCTCGGATAAATAATAGCACAACTATTCCTCCAAAAACCTCCGGCGGATATGTTGCGAAGTTATGAAAAAGCTTGGCGGCGCAGCCGCCTGAGAGATCAAATGATCCAGCCCGAAACGTATAGCTTTTGCGCTTGGCGATTCTCTGTTTTTGGCCGTGCAAATATTTGCTTTTAAATTATACAGACTAAAGATCGCATTCCGTCTAACTAAAATATCCGCTCAGCCAGAGGATCAAAAAGAAGAGCAAACCTATTGCCGGGATTCCGTATTGGATAATTGCGATGAGGTTTGCTTCGCGTTTGAAGGTGAAATTTAGGTGCTTCATAATTTACATTCCTTTATAGTTTGGTCCGCCGCCGCCTTCGGGTGTGACCCAGTTTATTATTTGGTAGGGATCGGAGATGTCGCAGGTTTTGCAGTGGACGCAGTTCGAGAAATTGACCTTTAATTCCCTGCGGCCCGAAGCGGCGTCTTCTTCCATTTCGTAAACCTGCGCCGGGCAAAATCTTTGACAGGGATTTCCGTATTCTTCTACGCAGCGTGTCGCACATATTTCGGTGTCCAAAATATGCAGATGCGAAGGCTGATCTTCATCGTGTGCGACTCCGGCGTGAAAAACATCCGTGATCTTGTCGAACGTAAGCTTTTTGTCGATCACCATGCCGTTGTAGCGTTCCGTCTTCGTGAGATGATCGCTCGGGCCAAAATCTTTACCGGTTCCATCAAGTTTCGCCATCCGCAAATGGCCGGCGACGTGATGATCTTTCGGCAAAAATCCCCAAGCCAAACCTTTTGTAACGAATTGCAATCCGGCGTTTAATAAACCCAACCAACGTCCGCGTTGGAAACCCGAATGGAAATTCCTGACCGGATGAAGTTCGTCGTACATCCAGCTTGTGCTGAATTTTTCTTCGTAAATTTTTAGAATATCTGACGAAAAATCTTCGCGGTCAAACGCCAATACTATCGTTTCGGCAGCGAGCATCCCGCTCTTTATTGCGGTGTGAATGCCTTTTATCCGCTGGCCGTTCAAGAACGAAGCCGAATCGCCGACGAGCAGAACTCCGTCCGAATAGATCTGGGGCATTGTGTAATAACCGCCGGTGTTTATCGATTTCGCACCGTATTTGATCATCTTGCCGCCTTCGAGGATTTCGGCGATCTTCGGATGTGTTTTGAATTTCTGAAACTCGGCATGCGGATCGATGTTCGGATCGACGTAATCGAGACCGGTTACATAACCGATGCTGATCACATTGTTTTTCATTCCGTATATCCAGCCGCCGCCGTAAGTTTTCGTATCGGATGGAAAGCCGAGAGTGTGAACGACCTTACCTTCGGGGAAATTACCTTCCGGAACTTCCCAGAGTTCCTTTACTCCGAGCGAAAAAACCTGTGCTTCTTTGCCTTTATTTAGACCCAGGCGTTCGGTTAATTGTTTGGTGAGCGAACCGCGGGAACCTTCGCCGAGAACAGTAACCTTTGCAAGCAGATCTACGCCGGGCTCGAAATTCGGTTTGCGGTTGCCGTCTTTGTCGATGCCTTTGTCGCCGGTTCGGATGCCGATAACGGCTTCGTTTTCGTCGTACAAAACTTCGGCGGCGGGAAATTCGGGAAAGACGTTGATACCGGCTTCTTCGCATTTTTCCCCGAGCCATTCGCACATTTTCGAAAGCGAAAGGATATATTTACCTTTGTTCTTCAAAGGCGGCGGAACGATCGGTGCGTTGATCGAACCTGTCGCGGTTAGATACCAAGCGGCGTCTTCCGTAACGACCGAATCGACGGGACAGCCTTGCTCCAGAAAATCCGGCATCAGTTCGCGAATAGCGATCGGATCCATAACGGCACCGGACAGAATATGCGCACCGATGAACGAGCCTTTTTCGACGATCGCAATTTCCAGTTCGCCGATCTTTTTGCCGTGACGCATTCCTGCATCGACGAGTTCGTCGTGTTCGGCGGCTTTTTTCTTTAGGTGCAAAGCCGCTGCCAAATTCGCCGGACCTGCGCCGACAAAAACAACGTCCATTTCTATCTGTTCGCGTTCGATCATAATTGTTTTAGATAAATGAATAACCGTTCAATAAAAAAGTATATCACGAAACGAATTACTGTAAACGGCTTCGGTTTAGTAAACTGTTGCGGTGAAATCCTTCGCAATTTTTGTGATATTTATTTGTTTGCTGGGCTGTTCGCCGGCGAAGATCGCGACGGTTACGCCGGTTCCCGGGCGGCCGGGAATAATGCTTTGGGCGTGGGAACGGCCGGAAGATCTGGAATTTATCGACCCGAAAACTACGGGCGTTGCGTTTCTTGCTCAGACGATCTATTTGGACAATAACGGCATGCGTCAGCAGCTCCGTCAGCAGCCTTTGGACGTTCCGGCGGGAACTTATTTGATGGCGGTCACGCGGATCGAAACTGTCAAGAAGCGAGAAAAAGCGGCCCGATTATTCGGCGGAACAGATCGAGAAGATAGCCGCGTCGGTAAAACGCACGTTAGATCTGCCGAATATCAAAGAAATTCAGATAGATTTCGACGCGGCGTTGTCCGAACGCAAATTTTACCGCGAGTTAATGGTTGCAATGAGAAAAGAACTGCCGGCTGAGACGCCGCTTTCGATGACGGCACTTGCTTCGTGGTGTGCGGGCGATATTTGGCTCGCAGATATGCCGGTCGTCGAGGCGGTACCGATGGTTTTCGAAATGGGTGCGGACAAAGACGCGATCAGAAACTTTCTAGACTCGGGAAAAGATTGGAACGAACCGCTTTGCCGTGCAAGTTACGGCATTTCGATCAACGAACCGATGCCGCCCGGACTCCGAAACCGCGGCACGTTCTATTTCAAAGCCGAACCATGGAAGCCAAAGGATCTAAATCTGATCAGATGATCTAAGATCCGTATATCTTTTATCTAAAATCTTTCAACTATTATCTATTCAAAAAGATATCTCCCTTCATATAGATAATGGATTTTAGATGCGAGATCTTAGATTCAGAATTATTCCTCGAATTGTTTTTTCAGGCTTTCGATATAAGGTGCACGTGCGACGCCTTTTTCGGTGATGATGGCGGTGACTAGGTCGTTCGGCGTTACATCGAAGGCGTAGTTGCTGATGCCGACGCCTTCGGGTGCAAGCTGAATGTCTTTTACATGCGTTATTTCGCGGCGGTCGCGTTCTTCGATCGGGATCTCTTCGCCGGTCGGGCAATTCATATCAACAGTCGAAAGCGGAGCCGCTACATAGAACGGAATGCCGTGGCGTTTAGCCAAAACCGCAACCATATACGTGCCGATCTTGTTCGCAACGTCGCCATTCGCCGCAATGCGGTCAGAACCGACAACCACCGCGTGGATCTCGCCTTTCTTCATTATGTGGCCGCTCATATTGTCCGTGATAAGCGTGACCGGAATGTCGTCTTGCATCAATTCCCAAGCCGTCAGCCGCGCACCTTGAAGGTAAGGCCGCGTCTCGTCGGCATAAACCGAAACAGTTTTGCCCTGATCGACCGCACCGCGGATAACTCCCAACGCAGTTCCCCAAACACCGCCCGTGGCCAGAGCTCCGGCGTTGCAATGCGTGAGAACAACCGAATCGTTCTCAAGCAATTCGCCGCCGAATTGTGCGATCAGACGCTGCGATTCAATGTCTTCTTCGTGAATAGCTTTTGCGTCGTCGATCAATATCTGTTTGATCTCGGTGATGTTTTTGCCGGAATCTTTGGCGGCGGCAAAAGTGCGCTTCATACGGTCGATCGCCCAAAAAAGATTGACCGCCGTCGGACGCGTTTTGCCGATCTCGTCGCAAATGTAATTCAATTCGTCTTCGAGATCATCCACGTTCGTGCCGACAAACTGCTTTACGCCAAGCGCAATGCCGTAGGCCGCCGAAACACCGATCGCCGGTGCCCCGCGAACGACCATGTCTTTAATGCCGGCTGCAACTTCGTCGTAAGTTTTCAGCGTCAGCCACTTTTCTTCGTTAGGCAAAAGTCTCTGATCGAGCATTTCGACGCCCGCATCCGACCATTTAACAGGAATAATATTGAGTTTCATAATTGATCAGCACGTTTCGTGAAAGTGTAGATTATAGCGAAGCATACAGAAATTGTGAATTGCCTCTGCTGCTATTATGCCTCGCGGTCTTTGACATCGAAACTTTTGCTAAACTTTCAAGGGTTATGTGTCGTTTCTAATCACATGAGCATTGAAAATACACTAGACCGATGGCACGCCGCGGTCACAGATCGCTGGTGGATGCAGATGTTTACTGCGTTTACGCGTTGCCTGCTGGCGATCGGTTTCATTCCGCCGAGTTACAAAAAGATCATTCACGAGCCTTTCACGACGCTTCCTGATAGTAATGCCGTCGGTCATTACTTTAACGCTCTATATCAAACCGGCTTTTATTACGAATTCATCGGCTGGGGACAGATGATCGCGGCTATATTACTGCTGATCCCAAGAACATCTCATATTGGCGCACTTATATTCTTGCCGATAATTGTTAACATCGCTGTACTTACTTCGTCGGTCGGGTTCGCCGGCACATGGCTGATCACAATTTTTATGAGTCTTGCCGGGATCTATTTGGTCGCCTGGGAATACGACCGGTTAAAGCCTATCGTCTTTCGCACACGCGAAGATACAACCCGCCGATTTTCGTTTATGTATCTCAAAGTACCCATCTTTTTTGCTTCAGGCGGTCTGTTGATCGCCTTCGTATCGTGCGCTTTTCTGTTTCACAATTTCGAACACTTTCCTGCAATATCGGCGATCTTAGTAGGTATGGGACTTGTATTTGGTCTAGGGGTAACGCTTCATTACAGATATATGCGTACAGGAAAGTTAGGCGAAGAGGAATTATCTATTGTCGAACCAAATGTTTGATACTCGGCCGTAATTCGTCTATATTCGTTGTTATCCCTAAAACAGTTATTTATGACGGAGGCCTCGAACAATATCGCCACAAAACAAGCAGTAAGCATGGAAACCGGATCGACATTTCGAACGGATTTTGAACTCACCCGTGAATTGCCCGAAGATCTTTCGGCACTCGACACACTTTCAAAGAATTTTTATTGGTCTTGGCAGCCGGAAATGGCAAAGCTTTTTCGCGAGATCGATCCGCAACTCTGGATCGAATGCGAGCAAAATCCGCGTGCTTTGTTGCGGAATGTGAGCGATCTGCGTCTCTGGCAGCTTGCGGCTGATGAAGAATTTATCGAACGCTTAGGTTCTTTTGGCGAAAAGCTAGAAACATATCTTTCTGCTTCGCCGAATTCATTCGGTAAAGTTACGCCCGAAACACCCGCGGCATATTTCTGTGCCGAATACGGAGTCCACAATTCCCTGCCGAATTATTCCGGCGGACTGGGCATTTTGGCGGGCGATCATCTGAAATCTTCGAGCGATCTGAATGTTCCGCTTGTCGCGATCGGCTTGCTTTATCGCTACGGATATTTTCGGCAACAGGTCGGCCATGACGGCTGGCAGGTCGAACGATACGTCGATGTTTTTGAAAGCGACATTGCCATCAAACCGGTTTACGAAAGCGGTCCGGCGAGCGGATGATGATCAGCGTTCACATACGCGGCCGCGAAGTTTTCGCACAGGCTTGGCGTGCGAACATTGGCCGTATTTCGCTTTATCTGCTTGATACAAATGTCGAACGAAACGCCGAGATCGACCGGCTGATCACGGGACATCTTTACGGCGGCGACACCGAAACACGGATCGTTCAAGAAAAGATATTGGGCATCGGCGGTGTTCGTCTTCTTCGAAAATTGGACATCGAACCAAGCGTTTACCATCTGAACGAAGGCCATTCGGCTTTTTTAACGCTCGAACTCGCAAGAGAATTTCTAGCCGAAGATGAGAACCGTTCTTTCGACGATGCTGTCTCGGCCGTTCGCAAGCAATGTGTTTTTACAACTCATACGCCGGTCGCCGCCGGCAACGATGTTTTTTCGCCGCAGCAACTGAGCGAGATTTTCGATCAGGCCTATTTCGAAAAGCTTACGTATCTCAGAAGAAGATTTTCTTGCGCTCGGCCGTGTCGATCAGGAAGACAAAGCTTCATCATTCGGAATGACACCTTTCGCGTTGCGTATGTGCCGTTCGGCAAACGGCGTCAGCGAAAAGCACGGCGAAGTTTCGCGCGGCCTTTGGAAAGATATGTTTGCCGTTGATGATGCTTCGAAAGTTCCGATCAGCTTTGTCACAAATGGCGTTCATCCGCCGACATGGATCGCTCCGGCTTTCGCGAAACTATTCGAAGATGAGATCGGCTCGGATTGGCAGACCTTGATAGGCGAAGATTGGAAAGCCGCCGTCGATAAGATCTCCGATGCAGCTATCTGGAAAACGCACTGCAAACTGAAGCGAATTTTGGTCGAATTTGTCCGCGAACGCACGAAAGCAAAAAATACCGGCGAGCACGAAACGATCAACGAACACGCCGATCCGCAAAAGCTCTTTTCGCCGGATGCGCTGACGATAGGTTTTGCACGACGCGTCGCGGCTTATAAACGCTGGGATCTGCTTGTCAGCGATCTCGAACGAATATTAAAGCTCGTCGATGACGCCGACCGTCCGGTTCAATTCGTTTTTGCCGGCAAAGCTCATCCGCAGGACCGAACTGCGAAGACGATCTTGCAGGAACTGATGAGCATTGACAATCATTCGAATTGGCAGAACCGTGCGGTTTTTATACAAGACTATGATCAAGAGATAGCACGTTATTTGGTGCACGGCGTTGATGTTTGGATGAATGTTCCGCGTCGGCCGCACGAAGCCAGCGGTACGAGCGGAATGAAAGCTGCGATGAACGGAGCTCTTAATTTTTCGATACTCGATGGCTGGTGGATCGAAGGTTATAATGAGATCAACGGCTTTGCGATCGGCGATCTGCAAGACGCTGAAACCGACGAGCAAACTGACGCCGAAGACGCCGCAGCACTTTACGCTGTGCTTGAGGACCAGATAGTGCCGGAATTTTATCAGCGTGATGAAAATGGTTTGCCGACCGGAGTGGGTAAGCGTATGCGAAACTCGATCGCGACACTGACGCCGCAGTTTTCGAGCGATAGAATGGTGATGGATTACGTCCGAAATATTTACACCAAAGGTGAATAATGAAACCCGAAGCAAAGATCAAACCGATCGAAATCTATAAAGAAGCGTGGGCTTTGATCAAAGACGATTACTGGATGATCTTGCTGATCGTCTTCGTTGGAATGATAGTGGCGAACGTTATTCCTTTGATCGTTATAGGGCCGATGATGTGCGGTATTTTGTATGTTTTAATAAGAAGGATCGACGGACATCCGTTGGTGTTCGAAGAACTTTTCGAAGGATTAAAAGTTTTTCTCCCGGCCTTTTTAGTTGGTCTCGTTTTAGCCGTTCCGGCATTCATTCTTATTGGTTTGATCTATGCTCCGGTGATCGGAATTATGCTCGCGGGCGGCAGGATGGATAACGACGAGTTAATGGCCTTTTTTGGCGTCACGATAGTCGTCGAACTGATCTTTGCGGTATTTATGGTTTGTCTGCACACTCTGTTGATGTTCGCATTTCCGCTGATCATTGACCGGAAAGTTTCCGCAATTCAGGCGATCAAAATGAGTGCATCGGCAGTTTGGCAAAATCTAAGCGGTATCGCCGGTTTGTACGCCGTCGGATTCGTCGTATCTCTCGCCGGAATGATGGTATTCTGCATTGGACTTTATCTCGTGTTGCCGCTAATGCTTATGTCCACGGCCGTCGCGTATCGACGCCTTTTCCCTGCGAACGAAGTGCCGAGACCGAATTATTATCAAGGAATATAAATGGCGACTTTTAAAGAAATACAAAACACCGAAAAACTCGACGAACTTTTGGAAGCTTCGGCGAACGAGCCGGTCGTGCTTTTCAAACACAGCAATACATGCGGTATCAGCGCCGATCTTTACGAACAAGTTTCTTCGGTCGATGGCGTGATAAATCTCGTAACCGTTCAGATCAGCCGCGGTATTTCCAACGAGATCGAATCGCGGCTTGGCATTCGCCATGCATCGCCGCAAGCATTTGTTGTAAAAGACGGAAAGGCGGTTTACAGCGCGTCGCATTATGCGATCTCGCCGGCGGAGATCCAAAAACATCTGAAATGATCGAACCTGTAAAAATTTCCGAAGAATCCGACAGCGAACTTTTGATCTCTTGGTCGGACAATACCGATTCTGTTTATGAGGCTCGCTCGCTCCGATTGCAGTGTCCGTCCGCCGGCTGCATCGACGAATGGACCGGCGAAAAGCGCTTGAACGAATCTTCGGTTCCCGAAAAAGTCACGTTCGCAAATATCTCGATAGTCGGAAGATACGCACTCAACTTCGAATTTTCCGACGGCCACGACACGGGAATATTCAGCTTCGACCTTTTACGAAAGATCGCTTCTTTTTGATCTGTTTCGTGCATTTCGTGGAAGAAATCTCTTAAAAACAAATATCCACGAAGCTCACGAAATAAGAAAACAGAACAAAAATATACACCCTGACCGCCCGCTTACGTAGGCGGTTCTGACTGGATCTCCTCACTTACCCCTTTCGCCTAATTGTTGTCAACCATTCAAGTTTTCGCGAAACGCGGTATAATAGAACATATGCAGGAACGTGATTTTTTTAACGAACGTCAGGAAACCAAAACGGCAAATTATTCGTGCCCATTCTGCCGCGAACGCAATGATTACGAAGTTCGCTGGCTGACACGCCGCAAAAAACCGCAGGCACCGAAAAATGCCGGGCCGGATGATAAGGCACGGTTTCAAAAGTCGCGCGATTATATGGTTCGTGTTGACGACCAACTTATGTGCAAAAATATCCGTTGTCGAAAAAGGTTTGAGATACCTTCTTCGCAATCGGTCGTTTTTATTGAAAACAATTAGTTTTTTTACCAAGGAGGAGATTTTATGACCAAAGAACGAGATCTGGAATTTTACGAGGACGAATCCATCGGCGATCCGAGTGTGAAGGAATTTATGGACGAAGAGATCGCTCATACGCCGAAGGCACCGAGCGAATTGGAAGAGCGTTTATCAGAAAACACGTCTTCGTCACCGGCGGACTCGGGCGGCGATATCGACGCCGAATGGGAAGATGTGAATGATTCGGGAGCCGAATCGGTCTTTGGTCACAACCCGACGCCCGATCAATCCGATGTCGAAGCGAACGCTCACGCAATGGGCTTAAATTACGAAGACAACGAACCGCTCGACCCAAATCACAAAATCGAAAAACGCGACGAAGATCGATACGAACTCAAAGAAGGTTCGTCCAAAGGAAAAACGATCTAAGCTGGGGAATAGGATCTAGAAAAAAAGGAGCCGCGGTGGCTCCTCTTTTTTACTACAAAAGGTCTAAGTTTTAATAGATCGTAAAGCTGTATTCAACCGAACGTGTTATGGTCTTGCCGGTTTCGAATTTGATCGATCTGGCCGCAGAGATCGCTTGTTCGGTCAAACCGTTCGGCAATCCTTTTATCGTTGAGATAGAACCGATCTGTCCTGAAGCCAGAAAAGTAACTTTCAGTACAACCTTACCCTGAACATTGTTCTGACGAGCCTGATCCGTATATAAAGCCCGCGGCTTAGAAATGATCCTAAACGGCTTTGCAGGTGCAGCCTTCGGTGGCGGAGGTGCTCCGTCGCCGTCGCCTGTTACCGCCGCCATTTCCATTGCCATCGCCGGCGCCATAGCCCGAACCCGTGCCGCTTCCTGCTCCTGAGCCATTGCCGCTTCCTTGTCCGGTGCCGTAACCGCTTCCTTGACCGCCACCGTCGCCAGTTCCGTTTGAAAGACCGGCGTATTTCGAATTCGGATCGCCATAACGATTATATTTCTGTTCGAACTGTTGGTTTCCTTGTCGTTGAGGCAGGAGGAAGTCTTCAATTCCGAATTATCGCTTCTGATATGTTTTTACATCAGGCGGACGAATCGGATTCTTAGTTTGATTAGCAAGATCACCTTGCGAGGTTTCCTGCTCCTCATTGCGGCCGCCTCCGCCGCCGCCGCCGCCGTCATCTTTGTTTTTCTTTTCTTTTATCTCATCGACCGGCATCGGCACTTCATCCAAAAGCGAAGCCATCAAAGAATAATCGTCGCCGATAGCTCCGACTGCTAAGGACTTATTGAACAACGAATAAACCGTTCCGCCGAGAGCTAAGATGAGCATAAAAGCAAAACTTGCAAGTAATAGCCCATTTCGCTGCTGCGTATTCTTTTCTTCGATAACGGTGATGTGATAACCGTCGTCCCGGCTCGAAACATTTGGCCGAACCTCGTCGGCATATTTTGGCTCGGTTTGGTAATATGTCGGCTCGGCGGTATAAACCTTGTTCTTATCCGAAAAATATTCCGAATCGGAAATACCGGCGTTTGCCAGGTCTTCATCCGAAACGACCGGAATTTCTTCGGTAACAGCCGAAGCTTCCAGGATCTCTTCTTTAGAAAAATTATCCTCAAAAGCCGGTTCATCCAATGGGCCTGTGGTTGCATCATGATGTACCTCAGGCTCAACATTGTCGGTAACCAATGGCGAACGATTCTCGAACAATCGCGTATTCATCGATCTATCTTCGAGTTTGCTCGTGGCCGAAACTTTTGGTTCGTCCTCTAACTTTAAAGGATTCATTTCAAAAGCTTCGAGCTTTCCGCCGCAAGTCGGGCAGAACCCAAATTTTTCCGCAAAACCTTCGTCGCATGCTCCGCAGTATTTAACTATTTTTGCCATCGTTTTTTGCCTCGTAAGCTCGTCCGCATTTTAAGCGGAAACGCCGTGCCTCGATCATTATACCTTTTCTGATTTAGCCGGCCGAATAGGCCGCTGTTCTCAAAAGTTCTTTCCTATCTCCGAACTTCAATAATTATAGATGCTTAATTGATTTGACGCGATGCCTAACTCACAACTAAAATTTTCTTTACCACATTTAATTGATGCACGCGGCGGCTCAATGGTTTACAACATTTCGCCGATCTTTCGCAACTAATAAGCTTACGATAGATTTTTCACCAAAGTTTTAAGAAATTATGAATAAATTCGCCGGCAAGTTGATACTTTTTACGATAATTTTTGCAGCCGCAGCGGTTACAGCATTTCCGCAGGTCGCCGCATCGCCTACTCCCCGACAAGAAAAGCTGTTAAATGGCCTAAAACTCTATATTTTCAGCGATCCTTCGGCAAAGCTTGTTACGGTGAAAATACGCGTTCACAACGGTTCGGCGTTCGATCCGCAGGATAAAGAAGGTGTGATGAAACTGCTTGGCGAAGCGATATTTTCTACCGATACGGCTCGCGGATTTTTTGCCGACGAACTCGGCGGCGATCTTTCGATCGAGAGTAATTACGATTATATCGAAGTGACGGCTTCATCGACGCCGGACAAATTTTTGTCGATGTTCGAACTCCTAGCGGATTCGATAACCGCACCTGACACCGAGAAAGAATCGGTCGCTCGGCTTAAAAAGTCGCTGCTTGAGGAGATCGAAAAACGCGAAAAAGATCCGGTTTACAAAGCCGACCGCGCGATCGACGAAGCTTTATACGGCTCATTTCCTTATGGACGAGCACAGATCGGAACCGAAGAATCGCTCGCAAAACTGGATTGGGCAGACCTGATATTTGCCCGCGAACGCCTTTTCAGCGCCGATAACGCAAGCGTCGCGATCAGCGGAAACGTGAATTCGGACCTGGCAATGCGCGGTGCTCGCCGTTTTTTCGGAGCTTGGCTCAAAGCCGATAAAAAATCTCCTTCAACTTTCAAACAAGCTGAGGTGCCGGAAACTAAGATGTCAATGCAAGTTTCGCCGGTCGAAAACACATCTGAATTTCGCATGGCAGTTCGCGGTTCGGCCCGAGGCGACAGCGATTATTTAGCTTCACAAGTCGCAACGATCATTCTCGATAAAAGATTCAAAGAGAAAGAAGGCAATAAGGCATATGTAAAAGAAGAGTCGAATTTTTTGCCGGGTGCGATCGTTTTCGGCATTCACGATTGGCATCTAGGTAAGATCAAAAAGTCGGAAGGCGCTATTGCTCTTCCGGCCGTGGATCATAAAAAAGAACTTATAGAACCCAAAATCACGCAGGCTGAGTTCGACAGTGCGAAAAAAGCTTTTCTCGATGATTTTCTCAGTCGCGACGTGCTTGATGCATGGCTCGATGTCGATACATATAAACTAAAACCGATCAAAGACGAAACCGCATCGGCAAATAAACTGACCCTTGCCGATGTTCAAAAATACTTCGACAAATTAAACACACGGCCATTTGCAAAGGTTCTCTTGTTCGCGAATCCTGCGGCCGACGACGAAGTTCCGCCAACTCAAAATAATTAATGCAAAGCGAAAGAACCGCAAACGAAGTCGCTCACGGGCGGGCCGTCCGCGATATGTTCTCGGGCATCGCGAGCAAATACGACCTGCTCAATCACCTGCTTTCGATAAATATCGATAAGCATTGGCGTCGGCTTGTGCGAGCGAAACTGCAGGATATTTTGGACCGCGAAGATGCCAAGGTTCTGGACGTCGCCTGCGGAACCGGCGATCTTTCGCTCGAACTGCAGCAACACGCAAAAGCAAAAGTTATCGGTACGGATTTTTGCCGTCCGATGCTCTCGATCGCTTTTGATAAAGCAGCCGCAAAACAAATGCCGGTGCCGTTCGTCGAAGCCGATGCGATGCAGCTTGCCTGGCCGGACAAAACTTTCGATGCGGTGACGATCGCCTTTGGGTTGCGCAATCTTTCAAATTTTCGCGACGGCCTTTCAGAATTACATCGCATATTAAAAGACGGCGGCAAGCTCGCCGTTCTGGAATTTTCCAGCCCGATCGTTCCCGGCTTTCGCGGTGCTTTTAATTTTTATTTTACGCGGATATTGCCTCGCATCGGCGGAGCCGTGAGCGGCTCGCGCGGTGCCTATGAATATCTGCCCGATTCGGTCTCTAAGTTTCCGGATCAAAAAGGTTTGGTGAAAATGATGACAGAGGTCGGCTTCGAAAGCGTTACTTACACAAACCTCACCGGCGGGATCGCCGCGATACATATCGCAACACGCAAAAGTTGATTTGTTCGGCGCTGATTTAAGTTATAAAATCTAGCTCGTTGCCGCAAATTTCCTGCGATCGATGAAACACAGAATTAAAAATTTTATACGCCAATTTGTTCTGACGCTTCTTGTCGTATGGACTGTCGTTTCGCTCGTAACGCTGCTTATCGAACTCGTACCCGGCAAACCCGCGACGACGATCCTCGGTGAAACCGCCACCTTTGAACAGATCGAGGATTTCAATCACAAACACGGCCTAGATAAACCGGCATTTTTCTTTTCGATCAGCACGACGGACGGATTCGTCTGGAACGGCATCGATAATCGTTATTTCGATTATTTCAGCGGATTGCTGCACGGCGATCTCGGCACATCGTTCCGTACCGATCGTCCGGTTTTGGATATGATCATGGAACGTTATCCGACGACGATCCTTCTCGCGATCGCGTCGATGCTCGTAGCGATCAGCATCGCCGTTCCGCTCGGCGTTCTCGCAGGCACAAATAAGAATACTTTTACCGATAACGCCGCATCGTTTGTCGCATTGCTCGGAATATCGCTGCCGACATTCGTTATCGGCCCGTTTCTCGTTTACATTTTTGCGGTAAAGCTCGGCTGGCTGCCATCGACCGGAAGTGCTTATCCCGAAGATATTATTCTGCCTGCAATAACTCTAGGAGCGGCTCTTTCAGCGATCCTTACGCGAATGATACGTTCGAGCATTATCGAAGAACTCGGCGAAGATTATGTCCGAACAGCGCGTGCGAAAGGCCTTAGCGAACGCAAGGTGATCTACAAACACGTTCTAAAGAACGGTCTAATACCTGTCGTGACGATCTTGGGTTTGCAGCTCGGGGTTCTGCTCGCGGGTGCGATCATCACCGAAAAGATATTTAACTGGCAAGGCCTCGGACTTTTGCTTTTGGACGACGGCATCAGCAAACGCGATTATCGGCTAGTCCAAGGGTGTGTTCTGGTTATCAGCATCACATATATTTTTGCGAATTTGCTGACAGATTTTGTGTATAAACGGCTCGATCCTAGGATCCGTATATCTTAATGAATCGTTTGACTTACATCGGATTGGCGATCGCCGCTATCGTGATATTTTTCGCGATATTTGCTAATCAACTAGCGACTCATCCGGTCAACGACGAAAATTTGGCGGACAGATTTTCGCCGCCTTCGGCCGAGCATTGGTTCGGCACTGACGCCATCGGCCGCGATGTTTATACGCGTGTCGTTTTCGGCGCACGTACATCATTGACGGTCGGAATTACGGTCGTACTTGTTTCGGGAATAGTTGGAATATTTTTCGGAGCGATCGCAGGTTTTTACGGCGGCTGGGTCGATAAATTTTTGGCGGGTTATGTTTTCAACGTGATACTCGCGTTTCCGGGTTTATTATTAGCGATAGCTCTCGCGGCTTTTTTGGGAGCCGGTTTGGACAAGCTCATTTTGGCATTATGCATCATTGGCTGGGTCGGATACGCACGTGTTATGCGCGGACAGGTTTTGAAAGTGCGCGAATACGATTTTGTGAACGCCGCAAAAGCCCTAGGTGCTTCCGATATCAGGATCTTGTTCACCCATATAATGCCGAATGCGATCCAGCCGCTGATCGTTCAGGCATCGCTCGGGATGGCCGGTGCGGTTCTTTCGGAAGCATCGCTGTCGTTTTTAGGTTTGGGAATCCCGCCGCCGGCTCCGAGTTGGGGTTCGATGATCGAAGACGGCCGGCTCTTCTTCGAATACTATCCGCATGTGTTGTTTTTTCCGGGTGCCGCTATCGCATTGACCGTGCTCGCTTTCAATTTTATCGGCGACGGTTTACGCGAATACCTCGATCCAAAACAACGTACGCGCTGAACCTTTTACGGAACTTCTTTTTCCGGTGCGTTACTCTTACGAGCTTCAGCTAATTGCTTTAGATATTCCCGGTAATCACCGAGATCTTTATGCTCGATGACCTTTCCGTCCTTTAACTTTAGGGTCGTCACAAGAGGCATCTTGATCGTGATCACTTTGTCGTTCCTGCCATTGAAACTAAACTCCAAATTCATTTCAAAAACGGCAACGTCACCGGAAAAGAATGACCGAGTAAGGTTTGGCGTCATATTTACGATCGACGCATAATCCTCACGAAAATGCTTCATCACATTAGCCTTGCCCGGTTTTTTCTGCCATCCGATGGCTAATTCGGCTGTCGGATCGTCAAATTCGATCTCATCGTGCATCAATGGCTCGATCTTTTCCCAATCAAGCGCCATATAATAGTTGAAATATTTGCCGGCAACGTTTTTTGTAATTTCCGTATTTCTTTCAAATGAGTCTTTTTGCTGGGCATTGGTCGCAATAGCGGCAAGCAAGATCAGCACAATGATCCCGTATTTTTTCATAATATCTTTTAGTTATTGTTCGCCAAAAAAACCTTTTTGAATGGTCGCTTGCAAGGCGGTCGTTTCGCTGTTTTTTGATATCACAAGATCTCCATTCTTGATCCGAGCGTTAAACCCGGCCGGCTCAAAGATTTCAGTTATCGGCAGGGGTTTATTTCCGGTTATGTAGCTATCAAAAATATCCGTCTGATCCGATGCGTTCAATTCCGTCAATATTGTTTTTAGTTCATCGAGACTGTATCCATTTTCTGTTCCGCCATATTTTTTAAACAGCCGACGCATAACGTCATCTAAACTCTTTTTGTTATTCGTCGCATTTCGGATGGCCAGATCCTGCTGAATACCGACAAACAGCCCGCCGGCATACACTAATCCCCAATGGTCATGCTTTTGCTCTCCGTCAGACATCGACAGTTTTCCGACGCCGTCGTCTTTCGTATAACGCTCGATAAAATATTGTGTTTAGTGATTCAAGAAATGTCGATTCCGTTAAAAATCCTACTCTGTGCAAAGCCTTCAACGCATAATAATTCGTAACGCCTTCTTTGAACCATTCTGTATTATCCGCAACAGGAGCGAACGACTTTCCGTTCCATAAATGAAAAAATTCGTGAGCAAATATAAATCGAGAAAACAACCGTGCCATCTTGTCGCCATTCTTAGCGATCAAAATGCTGATGTTATTTCCTATAACTTCGCCATCCGTTGACTCTGATGGATTTATGATAACGATCGCTCTTGAGAATTTGTTTTCCGCTGAGGGATTAGGAATTCCGCCCATAAGCCCTATGTAATAATCCAGAACGCCTTCTGCTAATTTTCTAAATTCTTCTTTTTGAGCGACGAGTTCTTCTCCGCCGATCGCAAAGACCAACTCGAATTTGTCCCGTCTAAATGAAATTTCGGTGTGCGTGCCCGCAAAGATCATCGATCTTTTCAGGTCGGTCATATTTTCTACCCGAAAGGAGTTTAGTTTAGTCGGCTGCCACGGCGTCGTTACCTTCCAATTTTTCGGTAACACGAATCTAACGTTTATCTTCCGCCATTCTTTGCCATTAAGGATCAGCAACGTTCGGCCGGAATAGAAAACTCCTTGATCGCGTGCATATGCAATGCCATCGATCCCGCCGGACCATTTATAATTTTCATGATCTAAGGCGATCTTATAGCTAAGTGTAATTGGTTTTGGTTCGGAAAGATCAAGTTTCCATTTGGCGTCGGGCAGTTCTTGAATATCGACACTCTTTCCGCTCGAGTCCACGGCTTTCAGGTCATGAACAAACGTCGCCCAACGTTTCGGCAACTGATCGGCACCGGGTTCCATGTAAAGAATATTATCTTTGGGAATAAATGATGCTGTGACGCGAGCAGTTTTGTGATCAATGCTATCGATCGTGATCGAATATGCGATCTCGTCTGATATTTTCGAAAGGTCTGCTGGGCCATTCGTTTTTGCTTCAAATGAAGAAAACGTCAGCAAAATGGATATGATTACAACAATATTTCTCATAATTTCGCACGAATACAGTTTTCTGTTATCTTTTTTACGATTCCGGCGATCGTCTGCAGTTCGTCCGGATCGACACCTTTTAGTGCCTGACGACGATTTTCCAGAACCACCGTGCTTACTTCTTCGACGATCTTTTCGCCCGAAGCCGTAACGGTCAGTTCCGTCCTTCGTCGGTCTTCCTGATGAACCTTTCGTTTTAAATAATTGGCTTTGACTAGCAGATCTATGATCCGGGTTATTGACGCATTGTCCTTAAAGACATTTTCCGCCAGATCCTGCTGCTTAATGCCGGGATGCTCTAAAATATTTTTCATCGTCAGCCATTGATCGATAGTGATCGCAAAACCGGCTGTTTTGATCTGGCGTTGAGCAAACTGCCGATAGGCTCTAATTGCTTTTTCGAGCTTGTAAAAAATTACCTGTTCAATATTTTCCATAATTGATCGTTTTTGAATTTAACTATCAATAGTTGATATGTCAACTATTCTCAACACTTTTCTTTTTTGCAACGGATCTTAATTCATGCCGGACATTTCGTCATCAAATAAATTATTCTGAAATTCGAGTAACCCTTTTTTTCGTTAACTGCATCAAATGTAAAGTATAATCGTCTGTTATGAGAACCCTTTTCTCAGCTTCGTTGTTGATCTTCGTCTTTAGCGCGGGAATTTTTGCGCAATCCGGACGCCGCATAAAGCCTACGCCAACCCCGACGCCGGACGCTTCGGCTGAACCGAATTTTTCGGAATCGATCCCGCTTCCAAAACGTCAGAGAATAATTCCCTCATTCCGCAGCCCTGAAGGCGTGATGCAAACCGAGGTTTATCAACGCAAACCTCTGGGAAACGAGCCGGATGCCGATGCTGACGATCCGAACGCGGTATTAAAGGTCGATACGACACTCATCACAATTCCTGTATCTGTTTTTGATCGAAACGGAGTTTATAAAACAGGCCTCGAAAAACATAATTTCACCATCTATGAGGACGGAAAACCGCAGGAGATCGCATATTTCGGAACATCTGATAAACCCTTCACGGTTGTACTTTTGATCGACACTAGCCCTTCGACCGATTACAACATTAAAGAGATCAGAGCCGCTGCAACGGCCTTTGTCGATCAATTAAAGCCGGAAGATCAGGTGATGGTGATCGAATTTGATAGTAACGTTCATGTCCTAACCGAAGCGACCGGCGACCGAGAAAAGATCTACAAAGCGATAAGCCGTGCCGATTTCGGCGGCGGAACTTCGCTGTATGAAGCTGTAAATTTTTCGCTTGCCAAAAGACTAAATGAGATGGATGGCCGTAAGGCGATCGTTCTTTTCACTGACGGCGTTGATACGACATCCCGAAAGGCATCTTATGACAGCACGCTTGATCTTGCGGAAGAATCGGATTCGCTTGTTTTTCCTGTCTATTACAACACGTTCTTTAATGTAAATCGCGGGTCGCTTCCATCATCTATTCCGATACTTGGCAGAGCGGATCCGGGAACGACAGCGGCAGAATATGCAGTCGGCAAAAAATATCTTGAAGATCTTGCGGCTTACACCGGAGGACGCGTTTTTCGGCCGGAATCAACGCCCGGCGGATTGACCAGAGCGTTTGAAGGCATCGCCGAAGAACTTCGCCGTCAATATAATATTGGCTACATTCCAGATGAAGACGGAGTTCCCGGCCAACGAAAGGTTATTAAAGTTCGCGTAAACCAATCCGGCCTCGTCATCCGCGCCCGCGACAGCTACATCGTCGGCCAAACCAGAAAGAATCCGCCCGAGACAAAATAAAAAAAACGGCCAGCATATTTGACCGTTTTCATATTAATAAAATGGTGATCCGAGAAGGACTCGAACCTTCGACCCAATGGTTAAAAGCCATTTGCTCTACCGACTGAGCTATCGGACCACGCGGCCAAGTTTGGCCGAATTAAAAATTTTACACATCCAGGCTATCGATGGCAAGTTCCATTTGTATATTACATCGCGAATAGAGGGAATTTTTGTCTAAAGGCGTTTCGACAAAGCCGTGTTTGCGATAAAGTTTGATCGCCGGTGCGAGTTTTGTGTTCGATTCCAGCCAAATTCCCCGCTTTCCGGTTGTCCGTGCGTATTCGATACATGCCGCCATAAGTTTGTCTGCGATACCGAGTCCGTGAAAATCAGGTGACACCGCCATTTTCGCGAGTTCCGACACATTATCCGGTGCCGGGATCATCGCAGCGGTTCCGACCGCTTTATCGCCACAAACCGCAAAGAATATCTCGCCGCCCGGCTCGATAATATGTTTAACAGGATCGTCCAATAATTCGCGGTCGTGCTTTTCCGCGCCAAAATATTTATCGATCCATTCGTAATTGAGCCGCGCGAAATCAGACGAATATTTTTCATCAAAACCAACGATCGTTATCTCGTCCATTAGTCCTTGAACCAACTCTCCATTACAGATTCTTTGAGAATTATCGTTTGGTCGCGTTCCGGACCAGTTGATATCAGACCGATCTCTACTCCGATCTGATCAGAAAGAAATCTGACATAATCCTGAGCCTTCGCAGGAAGTTTATCGAATTCGGTCGTGCCAAGAGTGTCGGTTTTCCAGCCTTCAAGAGTTTCGTAGATCGGCTCAACATCGTTCAGATCGCGATTCACGGCCGGAAATGACTGAATAGCTTTACCATTCAGTCTATAACCGACGCAAACCTTGATCTCATCAAGTTCGTCGAGCACGTCTAACTTTGTCAGTGCAACGGAATCAAAACCGTTCAGCTCGGCAGCATACCGCGTTGCGACCGCATCGAACCAGCCGCAGCGTCGCGGCCTTTTTGTAACGGAACCGTATTCGTTTCCGCGTTGGCGTATGAGATTCGCCATATCTTCTTCGCTGTCGAGCATTTCGGTTGGAAAGGGGCCTTCGCCGACTCGTGTGGCGTATGTTCGAACAATTCCCAAAACACCTGTGATGTGGTGCGGCGGAATTCCCGCTCCGACCGATGCTCCGCCGGCAGTTGGATTTGATGAAGTGACATACGGATAGGTGCCGTGATCCACATCCAAAAGCGTCGCTTGCGCGCCTTCGAGCAAAATGCGCTTTTTCTGTTTGCGAGCCTCGGCAAGAAAATGCGAAGTTTCCGTAACAAATGGCCGCAGCCGTTCAACAAGCGGCGAGATCTCGTCAAAGATCTCATCGGCTCGAAGCGGCTGTTGTCCGTAAAGAACAATGATCCGATTCGCCTCTTCCAAATTTCGTTCAATACGCGAACGCAAAATTTCAGGCGAAAGAGCATCGGCAACGCGAATCCCGCGGCGGCCTGCTTTATCCTCGTATGCCGGGCCGATACCGCGAAGCGTCGTGCCGATCTTTTCGTTGCCTAACCGCTCTTCGGACGTGTGATCGAGCGCTCGATGATACGGCATGATGAGATGAGCTCGGCTGGAAACTTTCAATCGTTCCGGCGATACTTCGACACCTTTTTCGGCGATCTGATCGACCTCATCAAAGAAAGCTTTCGGGTCGATGACCATGCCGTTTCCGAGCACGCAGGTTTTATCCTGATGAATAATTCCAGACGGCAAAAGCCTCAAAACAAAGGCTTTATCGCCGACATAAACGCTATGCCCGGCATTGTGTCCGCCCTGATACCGCGACACAATATCGAACCGATCCGCCAGCAGATCAACTACTTTTCCTTTTCCTTCATCGCCCCATTGGGCTCCGATAATAACTATGATCATAATATTTCAACATCGTCGCCGTCCGCTACGCCGGCCGGCTCTGATCTGGTCACCGACCTAACACCCAACTATATAACTCTATATATTTCCTTGCTGCGTTTTCCCAAGAATTATCGATCTTCATTCCGTTCGCCTGTATCTTTCGCCAGAGATCGGCGTCGGCATAGGCATAAAGAGCTTCGTAGATACTTTCCGAAAACTTATCCCCGCGATACGGGCCGAATTTGAAACCGTTGCCGGTTCCGCGAACCGGATCGAAATTTTCAACCGTGTCTTGTAAACCGCCAACGGCTCGGACGATCGGAACGGTACCATACCGCAGGCTGTACATTTGATTCAAACCGCACGGCTCGAATTTCGAAGGCATCATGAACATATCGGCTCCGGCTTCGATCTTATGCGCCAAAACCTCGCTGTAACCGCGATAAACGCCGACCTGTTGCGGTGCGTGATCGCGAAGCCGCTGCCAAAAGTCTTCGTATTGCTTTTCACCCGAACCGAGCGAGATAATATATGCTCCGGAAGCCAAAATATCTCCGGCGGCCTGCATCATCAGATCGATGCCTTTCTGCGCGGTTAGGCGCGTAATGTTCGCGATTATCGGCCTATCCATGTCAACCGGTAAAGAAAATTGTTCGAGCAGCGAGCGTTTACATTCACGCTTGCCCGAAAGATCATCTGGGCCAAAATTTGCTGGCTATTTCGATGTCGGTTTCCGGATTCCATACTTCGTAATCGACACCGTTGGTTATTCCCAAGATCCTGTTCGCTCGCTGGCGAATGAGCCAATCGAGGCCATATCCGTTCTCTGGCCGCTGAATTTCCTGAGCATACGTCGGTGAAACGGTCGATAGAACATCCGAAGCCGACAAACCGGCTTTCATCGCCGAAGCATATCCATTGAAAGCAAAACTGTTGCGGGCAAATTCGCTGCTGAATCCGAATTTCCAAAGCTCGCTTTCGGAAAAGCCGCCTTGGTAGGCCATGTTGTGGATCGAAAATACCGTTCGCGTATTTTGAAAAAATCTGTCCCAATGCCTGCGTTCGGCAAGTTCAACGGCGGCGAATCCGCAGTGCCAATCGTTCAAATGGACAATGTCCGGTGCTTTTTCCAAACGCCGCAATAGCGTTAATGCGGCATGGTTGAAGAATGCGAACCTTTCGTAATCTTCGGTGTAGCCATAGATCGAGTCACGATGGAAATAAGATGGAGCGTCGATCAAAAAGGTCGGCGAACCGTTCGCTTCGCTGTAAAAAGCCTTTGCCGGATACGAACCGCCGCGCCAATCGATCCACAGATCATGTATCGCCGTGTCCCAGAGATATTCACCTTTCGTCTGCAGATAACATGGGGTAATCAGCACCGAATCGACGCCGATGCTGCGGCAGAGCCTTTGGCAAAGCTCCGGCGACATCGCCGAGCCCGCCCGTTTTGGAATAAGGAACCGCTTCCGCGGAAATTACAGCAACACGCAAAATATTTTTCTCTACGGGAAGTTAAACATTGGACAATCTGAATTTTATCAAGATTAAACTTTGCCGTCTATGCGATGTTTTAGGTTACTATAAAAGGATTGATGGTCGAATCCGTTTAAGACGTTTGAGCAAATAAAAATCTGACTCACGCTTTGCCTTTCAGAGAGATCGTTTATGAGCAAACTATTAGAAAAAAAGCATACGCTTGCCGTTCGCTGGTTTCACTGGCTCAATTTTCCGTTCCTGCTTTTGATGATCTGGAGTGGAATTTTGATCTATTGGGCAAACGCGGTCTATTCAATAAAAATATTCGGCTATGAGATCTTTCACTTTTTTCCTACCTGGTTTTATGACGCTCTAGGCGTCCCATTCCGGCTCGCCGAAGGTATTTCTCTACATTTTTTCTTTATGTGGTTCTTTACCATTAACGGAATTTTGTATTTAGCCTACACGATTATCTCAGGCGAATGGCGCGGATTGGTTCCTGTGCCCGGTTCTTTCAAGCGGGCAATGCAAGTTACGCTTCACGACCTGCATCTGCGCAAAGAATTGCCGCCTCAAGGCAAGTACAACGACGCCCAGCGGATCGCTTACACGGGAATAATCCTGATGGGAATCGGATCTGTAATAACAGGTTTCGCAATATATAAACCGACTCAATTGTCGTGGCTTACAGGCCTTCTTGGGGGATACGGCTGGGCACGCTGGGAACATTTTTGGCTGATGATCTTGTATGTCGTGTTCTTTCTTGTCCATCTGATCCAGGTAATCTTGGCCGGTTGGAGCAATTTCCGTTCGATGATAACGGGCCGCGAGGCGGTGAATATTCCAGAAATACCAAATGCAGAGTCTGATGTGCCAATAACGGAAGGAGCAGCAGAATGAGCGAAGAAATTACCGATAAAACGAATGACGAACTCTCGACCCAAGCCGAAGAAATTACTGAGGCGAGAAATAAACCTGATCTCGAACAGAATACGGCGGATATCTTAAACGAAAACAAACGCGTTACCGGACCAATGAGCGAGAAAGAAGCCAAAAAGCTCATGGGAAAATATTCGCGTCGCGGATTTTTGGTTGGCGGAGCCGCTGCGGTTTTTGGGTATTTAGGCTATTCATGGCTGAGAGAACCTGAGCAGCAGTATCTTTTCACAGACGCTCTGAAGTTTAACGAAAATGTCAGCCAGCTTTACTACAGCCCGAAACATTTAGCCCCGGAATTTAAGTCCGGCGCGCGTCACCGATGCTCGCCTTAACGGCGGTAGGGGTCTGAGCGACGGCTTCGATCCAGCGAACTGGAAGCTGCAGGTGATCGGCGTTGCGGATCAACAGAAATACCCTCAATATACGGACAATATTATTTATGAAGGAATGGGTCAGACGGCCGAGCCGACGAAATTGGACGAACCGCCGCCGTCACGAAAGGAAATTCCCGGCGTTGCTTTTGACTTTGGACGACATTAAGCAATTGCCGCGTATCGAAATGATAACGGAACTTAAATGCATCGAAGGCTGGAGCATTATCGTTCATTGGGCGGGCGCGAGATTTTCTGACTTCGTGGAAAATTTCAAACCGCAATATTCAAAATATGTGAGTATTACTACACCGGACGAAGGCTATTACGTCGGTTGGGATATGCCGAGCATAATGCATCCACAAACGCTGCTTGCATACGAAATAAACGGCGAACCGCTACCGCTCGAACACGGTGCTCCGCTACGGATCGCATCGCCGACCAAATATGGGATCAAGCAGATCAAACGCATCGGCCGGATCGAATTTACCGACACGCGTCCAGCCGATTATTGGGCCGAACAGGGCTACGATTGGTATTCAGGCCATTAAAAAACGAACGTCCGCATTTCTACAGACGTTCGATATTTTCAGTGAGTCAAATTTTTTAGCTTTGCATCGAAGCAAGGAACTCGGAGTTGAGCTTTGGTTTTCGACAGATCGTTCCAGCACGACTTCCATCTGCTCGACCGGCGAAAGCGGATTGAGAACGCGGCGCATAACCCAAATGCGATTCAGGTCTTCCTTGCTGATAAGCAAGTTCTTCCTTACGCGTACCCGAACGCTGCAGATCGATCGCCGGGAACAGACGTTTGTCCACAAGCGGCGGTCGAGGTGAATTTCCGAGTTACCGGTTCCCTTGAACTCTTCGAAAATAACATCGTCCATACGCGAACCCGTGTCGATCAAAGCGGTCGCAATGATCGTCAGACTGCCGCCTTCTTCGATATTTCGCGCCGCACCAAAGAAAGCGTTTCGGGCGCTGCAGAGCGTTAGAATCAATACCGCCCGAAAGGATCTTGCCCGATGGCGGCACCACCGCATTATGCGCGCGGGCAAGCCGCGTGATCGAATCCAGCAGAATAACAACGTCGCGTTTGTGTTCGACCAGGCGTTTGGCCTTTTCGATGACCATGTCGGCCACCTGAACGTGCCGCGTCGGCGGTTCGTCAAAGGTCGATGAGATTACTTCGCCGTTGACCGAACGCTGCATATCGGTAACTTCTTCGGGCCGTTCGTCGATCAGCAGAACGATCAGCGTGACTTCCGGATGATTTTCGCGTGATCGAATTGGCGATCGTCTGCAGAAGCATCGTTTTACCGGTTCGCGGCGGCGCGACGATCAAGGCACGCTGGCCTTTACCGATCGGCGTTACAAGATCGATCACGCGCGCGGAAACATTGTCCGGCGTCGATTTCCATCTCGAGCATGTTCGTCCGGATAAAGCGGCGTCAAATTGTCAAAGAAGACCTTTTCACGCGATTGTTCGGGCGCTTCAAAATTGATCGCTTCGACCTTGATCAAGAGCAAAATATCGCTCGCCTTCTTTCGGCGGCCGGATCTGGCCGGAAACGGTGTCGCCGGTGCGCAGATCGAACTTGCGGATCTGCGACGGGCTGACATAAATATCGTCCGGTCCGGGCAGATAGTTGTATTCCGGTGCACGCAAAAATCCAAATCCGTCAGGCAGTGTTTCCAGAACGCCTTCCGAAAAGATCAACCCGCTTTTTTCGGTCTGCGCTGCAAGTACTTTGAAGATCAGTTCCTGCTTGCGAAGTCCGCTGGCTCCTTCGATGCCCATTTCTTTGGCGATACCGGTGAGTTCGCTGATGGACATATCTTTCAGACCTGCGAGGTTCAATATATCGCCGTTTTGTTTGCCATTGGGCTTACTTTCTTTTTCGGTTGCCGCGCTGGTTTCTTCTGCCGGCTTTTCGTCGTCTTCGATTCTTTCAGCTTTAGATTTGCGGCTTGAGGTGGTTTTGGTAGCCATATTTTTCAATTGTTGTGGATATGTTTCGTCAAAAAGGAATAGTTGCGGTTATCTAATTTTCTATAACGATTCGCTATGATAAAGCCTTCGGCTTTAGATTCAGATAAAAATAAAGTGGAGTAATCGTTTGGATTATGAAAGTAGTAACAAAATAAGAAAAGCCTTTGAGCCTTTCGAGAACTATTAAGTTTTCGCGTTAACCTAAGTAATACACGAAAACAAACCAAAAGACAAATAAATAATTACGATTTTTTCAGGTGTGACAAAATTTCTGTCCAAAGTACGTCTTTACCGGCTCCGGTTTGGGATGAAACTGTCAGAACCTTACTCTGAGGGAAGAGCTTTTTTGTTTCGGCGATCTGCTTATGCAAGGCATTTTTGCCGAGTTTATCGGATTTTGTCGCGACGACTATGTGCGGCTTTTGATGAAAAACGAGCCATTCGTTCAGCTGCAGATCAAGCTTTGTCGGCTCGTGCCGCGAATCGATCAACTGGATCGAAAGCCTTAATTCATCTCTCTGCGACAGATAATCTTCCGCCATTTCGCCCCAACCGGCACGCATAGTTTTCGAAACCTTTGCAAAACCATAACCGGGAAGATCGACGAAATAGAATTCCCCGTTCACCAGAAAGAAATTTATGCTTTGTGTGCGTCCGGGAGTGTTTGATGTCCGAGCAAGCGAACGCCGTTGAAGCAATGAATTAAGCAGCGACGATTTGCCGACATTCGAACGGCCAAGAAAGGCGATTTCCGCGAGTCCATCGGTCGTCCAATGGCTCTGATTGAACGCGCTTTTGACAAATTCGGCCGAGGTGATCTTCATTCTATCGGCCTAATCCAATGCCGTCGAAAGGCCCGAAGTAGCCGGGTCCGCACTCCATAATTGCTGTGTTTGGATAGCTTTTTCGTCTTCGATATATTCGAGAGCGAATTTCAAAACTTCGTCGATCGAATCAACGGCATGGATCGTCAGATCTTCGCGAACTTCTTCCGGAATGTCGGCGAGATCTTTTTCATTGTCTTTCGATAAGATCATCGTTTTCAAACCAAAGCGATGCGCCGCGAGTAATTTTTCCTTTACACCGCCGATCGGCAGAACTTTGCCGCGAAGCGTGATTTCGCCGGTCATCGCGACATCATGCCGCGCCGCGTTTTGGTCAAAGCCGAAACCATCGCGGTTGCCATAGTGATGCCGGCACTTGGTCCGTCTTTCGG
Source organism: uncultured Acidobacteriota bacterium (assembly GCA_963720905.1). Classification (GTDB taxonomy): domain Bacteria; phylum Acidobacteriota; class Blastocatellia; order Pyrinomonadales; family Pyrinomonadaceae; genus OLB17. The sequence continues at coordinate 95,456 of CAVRHB010000005.1, forward strand.
AATCGCGCCTTCGGGAACATGAATATGCAGATCCTTTTCGCCGGAAATCTTTTGGATCGATGCCGAGTTCTTCGGCGCGTGTGCGCACGCAGGTTAAAGCGGCGCGCGCCGATTCCTGCATAACTTCGCCGAGTTTTCCGGTTAAAGTCACTTCGCCTTTGCCTTTGACGAGCGTCGTTTCGACCTGCAAAACATCGCCGCCGACTTCCGTCCAGGCCAAGACCATTGACCAAGACCGACTTCGCTTTTGCGGGCAATGTCCTGTTTGCGAAAACGAATCGTGCCGAGCAGTTCGCGAACTTTTTCCGCGTCAATAACTTCTCTGAAAATCTTCTTTCATATCCGACGCGACAAATTTTCTGGCGATCTTTCGGAGACACGAACCGATCTCGCTTTCGAGATTTCGGACGCCTGCTTCGCGTGTGTAATGACGAATAACTTCCAAAACGCCGTCGTCGGTAAATTGAACCTTTTCGCAATCGAGACCGCTGTTCCCTCAGCTGTTTCGTGATCAAATGGCGTTTGGCAATTTCCGACCTTTTCGCGCTCGGTATAGCCGGAAAGATTCAGAATTTCCAGCCTGTCCTGAAGCGCCGGCGGAATCGTGTGCAGAACATTTGCCGTCGCGATAAAGAATACATGCGAAAGATCGTAATCGACATCCAAATAATGATCGCGGAAAGTATTGTTTTGTTCCGGATCGAGCACTTCTAATAAAGCCGCCACTTGGATCGCCGCGAAAATCCTTCCCAAGCTTATCGACTTCATCGAGCAAAATAACCGGATTGACGGTTCCGGCGCGCTTCATCAATTGCACGATCTGCCCGGGCAATGCGCCGATGTAAGTTCGTCGATGGCCGCGAATTTCGGCTTCGTCATGAACGCCGCCAAGTGCGAGCCGCACAAATTTTCGGCCCGTCGCTTTCGCGATCGATTTACCCAACGAAGTTTTACCGACGCCGGGCGCACCGACAAAGCAAAGGATCGTCCCTTTCGGATTTTTTACCAGCTGACGAACGGCGAGAAATTCCAAAATGCGTTCCTTGATTTTTTCAAGACCGTAATGATCTTCATTGAGCATATTTTCGGCTTCGATCAAATCATTCGATCTCATCCGAACGCTGCTCCAGGGCACATTTATCAGCCAATCGAGATAGGTTCGCGAAACAGTTGATTCGGCGGACATCGGCGGCATTGCTTCGAGCCGCGAAAATTCCTGCATCGCTTTGTCTGTAGGCCTCTTCGGTCATTCCGGCTTCTTCGATCTTTTTCTTCAATTCGTCAAGTTCGGCCTTTTCGTCTTTTCGGCCGAGTTCTTTGTGAATCGCTTTGATCTGTTCATTCAAATAATATTCGCGCTGATGTTTGTCCATCTGCTTTTTCGTGCGCGCATGAACGGTGCGGTCGAGTTGGCTTTTTTCGATTTCGTGCTTCCAGAATTTCGATCAAGCTTTTGCAGACGTTCCTGAACCGAAAATGTTTCGAGCAGATCTTGCTTTTCCTCGACCGTCGATCCGCAGATGCGAACACATCGAATCGGCGATCTGCGCGGCGGAAATTCCGCGCAGGCTGGCGTGAAGCGCATCCGTATAAGCATCCGGCGAAACGCGCAAAAATTGTTCGACCAGCGTGTGAATTTTCTGCAGAAAGCCGTCGGTTCGATAGCCGGATTCGTCACGCGAATGTATCTCGCCGAACATAGCGTAGAACATTCCGTCCGTCATCTTGTTCAACACGAACGGATTGTCCGCGTTCGCGGCCTTCGACGACAACTTTGATCTGTCCGTTGTCCTGCTTTTGCGCCTGCAAAATTCTGCCGAGCGTGCCGACCGTGATAGATCTGATCGGTGTTCGGTTCATCAACCGTCGCATCGTGCTGCGTGCCAAGAAAAATATCGCGTTCGCCGGCCATCGCTTCTTCGAGAGCACGAACGGAACTCGGTCGGCCGATCTTGAAAGCAACTTTTGTAAAGGGAAAGATCACAACATCGCGGATAGGCACCATCGGATAACGTGAAATATCCGTCGGCATTTGGTCAGAAAATTCTTGCATATAATTTGGGGGGTAAAGTCGAAAGAAACAACCAATACTATTTACTCAAATATGACGCACAAAAGCAACAAAATTTGCGGTCAAGATACGATCCGGTTCAGCTTATAAAAGTTCAAATCGACGGTCTTTTCCGATTATTTCAAATAAATCTCTGTGCAAAGAAAATTTGAACGGTCTTATATGTATATTTACGGCTGTTTAGCGAACTTTTGAATCAAAAAAGCACCGCATTTGAACTTATTAAAGCGAAGTTATGCGGCTTCTTCGGTTCGGGATATTACGTCGAAAACCGGAGCTTTTCGTTCGATCATTTCTTTTGTGATAACCAGTTCTTTGATCTTCTTTTCGCGATGGCAGATAATACATCGATTCGAGCAGAACCTCTTCCATAATCATCATCAAACCGCGTGCGCCGACTTTGCGTTTATGAGCCTGCTGAGCGACGGCTTTGAGTGCACCTTCCGTGAATTTCAGACTGATATTATCAAACTCGAATTTCTTCTGATACTGACTAATAAGCGCATTTTTCGGTTCGGTCAGAATTTTGATCAAAGCATCTTCATCAAGTTCGGTAAAGCGAGCCGATCACCGGCAAACGGCCGACAAATTCAGGGATCAAACCGTAATGAATAAGGTCTTCCGGTTCGAGTTTGTTGATCGCTTCGGCATTTCGTTGTTTGGCGGATTTAATATCCGCCTGAAAACCAAGCGATTTATTACGAAAGCGTTTTTCGACGACCTTTTCGAGGCCGATAAACGCACCGCCGCAGATGAATAGAATATTCGGGCGTATCGAGCTGCGTGAATTCCTGCTGCGGATGTTTTCTGCCGCCGCCGGTCGGAATATTTGCGGTCGTGCCTTCGAGAATTTTCAGCAAAGCCTGCTGAACGCCTTCGCCGGAAACATCGCGTGTGATCGATGGATTGTCGTCTTTGCGGCAGATCTTATCGATCTCGTCGATATAAATAATGCCCTGCTGTGCTCGTTCGACGTCATTCCCTGCGGCCTGCAAAAGACGAAGTAGAATATTTTCGACATCTTCGCCGACATAACCGGCTTCGGTAAGACTCGTAGCGTCGACAATGCAGAATGGAACACTCAAGATCCGAGCCAAGTGTCTGAGCAAGGAGAGTTTTTCCGGTTCCCGTCGGACCGATCAGAAGAATATTCGATTTCTGCAATTCGATGTCGGAACGCCTTTTTGCGAGCTCGAGCCGTTTGTAATGCTGATAAACCGCGACCGACAAACGCTTTTTCGTTTCGTCCTGGCCGATGACATATTCATCGAGAAATGATTTTATTTCCTGAGGCTTAGGTATGTTCGTCCGCTTTGTCTGCGTTTCGGTCTGTTCGTCATCATTGATGATCTCATTGCAGATGTCGATACATTCATTGCAGACATAAACACCGGGTCCGGCGATCAATTTCTTACATCGTTCTGCGATTTCCCGCAAAATGAACAGCGCAATAATTCTTCTGGTCTGTCGAAAATTAGCCATAAATTCAGTTGGACAGTATTCGAGTTAGTCAGTGGTCAGCATAATCAGCCGAACCTCATCTGAGTCAACCGACAACTGCCAACTATTTTTCCCGATGTTCAATAACTTCGTCGATCAGGCCGTATTCTTTGGCTTGAACAGGCGACATAATTCGATCGCGTTCGACATCGATTTCGACTTGGTCAAAGGACTGGCCGCTGTGGAGAGCGATAATCCGCGATGTCATTTCACGCATACGCAAAATTTCTTCGGCCATAATGCGGACATCGGTCGCCTGGCCGGTCGCACCGCCTGACGGCTGATGGATCAGAATCCGCGAATGCGGCAGCGCAAAACGTTTGCCTTTCGCTCCGGCGGTCAACAGCAATGCTCCCATCGAAGCACACTGGCCGACGCAGATGGTCGTCACATCGTTCTTGATGAACTGCATCGTGTCATAGATCGCCATGCCTGCCGTGATCGAACCGCCCGGCGAATTGATATAGATATTGATGTCGCGTTCGGGATCTTCCGCTTCGAGAAAAAGGAGCTGCGCGACGAAAAGGTTCGCAACTTGATCATCGATCGGCGTACCGATAAAAATAATGCTGTCTTTAAGAAGCCGTGAATAGATGTCGAAAGCCCGTTCGCCTCGCGAAGTTTGTTCGACTACCATTGGTACTAACATAGATTTTCTCTCTTAACTAAATGCCTTTAAGTATCTGTTTAGCCTATCGATTTTAAGTTGTTGATTCTTCGGGAACTTGTAACGTCGAGTTTCGATTTTACACTCTGCCTCGAAAATATCAAAACGCTTTCTTTTTTATTCTGCCGATTTTTCTTTTGCCTTCTTTTTTGGCTTGGCTTTCGTTTCTTTTGCGTCGACATCTTTTGCCTTTGCTTTTGTCTTGGCCTTAGCCGCTTTTTTCGGCTTTTCTTCACCGTCGCTTTTCGGTTCGTCGGTATGATGGCCTGTGCTTTCGTCGATCCAATCGCCTTCGGTTATCTTTGCTTTCGCGATCAAAGCTTCGATAGATTTACGTGTTCGCAAATTATTGTCGATCGTGCCGGTTCCGCCCTGGCCTTCGAGCGATTCTTTTATCTGTTCCGGTGTCGCCTTATATTGTTCGGCGATCTTCGCGATCTCTTCCTCGACCTCTTCGGGTGTCACGTCGATCTTTGCATCTTCGCCGATCTTTTCAAGCAGCATCGCACCGCGAACATCTCGTTCGGCCTGCGAACGCATTTGATTGAAAGCCATCTCGACAAAATTGCTTTCGACCTTTGTTAGATCGACTCCGCGATTTTGAAGATCCATTGCGAAATTGTTAAGTAGATTTTTCGCCTGCGATTCGATCAATACATTCGGCACTTCGAACGAATTTTCCTCGATCAATTTTTGTATCGCGTTGTTGCGAAGCCGGGCATCTGCGTCCATTTCGGCGTGTTTTTCAAGGTCAGCTTTCAGTTTTGTCCGAAGATCCTCCAGTGACTCGTAACCTTCGTCCAAACTTTTCGCCCATTCGTCGTTGAGCTCGGGAGTTTCCATCGCTCCGACCGATTTGATCTTGGCTTTATAATGCACCGTTTTTCCGGCGAGAGCAGGCGATGAAAATTCTTCCGGATATGAAACCGTGAATTCTTTCTCGTCGTCTTCTTTTACACCGATCAGATTTTCGGTAAAGGCTTCTTCGATAACTTCGTCGCCGAGCTTTACCTCAAGATCCGCCGCAGTTATCGGTTCGCCGTCCGGATCGTCTTCGAAACGGCCTTCGAGATCTGCAATTACAGTATCGCCAACTTCGGACGGACGGTTTTCGACAGGTATCAAAGCTGCCTGTTCCTGCAAGCGATTCGCGATCAGATCTTCTAATTCTCCATCTGCAACTTTTCTAACTCGCCGCGTTAGTTCCAAGCCTTCGTATTTCGGCATCGGAATTTCCGGCATTACTTCAAAATGGACGTGGAGCTTGATCGGTTCCGAACCATTGACCTTAACGGTCGCGGCATCTTCCAGATGAAGCTGCGGTTCAGAAAGCGGATGGAGTTTTAGTTCCTGTATCGCTTCGGAAACCTTTTCCGGCAAAACTTTTTGCAGAACGTCGCCTTTTATTTCTTCTTTATAACGAACACGGACAACGTCCAAAGGCGCAAAGCCTTTACGAAATCCGGGCACTGTCGCACCGTTCGCATATTTTTTGCTGACGCTGTTATATGCGTCTTTGAGCGTGTCGCCGGGAATCTCGATATGGATCTCGCGTTGAGTCTGTGAAACTTCTTTTAATTCGGTTTTCATTGGTTACTTTTATTATTTTATCGTATGAAAAAGAATATCGAATGAAACTCTAATTGTCGAATACATAAAAAGCCCGAACGCCAAAGCATTCGGGCTGATCAAAAAAATGGTGCCGAGGGCGAGACTCGAACTCGCATGTCTTTCGACGCTAGTTCCTAAGACTAGTGCGTATACCAATTTCGCCACCTCGGCATGAGGCAGATCGAATAACATAGTTTACGGAAAATTTTGAAAAATGCAAAAAGGCGGAAGTGGTTCGTAATAAATATGTATTTGATCAAAGCAACTATTGATCTCTGGTGTGTGGTCGCATTATTGAAGCTGGCCAAACCAATAGCAGAGGCCGTCGGGAGCGACAACGAAAAAGACCTTGAATTTCGAACCGTCGCGGTTTTCTTCTCCAAGATCGCCGACATTTTCAAGGCCGTTTCCGAGAAATTCATTCCGCAAAGCTTCGATATCATCAGTATGAAAGGCACATCCGTCCTGTTCAGGATCGCCGCCGTTCTCGACGATCGCAAACCGGATACCGTCTCGTTCAAATACAGCTTTGTTTTTCGGATCGCTTATTTGCTCGACAAGATCGAATCCCATTTTATCGACGTAATAAGGGATGGAAAGTGCAACATCCGCGACCGGCAAATTCATCGCATCGCCTTGAAATCCAAAAACTTTGAGCAATTTTGCTTTCATAATGTAAGTCCTAATAATCGAGCGTTCAACAGATCAAGAATCTCCCACGAGCAACCACTATTGATTATTCATCAATCCCTTGACGACCGTGAGTTCCCTATCAAAATCGTTTCCGATGTCTTCAGGCTTCCGCTCTATAAGGATATCGGGTTCAATACCTTCATCCTCTTGAGGACTTTGGGCCAGATAGGCGAAAACAGGAAGATCAAACTCGAATTTTGAGTTCGGCAAGTAAGTGAACAGATACGATCCACCATTAAAACCTCGTTTATTTCCGCCCGTCGTCTGTCCAACAAGTGTTGCTAACTTATATTCTTTAGCGGTCTGAGCCATTGTGAAAGCGGCGGAGGCATTAGCCGAATCTACAACTAAATATGTATTTCCCACAAAGCCGTTATTGAGCGGTTGATGCTGCTCGCAATCTGCCGAATCACCGAGGAACTCCAATAATCCATTTTTAGATTTTTTATAGAGCGATTCGGGCACGCCGTTTCGCAAGGCGTTCTCCAATTCTTTGTCGTAAGTCTCAGCATACCTAAAGACTTCCTCATCCGGTTTAGCAGTTTTGATATACGTCTTGGTCAAAGCCTTACACGGAAATGGCTCTTTAGCTATTCCGCGTAGGATCTCTATCGAGGCCCCATTGTCGCCGCCGCCATTTCCGCGAATATCAACTATCAGATTCTTCGAAGATTTTTGCTTCATTTCGGCAAATGCCTTTGCCAAAAATTCCTTGTAGTCAAACCCCAATTTCCAGGTAATAAAATGGGAGATCTTTAGGTATGCCGTTCCATCTTGCCAGATCTCAAATCTCCAACCATCATCGTAGACCGGGGTTTTTCCGTAGCGGGTTTCCATCTCTGCTGTGCGATCCGATTTCATCATCGCCCGTCCACTAAATTTTACAAGCTTTTTTGATTTGAAATCTATTGCTTCTAAAGCATAGGCTCCGTTTTTCGGTGGGAAGAACAAGGGGAATATTATATCAAAAATTGCATAGTCGGCACCGGAGCTTCGATCAACTTCGAGCGTCTTCAGACGATGGTCCATTGTTCCATTACCGTCAGCGAAAGTCGAAGTCAAAAGTTTTTCAATAATTTTCTGTGTTGAAATTCCGTTGATCTTCGTGATCTCGCTTCCTTTTGCGAGCTTTTTTGCCGAGGCATTTTCCGTTACCACCATCTTCCGCTCAATGATCTCAAAATAGAATGGAAAATAATTGGCTCGGTTAAAAAGATCGTTTTTGACCTCATCCTTCTGATTTAGAAGATTTGGATACGTGTGATAACACTTAATCTCGCTCAACAGCTGCGAAAACAGTAAGAAAAACTCACCGTCGGAAAGCGGTTTGTTCAATTTCGATTCCAACCCATCAAATTTCCGCTCCATCTCCAGCGGAGTGTTATATCGATAGAGGCCGGGATGCAATTCTTTTAAGGTCATCTTCATGACCTTAAGATCTTCTTTCAATTCGCGGGGCGAAAGGATTTTTTGGGCAACGCTGAAGTTTGCCGAAAAAAGCAATAATGTGACGCTAAGGATTATCTGATATGTTTTCTTCACAGCGAATTCCACCTATTTCATAGCATATTCGTTTAACGAATTGTCAGTGCTTTTTATCTGATAGATCGAAGTTACCGTTTTTATTCGCCGTGAATGCAGAAACGGTTTCGCCGTCGGATCATGCCGCACGCTGTAGCCATCCCGAAGTAGGCCCGGGAGGGCAGGTTGCTGCGCCGATAATTACGACGGCGGCAAAACAAACGCTCCGATGTGAGGTGTATCAGTATTTGCACATGTTTCGAGTGCAAGGATCAATGTCGGCCGAATGTTTTCCGGCGTAACGATGGCGTCTAGCAGGCCGCGGGCGGCGGCATGTTTGGCGTCGAGTTCACGGTCGTATGTTTCGCGAACCTTTTCCATTTCGGCGAGCATTTCGGCGTCAGGTTCTTTGCCTTGTGCCTTAAGTTTTTCGATCTGCGTGCCGTAGATCGCGACGGCGGCCGAATCACCTTCCATCACGCCCATTCGTCCGGTCGGCAGCGAGAAAATAAAATCCGGGTCAAAGCCTTGTCCGGCCATTGCATAATATCCGGCACCGGAAGCGTGATTAATTGTCAGCACAATTTTAGGAACCGCGGCGGTCGCCATTGCTTCGACAAAGCGAGCACCGGCTCGAATTATGCCCGAATGTTCGGCTTCGGCACCGACCATAAATCCCGAAACGTCCTGGACGAACAGAAGCGGCGTGGAATTTCGGTTGCAGTAATCGATAAAATAAGCTGTCTTTTCGGCCGATTCGGTATAAACGATGCCACCGAAACGCGGCGGAGTTCCCGGTTTGCCTTTAGACATTCCGCGAGAATTTGCAATGACTCCGACGAGCATTCCGCCGATACGCGCCGTTCCGCATATCATTTCCTTTGCAAAATCCGCCTGAAATTCTTCGATGCCGCCGGCGTCGAGAAACGTGTCGAGAACGGCGTGCATATCGTACGGCGCACGATGATCGTCAGGGAGAAGTTCGTAGAGTGCGGAGTTTCGCAAGTTTCCCGAGTCGTAGGAATATTCTGTCGAGGCTTGCTCATTAAGCCCTGGCTCACTCGCGGGCTCCTGCAATACGTTTTGAGTACCGACTTTAGTCGGTTCTTCGTTTAAGCCGGCTGAAGCCGGGACTCCGAACGGCAGATCGGATACAAGTTTGCGGATCTTCGCAATGCATTCTTGTTCGTCTTTTGTGCGGTAATGAGCGACGCCGGAGATCGAATTGTGGGTCATCGCACCGCCGAGAGTTTCGTTGTCGATAGTTTGTCCGGTCGCACCTTTAACGAGATTCGCACCGCCGAGACCCATAAAGGAAGTTCCTTCGACCATCAAGATCACATCGGAAAGAGCCGGCAAATAAGCTCCGCCCGCGACGCACATTCCCATAACGGCCGATATCTGCGGAACTTTCAAATAATGGCGCATTATAGAGTTGTAATAAAAGATGCGCGCCGGCGCCGTACTGGCCCGGAAAAACGCCGCCTTGATACGGCAGATTTACTCCGGCGGAATCGACCAGATAAATGATCGGCACGCGGTTTCGCATGGCGATCTCTTGCGCACGTAAAATTTTCTTAATTGTTTCGGGATACCAAGCACCGGCTTTGATGGTTGCGTCATTTGCAACAACGACGCATTCGCGGCCGGCGATCTTACCGATCACCGTCACGACAGCCGCTGCCGGAGCGGTGCCGTCATATTCATCATAAGCGACCAGAAGCCCGATCTCCTGCGAATGCTCACCTTCGTCCAAAAGAAGTGCGACGCGTTCGCGGGCGGTCAGTTTTCCCTGCTTATGTATTTTTTCTATCTTCGCCGGGCCGCCGCCGAGTTTGAGTTTCGCTTCGAGGGTTTCAAATTCGTCGGTCAGGCGGCTAAGCCGCGAGTTTCTTTCAAGTTTCATTTAATAGCAAAGTTTTTGACGCTCGAATCGCTGACGGCGCCGTCAGAGAGACTGACAATGCGAATTCGCGCACGGCGTGTTGGTCTGCCGTAAATATTTATAACGGCCGAACCGTCATTCGGCGTCGAAGGTATAAGTGTCTCCCAATCCGTACTTTCATTTCGCGAAAGTTCGATACGGACATTTCCGCCCACGGAGCTCGATGTCCAATTGATCGTCCGAGAAATATTTCTCGGCACATTCTCGTTATTGTTGAGGCTATTTAGCGTGATGCTTTTTCCGCTATATCTGTAAGCCGCGACGACATCTGCGGTTTGCTCCATCGACCGGGCATTATCGCGTTGGTTGTCGATGCCGGTCGGCTGATTGTTCCAACTAACCTGAGGATTCGAGAAATAAGGAAGTCGGGCACAACCGCTAGTACAAGGGTCGGCGTATGACATTACTGTACGGTAAAGTCCATTCACATAATGACCATAACTATATGAAAATATCGGCCCGGAACCATTTTCGGGATTATGCTGATCGCCCATGTTGTGGCCTAGTTCGTGTGCGAAACTCAGGTTGCCGACCGCACAGCTTCTAACCGTTACCGTAAAACCATTGGTCGGGCTGCCGTTTAACGTATTAAGCAAATATCCAATGCCGCAAACACCAACAGATTCGCTGATCATCGAAACAAGATCGGCGTTATATGTATTTCGCAAAGCAGCGATAGCAGAATTCGCACGCAGATTCGACAGATCAGTACTGGCGCTCGAAGTTTCCGTATAAACGTTCTCTTCCGAATGAACGAGCCGCAAACGCTGACGGATCTTACTGTTGTAGTACGCCGTATTCGCCGAATCTATCGCCGCCTGAGCTAATGCCTGTGCCTGCGAGTCGCCCCCAAGGTTATTCTTAACTGCCGTCGAATAAACGACCAGAACATCTATCAGATCGCCAGAATCAACAGCGACGCCTTCTGGAACAATAGATGTGGTCTTTACTTCCGGTTCGCCTTTCACATCGCCGTAGCAATCCGGAAAAAGAGACTGGTCGAGCTGGACTAGGATCTGCTTGTCGCCCTTTGCGACTATCTCGTAGACGGCTTCCGGTGTGTAGATCATTCCGGCGGCATAGCCTTTCTTGATCGTCAGAAATATATCACCCGAGAATTTTTTTGTATTGATCTTGCCGCGCCATGTGATGTCGTCGATCGCACGGACTTCGACGTTGACAACTTTTGCATTGTACGTTTTCGAATCGAAAACCGTGACCGGCAAAGTTTCCGCACGCGACAATGTAGCCGCGTCGTAGTTCATTTCGATAATGCTCTCCCGAACGGATCCAAGCGAAGTGCGTTCATCGCCCACGGCTTGCTTCGGGGAGGTTGTTATTGAAAACAGATCGCCCGAACTTGCTTTAACCGATTGGCCGCCGGTTATTAGAACCGATGCGATGATAGCGGCGAAAGATATCGCCAAACTCAATATTGATCTTTTCATTTTATTTCTCGCTGATGATAAATGTTGGTACCATTCCGCCGCCGGAAGACACATTTGCCAGCTCCGTCGATGAGAGCCGTGTGAAAGCAGAACCGACGATGCCATTGAACAACAACGGATCAAGATCGACAAGTTGTTCGGTCATTATCCAATTCCCGAGATCGTCCATGAGCATCGGGAACATTTCCTTGGCCGTTTTTACGCGTTCCTGGACGAGATAGTCACCATTCGCAAGAGCGATGCGGATCGCGTCGGCCCATTCGCTTTCGCTGAGGCTCCAACCGATGTAAATTCCATGACCGCCGTAATCGTCGTTAGGTTTCAGAACAAGTTTGTGAGCGTTCTGCCTTGTCCATTCTACTAGATCGATCTCGTTTCCGTCATTAAAAGTTTTTTCGTCACGGAATATTCGCGTCCAGGGAATATGTGCTTTTATCGCGGCGAGTTCGGTTCCATCGAAAAGATGCTCGTAATTCTCGTTAGTCAAAACAGCGAAGATGGCCTTTTTGTGGACGAGTTTTCCGCGGAAACTGTTGACCATGCAGATCGCACCGGCTCGATACGCATCGATCAGCGCCGGATATTTTTCCATTATCGGCAGATATTCGTTTACGAGAATGCGTTTGTAAACGATGTCGATCGCGACACTCCCATAATAAAGTTTTTCGTTGTCGAATTCGAGTTCTTCAGGAGAGCAGATGAACGCCTTGTAACCTTGGCTTTCGAAATATTCCTGAAAGAGTTCGAATTCCGCCTGAGTCGGCAAACCTTTCAGATCGACGATCGCGATAACAGGTTTTTCGGTGCAAGGTTCGCCGAGATATTCGTCATAACATTTAAGCAGAACGTCGAGCATTTTCGGGCGGCCTGTGAATCCGCGAACGTTATACGTTTCCATGAATTTTTTCATCACAGGCAGCGATAGAAATATCTCGGTTGCCGAATCTGCATACGCGATACCGGCAGGACTTTCGCCATTGAGTTCGACATAGCTGTAAGAATCTTCGGTTAAGAATGAATCGAGCCGCGATGTCGATGATACTTGAACATAACCAGGATCGATCTTGATCAGATCGAGTTCGATGCCGGAAAAACCGAGTTCGCGAAGCATATCGTCGTCGCTTATCGCGGCTTCTTTTACTTTCTGAAGGGCGCTCCAGATAATTTCGCAGTTGTTTACAACGCTGAGCCAAGCGGTTTCCGTTACAAAGTGAGGGCGAAGGTACGGTACGAGCCGGCGGCCGCCGAAGATCAACTTCGAACCGGCTAGGCCTTCGTCAAGCATTTTCACTGAGGTATCCGCGAGTTCGGTGTCGGTCAGAAGTTCGTGGTATCGGGCGACGGCTTTTTTTAACATTATTTTCTATTTCGACATGCTGAGTATCTCTTCATATTCGTCTTTTGTCAGCGGCATAACGGAAAGACGCGATTGTTTAATAAGCGCGATATCCGCAAGAGCCAAATTCCCTTTTACATCTTCAAGCGTGACCGGCTTCTTTAATTTTTTACCGGCCTTGATCTCGACTGCGATCCATTTTTCATCGGTCGGATCCGGAAAAGCAGTTTTGGAAACGGTAGCCGTGCCGACAACAGATTTTTCCGATACCGAATGATAAAAAAGAACCTTATCGCCCTTTTTCATTTCCTTCAAATTATTACGCGCCTGATAATTTCGAACGCCCGTCCAATCGGTCACGCCGTCTTTTACTAGATCATCAAACGAATAAGCTTCGGGTTCTTGTTTAACTAACCAATAGTTCATATGTAAATAGTAAATAGTAAATAGTGAATAGAAAATATCAGCTATTTGTTTAATCGCTTCGTGCCAGATACGAGTACAATCCTGTAATCATTCTGCCGATTTCGTCCAAATTCGCGACAGTCTCGTCATATTCATCTTTCGAGCAGTATCCAAGTTTAAACGCGATCAGAAATTCTGTTTCTACTTCACTCGCTGATCCCTGAGCGATAGAGAGAAAATTTCGAAACTCGCGTGTTGATTTTCGACCCGCGCCCTCTGCAATGTTGGCCGCTATAGACACCGACGCCCGTCTTATCTGGCTGATTAATCCAAAAGCGCTCATCGCTCGGAAATCGTTCTGTAATCCTATAAACTTTAACCGAAAAATCGACGGATTTCTTCCAAACCTCTAAATTTTGGTGCGGCCGCATACGCTTAACTATTTACTATTTACTATTTACTATTTACGATTCTGCGCGGCTTTTTTGTTTAACCATTTCGCCCAGCGTTCGATGGTTGGTCGGAGCGGTTTGAAGAGCTTTGCACGGAAGCTATTTGCGTTTTGTTTTCCGCTCCAGGCTTTCAGGTTCTTTTCGGCGAATTGTCTGATCTGCGGTTCGAGGTTTTGACGCTTTACGGAATGCTTGAACGTTAAATAGTAATGCTGTCCGACGAGCGAAAAGATCAAGCCCGCAAGGTTGCTCTTAAAAGATGTCTTCGCCATCCATTTTTTTGCAAAGCCTTCGGTGGGCTGTAAAAGAGCACCCATTGAAAGCTCCATCCATGCGCCTACGTTTCCGGCTCGCGGATGATACAGTCCCGGAAGATCACCTTTCATCGGAACGTCCATGTTCTTTAGCCGTGGGTCGTTAATAAAATCGACCAGTTTCGCCTTCTCCAGACCGCGAAGCTGTTCGATCGGCATAAAATCCAAGACCTTTTGGATATGCTCTTCGGCTCCTTTCGGGAGCGGAAACGTTGCTTGGTTCTCGATCTTTATCTTGGTTGCACGTGCGGCCTTTTGGCCGGCGGTTTGAATTGCCATACTTTTCTTAAATTGTAATGTTTAATTCAGGTTTAGTAAATTCTGCAACACCTTTGTGGACAAAACGCAACGAAAAATTGCGTAGATGCGGTTCCGAGACAGCATTTTTGGCTTTTTCGCGGCTGGCATAGAACTTGTAATGAATTCGGTAAGTCTATGAACCAAACGACCTTAGCAAAACCGATCGACATCAAAGGCGTTGGGCTTCACACCGGAGTCGATGTCAGCCTTGCGATCAAGCCGGCGCCGGAAAATACCGGTTACGTTTTTGTCCGAACCGATCTCGATAATTTCGAAATTCCGGCATCCGCCGAATACATTTCTCATTGCAGCTATGCGACTACATTAATGCGACGCGGCGTTCTGCTTTCTACTTGCGAGCATCTGCTGTCGGCGTTGAGCGGCGCAGGCATTGATAATTGTTTTATCGAACTCGATAACATTGAAATTCCTATACTGGACGGTTCAAGCGAAAATTGGATCGAGTTGCTTCGAGCTGGCCGGAAAGATCGAACAGCCGGCTAAACGCAGGTATTTTAGGGTACTTAAAAAAGTCGAATTTACTGACGGCGACCGCAAAATGTCGGTCGAGCCTTCGGATAAATATGAGATCGATTGCGTTATAGATTTTCCGCATCCGTTTATTAATAAACAAAAGCTGCATTTTGTTTTTGAGAACGGCTCGTTCGGCCGCGAGATCGCTTCGGCACGCACATTCGGCTTTACGCACGAAATTGAGATGCTGCGAAAGGCGAATCTTGCACTCGGGGGATCGCTCGACAATGCAATTGTACTAACGCCCGATGGAATGCTCAATAAAAACCCGCTTCGCTTCGACGACGAATTCGTTCGCCACAAAATACTGGATATAATAGGCGATTTTGCCCTGCTCGGAATGCCGTTAAAAGGAAAAATAACCGCCGAAAAAAGCGGCCACGCGGTTCATGCCTCGATGATGAGCAAACTCCTAAAAACTCCCGGCAGCCTGGGAAATAGTCTGAGCGGAAGGCTCCAATTTTGCTAGAATACCGGAATATGAAAAGACGCGATATGCTAAAAGGTATGGCAACTATTCCCTTTATTGCCGGTACGGCGTTGGGTACGGCTTCCACTTTCAAAAAACATAAACTCATCAAACCAAAGCGTTTAGTAAAAGGCGATACGGTTGCTCTGGTCGCACCGTCGAGCGGTATCGAAGCTAGCCGGATCGATGATTCGATAAAGAGCATGGAAGAGCTCGGCTTTAAGACAAAGCTAGGCCGGTCAGCTCGAAAGACCAATGGATTCCTTGCCGGAACGGACAAGGAACGTCTCGACGATCTTCACGAAGCATTTGCGGACAAAGACGTGAAAGCGGTTTGGTGCATTCGCGGCGGTTACGGTGCGACGCGTTATCTGCCGCAGATCGATTTCAAACTGATCAAAAACAATCCCAAGATCTTGATCGGTTATTCGGACATCACGGCTCTGCTTTTATCGGTTTATCAAAACACGGGCCTCGTCACGTTTCACGGACCTGCGGCCGCTTCTACATTTTCGGATTATACAAAAGAGCACGTCGTAAATGTGCTGATGAATCCCGCGGCGAAATACAAGATCGGGGTTTCGCCCGAAAACACAGCGAACGAAACTAGCGTTTATAAAACCGAAACCGTCACGAAAGGTGTCGCACGAGGCGAACTCGTTGGCGGCAACCTTTCGCTGATAGCCGCAATGAGCGGAACGCCGAACGCTTTGCGGAATGTGAAAGACAAGATCGTTTTCATCGAAGACGTCGGCGAAGCACCTTACCGCATCGATCGTATGCTTACGCAGCTGCGGCAAACTGTAAACTTGCGTGAGTCCGCCGCCATCGCATGCGGAATTTTCTCCGGCTGCGAACGAAAAGACGAAGTTTCACAAACGCTGATCGATGTTGTCCGCGACCGGCTCGGCGACCTCGGCGTTCCGGTCATCTACGGCCTTTCTTTCGGCCATATACGCGATCAATGCACATTTCCGCTTGGCGTCAAGGCGGAACTCGATACCGAAGCCGCGACCATCACTTTACTTGAACCAGGAGTCCTTTAGGAGCTAAGCGCGGATACGACTCTAATGAGAGCAAAACGTTCGTATCATACATAAAACGGTTTACTATTGTCGCAATATGCGCTATATTTCTCATCGGTCGGAATTATTCCGAACCAATCAGTTACGCGGCTCTTTGAAAATATCCGCGAGTGGGACGCTGGGACAGCGGGACAGTGGGACACGAATCAGGCGGAGCCAATAGAAATGGGCGTTTCATCGAAATAGGGCGCGAGTGGGACACTGGGACAGCGGGACAGCGGGACAGTGGGACAGCGAGACAGTGGGACACGAATCAGGCGGAGCCAATAGAAATGGGCGTTTCATCGAAATAGGGCGCGAGTGGGACACTGGGACAGCGGGACAGCGGGACACCGGGACGGACTTGCTATGTAAGATGGACCAACGGACGATCCACGTCGAAACCTTTATTTATGCAGGGTCGTATAATTGGAATTCAAAATCAAAGTAAAACAGGAGCGGAAACGATGAAGATATTCTTTCAGAAGTCTATTTTGGCGGCGGTGATATTGGGATTACTGGTTCCCGGAGCCTTTGCCCAGCGGCGCGGCGAAGATAACACCGAACTGATCAAAAAGCGTAATGCGATCGAAGCCGAATTGGAATCGGTCGCCGTTATCGATCGAAAGGTGATGGTAACGATGCGCGACGGAAAGCGCATGGCGGCTGACGTTTACCGGCCAAAAGACAATACGAAAAAATATCCGATCATCTTTTCCCGAACTCCTTATAATTTTAATTTCTGGGATGTCCGGCTAGGTGCTCCGCGTGATATGACAACAATACTCGACGCCGTCAAACGCGGCTACGCTTATGTAGTTATGAACGAACGCGGACATTTCTTTTCTGAGGGAAATTACGACATTCTCGGCCCGCCATTGACCGACGGCGATGATGCCATCACATGGATGGCAAAGCAGCCGTGGTCAAACGAAAAGGTCGGTACGCTCGGCTGTTCATCGACGGCAGAATGGCAACTTGGTGTTGCGGCACAAGGAAATCCGGCGTTTACAACAATGATCCCGCAAGGTTTCGGCGCCGGCGTCGGACGCGTCGGTCCGTATTACGAACAAGGAAACTGGTATCGCGGCGGCGCGGTTCAGATGCTCTTCATCGCATGGCTCTACGGTGAGCAAAATCAGGTGCGGCCGATGTTCCCGGCAAATACTTCGCAGGAAGATCTGATCCGAGCGTCGAAGTCGTTTGACCTTGCACAGCAAATGCCGCCGGTTGATTGGTCTCAAGCTCTAACGCATCTGCCGGAAATGGACATCATCAAAGCGGTCGATGGCCCGCGTGGTATCTTCGCCGACGAAATGCCGGTAGCGACCGGCGGAGCGATGATCAAACGGACGCCGAACGATCCGGCTTGGTACAAAGGCGGTCTTTATCACGACAATATGAAGATCAATATTCCGGGATTTTGGTTCATGTCGTGGTATGACGTTTCGGTCGGCCCGAATTTGGCGGCATACAATCAAGTCCGTAAAACCGCAGATCCCGATGTCGCCGATAAACAATATGCCGTCATCGCACCGACTCTTCATTGCAGTTATACGCGCGCGACCGAAGACACCGTAGTCGGCGAACGCAGCATGGGCGACGCTCGGCTGGATTACAGCAAATTGGTCTACGGCTGGTTCGACCACTTCCTAAAAGGCGAAAACAACGACATTTTGAATATGCCGAAAGTGCAGTATTTCACCATGGGCATGAACAAATGGCAGTCTTCAGATTCATGGCCGCCAAAAGGTGCGCAGCCGATGAAGTTCTACCTCGGCAGCGGCGGCAAAGCGAACACTTTGAAAGGGGACGGAACTTTGGCAATCGCGCCGCCGGCCAGTGATTCGCCTGACAGCTTTACATACGATCCGATGAATCCGGTTCCGTCATACGGCGGCAACGTCTGCTGCACCGGCAATGCAGTAAAGGGCGGAGCTTGGGATCAAAGCAAGATGGAAGAACGCGATGACATTTTGGTCTATACGTCGGACGTTTTGAAAGAAGGTATCGAACTAAGCGGACCGATCGATGTTAGTCTTTATGTTTCTTCGAATGCGAAGGATACGGATTTTACCGTTAAACTTATTGATGTCGATGAGAACGGCAAGGCATGGAACCTCGACGAAACGATCCAGCGTATGCGTTACCGCGACGGCTATGATAAGCCGTTGGTTTGGATGGAACCGAATAAGGTTTATAAAATGTCATTCCAACCGATGACGACCAGCAACTATTTCGCAGCCGGACATCGTCTCCGCATCGAAATATCAAGCAGCAACTTTCCTCGGTTCGATCGGAATATGAACACCGGCGGAAACAATTACGACGAAACAAAAGGCGTCATCGCCCGAAATTCCGTCCATCATTCGAAGCAATATCCATCGGAGGTCACGATAACGGTGGTGAAGAAATGAGTATCACCGAGACGATCAAGTTGCGAAATGCTGGCCTTCCGCAACTTGATCAAGGAACGGAAGAATGAATTTCTCTTCCTTATTTTCCCCAATCGGGCGTGTGGAATGTTCCTTCTTTGTCGATCCTTTGATAAGTATGCGCACCGAAAAAATCCCGCTGAGCTTGGATCAAATTCGCCGGCAGACGTTCGGAGCGGAACGATTCGAAATATGCCAGAGCCGACGAAAGACAAAGCGAAGGAACGCGGCTGAGCGAAAATCTGCCAACGACCTTGTGCCAATCGTCACGCGACTCGGCAATTATCTTTGCAAAGTCATCATCCAGTATCAGATTTGGCAGATCCGGATCTTGTTTGTAGGCTCGACGCATTTCTTCGAGCAAAGCCGAGCGAATAATACAGCCGCCGCGCCAGATCTTAGCGATCTCAGCCAGGTTCAGTCCATACCTTCTCTCCGCGGAGGCGATCTGCAAAAGCGACAGACCTTGTGCATAGGTTATGACGAAAGAACTTAGCAAAGCGGCCTTTAATTCTTCAAGCGACATTTTAAGGTCCTCGTGCATCGCAGTTTTCACGACTTGGTCGGGAGCGTGTTCACCGGAATCGACCTGCTTATGTGAAACGCCTTCATGAGCTCCGGTCGCTTCGTGATGTTCGGTCGCTGCTGTCTTTGTTGCTTGGTCTTCGCGGAATGCTTTCGGATCGTCTGTTGGTTCGCTGAAAGCAACATCGCCGCTCGAAACCTCATTGCCGTCGCCTTTCGATCCGCCGAATTTCTCCGAAATAAGCTCGCGCGTTTCTTTCTGAGATGAGATCTGCCGCATCGAAACTGCGGAATCGATCGTCGGTATCGGCACGCCAAGGTCCATCGCAGCCTGCGATGTCCATTTGCCGGTTCCCTTCTGGGCCGCTTTGTCGAGAACTATTTCAACAAGCGGTTTGCCGGTGTCCGCATCTGTTTTTCGCAAAACTTCGGCAGTGATCTCTACAAGAAATGAATTGAGCTCCGACCCGTTCCAATCTTCGAAGGTCTTGCTCATTTGCGCGTAATCCATTTTGAGGATCCGATGCATAAAATCATAGGTTTCGGCGAGTATTTGCATCAGGCCGTATTCAATGCCGTTATGCACCATCTTCACAAAATGGCCGGCCGAACCGGTTCCCATGTATGCGACACAGGGTTCGCCGTTCACATCTGCCGCGACAGCTTCGAGGATAGGCGATACGCGGTCATAATACTCTCGCTTTCCGCCCGGCATTATGCTTGGCCCATGACGGGCACCTTCTTCGCCGCCCGAAACGCCAACTCCCATAAAGCCAATTCCCTTTTCGGCGAGTTCGGCCTCCCGTTTGTCCGTGTCAATAAAATGTGAATTACCGCCGTCGATGATCAGGTCGCCTTTTTCTAGATGCGGCAGCAGATCTCCTATCACCGCATCGACGATCTTGCCGGCCGGAACGAGTAGCATAATGCTTCGTGGAGCTGCAAGCTTCGCAACGAATTCCGTAACATCATCGGCTTTTTCGATCGGCATTCCTTTGCCTTCAGAAAGCAGAAGATCACGCTTTTGGGCGTCAAGATCGTAGCCAACACACGAAAATCCGTGTTCTGCCACATTCAAAAGAAAATTTCGGCCCATTGTCCCGAGCCCGACCATTCCAAATTGTGCATTTATCATAAAACTTTTTCTAATGTCCCGATTTCTTAAGATACGAAGCTTTCAAGGTCTTTTCGATCGCATCATGCAGCGGCAGATGTTTACCCGCATCTTCGCCTTTCTTGAAAAGCTGTTTTGCGCATTTACCGCATAACAGGTAACCGATCAAAACAGCATGTTCGCGAAAAATATACGTATTTAACGAGACGGCGTTTTTTCCCTCATATCTCATAGTCGTGAGCTTTTTTCCGCAGCCCGGACAATCGTCTTCGGTATGAAACCAGCGTGACCTGATCGCTCCGCCTGATTGCATTTTAATTCGATGGTAGAGGTCGTCGAAAAGCGTGACGATTTCGTTGTTGGACATAATGACTCCTCAGAGAATAAAATTGCGTTTAACCATATGATACCACTCGACAAAGCGATCCGCCCGACCACATTTATCGAATCCGCAAAGCTTAGCGACCATTTCGGTTTGGACATAACCATCGTGAGCGAAACTTTTCAACATACCGGCAGCTTCAAATTTCGAGCGGCATATAATCTCGCCGCAAAAGTTCCTAACGATGAGATATTAACAGCCTCGTCCGGTAACTTTGGCCAGGCGATGGCTTATGCCTGCAAACTGCTCGGCAAAAAAGCCGTCATAGTAATGCCGGATACATCGGCGCAGGTAAAGATCGACGCCATTCTCGCCTACGGTGCTCGACTAGAGCTGATCGATACAAACAAGATCGGCCGAAACGAACGCGTGGAACAACTCGCTCTGGAAATGCCCAATGCTTACAAAGCAAGTGCATACGATGACAAATTAGTCATTGAAGGAAATTCTACACT
Organism: uncultured Acidobacteriota bacterium; assembly: GCA_963720905.1. Lineage (GTDB taxonomy): Bacteria > Acidobacteriota > Blastocatellia > Pyrinomonadales > Pyrinomonadaceae > OLB17. The sequence continues at coordinate 116,697 of CAVRHB010000005.1, forward strand.
CGGTAAGGAACTGGCTGAGAAAGGATTTGATGCGGTTATCGTGCCGGTTGGCGGCGGCGGCTTGATCTCGGGTGTTGTCAGCGGTTTGCGGAAAGAAGGTTCAGTGACTGAGGTTTACGGTTCAGAGCCAGCTCTCGCGAACGACGCTTCGCGGTCATTTCGTGCCGGCGAATTGATCGTCAATGAAAAAGAACCTCAAACAATAGCCGATGGTGCGCGAACGATCTCGCTGGGTGATCTGAATTGGCCGATCATAAAAAATAATGTTGCTGATTTCATCGAGGTTTCGGATGAAAATATCGCGACGGCTGTGAGACTATATTTCAACCTCTCCAACCTAAAATGCGAACCAACCGGAGCGATCTCTTTGGGAGCAATTATGGAAAATACTGACCGCTTTCGAGGCAAAAAGATCTGCCTGATCGTCAGCGGCGGAAATGTCGATCCGGAAGTTTACAAGGACTTGATATAGTCAAACAGCGGTCAGAGGCCGTCCAAATCAACCTTTTATTTCCTCAACAAAGGTCACGCGATTTATTTCGTGGAGTGTCGTTAGTCCTTTGAATACTTTTTTCACTGCTGATTCGCGAAGGCTTGTGAGGCCTTCCTTTTCGGCTTGGCGGCGGATCTCGGAGCCCGGCCGGCGTTCGATGATCATTTCGCGGATTGCGTCGGTCATATCTAAAAGTTCATGGATCGCTGTTCGTCCGCGGTATCCGGTGTGGTTACAGGCATCACAGCCGACGTTCATAAAGAACTCACGATCTTTTGCGTCTTCCGGCCTCAGTCCCGATGCTCGAAGAGTTTCCGGCGAAGGATTGTCATGACGTTTACAGATCGGGCAAAGCAAGCGAACAAGCCGCTGAGCCAGCACGCAGTTCAGCGAAGAAACAAAGTTATAAGGCTCAACGCCCATGTTCAGAAATCGCCCGATAACGTCGATAACATTATTGGCATGAACCGTAGTGAAAACGAGATGGCCAGTGAGCGCGGATTGTATTGCGATCTGAGCGGTTTCTTCGTCACGAATTTCACCGACCATTATCTTGTCCGGATCGTGACGCAATATCGATCGCAGCCCGCGAGCAAAGGTCAAGCCTTTCTTTTCATTGACAGGGATCTGCATAATTCCCTGCAACTGATATTCAACCGGATCTTCGATCGTGATGATCTTGTCTTCTTCATTGCGGATCTCGTTTAGTGCGCCGTAAAGCGTCGTCGTTTTACCCGAACCGGTCGGGCCGGTTACCAAAACCATTCCGTAAGGCTCTTTGATATAAAGCCGAAAACGCTGAAGATCTTCCGGATCAAACCCGACTACATCGAGACTCAGATTCTTGAATTCCTCCGAAATCTGCTCCTTATCCAAAATACGGATAACGCAGTTTTCGCCGTAAGCCGACGGCAATATCGAAACACGAAAATCGACCGTTCTGACCTTTATAACGAACGCGAAAACGTCCGTCTTGCGGAATTCGCCGTTCGGCAATGTCGAGTTCGGACATCACCTTGATACGCGAAATCAGAGTTTGATGATACGCCATGTCGATCGGATCGACCTTTGCGTAAAGCGCACCGTCGATGCGGAATTTGACGCGAACGTCGCGGTCGCCGGCTTCGATGTGAATATCAGAAGCACGCGATTCCATTGCGTTATAAACGATCGTATCGACGAGTTTGATGATCGGCGACATATCGCTGTCGGTCGCCAAACGGTCGAGATCCAGAACCTCTTCGCCCTGATCGGTTTCCTTTACCAGCGAGATCTTGAAACCCGAAGCCGCTTCCTGCAAAACACGCTGTGTCGCGTCGCCTTTTTTTAAAACGACATCAATGGCTCCTTGCGTTGCGACGACGGTACAATGCGGACATTCAAGCGCGTTTTCCAGTTCGTCGAGCATTTCCAAATTTGTCGGATCGGCCATCGCGACAAAAAGACTCTCCGCCTTTTCGGCCAAGTGGGACGAAATGATTTCGCAACATCATCTCGACCGGAATTTTTGCAAGCTCTTCGTAATCGATCGGAGATTCCTGGTCCGGCGGCAACAGATCGATATAACGACAGACGATAACGTTTCGCGAGCTGTTTTGCCTCAATGACTTCCGGCGGCTCATTTTCCAAAAAATCGGAAAGCTCGATCTTCGGTGATGATGGATTATTAGTAATTGTTTTCGTTTCTGTACTCATTTCGGGATATATTATCTTTCTGCCGCCGTAAGGTCCTGACGAAATTGTTTGAATGATCGGCAGATAGATCGCGAGCAAAATCGCTACGACGACGATCGCCATAATTACCAAGATCAAAGGTTCGATCAGCGTAGTTAACTGTTCGAGACGAACCTCGGCTTCTGCATCATAAAACGCCGCGACCTCGTCAAGCATTTCGCGCAAACTGCCGGATTTCTCCCCGATTCCGATCATATCGAGTCCGAGCTCGGGTATCCAATCTGCTTGTGTCAGAGCTTCGGTAAATCCGCGGCCTTCGCGGATCATGGGCGAAACCATTTGACTGCGGCGGCGAAGCTCAAGATTGTTGAGAGCCTGCGATGCGATATCCCACGAATCCGGAACCGTGATACCGCCTGACAAAAGCGTCGACAGCGAACGGGCAAGCTGAGCCGTCGCCATATTCCGCACAAGAACGCCGGCTACCGGAATTTTCAAAACCCATCTGTTTCGTGTTAATTTGCCGCGATCGGTCCGAGCCCAAACGTATGTGCTGAAACCAACAATAAGCAAAAGTGGAGCGAGCCACCAAATGTTTGTGATCACCGCGTTCGATATTGCCAAAACAAAAACTGTCACCGAAGGCAATCCGCGATTTGCACTCAGGCTCTGAAACAGCGGAGCCATTCGAGGAATAATGAAAAGCACAAGGAACGTGATCATCAGCATCGCCGCAACGAGCAAGAATATCGGATAAGCGAGAGCTCCGCGAAGTTTTCGGGAAATACTGACACTGCGTTTCAGATAATCGACAAAACGAGCAAGAACATCGTCTAGAGCACCGCTTTTCTCACCGGAAAGGATCGAAGCCGTATAAATTTTCGGAAAAATGCCTTGCGCGTCGAATGCTTCGGAAAGCGGAACGCCGCTTTTGATCTTTTCTTCGACATCGACGAGAACGTTTCGTAGTGCGCTAGAACCGGAACGTGTTTTTAATAAGCCGATAGCCTGCAAAACCGGAATTCCGGCACGCAGTAACGCAGATAACTGTTGGTTGAACAAAAGAAAATCACCCTGCTTGACCTTTTGCTTGCCCGAAGAATTTCCAAAACTAAAAAGGCCCGAAACGCCGCCTTCAGCCGATTTAACCGCAAAAACCTTATAGCCTTCGCTTTCGAGCCGAGTTTTGGCATCGCTTGGCCCCGCGGCTTCTACAAATCTAGTAATGATTTCGCCCGACGGCGTCCCGAGGCGGCAAATGAATTCTGACATAATTAGGGAAATCTTTGATCGATCAAAACTTCACAAAGTATAACACGCAAAAATAACGATATTGTTGCATTTGCGAACAGATCACTAAATATTCTGCCAATAATAAAATAACTATTTGATCCGAACAACGCGTAGAGCGTTTTAGTCATCAAAAATTTATATTGCAGAAGTCTTACTCGTCGCCTAGTATATATACAAGTCCCTTTCGGAGCGAAACTATGACAGACCCAGGTTTAGTCCTCTCCGGCCCAAGCCGTGTTTTACGCCGGGCCGCTATCGCATTTTCCCTTTTGTTGGTTGTAACGATCTCAGCCGTTGCCCAAACCGAACCTACGCCGACACCACTCATTGACAACGATGACAAGGACAACGTCGTCCGCGTTAAGACCGATCTCGTAACCCTAACCCTCACAGTCACGGACGTCTATGGAAGATTCGTTTCCGGTCTAAAAAAAGATGCATTCACCGTTTACGATAACGGCGAGCAGCAGGATATAACTTTTTTCAGCGATACCGATGCTCCTGTGTCGATAGGAATTATCTTCGACGTTTCCGGTTCGATGAATAGTGCTAAGATCGCAAAAGCCCGCTCCAGCGCTCGAAAAGTTTATCAATATGAGCCATCCGTCGGATGAATATTTCCTCATTGCATTCAGCAATCGGGCAAATCTTTTGATGGACCGTACGCGTGATGGCGATGCGGTTCTGCGAAAATTGACATTGATCCAACCAAAAGACGACACCGCACTTTACGACGCCTGCTATCTTGGCATTGAACGCGTTACACGCGGAACTCACCGCAAGAAGGCTTTGCTTATTATCAGCGACGGGCAGGACAACGCTTCGCGGTATAACTTTGGCGAAGTTAGACGTTTGATGAAAGAATCGGACGTCGTTACTTATGCTGTCGGCGTCGTCGATGCTCATGATCTTGGCAGCCAAGAAGGAATGCAGGGACAGGCATTCCTTGATGAATTGACCTCAGTAACCGGCGGTAAGGCATTTTATCCGAACAGCAATGTCGAAATGGAAGAGATCTTCGAACGCATCGCCCTCGAACTTCGTCACCAATATTCCATCGGCTACACCCCAAAAGATTTCGAACTCAACGGAAAATGGCGAAAGGTCAGAACTAAGATAAAACCCCCGAGAGGTTTGCCGCGTCTAACGGTTCGCGGGCGAGAAGGCTATTATGCTTCGCCCAGTACCGATCTACAGTAAATGTCTATGAAAATGATAGTTAAATCACTTCTGTTGGCTGCCGGTTTTGGGCTAGTTTTTTCGTCCTTCTATTTCGCTCCGGCGTCTTCTGCTCAATCGGTTTCGCCTAGCCCGACGCCAACGCCACCCGTAGTACAAAGCTCGGTTCCAACACCGACGCCGACGCCTAACCCTGAAGATGAAGTGATCAAGGTCGATACCGAGCTTGTTAACCTGAATGTGAAGGTCGTCGATCGTTTTAATCGTCCCATCAACAATGTGCCCGCAGTCCGATTTTACTATCTATGAAGACGGTGTTCCGCAACAGATCGATTTTTTTTCACGTGCGGAAGTTCCGACAAACTATTCGCTCGTGATCGACAATTCGGGCTCGATCCGTTCGCAGATCGATAAGGTCATCGAAGCCGGAAAAATTCTGGTTGGCACGAACCGGCCGGGCGATGAAACGAGTGTGATCCGGTTTATCAGCTCCGATAAGATCGAGATCCTACAAGACTTCACCTCGAATTTGGATGATATCAATTACGCCCTCGACAATATGTATATCGAAGGCGGACAAACCGCTATCGTCGATGCGATCTATCTTGCCGCAACGACGGTTAACGATTACGACAAGAAATCCGATAACGTCGATCGAAAACGGCGGGCTCTTGTTGTCGTTTCGGACGGAGAGGATCGGGACAGCTATTATTCCGAAGCTCAGCTATTCGAACTTTTGCGTGAAACCGATGTTCAGATCTACACCATCGGCTTCGTCAGCGATCTGAGCAAAGATCGCGGTTTTATTTCAAAAAGCCCGCAAGGAAAAGCGAAAGCATTCCTTGAAAGAATGGCGAAAGAGACCGGCGGAAAATCTTATTTCCCGGAGTCGGTGAATGACCTTGCAGGTATCGCCACCGAGATCGGAGCGGAACTTCGAACGCAATATTCCATCGGCTACATTCCAACCAACGATCGGCCCGACGGCACATTCCGCAATATCCGTGTAACCATAAAGGACGGCCCTGATAAACAAAAGCGTATTGCTGTCACGAAAGCCGGCCGCGTCGCCAACACCAAAAACTAGAATATTTGTTTAAGTGGTCTCGTTATGAGTTATCGGCTCTTTCGCACTGAAACATGACACTCTCATAAGCCATAGACCCAACCGATTGGTTCGAGTTTTAGTAGCTTTTCCTTATAGTAAACAACCCTTGTTCGTGTTTTTGTTCAGAGCTTGTTCAGGGTCTGTTCAAGGCTTGTTCAGGCCTTGTCCATAGCTTGTTCAGGGCTTGTTCAGTCGTTTCCTGAACACGCAAGTCGTTGAGTCTACGTATCTTATGGCCACAATCCCTTCAATTTCGGCTCAAAAATTAAAAAAACTTTTGCAATTTAAAATTGTGCCAAATTGACTCACCAATAAACCCGACTTATCTCGATCGAACCACATCAAATTTCAAACAGCAATGCCAAAAATGGCATCAAATCATACCACATTCTGTCGCATGCATGCAACATTGTTGTCTATCTGCACCGCGGATCGCTTGACTCTAACCGAAAGACAAAAGTGAAATATCCATCATGGTTCTTCTCTTCGTCCATTTTCATGGATTAAAATGGTCAAAAAGAAAGGAGATACCGCAGAGACGGATGATAAAGTGGAAGAAGTAAAAGGAAAAGGAACCAAAATAAAATCTCAGTAGCCGGGATCGCGGTTAAACTCATTCAGGAACGGAGCCGGATATTTTTTTGCGGTTGGTTTCGCCGGTTTCGAGGACTGGGATGCCGGAATCTACTTCGTCGTGCGGACGAGGAATAACATGGACGGCGGTGACGGTTCCGATTCGGCGCGCGGCAGCGGCTCCGGCATCGACCGCGGCTTTTACCGCACCGACCTCGCCGCGAACTATTGCGGTAACCAAGCCGGCATCGATCTTTTCATAGCCGACGAGCCTTACATTAGCCGCTTTGACCATTGCATCAGCTGCTTCGATCATCGCGACCATGCCCATACATTCAACCATTCCAAGTGCTTCCATAATTATTTCTTCCGCCGCTTTCGTAAATATAAAAACAAGATCGCTCCGCTTAAGACAATAATACCGACAAAGATCGCGAGAAAAAATATTACGGCGGCAATTTCAAGTCCCATATTATTTGCCGTAGATCGCGAAATAAAAAATAAGGAACGAGATCGCCAAGATCACGATCGCCGCAATAGCAAAAGGCATCGACGATCGGGGCGTGTCCCAAACGATCTCAGCCGGTTTTTTTACACGAAGCCGTTCGCGTTTTTTTATCGAAGCGGCCGTTTCCATACGTTCGTTCCTGCGGCGGCGTCTGTCTTTTGGCAGCTCGACAGGTTCGGTTGGTATCGATTCCGCGACAATTGCCTCTTCAGGTTCAGGCTCTACCGAAACAACCTCTTCGGGCATTGGAATTTCTTCAGGCTCATCTTCTTCGACGGCTTCGGGCTTTTTTGTTACCGGAAATGCGACGACGTTCGAATCTTCCGCGATCTCGTCTGCGTCAGCGACGGCTTCGCCGCAGCTAAAGCAAAACTGCGAACCCGGACGTATTTCGGCGTCACACTTCGCACAAGTTTCCTGAATTTCTGTTTCGGTCTGTATTTCGGTCGTCATCTAAAATCAATTTCCCAACGCTAAACTTTCACGAATATATCTTTTTCATTCCCCAGATCGCGTGCGGACGGTGTCAAGATCGTCTTTTCATTTATGTATATCTTTTTGCCTTTGTCGAGCGAATCGCGGACATCCGTTTCGCTGACAAAATCTACCGGTTCTCGGTTTTCGTCGATCTCTTTTTGCGGACGCAGTTCGTGAATTATAGTTCGTACCGGAGTTTCCACAGCCGGTTCAATGATCGGAGCCGCCACCGGCTGAACCGCCGGTGAGGCCGCAAGCCGTTTGCTCAAAACACTATCGACCAATGCCGCGATCTTCTCCCGTTTATTTTGTTCGGAATCCATCACTGGCTTCGCTGCAGACGTTGCGTTGGTCCGTTCGCGAGAGATCGGTTTTGTTTCAAAAGCGACGCGTTTAATGTCGATAAGATGTATCGGCGAAACATTATCTGACGTAACATTTCCGCCCCATGATCCGCAGCCGAGTGTCATCGATGGGCTCAGATCGGTCGAAAGTCCGATCGCACCTTGCGTCGTTCCCGAATTTATTACAACTCGAGCAGCCGGCATTTCCATACCGAACTTGATCGCCGCCGCTCGATCGGCCGAGTGCATTCCCGCAGTGTGTCCCATTCCGCCAAACTGCAAGATTTCCATGCATCGTGCGGCTCCGCTTTCAACGCCATCGGCGACAAAAAATGCCAAGGTCGGCGAAAGCTTTTCGATCGACCACGGATGGTCGCGGCCGACGCCGGCACAATCAGCGATCAAACAGCGCGTTCCGGCCGGGATCGAAATGCCGGCGAGATCTGCGATAAGATCGGCGGATTTTCCAACGATCTGCGGATTCAAGGTTCTCTGCGGAGTCAACAGAATTTTCCCAACGGCAGCCGCGTCATGTCGATTCAAAAAATGCGCGCCTTGTTTTGTAAATTCTTCGCGAACGGCAGCTTCGATCGGAGCATCGACGACGACGGATTGCTCGGAAGCGCAGATGGTTCCGTTATCAAAACAGGTGCTGGTCAAAATATCCGAAACAGCTTTTGCGACATTGGCGGTTCGTTCAATAAATACCGGAACATTCCCCGGCCCGACGCCGAACGCCGGTTTACCTGATGAATATGCCGCACGAACCAGTCCGATCCCGCCGGTCGCAAGAATGACGGCCGTCTTCTTATGCTGCATCAGGGTTTCGGTGCCTTCAATGGTTGAGGTAGTCAGGCAATGGATCGCTTCGCTCGGCAGGCCCAGAGCAACGCCGGCATCGCGCATTACCCGCGTCGTTTCAGCTATGCACCTAGCAGCCGAAGGATGCGGCGACAGCACGATAGTATTTCGTGATTTTATAGCTATGATTATCTTAAAGATCGCGGTCGATGTCGGATTTGTCGAGGGAATTATTGCGGCAACCACGCCTCGCGGCGAAGCGATCTCGACGATATTCTTGTCGTCTTTTATTACACCGACCGTTTTCAGTCCGCGAAAATAATTCCAAACGTCCTCGGCGGCGAAACGGTTTTTTTCCCGTTTGTCTTCGGCTTTCCCGTAACCGGTTTCTTCGTGAGCCAATTGGCCGAGCCGGGCCGATTGTTCCAGAGCCACGGCAGCCATCGCGGCGCAGATGGCATCGATCTTTGTCTGATCAAAACCCGCGACGATAGAAAAAGCACGATGCGCGGCTTCCACCGCATCTCGTGCTTCCTGCTGCGCTATTAGATCTTTGTCGCCCATCAACTCTTACTTGCTTCGTTAATTTCCCTCAGATCTATTTTGTCTTGCTTCTATTTCCCTGCGAGGATTCTACTTTCGCTCCCGAAGCATCGCCCGAACCGAGACTTTTTCCGCCGCCGCCGAGAGCTTTTTCATCCGGCGAATAACCTGTCTTGCCGCCTTTCGGAAGAACGCGTTCGACCTCGCCATGAGGACGCGGGATCACGTGGACGCTGATCAGCTCGCCGACACGCCTTGCAGCCGCTGCACCGGCGTCCGTCGCTGCTTTGACCGCACCGACATCGCCGCGAACAAAGATCGTCACATAACCGGCGCCGATATATTCTTTGCCGACAAGCTGCACATTTGCCGCTTTTACCATTGCGTCTGCCGCTTCGACCGCACCGACAAAACCTTTTGTTTCAACCATTCCGAGTGCTTCTAAACTCATAATGTTTCTCTTCTCCGCGAATATCTTTTGATAATAAAAATTAAGACTTGAATCAGCCTAAAGCTAACACGTTGCGGCACCTTGAATCAAGTACGTCCGCCTTTATAAAAGACCGCCTAGATTGACACCGCACGCATGCGAACGATATATTCGAAGATTAAGAATCGCTCCGTCATTCGCATATCTAAGTGGCGGAAGAAAACCATTACATGGCAGAAACTCTAGGTGAAAAATTGCGGCAGGCTCGGGAAGAACGCGGAATTTCGATAAGCGAAGTTGCCGAACAAACGCGTATTTCCTCGTTATATTTGGAATCGATCGAAAAAAACGATTTCAAGGTCCTACCCGGCGGTATCTTTAATAAAGGTTTCATTAAATCCTACGCAAAGTTCATCGGATACGACGAACATGAGGCGCTGCAGGAATATCAAAAAGCCATTGTTGCGACTGAGGCAGCCGAAGATCCTGAACTTCGTCTGTACAGGCCGGAAGTTCTCACCGATGACCGCAGCGGAGCTTCAATGGCTCCGACGATCATTTTTGCAGTTATAATCTTGGGTTTGGTCACGGCCGGCATTCTGTTTCTTGTCAATTATGTCCAAAATCGCGGAAAGTCACCGATAGTCGCGAACACGATCACAAATTCTAATTCAAACAACACGAATGTAAATACGGTCGCCCAAAATTTGCCGACAGCTCCGTCGATGGAAAATTTACAGGTCGAGTTTTCAACCATCAGCGATGACGTTTCGGTTACTGCCGTATCAGACGGAAGATCTTCGAGCGTGTTGGTTTCGCAAGATAAGCCGGCGGCATTTACACCAAAAGAAGATCTAAAACTGAGCTATTCAAAATCGCTGGCAGAAGTTGCCCGTTTGAAATTGAACGGCCGCGAAATAGGTTTGCCGATCGAGCCGGAAAATCCGCGGCGTGCGGCGATCGAGTTTGCCATCAATAAGAACAATCTCGCGTCGATCTGGCAAAACGGAAAAATTACATTTGGCAAAGAAGAAATCGCTCCAACGCCAACACCGGAACCTGTCGAACCGACCGCGACACGGCCGCCGTCTCCGCCGGCATCGACGCCGGAAGTCGAAAGGCCGACACCGCGCCCGACCGCGAGTCCGATAAAATCGCCAACCGTGAAGCCGTCGCCGAAACCGGCACCTTCACGAAAAGTTATTGTTGTCGGCGAACCGACTCCGAGACCGGCGAGGACACCGTAAATGAAAGGATTTCGCGAAATTAGACTGAAATATTATCTGGCACCGAATGACGCACGAACGACACATAGATAAAGTGTGCCCGCCGAAAAGTGCGGGCATTTTTGTATATAAATATATGAAATTAGAAGATATAAAAGAAGGCCTGACATTTGACGACGTATTGCTCGTACCCGATTTTTCTGATGTTCTACCCGGCGAGGTCGAAACGCGGACAAATTTCTCACGAAATATTCAATTGCATATCCCGCTTTGCTCATCAGCAATGGACACCGTTACCGAAGCCTCGCTCGCGATCGCGCTGGCTCAACAAGGCGGCATCGGGATCATCCATAAAAACTTTTCGATCGAGCAGCAAGCCGAAGAAGTTGACAAGGTAAAACGAAGTGAATCGGGCATGATCGTCGATCCGGTCACGATATCGAAAAGCGCGCACGTTTCCGAAGCTCTAAAGATAATGGAACGCTTTTCGATCAGCGGCGTTCCTGTCGTTGACGATGGCGGATTGCTTGTAGGGATCATCACAAATCGCGACCTGCGGTTCGAAACACGCTTTGACATTCCGGTTTCCGAGGTTATGACGCCTCAACCGCTTGTTACCGTTCCGGTCGGTACAACGCTCGAAGAAGCAAAAGTAAAGCTGCAAAAACACCGTATCGAAAAGCTTCTGGTCGTTGATGAGAACGGTCATTTGAAAGGTTTGATCACGGTCAAGGACATTCAAAAAGCGACGACATTTCCGAATGCATCGAAAGACGACCTTGGACGATTGCGGTGTGCCGCGGCTATAGGCGCGACCGGTGATTTTCTGGAACGGGCATCCGCTCTGATCGAATCGCGCGTCGATGCGATCGTCATCGACACGGCTCACGGACACAGTTCACGAGTGATCGATGCGATCAAAACCGTTAAATCGAAATTTCCGGAGATCGAATTGATCGCCGGCAATGTCGCAACATCCGATGCGACAAAAGCTTTGATCTCCGCCGGCGTTGACGCAGTCAAGGTCGGCATCGGACCGGGTTCGATCTGCACGACCCGAGTTGTTACCGGAGCAGGCGTTCCGCAGATCTCAGCGATCTTTGATTGCGTCGGGGCAGCCGAAGGTTCGGGCGTTCCGATAATAGCCGACGGCGGCGTGAAATTTTCCGGCGATGTCGCAAAAGCGATTTCCGCAGGTGCGAACTGTGTGATGATCGGCTCGCTTTTTGCAGGAACGGAAGAAGCACCCGGCGAAGTCATTCTTTACCAAGGCCGAAGTTTCAAAACATATCGCGGCATGGGTTCGATCGGTGCGATGAAAAAAGGTTCGAGCGATCGATATGCGCAGGAAACGACAACAATGGAATCGAAATTCGTACCGGAAGGCATCGAAGGACGCGTTGCTTACAAAGGTTCGGTCGCCGATATGGTGACTCAGCTCGTCGGCGGTTTGAGAGCCGGTATGGGTTACACCGGCTGCCGCACGATAGACGAATTAAGAACGAATTCAAAATTTGTCCGGATAACTTCCGCCGGGCTTACGCGAATCGCATGTTCACGATGTGATCATCACAAAAGAAGCTCCGAATTATCGGATCGAATCCTAACCTAGCTGCTCCGCGGCCGATTCCCATTCTTCGTAAAGAAGTTTTATCCGCGACTCGGCCTCGTAAGCTTTCTTGTTACCTCGGAAAGTTTTGCATAATCAGCCGAGATCTTTGGATCGGATAACTGATTATTCAACTTCGCCGCGTCAGATTCGAGCGAAGGAAGTTCTGTTTCGATGGCTTTGATCTTCTTCTCGAGCTGATTTCTCTGATTCTTGCTCAACTTCGAATTGGATGCCGCTGCCGGCTTCGCCACGACATCGGCTGATTCTTTTTCAGCCTTTGACTTCTTTTCAGTTGCGGAAGCTTTCGAAGCCTTCCAATCATGAAATTCTGTATAGTTGCCGTTAAAGCTATCGACACTTCCGTCGGTTTCAAAAGACAAAATTTGATTCGCGATCTTATCAAGGAAAAAGCGGTCATGGCTGACAGTGATGATCGTGCCGGTGTATTCGCTCAGCGCGTTTTCCAATGACTCACGTGACGGAATATCTAGATGATTGGTCGGCTCGTCGAGGATCAAGACGTTCTTTTGCGAATAGATCAGCTTTGCCAGAGCAAGTCTTCCCTTTTCGCCGCCGGAAAGCGCCGAAACCGGTTTGAAAACATCTTCGCCCATGAACAAGAATTTCGCCAGAAATCCGCGCAGCGTTCCGTTATCAGCCATCGGAGCGACACGGCGAAGTTCCTGAATGACTTCGTTCCTCGGTTCGAGATCATCGAGGTTCTGCGAATAATAGCCGATATTCGTTTTTGTTCCCCAATGAATTTCTCCCGCAAGTTCACGTATCGAACCAAGCAGAGTTTTCAAGAGCGTCGTTTTGCCGGTTCCGTTGCCGCCGATTATCCCGAGAACGTCACCGCGAAACATTGAAAAATTCAAACCGCTTGCGAGCACTTTGTCAGCGTAACCTATCTTCAGAAGATCGACCGTCAGGACATTGTTTCCTGTCCGTTCGACCTCTTTCAAACCGAAATTACCACCGGACTTTTCAGCGGTAACATTTTCAAGTTTATCCATCCGAGCAAGTAGCGTGCGGCGCGATTTTGCTTGCTTTGTCTTTTGGCCTTCGAGATTTCTGCGGATAAATTCCTGCGTTTTGTTTATGAAAGCCTGTTGATTTTCGTATTCGCGGAGCTGCTGTTCGCGGCGCAATTCGCGTTCGGTCAGGAATTGAGAATAATTTCCTTTGTACGTGATCGCATGGCCGGCTTCTATCTCGATAATGCGATCTGTCGTACGGTCCAAAAAATATCTATCGTGGCTTATGACAACGTATGTTTTTTCATAACTTTGCAGAAAATTCTCCAGCCATTCGACCGCAGTTACATCCAGATGATTCGTCGGTTCATCGAGCAAAAGAATATCTGCGGATGAAAGCAAAAGTCGCGCCATTCCGAGACGATTCTTCTGACCGCCGGAAAGCGTCCTAGTATCGAGTGACCACATTTCCGGTGGAAACCCAAGTCCCAACAAGATCGATTCCGCACGAGCCGAATACGTAAAACCACCGGCTTGTTCGTAAGCGATCTGAAGATCCGCATATCGATCGAGCACTTCGGGCGAATGGTCGGTTTCCATCTGCTTTTCCAGCTTACGCATTTCGGCTTCGATGTCGTGGATCTCTTTGAACGCGGATAGAGCAGCGGTATGAACCGTTTCATCGTCTTGGAAATCGACGTGCTGATCGAGCAATCCAAGTTTTAGGCCATTGATCTTTACGACATCGCCGGAATCTGGCTGTTCCGCACCGGTGATCATCCGAAAAACGGTCGTCTTGCCCGCTCCGTTTCGGCCGACAAGGCCGACTTTTTCGGACGGATTGACCTGGAACGAGACGCCTTTTAGAATCTCGTTTCCGCCGTAAGATTTTGTAACTTCTGATAATCGAAAAAGCATAAAAAATAGTAGCCGACGCTTGCTGGCCGGCTACCGTTTTGATCTTGCCAATAGGCAAAATGTCTGATCATTCACCGACCAGTTTTATTTGGCGGAGTTCGTATTGGCCTTTTTATCATCGGCCTTGTTAGGTTCCGGTTTCGAATTCGAAGTTTCTGTCTTCGTATTAGAATTTGCGGCCGGAGCATTTCCAACTTTGTTCGAGGCGTTAGAATTCATATTTGAATTCGTGTTCGCTTCCGTGTTCGTATTTGTGTTCGAATTCGCCGGTACGGCAGATTGTGCCGAAGCCGGACGAGCACCGCTCAATTCATTCGGATTCTCAACGATCTTTGTAGCAAGCAGATTTTCGATCTTCGCTTCATTGATCGCGGTCGCCGCATACGATTGCCACAAAAGGCTCTTTCGTGCATTGGTCAAAAGCTCGGTTACCTGCTGACGAACACCCGGGCTGTCTAGCGTAAGATCTTCGTCTTTTTCCTGCTTTCGCTGAAGTTTGACGATAAGAACCTTGCCCTGAAGCGGTAATGCCTGCGGAAGGATCTGACCGTTCTGCATTTTGGTCATTATGTAATCGGTCACGCCCGGGCCAAAAGCTTGTTTCATTTCGTCTTCGGTAAAATAACGCCAATCACCGCCGCTCGACTGCGTCTCAGATCTTCGCTGTATTCGCGTGCAAGTGTCGCAAAATCACTGCCGGTCATCGCACGCTGGCCGATGTCCTTAGCACGAATGTTCGGCTTCGGCTTCGTTCGTCGTGGTGTCGCCTGCCCCGAATTGGTCGGATCGATGACGATAGCACCGAGCTGAGCTCCGCGTTTGTTCTTGAACTGCTCTTTGTTCGTGTTATAGAACTCTTCGATCTCGTTATCTTTCGGCAGCATCGACTCTTCCCGATATTTTTTCCTGAAGCTTTTGCAAAGCCATTTCTTTCTTAACGTTCTCACGCCATGACTGTTCGGTTTCACCGGCAGCCTTCATTTGCTTATCAAATTCTTCGGCAGAAAGATTGCTCGCGGTTTTACGTTTGTTGATCTCTGCGTTCAGATCGTCTTCGCTCGGAATGGATTGTTCTTTCTCCGCTTTCTGATACATAACTTCAGCCTGCACCAACTGGTTCAGTACTGAAAGCCGTGCCTGAAGCTAGTTCCAGCGGCGACATATTTGCCATTTCGCCTTGTCCCTGCGATTTAACGGCCTTATCAACCTCTTCCAGTGTGGATCTCTTTGCCGTTGACGCGTGCCGCGATCTCATTCGGGTCGGATGCTGCGGGCCCATTATTCGCTGGGCCGCCAGAATTTCCGCCGCAAGCACTTAAAAATATGGCGAACACCGCCAAAAAAGCGATCGAAAACGCGGTTAATTTAAAATTTTGCACTGTGGCTTTTACTCCTTCAAAATTAACTAGTATTATCATTACTTGACTTATATACATAATTTGTTATAAAATTTGTTTTTGAGTTTTACAAAAAACTCTTTTTTACTCCTCGTTATTATATTTTTCGGAGGCTACTTAATTATGGCAAAACGATGCGATGTCTGCGGCAAAGGTCCGCAATTTGGAAACAATGTTTCACATGCAAACAACAAAACCCGTCGCCGGTTCAATCCGAATCTGCAAAGAGTCCGTGTACAACTGTCCCAGCGGACGGAAACGGCCGCATGAAAGTTTGCACTCGATGTATCAAATCCGGAAAAATTGTCAAAGCTGCTTAAACTCTTTTGAGTCACAGCTTCGTAACATAGGTTGCCAAAGCTGCAAAATTTAGTTTTTCGGCTTTGTCTATTCTTTTTTAAGAGACAATGGCGATGCAATCGATCTCGACTCGCGCGTCGCGCGGCAGACGCGCTGCCTGAACGGTCGCTCGCGCCGGTTTATCGTCGTTGAAATATGTCGGCATAAACTTCGTTCATCGCCGCAAAATCATTCATATCCGCTAAGAAAACGGTTGTTTTCACGACATTGTTCAAACTCGTTCCGCCGGCTTCCAAAACCGCCGTTAGATTTTTCAAAACTTGTTCGGTTTGTTCCGCAACGTCGTCTTCGAAACAAATTCGCCGGTCGCGGATCGATCGGTATCTGGCCTGAACAAAAAACCATATCCTCCGACTTTTACGGCTTGAGAATAAGGTCCGATCGCTCCCGGTGCATTTTCGGTTGATATAATTTCTTTCACAAATAGTCTCGCCTTGTTTTCCGCAGTTAACTCAAGCAAAAGGCAAATTTTAACAATAATACGAAAAGCAAATTTAGCGACATTTAGCTTTTAGAAGAAGTGGTTTTATGAGTCAGATTCATTTCAGGAATTGACTCGTTCGACATCAATTACGCCCGGAACTCTTGAAATAACTGATGACTCGGTCAAGATGCTTTTTATCGAAAACCTCGATGGTAACTTCGATTAACCCGCATCATCATTGGAAACATTCGCTCGTGCGTCGCGGATTCCGGTTTTGATCTCGGCGATCGCATTGGTAATTCCGGCAAGCATTCCGGTACGGTTTTCGGTCGTGGCCAGAATCGAACCGATTGGATCTCTTCTTTTTCCGATTTTGCCCATTCGACTTCAACGATCCGATCTTTATTGACCATCAACTGTTTGACGTTCTTACAGTTTAGTTATGGACGACAATTCCCTTTCCAAGCGAGATATATCCGATAATATCTTCGCCGCGCAGCGGATTGCAGCAGCGTGCACGGGTCGTCAAGAAGATTATCCACACCTTTTACGACGATCGCATCCTCGCCCAACCCGATAAACTTTTTGACGGCTTTAACGCCGCTTTGCAATGCGCGTTTCTTTTTTCTTTTCAGGATCAAGTTCGGCAAATTTATCGGCGCCGAGAAATTTACCGAAAACATTGTCGCGGCAGAGTTTTGCCATAACCTATCGAAGCAAGCAGGTCTTCCGGCCTGCCTAAACCGTATTCGTTGGCAATGCGTTTCATTTCGACCTCATTGTTCGATCAATTTTTTCGGCGAAATGCTGAATTTGTCGGCTTCTTTTTCAAGCAGCTTGCGTCCGATTTCGATAGATTCGGCTCGCTGTTGTTCGGAGATCCAATGGCGGATGCGGTTTCGGGCTCTTGACGTGACGACATAATTGAGCCAGTCGCGCGAAGGCTTTGAATTGTGTGTCGTCAGAATTTCCACGACATCGCCATTTTGCAATTCGTTCTTGAGCGGCACGATCCGGCCGTTAATTTTCGCGCCTGTGCATGTATCGCCAACTTCCGGAGTGGATCGCATAGGCAAAGTCTATCGGAGTTGCTCCGCGCGGAAGTTGGATCACTTTCCCCATCGGAGTAAAAGCATAAACATCTTTCGGATAAAGATCGAGTTTTAGAGATTCGATAAATTCTTCGGAATCCTCGTCGTCACCGGTAGCTTTCGACCAAGCGGAAGCAGAAGTTTTTCGACAACGTTTTCCGAAGCTCGTCCAAATTTTCATCTTCTTCCTGATTGCCGAGTTTGCTTTCCTTATATCTCCAATGAGCGGCAACGCCTTCTTCAGCGACCCGGTGCATTTCCTCGGTTCGTATCTGAACTTCAAAAGCCTGACCTGTTTCGCCGATCACGGAAGTATGGAGCGATTGATACAGATTATCGCGCGGAATGGCTATCCAATCCTTAAAACGCTCCGGTACGGGCGTCCAGATGTCGTGTATGACGCTCAGAGCCAAATAACAATTCTTTTTGTCGTTTGTCTGTAATAATGCGGGCGGCGATCAGATCATAGACCTGATCAATCGTGATCTTTTGTTTTTTTAGTTTTTTCCAAAGCGAATAAAGACGTTTGACACGGCCTTCGATCTCAACATAAGGAACTTCGTTTTCACGTAATTCTCTTCTCTGATCCTTGCCTTTATTTTTTCGAGGGCAGCTTCTAGTTCAGGCCGTCGAGCTTCGACCGTTTCAGCAAGTCTTTTATATTCATCCGGATGAAGATTTTGAAATGACAGATCTTCGAGTTCGATCGGATCTTACCCATTCCCAAGACGATGAGCGATCGGAGCATAAATATCGAGTGTTTCCTGAGAAATGCGTGCGCGCTTTTCCGGTTTGAGAAACTGCATCGTCCGCATATTGTGAAGCCGGTCGGCAAGTTTGATCAAAACGACACGAACATCTGTCGTCATTGCCAAAACCATTTTGCGGACATTTTCGGCCTGCTGTTTTTCCTTAGAAAGATCGCTGATGTGAGCGATTTTTGTCAGGCTATCGACGAGATGTGTTATTTCGTCGCCAAAATACGACCGGATGGTTTCAAGATCGACTAAGGTGTCTTCGACAACGTCGTGAAGAAGACCGGTAGCGACGCTGGCTTCGTCGAGCCGCATGTCGGCAAGAATATAGGCCACTTCGAGCGGATGAACCAGATACGGTTCGCCCGAAGCACGCTTTTGGCCCTTATGATGAAGCGCTGAGAAAAGATACGCCTTTCGGATCAATTCGATATCCGGATCAGGGCGGTTCGCTTCAACCTTTTCGATTACGTCTTCGATGCGGATCATAAATGATGTCGATAAACATATTAGCGGTTAAACGCCGACAAAGCCATATTTATTTCGTCAATTGGGTACCGATCGCGAAAAAATGAAACAAAAAGTGGTGCCGCATTAAAAAATGAGCACCACCTTAGTTTTTCTTTACCGATGATCTATCAGATCATTTACCGGCCGCGTTTGCGTTTGCCGTTCCATTAGCATTCGCATTCTCATTCGCTTTGGCTTCGGCAACGCGAGCGTCTTTTTCAGCCTGAATGTTTCCGGAAACCGTACTCAATTCAACGAAAGCTTCACGAGCCTTGTCCGCTTCGTTGCGGAACGTTTCAGCCTGATCGGCGTTACCTTCCATTTCGGCCATGCGGCTTGCCTGAATCAACATCGCAGCTTTATATGAGCGGGCAGATTCAAATGATTTCACAGCATCACCCAGATCGACGAGCTGGGCATCTGTTAGCGGATCAAGATTAACATTCTTAGCATTCTTGACCTCATCCGTTTCTAAAGCTAAAGCCTGGTCAATCAATTTAGTTCCTTGTTCGACACATGCTTTCATTTTGTCGAATTCGGCCGGATCTTCCGGTTTTACGAATTGGAAGACATCGTTACCATCGCGCTTGGCTGCCTTTTTGGTAGCGTCGGTATCCGATATTTCGTTCGCGCAAGTATTCTGCTTTGCCGCCAAAGCGACGAGAGCATCGGCCCGATATTGCGGCTTAATGGATTCGTTGGCCGATCTTTCTGTGACCCAACGCTGCCATTCGTCATTTTTGCTAAGGTTCTCGTATAATCCGGCAACTGCTTTGTATGAAGACTGGTCATTCGGATCGAATGAAAGAGCCTTTTTATAAGCTTCAATAGCCTTTTCTGCAAGTGCTGAATTATTACGATCACCGACATATTCGGAATGCAGTGTCCGAGCTAAAAAGACCTGAGCAATGCGTCCCTCGAGCGTAGAACCGTCAGGATCGCGCTCGGTAGCCTTGCGAAACAATGCTTCAGCCTCCGCGAACTTACGACCTTTGTAAGCTTCGGAACCATCTACCAAATTTTTTCTTGAGGCGACACGATTATAAAAAGAGCAGTTCGTCGCCGTCAAAACTGTCGCAATTATTAAAACTAAAATCCCTAAACGAGAAAAACTCATTTTTCGACTCCATTTAAGACATAGAACAGAACGGGCCGCCGCCGAAGCTCGGCCCAAATTCATCATAGCCTCTAATTTATTCTGTAAGATCGTCGATCTGTAAACCAACGGGTTCAGCGCCGGCCACCTTAACTGCGTCGATAACTTTTACGACGTTACCGTATTTGACGCTTGTCGGGGCCTTTATAAAGACGGTCTTCTCGATCTCATTGGGGTTACTATCTTTGACAACACGGTTCCTTGTGCGTTCCTCAAAGATCTGACCCAACCTTTTTTCCAAAGGCTCCGTGTTACTGACATCGCCCAGCGTTTCATTATTATTCAAGGTTATTGCGCCTGTCGAACGATTGATCGCTATAACGAGTGAAAGCGGATTAGGCTTTACGTCCACGTTCTGCGTATCTTTCGGTTCTGCAGGTACCTTTGCCTCAAATTTGCTCGGCTTTACGGGTGTGATGACCATAAAGATGATCAACAACACCAGCAGGACGTCGATCAACGGCGTTACATTGATGTTCGGTGTTGCTCCATCTGAGGAACCACCTGTTGACATTCCCATAGTTCAATTACTCCTCGCGCCCGAAAAGATTTTCGGGCCGTCGGCTGTTTACTGTTCTTCCGATTTACCTGTGCCTTTCTTTTTATCAGCGACCAGTCCGATCTTATCGATGTCCTGTTTTCTGATAATATCGATCGCTTGGACAACGCGTCCATAATCGACCTCGACACCGCTCTTTATATAGACTATACGGTCTTTTGGAGCTTTATCCTTCATCATGCTGCTGATCTTGTCGCCCAGCGCATCGATCGGGAAAACCTCCTTTCCGATATAGAAAGTACTGTTGTCGGGGATCGATATCACGACCGATGTATCTTTCGTGATATCCGCATCTTCGACAGGAGCGTTAAGTTCTTTCGGAATATTTACCGTTACGCCCTGCTGCAATAGAGGTGTGACGATCATAAAAATGATCAGCAGCACCAACATCACATCCACCATGGGCGTCACGTTGATATCTGAATTATATTCATCGGTTCCACCGATTTTTCCAGCCATTAAAATACACTCCCTTGGTTAAACCAAATAACGAATTAGCCTCTAAGAGCTTTCGTACGCTGTTTGATGAAATAATCTACCAATTCCGAAGCGGAGTTCTCCATTTCGACGCCAAAGCTTGTGACCTTGTTCGTGAAATAGTTGAAAAGCCAAACGGCGGGAACAGCAACGGCGATACCAAAAGCGGTCGCGACCAAAGCTTCGGCGATAGCGGCACCAACGGCTCCGATACCTGCATTTTCAGCCTGAGCCAATGCGACGAAAGCACCGATGATACCCACAACGGTTCCGAACAATCCGACGAACGGAGCGGTCGAACCAACTGTAGCGAGACCCGAAAGGCC
This sequence comes from uncultured Acidobacteriota bacterium, assembly GCA_963720905.1. Classification (GTDB taxonomy): domain Bacteria; phylum Acidobacteriota; class Blastocatellia; order Pyrinomonadales; family Pyrinomonadaceae; genus OLB17. Next base: position 137,908 of record CAVRHB010000005.1, read on the forward strand.
GCGTTTTAGTTCAGCGGTTTTAACAGCGATCGCACGGTCAAGAGCACGTTTCGAGGCTTCCATTTCATCTGCCGAAATGTCGGTATTGCCCTGATGAGCGGCAAATTCCTTAAGGCCCGATGAAACGACCATCGCCAAATGCGAATCTTTGTGCTTGTCGCCAATGTTAATGGCTTCGTCAATGTTGTTGTTCTTCAAAGCTTGTGCAACTTTCGGAGCATATTGCCGCGATTGTGCTTTTGCTTTGTTGTACGTAAGCAGACGTTCGATACCGACCGCGATCAGGTAAACCGACATCAACAAAAGAATGCCGATGACGATCCAACCCGGCCAGGTCAGACTTTTGGCAATATCATAAAGGCCGAATGAGATCTTCGTACTGCCTTCGGCGAACATCAAGAATGAGCCTAGAAGGCTGCTAAGAAATGTCATTGTTTTTCCTCCAAAGAAATCAGAAAAATTTTGTAAAATTGCAAAAACTTTAGGTTTATCGCGGGCGGCTGTCAAGGCTCACCCGCGATAGTGTTCTTAATTTACGGTGCAAAATTATATCGTATCACACCCGAAACCTTTACGGGTTGACCCGAAAGCAGCGTAGGGCTGAACTTAGCCCGCCGTGCGGCATCAACCGCAGCGGCCTTTAGAAGCGGATGACCGCTCGCCGCGCTTGCGGAAACTACGTTACCATTCTCATCGATCAAAACCTGAACGACGACCGTACCTGCGATCCTCATGCTTCTCGCGGCTGACGGATATGCCGGAACCGGCAAGCTTCTTGCCTTACCGTTCAATACCCCGCCGGAGATCTGCTTCGGAACCGGTTTTGGTTTTGGGGCAGGAGGCGGAGCCGGCGGACCACTCGAATCGGAGGTACCGTCACCACCGCTGCCGCCTGCATTACTACCAGTTCCACCTGCATTTACAGGGCCTTTATAGTCAGGCGGTGGAGCATTTTCAGCACTAAAATTGGTGTTACCTTTGACCGTATATTTGTTCGGGTCACGCGGTGGGATAGTTGATTTAACCGTGCTGACCTCTTTCGGCGGTTTGGGAGATTCATTCATGTTCTGAAGGATCTCCTTGCGAACATCGACGTTCGGGGCCTTTTCAGGCTGCTTTTCCGGTTCCGGTTTCGGTTGTTCTTCAACTACCGGCGGAGCGACGAGCGTTGTCAGTTCGAGATCCGAACCACCCATCGCATAATCTTTCGCAAAAAGGCTGTACATCCAGGCGCTAACCATGATTATTGACATGATCACCAATGTGGTCAGCAAAAAACCGCCTTTTCTTGCGTTTTCGCCCGAAGTATTTCTGGACTCAACTAATTGATCTAACATCTTTTATTCCTCCCTACTACCGGTGCCAAACGTGGTCAGGGTTGAGAAACCTTTGTCTAACAATTTGATGATAAAGACCGATACTTGCGTTGCCGCAACTTTGGCCGGTACATTGGCCGACTGCAGCCTCGCGGATCAGACCTGATCACTGATATAAATTTATTTCACTTCATCAATGCGGGCAGTTAAGACTTCTGCCGGCAATTGGTGATACACCGTCCCGAAACCCGTTTAGCTAAGCATTTTTAGGGCTCACAGGCGATGCGAAATATTTAATTGACCAGCAACGTAGAAAAGTCTAGTTTTTTCGGTTGCGAAAGTCAAGAATACTGTAAGAATTTCTAAAATATTTTTAATTATTTCTTGACGCAACTCAAACAGATAATTGCTCTTATCTGTTATCGGGCGTCGGATCGAACCATGAATAGCGATCAGAGAATCGCAGTTCGGCCATAGTTCCGGCCAAGCTTTTGCTATAAATGATCCCGATCAAATTTCGAAAAATGATAACTTAGGTGATACGCAGGTTTCGAACTTTGGTTTCACTAAGATCTTATTTTTCTGAAAAAACTATTTCGTCACCGGACGCCGTGTCACCGACCGCCGAGATTGCGATGCAAGCCTTTCGCTTCCAGGTTTTGCAGCCTGCTTGCTGCTTGATCCGTCATCGAGATCGGCCATACCGACCCTGGCTTGCCACCAGATAGCGATCGGGCTGGCGATCGCAACGGTCGAATAGGTACCGGCGATGCTACCAACAAATAGCGCAAGCGAAAAGCCGCGCAGAACTTCCCCGCCGAATAGAACAAGAGCAAGAACGGCTAGAAAAACCAGTCCGTTGGTCACGATCGTTCGCGACATCGTTTGGTTGATAGAATCGTTCGTCAGCGAATATAGAGATTGTCCGCGATGGATGGTCAGGTTTTCGCGTATACGGTCAAAGATAACGATAGAGTCATTGACCGAGAACCCGACTAAGGTCAAGAATGCGGCCAAAACTGTCAGGCTAACTTCCCACTGGAAAACCGAAAAGAACGCAAGCGTAACCAGAACGTCATGGAAAACGGCGATGATCGCGCCGGCTGCGTATGTCCAATCGTAGCGAAACGCGATGTAGAGCAAAATACCGACCATACCCAAAAGCGTGGCGATGATAGCCGAATTGCGAAGCTGTGCACCGGCAACCGGACCGACCGAATCTTTACCGACGATCTTGTAAGCCGCGGCTTCATCCTCGTCAAGCGTCTTTGTCGCCTCCGCTTCTCTGCCGAACCGATCGAGTGCCTTTTTTACCATCGAAGCACCGGCATCTACCTGGGCCGCCGTGGCTGTCGCAGATGGCTTTCCGTCTGCTGCGGTCGTCGCCGCCGCGTTTGTGTTCGAGTTAGCATCAGCCGCCGGAGCCGGGACAGGCTGTTCGGAGCCGGCCGTTTCGCCGATAAGCGGAACCTTGATCAAAACCTCGTCTGATTTATCGGTCGATTCCTGAATAACAGCTTCTGTGATCCCGACGTCATTGAGCGCACTACGAATATCTTCGTTGGCAGGCAATGTCCTGAATTTGGTAGTGATGACGGTTCCGCCCTGGAAATCGACGCCAAGGTTGAAGGCTTCGGTTCCGCCGGGCGTTAGCTGTCGGCCGACCGCCGACACCAATCCGGCAATAAGGATCGCGATCGAAACTGCTACGAGCGGTTTGCGCCATCCCATCCAATCTACATTTATGTCCTTGAAAATTTCAAACATTTCTTTTTCGTTTCGTTTCGGCTTTACGCCAAAGCTTTCGCTCGCGGCTAAAGGCCCGCGAAAAGCAAATATTAGATACTGATCTCCTTCATATCCGGGTTTCGATCCAGCAGCCACATAAAGATCGTGCGTGAAACGAACACGGCAGAGAAAAGATTGACGAGCAAACCGAGCGTCAGCGTTACGGCAAATCCGCGGATCGGTCCTGAACCGTACATATAAAGTATGGCTGCGGAAATAATGGTCGTGACGTGCGTGTCGATGATCGTGATAAACGCTTTATCAAACCCCACCTTGACGGCATCGGCAACGGAATGCCCGGCCTTTAATTCCTCACGCATACGCTCAAAAATAAGCACGTTGGAATCGACCGCCATACCGACGCCGAGAATAAATCCGGCGATGCCGGGCAGAGTCAGAGTCGAATCAAGCAATATCAAAAATGCGAGCGTCAAAAGCATATTCAAAGATAAAGCGATGACCGCGTTGATGCCGGATCCGCGATAATAAAAGAGCATGAACAGCACGATAAAGATCAGTCCGGCAACCGAAGCCGTGACACCTGAACGGATAGAATCTGCACCAAGGCTCGGTCCGACCGTTCGTTCTTCGATATACGTTATCTTCGCCGGCAAGGCTCCGGAGCGCAGCGTTAATGCAAGATCTTCGGCGTTCGTTTTGGTGAACTTACCTGAAATTTCACCTTGATCGAAGATCTGCGATTTGATGAAAGCCGCCGACTTTACTTCGTCGTTGAGAACAACGCCCATGTAGTTGCCGATGTTCTTTCCGGTCCATTCACCGAACTTTTGTGCACCACCGGGTTTGAAAGAGAAAGAGATCTGATAATCACTGTCGCTTCCACTTCGGGAAACCGCATCCGCTCCGCGTAGTTCGCTGCCGTCAACAACGGCCGGATATTCAACAACGACCCATTGTTTCGGAGGTGGCTGACCGTCTGCCGTAGGCACAGCATCACGTTCGGTGAACGGTAAAATTTTTCTATTTGGCGGAACGGCACCACCGAGCGATTGTTTCGCGGCCTCTTCGGTCGGAAATGTTTGTACCGGCTGCGGATTCGGAGGGCTGACGATCTTCATCAGCTCAAGGTTCGATTCGGCACCGATCAATTGCTTAACACGTTCCGGATCGTCAACGCCGGGCATCTGCAAAAGTATCTGGCCGGATGATTCCGCACCGTGTTTCTGAAGCGTCGGTTCTTTTACGCCGAAAGCATTAATGCGGCTCTCGATAATGCTTAGAGCTTGATCGACAGCTTGCGTCTTTTTAAGATTTTGCTGAAGAGTAGGCAGCGACCAAGTGATCGTGTTTCCGCTTGTCGATTCGTTCCAACCGCCGAAATCGACCTTCTTTTTGGCTGCTTCGATAACGGCCGGGATTTGTTCCGGATCCGAAACGTCCAATGAAACAGTGTAAGTCCCGTTTTCGGCTACAACCTTATTGCCAGTGACCGGAAGCTGAGCATCGGTCGCGGCGGTCATTGCTGCTTGGGCACTGTTATCCGTCAGCGTTTTCAGATAATCATCGGTCTGAACCTGCATCACAAGATGCGAACCGCCTTTCAGGTCGAGTCCCAAATTAATGTTCTGCTCAAGGTTCGCCTTCATTCCCGCCAAGGTAAAGTCGTGTGCGACAGGCGCACGACGCGGGCCGAGCACGATATAAATACCGCCAAGCGTGACGATGAGGATGATCACAATTCTGATCAACAAACTTTTATTCTTCATAACCTAACTTAATGATCAATGGTGGTATTTAGACGGACGAGAATTTTCCAAGAGGTCGTTCGATCCTGTTACCAACGCGATTAAGATTCCATCTCCGCTTTTTTCCCAACAACTGCGGCCTTTCCGATCTCAATAAGCGATTTATCGGCACTCAAAATGATGAAACTCGTATCCCTGACCTCTTTTACCTTTCCGATAACACCGCCGTTGGTAACGATCTCGTCATTGATCTTCAATTGGGCGATCATCTCGGCCAATTTTTGTTTCTGTTTTTTCTGCGGAAGAATGACGAGAAAATAAAATATGCCGAAGATAAAAGCGAAAGGAAGAATGACTCAGATCAAACTCCCGCCGCCTGCTGCCTGAAATAACAAAGTAATATTCATTTTGAAATAATTGCCGAAAATAAAAACTAAACTATATACACTCAGCGCTCGATTATCAAACGCTTTCGCCCTCGGTTTCCTTTAATTGTTTAAGAAAATCGGTTCTGAACCGCGAGAAATCGCCGAATTTGATAGCTTGCCTAATTCGAGTCATAGTGTCAAGGAAGAACGCAAGGTTATGATGCGACAAAAGCGTAGCGGCATTCATCTCGCCCGCCTGATAAAGATGCCGCAGATACGCTCGTGAATATCGCTTGCAAACGGAGCATGCGCAATTCGGATCGATCGGGCTTTCATCGGCTTTAAATTTCGCGTTCCGAATATTGAGTTTTCCGTATGACGTGAACGCCGTTCCGGTTCGGCCATTCCGCGTCGGTATCACACAATCGAACATATCGACACCGTTCGCAACGCCTTCGATCAGATCTTCCGGTGTGCCGACGCCCATTAAATATCGAGGTTTGTCGGGCGGCATTTTCGGAGCGATATATTCCAAAATGTCGTACATTACCGATTTCTCTTCGCCAACACTCAGTCCGCCGATCGCATAACCGTCAAACCCGATCTCAACGGTCCGCTCTAAACTTTCGCTCCTCAATTCGCGATGTCCGGCTCCTTGAATTATGCCGAACAACGCTTGGTTTCCTGAAAGATCATCGATGTCTGAGATGCGTCCTGTATCCATTCCGGTTTGCTGAAGCTCGTCAAAACGTATTTTCGATCGAGCGGCCCAGCGTGCGGTCAGTTCCAAACTCTTCCGCGTAGCATCGATCCCTGCATCGCCCGGCGGACATTCGTCAAATACCATAACGATCTCCGCTCCGAGTGCGGCTTGTATCTCCATCGAAATTTCGGGTGACAAAAATTTTTTGCTGCCGTCGAGATGCGAACGAAATTCGACACCTTCTTCATTAAGCTTTCGCAGATCCGTCAACGAGAAAACCTGAAAGCCGCCGGAATCAGTCAGCAGCGAACGGTTCCATGTTGAAAATTTGTGCAGTCCGCCGAGTTCGCGAATGATCTCGATTCCGGGCCGCAAGAAAAGATGATATGTATTACCGAGAATTATCCTCGCGTCGAATTCATCTTCCAGCCATTCGAAGCGTACGCCTTTCATTGCGCCTTGAGTTCCAACCGGCATAAAGACCGGCGTTTCGATGATCGAACGCCTTGTCCGCAAAATTCCCGTTCGAGCTTCGCCGTCGCTCGCTGTGATCTGCCATTCAATCGGCTTCATATCTTTAATATTTTTTCCTGATCGAGCGCCCAAATGTTCGGCGCGCCGATCGCGGCTTCGGAGACGATAACGCCATGCTCATTTATCAAAACGGCCGAAGGCGTTCCGTACATCCCCAGCTTGATCGCGGTCTTGTAATCTTTTTCGAGAACGATCGGCGACGAAAGTCCGAGTTCGCGGTGATCTTCATCAGCACCTTCGGAAAACAATATCAGCTGCGGATCATTTGCCGTTCGTTCGCGGTCGAATTTGACCATTGAAGGCACGAGCTCGCGGCAATGCGGACACGACGTGCTCCAAAATATCGCGAGCGTCGGCTTTCCTTTGAATGTAGCCGGAGTTATCTCTTGGCCGCTCATCGCTTTGATCTTAAATTCCGGAACAGTTTCACCGATCTTTGTTCGATCCGCTTTGCCGTTCTTGCCAATAAAATGAATATGTTCTTGTTTAAGGTCGGCTTCGCTAAACCGCCGCATCAGATCGCGTATCGCCTGATCGCCGACGGTCGCTTGGCTTGCAATAATGCCGTCAGGCCGAACGATGATCGCCGTCGGTGTCCATTTTGCGTTGACCGACAACGCGAGGTCCCGTGAATCCTGAAGCAAGATCGCCGCAGCATTCGCTTCGCCGAATTTCTCGCTGTTGTCGTCGCCTTTTCCGTGACTAACTATGATGACCTGCAGATGATCAGAATGTTCTTTCACGAACTCTGCGATCTCCGGAACCATCGCACGACACGCCCGGCACGTCGTTCCAAAGAAGAGATACAGAACGAATTTTTTCGAAGCTAAAACAGACTCGCTTGTTATTTTTCGGCCTTGTACGTCCTCGATCGCATATTCCGGAAACGGCGCTCCCATCGGTAAAGCATCAACCGGATTTCCCGCACTCTGACGCTCGACCTGTTTTGTTTGACCGGCGATCACAAGATCGAGTTCGGCATTTCGTAACAGAATTTTTTGGTTAGCTTGGAGCCGTGACGCGTAAGAGATCAGAACGATCAAACCGACAAACAATGAGAGTAAGAGCGTGCTTTGCAGAATACCCGAAACGTCGTTTCCGATCGGCAAACCCTGAAAATTCTGTCCGCTGACGATCAGATAGATCGCTGCCGCAGCGAATACGATATTTCTAATAACGCTGGAGATGCCGACCTTTGCATCGCTCAGTTCACCAAAACAATGACATTGCGGAGCCTTTCCCTGCGATATCTGATAAAGCATTCCCGCTATGAACACACCCAGAAGCAACGCTCCAACAATGGCTCCGTACCAAGATGTTTGCACGAACAATAGTGAAACCGCGACCGCAATTTCAACAATTGGAAGGATAGTTGCGAACGGATTCACAAAGCTTTTCGGAACTCCGAAAGATTCGATCGAATTTTCAGAACCTTCACGGTCAAGAATTTTACCGATACCCGCTAAGGCGAATATTCCGAACAAAAATAATCTAATTATTAAAAGCAATATTTCCATCGATCTTTTATCTAGATGCCTTCGCTTTTCTGACCTTGTGTTTTTCTTTCAATCGCAGCGGCGTCGCAAAAAATTCAAATTCTTCGCGAAGCCTGTTTTCAATATATCTCAGATAAGAAAAGTGCAATCCGGCCTTTGTTCCGCCGGATGTGAATAAAACGAATAACGGCGGCCGCAGACCGCCCTGCGTAATATATTGAATCTTCATTCGCGACAGACCGCCTTTGTTCGAAGGCGTCACTCCGCCGCGCGGCTGTGAAATATTTTCTTCGAAAAATTTATTCAGCTTCGAGGTCGATACACGCGTATTTCGCGCTTCATTCGCTTTCAAAGCAAGAGGCAAAATTTTGGTGACACGTTGGCCGGAAAGAGCGGATATTGTGACCATCGGAGCCCAATCCAAAAACTTCATATGCCGGCGAAGTTCCCGCTCAAATTCATAGATCGTATTCGTGCCTTTTTCTTCGACCGCATCCCATTTATTTACGGCAATAATAACCGAACAACCCGAATCGACAGCGTAACCGGCAATATTTGCGTCCAGATTCGCGACACCTTCGGATGCATCGATAACAAGTATCGCCACATCGGCTCTTTCCAGCGCTTTTCTTGCCATGACAACCGACATCTTTTCCGCCATCTCGGTCGTCTTCCCTTTGCGGCGAATTCCCGCGGTGTCGATGATCGTAAATTTTTGTCCGTCGATCTCAAGGTCGGTGTCGATCGAATCACGCGTCGTTCCGGCGATCGGCGAAACGATAACGCGTTCTTCACCCAAAATACTGTTGAGCAGCGAAGATTTTCCTACATTCGGCCTTCCGATGATCGCAAGCTTTATATCTTCGCTGTTTTCTTCTTCTATTTCTTCGTCAAATTCGAGAACGTCAAAGACCTGATCTAAAAGATCGCCAACCGATGTTCCGTGTTCTGCCGAAAGCGGCGACAGCTCGAAACCGAATTGATAGAATTCCGCAGCTTCTTCTTCGACCTTTCGAGTTTCGGCTTTGTTAGCGGCAATAAAAACGGGCTTTCCGATATTTCGCAAATAGACCGAGATCTCTTCATCGAGCGGTGTAACGCCGGCTCGAGCATCAACGACCCAGATGATCGCCTGTGCTTTATCGATCGCAAATCCTGCCTGCTTAAAAATATTCGCCGGAATGATCGCTTCATCATCCGGAACGATCCCGCCGGTATCGACGAGCTCAAAAGTTTTTGCTTTCCACGAGACTTCGCCATAAATGCGATCACGCGTAATTCCCGGTTCATCGCCGACAATCGATTTTCGAGAACCTGTAAGACGATTGAAAAGCGTAGATTTTCCTACATTTGGCCGGCCGATTATTGCTACTAAAGGTTGATTCATTATGAAATTACTGTGATCGAAAACAGAGCTCTAAGGTTTTCCCCACTTTCGTAGTATTATGTTTAACACAAACGAAACCTATCACGTTAAACGATCATTTCTATACTAACAATCTTTTAACCAATTTAGATAAAAGGAGAAACGAAAATGTCAGTCTATTCAGATCTACGCGCTTCCAGAACCTTATTTCCATTGTTCGGAATTTTTATATTGGTATTAATGCTTTCCGCCTGCGGCTCGCTTGCCGAAAAGCTGACATCTTCAAATTCTGCGGCAAATGCGAATACGTCTAACACAGCACAAACAACTGACAGATCCGAAACGTCCAACACGGCCTCGACTCCGCCGCCTATCGTGCCCAAATCGCGCGAACGGTGCTTGTTCGAATGAATATTATCCGCTTTTGCCGGACGAAAAGAGAAACTACAAGATCACCGGAGCAGGACCGGCTGAATATTCCCTGATACAAAAAGACATTACGGAAAGCGGGTTTAAGGAGCAAAGAGATTTCGCGTCCGGCACTTCGGTAATCGTTAACTGGATATGCACCCCTGATGGTTTGAGAATGGCAGAATACAAGAACGATGTATTGTTCAAGCAAGGTGCGGCGGAGATGGAAACCCTAGAAAGTTCAGGCATATCGATCCCGAAGGTCTGGGAAGTCGGTAAAGAATTCGAGTCCGAATATAAGGTAAAAGTAAAAATAAGTATCGGTTCGATAAAGGCGGATGCAGACGGTAAGATCACGATCAAAAGCAAGGTGAAAGCGCTGAATGAATCCGTTTCGGTTGGCGGTAAAACGTATGATACGGCTCGTGTTAATTCTAAGATATCAATTTCGATATCGATGAAAGGAAAAACGATGCAAGGCGCGACTGCCGACCTGACCAATTGGTTTTCTCCGGAAAAAGGTTTAGTTAAACAAGAAAATAGCGGAAGTTTTGGCAAGAATCGGTTGAGCTTGTAGGAACTGAATGAAAACAGACCTTGGACCTTCTTTCGTCCTTGGTAAGTAAAAAAAGAGGCTGCCATTTATGACAGCCTCTTTTTTAGTTTTTTACCTTCGATCAATAAACTATCGCGTTAAAGATCGATCCTAATATCTGGCTAAGAACATTGTATCGGCCGTTGTTGTATTGGCCATACTGATATCTTCCATAATAGCCGTCTTCGTAGCCGCGTTGGAAACCTTGTCGGAAATAATAGTTGTATTCCGAAAGATCAACGTAGTAAGAATCGTAGCCGTAGCTAGCGTCCTGGTATCCGTAAGACTGTTGGTAATTGTATCCCCAACTATCGTTACGGTCGGCCTGGCCGGCTCGGAAGCCTTCTTCGTAACCATAATTCACCGCGTCGCGAAGCATCTGTGCACCATATTGGCTGGTGTAATAATAATTTCCGCCCCGATTGTAACGATAGTTATAAACCAGGTTATTGTAATAACGCTGTTGCTGCAGACGCTGCTGATCTCGTCTTATACGATCCCAATATCTGTTTTGATACTGGATATAGTTTCGACGATTTTCGCGCTGTAATCGGCGAATTCGATCGTTTCGCGTATTTTCCCAATTTCTCCAGCGGTTATTATATTGCTGCTGACGTTCGCGTGCGACACGCTGCTGTTGGGTTCGGTCAAGATTCTGATATGTCTGACGACGATTATCATTATTGTTCGACCAATTACCATTATTCCGGTCGCTGCGAGAATTATTATTCTGCTGCTGACGCATCAATGCTTCACGCTCTTGTCTCATCCGTTCTGTCTGCGAATTTTGATCATTGCGATCCTGCTGTTGACGGACGCGTTGCTGGTTGGCTCGCTCTTGAGCTTGACGCTGTTGATTCGCCCGTTCCTGGTTTTGCTGATTTCGTTGATCTTGTTGTTGCTGCCAAACTCGTTGTTGATTCGCTCTTTCTTGAGCTTGACGCTGTTGATTCGCTCTTTCCTGGTTTTGACGATTTCGCTGATCTTGTTGTTGCTGCCAAACTCGCTGTTGATTCGCTCTTTCCTGGTTTTGCCGATTTCGCTGGTCCTGCTGCTGGCGCTGCTGATTAGCCCGCTCCTGAGCCTGACGTTGCTGATTTGCACGTTCCTGCGATTGTCGTTGCTGCTGAGCTTGACGCTGTTGATCTTGGCGATCGTTATTGCGCACCTGTCGCTGATTTGTCGGCGCAGGCTTTGCTTTTTCGGAGGCAGCGGAATCATCGCGTTTCCGATCATTATTACGCGAACGCTGTGCATCCGCACTCACCGTCGCTCCAAAGAGCAATGCACCGGCGAGAGCCGCAGCTACTCCTGTATTTCTTAAAAATTGTGATCTCATTCTTTTCTCCTTGTCTCTATGACGCCTACTAACAAATCCCTTCCACAATACTAAATGCAAGTAACGTGCCACTTATGAGATGCCTATAAACATTGGAGAAAACGACTGAAGTGTAAGAAAAGGATACGATTTCGAACCTAATTAAACGATTTGCGTAAATCTAAGGCCGCACAAAATCATAGGCAATATGAACGTTCAAAGCCCCGTCTTGAAGATCGTATCGGATCGAATTTGCCTGCATACGAATTCCGGTGGAATTTTTGATAGGAATGTTGAAAGAAACTTTATCCAAGCTGATGATCTCGATCGGATTTATCCGCTTATCTATAGAACTCTGCACCAGTTTCGCAACGAATGCACCGCCGACACCACCGGTGCCGTTGAGATTCACATTTGTAACGGTGGCATTAGCTACAAGCTTACGGGAATCAGCGTCGTATCGCAGATCGATACGCGTTTCCGCGTAACCTGTAAATCCAACACAGCCTACGAACGGCGGAGCATAATCGCCATTAAATGCGAGCGGTGCAAGAATGGTTCCATTTCGAAACCTGACGGCTGTGCGAACGCCGTTCGCTTCGCGCATCAATCTGATCGACTGACGACAATCAATTGATGAAAGTTCTGCTAAGAAATTCGGACCGAAACCTGCCCGGTTATTCGAATTGTCGAACGAAACGGACGAAAGTGGAAATTCAGGAGGTGGAACGTCTTGAAAAACAGAATCAAGCAACGCATCCATGAAATTTTCATTGAAACTTATGGTCAGCTCTGCCGGTTCGGCTTTACCAACCGAAACAAATGACATTAATAAAAATAGAACGATCGCTGCTTTTTTCATCAAGTTTTCCAAATTTCAGATTCTAAATTCCACATTTTCGTTGCCAAAAAATACTACCGTCATTCGGTTGTCATTACTTCGCAACTCTAAAACGCTGGAACTCGGAAACTCTTCATATTCCGGCACGGACAATATCGTGGAGCCTGATCAGTCCAAGGCATTTTCCGTTTTCATCAACTATGGGCAGCACCGAAATTTGCGATGGCCGATCTTCCATAAGCTTAAGAGCGTCGAACGCAAGCGAATCCGCTTTTATCGTGATCGGATCCGCAGTCATTATTTCACCGGCAGTTATTTTCGCGAACATTTCCGGCGGCGTGCGTTCTATCGTTCGCCGCAGGTCGCCGTCTGTAACTATTCCTTTCAAGATGCCATTTTCGTCAACAACATTTACCGCACCAAGTGAATTATTTGAGATTTCCTTGACGACATCCAACAGCTTTGCTGCAGATGAAACACTCCGACTTTCGTGCATAACGCTTTGCACTTTTATGGTCAATCGTTTTCCAAGCCTTCCGGCCGGATGGTTTACCGCAAAATCTTCGGCCGTTAATCCTTTCGCCGCCATAACCGCCATAGCCAACGCGTCGCCTATCGAAAGAGCAACGGTCGTCGATGTCGTCGGCGCCAAATTAAGCGGACAGGCTTCCTTATCGACCGAAGCATCGAGCACAACATCGGAATGCCGAGCCAAGGTTGAATCTAAATTGCCGACAATGGAAATTATTTTTAGGCCTCGTTTTTCGAGAGCCGGAAGAAGTGCGATGATCTCGTCCGTCTCGCCTGAATTGCTCAAAGCGATGACGATATCGCCGTTCGATGCGACACCGAGGCTTCCGTGTAAAGCATCCGATGGATGCACAAAGATCGCGACTGTTCCGGTACTCGTCATTGTCTGGGCGATCTTTTGCGCGATCACGCCGGATTTGCCGATACCAAGAACGATGGCTTTACCGCTGCATTCGAATAAAAGCTTAATTGCGGCCTCGACGCTGGTTCTGTCCAGACGTTCGGCAGCTCGTTCTATCGCTGAGGATTCGATCCGCAGCATTTCGATGACTTTGTCGAAGTTTTCTGTTTCCACGCGAAGAAGTTTGAATAAAAATAAGGTTTATCGCAAGTGTGTTCGGGCTAACCTTTCGGCAGTGCGGAAAAAACATCTACGACGATCTTCCATTTCCCGCCGGTGAATTTCCAGATCTGCAGGAAATTTCCCGACTCAGTTATGTCTTTCCCGTTGACGATCTCATATCTGTTTGTGACGTAAGCCAGATCGCTTGTGCCGTAAAAAGAAATGCGTTTTGTGATCTTAAGTTTCGACCTTCCGGCGAGCTTTACTGCATCTTTTTTGCCGATCGCAGGCTGGCTCGCGTCACGGTAAAGTCGTATGTCATTGTCGGCAAATTGCTTATAAGCTTTTTCCGTTTGGCCGAGTCCGAGCAATTCATAGAACGCCGTCGCTGCATCGCCGGCGTAGCCTTTGTTTTCGGCCGCTTTCGGATCGAGTTTGGGCGAGGCAACATTTTCGGGACGCGAAATGTTTTGTCGGTCGTGTGAAACGCCTATGTCCACGACCGCCTTAAATTCATCGCCGCGTTTTTCCCAGATGGTTATGTAATCGCCGAACGCCGTCGGCTCGCCGTCTTTCTTTGGCCGAAATTCCCACGGCCCGGTCGTATAACCGATGGTTCCATTCGTAGAAATATCCGCGTAAACCGGAAACCACGAAAGAAGCGAATCGGAAGGCTTGGCTTTTTCCCAGAATTCCTTTCCGTTTGTCCGATCCGGCTGAAAAATTATCGAATCGTCGGACAAATATTCAAGAAACGCCTCTTTCGATCCGTCCTTCGCGGCCTTCTCAGCAAATGCATGCTCCGCGTCAATGATAGGTTTTGCAGCGCCTTGGCCTAAAACTTGAAAAGCCAACGAAAAGATTAAAAGAAACAAAATTCCCACTGATCTCATGCAGCAATACTACCATAAAGCGACCGCTATTCGGTTTGGCGGTCCAGCCATCTTTGACCGAAAAATAAATCTTTCAACTCCCCCATATATTTGGCAAAAGAGGGAAAACTCTGTCGTCAAACCACTGAATTGAAAATTGGCTTGGAGGCATTTTTAAGAATGGCGAATTTTACTTTGTACATTAAATCAAAAGGCGGATCCGATGACTCCGCACAGAAAGCCTTGGCTTTATTGAAGACCTATTTAGGAGTGGTAAGCACCAAACAGAAAACCTTCGACAGCTGCGATGCCGTGTTGGTTGCTTCGGACGCAACCCCGTCATTGCTAGATACAGACGTGATCGTCTATATCGTTCGTGATGTTTATCACAGTGTGATATCCAAAAACGGCGGAAACAATGACATCGCGGTCAGTGATGGAAATATGCTTGGGTTAACCGATCTTAATTCAAAGATCTGCGAGGTCTATTACGACCGGCTTTACAATGGCAGCGAGAAGGAACTTTCCGGCGCTTGCTATCACGAAGCCGCACATATCTTGTCAAATAAAGACAATTCAATGCACACCGATCAGGACGGTTTTCTTAAAGGCAAACCTGACTATTACGGATCGCCGAGTGATCTGAACAACACATTTTTCGCGAAGCACCTTGGGCGAAAGATATCGATGCGGTCGGGGCTTTAGAATCAGCAATATAAAAGTCCCTTAGTCACGGCTGAATTCTCCGTAACTAAGGGACTTTTTTTTGACTTGGAAGTCACACTCCCTACCGGTTGTGTTTCTGCCTATTTCACCGTAACAAAATCCGTTCCGGTTCTTCCGAAAGTTTCCGGATGATACATCTCTTCGGCTTTTGCCGGCGGTGTTATGAAAACGCCGGGCGTTGTCGCTCGTGCGACATACGAATAGTTGTAAACACCTTCCCAAAGCAGCGAAGCAAACGCCTCGGCTCGCTCATCGCGGAAATTCTGATGCTCGAACCAATTGGCTCTCCACCACCAACCGCCGCCGAATGACCTGCTGCCGTATTCGACAACTCCGGTATTTCCGGCGCCTTTGTCTGCAGGTATCGCTTCCGTTACCGCAAGTTCGGGATTGAGTATCTCGAAACCGGCAGGTAGATAATCTACAAGTGCGACATGATAACGCCGTGCCTGAGCAACCATCGTCAGACGAACCCGAACGCGTGCTCCCGATTTAACCGTCCATGTTCCGTCGGCATTTTGCATCACATCCGCCGGATCATCGACCGCTTCGTAGCTTCGCAGAACCGTAAAGCCGTAATCGGCCGGTTTCAGATTCAAATTCTTCGGAGCGTACTTCATTCCGATCCTATAATAGAGACGTCCCGGGCCTTGTTTGTCCATTATCAGGTTCGACTTCCCGCCTTGATCGACTAGATAAGACATCGGTATCGTCAATAGATTCGAATCGATCGAACGACCCTGGAATTTCTGCTCGCCGGCGTACGTATTTCCGAGCCATGCTCGTGTCACAAAATCAGGGGTCACCTTTTCAAAAGCATTAAAATACTTGTCCAAAGCAAGCAGGATAAACACGTTCTCCTGCGTGTTCGACCAAGCGCCTTTCTTTCGGTGATCGAGCAATCCGCGAACGAGCTTTGGAATAAGATCGTTTGTCGGATCGGCTTTGATCAGCGCTTCGAGCAAGACGCCATCGGCACGTCGGTTCGAATACATGATCAGCCATGCGGCATCGCCGTAGTCCGTGACAAAGTTTGCCGTCGCGGCAGTTTCGGTTGTGCGATTCATAAGGAACCGCTTGATAGCTTCGACCTCGGTTGCCGAGCCTTTGTCATCCGCAAGTACGGTCAAAATCCAACCGAGTGCTTCGAACGGCATTTTTTCGATCGTCGCTTCGGCAAGCAATTTTTTAGCTTTGCCTGCGTCTTTGTCTCCCATCAGATCGCGGACATACAACGCGTAAGCCGAGATCGTCCAGCGAGCCTGCGGCGAATTTTTCAGCCATTCGTCGTAATTCTTCTCGACGTCTTTCAGATAAGACTTCGACTTATTGAGCATATCGTCCGGAACGTCAAAGCCTTTCGCTTTCGCAAGGATCAGAGCATGAGCAACGTGGACGCTGACGAAAGGATAGTTATAACGTTCGCCGTCGCGTTTCCACAGGCCAAAGCTTCCGTCGTTTCGCTGACGCGATTGCAGTATGCGAATGTCTTTGGCAAACGAAGCTTTTATCTCGGCCTCGCTCGGCATTTCTTTCGCTTTGAATGCCGTGAGCACATCTTTCAAAGCTGCGATAGATATCATTCGTGACGAAACCTGTTCCGAACATTCGAAAGGATATCGATACAAGTTCAGAAACGCATCGGTCAGTTCCTGAAGCTGCGTCGAACTTGTCGTTACTTCCAATCCGCCGAATTGCGGGAACACATCGCCCGGAGTTTGAACCGGCTGAATGATCGCTCCGTTCTTATCGGTCGTTCCGTAGGTCGCAAAAGCTTCGGTCGTTGCCGGTGTCCAAACAGGCAGCGAGATTTCTGCCGCGTCGTTCATACTGCCCGACGTAACGGCGATCTGGAACCGCGCCGTTCCGGCTTTCATTGCAGAAACCGGGAAACGTACCTCGACGCGGTCGTTCGCTTTCACAACGACCTGTTTACCTGATCGGAATTCGGGAACTCCTTCGGTATTTTTAATTGCGACGGCACTTTCGCCTGTCAGTTCAGCATTGCTCGAACGGATCGCGATCTCGACCGGCATATCTTTGTCGGTTTGATTTTGAACAACGACCGGCAAGTTCGACCTTATCGCCGAAATTCATAAATCTCGGTGCCGACGGACGAACCATCAGCGGTTTTTTCGCCGTGAGGTTCGATTCGCCTTTGCCGAACCGTTTGCCTTGATCGACCGCGACCGCCGTTATGCGATAACGCGTCAGATTATCCGGCAATTTAACATTCACCGTCACGCGTCCGCTCGAATCAGTTTTTACCGAAGGAGCGAAAACGGCGAGTGCATCGAAATTCGATCGTTATTGGATCGGTGTCTCCGTCTTCACTCGATCTCTTGGCCGTCAACCACAAATTTATTCTCTGCTCCACTCGCTCCGTCGATCGCAAACTCTTTGGCCTTTTTCTCAAGACGGCGCACTTGGCATGTCGGACATGGATTCCTGCAATATCATTCTGCCGGTTGCATCTAATTAGGCTCGGCTGGCGGCGGTGCCGGTTGTCTCAGGTCATCGACATTTCCCAACAGAACATCTTTTCGCGAATGGTAATCCATTACGCCTGCTCCGCGGTTCGTGTAAAACACGCCGAGCGGATCTGCGATGCTATAGCCGGAAAGTGCGAGAACGCTTTCATCCACGACGACAACAGCAACTTCACTGTTCGCGACCGGATTTCCCTTGTTGTCTTTAACTTCTACGGATACGGTTGTTTCGCCGCCCGGAACAAGCGTCGTATCCTTTGGTTCAGCTTTGACCGTCAGCTCGCGGTCGGCAGTTGAGATCGGCAAATTAATATTGCCGTCGCATAGGCCGGACGTTTTGGCGCCTCCGTTTCTTTGCCGTTCGCATCTTTGACCATCGCCGGTGTTCCGTCATCAGCCATACGCTGCGATACACCAACAAGGTCAACCTGAGCGTAAATATTCGGCAGATATTTTTCCTCGATCGGAATTTTCAAAGTGATCGACGAATCCGTGACCTTGAAACGCTGAGTGCTGACAATTCCATCGCGGCGAAGGGTCAGAACGCCTTCTGCAGGAGAGAACGGTGCGATGACAAGAAGTTCAGCTGTGTCGCCCGATCTGAAATCTTTCTGACTAGGAATTATCTGAACTTGCTTGCTGTTCAACGTTTCGGTTCGGCGGCTGTTTTCCGCCCGGAACCCAAACGGTGATCTGACTTTCGTTAAACCGTTCGCGGTCGTCCATAACGGTCGCCGTTATTGTATAAACACCGCCTTGCTTTGCAGTAAATTCGCATTCCTGCGGATCGACAGCAGATTTAATATTGCAGAATTGCTCATCGACCGTTTTCTGTACCCACGAGCCTTTCTCAAAAACATAATCCTTCAACAGAGCTTTGATCTCGACATCGCGTCCGGCAACTAATTTGCCATCCAGATCCGACACGATCGATTCGATCTTGATCTGTTCGCCTTTTTGAACAAAAGTTCGCGGCGTTTTGATACCGACATAAAGATCCGCCGGATGAACGATCATCGAGGTCGAGCCCGACCAGGTTTGGCGGTTCACATCTTGAACAGCCGACGAAGCCGTTATCGAATACGGACGCGGCGGTTTGACCGAATCAAGATCGATCTTTAAAAAATGCTGTCCGCTTGCGTCGGTTTTGCCCTGAAACGTTTGCGTCTGTCCGCCGCCGTAGCCTCGATAAGAGTTATAGCCATACCACCACGGAACCCACGTTCCGAACGTAAAATCACCTCTGTTCGGCGGCGTGTAATTTGTTGGCATCGCCGTCACCGTCCAATTTACATCGGCATTCGGCAAACCGCCGCCGGCGTAATATTTGGCCTCGGTTGAAACCTCGACGCTGTCGCCGATAAAATGCGGGCCTTCCGATTCAACCTTTGCCGAAACTTCAAATTCAGGTCGGCGGAATTCCTGAATTTGGAACTGATGATAAAAATCTCCGCCGCCTAGTGATGTGTTCGTATGGAATTCAATACTTGCATTACCGAGATTGATGTTGTCGGCCAGTTTGAATTTGAAGTCGAATGCGCCGAATGCGTTGAGATTTCCTTCGCCTTTCGCGATCTCGTTTCCACGCGGATCTTTCGCGATCCAGGTCAAACCGCTGGCCTTATCGCCCAGGGCTTCGACATCGCCCAGCTTTCCGCCGGTCACCTGGCGAATGTAGCCTTTTATTGAAACTTCTTCGTTCGGCTTATACATTTTTCGGTCGTCAAAGACGAACCATCGGAGCGAATCACTATAGGATTTCTTGTACCAATTACCGGAACTCTGCCAGAAATAGTCAGAGTTTTCAGGCAGGAACGCGGCGTCTTTTCCACGTTTTGCAATAAGAAGATTCGGCTGATCGGGCGCAGATGTTGATGAAAGTGCGAGCCTTAGAATTCCGTTCGCACCGGTGACATTGGTCTGAGCAGGCTCGACAGCTTCGGTTTCAACCGCAGCACCATCGGCATCGAACGATTCGACACTCGGCCCGCCTGACTTATTCGCTCCGGTGAGCCAATCCCAAAACTCAGCAACATAACCCTTTTCTTCAACCGGCGTGTTTGCCGCAAGCGGAGTTCCGGCGTTCGGATAGATCGAAAGTTCGACGCCGCTCAAAGCTTTGCCGGTTTTCAGATCGGTCGCAAAACCGACTAGTTCTTCATTATCGACAAACGCATCGAGTCCGATATTCGTCGATTGAACCCAAGCGACCACTCTCGTGCGATCATTCTTATCACGGCGAACGGTCGGTTCGATATCGACGATGACATTGCCGTAACCGCCATCGAGAGCTTTGGCTATATCGACGCGCGTTTCAACCAGCTGATCCGCAATTTTTTCGATATTCACGATCTTATCGACAACGAGCGAACCCGGTATCAAAAACTTCTCGCCATCGTCATAATTTATTCGTCGATAGAACTGTGTAAATTGATTCCAATCTGTCGGCTGAACTTTGTAAACCTTTACTTTCAAAGCCGAATAATTCGTAGAATAGACCGAATAAACAGGTTTTGCCGCCGGGTCGAGAACGACCATTGTTCCGCCCTGTGAATATAGCGTCGGCGGTGCTGAGCCGACCTTGATCGTCGCCGTTATGGTTTTGCCCAGCGTCTGACCGAACTGATCCGTGAGCGAGCCATCGATCGTGATCTTATAAGTCGTCTGGCCTTTTTTTACTCCATTAACATAGATCGAATCGCCCGAAGGATAAATTTTTACACCCTCGATCGCCGGTTCGATCTTGATCATCTCTGCGGTAAATTTCGAAGAGTCGATCGGGTTATTAAAGCTGATATCCCAGTTATCGAAGGGCGAGCAGTTCTTACTGCCGCGATACCCACATACGGCGCTCTGAAAAGTAAACGGACCGTAGGTACGGAAACTGAATGCTTGCTGCTCGGTGGTTTTGAGCGGCCCTTCGGCCGACGGAGTTCCCTTTTTGATATTTACCGTTATCGAAGCATTTCCGGGCAATCCATCCGTCGAGCCATCGGCTCCGACAGCACGGAAAGCAAGCCAGCGTCCGGGCTGCTGCTGTTTTATGTAGTATGGGATAGTGCCGTCCGCTGTGATCTCTGCTTCTGTCGCAAGTCTAGTCTGAACCGCTT
The DNA here is from genome assembly GCA_963720905.1 of uncultured Acidobacteriota bacterium. Classification (GTDB taxonomy): domain Bacteria; phylum Acidobacteriota; class Blastocatellia; order Pyrinomonadales; family Pyrinomonadaceae; genus OLB17. Next base: position 158,640 of record CAVRHB010000005.1, read on the forward strand.
TTCCATTTCCCGTGACCGAAATATTTTTCAAAACGGATGCCGGATCGATCGCTTGATCGAACGCCGCAAACATCAACGCATCACGACGAACGACGTTGCCATTCGGATACATCGCGGTAAGCTTAGGCGGCGGCGTTGTAAATTTCCACGTTACGTCCTTTTGCAGAACTTCACCGGTTGCAGATTTCGTTCCGGCAGGAACGCGTGCCGTGTATTCAGTCGCCATCGGGAAACGCTTGACCGTGTCGAACATCAGCGTTTTTGTTCCAAGCCAACGCCATTTACCTTCGACCTGTGGCGACAATTCGACCGGTGCATATTTGGCGGCTTCTTCCTGCGATGAAACAGAAACCATGGGATGCGAAAAAGTAACACTCAGATCCGGTGCAAGCGAAACATCACCTTCGGGCGTGTAGCGAATAACGATCAACGGCTGCTTTTCGCCGTCGACCGGCGGCTTTGCCATTTCGCCATCGGCCGGAAAAGGAACCGGAATTTTTTCGCCCGTTTTCGGCGGAGGTAATGTTCCGGCACGCTTCGCGAAATCGGTTTGGTCCGACGGATCTTTCTTGATCTCGCCCAAACGGCCGATCAGCTTTGCCGTTTCGGCTTCCGAAAGCGGACGCGTTTCGGCAACCGGCGTTTGGTCAGGCGTTTCCACCGTTTCCCTGCCGTTGCTCAAACGAAATTTCAAGCCATCTTGAATGTCTTTCATTTTTGTTTCGTATGTTCGGCCGATAACCTGTGCGTTCGCGGTGATCGCGAACGGAAGGAACATCGACCAATAAAGTGATAAAAGTAAAAATCCGGTTACAAATTGTTTCATCTGGAGTATTTCCTCAACGTAAATTTTTTATCGGCAACAAATGCCGTCACGCTATTTGAACGTCACGCAGGCCGATAACTTGCATCGAGGCGGGAACTTTATAGCTGAGAGTTGTCGTTAGTCTAGATCTTCTAAAACTGCTAAAGCTGCTTCACCGCCGCCCGCGGCTACATTCACGAGCGTCTGTGCCGAGAGCCGAACGAGTCCGCCTTCGCATTTTCCGCGGAATAGAAAAGGGTCAAAGTCTATTAACAGCTTTTCCATTGTCGCTTCATTTTCGCCGTATGCCGGGAAATTGACTTTCTCGACCGGAACGCGTTCTTGAACCACAAAAGGTTCGTTTAATGCATTCTCGATCGCGGCATCCCATTCTGATTCGTTGCACTCCCAGCCGATAACGATGCCTGAGCCACCATAATCGTCATTCGGTTTTAGTATGAAACGGCTGCGTTCTTCGCGAATAAACTTAAGCAGTTCAACGGTTTGGCCATCATAACGTGTTTGCCGATCGGATATCAGACGCGTCCACGGCAAATGCTTGTTTATCAGTTCAAGCTGTTTGTTGGTAAAAAGTCCGGCAAATTTATCATTGCCTAAAACGGCGAGACTCGCTTTCTTATGTGGGATCTTTGTGCGGAAAGAGTTTGCCATGAAAACATTTCCGTCTTTATAGGCTCTTCGCAATGGATGCTCGCTCGTAGAATTTTCAAAAAATTCATGTATCAGGACTCGTTTGTAGAAAATATCAACATCAAGATCGCCGATCTTCAAGATCTTGCCGTCGTATTCCAATTGCCCCGGATCGGCAATTACCGTTTTGTGGCCTTGCGATTCGAAATATTCCTGCAAAGTTATAAATTCTGTGAAGGTCGAAACGCCTTCCCAATCAACGATGGCAATATTCGGCTTTTCTTTTTCACCACCAAAATCCTGATAACCACTGACCAGACCGTCCAACAATTTCACGTGCGGCTTCGGCATCCAATGGGCATTATCATCTAAAAACCTTCGTGTTTCCGGTATCTTGTTGAGGACTTTTTCGATCTGCAGCTGATCCGTTATTCCGGCAGGTGTTTCGCCGTTATATTCCAGAAACTTGAAAGTTCCCTCGGCAACGAAAGCATCCAAGCGGCTCGAATTACAAACACCCGGATAACCCGGATCAATCCGCGCGTAGTGTTCTTCGATCTCTGTCAGGCCAAGTTCTGCCAAAACTTCGTCATCTTCCAGCGCCGCCTGTGTCATTACATCGAAAGCCTCAGCCAGTATTTCCGAGGCTTTTGCGATCTCGTCATAGATCGGGCGCGTAAAGAACTGGTGCCGCAAAAAAGGTGCAAAGGGCCTGTCGTCAGACAAAATGCCTAGCTTACGCTGGCTTTCATCGAGCTCCACGAATAGCTTCTTGTCGTAGCGATGATTCTCGATCAATTCCGTATCTAGTTTCGCTATAAGTTCTGAAAGGTTTTTTTGCATGACATTTTTTCTCTTGAGGTATTTGCAAATACTCTAAACCAAGTTCGCCCTTTTACATAGGTTCATGGTCTGAAAAATTCCGGGAACAATGTTCATTTATCAAAGTTTCCTGTTATACTTATCGGGATTATGCAACTTTGCCTTTTGAGCTGTCGTAAAGATTTTGGCGAGGTTTTGTATTACTATAATATTTTAGGAGACGGTTAATTTAATGGGACTTTGGCAGAGACTTAAGAGAGTATTTTTCGCGAGCACCGGTGCGGCGTTGGACAAGATAGAAAATCCGGAACTGGTTTTGCAGCAGACCATCCGCGATATGCGCGACCGCGTTCCCGACCTGAATAATTCGGTTGCGCAGGTGATGGCAACCGAACGTCTTTTGCAAAAGAATCACGAAAATCTGCAATCGCAGGTAGTCGATCTCGATTCAAAGATCAAAGCTTCCGTTAAAATGGGACGCGATGACATCGCAACCGCTTATATCGGCCAGCTTCAGCAAGCTCAGGTCGATATGGAACGGACCTCGGCTCAACTCGAGCATGCCACCCTCGCTTCGAAGCAGGCCTTGAAAGCTCGCGACAACTACGTTCTGAATATGAAGAAGCGCTCCGCCGAGGCGATGCAGCTTATCAGCGCCGCCAAGCAGGCGAAACTTCAAGAACAGCTTGCCCAGACAATGGATACGTTCAACATCGGCGACGATTCTTCGACATTTAACGAAATGCGCGAAAAGATCGACCGCCGAGTTGCCGCAGCCGAAGCAAAGCTTCAGCTTGGTTCAAGCACCGTAGATTCGCAGATGCAGGATATCGAGCGCGAAGCAATGGACATTCAGCTTCAGGACAAATTACTCGAATACAAATCCCAGATGGGTTTGCTCGAAGCACCGAAAGGAACCGCCGAAGGCAAACAGATCACAGCCGGCGAAGGTGCTCCTGCGGAAGACGAGACGAGTTCGGAACAATCGGCGACGGAAACGGCAAATTAGCCGGGTGTTTGCGAATTTCTAAACAAACGATAAGGAATATTTAGGCATCTACCTTATATGGCGGATTTGGCAAAGTACCAGCAAGGTCTGGAAAAATTCAACACAAGCTACGCTAAAGAAGCCCTCAAAGAAACATGGAATTTTTGGGGACTTGCGGGCTTTCTGATCGCTGCGGCTTACACCGTAAGCGTTTTTCCGTTGCTTGTCGCAATAATTGCCGAGATCGTGTATCTTCTTGTCGTTCCGAACCTTCCGGCTTACCGTGCCCTTGTCCAAGGCCGCGAACGCGAACGACTGATCGCTCTTCATAAATCGAACCGCGATAAGCTGATCAAATCCTTTACGCCTCGCGAACGCGAAGCCGTTGAATGGTCTGAAATGGCTGAAAGAAAAGATCCAGGACAATTACAAAAAATTCACAGGTGCACGCGAATTGCCATCGAACCTTCGCACGCTCGATCAGCGTTGGGAAGATTTTGTCGATCTGCTTGATGTTTATCGACGCCGCAAACAGCATCTAAAATCGATCAATCGTCAAGCTGTTCACAACCAACTTTCTCAAGCGTTTCGCGCCGCAGAAAGTTCGACAGACGAAAAAACAAAACGCATTCAACAAACGAATGTAGAAATATTAAAGCGACGTATCGCTTCGTTTGACGAGATCGAACGGAGCGTAAAACTCGTCGAAGGCCAGCTTCAATCGATCGAAAATTTCTTCAGCTATCTAAATGACGAGATCGTTACGATGTCAACGCCGGAGAAATTCTCTCTGCCCGATTTCGAACAGCTTTCGGATTCAATTGCAATGACCAAGCAAATGCTGGATCAAACGGCTGATTCCGTCGGAGCTCTCGACTCCTACAACCGCGAAATGGGCAATTACGAACTACTTCCAGAACCAAACCGTTAACTTGATCGACCGAGCTTATCTAAATAATTTAAGCAAATAGTAAATTCCAATAAGCATGGGAAGCATTGTTATAAATGTGAGGATGGATATCTGTAAGTAAGCTGCCCGGCCGCCGACATATCTGATGTTTGGGAGCATCGTTAACACCGGCAGTCCTATCGAAAACAAAGCCGACGCGAAATAAAACAGGTCACTCATCGAACCTGCTCCGTCGCCAATGCTTCCACATATCCAACCAAGTAGGGCACCAAGACCGCATGCGAGCAGCCAAAGCCCTCCGAGTTTATCGAACCGGCCCGAGCTTACATTTTGGGAATGGAATTCCTCCCGCCGTTGAAACCTAAGCCCTATTACCAAAAGTATTTGCAGTGCAACAAGTGCTCCCGCAAAACCAAAGGCAAAAAGAGGCAGTTCGTCATATAATACCCAAAAAGCAAGCAACAGTACCGCCATAGTAATGACACTTGACACCACCAACTGCGGGATCACCAACCAGAGTGAGGTCTCGGCATTTAGGTGGTCGGACAGTAAAAGCTCGGGTTCTTCGCCATTAGGTCTCATATCCATAATGGATAACAATCTACCATCGAAAACAAAAATGTAAAATACAGTTTCCGGTGGAAAACGGCTCCGCCTCGATTCGACCGAGGGAGTAAATCTTTAGGGCTCGAACCCATCAATGTTGGGCAGATCTTTGTTTAAAGGTTTTGCCGCCGGTTCGGCCACCGTTGTACTTTCTGCGGCTAGCGGTTCCGCAGGCTGAGATTCCGTTCTTATCTCATCGAGATCGCTGATCGAAAGTCTTAGATTGTTAGCATTTGTCGAATACGCAAGACCGACCTCTTTTTCGATAACACCCTTGCGGATCATTTTTTCCAACTCGGAATCGAACGTTTGCATTCCTTCCAGCTCGCCGTCGAGCATAGCGTCGGTTATCGAACGTCCTTCCCTTTCACCTTTTTCAATATATTCGCGGGTTCGTGAATTCGAAACCAAGATCTCGATCGCGGCAACTACGTCCGCCGCCGACCTTCGGCATCAAACGCTGCGAAACTATACGTCGAAAAGATTGCGACAGCCGCGTACGAATAACGGCTTCTTCATTTTTTGGAAACACTCCGATAATACGGTCGATCGTTTTTGCTGCATCGACTGTGTGCAGTGTCGATAATACCAAATGGCCCGTTTCCGAAGCTTCGAGTGCGACCTCGATAGTTTCGCGGTCACGCATTTCGCCAACAAGAATAACCTTCGGTGCCTGACGCAATGCGGCACGCAGCGCGGATGCAAAATCAGGCGTATCGGAATGAAGCTCACGCTGGTGGATCGTGCAAAGCTTATGTTCGTGGCTGAATTCGATCGGATCTTCGATCGTTACGATGTGATATTTTTTTGTCGAATTTATAAGATCGATCACCGCGGCCAATGTCGTCGATTTTCCCGAACCGGTCGGTCCGGTAACGAGAACAAGACCATTCTTTAATCCGGCGATCGAGCATATTGCCGGCGGCAGATCTAGATCTTTCCAATGCGGAACCGTCGTCGGAATAACCCGCATCACGATGGCGAAAGTTCCGCGTTGTTTGAAAATGTTTACTCGAAATCGGCACAAACCGTGGACGCTGTATGAAATATCAGCAGATCCGCGTTGCTCGAGCGTTTCAAGGCCTTGGTCATTGCCTTCGAGCATTATTTCGGCCATCGCTTTTATCTGACCGGCCTTTAGCTGCTCCAGTCCGGGAATGGGCACGCCTTGTAGATCTCCGGTCAACTCGACCTGCGGCGGACGTCCGGGAGAAAAGATCAGATCGCTGACCTTTGGGTCAACGGCGAGCATTCGCTTTAGGACGTTCTGAAAAGATTGAATATTTTTCGCGGGTTCGCTCAAAACCTTTGCAGGATCGTTCAAAACCGGCGGCGAATTTGTGTGTGCGGCTGCGTAATTATAGCTTGTTTGGCTTGATACTTGGTTCATTTTGGTGATCGGTAAAGTCTTTTTGAGAGTATTTGGAATGTTTTTGATCAGCGTTTCGAATGAACGCCAACTACAATCCTACTATGTTACGAGGCCGTAACGCAATCTTTTTCATCGCCTTGCCACGTAGTGTTCAATCTACTAAAATCAAGGGTTTTGAAGTGCTGGGAATTATTATCATCAACAACGGCCAATGCCGGAGGAATGTTGATACAAAATATTTTTTAATATAGGAACATAAATTGTTATGAAAAGAGTAGGAATATTAATAGGACGCGAAGAAACTTTTCCTGAATCGATGATCAACGCGATCAGCGAAAAAAGCGGCGGAAACGTCGTTGCTGAAATGATAAAGGTCGGCGGAATTCGGCTTGATGAACAAAAGAAGTACGATGTCATCATCGACCGCATTTCGCATGAAGTGCCCTATTATCGGGCGATGTTGAAACGCATGGCTCTCGAGGGCACATACGTTATTAACAATCCATTTTGGTGGTCAGCCGACGATAAATTCTTTAATTTTTCGCTCGCAGCGAAGATCGGGGTAGCGATACCAAAAACGGTTTTGCTTCCCCAGGAGAAGTACGTCGACGACATTACGCCTGAATCACTCCGCAATCTGGAATATCCGATCGATTGGGACGGCATTGTGAACTACGTCGGCTTTCCGGCGTTCCTTAAACCACATGACGGCGGCGGTTGGAAGAACGTTTCGAAGATCCATTCGCTCGACGAACTTTTCAGCGAATACAATCAATCGGGCAAACTTTGCATGACCTTGCAGGAAGGCATCGAATACGATCAGTTCGTTCGCTGTTATTGCATCGGCCGCGAAAAGGTTCTGATCATGCCGTATGATCCCTCGAAACCCTATTTAAGCGGAATGCAGTACGTGAATGTCGAAAATTATCTTTCGCCGGAACTGCATGCACGGGTTGAAAACGACGTCATCACGATCTGCAGGGCGCTTGGTTATGATATGAACACAGTGGAGTTTGCGATCAAAGACGGCATTCCTTATGCGATCGATTTTATGAATCCTGCACCGGATGCCGAACGGGCCTCGGTGGGTGACTACAACCACAATTGGATCATTGATGCATTGACCGATTTTATTCTGCGTAAACTTGACGAAGGTTTTGATGAGCCGGAATATCGGTGGTCCGCGATGCTAAGCGGTCACGGCGAAACAAAGAAAGCTGTTTCCGCAGGCAAAGCTTCGACAAAGCAGGCCCCTAAAACTGCTGCAAAGACTGCGAAGCTAAAGGCCAAATCGAAAACTGTCGCGAAAAAAGCGGCACCAAAGAAAAGCTAAACATTATACATCTGCAAGCAAAAGACCGCTCCGATCCGGTGCGGTCTTTTATTATTTCCCGCAAAGGCCCGGAAACGCGAAGAAGAAAAAAAGTCTAAAAGTGGCCGCTGATTCTCAACACGTCGTTCATCTTATTTCTTTTTTTTAATCCATTGCCGTTTTGCGGGAACATTTCGAAAATTAATCTTCTTCTTCCATCAGATCGAAAGGAATTCGTGATTCGAGCATACGGCTTCCGGCCATTAACGCCAAAGAGAGTATCAGAGCTGCTCCGCACAAGATCCAACCGGCGTTCGCGATAAACCCTTCTTCAAACAGAACACCAACAATTATCATTGGCAATCCGAAAATACACACACGCAAGGCCGCTTTTCTGACTCGGAGAAGTTTTTCCAGCAGGTTCACACGGCTCACCTCGAGTTCCATATATTCGTCATTGCTATTCAAATGGCCAAAATAATCGGCTTCACGCTGTGTCCAACGACGCAACGCCGATGTTTGTGCCACTGAGTTCGCCCCTGAAAAATTGAGTATTACGTGAGCGATCTTACCTTCGCGAAGTGCGATCTCAGCCATTCCGCGCAAAGCCCGAAAACTATCGCCGATCGCCGCTTTCGAAAGTTCGAACATCTTTGCCGCACGCTTTGCGTCGCCGAATTGAAAATAAGTTTCACCCAACCGGTTAAGTAAATGGCCATCGTCCGCGGCCCGCTTTTCCGCCAGCCGCATTACCGCTGCGGCCTTTCGCGAAGCTTTTTGATCCCGCTCGGACCCGGCAAAAGATTCGAGACAGCGTGCGAATTCCAGAAGTAGCCAACCGTCCTTGGGTTTGATAAGCAATGCCCGCCGAAAAGCTTCTATCGACTGCAAAAGCGAACCCGACATACGCAGTTCGTTTGCCATTTGCCTCAACTCTTCGGATCTGGCATTCGCCTCGTCGTTCGTTTTGCTCTGCAGCTTAGCTTTTTCTGAACGGGAAGTTCTGCTGAGAACGGCGAGCGAACTCTCCAAAACATCCGTCGGCGGAATATTCATAAATGCCGCTTTTGTCAGCGTTTCATTTTTCTCAAAAAGATAATCGCGGATCTCAAGCGAACGTGTGTCAAGAGTTTCATCAGGCAATTTCGAGAGCAAGGCGCGGATCATTCTGCGATAATCGTCGCCTCTTGACGAAATAAAGAAGGATGTTCCTTTGCCTGTAATAATTGTCGCGTAATGGTAAGTTATCTTGCTTCCCCGTTTGATGGTTCGGCTGGCCTGCGTTTCCACATTTTCGATATCGGACAATTTAAGCCTGTTTCGCTGGCCGGTGAATTTAGCCCAAAGCCTCGGGATCAACCCGGTTCTTTTTAGCCGTTTCCCGTCAAAGACGATGCGATCACGCCAAGCAAGGAGCGGAATGATGATGAATGCACAACCAAAAACAACAGCTGATGCGGCGTCATATTCGATATAAATAAAAAATGCGGACACAAACAGTGCCGCAAAGAGAGCGGTGAGATAAGGATAGATCGGCACTCTAACAGAAACCGGCACTTCGAAATTTGTATCGACGTGCCGGTTTTCGTTGGTGATGCCCATATTACTACCTGAGATCTGGAATTAAGGAAACGATCACAATCCCGGCGGGAGATCGGGTGCCGCTGGCTGTATCTCTTTCGCACGCTCGGGATCAAGCTTATCGAGTTTTTCTTTCGCGTCGTTGGCGGTAGTGCTCATCGGAATTGGTTTGCCGTCCGCATCTTTTGCTTCGCTGGCATCCTTCGCTATTTTATAATAGAGATCCGCAGCTTCTTTAGTTTTATTCTGCTTTTCGTAGATCGATGCTAGCTGGAAGTTGACCGTGTCTTTCGCAACGATCGGATCATCCATTGCTGCTAGTTCGCTATAGACCCTCGCGGCTTCGTCGAAATTTCCATCACCATCGTAGATCTGGCCAAGAGCAAACTTCGACAGCTTTCCAACCGGGTCATTGTTTGCAGAAAGGGCTTGAAGTTCTTTGGTCGCGGCATCACGATCGAGCGAAACTTTATTGACTGCCGCAAAATAGGTCGCTTTTTCGCCAACCTTTCCGCCAAACCGATTATTTACGTCTTCGAAAGCAGCGACTGCTGCTTCGGCGCGCTCTTTATCGGTTTTGAATGTTTTTTCCTTTGAGCCGGCCGGCACCGGAACATCGGTCACACGCGATTGCGAGACTTCGATGGCTTTTCCAAGAGCTGCCTGGGCGGCGGCGTTCGAACTAGCGTTCCATCGGTAAATGATCAGAATGATAATACCGAGAATAACAACGGCTCCGAGTCCGTATAATATAGTTCTTCCGCTTCCTTCGAGGCCATTTACAAAGCTTTCAACCTTCTTTCCAAAATCTCTTTGAAACGAATCTTTATACTGTTTTTTCGGCTTCTTGTTGTCGACCGGCGGTTCCAATTGTTCGATCTTTCGTTTTTTGCGTGCCATTATATTTTAAAACTGCAAGTTTTCTATTGATTATCGTTATATAATTACCCGGCGAGGGTTATTTCCAAAAGAGTTAATTTACCGTAAAAAGCGGCTCAGGGCAAATAACTTAGGTAACAAATGCCCGATAAAACAAGCTTATTTTGGGAATGTCAGCATAATTTGTTCGATTTTGGAACTTTTTTTATTTTTCGGGAACAAAACCGAATGAGGCGTGTCTAATAAAATATCGGCGAAAAAACGCCGTGAAGTTTGAAGCCATCTCGTTCGATGAAAAGCAAAGGCAAGAGATGTTCATTAGCAAGTCGATCACATTTGGAGAAAATGACTTGGATGACGTCGCTTCGGCGGCGAGGATATCTGTTGAATTTGCGAGCGATGATGCGGAGTTCATTGAAAAATTAAAGTGCGGTGACGAAGAAGCTTTTGATCGGCTCGTTACGGAGTATTCGGCCGGTGTCTATTCGATGCTTTTGCGTCTGACCGAAAACCCCGAAGATGCCGCCGACCTGACTCAGGAAACGTTTCTCAGTGCCTTTAAAGCGGTTGGCAAATTCAGAGGCGAATCGGGCATAAAAACATGGCTCTACCGAATTGCGATAAACCGTTCGCGAAACCGGTTTCGCTGGTGGAAAAGCAGAAAGCGGTCGAAAATGATATCGATCGATTCAGTCAACAGCCCTGAAGATCGGCCACTTCACGAAACGCTATCCGGTACTACTCCAGATCCGGAAACTGAGGCGATAAGTTCGGAAAGGCAATATCAGCTGCGAACGGCCTTGGCAACATTGCCAGAAATTTTTCGAGAAGTTGTCGTCCTTCGAGATATTGAAGGATTTAGTTACGAAGAGATCGCCGAAGCACTCAGCATCAACGCTGGAACGGTGAAATCAAGGATCGCACGCGGACGCGGTGAACTCTCGAAAAGATTGGAAGATATTTGAAACTTGAATGGCTGCTTGACTCGCCCCGGTTTTACTTTGAAGACTAAATAGATCGGTGCCAAACGAGGTCGAAGAAAACGCAGGTGAGTTAGACATGCCGCTTGAACGAAACATATTTGAAATTTGACCAGCAAAGGACGAAAAATTCGTTTGGGCAAAGCAGCTCTTATTCATCCGGCGGTTGTTTTCCGCGATCGGAAAACGGCCGGGGTCAGTGAGGCAGTCAGTCAAAAGAAACACATTCGAAACCTTGGGGACGCTTTTTGTGCCGGATAGGTGAAAGAAATGAAATGCTCGGAATCAAAATTTAATATATCGCTCGAATTGGACAAGATGCTCGATGCTTCCGATTCGGCCATACTGCGCGATCATCTAAATTCGTGCTCGGTTTGTTCAGCCGAATTGCAAAAGCAAACGGTTCTTCGGACTGATCTACATTCGCTTAAGGCGGCTTCAATTCCCTCGGCATTGTTTAACGAACTTCGCTCTGCAGGAAAATCGGCTGCCGCCGAAAGAAGCGGCCGCGAAATGTTCGCTTATGACTTGGGCAAACCCCTCGGTTTTCGCACTTGGCTAATGCCGACGTTTGTCGCCTCGGCTGCGACGCTCATTCTTGGTTTTGCACTTATTTCGTCGATCCTTTCGGGCTATGAAAATATCGGCTCGTTTGAGGTCGCGTCCAATTCGGAAAACTACTCAACCACGCCGGTATTTATTCCCGGAAATTCTCCGCTCGAACGCACTTTCCAACTCGATAGAGCGGTTCGCGAATTTGCACTTTCACGTGCGGCCGTTGCACAGGAATCGCCGAGCATAAATCCCAAAGGAACTTTGGTTTCATCGGCTACAGATGCTCTATCTAAAAACGGACGAAACGGCGAGATCACCGTAGTTGCGGATGTTTTCAGCAACGGTGTTGCAAAGATCGCCGAAGTTTTGGATTCTTCGGGTGACCAACGGTCGGTCGAAGAGTTGCAGCGAGCTCTTTCATCCGACCCGCAATTCGCCCCGTTCGTTCCGGCCGAAATGGACAACCGTTCCGGCACAATGCGCGTTGTTCTGCGAATACAAAATGTCGAAGTCAATATCAGCCGCAACCGATCGAAGTAGTTAAGTTCACCAGGTGTAAAAAACAAGAGGCTGTCAGGAATTCGTTCCTGACGGCCTCTTATTTAGTCAATAGATGATCGGGTTACATTTTATCTATCGCCGATTTCAATTCGTTGGCAAATTTCTGATCGAGCGAAGCTAAATGCTCATATTGCTCTTGGGCCAAAGCTTTCTTGTTCTGGAAAATATAGATCAGGCCCAGATTGAATCTTGCCTTAACAAAGCTCGGATTGAGTTCCACACACCGCTGATAAGCCGATACAGCTTTCGTGTAATCTTTCACCGACGTGTAAGCATTTCCGAGCAAATAAAAGCCGTCCGAATAATTCGGATTCGCTTTTACGAATTTTTCTAATCCGACAACTGCCTTGGCATAATATTTAGCCGCATCATCATCGCGTTTTTGCAAACTGTAGGCACGGCCCAAGTAAAAATTTGTTTCGCCGTCGTCCGGATTTAATCCTAAAGCCACATTGCATGCGCCGATCGCCAGCTTCGGATCGCCGTTGTCATTATAAGCACGGCAGAGATTCGTATATCCCAAGTATTCTTTCGGCAACAGTATTGTCGCAGCTTTCGAAGCGTCGACCGCTTCCTGCTTTCGGTCAGCAATGCTGTAATACCAAGCTATATCGGTATAAAAACTCCCATTTCGCGGAAATTTCTTTAAGCCGTCGTCCAGTATCTGAATCGCGTCACCAATGCGGTTTTCACGCCGGTACAGCTCTGCCAGTGTGCGGTATATCTGAACATTGTCCGGATTTGCCGCCAACGCTCGTTTGTAGGCATCGATCGCCTGTTCATTTTTACTCTGACGCGAATAGCCATCGCCGAGCAATGACCAAGATTCACCCACGAACCTGGTTCCCTGCTTTGTTGCTAAAAGAGCATTCTCGATCTGTTTATCGACATTACCTAAAGCGGCATAAGCACGAGCCATTTTGAAACGAAGATCTCCGCTTCCAACTGTACCGCTTCCAACCTTGTCGTAATATTCAAGCGCTTTTTGAAGCTCATTTCGCTCATAATAAATATCGCCCGCTGCTAAAAGCATCGTTGGATTTCCCGGATCGTCGACCAACGCTTTGTCTATATCAGATAAGGCAGCGTCTAAATTTCGTTTCTCAAAATTCACGTACCAGCGAACCTTATAAACGTCGCTGGGTTTATAGCCAAGCTCAAGAGCTTTGTCCAATTCGGTAAGAGCCAGATCATTTTCTTTCAGATAGTAATGTGCATTACCTTTCCAAAAATGCGGCGGAGCGATGTTCGGAGCGATCGCAATGGCTTCGGCATATTTTTCCGTCGCGTCACGATAGTTCTTTTGATTGAATGATCGGTTGCCTTGGTCATAAAGATCTTTGGCTCGTTTCATTGCTTTCTTTGACTGAGCACTCGCGTCCGCGGCAACAGACAGCATCAAAGCTGCCGCGACGACCGCAAGGCTTAGCAATTTAGTTAACTTTATACTTCGCATTTTCTTTAGCTCCGCGTATTACTGATAGATCGTTGGCCCTGGTTTTGGCGTTGATTTCTGCTGTGCCGGTGTTTTAGCCGGACGAGTTACCGGCGTTTTGCGAACTACCGGAGTCGAGCGTGTCGTCGGGCGGCTAGTGTCTTCAGGCACCGGTGTCGGCTCAACTGTTTCCGTATTAGAGTTGTCGCTATTTGAGTTGTCCAAATTCGAATTGTCAGTATTGGAATTCGTATCAAGCGGCATCTCTGTCGGCGACGGCTCGGGTGTCGGCGTTGGGGTTTCTTCTTCGATCGTTGGCGTCGGTGTTTCTTCGGCCGCTCCAAACATTTCAGGGTAATTTACATAGGCATAAATTCCCGCACCGATGGCTCCAGCTACCAGCAAAAGTAGAACTACAAGTACTCCGACGATCGCCAGAGTCTTACCCGAAGATTTTTTCTTTGCTTTGAGCGGAACTGCGGCTGCGGCTACAGGAGCCGCTTCGAGCTCTTCCGAATTTCCACCTGCATCGACTTGATCGTAATTAGACTGCGAGGCATAGGGATCCGTGCCGCCAGCAGTTTCGTTTCCAAGATTGATAAGCGGTACTGTTGCGTCCGGCGAATACGAGGCATTTTCCGGAGCTTCTTCCGCAGGCGTGTCGCCCATCGCGGTTCCCATATCATCCGCGCTGTAGTAATCCGTTTGTGCCGGTGCCGATGATGGTGTTTCGGTCGGAACTGAGGGCGTTTCGCTCGGAGCAGCCGAAATTTCGTCGGGAACAACGAACGGCGTACTGCCGGCAAGGAAAACTTCGGTTTTCACATCTGCCTGCCGAGTTTCAGCTTCATCAGATGTTGCTCCAGGATCATATCTGACCGTTGCATTGAGATCGACGTCCGCTTCCTGGTCTTTATCTTTCGAAAAATTGGTGTTGTAGGTTCCACCCAAACTCTTGTTCAGGTCCGTTTCTTTGATCGAGTTGTCCTTTAAGGGTGCGCTATTAAAAGGATCGGAGCCGGTATTCGATCCGGCGATATCATTCGCATTAAACGCGATCGTATCGGCCGACATCGTGGACTGCATTTCATTGAAGGCTTTTCGCAGAACCTTTTGCATTTCGCGTGCGTCCGCGTAACGCTTATCCTGGCTGACCTCCATTCCCTTCATTATCACGTTGGAAACGTTCTGTGATATTTCCGGATTTATTTCACAGGGCGGCACGAGAGGATCTTCCATTCCGTTAAGCAAACAATCAGCACGTGACAGAGCGTCTGCAGGAACCTCGTTCGTCATCAGTTGGTAAAGCGTTGCCGATAGTGAATAAAGATCGCTTCGCGGGCTCGTACCGATACCGCGGATCTGTTCCATCGGAGCATAATGAGGCGTATAACCAACAATACTTCCCGCTGTTGAACCCGAAGAATCATTCGTACCCGTCACGTTTCCTGTGTTTTTGGAAAGGCCAAAATCAAGCAGGATGATGTGATTCTCGTCCGTTAGTTTTAGATTCTGCGGTTTGATATCGCGATGGATGATCGGCGGTTCATGGGCATGAAGATACGACAGAGCATCCAGAAGCTGATCGGCCCAAAACATCACCCAACTTATTGGAAACGGCTTTTGAGCTATTTCCAGGCGTTTTGAAAGATCGTCGCCGGAGATGTGCTCCATTACGAGATATTGTTCTTCGCCTTCACCAAAATGGTCGCTGACCTTTGGCAAAACCGGATGGCGTACGCGAGCCAAGATCTTAGCTTCGCGTTCGAAAGCTGCGCGAAGATTTTCGTCTCCGGCAAAGAATGTTCGCTTGAGAGCGACGGCACTTCCCAATCGCTGATCAACGGACAAGTAAACTTCTCCCATGCCGCCCTTACCGATCAAATGAACGATAAGATATCTGTTTTGGATGAGACTGTTTTGCGCTAAAGGTTTCATTATTTATGCGTTGTTTCTATCCGATCAAACTACTGATTCTATTCGATTTTATCTTAACTTCAAAACCAAATTTAAGACGTTGGCGTGCTCGTAAAAGTCTTCGTCAAAAATCTTTATCAGATGCCGGAACTTCATCTTTCATCGCCGGCATTCCCTGATGCTGCCAACAGCGCGTGCCGGCCTTTTTTACACGGCGGCTGCAAGCTGTTCCTTTCTTGGTGCGCGCACCGCAAATATAAACACGTTCGGGGGAATCGTTTTGTTTCGTTGAAAGCGTTAAGGGTGAACTTTCTTTTGCCGGCAAAACGTCATTTTTCGCCACTTGAGCTTCGTCGGCATCAGATGTTTGCGGATCTGCTTTCAAACTCCGCAATTTTTGCTGCGATCGTCCATCGTCTCTATTGTGGACAGCTACTATTTTAGCATTTTCAGGCTTCTGTTCATCACCAGAAACCGGAACGATCAAATTTCCTATCCAAAATATGCTGATCAACCCGCCTAACAGCATTGCTCCGCGCGACAGCAATTCGAAGGGTTTGTTGGTCGATTCGCAAATTTCGCAGAATCTTGTGCTCGTCCAAAACCGCCACTGCGCACGCTCAATTTTATCGCCGCAACTGCAGCAGTAGGTCGGCCTAAAGAGCATCATTTCCACACGCGTAAACCAAAACCATTTATGGTGCCCAAATCTTCTTCCTTATAATGCTGTTCAGATCTTCGGGTAGAAGGTATGATTATAGAATAATTTTCTAAGAATGTTAAGGCTTTTTTCGCTACGACATCGATACAACCGAAACATCGATAATCGCGTCTTAATTAAAGTCATTCATCTTATGCAACGAATAAAACTTTTAGCATTATTCCTATTTATTTTTACCACATCAAGCTGTCGTTTTTGCACAGGTGGATGATCCGATCCGTGTTGATTCGTCTGTCGTCAAATTAAATGTCGGCGTCGTGGACGAACGCGGAAGGCCTATCACGGATCTGAACGGTTCTGATTTTTCCATTTATGAAGATGGTGTAAAGCAGGAAATATCGCGGTTCGAAGCAACAACGGCGCCGTTCAGCGTGGTTATGCTTTTGGATATGAGCGGATCGACGTTAGGGTTTCGTCAGGTCATTCAACAATCGGCCGCACGATTCGTTGATGCTCTTTCGCCAAATGATCGGATCGCCGTCATAGAATTTTCCGACAAGATCGATCTGTTGAACGATTTTTCTACCGATCGCCGGTCTGTCGCGAATTCGATCCGTGTGGCCAATGGCCGAGGAAAAACACAGCTTTATAAGGCACTCGATTTCGCACTCGACAAACTTTCAAAAGAAACTAGCCGCCGCAAAGCCATCATTGTTTTGACCGACGGAGTTGACAGCTCTATTCGCGAAACTGACCGCGATACGTTACAAAAGGTGCCCGAAGCTCAAATGGCGGAAAAGATCGATCCCGCATCGAACGCTACCCTCCAAAGCACTCTCAACCGTTCTGATTCGCAGGGCGTAACTATTTATCCGCTCGCTTTGCCGACCGGTGATCCTGCCAAACTCGCAGATCCGACTCCGTTTCAGGTCGCATTGTTCCAAGCGGCTCGTTCGCGGCTGAAAATAGTTGCCGACAGAACCGGCGGTTCGCTGCATACAATAAACCGGCTTGAGGAAATGGGAAAACTTTACGCCGTTGTCGCGGCTGAAATGCGTACACTTTATACGCTGGAATACGAGCCGATAAACGACAAACGAGACGGCAAATGGCGAGAGATAACAATAAAGACAAAAAACGACGGACTGATATCGCGAACGCGCCAAGGATATTTCGCCAGATGATGGATCAGAACTTTCTCCTATTTCACCATTTAACTTTTCCACACCTTGACACCAAACCGTTTGCTTTGTAGTCTAAATATTCGTTTTGAGCACCCGTAGCTCAGCTGGATAGAGTACTTGACTACGAATCAAGGGGTCGCATGTTCGAATCATGCCGGGTGTACCATTAGTTTAATAAAAGAGGCTGTCAGAAAAAGTTCTCATTTGTCCGCAAAGCGTGCAGATCTAACTTTTGAAGACAGTCTCTTTTTGTATGCCTCGCTAATTTTCAAAGATCTATAGCTGTCCCAAGTGTCCCAGTGTCCCGCTGTCCCAGTGTCCCACTCGCGCCTATTTTGATGAAACGCCCGTTTTTATTGGGCTTGGGCTTAACTGTCCCGCTGTCCCGGTGTCCCACTCGCGCCCTATTTCAATGAAAAATCCATTTTTATGGATTTCGGCTGATGGCTGTCCCGCTGTCCCAGCGTCCAACTCGCGCCTATTTTTCAAAGAACTACTATCTAATTGGCGGAGAATATTTCCCGCCGATGAAAATATACCAGAGGTTGCGACAATAGTAAAGAGTTTTAGTTATGCAACAATCAACTACTTTCTCATCGTGGATCGAACCGCTCAGCCGAAACCGGCAAATCTCCTAGTTGAATGCCCGCTCCCCGGCTCCAGCGGAGCCAACTGTTTGTAGCAACGAATGCAGAATGCGAACAAGCTCCGTAGGAGCGGCCTATTCTGGGACGCTCCTACGGAGCTAGTAATTTTTTTGGCGGTATCTACAAACAGAATGCTCCTACGGAGCTAAGAAATCCAGCCCTTGCTTACGGTCAGGCGGGCTTCTGCAATTGGTGCGGTTTACTTGGAACGCGGTCACTCTTGTCCTCGATCGGTGGTTCCTCCGGCGAAACCGACCTTGTCGTCTGCCCAAGTCGGTTACGCCGTGTCCGGCGTTGCACGCGGGGGCGCGTGCGGTCCAGTCAGAGAGTTGCGTCCGTCTTCCGCGTTGAATGTTAAGCCCTTCCTCACGGTCGGGCTTCTGCAAAGCTCCTCACTCCTCACCACTCACTGTGTAAACAACGATGTTTCGATCAAACTTTGACAGACGTTTCATCTATGCAATATATTCTTAATATCGGCACGAGCCGGTCGGGTAATAAAGATGCGGCATTTGAGTTTAGTAAAAAAGCTTTCCTATTTAAAGGAGGAACAAACATACTCAGATGAAGTTTTGCTCGATGAGATCGGTTTAGCCTTCACGCGGGGCACGATCATTGAGGTTGCGGGCGAACCTAGTTCAGGTAAAACAAGCCTTACGCTCAGTTTGCTTTCAAAACTCACGGCTCTGGGCGAGATCTGTGCGGTTGTCGATTCGGCAAACAGTTTTGATCCGGCAACGGCGGTTTTGGCAGGCGTCGAGCTTGAGAATCTGCTTTGGATCAAGTGCGGCGGCAATATCGAAAGATCATTTATGTCGGTCGATCATCTTGTCCAGGCAAAAGGCTTTGGCGCCGTTTGGCTCAATCTTAACGGCCTGCAGCAGAGACAGTTGAGACTCGTTCCAAAGACCTACTGGTATCGCTACCGTAACCGCATAAAAGAAACGCCAACGCTGCTTTTCGTTACTGCCGAGGAATCAGTGACAGGTTCGGCGTCGCGGCAATCTTTTCTGTTCTCACGCGAACGCACCGTCTGGTCGGGTGTCGGCAGATTCAAATTGCTTCGCGAATTTTACATAAATATGCATTCGAAAAAACAATTTTACGGAGCGCCGATCCCGGTAAAAATAGAGGCGGATTATACCGATGGCTAAATTATTCGCCTGCATAATTTCCGAAGATCTTAAACGCGACAAAGCTTCCCTTTTGAATGTCGCGGCTAATTTCTCATATTCGATCGAGGTCATCGATGACGGTATTTTGTTCAATGTCAGCGGGCTCGAACGCCTGATGGGAAAGCGTGAAACCATCGCTCAAAAGATACTTGCCGAGCTTCGGGAAAATAATATTTCAGGCAGCATTGCCATCGCGGAAAATATAGATACGGCGATCCTTCTCGCTCGCCGGAAAAAAGACATCGCAGATCCGCTGCAGCAGGAATTTCAACAATTACCTCTGCGAAGTTTGCAGATCGAAAAAGATACGCTGAATGTTTTTGAAGATCTCGGCATACAGAACATAAAGCAATTATTGGACATTCCGCGCGAAGAGCTTATCAGCCGCTATGGCAAACAATTTCAAGATGTAATAGACGTCGTCGAACAAAAAGGAGCCTCGCTGCTGACGCCAAATGTTCAAGAGGATCAAGTGTCATGGGCATATGAACTGGATTTTCCGGTCGAAGATTTCGAGCAGCTGTTGTTTTTGCTCAATCACGGCCTTGGCGAACTTTTCAGCCGCGTCGATCATTACGGTTTCAGCACTGAACAGCTTGATATCGCTTTCAAATTACGCAGCAAACCCGAAAAGACCTATGAGATAAAAACATCTTTCCCGACACTGGAAAGGGCGTTTTGGTTAAAGCTTTTAAATTTGCGTATTTCGCTTGACGCACCTGAAGCCGGGATCGTCGGCGTAAAAGTTACGGCTCATTTCACAAAACCGCGGCCGGCTCAGCCCGGACTTTACGCCGTAACACGGCCGCAACCCGAAAGCCTTCTACTGACGGCGAATAAATTAAAAAAGCTTGTCGGCGAGGAAAACGTCGGCATTCCGGTGATCTTAGATCAGCGTTTGAACAAAGCCTTTGCTATCGATGCAGAAAAGCTGCCGAAAGGAAAAGAGCGCATCGAAGCACGATCTAACAAGCCGGTCATCGCTTTCAGCTATTTCGATCCGCCGATCCGCGTCGAGGTTTTGGTGCGCGACAAACGTTTGATATTTCTCAGGGCCGATCATTTCAGCGGACGTGTTTTGCAATACAGCGGCGTTTGGCGGGCCAGTTCTAAATGGTGGGACAGATCCTGGAAGGCTCAAGAATGGGATATCGAGATCGAGAACGGCGGTGTTTATCGTCTGTGTAAAGTTAATAACGAATGGTTTTTGGGCGGTGAATATGACTGATCTTTTCGAGCTTCATATGCGTTCGGCATTTAGCTTTTTGTCGTCCGGTTCACAACCCGCGAGCTTGATCAATCGCGCTGCGGATCTTGGGTTAAGCGGAGCGGCGTTGCTCGACCGCGACACTGTTGCCGGTGCCGTCAGGTTTCATTTTCGTGCGAAGGAAAAAGGCATAAAAGCGATCATCGGCTCTGAGATAACCATGGATGACGGCAGTCTCTTGCCGCTTGTTCCATTGAACTTAAAAGGCTATCAAAATCTCTGCAAGCTGATCACGACGATCAAACTTCGCCATAAAAAAGGCGAACATTTTGCAACTAGAGACGACATCGAACAGCATTCATCCGGTCTGCTTTGCTATACCGGCGGTGCCGATGGTTTTATGCACAACAGCATCAGAACCGGCTTTGGCCAAATTGACGCTGCCTGGCTCAAATATGTTTTCGAAGACCGCTTGTATATCGAACTTCAGCGGCATCATCTGCGGCACGAAGAAGCCGTAAACCAATCGCTGCTCGGCCTGGCACACAAACTCCGCATTCCGTATTTTGCCGCAAACGGGCCGTATTACGCCGATGAAACTGACCGCGAACTTTTTGACGTTTTTACGTGTATCAAAAATCATTGCACGATCTACAATGCCGGAAAGCTTTTGTCTGAGAACAGCGAGCGTTATATAAAACCGGTCGGACAAATGCGGCGGCTTTTCGAAGATCTGCCGGAAGCTGTCGATATCACGAACGAGATCGCATCGCGTGTGAATTTTTCGATGGACGAGCTTTCATATGATTTTCCCGATTATCCTGTTTCGGCCGGCGAAACGATGGATTCGGTTTTAAGAGCAAAGGCCGAAGCCGGTGCGAGAGAAAGATATCGCGAGTGTCGGCAAGCGATAAAAGATCAGGTTCAAGGCAGGCTCGATAAAGAGCTGGCCGTGATCAAAATGAAAAAGCTCGCGGGCTATTTTCTGATGGTTTCGGACATATCCGATTTCTGCAAAAGCGAACGTATTCTTTCGCAAGGACGCGGTTCGGCGGCAAACTCCGTCGTCTGTTACGCCCTCGGCATCACAGCCGTCGATCCGATCGAACACAAGCTTTTGTTCGAACGCTTCTTATCCGAAAAATATGAGCAGTATCCGGACATCGATATCGATCTGCCATCCGGCGACGACCGCGAAAAGGTGATCCAGGAAGTTTACCGAAGGTTCGGCGAACGCGGTGCCGGAATGACGGCGAATGTTATTTCGTATCGCGGAAAATCTGCATTACGCGAGGTCGGCAAAACTTTTGGTTTCGGGCCGGAGCTGTTGGGAAAACTTTCTAAGATAAATTCTCACTACGAAACATTCAAAGGCGAAGAACTGAAACGGCGTCTCAAAGAAGAAGGATTTGACGCGGGCGATGATATGCGGCTGCGGAAATTTACAGAATTATACGGACGTATTCTCGATTTTCCGCGGCATTTAGGTCAGCATTCGGGCGGAATGGTCATATCGATCGGACGGCTCGACGGCATCGTTCCGCTGGAGCCTGCTTCGATGGAAAACCGCAATATAATCCAATGGGACAAAGACGATTGTGAATTGCTAAAGATAGTAAAGGTCGATCTTTTGGGGCTCGGTATGATGGCCGTATTCCGCGATACGATCACTTTGGTAAAAGAAAACCACAATGTCGATCTCGATCTTTACCGCATTCCACAAGACGATCCGAAAGTTTACGAAGCGTTGCAGAAAGCGGACACGATAGGAATGTTTCAGGTCGAAAGCCGTGCGCAGATAGCATTTTTGCCAAGATCAAAACCCAAGGTCTTTTACGACATTGTCGTTCAGGTCGCGATCATTCGTCCCGGCCCGATCGTCGGAAATATGCTGCATTCGTATATCGATCGGCGGCAAGGATTAGAAGAGATCGATTATATTCATCCAAAACTGCAGCCGATACTCGAAAGAACGCTCGGTGTGCCGTTATTTCAGGAACAGCTATTGAAAATAGCGATGGACATCGCAGGTTTTTCCGGTTCGGAAGCTCAGGAATTGCGTCAGGCGATGGGCTTCAAACGCCCCGATATAAAGCTCGAAAAGATCAGTCAAAATCTTCGCAGCGGAATGGCAAAGAACGGCATTGGGCCTGATATTCAGGAAAAGATCGTTGAGTATGTAAAAGCTTTTGCCAATTACGGCTTTCCCGAATCTCATGCATTCAGCTTCGCTTTGCTGGCTTATGCATCGGCGTATTTTATTCTTCATTACCGTGCCGAATTCACTGCAGCGATGCTGAACAATTATCCGCTCGGCTTTTATTCGGCGGCGACACTTGTAAAAGACGCTCAGCGTCACGGCCTTCATTTTATAGCTTTGGACATAAATCGTTCGGAATATATTTTTACCATCGAGGATCTGAATGAGGAAAAAGCCGTTCGCATAGGATTGAAATATGTACGCGGATTAAGAAAAGATGTCGCGGAAATTATTGTTGCGGAAAGAATGAACGGCTTTTACACAAGCGTCGAAAACCTTGTGAAACGTGTGCCCGAAATAAACCGCCGCGAAATAAGAGCTCTGAGCCTTGCCGGTGCGTTGAATTTTGACGGCACCGTTCATAGGCGCAATGCTCTATGGCAATCCGAATTGGCAGTGCAGCCAAAAGGCGGTTTGTTTGCCGGATCAGAAGAACAAAGTGCCGAACCGGATTTTCTGCGGCAAATGCATGGCCTGCAGCTTGTCGAAGCAGATCTGATGAAAACAGGTATTTCCATCGGTAAGCATCCGATGGCTTTTATACGCGAAGACCTGACAAAGCGAGGAATTCTTTCGGCAAAGCAAACTCTTTCAATGCAGGTAAAAGATATTGTTTCGGTCGCCGGTGCGGTCATTATCCGTCAGCGTCCGATGACCGCAAAAAGCGTCGTGTTCATTACGCTCGAAGACGAAACCGGTCATTCGAACTTCGTCGTGATGCCCGATACATTTGAAAGGTTCCGCGAGATTATAAATCAAAACGATTTTCTGATAATAAAAGGCATTGCCGAAGAAAGCGGCATAATAAAAGCTCTTTTCTTTCATCCTATCTACAGATTCAAAAGCGAGGTCGTTTCACATAATTTCCGGTAAAGCGTAAACTAATTAAAAAAAATCGAGTTAGTTCTCTTATGAAAAATTATTTAACATTTCTCTTCGCGGCCTTTATCGGCATTACATTTTTTATGACAGACACATTTACAGAAAAATCATCGGCGCAGAAAGCGGCCGAAAATCCATTGTTGGCGAAATGGGAAGGCCCGTTCGGCGGCGTTCCGGCATTTGATAAGGTCAAGACCGCTGATTTCGCTCCGGCGATCGATGCGGCGATGAATGAAGATCGCAGCGAGATCAAAGCGATCGCAACGAACAGCGAAAAGCCTACTTTTGATAACACGATCGCCGCACTCGAGCGTTCGGGCGAATCTTTAGAACACGTGATGACGTTTTACGGAATTTGGGGCAGCAACATCAGCACTCCGGAATTTCGTAAGGTCGAGCAGGTCTATGAACCGAAACTTTCCGCATTTAACGACGAGATAAAGCAAAACGCACCTCTTTTCAAACGGATCGAAGCAGTTTATAATTCGCCCGAAAAAGCGAAACTGACGCCCGAACAGCAACGGCTTACCTGGGTTTATTACAACGATTTTGTCCGCTCGGGTGCGAAGCTCGACAGCGATAAAAAGGCACGTCTTTCGGAGATCAATCAGGAACTCGCAGGACTTTTCACAACTTTCAATCAGAACCTTCTTTCCGAAGAGAACGATCGTTTTGTTACGTTGACCGACAAGGCCGACCTGGCCGGATTGTCGCAATCGCAGATCGATTCGGCGGCGATCGCGGCAACGAGCAAAAATGTAAAAGGCTGGGTTATCTCGAACACGCGTTCGTCGGTCGATCCGTTTTTGACCTATTCGACACGACGCGACCTTCGCGAAAAGGTCTGGAAAATGTTCATCAACCGCGGCGACAACGGCGACGAACACGATAACAATGCAACGATCGCACGGATATTAAAACTCCGCGCGGAACGAGCGAAGCTTCTCGGCTTTAAAACGCATGCACATTGGCGGCTCGACAACGCGATGGCGAAAACGCCGGAACGTGCGATGGAATTGATGGAAGCGGTTTGGAAACCGGCAGTCGCAAGAGTTCACGAAGAGGTTGCCGATATGCAGGCGATCGCCGACAAAGGAAAAGAGGGTATTAAGATCGAGCCCTGGGATTATCGTTATTATGCGGAAAAGGTTCGCAAGGACAAATACGACCTGGATCAAGACGAGGTCAAACAATACCTTCAGCTCGACAAGATCCGCGAGGGAATGTTCTATGTCGCGGGTGAACTTTTCGGTTTTGAATTTAAGCAGCTAAAGAATATTCCGGTCTATCAATCGGACGTAACTGTCTGGGAAGTCACCGATAAAAAGACAAAAAAACACATCGGTTTATGGTATTTCGATCCATACGCACGCGACGGAAAACGTTCCGGTGCGTGGATGAACGAATATCGCGAACAGCAGCGGATGGACGGTGATGTCACAACGATCGTTTCGAACAACGCGAACTTTATCAAAGTAAAAGCCGGCGAACCGATCTTGATCTCTTGGGACGACGCGACCACGATGTTTCACGAATTCGGCCACGCACTCCACGGTCTTTCTTCGAATGTGACCTATCCGCGGCTATCTGGAACGAACGTCGCACGCGATTATGTCGAATTCCCTTCGCAGCTTTTGGAGCACTGGCTTTCGACACCCGAAGTTCTGCAAAAATTTGCCGTTCATTATAAAACCGGCAAACCGATCCCGGCCGAATTGGTCAAAAAGATCGAGGCCGCATCGACATTCAATCAAGGTTTTGGAACGACCGAATATCTTTCGAGTGCGTTGATCGATATGAAACTGCATCTCGCGGGCGATGCCGATATCGACCCGGACAAATTCGAACGCGAAACGCTTGGCGAACTCGGCATGCCTGACGAACTCGTAATGCGTCACCGTACGCCGCAATTCCAACATGCTTTCGGCAGCGACGGTTATTCGGCCGGCTATTATAGCTATCTTTGGTCGGATGTTATCACTGCCGATGCCTTTGGAGCATTCACCGAAGGCGATGGTCCGTATGATAAAAAGGTCGCCGCACGTCTCGTGAAAGATATCTTCTCGGTCGGCAACACGATCGACCCGGCCGAAGCCTACCGCAATTTCCGCGGCCGCGACCCAAAAGTCGAAGCCCTAATGAAAAAACGCGGCTTTCCGGTTAAATAAAGTCTGGAGTTCGGAGTTTGGAGTCTTGAGCAGGAACTTCGTTCGAAGCAAAAACTATAGAAAGGCAGTTTGATCGCCTGCCTTTTTTATTTGCGTGAGTTATTGTTCACAGCGTTATGTCGACTCCTCAGAGCGTTTTGTTGGCTCGCACAGCGTTATGTCCGCTCCTCACATCGTTATGTCGACCACTCTCAGCATTATGTCCGCTCCTCACAACGTTATGTCGACCACTCACAGCGTTATGTCCGCTCATCACAACGTTATGTCGACCACTCACAGCGTTATGTCCGCTCATCACAACGTTATGTCGACTCCTCACAGCGTCACATCGGCTTCCGAGAACGCAACTCTGCAACTCTGCAACTCTGAAACTATTTAGCTTGGATGCCGAGGTTCTTCATCCGTCGATATAGATGGCTTCGGTCGACGCCCATTTTTTCGGCGGCTTTTGTGACGTTGCCGTCGAATTCGGCAAGTTTGTGGAGGATGAATTCGCGGTGATATGCGTCGGTAGCTTCTTTGAACGACGGAAAGCGAAAGCTGGACGACGGTTTTTCGCCGGTGCCGCCGAATGGCGGAAGATCGGCGGCTCCGATCTCGGCTTTGTCGTTCATGATGATGACGCGTTCGATCGTGTTCTTGAGTTCGCGGACGTTGCCGAGCCAGATGTGGTTGCCGAGCATTTCCATTGCGTCCTCGCTGAAAATTTTCAGAGGCTTGCCGTAATCGGCGGAATATTTGCGGTTAAAATGTTCGACAAGTGCCGGAACGTCTTCGAGCCTTTCGCGAAGCGGCGGAACCTGGAATGGAATGACGTTCAGCCTATAAAAAAGATCGGAGCGGAATTCGCCGTCGCCGATCAGATCTTCCAAGCCGTTTATTCGTCGCTGAAATAACCCGGACATCGACCTTTATCGGAGTATTGCTGCCGACCGGTTCGAAACGCTGTTCTTCCAAAACACGCAGCATTTTCGCCTGAACACGCGGCGACATATCGCCGATCTCGTCGAGAAAAAGCGTCGCACCATCGGCAATTTCAAACTTGCCTTGCTTTGCCTTCATCGCACCGGAAAATGCACCCTTCGCGTGGCCGAAAAGTTCCGATTCAACCAATTCTTCGGGCAAAGCCGCCGAATTTATTTCAACAAAAGGAGCCGAGCGGCGTTTTGATTGAGCATGGATCGCACGAGCAACAAGTTCTTTGCCGGTGCCGCTTTCGCCTGAGATAAGAACGCGGCCATCCGACGGAGCGACGATCGCGATCTGTTTGCGAAGCGCACGCATCGCGACCGAATTGCCGACCATCACATATTCATCCGCGAGTTCACGTTGGAGTTCGGCGTTCACGCGTTCGAGTTCGCGTTGCTTGATCGCATTGCGAACCGTTATCAGCGTGCGTTCGAGGCTCAGCGGCTTTTCTATAAAATCGAAAGCGCCAAGCTTTGTCGAACGCACCGCAGATTCAATATTGCCGTGACCGGAGATCATCACAACCGATGAATCTATTCCCTCTTCGCGAAGTTTCTGCAGCGTTTCAAGCCCGTCAATGCCCGAACCCAACCAGATATCCAGCAGTATCACCGCGAAATGCTGCTTCGCTGTCAGCTCAAGCGCAGCCTCGCCCGAAGCCGCCGTTTCGACCGCAAAACCTTCGTCCTCCAAAACACCGCGAAGCGTATCGCGTATGCCGGGCTCATCATCAACTATAAGAATTGAGTTCATTATTTTTTAGCTGAAACATCGCAACGATCGAGGTTACTGCGATTCGGACAAAACTGCCGAGAAAAAACATATATCCGGCAACGTTCAATAAACTAGGGCCGGCGGACATGTCATAAATTGCAAAACAAATTCCGTTACCCGAGCAGTGAGCATAAGGACTATATGGCATGTCAACCCAAATATCAGAGGCGAGCGCTATAATGCATAGCAAGTATAAAACACTAAGCAAAAAGTACGGCAGCTTTTTTGCATATAAAAGTGCAATCGATCGTGCAGCGAAGATAAGCCCAACAATAATATCAGCAGTAAAAGTTTTTGTTAGATTATATTGCAGTTCAGGATCATAAACTTTTATATTTGCTTGTAGAACAAAGTCGTATGTTTTCCATATATCGCTGATCGCCAACAGTACAATTACCACCGCTACAATGACGCCGATATGCCTAGTCCGAAGCATCAGATCAATATAGTATTTGCGCCACTTTTTCATAAAAAAACTATGAGGATTCCGTAGCTGATGCAAAAGCAGCCGACGCAGTAATTACGAAACGAATGCCCCCAAGGAAAAAAAACAGCGATCCGACGATCAGCAACGGTTCGTTGAACGGATTCATTAGACCTACGCTATAAAATACAGATAGGTGAACATATATGAGAATCGCAGCCGAAATTCCGGTAATAGCTATTAACCAATAAATATTCTGTCTGAAAAGAATTACAAATCTTAAACCGAAAATAAATAAATAAATAAACGGAATAACAAAAAACATTAAAAGCGACCACGCACCTATTCCCACTTGCTCGGACGAAACGATCCATTTTATAGATTGAAAAAGTTCAAACAACGCCACAACGATAACTATCAATGCTCCAAGTTTCGATATGAAACTCGTTTTTCTCATTAGTATTTCGTAGTTTTCGTACCAGTGTTTCAGCATAAACTTTATACGTTCACAGGTATCTCTACCGTAAACTTTGCTTCATCCGGTTTGTCGGCGGCGGCTCGCTCATGCTAAATCGAGTTCATCGGAACCTAAGGAAGAGCTTTTATTGTACCGAATTGGCGAAAGTGCTTGTCGAAAGAAAGAGCGTGAGAAATTCCAAGCTTTTCACAGATATATTTGCTGGTACAATCTGTAAAACTCCAGTCTTTATCGTGAAATTTTTTGAATACAGCGATACTCCCTTTTATATCGTCTTCAGATAGATAGATCACCTCGGTAAGATCACCTTCAAAAAAGCGGTCCGCCAAAGTCATGGCCCTTGCATGTTCTCCGCGAGCCCGAAAAAGCGTAAGAACTTCATCAATAACATAGTCAGTTGTGATCAGTCGTTCCTCGTTCGACGAAAACCAGTCAGCCGCGATGGAATGATCGCTATCGCTTGGAACAATCCCTGCAAACCATCCGCTCGTATCAATAAAGATCATTTATTTCTTTTTCCGCCATAAAGAACATCATCATGGTCGCGGCCTGGAGAATGGATCGGTCTTTCCTTCTAGCGGCAAGGCTGCGATCTCTGCCAAGATCGTGCCCGGTTTTTTTTTCTTCTTTTTGCGGTTTTGTACAACCAACAATTCGACCTTCGATCCATCCGATATTTCAAGTGGTTCGTCCAGAACTAAAGTGCCTTTCCTGTATGTCGCGGTAATATTGGTCATATTTTCTCCACAATAACTCTAACAAATTTCGTGAATGTCGGCATTTGGCCTATGCGTTCACCGGTATCTCTATCGTAAACTTTGCACCGTTCGGTTTATTCGTGGCGGCTCTGATCTTTCCGCCGTGTTCGGCGATGATCTGCTGGACGATCGCTAGGCCAAGTCCGGTTCCGCGGCCTTTGGTCGAATAATACGGCTGAAATATCTTTGACAATTCGCTTGCGGCGAGACCTTTGCCGTTATCGGAAACCTCGACAAATATTATATCGCGTATCTGATCGAGCCTCGAACTTATGGTAATGCGTTTGTCCGCGGTGTCAGCCGGAAACGCCTCGATCGCGTTTTCGATGAGATTAACAAAAGCTCGCTTCAGTTGCTCCGCATCCATCGGAACAGGCGGAATGTTTCCATCAAGCGATAGGTCGATCTTTATCTCGTTTCGCCTGCCGTCGTAAAGGACGGCCACCTGTTCTATCAGCTCGTTCAGACTTCCAGGTTCAAGCCTCGCGTTTGGCAAGCGGGCGTATCGCGAAAATTCGTTGACCATCGCTTTTAGACTTTCTACCTCGCGCAAAATGGTTTCGGTTCCGCTCTGAATTACGTTCACAGTTTGCCCATCGGTTTCGTGTATCGCATCCGCATCGCCGTTCTTATCAACAAAACGCCTTGCGATGCGCTCGGCCGAAAGCTGTATCGGCGTCAACGGATTTTTGATCTCGTGAGCCATTCGCCGTGCAACTTCCTGCCAAGCCGAAGCACGCTGCGCCGATATCAGATCAGAAAGATCTTCGATAACAAGAACCGCGCCGTTGTCGTCGGCAAGAGCTGTCGCCGTTAACGAAACCGGAATCTCGCCACCCGCATCGGCACTTCCGTCGGCATGTTCGCGTTCGAGGCTGGTCTGCTCCGCAGCATGGCCGATCCGCATTGCACGGCTTATAACACGCTGAAATATCTCTTCATTATCTTTGCTGACGATCTGTTCCAATTTGAAATTGCGAAAATCAGCGTCTTCGAGCCGCAGAATATTTATTGCCGATCGGTTGATCGTGCTGACGCGAAGCTCGCTATCAAAAGAAATAACGCCGGTCGGCAGCGATTCGAGTATAGTTTCGATGTATCTTTGGCGTTCGCGCAATTCGGCCGAATTCGCCTCGAGACGTGCAGACATCTGATTGAAATTTGTAATGAGCAGCGCAAGCTCGTCTTCCGCAAGTACATCGACACGATGCGCGAAATTACCCTGAGCGATCTCATCGGCACCTTCGGCAAGAGCTTTTATGGGCGCGGTCAGGCCGCGTGCAATATAAAAAGCCGTCCACGACGATGCGAAGATAAGCAAAAAGGTCAACACGCCAAGCGTCAGCAAACCGACTTGCCGTACCGTCAATTGCTTAGCTTTGAGCCGGTCAAATTCACTCAATGCCTGATCAACAAGCACGCTAACGCTTTCAGCCGTAAGCGGTTTTGGCACGATAACAAGTTTGCGGCCGTCCGAAAATTCGGCAACTGCGGCATCG
The DNA here is from genome assembly GCA_963720905.1 of uncultured Acidobacteriota bacterium. GTDB lineage: Bacteria > Acidobacteriota > Blastocatellia > Pyrinomonadales > Pyrinomonadaceae > OLB17. Next base: position 189,100 of record CAVRHB010000005.1, read on the forward strand.
ATGCCGGTTCCGTCGCTAAGCATTGCGTCATCAAAATCGCCCGTCCGCAGAGCTGCGATCTCTTTGGCCGATTCAGGATGCTTCTTTGGGTCTAATTTATCGCCGCTGTTAGCAATTACGGAGTTATCACTAGAAACGATCTCGATCTGCGAAAGATCACCGATCTCGGCCAGGCGTTTCAGTTCATCCGCTGTAACGGTTCGGCCTTCGAGCGAAGCCGCGAGCATCTTCGCTGTTGATCTGAGCTGTTTTTGCCGGTCGGCGGACGAACTATCTTGGACCTTACGAGCTTCGCGGACAACGTCTTCGGGAATTTGCGTGAACCATCGTTCGAGCGCCCGATTCATAAACAAATATGAAAAACCCGCCATCGCGACGATCGGCAAAATGCTGATCATAAAAAAATAGAGCAGCAGACGCGTTTTTATTTTTGCACCGAGTTGGAAAGCACGGCGTTCACGCGCTAACTTGATAATGCTGCGAAGAAAAATAAAGCCAAAAATGACGAACGCGATGAAGTTGAGCGACGAAAGAGCATAAAGCAGCAAAGTATCGCTGGCAGTTTGTACGCTTAGGTCTTTCCAAAGATTAGAGGTTTGCAGCAGGATCAGAACGGTCAGCGAAATAAGCACGAAAGCTCCAAGTATCCAAGGAGATACGCGTTTTCGCGGAGTTTTCACAGGATCGCTCATTTGTGCGATTTTAGCATAAAAGCAGCCGTCGAACGCTTTTGCCGATTTTAACTATGAATATACATTCAATTCTATTCGACCAACATGGCAGAGTCCGAAGCGGTTTTCGCGTTGCTGTCTTCCTGACGCTTTTCTTGGGCATCGGAGTTCTCTTATCCATTGCCGTAGCAACGATAATTCGGGCATTGAATATAGGTGTCGGCGAAAGCTCGCTGCTCGTCACTTCGGCGAGTTCGTTCGTTCTAATTTTCAGCGCAATATTCTGCGGTTGGCTTTGCGGAAAATGGTTCGAAGATCTTCCGTTTCGTGCGATCGGCGTGTGGTTCACCAAAGGCTGGCTCAAGCATTTGGTTTACGGCTCAGTTTTGGGTGCGATCTTTTTTTGTATCGCAGTTTTGATCGCCGTACTTTTTGGCGGTTTGCGTTTTACGCTAGATCCGGAGTTTGGATTCGCACCGATCGCTGTTTCGCTTTTATCGGCGGTTGTCATTTTTGGATTCGGAGCGGCTTTCGAAGAAGCTCTGTTTCGCGGTTATGTTTTGCAGACCTTGGTCCGCTCGGGCTGGGTGTGGCTTGGGATCTTTATTACGGCGATTCCTTTCGGTATCGTTCACCTGGGCAATCCCGACGCGAAAGTTATTTCGACATTAAATACGGTGCTTGCCGGCGTATGGCTTGGACTCGCTTATTTGAAAACACGAGATCTGTGGTTCGTTTGGGGAATGCACACGGCGTGGAATTGGGTGCAGAATTCTTTTTTCGGTATCGAGGTCAGTGGACTCCACTTGACGACGGCTCCCTTACTAAAAGAAATAGACCGCGGGCCGGAATGGCTGACCGGTGCAAATTATGGACTTGAAGGCGGCATCGCCGTCACGATCGCGTTGGTCGCCGCGATGTTGATCACGCATTACTTACCCGGAATAGCTCCAAGCGAAGAAATGCTCGAACTTACCTCCGAGCCAAAGATCAACCCGCCTGTATCTTGAACGAAATATCAACCGCACGGGCCGAATGTGTCAGACGTCCGACGGAGATCAGATCGACACCGGCTTCGGCATAGGCACGAACGCGGTCAAGATCCATCCCGCCGGATGATTCTATCAGGACGTGCGGATTCAGATCCCTTGCCATATTTACAAGCTTCGCGGCTTCCTCCGGCGTTTGATTATCAAGCATAACGATGTCGGCACCGGCGTTTATCGCTTCGCGAAGCTGCGCCCAATTTGTGATCTCGACCTCTATCTTGTGCAAATGTCCAACGCGCGATTTGGCGGCATTGATCGCTTCCGTAATGCCGCCGGCGAGAACGATGTGGTTGTCCTTGATCAAAACGCCGTCGTCCAAACCCATTCGATGATTCTTTCCGCCGCCGATCGTGACCGCGTATTTTTCGAGCATACGCAAACCGGGCGTTGTCTTTCGTGTATCGACGATCTGAGCACCGGTTCCCTCGACGGCTTTGACATATTGACGCGTCAGTGTCGCGACACCTGACATACGCTGAAGCAGATTCAACGCAACGCGTTCGCCCGTCAACAACACATCAGCGTAGCCTTTCAGACTGCCGAAGACCGTGCCTTCTTCGACCTCGTCGCCTTCGGAATAACTCGTTTCGATCTCCGGAATATCCGCGTCCAAATGCAAAAAAACGGCCTCAGCAATATCCAGCCCGCAAATAACCAAATATTCCTTCGCCAAAAAACGCCCGACACCGCGCGTATCCGGCATCACCGTCGATTGCGTCGTTATATCGCCGCGGCCAATATCTTCCGCAAGAAATTCGCCTATTGAAGCCAATACTTCACCATTCTCAAGCCAGTTCATAAATTTACTTTGGCGTCTTAGCCTAGCCTCGCCATTTATGGCGTGGTTACGATCCGCCATCTAATCCAAAGCCCGTTTACGGGCTTGCTAACCTTCCAAAAATTTAATGAACGCCGTAAAACGGCGTATCGAATAATTACGCATCATCTCACGGCCTGAAGGCCGTGGCTAAGCTCAAACAGAGATCGGAAGAAAATAAGTTTAGGTCTAATTTTTGGAACTCCGATATTGCATTCGATTTTAATACACATCCGCGAAAAATACCTGGAAAAATCTGGCGACCAAAGCAAATTAATTTAGTGCGTCAAGATTCGCCCGAAGCGTAGCTATCTGCGTTTCGATCTCCGTTTGTCGTTCGCGAAGTTCTTCGACCTTTTCTGTTGGAGCTTTTTCGACAAAATTCTTGTTCGAAAGCTGGCCGTTCAGACGCTGAAATTCCATATCGAGCTTTTCGATCTGTACGCTGAGACGCGTCCGTTCCTTATCGAAGTCGATCAGGCCTTCGAGCGGTATAGCGATCTCGGCATTGTTTGTAACCGCCTTTGCAGATGCTTTCGGAGCGTCAAGTTTTTCGCTTAATGTAAGCTCTTCTGCTTTTCCAAGTTTTAATATCTGAGCTTCGTTTGCGGAAAATATACCGCGGATTTTCTCGTTCGCAGCAATATGAACGTGAAACAGATTCGACGATGGAATGCTCATTTCCGCACGAATATTCCGGATCTTTGTGATCAGATCGATGACCGCTTGCATAGCCGATTCAGCTTCCGCGTCGATCAACGCATCGTCGCCTTTGGGGTAACCGGTAAGCATTATCGACGCGTCGGCATTCTTATAGGCATCAGCGTGCAATTCATTGGAAACGCCGGGCAGTTTATGCCAGAGTTCTTCGGTCAAAAACGGCATCAATGGGTGAAGCAATCGTAAGGCCTGTTCGATGATCGTAATGATCCGCGTGCTCGCGGCTTCATCGCCCGCCGTGATCTCGTCTTTTACGAGTTCAATATACCAATCGCAAAAATCGTCCCAGAAAAAGTGATACAAAAGCTGGACGGCTTCGTGAAACTGATAGGTTTCCATTGCGCGGTTCACCGCTTTCGCGGTCGTGTTCAGCTTTGAAATTATCCAGCGGTCGGCAAGCGAGTTTTGAGTCCCGCCTTCAGGCGGCTCTTCCAAACTCCTAAGATCGACCTTTGCATCTCCGGCATTCATCAAAGCAAACCGCGTCGCATTCCAGATCTTGTTCGCAAAATTACGAAAGCTTTCGACCTTTTCATCGCGCCAGGCGAAATCGACTCCTGTCGCCGAACCGGCAAGCGTCATGCGCGTTGCATCAACACCGAATTTATCAAAAACCTCGAGCGGATCGATGCCGTTGTTCTTTGTTTTCGACATCCGCTGGCCGTTCTTATCCAAAACCGTGCCGTGGATTATCACGTCGTCGAACGGCTTTTTGCCGATAAATTTGAGCCCGGTCATCACCATTCGCGAGACCCACAGGAAAATAATGTCGCGACCAGTGACCAACACGTCGGTCGGATAAAATGTTTTCAGGTCTTCGGTAACTGTCCCGTCGCCTGTCCAGCCGAGCGTCGAAAATGGCCAAAGGGCCGACGAGAACCAAGTGTCCAAAACGTCTGCGTCCTGTGTCAAATTTGCGTGTCCGGCTTTTGCTTCGGCTTCTTCGAGCGTGCGTGCGACAAAAATATTTCCGTCTGCGTCATACCACGCAGGAATTTGATGTCCCCACCAAAGCTGCCGCGATATGGTCCAATCGCGAAGGTTTTCGAGCCACGTTGTGTAAACTTTTTTGTGCGGAACTTCGGGGAAGAACCGCGGCGAATTTTCTTCGCGCATCAGTCCCAGCGCCATATCACGCATCTCGTCCATTTTGACGAACCACTGCTCCGACAAAAGAGGTTCGACAACCGTTTTGCAGCGTTCGCAGTGCGGCAAGGTCACGTCGTAATCTTCGATCTTTTCGAGCAAGCCGAGTTCGTCAAATTTTTCAATAACCTTTTCACGTGCCGCAAATCGGTCGAGTCCGGCAAAATCTGCACCGGCAGACTCGTTCATCGTCGCATCGTCATTCATAACGACGATCATTTCCAGATCGTGCCGCTGGCCGATCTCCCAGTCGTTTGGATCGTGTGCAGGCGTTATCTTTACCGCGCCTGTGCCGAATTCGGATTCAACATAATTATCGGCAATGATCGGAATTTCTCTGTCGGTTAACGGCAGGTTGATCGTTTTTCCAATGAGATCTTTGTATCGTTCATCATCCGGATTTACCGCAACCGCGGTGTCGCCAAGCATCGTTTCGGGACGCGTTGTTGCGACTGTGATATACGCGTTTTGAATCCCGGCTTTAGCCGGCTCGGCGTTCAAAGAAGCCGCCTGAAGGCGGGACTCAGAACCTTCATAGGATATCTCAGATAATAAAGCTTGCCGTCTTTGGCCTTTTCTTCTTTTACCTCGAGGTCCGAAAGCACAGTTTTGTCCCGAGGGCACCAGTTCACAATGCGTGTACCGCGATATATCCACCCTTCTTCGTATAATCGTACAAAAACTTCACGCACCGCTTTTGAAAGATCGTCGTCCATCGTAAAGCGTTCACGCGACCAATCAACCGAAAGCCCTTCGCGGCGCATCTGCTTGGTAATTACGTCGCCGTAATTATTTTTCCATTCCCAAACTTTCTCGGTAAATGCTTCGCGGCCAATATCTTGCGGCGTTTTATGCGTTTCTTTTTTCAGCTGACGCGTGACCATTAGCTGCGTCGAAATGCCCGCGTGGTCAACCCCGACAAGAAACAAGGTTCGATAACCGAGCATTCGCTTCCAACGGGTGAGCGAATCCATCAGCGTATGCTGAAGGGCGTGGCCCATATGAAGAGTTCCGGTTACATTCGGCGGCGGAATAACTATTGAGAATTTTTCCGCATCCGGATCTTTATTGATCTCCGGCGCGAAATAACCGTTCGCTTCCCAACGCTGATAATGGCTTTTTTCCGCTTCTTTCGGGTCGTATGCCTTAGGGATTTCCATATAAGTAAAAGTGCAATTCTAAAACAAAAACGGCCGGTTTTCATCTCTCGAATGAAAACTGGCCGCTGTAACATCAGATCGTGAAAAATTTATCCTTCGCGGCGAAGCCTTTCGACGACGCGTTCGACGATCATATCGATCAGATCCGGCGACAGGCTGACCGCACGCTGCATGCTTTCCTTTGCTATCGCTTCCGACGAAGTTACAAGATTCAGTGCTCCATCTTTCGTCTTTGGCAATTCGAGAAGCTCAATTTCCTCAAATGCATAATCATCCGTCGGTGTATTCGCAACAGGCTCGGAATTATAAGTTTCATCATACGAGCTGGGCTGTTCGGAACTACCAGTCTCGGTCGGCTCGCCATAACCAAGCTGTTCTTCAAAACCCACCGATTCATTTTGCGGGGTTTCGGCATAAACCGGTTGCTCTTCACGATCGGTTGTTTCGGATCCGCGATGCCGATCGAACTCTGCAGTTTCATCAAAGCTCGTCGTCGGAGCTTCGTATGATCCCTGTTGAGGATCCGGCTCAGAAGTTTCCGGTTCCGGCGGAATCTCATGGGTCTGACGATAATTGTTTATCGTATTTTCGAATTCTTCGACATCCGCGTCGTCCTCATCGTTAAACTCATCGAACGTTTCAAATTCCTGCGTTACCGCGCCGAGCGGCATCGGGTTGTCAGAAACCGGAACGTGATCGTCAGTTACATATCGTTTCTCTTCGGCGTCGAAATTAAGATGATCTTCAGTCTGAACCAAAGGATCTATATCGGCTGCCGGTTCGCTTTGCCCCGAGGGCACATCGATAGTAGCGTATTCATCCTTTAAATATTCCGTTTCGACCATTTCGTCGTCCATTCCGGCATCGACAAATTCGATCGTTTCGCGCTCGTCCGGTTCGGTGCCGCTGAGGCTTTGATGATATAGATCTTGTATATCATCGGGCTCACTTGATACGGCAGCTTCCGGAACCGTTTCGGTCTGGGCATAGGTTTCGTGAACTTCCGGATCCTCAATTACCGAAGCATCCAACAGCTCGAAAACCTTATCGACCAAAGCTCTGATCGAAGCAAAGGGTTTGGTCAGAACCGAACTCGCACCAACACGTGCGGCCTCGTTCGCATCGAACGGTTCAAACGATCCAACCAAAAGTATCACCGGAATAGATGCGGTCTGTTCGTTGCCGCGGATCATCTCACACAATTGATATCCGTTCGTTCCCGGCATATTAATGTCAGCGAGGATGATATCCGGCAAACCGGCATTTATATGATCGATCGCCGCATTGCCGTCGCCGGCTGTTACCACCTCAATGCCTTCATCAGCAAATGTGAGGTTTACGACCTTTTGAATTGTTACTGAATCGTCGGCCAATAGCAGCTTACGTTTTGACACAGAAATGATTGCTCCCTTTAGTGGTCGAAATGCTTTTCGACGAAAATATTATCTCTGAAAATTATCACCCAATGACCGTTACGTCAAGAATTTGTTGTATTTACCAGCGATAATTCTGCCGCCAGACGTATCGCCGCAGACATGCTCGATGCTTCGGCAATGCCTTTGCCCGCAATATCGAACGCCGTTCCGTGATCGACCGATGTTCTTATCAACGGCAAACCGAGCGTAACATTGACCGAACTCCCGAACGACAGCGATTTAACCGCGATCGTCGCCTGATCATGATAGCAAGCGATGACAGCATCAAATTCACCTTTGAAACCACGTAAAAATATGGTGTCCGGCGAAAAAGGCCCACTGACGTCAATGCCGGACCCGCGACATTTCATTATAGCCGGTGCGATCTCATTCGCTTCTTCGTCGCCGAACATTCCGCCTTCTGATGCATGCGGATTCAATCCTGCGACCGCTATCTTGATCTTTCTACCCAATATTTTTGTTAGCTGTTCGTCCGAAAACTTTATCAGATCGATCAATCCATCAGTTTTCACACGAGCGATCGCATCGATCAGTGAGATGTGGGTCGAAAGCAGAACAACACGAAGCTTTTCAGCAAAAAAACTCATCGCGATCTTCGGGCTGTCGGTTAAAAACGCAAGGAATTCGGTATGGCCCGGAAAACCATATCCGGCCGCGGCTATTGCGTGCTTACTGATCGGAGCGGTCGATATCGCATCGATGTTTCCGCTTCGCCAAAGCTCAACCGCCGACTCGATATATTCCGCCGACGCCTTTCCGCTCGCGGCCGACTCGTCGCCGTAAGCAAGATCTTTCGCGACGTTGTTCATATCGTAAACAAAGATCTGGTCTGGACTTTCGGCCTCGGAAATATCGGAGATAAGTTCAATAGAAATTCCTAGTTCTGATGCAGTTCGACGTAAATGAGCAATATCGCCGATCACGCGCGGAACACAAACGCCGCGGATCCGTTGATCAAGCAGAGCCTTCAAAGTAATTTCCGGCCCGATGCCCGCCGGATCGCCCATCGTAATACCGATTACAGGCAGTTCGTTTTTCTTTTCTGAACTCACCTCATTAGTTTACGCGAACGAGTGTGAAATTGGTATTACACCGATCTTGCGGCAAAAAAAATTCCGGCAGCGATAATGCATACCGGAAATTTTCTATTTTTGCTGTAACTCTTAATCCGCTTGTCGGCGGATAAATGTCGGAACATCTAGATCTTCCTCTTTGTTAATATCAAGTGCCAGCGAATTAGAACCGCCGCCCGAAGCGACCGCCTGAGTCTGCTGCACCGAACCGATCGGCATCGCCGCCGCCATTTGTGTGTCAAATCCGGTCGCTATAACCGTTACCGTGATCTCGTCATTCATTTCCGGTTTGATGACATTGCCCCAAATGATATGTGCATCTTCGTCAGCTTCGCCTTCGATCATACCGATCGCGTCTTCGAGCTCGGCCAGCGGCATATCCCGTCCACCGGTAACGTTGATCAATGCGGCTTTTGCACCCGTGATCGAATTTTCTTCGATCAATTTATAATCGAGAGCTTCACGCATCGCCTTCGAAGCGGCATCCGCACCGCTCGCCGTGCCGATACCCATCAAGGCAACACCTTTATTCCGCATAACTGTCGTGACATCGGCAAAATCAAGATTGATCAAACCGGGCGTTGTGATCAGCTCAGAAATTCCGCGAACAGCCTGTAGCAAAACTTCATCCGCCGTGCGGAAAGCTTCCATCAAGGTAATATTTTCCTGCACCTCGCGAAGTTTTGAATTTGGAATAGTGATGATCGTATCGACACAGCCGCGAAGTTCGGCGAGTCCGCGTTCGGCTTGAGCCATACGCTTTTTGCCTTCTACGCCGAATGGTTTTGTCACAACCGCGACCGTAAGTGCTCCCATTTCGATCGCCAACGAAGCGACGACCGGGGCTGCACCGGTTCCTGTTCCGCCGCCAAGTCCGGTAGTAACGAAAACCATATCCGAATCCTCGAGCACGTCCATCAGTTTCTGATAATCTTCGATCGCGGCTTCGCGTCCGATATCCGGATTCGCACCGGCCCCAAGTCCACGCGTCGATTTGGTGCCGAGCTGTATCTTGATCGGCGCATTCGAGGCATTCAGTGCCTGAAGATCAGTGTTCGCGACGATAAATTCGACACCGCTGATGCCGGCTTCGATCATTCGGTTAACGGCATTTCCGCCGCCGCCGCCGACGCCGATCACCTTGATCTTGGCTCCGGTGATGGGTGGTTCGTCGATAAAGATTTTGATTCCGCTATTTTCCATTTTCGGCCTTCTTTTTATCTGCTCCGCATCAAATGCAAACGGGCGTTTTAACAAAAATATTGATTTATTCGGGATTTCGGCTTTCAACTATATGTTGTGCTGATGGACAAAAAGCATACAACGATTTGTGGTTTAAAATCTAGTCCCGAGGTTACATTTATCTAAATTTTTCACGAAAAGTTTCAAACCATTCGGCCATTTTCCGTGTTGGCGACCTTCCGGCCGCATTTCCCTCTCTTATTTGCATACGCATCGATGAATGTGCGAGTCCGCAGGCGACTGCCCATTCCGCACTTTTGATCGATTCGACAAGTCCTCCGAACAAATGATCGTCCGGAATTCCGAGCCGCGTCGGAGCATCGAAAACCTGTTCCGCGACTTCGACCATTCCGCGCGCCATTGAACCGCCGCCGCTCAAAATTACGCCGCTCGGTATCTGCGCATTCTGCGCCGAGTATCTCGTGAGCGATATGCTGAAGCAGCTCAATGGCTCTCGGCTGCATTATGTCGCAGAGGATCTCTTTCGATAATCCGCGCGTTTCGCTCCGTCCGACGGGAACGATCTCGATCATCTCTTGGCGTTCATCATCATCCATTAAAAATGCCGCGACACAGCCGTAAGCATGTTTGATCTTGTTGGCTTCTTGTATCGAAACACGAACCCGACGGCAATATCTTTTGTAAAATGCAGACTGCCGAATGGGAATACAGCCGTATGCTGAACGGCTCCGCGGCCGAAGATCATCAAACTCGTAATCTCGGCTCCGATATTGATCAAGGCACAGCCGTATTCTTTGTCGTCGTCGTTTAGCGTGCTTTCAGCGGCAGCGAGCGGTTCGAGAATTCATGCCGTCAACCGAAAACCCGGCCTTGCGAATGGTCTTGTCAAGATTTTGCCTTCCGGCACTCGGGCCGATGACGATATGAACCAGTGACTCCAAACGAGCACCGTTCATCCCGACCGGTTCGATGATCCCGTCTTGGCCGTCGATGATAAATTCCTGCGGCAGACGCGTGATTATTTTCCAGCCCGCAGGCAGTTGCATCGCACTTGCCGATTCGATAGCACGTTCGACATCTTCCTCAGTTATCTCGCGTCCGGCTCCGGCGACCGCAACTACGCCGGCCTTATTCTCGCCTTTGAAATGTTCGCTAGTCAGATTGATCACCGCCGAGCCAACTTCGACACCGGCAATTCGTTCGGCTTCGTCAACGGCGCGTTTTACAGAATCGGCAACCGCCTCAGCTCCGGTGACAATACCGCGCCGCATTCCGCGCGATTCGGCTTCGCCCGTACCGATGATGTCCATCTTTCCTTTATCCGACGGTTCGCCGATGACGCACCTGACCTTGCTTGTGCCGACATCTAATCCGACTGCTAAAATTTCTCGATTCATAATTTTATGGTTTTCGTTCCGTTAGTATCAGGTTCGACCCCAACAGATCGACGCCGCTGAATGTCTCGCCCTTTCCGGCTATCGCCTCCATTCCCAGCTTTAGATTTTGTGCGAAATTTTCTTTCCCGACCGCTATCTTTACCGGCATTCCCGAATCTTCGGCAACGGCTCGCGGTTCGCGAAGGTCCGCAAGGTCGACTGCCTTGATCCGATCGATCAATCCGACGGCACGCCATTCGTCCGACATTTCGCGATACAATTTCAGACGCTTTTTATTTGCGTCGTCGGCTTCTTTCGATTTCGTTTCGTTCCAACCGGTCAATATAAATGGAATGTTGGCGTCGGTCGCTCCGACAGGTGCAAGATTATTTCCGTCCGCATCGAAAAGAAAATCACCGCCTTTCAATCGAACAACCGCAACCGGAACTTTTTCTTCGATATTTACGCTTATCCCGCCCGGTAAGATCCGCGAAACGGCAGCCCGCTTTACGAACGCCATCTTTTCGATCTTTGCTTTTATTCCGTCTAGATCCGCGTCCCACATGCCGGTTTTTTCGGTTTCGATCTTTATCAGGTTTCTTATTTCGTCTTCACTCGTTCGGTCGTTCCCGGCAACAGCGATCTTTTTCACATCGAAAAAATTTGATGCCGTTACAGTTCGGTAACCGAGAAAAAGCATCGCCCCAAGACAGACCAAAATGCAAAAACTGATAAAACCCATAAAAACGAGCTTCGTTGTCTCCGCCGAATGTCGCGGACGTCTCGCGGGCGAGGTGCGTCGTTTTCTGACCGGTCTCTTTGCCGTGCTTTTTTTTCGTTTTGCTGCTGCCATGATCTCTTATTTTCTCTCTTGCAGTTTTGTCCAAATTTCATCAGCGACACGGGTTACAGTTCCGGCACCGAGCGTCATTACCAGGTCGTTCTCCCGAATATGTTCGAGAACCAGATCCGTCGCAGTGTCGATGCTTCCGATATACATCGCGTTCTTATGTCCGTATTTCTTAATATTTTCTGTCAGCACTTCGGCCGAGATCCCTTCTATCGGATCTTCGCTTGCGGCGTAAATATCGAGAACAAAAAGCACGTCAGCGTTATTAAAAGCCAACGCAAATTCGTCCATCAGTTCCTGCGTCCGCGTATAGCGATGCGGCTGAAAAATAACGACCGTTCGCCGTCCGGCGGAACTGTTCTTGGCAGCGGAAAGCGTTGCGAGAATTTCCGTCGGATGATGGGCATAATCATCGACAACCGTGATCCCGTTTATCTCGCCCTTGAACTGAAAACGCCGATTGGCATTCTTAAAGGTCAGAAATGCGGCCGCGATCTTTTCAAATGAAACGTCAAGTTCGAGTGCGACGGCTATCGCGGCAATGCGTTATAAACATTATGTTTTCCCGGCACCGGTAAATTAATTTCGCCTAAAACTTCGCTGCCTTTCCAGACTTTGAATGTCGATCCGTAACTTTCGTTATAACGAATTTCGTGTGCCGAGATATCAGCTTGTGCCGTCAGACCATAGGTCACGCGTCGGCGTTTTATATTCGGAATTATCAACTGAACATTCGGGTCGTCAAGGCAAATTATCGCCGCGCCGAAAAACGGAACCTTGTTCACAAAATCTGTGAAGCACTGAACGACATCGTCCATGCCCTTGTACGATTCCATATGTTCCTTATCGATGTTTGTAACCACGGCGATCGTCGGATAAAGCATAAGAAATGAGCGGTCGCTTTCGTCCGCTTCGGTGACGAACCAATCGGATTGACCAAGCCGTGCGTTCGAACCCGAAGAGCGACGACTCCGCCAACAACGGTCGTCGGATCGACACCGGCGTGTCCGAGGATCGTTGCGACCATCGAAGTCGTCGAAGTTTTGCCGTGCGTTCCTGAAACGGCGACGGCATATGGCTTTAAAGCCATTAGCTCGGCCAGCATTTCGGCACGCGGAATGACCGGAATTCCATCTGTTTTGCATGAAGGACTTCGGGGTTATCTTCTTTGACGGCGGATGAATAAACGACGACCTGCGCATCGCCGACATTTTCCGCCCTGTGCCCTTCTTAGATGCGTATGCCGCAAAGTTCCTCCAGCCGGTCGGTATTTTTAGACTTCTTAATATCCGAACCGGACACAATAAAACCGAGATTGCCAAAACTTCGGCGATACCGCTCATGCCGATGCCGCCGATGCCGATAAAATGGATATTTTTAACGTGTCTGAACCTTGTCTCCTGGGTCTTTGGTTTATGTTCTTCGGACGTATTCATCTTTTAACCCTTTCACTTTTTTCTTTCCTTAGATCTTCGATCATATTCGCTGTTGCTTCGGCGGCGTCTTTTCTGCCTATTTTTTTTGCGGCGGCGGACATTTCTTTTAGTTCCGCAGGATCTCCGATCAGCTTCGATATCGCGGCGGCGAGTGTTTCGCCGTTCATATCCCGTTGAAGCAGAACTTTCGCGGCTCCGGCTTTTTGCAAAGCTTCCGCATTTTTTCGCTGATGGTCGTCAGCGGCGGTCGGCAGCGGGATCATTATCGAGCCACGGCCGGCAGCGGCAAGCTCGGCACATGTTGTCGCGCCGGCACGGCAGATGACGAGATCTGCATTGGCGAATTCGGTAAACATATCCGTGATGAACGGCCTGACGTCCGCTTCGGCAAATTTAGAGCGGTCGTAAAGTTCGCGGATCTTCACAAAATCACCTTCGCCCGTCTGATGTGTGAAAGTTAATTTGCCGGCAAACGGAGCTAAATGCTCGAGTGCATCTGCCATAGCGTTGTTGATCGCTCGCGCGCCTTGCGATCCGCCAAAAATCAGCACATGCGGCGTTTCATTTGCCGGCTTCGGTTCGATATCAAAGAATTCCGCACGCACAGGGTTACCTGTCACAACTCCTTTCTTGCCGAAATACGGCATCGCTTCGTCGAACGTCAACGCGGCTTTATCGACAAATCTCGCGAGCTTTCGGTTAGTAAAACCCGGAAGGGCGTTCGAATCCATAACGATCGTCGGCACACGCATCAAACTCGCGGTCATCAGAACCGGGCCGGAAACATATCCGCCGGCGCCGATGACAACATCGGGCTTGAATTCCTTGATCAAACTTCTCGCTTCCCAAAAACTTCGCGGAAGCACGGCCATTCCTTTGATCTTGCCGAGCGACACCTACGCTTTTCAGGCCCGCACTATTTATCAACGCGAGTTGAAAACCGTTATCGGGAACAATTTTCGTTTCCAGCCCGCGAGCGGTTCCGACAAACAGAACCTCGGTCGCGGCATCGCGACGAATAAGTTCTTTGGCGACGGCAATTCCCGGAAATATATGCCCGCCGGTTCCGCCGGCGGCGATCAGCAATTTCATAAGCTACGCGTTCGCTTTGCGGCGGCCTCCTTTATTTTTTCTGCGGTGGACCGGAGAGTCCTGATCGACGCGTTTGCTCGCTCCGCTCTCGGCATAGCTCGCGATGTTCAATAAAATTCCGACGGCGAATAAAGTAACGATGACGGACGAGCCGCCGTAAGAAATGAACGGCAGCGGAATTCCTTTCGCGGGCACGATCGAGATCACGACGCTAATGTTAAATAAAGCCTGAACGGTAATACCCGTGATAATTCCGATCGCTAAAAGCATTCCGAACCTATCCGGTGCGAGCAAAGCCGCCCGCGCACCACGCCAAAGCAGAAACCCGAAAGCAAAAACGACGGCAAGCGTTCCGACAAGCCCAAGTTCTTCGCCCACGACCGAGAAAATAAAATCGCTGTAAGGATACGGCAGATAAAAAAGCTTCTGCTGTCCTTTGGCAAAGCCTTCGCCTAAGATCCCGCCGCTGCCGATCGCGTACAAACTCTGCACAACCTGATAACCGGCGTCGTCCGCGTGTTTGAACGGATCGAGAAACGCCATGACACGCTGAACTCGCCACGGCGCGAGCAGCAGCGCAGCCGCACCAAGCAAAAGCATCGACGCACCGACGGCGGCAATATGCAACAGTTTCGCACCGGCCGAAAAATACACTACGGAAAAAACCGCGCACAGCACGATCGCCGTTCCGAGATCGGGTTCGATAAAAACAAGGCCGCCGAGCAGAACTAAAACCGCGATCGCCGGAAGCACGGTCACTTTGATCTCGCCGACGCTTTCGGCGTTCTTCGTTAAAAAATAGGCGAGAAACAGCGGCAGCGTTATCTTCGCTAATTCCGAAGGCTGAAAAGAAAATCCGCCGGCACGGATCCAACGCGTCGCACCGTTGATCGCCGGAAAACCAAACACGACGCACAATAAAATAACCGTAACCGCCAAAGCTCCATAGACGATGCGCGGATCGTTATAGCGGCGATAATCGAATTTGCTCGCGGCGTACATTACGACAAGGCCGATCGCGGTGAAAATGAACTGCTTGTAAAAATAGCTGAACTGCGAACCGCCGTCCGTTTCGCGGATGGAGATCATCGCAGACGCACTGTAAACCATCGCCGCACCAAACAGTGCCAATCCGGCGGCGATCGCAAACATTATCCAATCTGTGCGTTGTTCTTTCACCTAATGCTATCCCTTTCCTTTGCCGTCACAACCTGCGCGGTGATCTTGCCGACTTCGGCCTTGAATACGCGGCCGCGTTCTTCGTAGCCGGAGAACATATCAAAGCTCGCACAGGCCGGAGCGAGCAGCACGGCGTCGCCGCTCTCGGCTTCGGCAAACGCCATTTTTACGGCGTCGGCCATCGATTCGGCACGCACCGTTCTTGTGTGTCCGCCAAGTTGCTTTTCAATATTGTCGGCGTCTTCGCCGATCAAAACCATCGCCCGCACACCGTTTTTGACGAGTTCCGCCAGCGGTTCGTAAGGAGCATTCTTTCCGCGTCCGCCCAAAATGATGACGGTCTTGCCGCCGCTTTCGCTCATCGCCTCGAGCGATTTGACCGTCGCGTCAACGCTCGTCGCCTTCGAATCGTTGTAAAAACTAACGCCGTCCGATTCACCGACGAACTCGATCCGATGCTCGACGCCTTTGAACTCCGCGATCGTTTTCCGCATCGATTCCGGGGAAACACCGCACGCAAGCCCCGCGGCCATTGCCGCCAAAACATTTTCGACGTTGTGAATCCCGCGAACGAAGATCTCGTCACGCGTCGTCAACACCTTTTCTTTGCCGCCCGAACGCGAAATAAGCTCGTTGCCGCGTAAGAACAATCCGTCGTCCAGCTCGCTTTTCACGCTGAACATCGAAACATGTGCGTTCAGACCGTTCGCCCAACTCGCCGTGATCTCGTCGTCCGCATTCAGCACCGCAAGATCGCCGGCCTGCTGATTCATAAAAATGCGGTGCTTCGCCATCGCGTAGTCCTTAAAAAATTCGTAGCGGTCGAGGTGATTCGGCGTGACGTTCAGAGCGATCGCAACGTTCGCGTGAAAATCTTTTATCGTCTCGAGCTGAAAACTCGAAAGCTCCACGACCGTCCACGTGTCGTCGTCCGTCTGCGTCGCGAGCTCCACAAGCGGCGTCCCGATGTTTCCGCCAACCAATGTTTTAACGCCGCCGTCTTTCAAAATTTCGCCGATCAGAGTCGTCGTCGTCGTCTTGCCATTCGAACCGGTGATGGCCACGATCCGGCCTTTCATAAAGCGAAACGCAAGCTCGACCTCGCCGATAACTTCGCCGTCCTTGCGGTCGACATAGCGAGCAGGTATCGAATTTGTCGGCACGCCCGGGGAAATAACGACGAGATCGATCTGATCCAAAAGCCACGAGGGAAGATCGCCGCCGATAAGTCCAATTCCACTGCTCTCTTTCAAAGATCTCGCCGCCTCGCTCCATTCTTCGACCGGCTTCCTATCATGCAAAGCAACCACAGCCCCGCGCTCCGCCAAGAACTTGCGCCGAAGCAACGCCCGACTTTCCGGCACCGAGGATCAAGGTTTTTCGGTTTTCGATCTGCATCTCAAACGGTCTTTGGCCTTTGGTCTTTGGTCTTTGGTTCGGCAACAACCTTGACCTGTTTTCTTTTGACTGTGCCGATATAAGCGTTCAGCTTCGGCGTTAACTCTCCGATCAAATTTTTCGCCGCCGTTACTTGTTCGTCGGACAAAAGCTTTTTTCGGTATGACGACCTAAGCCAGTGCCGCGTTTCATATAATGATCCTCGAGCGATACGCAAAAATCTCAAATAATCCTTGTCGCTTCCGCGGCCGCTTCCTTCAGCAATGTTTGCCCCGATACTCTCGGTCGAACGTACGACTTGAGCACCGACCGTATTCTTTTCAAACGGCGCCCATCCGCTGACGATTTGCCAGATAAGATCCGAAAGTTGCTCCGCCAATTCATAAATGCGAAGCTTCTCGAAATTAGTTTTCTCTGTGGAAAGTTCCATATCTCGTCAAACCAAAGCCCAAAAACCCAAGGCCAAAAACCAAAGCCCGAAAACCAAAGCCCAAAAACCCAAGGCCAAAATCCATCACCGAAGCTTCAGCGTCGCCAAGCTCATCAGTGCAAACAGAATGGCGACGATCACAAATCTAAAAACGACCTTGGATTCTTTCCAGCCGCTCATTTCAAAATGGTGATGCAGCGGCGTCATTTTGAAGATGCGCCGTCCGGGCTGACCGCCGCGTTTTGTCAATTTGAAAATGGAAACCTGAAGCATCACCGAGACCGCTTCCAAAATAAACACGCCGCCGATGAACGGCAAAAGGAACTCCTGCTTTGTCAGAATGGCGACCGTGCCGAGCGCTCCGCCGATCGACAAACTTCCGACATCACCCATAAAAACTTCGGCAGGCGGACAGTTGTACCAAAGGAAGCCGAGACTCGCACCGACCATCGCACCGCAAAAAACCGTGAGCTCGGCGGCGGCCGGATTGTGCGTCAGATCTAATCTTTCCGACCAACGAGCGTCGCTTGCGAGATACGTCAGAGCTGTAAGCGCGGACATCGCGATAAACGTCACGCTCGTCGCAAGCCCATCAAGGCCATCGGTCAGATTCACGGCGTTCGACGAACCGAGCAGTACGAAGATCGCAAAAACGAGATATAAACCCGGCCAGATATAGGTAACGCCGGTCGGTTCGGCGGTAGATTTGAAAAACGGAATGCTCAGGTTCCAGGAATAATCCGTGAAAAAATATAACGCGGCCCAAACACCGACCGCGATCAGCAACTGACCCAATAGCTTCTGCTTGCCGGTAAGTCCAAGGCTGCGTTTCTTAACGATCTTGATGTAATCGTCGCCAAAACCGATCGCCGCAAAAAGAGTCGTCGCAATAACCGCGATCCAAAGATAGATGCTGTCGAGCCTCGCCCAAAGAAGCGTCGATATAATAACGGATCCGATGATCAAAACACCGCCCATCGTCGGCGTACCTTTCTTTTCTTGGTGCGAAGCCGGGCCTTCTTCGCGGATCTCTTGGCCGTATTTCATCGCTCGAAGCTTCTTTATAACTTTGCCGCCGAGAAGAAGCGAAACGAGAAGCGCGGTGATAGTCGCGAGTCCGGTGCGAAACGTTACATATTGGAAAACATTCAGCCCGCGGATAAAGAGTGACTGGGTTTCGCCGCCGTATTGTTTGAACAAAAGTTGATATAAAAGGTAGTAGAGCATGTTCCGTTCGCGGCCTTATACAGCCGCCGCGTCTTCTCCTTCCGTTTTGAATCGTTCACGCAGCTTCTCTAAAACTTTTTCCGTGCGAACGCCGCGCGATCCTTTGATCAGAACTATGTCGCCTTGTCCGATGATCTCGGCTAGCATATTTCCGGCGTCATCCGAATCGATCGCAAAGGCAGTTTCCTTCAAACCCGCGGCCTTCGGCTCCGCGAACCATCTCCGCCGCGAGCCCGCGAACGCCGATAAGCATATCGACGCCGCTCGTCGCGATCTTTATACCCGTTTCGCGATGAATTTCCGCGGCCTCGCTTCCGAGTTCGAGCATTTCGCCGGCAACAACGATCTTTCGGTTCGCCGGCGTTGACGCCGTCAACCAAAGTCTTGACCATCGACATCAAAGCCGCCGGATTTGAATTATACGAATCGTTTATAACCGTAAATCCATCGACAAAATGGATCACATTACCGCGTTGCGGCGGCGGCTCAGTGGTCGCGATCCTTTCTGCGATCTCTTCGGGCTTCATCCCAAATCTATGACCGACGGCGGCGGCGGACAGAGCATTCAAAATATTGTGACGCCCGTTCAGTTTGAAATTCACCTTGGCTTCGCCGTCCGGAGTTACAAGCAAGAACGTAGTTTCGCCAAAACGCGGAAATTCTATATCTTTCGCCGAAACATCCGCACGCTTTTCGATCCCATAAGTAATGACCTGACCATTAGCCAATTCGCTCATGGCGGCGACGCGCGGATCGTCTGCGTTCAATATGGCTGTGCCGCCCGGCTTCATTCCTTCGACGATCTCGGCCTTTGCGGCCGCGACATTCTCTATCGAACCAAGATGTTCGACATGAACCGGAAGCACATTCAGCACGACCGCAACATCCGGCGGCGTGATCTCACACAGCCTTGCGATCTCGTGCATCGGAGTGGACATTCCCATTTCCAGAACGGCGACGTCATAAGAAAAGTCTTTTGTAAGATTCAAAACCGTCAGCGGAAGGCCGAGTCCATTGTTGTAATTTTTGATATTCCTTAGAACTTTCTTTTTGCCGCACAGGACCTGAGCGATCAGTTCTTTCGCAGTTGTTTTACCGGCGCTTCCCGTAACGGCAACGACCGGCTTGTTCCATTCGAGAAAAACGCCGTGAGCAAGTATCCTGCAACGCTGTTATCGCATCTTTTACGAAAATGAGCCGGTCTTCGAATTCCGCGAGCTTCGTAAAATGTTCCTCGAAGCGATCACGGCGAACAACGCAGGCAAGCGCACCTTTCGCAAAAGCAGACGGAACATAAACGGTTGCGTCTTCGAAATCGCCATTAAAACGATTAAGCCTGTAATCAGGCTGAGACAGCGCAAAAAAGACATCGCCCGCCTGCACTTCGCGAGAGTCGATCGAAAATGATCTGGCGTCAAGCGATTGCAAAGCGGGGTTTAGTTCGGGAGCTTCTGCTCCCATGTGTTCGATAATGCTTTCGAGTTTCAAGTTTTTCCTTTCAGTTTACTCGCTGTTTTCCTTGGCCTTTCCGCTTCCGGTTTGGCCGGTGCTTTCACGTCCTTTTTTGTTTCCTGCTTTTTCGGCAGATCCTTTTCAACTTTTGCTTTCGGCTTTGCTTCCGCCTTATCGGTTGCTGCATTTTCCGTCGGGATCGGCTCGTCGACTTCCGTTCCGTTGCCGACGCTTTCTTCGATCACCTCATCCGAACTAGCCGAATCTGTATCCGAAACACCTTGCGGCTTTACGCCCAATTCCGGCAGAACCGATTCGGCGATCTCGCGAAAAGCCGGTGCCGCAACCTGTCCGCCGTCACGTCCGCCGATCTTCGGTTCGTCGATCACCACCGCGATCGTAACCCGCGGCGATTCAGCCGGCGCAAAACCCATGAATGACGAGATGAATTTAGCTGAATTAACACGTTTCAATTTCTCGTCGTATTTCCAAGCCGTTCCCGTTTTTCCGGCAGATGTATAGCCATTTAACTGTGCCCGTTTCGCCGTTCCCGCAAGCACGACCTGCCGAAGCATTGTCGTCAGATCACGCGCAGTTTCAGCCCGTAAAACTTGCGTTTTCTCAGGTTGCGGAGCGGAAATGACGTTATCATCTGAGTCTCGGATTTCCTTTATTATATGCGGTTGAATGCGTTCGCCGTTGTTTGCTATCGTCGCAAAAGCCGTCGCCATTTGCAAAGCAGACACGCCGATTTCATAGCCGATCGCCATCGAAGCAAGCGAATCGCCGTTCCATTTATCTATCGGGCGAACAATGCCGCTAGTTTCCGCCGGAAGATCGATGCCGGTTCGCTTTCCGAAGCCAAATTTCCTGACGGTTTCGTTGAAACTCTGCCTTCCGACCTTCATCGCGGTCTTGATCGCGCAAACGTTGCTCGATTGAGCCAAAGCCTTCGTCGCAGTCACGCTGCCGATCGCATGCGAATCCGTAAAGCGATGCTTTGCGATCTCGATCGAACCGTTTCCGGCGTCAATGATCGTGTTCGGCGTGATCAGCTGATCTTCGAGAGCGGTTCCATACGTTATGAGTTTGAACACCGAACCCGGCGAATAAATACTCTGAACCGCGCGATTGGTCAGCGTGTTGCTGTTGATCGTGCTCAGATCGTTCGGATCAAACGTCGGATAATTCGCAAGAGCTAAAATTTCGCCGTTCGAATTATCGATAACGATCGCCATGCCGGCTTTCGCACCAGAACCCGTTGCGGCTTTTGCAAGGGCTTGCTCGGTTTTATATTGGATCGACGAATCGATGGTTAACGTTATATCGCTTGGAGCTTCTTGTTCGGAAACCGTCTCATCATAAACCCGTCCTAAACGGTCGCGTTCCTGTGTTTTTTTGATGACGGCACCATAAAGCTTGTCGTTTTCGGATTGCTCGATGCCGGCTTGGCCGACACCTTCGGCATCGCTAAAACCTATGATATGTGCGGCCAATCCCTGTTGCGGATAGCTACGCTGCTGAGCCTCGCGCCAATGAAGTCCGGTAAATTTCGGAAGATCGCCTTTGCGAATATCTGCGTCTTCGAGCGAACGGTTCATTTCCTGAACTTGGAGTTCATCCAAGCCTTTCACCAAGGGCACAAACCGACGCTCGTCTGTCTTTGCCTCAGCCAGGCGTTTTGCGAGTTCTGTCTCTTTAACACCGACAAGTTTAGCTAATTTTTTCGCGGCGGCGGTCGTATCTTCGATCTCGGTCGCATCGGCATAAAGCGTTTTTACGCGAACACTCATCGCAAGAGCTCGTCCGTCGCGGTCATAGATGGTTCCGCGCGGCAATCGCGTGCGTTTTACATCGCGCCGCTGGCTCGCGGCTTTATCGCTTAGAAAATCGTGTTGATTTACCTGCAGGTGAACCAAGCGAACACTGATGCCGCCGATCCAGAGAACAAAACATGCGACGATAAGCATGAACCGCGTGAACGCGACCTGCTTGAGGTTGGTCTTTTTACGCTTCGTTATCCTTCGGTTCATATTTTTGCTATCGAAGTTTTGCTACTGTCGTGATCACACGCGGACGCGAGCCGCCGTCTTTTACTTTCGTCGCTTCCGGATTTACTTTTGTTTCGGCCGGCTTCTCGGATCAATTTCGCCGCCGTCGGTTTGGTTTCTACAGTCTTTACGACCTTTGGTGTCTCAGCTTTTGTTTTGCTTTCTTTTGTCGAGGCAATTTCTATTTTCGGCTCGTCGTCTTTCTTTTCGGTCTCTTGCAGTTCGCCGGTTTCGACTTTCGGGTCTTTCACCTTGATGATCGGCTGATCGGCAATATCCGGATCGTTCATGCCGATCTCTTGTGCGAGTTTACGCACTTGTCCCGGCGACATTGCGATCTCTTTCGAAAGCGTCAGCCGGCGGTTCTCTGCCTGAAAATCATCGAGCTGTTTGCGAAGCTTCGAATTCTGCATTCCTATATTCATAGAAGAGAAATGCTGGCTGGCGGCAAAAAATATTCCCGCGACGATGACGCAACCGCAGATAAAGGTAATAAGGATGGTACCGAAAGGAATGCTTGCTCGTTGAGTTCGGCGTTTATTCGAACGTCTTGTTTGTGAGGTGTTTCGTTTTTTCATGGTCTTTACCTTTATCTATTTGATCTTCTTTATTGCTCTTAATTTCGCGCTTCGGGAGCGTGGGTTCTCGTTCAATTCTTCTTCGGAAGGCAAGATCGGCTTTCGCGTCAAGATCTCGACCTTTTTTTCGGCACCACAAACACATATCGGCATTCGCGGCGGGCAAAAACATTTGCCGGACATTTTCTGAAAGGCGTGTTTAACTATTCGATCTTCGAGCGAATGAAAAGTTATTACTGCAAGCCTTCCTTCGATTTTCAATAATTCGACCGCGTCGGCCAAAAATGTTTCCAGAACCTCAAGTTCTTTATTTACAGCAATTCGCAATGCCTGAAACGTTCGCGTCGCCGGATGTATCTTGTCCTTGCCGCCTTTTCGGACCGCTCTTTCAACAAGGGCCGCGAGGTCGCGGGTCTTCGTTATCGGGTCGCCCTTTACTCTGCGTTCGACGATCCATCGAGCGATCTTCCTTGAGGCACGTTCCTCGCCGTATTGATAAATAACGTTCGCGATCTCTTCTTCGGTCAGCGTCGAAAGCAACTCGGCAGCCGTTGGATCATCCGAATCAGGGTTCATCCGCATGTCGAGATCGGCGTCGAATCGAAAACTAAATCCGCGTTCTTCGCTATCAAATTGAAGCGATGAAACCCCAAGATCAGCAACTATGCCGTCTATTCCAGTTTCAACGAGATCTTTTATATCGGCGAAATTCGCTTGAAAAGCTGTAAATCTTTCCCCAAATCGCTCTAAGCGTTTTGTCGCGTGCGTTATTGCTTCAAGGTCCTGATCGATCCCGATAACTTTCAATTCGTCATTCGCTTCCAGCAAGGCTTCCGAATGTCCGCCCATTCCCAAGGTCGCATCGATAAAGACACCGCCGCGTTCCGGCAACAGTATTTCAACCGATTCGCCAAGTAATACGGACAAATGTGTTGGGTCAGCGGATCTCTTCGACATATTCAAAGAACATAGCCGTTCGCAAACCGATCATATTCCGATCGCCGCTATAAAGCTGTAAAATTATCGATTATTGTCAGGGCTCTGCGTCACAATCGCCGTTTGGGAACTAATAAAATGCATTTGATCGGCTTGTGACAAAGGGAACATTGTTGCTTAACAGCTTAAACACTATTGCAAAATTCTGTTGGTCGCCAAAACCCGTTATTTCGGCAGCAACGTAATGTCCACAAGCATAATAATGCCAAGCCAGATCGATTGTCAAGACAAATCTTAAACACTTCTGCTTAATCGACCGTTTAAATGAGTAGGCTAAGGTTCTTTGCTCGTCCTAGAGGATTCATACGCATTTTTATTTAGTCGGATTTTGCGATAAAGTTTATCGTTTCCACTCGAAAACATGGACAGTTACTTTCTACAATTACTCTTGTTCGGCACGATAGCCGGGTTAGCCAATGTTTTAGGCGGCTTGATCCTCTATCCCTCAACAAGAAGCAACGAATTCAAGTGGACGCTTAAATATCTCCTGGCGATCGGAGCCGGGTTCATGCTTGCGGTTACGTTTTTTGAGATCGTTCCAAGAACAGTAATTTTGTGGCAAACGACCTATCCCGAAAGCAGCGAAAGCCTTTATGCTCCGATGTTCTTGATATTGGTCGGCTATTTACTGACTCAATTCTTCGAACATACGATCGCGCCGCATTTTCATCTTGGCGAAGAACTCGAACACGATCACATTATTTCAACTTCGAGCGCATATTCCGCGGTCGGCGGTTTGCTGATACATACTTTCTTTGACGGCATCTCGATCGCAGCGGCATCGCAGATCGATATTCGTGTCGGGCTTTTGGTTTTTATTGCAGTTTTCTTGCACAAATTTCCCGAAGGTTTTGCTATCGGTTCGACGATAGTTGCCGCCGGAAAAGGTTTTAAGCAGGTAATGATCGCAACTTCGCTCGTCGGAGCGATGACGCTTGCCGGAGTGATCTTCTTCTACATCGTCGGCAGCCATATTGGACTGTCCGTAAATTACGCACTTCCGCTTGCCTGCGGTGTTACTTTATATGTAGCAGCCAGCGATCTGATACCCGAAGTGAATCATCACGGCGGCCGAAAAACGCTCGTTTCCCTATCGATCTTTGTAGGAGCGGCAAGTTTTTTCGGAATTCATTATTTGGTTCACCACTTTATGGGCGGTTAAAAATATTTTGGAACAAAATCCGGCCGGAAGCGTATTAAATAGTGGAGGCGATTTACTAACATGCGTGAACCATATTTAGCAGGAATTCTGAGTTTGTTGATACCGGGCGTCGGACAGATCTACAACGGCCGCGTCATTATTGGAATAATTTGGCTTATAGTAACGGGTGTTTCGTGGATCGGTTCCGCGGGTTTACTTGGTTGGGTTGTGCATCTTATTAGTGGCTGGTGCGCTTACAGCTATGCCAAGGATAACCCAGTACGAAGTTAGAGATTTCTTCATACAATCCTCCTTTTGCCCGACGTTGAGTGACGTCGGGCTTTTTTATGCGTTTTAGAATATTGGTGTTTTCTAGTAAAATACAGAGATTGCCGGATCTCGGAAGTGAGCAGCTAATTGCAGCTTTTGGTTTCACTCCGCTCCGGCAAAATGTTTTATGGTCAAAGAAGGATTTCCCTTTGTTATCGTTCCGGCGGTGCTTGCTCTGATCGCCGGCTTTTTTCAGATATGGCTGCTGGCAGCGGCTTTCGTTTTGCTCGCGGCGTTCATGGCGTATTTTTTTCGCGATCCATATCGGACAATTCCGGAAGGCGATAGGTTGATCGTTTCCGCCGCTGACGGTAAGGTCACACGCATCGATGAAACTGAAGCCGGAAAGGTCGTCAGCGTATTTCTTTCGCCGATCGATGTTCATATAAATCGCTCGCCGATCGCCGGAAAAATAATCAAAGTGGATTACATTAAAGGAAAGAAAGGACCGGCGACCACGAACAATGCCAGCTTTATAAATGAGCGAAATTCGCTTACTATTCAAAACGATCTAATGACCGTCGTTTGTACGCAGATCGCCGGCATCGTCGCCCGCAGAATTGTTTGCTGGAAAAAGAACGGCGACGAACTCGGTCTCGGCGAAAAATTCGGCCTTATCAAATTCAGTTCGCGAACCGATCTTTTGATGCCGCTCGAAGTGGATCTAAAAGTGAAGATAGGCGACCGCGTTGTCGGCGGCGAAACAATTATTGCAGCGTTACCCGAAGTTTAATGGAAACAGAACAAAAACCGCATAAAGGCATAAAAAAAGGCCTTTATCTGATACCGACTGCTTTTACGGCTGCAAATATCGCTATGGGGTTTTTCGCCGTGCTTTATTCGATCCGCGGCTTTCGTGCAACGGTTGTAGATCCGGAACTGGCGAACGGTTATTTTAATTACGCAGCGGTCGCGATCGGTTTTGCGATTCTTTTCGATACCTTGGACGGCCGCATCGCACGAATGACAAGGACGGCGACTGAGATCGGCGTCCAGTTCGATTCTCTTGCAGATGTTCTCACCTTCGGCATCGCGCCCATTGCTTTAATGTATAGCTGGGGAATAGCTTCGGTTTTTCCTGAAGGCTCGAAGGAGCTCGGCTTCGGTGTATTTTTAGCTTTTTATGTATCTGATGTGCGGTGCTTTTCGGCTCGCACGATTCAACATTCAGGCGACGCGGCCGCGTGTGTTGATAGAAGGCACGCCGAAAGTTGATAAGAAAAACTTTGTCGGATTGCCGATACCGCCGGCTGCCGGCTTGCTTGCGGCGATCGTTCATTATGCTAATCCGCCGCTTAGCAGTTACGGCGAAACGGGTCATTACCTTGCGATCCTTTTAATGGTTTTGATCGCAGTTCTGGGTATTTTGATGGTCAGTACGGTTCGTTATTCGAGTATGAAAACGGTTGGCTCCGGCCGGAAGAATCTTTATCTGGTTTTGGTAGTCGCGGCTATCGGAATGCTGATGTGGCTTTATTCAGAGTATGTTTTGCTGATCCTCGCCGTGGCCTACGTTTCGCACGGTGTCATTTGGTATTTATTCACGCTGCTGACACGCAAGCGAAACGTTACGGAAGAAGCTGCGGGCTAAATTAGCGTGTGATCAATTTTTCTTTTGCGGTACGGATCGATCGAACGCTGGCCGAACGGCGTTTCTTTTTCTTTATTTGACCATCGGGATCTGCTATGTCATCGACATATTTCTGCTGGCATGCGACCAATATCGTCATCAACAGAATAAACAGGATCGAAACCGCCGTGACATGCAGCACAAAATCAAAAAGGCTGTGAACAAGTACGGCAAAGCATCCCGCAAACGCACCTAAGGCAGCCGAACGCCGGAACGTATTCTCGATCTTCACTGAGCGAGATCCGAGTCTCAAGAACAGAAACAAAAAGATCACGCCGATGATAATTCCCGGAATTCCCGCATCAGCAGCGACCTGCAAATAATCGTTATGCGCCTGCTCGACATTTGCGAGCCCGCTTTGGTCGTCGCTTATAGTGTATGCCCGGCCGAAAGCACCAAGTCCGGCACCGAGCGGCATATGATCTCCGATCACTTTCAACGTAACTTTCCAGATCTGTGTGCGGTTCGAACTTATACCTTTATTTCCCTCATCACCACCCAAGCGCGAAAGCGAAGTTTCGCCGCCAACGAAGATCGAACCGGCGAGGATCACCGCTCCCAGACCGGCCGCGAGAGCGCCTTTGATAAATAGTTTTTTTCGGCTTTTTGTACCGGTCGTGAGTATTAAGAGAATAATTATCATCGCGACGAAGGAAACCAATCCTCCACGCGAACCGCTCAACAATAGCGATACGCCCATCAAAGCGATCGCGATCACATAAAGCAATCTTTTATCTTTCATGATCGCACCGGCAAAGATCATCCCGAGCGGCAAAGCCATCGCCATATTTATATATGCCGCAAAGTTGTGCCGATTTACGAACGATCCGAAAGGCGCCGCATATTGCCGCTCATAAATTCCATAGATTTTCGTCGGGCTGATAATAGATTGCAGGATCGCAAAGAATGCATAAACAAAACCAAAGATAGTTATCACTTTAACGATCTTGCTGATGCGTGCGGCTCGATCGATCGTTGATAAAGAAACAGCAAAAAAGATCGACAGTGCAAAGATATGCAAAGCCGTAACCTTACTCCAAAATGGATCAAGCGAGATCGTCCGCGGAATATCCGCGACTCCGGCGTCGCTAAAAGAACCGAATGGTATGGCTTGAATCAAAGCATAGGCCGCAAGCAGCAACAAAGGAATTTGCAGAAATTCGCCGCTTATTCTGGTCTCACCGGTTATGTATGCATCAAGCGCCCAAAGTATCAAAAGTGTTGTGATGGAAATGTAAAAGAGCGCGATCACTGGCTGATGCACTGTACCGTAAAGGATCGTCGAGACGATCACGATCAAACAGATCAAAATAAAAGCCGCTTTGTTTGCCCAGGTCGATCCCATTAATTTCCTTTTATTTCACCCGCTCCAGTGCAAAATCGTCATACCAGAAAGTTCCAACAAGCGGACATTCTCCGCTGCTGCACGGAATTCTGATCGTCTGCAAAAATATACCTTCGGCATCGTCGGGAACGACAAATTCGAGTGTAACTTTTTGCCAATCCGAATTGCCCACAGGAAGTTCCTGTTGAGCCAAGGGTTCGTTGTTCGTTCCATTGATCACTTGAAAAGCAGGCATTCCCGCACTACGCAGGTTTTCGGTGCGAAGCTGAAAACTCAGCCGATATCTTCCAAGAGGTTCAACCGCAACGGCCTGTATCAAATTCGCGAAATTTTGTTTCGAATAACCCTTAAAGGTTATTCGGATACTTCGCTTCCCTTCGTTCTTTGTGATCGAATCCGTCGAGATATCAACCTTTGCATCGCCGCGTAAAACTTTCCAACCGTACAGTGTGTTTTCCTGTTGGCCGAGCGATTCTTCAAAGCCAGGATTCGTTACGGCTTCACGTTTGGCTTCGGGATCGATGCCGGATTCTCTTGCAAATTCGACTGATTGTAAAAATTTTCGCTGATCATAAAGTGCCTGAGCGATCGTTTTGGATATCTGCGGATTTGAGGCTTTTTGTTCGTCGGTCAGAGTGTTCCAGATGCGAAGCGAATTTTCAGCACTGCCTCTTGCTGCATAAAACAGTGCCAGCGAAGCCCGCACATCCGGTGCGTCCGAAGCCAAAGCTTCTACTCGCTGCGGGTCCTTGTCAAAATAATCCCAAGCGAGCCCGAATGCCTGTTCTCGATAAACATAGCTTTTCGTCGCCGTAAACCGCAGCTCCGAAAAAGCTTCATCGACTCTGTCCTGCCGCAAAAGAAAATTGCCGAGCTGCCAATGCGGATAAGTATATTGAGGCGCGAGTTCGACAGCTCTTCGTATAGCAGCTTCGGCCTGCTCGGGCTTTTCAGCTTGCTCGTAAGCTCGGCCGAGCTCAAGCCACCATTTATAATCGTATGGCGAAAGCCTGACGAGATCTTCGAACATCCCGACCGCCTTATCGATATTGTCGGCCGAAAAATTTTCTTTCTCTTTATTCGCGGCGAACCATTGTGTCAATGGATCCGACGGCGCAAGCGACCGAGCAGCCGATGCTGCAGCCGCGGCGTTCTCACCGGTGATCGGCGTCATTTCGGCAAGCATATCGCCAAACTGCCATCGAACGGAAAAATACACAAAGATCAAACCCGCCGCGACGGCCGCGATAAGTATTATCTTTGTTTTTGTTTTATTAGAGTTGAGTCGGATCATCCGCGGCTATTTGAAAAATTCGGCGATCTTTTCTGAAACGTATTCGATCTGTTCAGGTTTTAGTTCCGGAAAGATCGGTATCGCAAGCGTTTCCGCAGCGGCTTTTTCAGCCTGAGGAAGATCGCCTGCTTTGTATCCGAGATAAGCGAAACATTCCTGCAAATGAAGCGGCACCGGATAATAGATATCAGTTCCGATCGAATTCTCTGAAAGAAAATCGCGAAGTTCGTCGCGTTTTTCGGGAACTCTTATAACAAATTGATTGTAAATATGCCGCACGCTCGGGCGTTCTTTTGGCAAAATGACCGACCCGGAACCTGCGAGCTCAGCAAGGGCCTGTCGATAGAGTTCTGCGTTCGACTTCCGCTGATCCGACCAGATATCAAGATGCGGAAGCTTTACTCTAAGGATCGCTCCTTGAAATCCATCGAGCCGCGAATTGAGGCCGACCCATTTGTGATAGTAACGCTCCTCCGATCCGTGGACACGAAGGGCAAATAGCATATTTGCCAGATCTTCGTCATTCGTTGTGACAAATCCGCCGTCGCCCATTCCGCCAAGATTCTTCGATGGATAGAACGAAAAACATCCGATAGCTCCCATGGATCCTGCCCGCCGATCATGATCCTCGGCACCGATCGCTTGTGCGGCATCCTCGACGATCGGGATATTGTGTTTTTCCGAGATCGCGAGCAACGCATTCATATCGCTGCATTGTCCGTAAAGATGCACCGGTTCGATCGCTTTAGTTTTTGGCGTGATCTTTTCTTCGATCAAGGCGGCGTCGATATTGTAGGTTTCCGGATCGATATCTACAAATACAGGAACCGCTCCGAGCCGCGTTATCGCGCTGACCGAAGCAAAAAAGCTGTACGGCGTAGTAATAACTTCGTCGCCGGCTTTTACGCCGAGCGCCATAAGCGCAAGCAGCAAAGCATCACTGCCGGAAGCGCATCCGATGGCGAATTTCGATCGGCAATACGCCGCGAGCTCGCCTTCGAGGGCTTTTACTTCGTTGCCGAGAATAAAACCATTCGTGTCCAAAACTCCGCCCAGAGCTTTTTCGATCTCGGGGCGAAGTTCTCGGTTTTGTTCGGAAAGATCTAATAAAGGAACGTTCATTTTTAATTCTGGTCCGGCTGAAAGGTTCATTTTAGCGAAACCTTGCCGAATTTGCATTTTGGCAGTTTGTTTTTTAGCCTTGAGCCGTGATCGCGGATAAAAAACTACGCACGAAGGAAATAATCAAACGCTTGAAAAAGACGTATCCCGATGCTCATTGCGCGTTGGAACACACAAATGCCTTCGAGCTTTTGATCGCGACGATACTTTCTGCTCAATGCACCGATGTTCGAGTGAATATCGTGACGGCCGATCTTTTTCGGAAGTATCGCGGGCCGAAGGATTTCGCCGAAGCTTCGCAGGAAGAGTTGGAGCAAGACATTCGCTCAACCGGTTTTTTCCGCAACAAGGCGAAAAACATCAAAGCCACCAGCGAAAGGATATTAGAAGTTTACGGCGGCGAAGTTCCGCAAACGATGGAAGAACTTTTAACGCTTCCCGGAGTCGCACGAAAACCGCAAATGTCGTGATGGGCAACGCTTTCGGCATTGACATCGGGCATCGTCGTCGACACACATGTTTCGCGTCTGTCGCAGCGCCTCGGCCTAACCGATGAAAAGACGCCCGAAAAGATCGAATCCGCACTGGAAAAACTCGTCCCGAAAAAAGATTGGATAATGTTCTCGCACTGGCTTATCTTCCACGGCCGCCAGATCTGCATCGCCCGCAATCCAAAATGCGAGATCTGCCCGCTATCCGATCAATGCGAATATTTCATGGAGACTCGTTCGAGACAAATAGTATGAGATTCTTCGTGTAGCCAAACGTTTGTTAAAAATCTAGAAAAATTAGCGAAATCAATGTAATATACTAGATATGGAACGTGAATACCGAACTCACATCGAAAAGATGCCAGAAGCATACCTAGGACATCTGAATCTATTTAAGGCTTAATTTTCAACAGTCTCGACGAAGCCATCGAGATCGCTGAGCGAATTGAGAAGAAACTTTTGCGGAACGGTGGGACTGTTTAACGCTGAATTACCCGATGTTGAAATGTCTGATGAAGAAATAATGAATTGAAATTCGAAGCCGTTCGCTATGGCAAACATAAGAGTCGCTAAGGTCATTCTGACACGAATTGGTACATAAGTGCTTCGATCAATCCGAAGATCAAGACGTATTGTTTATAACATTCTCGCAGATCCAACCATAGAGATTTTTTACTCAAAAGAACTTCTTCACGAATATCAGCGGTCATCAGACGACCTAAATTTCTGACAAAATAAATTTCCGAACCGAAAGTTCTTCGTTTTCTGACATTAATCTATACCGAAAAAATCGGAGATGAAGATCCACACAACTAATCAAGCCTAAGCCGACGACCCAAATCGACAACTATTTCCGTTAGTTCGATGTATCTTCGAAATCGCCGCGGACTACCTAATTACCGGCGATGATGCATCTTCAATTGTTCTGAAAACCATTCGGGATCACATCGGTGAGATCGTAAACATGGTCTGAAAATTTAAATTCATAAAAAGTTCGGAGTGTATATTAGCTTACTACCAAACACGATCCCTAATCTCAAGAATTTTCTCCCAAACCTCTTTTGTTCCTGACTTCCAGACACCGCCGAGGACGTAATTGAATTTTGGGTCTTTTCGCGCGAATTCAACTATTCTATCGATGTATTCCTCGCCATGGTATGCAATTAAATTTTCGACCGGCCCTGCCGCGAGTATTGCTACGACCTTTGGTGTATTTTCTCGGGAATTGACGATCTGAATGAACCTCCACAAAGTTTCGGGATCATCGAACTCCCATTCCATCTCCTTTTCCACCGCCCACCAGTCCGGACTCTTTGAGGCTCCGCCTTCAAAATTCTGTGCCGCGATCCACGAGTCGGCGATCTCATTTATTTCTTCTATTTCCAATTATTTGACCTTGTTTCGTTTCCACCTTACAATTTGGACATCGAGTTTCACTTCGTTTTCTGCATTCCAAATATAATATGACAAAGATCGGTATACCCAAAGAGATTCACTCGGGCGAGAAGCGTGTGGCGGCGACTCCGCAGGTGGTTTTGCGTTTGAAAAAGCTTGGTTTCGAGGTGCTGATCGAATCCGGTGCGGGCGATGCGATCAATTGCAGCGACGCCGAATTTCAAGAAGCCGGTGCCGAGATAATCGCCGACACGAAAAAGCTCTGGGCGGAAAGCGACGTTGTGATGAAAGTGCGTCCGCCCGAAGAAAACAAAGCTCTCGGCAAACATGAAGCCGATCTGATGCGCGAAAGCGGCTGGCTCGTCGGATTCATTTGGCCGGCGGAAAACCGCGAATTGCTCGACCGGCTGGCAAAACGAAAGGCGACCGTTTTTGCGATGGACAGCGTGCCGCGAATCACACGTGCGGAAAAAATGGACACGCTTTCTGCGATGGCGAATATCGCCGGTTACCGCGCCGTTATCGAAGCGGCAAATCATTTTCCGCGTTTCTTTGCGGGCCAGATCACCGCCGCAGGACGGATCGATCCGGCAAAAATACTTGTCATCGGTGCAGGCGTCGCGGGTCTTTCGGCGATCGGAGCAGCGAGGAGTTTGGGTGCGATCGTGCGTGCATTCGATCCGCGTTCGGCGACCAAAGATCAGGTCGCCAGCATGGGTGCAGAATTTCTCGAACTGAACGTTCAGGAAGAAGGCGAAGGCAAGGGCGGCTACGCAAAGGAAATGTCCGACAGCTTTCTAAACGCCGAAATGGCTCTATTCGCGGCAGCAGGCGATGAAGGTCGATATCATAATCACGACCGCCTTAATTCCCGGCAAACCTGCACCAAAACTCATCACACAAGGCATGGTCGAATCAATGGCTCCGGGCTCGGTCATCGTCGATCTGGCGGCCGAGCAAGGCGGCAATTGTTCGCTGACACAGCCGGGCAAGATTGTTCACCATAAGGGCGTGACGATCATCGGCTATACCGATCTGCCGTCGCGTATGGCGAGTATGTCCAGCCAGCTTTACGGCTCGACCGTCACTGCCTTGCTCGAGGAATTAGCCGGACCGGATGCCAAGCTTCACGTCGATCTTGATGACGCGGTTGTTCGCGGTGCGATCATTCTGCACGACGGTAAAATGATGTGGCCGCCGCCAACACCACCGGCTCCGCCCGAACCCGGCGTGCCGACACGAAGCGTTGCATCAAAAGCCGAAGTTTCCGTTTCGCACGAACAAGCTGCGAACGGTTCGGCCGGCGGTATCAATCCTATCGTGCTCGTTGTTATCGGTCTTGCACTATTCGGCCTCGGCCTCGTCGCACCGGAAGCAAAGCTTTCCCATTTTACGGTGTTCATGCTCGCATGCTTCGTCGGCTGGCAGCTCGTCTGGAGCGTCAAACCGGCTCTGCACACGCCTTTGATGAGCGTCACGAACGCCATCAGCGGCATAATCCTAGTCGGCGGAATGCTCCAATTGTCTGGAACATTCAACACCACAACCATTCTAGGAGCCATCGCCGTATTCATCGCCGCAATAAACATCTCCGGCGGATTTTTAGTAACAAATAGAATGTTGGCGATGTTTAGGAAGTAGATATGGGTGTACGTATTTTTGCATTTGGAATGGTCGTCTTTTTCTTAGGTTGTCGCTCTGGAACGCAAGAGGTGAAAGATTTCTGCAGTCATGGTATGAAAGAAAGACGTGAGATTTACAGATCAATTCCAATTGAGAAGCGATTTAGTTTGTTCACAAAAGTTGATAATGATGCCTCTTGCGATGATGACAGTATTGCTTACAGTGGTTATCTTGTCGATGAACTCGTTTTGGAAGAAAAAGATATCGATTTCCTAGCTTCTAAATTAGAAGAAACAAACGACGAGCAAATTCAACAAGATATAATATGGGCACTTGAAAGAAATTCAAGCCGACTAAAAGGCCGACACGACATCGCTGATCTCGCTAAAAATAAAGCAGATTCAATGACTGGAACTCTCTTAGACAGAATAATTGGGATTACTATTGCGGTTGATGGCACTAGAAAACAGGCTCGCAGGATCGACGAAATGGCAAACTCTAAATAAATTTGCTTTCAGAACGAACGGACTATCACTCCAATTCCTCCGTCCCATAGGGACAACAGTTAATAGCCCAGCGATATTTATCGCTGGGTGAGCAAAGTGAAGTCCCATCGGGACGAATGAAAAAACTATGTCGTATTTGTTTTCACGCACTGCGGACATTTAGGGATAGGAATTTCACTGAGCGAGTAATATACTTTCGAATATGAATTACAAAGACTACATAACAATAGAGCCTAACAAGCGCGGCGGAAAGCCTTGTATCCGCGGGCTGAGAATTACGGTTTATGAGGTGCTTGAATATTTGGCGTCGGATATGACCGAAGAAGAAATTCTAAGTGATTTCCCCGACCTGACGAAAGAAGATCTGAAAGCATCGATCGCATTCGCGGCTGATCGCGAACGACGTTTGATGGAGATCCCGAAAGCTGCATGAGGCTTCTTTTTGACGAAAATTTGTCGCATAGATTAGCAGAGCTATTAGCCGATCATTTTCCTAATTCTACTCATGTTCGTAATGTTGGGTTGAAAGCCTCGAATGACCCTGAAGTATGGAAGTACGCCGTTGAAAATGGTCTTGTAATTGTTTCTAAGGATTCAGATATGCACGATAGAAGCCTGTTATTCGGCTTTCCTCCGAAAGTGATTTGGATCCGCCTTGGCAATTGTTCAACCAGAGAGGTTGAGGAACTTATCCTCCGCGAGATCGGATCGGTTACACAATTTATCAACGACGAATTTGCTTCTTTTCTGGCCCTTTCCTGATCTAAGTAATGAAAACAAGCCTGATCACAATCGCATACATCGCCGCGAGTGCTTTGTTTATTTTGAGTCTTGGCGGATTGGCCAAGCAGGAAACCGCGCGGGTGCGGGAATTGGTATGGGATCATCGGGATGCTTATCGCGCTTGCGGCGACGGCTTTCGGGATCAAATACGAAGGATTGCCGGTTTTGGCGGCGGCTTTGGTTCCGGGTTTGATCATCGGTGCGATACTCGCGTCGCGTGTGCAGATGACCGCGATGCCACAGCTTGTCGCGATCCTGCATAGCTTTGTCGGGCTTGCGGCGGTTCTGGTCGGATTTGCGACGTATTTGGGCGATACGCAAATTCCGGCGAACGAGATCGGCATTCACTTGGTCGAGATCTTTATCGGCGTATGCATCGGCGCCGTAACTTTTACCGGCTCGGTCATCGCTTTCGCGAAACTCCAAGGAACTCTTTCGGGCAAACCTCTGCTGCTTCCCGGCCGTCATCTTATAAATCTCGCGATGCTCGCGGCGACGATAGTTCTCGGCGTTTTGTTCGCGATGGCGCCGGGCGTTTCGGGCCAAACTTACCTTATTGCCGCGACGATCGTTACATTCGTGCTCGGACTTCATTTCGTGATGGCGATCGGCGGTGCAGATATGCCGGTGGTTGTTTCGATGCTCAACAGCTATTCAGGTTGGGCAGCCGCGGCGGCCGGTTTTATGCTCGGCAACGATCTGCTCATCATCACCGGAGCTCTCGTCGGATCAAGCGGTGCGATCCTAAGTTATATTATGTGCCGCGGGATGAATCGTTCGTTCGTTAGCGTAATGCTTGGCGGATTCGGCACCGAAAGCGGCAGTTCTTCATCGACAGCCGAAACGCCGCACGGCGAAGTTCATTCTATCGAAGCAGCTCCTGCCGCCGAATTGCTTCGCGAAGCACGCAAGATCATCATCATTCCGGGTTATGGACTCGCGGTTGCACAGGCTCAGCATTCGCTTGCCGAGGTCGTAAAGATCCTCAAAGACGGAGGTGCCGAGGTTAAATTCGCTATCCATCCCGTCGCCGGACGCCTTCCCGGTCATATGAACGTCCTGCTTGCCGAAGCGAATATTCCTTACGACATCGTCTTTGAAATGGACGAGATCAACAACGAATTTAAAGGCACCGATGTCGCTTGGGTGATCGGAGCGAATGACATCGTAAATCCATCCGCGATGGACGATCCCGGTTCACCGATCGCGGGCATGCCCGTTCTGCATGTTTGGGAAGCCCGTGACGTTATTGTAATGAAACGCGGCATGTCCAGCGGCTACGCCGGCGTAGATAACCCGCTCTTCTACAAAGAAAATACGCTCATGCTCTTCGGCGACGCGAAAAAGGTCGTGGACGAAATATTGACGGCGATGCGGTCATAAAGCTCCCCTCCTTACGAAGGAAGGGTGGCCTTTAGGCCGGGGTGGTTCTCTATTTCAGAAGATGAAATTCAAAAGAAGCAAAACGGATTTTCACACATTGCCCGCCATGGCGGAGTACAGAGACAATCTCCGCAAGAATATGACACCGGCCGAGGCCGCATTCTGGAATTTGGTTAAAGGTTCCGGGCTTGACGGGCGAAAATTTAGGCGGCAGCACAGTATTGGCAATTACATCTTTGATTTTTATTGCCCGTCGGAAAAGCTCGCGGTCGAACTGGATGGTCAAGGCCATTTCGTCCACCATGCGGGTCTGAACGACCGTTCAAAACGTGAATGTGCCGAGTCTCACGGCATACGTGTCATAAGGTTCGAGAATAAAAGAATGTTTGAAGATCCTGAATGGGTGATCGCTTTTATTCGAAGTAACTTTGGCTGGCAAACTGAGAGAACCACTCCGTCAGCCGAAGCGGCTGCCACCCCTCCTTCGTAAGGAAGGGAGTTAGGTTTTGTCGTTTTGGAGTTGTTCGAGGAACGATTCACGACCCGCGTGGATGCAACTCGAAGGACGATATAAGTGTTATGAAAAAATTTATTATAGGTTTTAGCTCCGCAAGTCTTTTATTTTTGATCGGAATCGGTGTTTTTTGCTTCGTCGAAAACAGAGCGATCCACACAGATTACGATATATCCGTTGAAGTTGATAATGTGGGTCATGTCAAAATCAACGGTGAGGATTCTGGAACTGTCATCGACGTGGCTATATTTCGCGACAAACTTAAGCAAACAATCGAGAAACGTCGGATAGAACGTGCCGCAGCGTTGGAACAGGGGGATAGCAAAGCTATAGTGGAAGGTAGATTCACTGAAAACATCGTTCTAAAATTTCCGCCATCATTTGATGATGATATTTCCAGCGAGATATTAAAAATTGCGGCAGAGTTCAACGAACGGAAGCGTCTCAATTCCGGCAAGCGGAAGGTAGCGTAATCACTGTCAGTCTTTTCATAACATTTCTCAGTTCGAGCACATGAATAAATAAATCCCATCGGGACGAATGAAAAAGATGCACTCTTCCCGATGGGACCTCGAATTTTATGACCTTTCCCGGCGATAAATCGCCGGGCTATTAACGTTAGTCAGCTCCGCGGACCGACATAATCACCCATTCGCTATCGCCCCCGGTTCTGACATGAATTCGGCAGTTCGATCAAAGCTATCGTTTGTCGAGGTGCCGATGGAGAATGACCGCCAGTTTAAGATTCTTTCCCTACGCCGAAGCTCCGGTTCCTAGCAGCTCTACGATCGCGGCTCCGATATCTGCTGGTGATTCGACAACTTTTATTCCTGCTTCTTCCAGGGCTTTCATTTTGTCGGCTGCGGTTCCTTTTCCGCCTGAAATTATCGCGCCTTCCTGCACTATTCAGCGTAGAGAAGAGATGATGTTGGAACTACGCCCTCGTCCCCGAAAGTTCCAAAGGCGCCGAACGGGAACGTGCTTGTCCACCATCCTCCGGTTGAAGGACGGTAAACACCAAGATCGGAAACATAATCGCCGTCATAATCACCCACCTGCAATATGTCGCCGGCAGTGCCAAACTGGAAATAAGCAGGAACAAAGTTTGAGCTTCGCAAAATGTAGGCTACCCTGTCCGATTCGCGAAAGACTGCAATGTCTGCTCTGCCATCGCCATCAAAGTCGCCAGGTATCGGCTTGTCCGTTTCGACACCCCATGCGATCACCGCAAAATTCGCATCGGTGCTTTTGAAGTAATACCAAACGCCGGTCGAAGGACGAAACACCGCAAAGTCTGTTTTTAGATCGCCATCAAAATCAGCCGGAGTCGGTATGTCACCATTGGACCCAAATTGAGCAGCCATGAATTGCTGTGGCCCCATCAGCCAGACGTACCAGATCCCGTCCGAGGGCCGCCACACGGCAACATCCGTGATCGTATCACCGTCATAATCCGCCGCTACCGGTTTGTCGCCGGGCAGGCCGAACTTGATCACGAACCACGCCAGATCAGAACTGCGGCGGATATACCACTGGCCGGTGCTGTCGCGGTAAACCGCTCGGTCGGTTACGCCGTCACCGTCAAAATCACCCGGCGTGGGAATGTCGCCGTGACTTCCGAGGCCCCAGTTGACGGTCTCGGTAGACATCGGCGGGCCCTCCTGGGTCGCAAGCGTCCGCCGCGACCAATCGCCGGTCAACGGATTCCAATAGCTGAAGTCAGTCGTATTAGAGCGGTCATAATCCACGATCCGCGTCTCGCCGGGTTGATCGCAAACCTGGCGTTCTAATGTGAAACTTGTGACGTCCTTGAGCATAATACGCGAATTAGTGATATCGCTACTCGCGAGAATGCGATCGGTCTTACCGTCATTGTCAAAATCGGCCATTACCGATCTCTGCCCGGTCGTTATGTCGATCCGGTCGTTGTATATCTGCTGGGTGAAATTTCCGGCTCCGTCATTTATCAAGATCGCCTTCTTGCTCTGATAGCGCGGCTGGAAAACGATATCCGGCGCAGCGTCGCCGCCCCAATTGCCGATCGAAGGATAACCGATCCATGATTGATCGGCGGAAACGGGATGGTTGACCCGAACGAACGTGGTGCCGGTGCTGGTAAGAATGCCGAAGCTAAGCTGACCCGAGGTCCTCGCCGTCAGAACGTCGAGCTTGCCGTCGACATTAAAATCGGCAAAACCCCATATAACTTCATCTGCCATCAGCGCACTGATATCCGTCGTGCCCCAGGTCATGTCGCCGTTGTTCAGGTGAAGGTGGTTGAAATCTATAAAATCGACCAAACCGTCTCCATTGAAATCGCCTGTCGACGGGATGCCGCCGTGATTCAAGGCGACGACCGTGGGGCCGAAAGTGCCATCGCCGTTGCCGAGGTTATATCGAAACTGTCCTCCGCCGCTACTTTGAGAAAGGTAGTCTCCGAAGCCGTCATTATTAATGTCGGGCAGGCGTGTCGAGGTCCCGAGTGAGTTCGTCGCGCGCTGGGTAAAGGTGCCGTCGCCGTTATTGGTAAGGGTCGTGAACGAACCCGGCAGGCTGGAACTGCCGAGCATGATCAACAGATCGGGTCGGCCGTCGTTGTTGACATTCACCACCGCAAAGCTGCTGTTGAAGACCGTGCCCACCGGCGGTTCTATAGTTGCCCACGGCGGCCCGAACTCGCCGTTGCCGAGGTTGGGAAGGATCATGAATCTGGCGCGTGAAAAAGAACCCTGGTCGGGCTTCACAGAGACTATGAGATCCGGCAGCCCGTCACCCGTCATATCAACGGCCTGATCCAAATAGACCCCCGTTTCCGGAATCGCCCACGTCGCCGCGCGCGTAAAGTAGACACCGCACTGAGAAGATGCCTGAACACTAAGTAAACAGACAAATAGAAAACTTGCGATGATCAGAAGATGACGTCTTAGTTTCGAAGTGCTCGTCATGATCGTTTGCTCCTTTGTGAGTTCGTGGCAAATATATCTGAATCTTACTAACACATAAAGTTCCCAACAAGGCGACTTGACCTTGATCAGATCAAGCGGCAGCTTTTGAGGCTAGGACCTCTACTATGGCCTGACCGATGTCGGCGGGGGATTCTACTACGCGTATGCCGGCGGCGGTGAGAGCTTTCATTTTGTCGGCGGCGGTTCCTTTTCCGCCCGAAATTATCGCTCCGGCGTGGCCCATGCGGCGTCCCGGAGGTGCGGTTTGGCCGGCGATGAACGCAACGATAGGTTTTGTAACGTTATCTTTGGCGTAAGCCGCGGCTTCTTCTTCGGCTGTTCCGCCGATCTCGCCGATCATTATGATCGCGTCGGTTTCGTCATCTGCCTGAAACATTTTCAGCGCATCTGTGTGAGTAGTGCCGATTATCGGGTCGCCACCGATTCCGATCGCCGAAGATTGGCCCAAACCAAGAGCCGTCAACTGGCCGACCGCTTCATAGGTCAACGTTCCCGAACGCGAAACGACACCGATGCGGCCTTCTTTATGAATATGGCCGGGCATAATTCCTATTTTGCATTTGCCGGGCGAGATAACTCCCGGACAATTGGGGCCGATAAGTACTGTGTCTTTATCGCTGAAGATATTCATTTACTTTGACCATATCCGCGACCGGAATTCCTTCCGTAATGCAGACGACCAGCGGCAAACCCGCTGCGGCGGCTTCCATGATCGCATCTGCGGCGAATGGCGGCGGCACATAAATAACCGAAGCATTCGCGTTGGTTTCTTTTACCGCTTCGGCGACCGTGTTGAAAACCGGAATGCCTTCGTGAATGGTTCCGCCCTTTCCGGGCGTGACACCGCCAACGACATTCGTGCCGTATTCAACCATCTGCAATGTATGAAAAGTGCCTTCTTTGCCGGTAATTCCCTGCACGATAAGACGTGTATTTTTATCAACTAAAACGCTCAAAATATTTCTCCCGTTCAATTATTTGTTCGACCAAAATTCAATTTGTAAGTATAACACGCCGATGGAAATGCTTCGCAATGCAGACGATCGAACTTTTTAGCGAACTTTTTATCACTGGGAATCGTTTGAGATTTTGACTCTGCTCCTTTCTAAGGTTTTTGATCGGTTTTACGTAAGTTTTTATGAGGCAGCTTTATTCCTTTTATTACGACGCATTTGGTATTGCATTCGGATCCATCCTCGAACACAAACTTCGTGCATTTTTAACTCTTATCGGAATAATTATCGGTGTTGCGTCGGTCGTTGTGGTCGGAGCATCGATCAGCGGATTGAATTCTTACGTAACAGAAACCGTTTCAAAAGTTCTTGGCGTTAATCATTTTATGGTTGCCCGAATGGCGTTTTCCGGCCAAATGACGGATGAAGAATATGAGCACCGAAATCGAAACAACAAGAAGGTCACGTTCGAAGAATACGAATATATAAAAGCCAACTGCAAAAATTGTTCTGAGATCGGCGCTCAGCAAAATGCTAATTCTGATCTAAAAGAAAACGGCATCGAAATGCCTTCGACCCGCATTTTAGGTGTGACAGCGAATATGATCGAGATCGAAGAAAAAGATATCGAATCCGGCAGGTTCATTTCCGACAGCGAGGTAGAGCGTTCGGCGCGGGTTTGCGTTATTGGGTATGACGTAAAAGATAAATTCTTTCCTTATACAGATCCGATCGGCAAATCGATACGCATCGAAGGGATCCCTTTTGAGATCATCGGGCTCGAAGAAAAACGCGGTTCGATGTTCGGCGATTCGCTCGACCGCAATATCTATATGCCGATCAGTATGGAGCAAATGCTGTTCAGCCGCAGCGACGGCATCCAAATTCACGGAAAATCCACCTCGCCCGACAACTTTGAAGCTGCGATCGAAGAGGCTCGAGAACTTCTCCGCAACCGCCGCAAGCTTATCGGCAGCGATGAAGACACGTTCGGTTTGGTCAATACAAAAGATCTAGGCAATCAGATCGATCAGTTTACCGCGGCTATCGCCGGCGTCGTTATTCCCATAACACTGATCACGTTGATCGTCGGCG
The DNA here is from genome assembly GCA_963720905.1 of uncultured Acidobacteriota bacterium. Lineage (GTDB taxonomy): Bacteria > Acidobacteriota > Blastocatellia > Pyrinomonadales > Pyrinomonadaceae > OLB17. The sequence continues at coordinate 231,011 of CAVRHB010000005.1, forward strand.
GCATTGTCGTGATGAACATTATGCTCGTTTCTGTCACCGAACGAACATTCGAGGTCGGATTGCGAAAGGCTCTCGGTGCGACGCGAAAACAGATATTGGTTCAGTTCCTTATCGAATCGGCACTGCTCTGCTGCGTCGGCGGTATTTTAGGATTACTGCTCGCCGCATCCGTGACGACATTGATCACGTTCCTCGCCGGAATTACGATGACGATCACACCCGGATACATAATAATGTCGGTCGGTGTGTCAAGCGTGATAGGCGTTATCGCCGGACTTTATCCGGCTTGGAAAGCGGCTCGGCTCGATCCGATCATTGCATTGACTCAAAGCTAATTTATATGACGACGTACACATCTTTGCCAATAGAAGTATTAAGAATGGCACTCGACAGTATCCGGTCGAATAAATTCCGCAGTGTACTGACGGTTTTGGGAATTGTTGTCGGCGTGACGACGGCGATCGTAGTCGCATCGATCCTGACAGGAATGCGGCAAAGCATTGTTTCGATCGTCGAAGATTACGGAACGAACAATATCTACGCTTTTCATCTCACGACAGGTTTTGGCGGCAATAGCCGCGACGAAAGGAATCGTAAACCGTTAACGGTCGACGACGCCGAGGCGATCATGGCCCAATCAGCCGCGATCGATGATATTGCGTTGGTCGCTCCGGGTATCGGAAATTTCGGTGCCGAAAGTTTTGACGACAATATCATTTACGAGGGCAAGAATTACCGACGTGCACAAACTGACGGTGTTTCACCAAATTATGCAGATATTGCAAACCTCGTGTTGCTCGAAGGCAGGTTCATCAGCGAAGCGGACAATCAGAATCGGCGAAATGTGATCGTCATTGGCGTGAACTGCGCCGAAGCTTTGTTTCCCGACGAGCCTTACGGAAACGTCGGCAAACACGTTCGGATGAACGGCGCGATCTGGGAGATAATTGGCGTCATCGCAAAACGCAAAGCCGCTCTTTTCGGCGAGAATGAAGAGGACAGGAAAGTTCTTTTACCTTATCGAACTGCACGCAAGGTAGCACCGCAGCGGGAATATCTGCTTCAGATAATCAAGGCTAAACGAGACCGAGTCAACGAAGCTCTCGAAGACGCCGAAGGAATTTTGCGCCAGCGTCGCGGCGTAAAATTTGGTGAGCCGAACGATTTCGACATCAAATCTGCCGGCGATTTTGTGAAACAGTTCGATTCGGTCACGGCTATGGTCGGCTTGATCGCGATCGCCATATCAAGTCTCGGCCTTCTTGTCGGCGGCATCGGCGTGATGAACATCATGCTTGTTTCCGTTACCGAACGCACAAAAGAGATCGGCATCCGCAAAGCCATCGGCGCAACAAAAGGCGCGATCGTACTTCAGTTTCTGCTGGAAGCAATGACGCTCACATTTTTCGGCGGAATAATCGGTGTTGTCCTGGCGATCTGTATCAGCAATTTGATATTACTTCTGATACCTTCACTCCCGGCTTCGATACCGCTGTGGGCAGTTATCTCAGGCTTAACCGTTTCTGTTGCAGTCGGTCTCATCTTCGGCGTATTACCTGCGCGAAAAGCCTCAAAACTGGATCCGATCGAATGTTTGCGGTATGAGTGAATTTAGTGATCGGTGGTCGGTTTCTCCATATCTATTGTCCTGAAATATGAAATATGAAATCTGAAATCTGAATTTGGAAACCTGACGACTAACTACTGACTACCAACTACTGACTACTGCTATACTATTCGTATGGCAAATCTCTATGTCAAAGCAATTCTTCTCGGCATTGTCGCCGGAATGCGAACCTTCGCGGCTCCCGCGATCGTCGGGCGGCACTTTTCACAAAATAGGTCCGAAGAGCTGGATGATTCGGCCCTTGGGTTTATTGCAGGTGATAATTTGCAGACCTTGATAAAAGTTGCGGCGGCCGGGGAATTAATTGCTGACAAATTCAGTTTTATTGGAAACAGAACGGACATCGCACCATTGGCGGCACGAGCTATCTCCGGCGCGGTCTGCGGAGCCGCGATCTTCAAGGCTGGAAATGACGAAGCTTTCACCGGTGCTGCAGTCGGAGCGATCTCGGCATTAGTCTCGGCTCAGGTCTGTTACGAGATTCGACACGAATTATCGGCGGCAGGGATCCCCGATCGGATCACCGCCGCCGCCGAAGACGCGATCGCACTCACGGCCGGATCGCAAGCTCTCAAGCTCTAATTACACTTCACACGGAGGAACGGGAAATCGATAGGTTTTGCCTTGCCATCCACGCTTCCTTCGATCCGAGCAGAGATCGAACCAGCCTTTTCGCGGCGATAGATAACACGCTGCGGAAAATCATTCGCCAGGTTCTCGAAAACGACTTCTTTAGCAGTAGAATTTTTCAGACGAAAAGGCGTTTCGCCCGAATTTGACGAAGGCTTAGCGATGTAGTCGATGCCTTCATTTCCTTCCACGATACGCAAATATTCATACGAAACAGTTTTATTGTTAACAACCGTTCGCCCAACACCGATCAGAGTTCCGCCAGACGGTTTCGTCCACATTTCGGAAATTGTCATCTGCCGTTCCGGAATATTGATCTCCCAACAGCCGGCGAACCAATCCAAGTCAGAAATCTTCACAGTTTTATTCTGTGCCAAAATTCCGAGAGGTAATAGGGCTACTACAAACAATGCGCACGATATAGCTTTCATATTAGAGTTCCACAGTTTGTTCATATTGCGGAACGACAACGTCCCAGCCGAAGCGTTCACGGATGTGTTGTGCCATTGCTTCGGCGGCGTCAGGTTCGCCATGCGTTGTAAAAACTTTTATCGGTGTTGATGGCAGACCTTCGAGCCATTTCAGAACCGCTTTCCAATCCGCGTGTGCTGAAAAACCTTCGACGCGTTCGATATGGCAGCGAACGGGTATCCAATTCTTCATTATGCGGACCTCTTTTTCGCCGTCCTGCACGCGGCGGCCGATCGTCCCCGCTGCCTGATAGCCGACAAAAACCACCGTCGCGTTCTCGTTCGGCAAAACGCGCATCGCGTGGTGCATTACGCGTCCGCCCGAGATCATTCCCGAAGCAGAAATGATGATCCGAACGCCTTTCATATCATTGACCTTTTTCGATTCGTCCCGCGAAGTCGTCGTTTTCATCGAACCGGTTTTCAGCGGAAAGCCATGACGCGATTTGATGGCGGCGTATTCTTCGTCGTGCTCGTCGTTCCAGCGGCGGTAAACTTCGGTCGCTTTCGCGGCCATCGGTGAATCGACGATCACCGGCAAAACCGGAATACGCTTTTGCTTCTTCAAGTTCGCGGATGAGATACAAAACTTCTTGCGTTCTGCCGACGGCAAAAGCCGGTATGAGAACGGGCGCATTTCGTTTCACCGCTTCATTGATGATCCGAGCCATTTGATCCTCAGAAGATTCATTGCCGTGCAGCCGATTGCCGTAGGTCGATTCGACCATCAGATAATCGCAACCCGGCGGCGGTGCGGGATCTTTTACGATCGGCTGATCATAATGTCCAAGATCGCCGGAGAAAAGAAACCGCAGTGTATCTCCATCTGCCTTCGCACCTTCGATCTCCATTAATACCAAACTCGCACCGATTATGTGTCCGGCGACCATAAAGCTCGCTTTGAAACCCGGACAGATCTCGATGGCCTCACCGCCGTTCGAAACGGTTTGGATCAGTGACAACGTTTTCGTTGCGTCATCTTCGTCGTAAAGCGGCAAAGCAGGCGAATGTCGCGTTAGATTGTGACGGTTTCTATAATCAGCTTCTTCTTCCTGCAATCTCGCCGAATCAGGCAAAAGTATCTTCATCAGATCGGCGGTTGCTCGCGATGTAAAAACAGGGCCGTTATAGCCAAGCTTTACGACACGCGGTAAGAATCCGGTGTGATCGATGTCCGCATGCGTGATAATGATCGCGTCAAGATCAGCCGGATCGAATTGCAGATCTGCCCAGTTGCGTTCGCGGAGCTCCCTCAAGCCCTGAAACATTCCGCAATCAACGAGGACTTTTTTTCCATTATGTTCGAGTAAATATTTTGAGCCCGTAACCGATCCGACGCCGCCAAGAAATGTGATCTTTGCCATTGTTCGAATTTACCAGACACAAGGGACGAGAGACAAGGGATCAGGGACAAGCAGGAAATAGTTACCCTGATCCCTCACCCCTGATACCTCGTCCCTATTAATTAACGTATTCTTTTGGAAAAAGAAGAACCTTATTTGGAAGCATTGCTTTGGTTTGCTGTTTGCGAAGCTGTGCACTTCTGAGCAGTTCCTGGCCGGTTTCGCCGTCTTTCCAGAAAGTCGCCCAGCCGTGGTTCAGTTCGATGATCAGATTTTCATCGTCCGAGAGATCAAATTTCAAGTCGGCAAATCGGCGGTCGATGCGATCAAGAATTTCTTTTGTCATCTCTTCGTTGGCGGTCGGAAAGATCAGGAGAAATTCATCATTGATCGCCCGGGCAAGAAAATCCATTTTTCGCAGCTCTAATGTGATCTCTTCCGCGACGAAAGCGAGAACTCGGTCGCCGGTCGCGTGGCCGTATCTTTCGTTCAGTTCGGTAAAACCTTTCAGATCGATCGATGCAATCGACAGCGGACGCTCGTCCATATAGCGTTGCGATTCGGCCAACTGATTTTCGAGCACCATGTGAAACGCACGTTCGTTAGGCAGACTCGTCAGTTTGTCGGTCAGCGCATTTGAAAGAGTTTTTTCAAATGCGAAAGAACCTAAGAAAAGCGGTGCGACCCGATCACCGACTGCCGCTAAAAGTTCAACCAACTCTTCGTCAAACTTGGTTTCGCGGTTCATAAATAATTGAAGCACGCCAAAAACATTTCCATTCTCAAAAAGCGGTATCGCCGCAGATGATGCAAAACCCGAAAGCTGTTCGACGCTAAAGACCGATCGGTCGGAAATCATGCGGCGTTCCGACTCAACTGTTTGATTCAGCAAAGCCGTTACCGCCAAACCGGCTGAGATCTCGATATTGATACGCCGGAACAATTCACTGTTCGGCCCTTCGGCCTGCGCGATCTTTAGATCGCGGCCGGATTCGTCGCGGAAATAAAGAACCGTCGTCGAATGATCAACGATCTCGCGTATCCGACTGGCAACCAAACGAAACATATCCGGCGGCTGAAGAGTCGAACCAAAAAATCTATTCGCTTCATCGAGCGCGGCAAAGCGATCATCGGTGTCGGGCGTTTCCTGATCTGATACTGTTGCTTCGGCCACCACATCCGAGACTGCCTGATCGAACCGGCCTGAAAATAGAACACCAAGAAATGAGATTGCAATGCCAAAACAGAACGCGATCTTTTCGCCCATTGATAAACCGGATAATCCAACGAGTGTCGTTACAGCGATCGCGGCAATTCCGGCAATCCCGCTGACGATCCGGCTGCGAACAGGGTTGATCGTGATGCTGCTTACAGGTTTGGAAACTTCGCGCTCTGTCATGCTTTTTTATGATCTATTATCGGGTATGTAGGAACGAGGCGGGTAAAAACTCTGCCAATAACGAAGATACAGGTTTGCCATTACTTTCGTCAAGATTTATTATTACCTCGACAATTAGCGAAGTTTAGCCCAAATACGGCTTGAAAGTGGTTAAAAAGACAAAAATTCTTCAAATAACCATTTTTTTACCAATTTTTGGGTTGACTATCGCTGGCCAGAACTTTATATTGTCCAATGTTCAAGACATATTGTGTTTGGAACAAGACTGTGTAAAAAACAGTTAGAAAGTAAAAATACGTTAAACGTTAATCTTTGAAGAAGACAGGAGAATTAATTTAAATGAAAAAAGTTATAGCACTATCAGCATTAGTTGCATTCGGTGCACTTGGAATGGCTTGCGGCGATGCAGCTCCGGCTAACAACACCGCAAATGCAAACAAAAACACGAACACCATGAATTCGAACACGATGAATTCAAACACCATGAATTCGAACATGGAAAACTCGAACGCATCGAACACTTCGAACGCTGTTAATGCAGTTAAAGAAGCTGGTAAAGATGCTGCTAACACAGTTAAAGAAGCTGGTAAAGAAGCTGCTAACACAGTTAAAGAAGCCGGCAAAGATGCTGTTAAAGATGCAGTAAACAAAGTCGACGACAAGAAGTAATTAATTTTACTTTTCGTTAGAAATAAAAAAAACGCATAGCCTTAGGGCCGTGCGTTTTTTTATTCTTTCAAATCTATTTAGTGGATCGCTTTCTTTAGATCTTCCGCATTTGTCACCGGAAGCCCGCATACAAAATTTTCGCAAACATAGGCTGCCGCTTTTCCATCGATCATTTCACGTCCCTCGAAAGCCGTAAGATCTGAAGAACTTGGATCGCTCGAACGCATAATGATCGAATTCGGCAAATAGGTTTTCGACAAAACTTCTTCGAGCTCATTTCCTTTTTTGCCGACAATGACGATCTCTTTTACCGTACTCAAATGAAATTCGATCGATGAAAGTATGCGGCCGAATCCTTGTGGATGCCGCTTGATCTGAGCCGCAGAGAGACGCTGAACGGTTACTGCAAAACGTTCAGATCTTTCGTCGCCATAAAATTTCGCAAGCTTTTGCAGAACATCAGCCGCGACAGAATTTCCCGATGGCGTCGCGTTGTCATAATAATCCTTATTGCGGACCAACAGTTCTTCATGATCGTTCGATGTAAAATAGAAACCGCCGTTCTCGACGTCCCAAAACTCCGTGATCATCGTTTCCGCCAGAGCCTTTGCCGCCGCCAAATATTTCTCGTCACCGCACGCCTGGTAAAGCTCGATCAAACCATCGGCAAGATTCGCATAGTCTTCGAGATAGCCGTTGAGCTTCGCTTTGCCGCCTTTCCATGTGCGGAGCAAACGAATACTATCGCCCGAATCCACCGTCAAATTCTCAAGCAAAAAGTCCGCGTTCTTTTTTGCAATAGCCAAGTATTCATCGCTTCGCAAAACTCTCGCAGCTTCGGCAAAAGCCGCTAACATTAACCCGTTCCATGCCGTTAATATCTTTTCATCGCGAAAAGGTTTTATTCGCTTTTCACGCTCTGCGAATAATTTTTCGCGAAGCGGTGCAAAACGCTTTCGAAGTTCGGCATTTTCTTCTTTGATATTCAGGATATTCTTGCCTTCGAAATTTCCTTCGGCCGTGATGTCGTAAAATGCACAAAACTCAGCCGCGTCGGCTTTTCCTAAAACAGCCTCGATCTCTTCCGGTGTCCAAACGAAAAACTTGCCTTCTTCGCCTTCGCTGTCCGCGTCCTGCGAAGAATAAAAGCCGCCTGATCCATCGAGCATTTCCCGCTTCACATATTCCAAAGTTTCAACCGCCACTTGTTTGAAAAATTCCGCGTCGGTTCCTGCTCCAGACTCTAGACTCCCGACTTCAGACTTTATTTGATATAAGTGCAAATATATAAGAATAAGCTGCGCGTTGTCGTAAAGCATTTTTTCGAAATGCGGGACGAGCCAGATCGCATCGACCGCGTATCGATGAAATCCACCGCCGATCTGATCGTTTATACCGCCATTAGCTATTTTCCTTGCGGTTTTCATCACGATCTCAAGTGCATTGTCGTTGCCCGTTCTATCAAAATATCTGAGTAAAAATTCCAGCGACATTGAAGGCGGAAATTTCGGAGCACCGCCAAAGCCTCCGTTGACCGAATCGAATGATCGGACAAGACTTTGAAACGCTGCATCCGAAAGCTCCGCCGAAACTTCGCCCGGATCAAAACTCGCCATTCCGACACGGCGTATCTCGCCCAAAATATCTGCGGCCGAATTCTCCAGATCTTCGCGCTTTTCTTTATAGGCTTCGGCGATGCTCATCAAGATATTTTTAAAACCCGGCATGTTGTATCGCGTTTCCGGCGGAAAATATGTGCCGCCAAAGAAGGGCAATTTATCCGGAGTTACAAAAACATTCATCGGCCAACCGCCGCGTCCGGTCGTCAGCTGAACGAACGTCATATATATCTGATCGACATCCGGCCGCTCTTCCATATCGACTTTGATATTTACGAAATGCTCATTCATGACCGCCGCCGTTGCTTCGTCTTCGAACGATTCGTGCTCCATCACATGACACCAATGACACGCCGAATAGCCGATGCTGACCAGCACAGGCTTGTCCTCGGCCTTTGCTTTCGCAAAAGCCTCGTCTCCCCACGGATACCAATCCACCGGGTTATGAGCATGCTGAAGCAAATACGGGCTGCTTTCGTTAATTAGTTTGTTTGTGTGTTTCTTCGGGCTTTGCATTTATGCCGCCTCTAATATTTGAACTTCTTTTTCCAATCTGTCCGCTAATTTGTCTTTTTCGGTTTCCGGCTCAAACCGCATTTGAAGGTTAATCCAAAATGGTTCCGACATTCCGAAATATCTTGAAAGTCGTAAGGCTGTATCCGGGCTGATCCCGCGTTTACCGTGAACTATTTCGTTGATCCGTCTCGCCGGCACGGTGATATCGGCCGCCAAACGGTATTGCGAAATACCCATCGGCAACAAAAATTCTTCTAACAGAATTTCGCCCGGATGTATCGGTATTTGTTTATTGCGAACCATGTTTCATTTTTCCTAGTAATAATCGACGATAACGCATCAAGGTATTATCTGCAAAATATCGGCAGGAATGGTATCTAGCTTGCATAGGTGCGAATCTTTCGTGACTGGAGACATGACGATCCATACCCAATTCGTGCGAGTGGCGAAAAATGGAACGCGAGCAGGATGCTCACGGCTCCAGTCGATTTTTGATACTTCACCCGTGTTTTGATAAGATAACCATTACTTATGACCGCTAGATCGATCGCAAAACTTAGGCCTAATATTACGCGCCCGAGCCTTTTCGCAGGCGACTAGACGCGTTCCTCACGCTGTTATTTTTTGACATCGGCAAATGCCGATCGCTTATCAACAAATTTTTAGAGGAACGAAAATGAAACCGACACAAGAATTACAAAAACCGATAATTAAAACAGAACTTCCCGGCCCGATCTCTCGTCAAATAATCGAAGAAGATGCAAAGTATGTAACGCCGAGCTATCCAAGGCCGGATTACAAACTCGTCGCGCATAAAGGCAGCGGCGTTTGGCTGGAAGATCCCGATGGAAACACATTTCTCGATTGCAACGCCGGCGTCGCCGTTTGTTCGACCGGCCATTGCCATCCTGAGGTCGTCAAAGCAATAACCGACCAAGCGAACGAACTCCTGCATATGTGCGGCACCGATTTTTATTATCGGCATATGCCCCAGCTTGGTAAAAAGCTGGACGAGATCGTACCGATCGAAGGCCCGACCAAAACGCACTTCGCGAACAGCGGTGCGGAGGCCGTCGAAACCGCTCTGAAGCTCGCGATGTACCACACAAAGCGCCAGAAATTTATTTCATTCTTTGGCTCGTTTCACGGCCGTACGCTCGGAGCTCTTTCGCTGACCTCATCGAAAAAAGCACAGCGGCTCGGTTTTGGTCGCCAGGCTTTGGATGTCGTCCATATTCCGTATCCGAACAAATTTCGCCATTTCGCAAACAATATGCCGTCCGACGAAGCGACGGTCACAAAGGACGTTATAAGCTGGCTAGAAGATCGCCTGTTTCAGACGACGACGCCGCCCGAAGAAGTCGCCGGTATTATCCTCGAAGTAGTCCAAGGCGAAGGCGGCTACATTCCGGCTCCAACCGCATTCGTAAAAGAACTTCGCCGCATCTGCGATCAGCACGGAATTATGCTTATCGTTGACGAAGTGCAATCCGGAATGGGACGCACCGGAAAGATGTTCGCTCTCGACCATCACGACGGCGTAAAAGCCGACATTATGTGTATGGCGAAAGGCATCGGTTCAGGTATGCCGATCGGCGTTTGTACGGCTCGCGCGGACGTAATGAATTGGCATAAAGGCGCACACGCTTCGACCTTCGGCGGAAATCCGGTGGCGATCGCTGCGGCACTGAAAACGATCGAATTGCTGCAAGGCGGCTTGGTCGAAAATGCTGCGGAGGTCGGTGCTTATCTGATGGAAGGATTGAACAAGATCAAAGACAAATACGATGTCGTCGGCGATGTCCGCGGACTCGGCATGATGATCGGTGTCGAATTTGTCACCGACAAAGACACGCTCCGGCCAAACCCGGAACTTCGCGATAAGATCGAAATGGAATGCTTTAACCGCGGCCTGATCATACTCGGCTGCGGCACCAGCGTCATCCGATGGTCGCCGCCGCTCATCCTGACCAAAGAAAACGCCGACGTCGCATTGCAAATATTTGACGATGCGATCGCCGCCTCGATCTAGTTGATCGTTTCCTTAACTTTGCTAAATGTCCGGCAAGCATTAGCTAGCCGGACTTTTTTATGGAGGATCTTCAGATATTTTTTCGCAAAACAATGTCCTTGCGAACGTCACTAAAATAGCTCACAATCATAAAAAATTAATTTATCAATTAGGAGACCAACTTATGTCAATCTTAACCAGAGGCGAAACCAAAGGGGCGTGCCACGTGGCCTACGATGGCGTTAAAGACGAACGCTATCGATTTCCGGATGGAACGATATGGTCGGTCATCGATGACAAAGCAACTCGTTTCACGGGCTTTAAGGCGGTTCTGCTGCAGCCGGAAGGCCGCGATCTGCGGGTCCTAGCTTTCGCCGGCAGCGATTCCGCACTTGATTTTATTCACGACGGAGTGCAGGCTCTCGGCGGATATTCATATCAATATACGCAAGCTCTGAGCCTAACCGGTGAGTATCAGGGCCAAGGCGGTACGCTTCTCCTTTCGGGACATTCACTCGGCGGCGGCTTGGCGGCATATTGTTCCGTAAGAACAGGCCTTGAGGCCAGTACGGTCAATCCGGCTCCACTTGTAGGCATGTTAACTTTAGCGGCTCTTCGCGGAAATCCGCAGATCACCAATTACGTCCCATCGAATGGCGAAATTGTCAGCAGTTCAATGGGGCGCAATCCCGGCCGGGATATCAGAGTCCCCGCGACCGGCAATTTCCTGACCCGCCATATGCTCGGTAATGTGATGCCCGACGTGCCGTTACCGGAAAAGGTCGGCGGCGGAGCCTCCGGAAGCTGGTAACACAACCGAAGATCTCACCAAACCCGCACGGATGAATTTATTTTCGTCCGTGCTTTTACATGATTGATATGCCGAGATCTTCAAATACCCAACAGTCGTGGGGCAACCACCTAGTAAAGCTAATCGTTTTCCTATTATAGATTTTCTCTTTATAGTATAATTCCTTTAAAATCCCCGTTTTAGATTAAGGAGATCCCCCATGAATTTCGTCAATGCTTCTCACACCCACAACCGATCACGGTTGGCCTTTTTTAATATCTTAATTCTTTTAGGAATAATGACGAGCACCATAATAGGTCAATCGTTGGAAGGCCCAATATTAAATGGGCGCTCCTCATCGAGTGCTCCGAAAACCACCGAAGTTCGTCCCCAGTCAAGACTATCAGCCTCGCCAAATCAATCAATGATCGTAGACTCGACCTTCTCGGCTCAGGTAACGGAAGGATCATATGGGGAAGTTCGTAAATCCGTCGAGCAGTCAGATGGGAAGATAATTGCTGTTGGTGTTTTCCGAAATAGCCAATGGCGTCCGAACCAATGGTATTGCCCGGTATAACGTCGATGGCTCACTTGACACTTCTTTTTATCTAGGAGCCGGGCCGACTCGGGAATTTACGCGATCGATCTGCAACCTGACGGCAAGATAATCTTGGGTGGTAATTTTTCAAACTACGATAATATTCCTTCGCCCGGTCTTGTGCGGTTAAATCCCGACGGAACCCGCGATGGATCATTTTCATCGGCTTCATACACTTCGGTAAAGTCAGTTCTCGTCCTCCCGTCCGGTAAGATTTTGGTTGGCGGGTTATTCAATCTAGGAGGTTCACGATTAGTATTATTAAGTTCTAATGGTAGTGAGGAATCGCGGTTGGGATTCAATGGATATGTTTACTCCATCTCTTCCGCTCCGCAAGGAAAAATTTTAGTTGCCGGTAATTTTACATTGCCGAAAATCAATGCTGCACGGTTGAATAGCGATTTGAGTATTGATGAATCATTCACCGTGAATAGCGGTATCTCCTCCGGACGTGTCTTAACAACCGCCGTTCAGTCGGACGGAAAGATCTTGATAGGCGGCTACTTTGGAAGATTCGGTGGTGTCACGACCCAAGGCCTTATACGACTAACTTCAACGGGTTCAGTTGATTCGAGTTTCGTTTTCGACTCATCAATTGATTCTTCATTTTTCGAGGTTGATTCCGTAGTGGTTCAACCTGATGGAAAGATTCGTAGCAAGTTATTTCTTGTCCGTCGAGGCTTATGATTGGCCCGGAAATATTGTTAGGTTTAATCCTAATACAACGATCGATACGACCTTCAATACTCATATCACCGATACTATTCGTGCCCCGATCACGCACGATGTCAAATTGCTTTCCTCGGGCGAAATCCTTATTTCTGGTGATTTTACAAGTTTTGCTTCTCAAAAACATATCAGGCTGGCAAAACTAAATTCAAGTGGCAGTTTAATAACGAGTTTCAATCCTTCTGCTTCCTCACTTGGAACTGTTTCTGTAATAAAACGCCAAAATGACGGAAAAATACTGATAGGCGGGGATTTTGCTTATGTGAACGGTATTCCCAGGACCGGACTTGCTCGCTTAAATAATGATGGCTCACTCGACGAGTCGTTCGATATGCCTTCGACTTTCACTGACATTGTTTCATCAATTGCTGCTTCAGACTGACGGAAAGATAATTGTCGGAACCGATTCGGACTCGTCCTCGCCACCGCCTGACGTACCCGTATTTCGAGTGAATTCTAATGGTACATACGACATCGGATTTCAGGATCCATCTAAAGTTATTGAGTCTGGTCGAGGCTTAACTATTCAGGCTGATGGAAAAGTTTTAATTGCTGGTAAGATTTATAACATGATTGGTGGGCAGGGATTTAGTATAGCTCTCGCCAGATTCAACTCAAATGGCACTCTTGACCAAACTTATAATCAGAATGCACAGCTCCTTGGAACTTCGTTTTGCTCACTGATTCGACCAAGTGGGAAAATAATTGTCGGGGGTTCATTCTCAGGCGGAACTCCTCTACGGAGATTGTCATCGAACGGAACAGATAGAAATGACCTTACCTGCGTCTGGGTTAGTTTATGCGATGTCTTCTGATACCGAGAATCACTTTTACACCGCTGGCTCCAGGCTCTTAAGATTCTCGGGAGACGGTGATGCAGATACGAAATTTGATTTGGGATTTGAAACTTCAACTTATGCCTATGCCATGGATCTACAATCGGACGGGCAGAATAATTATTGGCGGTTCATTCTCAACAACCAACGGAGTTTCGACTAATAAACTGCGCGGATAGATCCTGATGGAAGCGTCGATACAACATTCAATGTCGGAACCGGACCTGACAAACCTGTAGCGGCTTTGGAAACACAAGAGGATGAGAAAGCTTTTAGTGGGAGGAAGTTTTTACTCTTTTTGACGGAACTCCACAACTTGGGATTGTTCGCTTATCACCCGTAGTGTCAAACTTGAGCGGATTTTTGGATTTTGATGGTGATGGCCGTTCCGACATTTCACTTTTTCGACCTGTTGACGGCAATTGGTATCTTCTTGGTTCTCAGCAAGGTTTTACGGCGATCCATTTTGGGATATCTAGTGATATAACGACTCCGGCTGATTTCGATGGTGACGGGAAAACTGATATTGCGGTTTTCAGGCCATCCGAAGGAAATTGGTACATCTATAGCAGCTCTGACAGTAGTGTTTCAGTCCTTCACTTTGGACTGGATGGCGATGTTCCCCGAGTATCTGACTTCGACGGAGACGGAAAAGGTGACCTTGCCGTTTACCGCCCCTGCGTCTCGATACTGGCAGATTTTAAATAGCTCCAACGGAAGCTATTCGACATTTCAGTTTGGCGGGCCTAATGAGAATCCATTCGTAACGGATTTTGATGGGGACGGTAGAGGTGATGTGGCTTCTTTCAATTCGTTGACAGGCATGTGGACTTGGACTAGAAGCTCTGATAATAACGTCGTCACTCTTAGATTTGGCACGTCGGGTGATCTATATATCGCCGCAGATTTTGATGGTGACAGCAAATCCGATCCAACGGTCTACAGACCCTCGACCGGCGAATGGTGGAGTCTTCGCAGTTCGGATAGTCAGGTCGAAGTCGTTAAGTTTGGTATACCCGAAGACTTGCCCGTGGCCGCAGATTACGATGGCGACGGAAAAGCTGATCGTGCTGTTTACCGCCCGAGCTCGATGATTTGGTACTTGCTTCAAAGCAATTCCGGATTTTCTGCCGTAAGGTTTGGCCTTTCGACTGATATTCCGTTGGCCAATAGATTCTAAATTCTCAGTGCAAATAGCGACGGAATGATCCGATCGGGCATGGAACGCGGCGTCAGCGAAGGATACGAAAAGCTGGATTCACTTCTCGAAAAGGCAGCCACGCAGGCTCAGGCGGGATAATATAAAAATCTGCAGTCGGTTCGAAGTTCCTACTGCGGCAGCGTTTTTAGGAATTTTGCATATTCATATGCGATAGGTTCGTTCGCCTTTGTGTCTTTATATGCGCGTTCAGCGTGCGACCAGTCGCTTATTTCACGTGCACCCATTTCGCCGTAGGTTTTCAGAACCCAATCCAACACTTCGATCTCGCGGTCATCCAGAAGGTCAGATGGGCTATATTCGGCGATGAAATGTTTTGTTCCTTCGGCGATCTTTACTTTGCCGCTCTCGATCAGATCATCCAAAACCTTCGCCGCCGGGTCGGCAACCGGCCCGAATGGACGATTTAGATAAACGGATCCCGAAATGCCGTGACCGTTGAGATAGAATGCCGTCATATCAGAGTAGAACAAGAGTTTGTTAAGATTTGTTTTATAAATAAAGCGTCCTTTGCTTAAAAGATATTCCATCATCGCACTGAGCTTGGCCGCAGAAAATTTACGTTGGCCGTTAAACACGGATACCGCCTCCTCCGCAACCTCGCCTTTCACCGGCGTTCTTGCGGGCGATGTTTTAGCCAGCATTTGAGCTAACTCGCGCGTCTCATCACTTCGCGGCGTTGTGAACATCTCGCTCAGATCTTCAGCCAGCATATCCAGCTTCGACGCCAAAATCTTCTGTATTCCGTTGCGGATCTGATCTGCCGAATATTCCGACCCGCGTTCGGTCTTAAAAAAATGCTGTACGTCGTCAACAACCTCATTCATCTCGGCCGTCGAAAGGTTCAATGTTAGATCGCTTTTATTCATCTCGTTGTTTCGCGGAAAATACGCCGTTCCCTTCGCGTATGCTACACGAATAAGCCGCAAGAGTAAATATTTTTAATGAATAAATTAAAGGCTCGGGAACTTATTGATCCCGAGCCCTTTGATAAAAACGATCTGCTGTCAAAATTACGGCAATCGTTTCGCTGTTTGTTTGATGCTTAGAAGTTTTGACGGGAATGTGGCGAAGCCATTTACTTCGAGTTGGTATTCGCCTGTTTTTTTATTCTTTTCCCAATCTAGCCGAGCGGCACCGATGTATGTTCCTTCGCCTTTACCGGTCTTCGGGTCGATATACATTTCGACTACCCCGAAAGGATAATCGAGCGAACGTGCACCGGCACGAAATTCGGAATAATACATCCAGCGCTGAAAGATAGCGATCACTCGCGTTTTGCCGTCAACCTGATCGGACATTACTAAATTGATCGTCGGACCGACCTGTTTACCGATCGAAAATTTTCCCAGGTCGTTATTCTGTATACTTTTCAGAAAAGCGTCCTGGCCATCGTCGTCCAGCGTCTTCAACAGGTTCGTAACGTCATCTTTCGGTGTTTCCCCGTTTATTATCAGATCGAAACTCGCCGTTCTCGTCCGCAGATTAAATCCGCTGCTGTAGCTTAGGACTGTTCCGGTATATTTGTCTGATGTCTGTGCGAAAACCGCCGCACTCATCACCAAAGCGACCATCAAAGAGCCGCAGAATATTTTTAATGATCTCATTGCATTTCCCTCCATCTTTTTATTTAACTTATACATATATAACTTTTGATGATATCGCCCGGCAAAAAGATCGCTATTAATTCGTTTTCGTTCGAATTTACAGTAGAATGATCGCTAATTATGAATAAAAATCGTCTCGAAGCGTTCAGCGATGGAGTGCTCGCGATTATCATCACGATCATGGTTTTGGAGTTAAAAGTTCCGCACGGCACGGATATGGCCTCCCTGGCACCGTTGCTGCCGGTGTTTTTATCGTATGTTCTGAGCTTTATTTATCTGGGTATTTATTGGAACAATCATCACCATATGCTGCAGATAACGCAACGAGTTAACGGCAAGGTCTTATGGGCGAACCTGCATCTGCTGTTTTGGCTTTCACTGATCCCGTTCGTGACCGGCTGGATGGGCGAAAATCATTTCGCACCGCTTCCGATCGCGGCTTACGGAGTCGTTCTGCTTTGTTCGGCGGTCGCATATACGATCCTTCAGTATTTTATTGTTAATCACGAGGATGGCGTGAACAGAGTGTTGGCATCCGCCGTCGGCGGCGATGTGAAAGGCAAGGCTTCCCTTGTGATGTATATTTTGGCGATCCCGCTCGCCTTTGTAAGCGTATGGATCTCAGGGGCTTTATACATCGGTGTGGCCGCGATGTGGCTTATACCGGACCGCCGTATCGAAGCAAAGGTCAAAGAAGAACACGAAAAAGCGAGCAAATAAAGAAGCGTTCGTTCAGAACAAACCGAACGAACGCTTTTGCAGATCTGTTGATACTTTAAGCTTTGGCTTTGTTCACTTCTTCGATGAGCGTCGGCACGGCTTCGAATAGGTCGCCGACAATGCCGTAATCGGCAATGTCGAAGATCGGAGCTTCCGGGTCTTTGTTGATAGCGATGATCGTTCCCGAATTTTTCATTCCGACAATATGCTGGATCGCACCGGAAATTCCTAAAGCGATGTAAAGCTTCGGAGCGACCGTTTGGCCACTGGAACCGATCTGCCGGTCGATCGGCAGCCAATCGGCGTCGCATATTGGCCTCGAGGCCGCCAGATCGCCGCCAAGTGCGTCCGCAAGCTTCTGAGCAAGGTCAATATTTTCCTGCGATTTGATGCCGCGTCCAACCGCAACAATGATCTCCGATTTCGAAAGATCGACAGATGCTTTTGCTTCTTGAAATGGATCTTCGGGTGTCATGCGGATGTCGCCAACCTCAACGTCACGATATTCTGTTGGGGCACTTCCCTTTTCGGCCGAATCGCCGCGATACGCGCCCGACTGGAACGTGACAAAATAAGGAGCGTCGCCGCCGAGCGAAACATCGGCGTCTAATTTGCCCAAAAATATGCGTCGCGTGAGCAACAGTTTGCCGCCGTCCGCTTTGTAACGAATACAATCGCCCACAACTTCGCGTTCAAAACGTGCGGCTACCTTTGGTGCAAAATCGCGAACCTGATAGGTGTGCGACATAATGATGTATTTCGGGTTTTCAGCTTTTATGACCGCTTCGAGCGCGTCTGCATAACCATCGGGCGTATATTGCGAAAGCTTATCGTTTTTCGCCAAGATCACCTTTTCCAGGTCATAGCCGCCGATATTCTCACCAAGCGAACAAGCATTTTCGCAAAGAATAACCGCTGATGCTTTCATTCCGAGGTCACGGCCAATGTTCTGAGCCGCGGCGATCGCCTCGATAGAAGTTTTATTTAGAACACAATTTGTGTGTTCGATGAATACTAAAATATCACTCATATTTATAAGAAATTATCCGGAAGATCGAATGAAAATTATGTCAAAAAACGAATCGGTTAGCAAATTTGCGGTGTTTCGCGGGGCTGCCTGATAGCAACGGACCATCAAATGAAAAAGGCTGCCTTTGCAGACAGCCTTTTTGCTAAGTGAATGTTATACAGGCATTTCTGCCTGCATAAGCTTTGTTTTACGGATTGGCCGAAGCCGGTGCCGGTTTATCGGTCGCCAGTCCAAAGCTCTGAACAGTAACGCCCGAGGTAGATCCATTGACCCACCATTGGCCGCCGCGATAAACAGCTTGGTCTTCAACGCCGTCGCCATCGTAATCACAGGAGGATGTCACCACTTGTGATAAAATGGAACGTTGGTTGAGGCTAGACATGAATACCAGGTTCTTCGATGGACGGAAAACCGCAACATCAGTTCTGTCACCGTCGTAATCACCTTGCACCGGAATGTCACCGGCCACACCAAGTGAGCGTGAAAACGTAAAACCACTCGAAAGCGTGCCGTTCCATTCACCGTTTGTGTATGTGACAGTATCGCTCTTGCCGTCGCCGTCATAATCGCCCACCGCCGGGATTGTTCCTGGCGAGTTTTTGATCATTAATCCCTCTGTACTTCCCAAAATATAAAAGTTCGAATCCGACGGACGGAATATGGCCACATCAGCTTTGTCGTCGCCATCGAAATCGCCGACAGAAGCAATGTCACCCGATGAGCCCCAAGCATATCCCGAAACGCTAAAATCAGAGCTATTCAAGATATAAAAATCGGGTCCGGCAGAATCGTTTGCACGGAAGATAGCCGTATCGGCTTTTCCGTCACCGTCGTAATCCGCAGGCGTCAACACATCGGTAGAAATACCCCAATGAAGAACCGCAACACCATCCGTTGACTGATTCAAATACCAGTTACCTTCGCTCGGACGGAATACGGAAATATCCGTCTTGCCGTCGCCATCGAAGTCGGCTCGAGCACTGCTTGTCGAAGGGCCGCCGACGATGACCCAACTAGTTTGAACGGGAAATCAAGTGGAATATCAGGAGCATCTGCGTCAGGGTTTCCAACATCGATAACATCGACAATGCACATAAACTGCGTCATTCATATTAGGCGTTCACGAACACCGGGGATCGTAACGGTGGTGCAAAATGTGCGTTTGGACTAGATGATGAGTGTTCGAAATCAACCAATACGTTGCAGGAACTGAAAGCGCGGCGAAACAGTTTGTTATTCTGCAGATTATTTGGTCGTGCAGGAGGCATTCAGGGGCGGCACGACGTATTGACACACGGAACAATGAACTGCTGGTGATGATGCAAGGCGGTTTATGTTTGCGTACAAAGATAATGGTTGCGCGGGATCGCCGGACGCCATCCAGATCGTAATGTAGCTATTGCTATAGGGCTTACGAACGGCAAAACCAGTTTGATAAGCATATGTTACAACTTGATTGATCGTCAGGTTTGGCCTGCGGGACAACAAAATAATGCACAACGGAAGAATGTCGTAGTGAGAACACGAAACACGAAAGAGTATTTGAAGATGTCATGTTTCTGTATCATGCTGCACTCGCTCATTGCGTCACAGGAGCGCAAAGCCGCTCTGAGACACTGCACCTGTTGCAAGTCGCGTTGTCATATAAGAAACGCACTTTCCTCGGGACCAACCGTGTTGCTACGAAATGCTTTCGGTCGGAACTCCATCAACGGGGGAAGCTTTCGAGATCAAATCCTTTGTCGAGGACTATGGCATTCGAGCTTGCCGGCGGGTCTCACTACGAAGACAACTGCATAGAAAAACGCCGCGATCCCGCGCCGAAACTAGAGCTGTGGCGGTTTTGATCTTTGTCGATCTCATTAAAATCTTCCTCCTCGTTAGATTATAAGGTGTACAATCGAACGAATTGACATGATTTACGTTTCGGGCTCAAAAGGAACGCAATCATACTAATGACTGAACAAAAATTCTCTATCTGAGGAAATAGTAAAGGAATCGGATAAAATGTCAAATAGTCTACAAGCAACAAAGTAACTGTATGAAAACAGGTTCGGGGCAGCTTTTTGTTTAGGGATCTGTAGTGATGGCCTTTTTGGTGAGATTACCACCTCATCCCATTTGCGCGAAAAAGGCTGCCTTTGCAGACAGCCTTTTTGCTAAGTGAATGTTATACAGGCATTTCTGCCTGCATAAGCTTTGTTTTACGGATTGGCCGAAGCCGGTGCCGGTTTATCGGTCGCCAGTCCAAAGCTCTGGACAGTAACGCCCGAGGTAGATCCATTGACCCACCATTGGCCGCCGCGATAAACAGCTTGGTCTTCAACACCGTCACCATCGTAATCGCCCGGAGCTGGAACGTCTCCCGGTAATCCAAATTGAATGGTCACGTTGCTTGAGGTTCCGCTGAGGAATGCATACCAGTTTCCTTCTGATCCACGGAATACAGCAATATCTGTTTTGCCGTCACCGTCGTAATCACCTTGGACCGGAATGTCACCCGCTGCTCCCAGCGTAGTGGTTAGGATTCCACCGCCTGAAAGCGGGCCTGACCACGCACCGTTCGAATAGGTCACGGTATCGCTTATGCCGTCACCGTCATAATCACCAACGGCCGGATTTGTTCCAGCTACGTTCGTAATTATCAGTCCGTTCGCACTTCCCAAAATGTAGAAGTTTGAATCAGACGGACGGAATATGGCCACATCAGCTTTGCCGTCGCCATCGAAATCGCCTACAGAGGCGATGTCACCCGGTGATCCCCATGCGTATCCCGAAACGCTGAAATCAGAGCTGTTCAGGATATAGAAATCCGGAGCACCAGCTGTATCATTTGCACGGAATACGGCAATGTCCGTTTTGCCGTCGCCATCATAATCAGCCGGCGTCAGCACATCGGTAGCAATTCCCCAATGCAGAGCAGCAAATCCGTCTGTCGATTGGTTCAAGTACCAGTTGCCTTCGCTTGGACGGAATACGGATAGATCCGTCTTGCCGTCGCCGTCGAAGTCAGCACGAGCACTTCCACCCGAAGGACCTGTCGATGAGGTACCAACGAGTTTGAACGGGAAGTCCTGAGCTACAGACGGAGGAGGCGGATTGCCTGTTGGTGTGATACCAACATCCGCGATCTCGGCCCACGCACCGTTGTTAGACTGACGTGAATTCCAGCCCGGAACCGTTCGTGTTCCTGCGATCGTTACAGATGGAGCGAAGTGTGCAGCATTTGCCGTCACAGTCGTGTTCCAATCTATCCAGTATGTTCCTGCAGGAAGAACAACAGGCGAACTCATCGCGATCTCCCAAACCTTACGGGTAGTGCCCGGAGCAGACGGAGGATTAGCTCCGGCTCCGACTACGGTATTGAAGATACGATAGGTACTTATATCCGTACCCGAAACAAGTCTATTCGTAGCTTCGTCACCGAAGACAACATTACTTCCAGGAGCTCCGGGAACACCGTCCCAGATCTGTAAGGTAGCGTTTGTCACCGGACTCGTCACACCAGCGAAACCGGTTTGATAAACAAGCACTCTGGTTTGTTCCAACGTCCAGGTCGCTCCACTAGGAACGGTGAAATCATCTGCACATCGGAACACAGTAGCTCCAACGTTTGAACAAGAGACACCGCTTGAGCTATTAGCTGTTATCGGCGAATCATTCGCAACTTCGCTCCATTGAGTTCCGCCCGGAGCGGCAACACCGCTCTGCGTCAGCGTGCCGGTTCCGATGGGGCCGTTATCATATAGATAACCGCCGCCTGGTGTTGGCGTAGGCGTCGGAGTAGGTGTCGGTGTCGGTGTAGGCGTTGGTGTCGGTGTTGGTGTAGGACCGCCGCCGCCGGTTGTAAGCTTCAGATTAGCAGCCGAGATCGAACCCGTGTCGCCGCCGCCGAAGTCATTTATACTCAACGTCCATGTTCCGTTAGGATCGGTTACACCTGCAAAAGCCGTATTCAGGCTTGTTACAGGCGATGTGCCTGCTGTTGCCTGAGGGCCTTCAGCTGTAGTGCGATAATCACCTGCCGGCAATGCGACTGCCGCACCGGCTGTAGCCGCTGCTGCCCACCAGTTGGTTCCCGCTGCCGTATCCGTAAAGTTGTACGGTCCCGCAAAGTCTGAACTATCGCCGCATGAAGTTGGAGTAGTTGTTCCGGTTCCCGAGAATATGACATGGGATGTTGAATTCGGTGCTGTCAAGACAGCTCTAACATCGCCGACCCAACTGTGAGTACCGGTAATGTCAAGGGCCACTGCTGATGGCGGTCCTGTTAACCCGGATACGTTAAACGTGATATTCAAAAGCGGTCCGCCTGGTGCTCCGCAACCTGCAACTCCTCTGTCAGGAATAGCTCCTACTCCTGTGCCCGGGAATGTTGTTGTCGTTCCACCGCCCGGCGTTGGTGTCGGTGTTGGCGTCGGGGTTGGAGTCGGCGTTGGTGTCGGCGTCGGCGTTCCGCCTGTGGCCGGTGTGTACACAAAACTGTCTATACCGATAATATTTGAATTGTTTCCGCTCGGACCACCATCCTCAACGAAATAACGGAATGCAAATCGACCGTTTATCGGACCCGCAAGACCGCTAACTGTGATCGTATACTGCGTCCAAGTTTCCGGATAAACACCCGAATAATCCGCGTCAATATCCAACAATAGATTGGTAAATACACCAACGTCGGTTGCTGATGTGCCGGTATCGGTGCTTGAGCCGGCTGTTGACATACGAACCTGCAGGCGGTCAGGGAAGACGTTTCCGCCAGTTGCCGCACGCGTGTAGAAAGTAACTACATCGCCATTATTAAGCGTTCGCTCAGGTGTGATCAGCCAGTTACTGATCGTTCCGGCTCCGGTCGTGCTGTTGAAATTAACCAACGCACATGAAGTATTCGGATCGGCACCCGCTTGTGCAGGCGGAATTGCCGTACCACCGCACTGAGACCATACCGATGCTCCGAGAGGTTCGCTTTTATTAACCGAAAACCATCCCGAGCCCGGAAGGCCGGCTACGCTGTCAAAACCTTCGCTGATCGCCTGTGCATTTACGGCGGTCGTGCCAGACGCAAACCACAATCCAAGAACAGCCAATGAAACTATGGCTATTCTTGCGGTTAGGGTGCGAAAGGACTTAAAGTTTGTTGTCCAATTCATACTATCTCCTTGATTTTTAAGTATAAGAACTAATTATCCGTTCTTGGTCGAAAGCACTCTTTGGTTAAATTCGTCCAGCGAAAAACAGCTAACTGTTCCAATTGGGGTCATTCAAACTATAAAAGTGCTGCAAATAATGAAAAAATCAGCGTTTTCGGGTGCCAGAGAGAGAGCCGAAAACCTATCCGAACGAAACGTTCAAAAGCCGCTGATCTCCAATTCAGATCGGGGAGTGCATCCGAGGAACCCCGAAAAAAGTTACTAATGGTCGATGCCGGTCCAGTTTGGTATAAATACCAAATGTGTCAAAACGCACGCAAATTACCGTGAGTAGGTAAAAGCGTGATGCTGACCAGCTAAGATCTCGTTTGTGCGCACTTTAGGAAAATGTCCCATTGCTCGACGGATCTTGAAAATACGTCCAAATGTAAAAGTATCTTTCAAACAGAATAACCTAAACTCGATATTTGTCAACACTTATCTCAAAATAAAAACCCGATATGAAAACATATCGGGTCTAGAAACGATCGATGTATTGAAGTTTAGATCACCCGAACGTCGTTCTTTAGCTTTTCGACTAGCTCGATCGCTCCTTTTTTGGCGTCGCCGGCGCCGAGCATTTCGGTCTGCTTTGTTTTCAGCGGCATATAAACTTTTTCAAGTGTTTGTGCACCGGCAAAGGCCGCAACATTTGCATCAACATCGCGGATCTCTTTCTTTTTCGCGGCCATAATACCTTTAAGCGAAGCATATCTGATCTGCGAAATACCTGATTGAATAGTAAGAAGGGCCGGCAGCTTGTAAGTGAACCATTGATACCAGCCGCTTTCGAGTTCGCGTTTCAGCCGTAGATCGCCTTCGAGTTTTGTTCGATCGACCTCGATCACCAAAGTCGCGTGAGGAATTCCTAAAAGTTCGGCAAGAATAACGCCGGTTTGGCCATAGCTCGCATCATCAGATTGAAGACCGGTAAAGACGAGATCGGCATTTTCGTCCCGAATATTATCCGCGATCGTTTTTGCTATTTGATACGGCGATAGCTTTTTCGAATCTTCGACGACGATATGTATCGCACGATCGGCTCCGCGCGCCAACGCATCTTTGATCACAGTTTTCGCACCTTGCGGTCCGAGTGTACAGACAACTACCTCGCCTTCGCCTTTCGCTTCTTTCATCCGCAAAGCTTCTTCGAGTGCATAACCATCCGATTCGTTCGTCTGATGGGCAACGTCAGATTCGTTGATCCACTTTTCATCCGGTCCGATACGAAGAACTGCGTCTTTGTTCGCAACCTGCTTCATTAAAACTATGATTTTCATGATCTACTTATTTTGAAAGTTTTTTAATAATTGATTTCGCCAAGTTTTCATTAATTTCCCGATGTCTTGGTACTGGCTGAGACTGTTTCGTTATCGGATTAGAATACCAATCGTGGTTCCCTCCGTGACGAACAAACACGCAACCCATTTTTTCGAGCTTCTTTATAAGTTGAACTCGTTTCATTAAGCAATCGCAAGCTCTTCGACTTTCCTAATGTATGGGATCTCTCCTGACTCTATATCCTCCAAGAGACTTCTCAAATTTTCAAGTAGATCGTCTTTTGAAGTCCCTTGAGTTTGGTAATCCGGGTAATCATTAAGAAAACCTATGAAAAATATTCCGTCCTGCCAAAATGTATATTTTAATTTTCTCATTGAGTTGCCTCCAGCAATCATTTTATGACCTCAGCGGCAATTCTCCAACCAATAAAAAAAGCTAATGAGATTTATAGCAACAAGAAATGGTCAATCCTCGTACCGCTTGAATATCAAACAAGCATTCGTTCCGCCAAATCCAAAACTGTTTGAAAGCACGTGATCGACCTTTGCTTCGCGGGCTTCGTTCGGAACGTAATCGAGATCGCAATCGGGATCGGGGAATTCGTAATTGATAGTCGGCGGCAAGATACCGTCTTTCAACGCAAGTGTCGAGATGACCGCTTCGATCCCGCCGGCGGCACCGAGCGCGTGACCGGTCATCGATTTGGTTGAACTCACCGCAAGTTTATAAGCGTGGTCGCCAAAAACTTTTTTGATCGCGAGAGTTTCGAATTTGTCGTTATACGGCGTCGATGTTCCGTGGGCGTTTATGTAGCCAACGTCCGTTGGTTCGATGCCGGCATCTTTTATCGCCTTTTGCATAACGCGGATCGCACCCGAACCGGTTTCGTCCGGCATCGTCACGTGAAAAGCGTCGCCGCTCATTCCGTAACCGACGATCTCCGCATAAATTTTAGCACCGCGTTTTTTTGCTGATTCGTATTCTTCGAGGATCAAGATGCCTGCGCCTTCGCCGATAACGAATCCGTCGCGTTCGAGATCGAACGGCCGCGAGGCGGCTTTCGGATCATCGTTTCGCGTGGACAAAGCCCGCATCGAAGCAAAACCCGCGACCGACATCGGCGTTATCGCACCTTCGGCACCGCCGCAGATCATAACGTCCGCGTCGCCGCGTTCGATTATCCTGAAACTGTCGCCGATCGCGTGAGCACCGGCCGAACATGCCGTTGCAGTCGCCGAATTAGGGCCTTTTGCACCGTGCCTGATCGAAACGTTGCCGGCAGCGAGATTGACGATCGCTGAAACTATAAAAAATGGTGAAACGCGGTCAGGGCCGGATTTTAAAAGCTTTTCATGCTCGCGTTCGATCGCCCAAAAATCGCCGATACCCGAACTGATATATGTTCCGACCATTTCGGCATTAGATTCGTCAACGACAAGCCCGCTGTCCTTCATCGCCTCGTCTGAAGCAGCGATCGCGTAATGCGTAAAAGAACCCATTCGCCGAGCTTCCTTTTTATCAAGAAACGTCAGCGGATCGAAATTTTTTACTTCGCAGGCGAATTTTACCGGAAAATCCTCAGCGTCGAAATGCTTAATGTAATCCGCTCCGTTCGCACCCGATTTGAGCGACGCTCCAGGTCGTCGGCACGTCGTTTCCACAAGCCGTAACCAACCCAATGCCTGTTACTACTACTCGTCGTTTCATAAATAATCAGTAGTGAGGGATAAGGGAAAAGTGATCAGGGATTAGATAAGAGTGTTTGCAAATATTCCGGCCTGCGAACAAGTTGCGACCGTTCAACTTAGACAAAGCCCTCGCCCCTGATCCCTAAACCCTGATCCCTAAATTTACCCTTTAGCTTGTTCGACATATGCATAAGCATCGCGAACGCCTTGGATCTTCTCAGCGTCTTCGTCGGGGATTTCGATATCGAATTCCTCTTCGAAACGCATCACGAGTTCGACCAGATCCAGCGAATCTGCACCGAGATCTTCAATAAAGCGTGCGTTTTCTGTAACTTCCGCTTCGTCCACACCCAATTCATCTACGATTATCTGTTTGATTTTATCTTGAACTTCCGACATATTTTCTCCTAATAAAGTCTTTATAACGTTTCTAAAGTATTTCTTAAACTCTCAATATTTTCAACATTCAGATAGCGAAGGTCGCGTTCGATCTGACGCCCAAGACCGGAAAGAACTTTGCCCGGGCCAACCTCTATGAATGTCGTGACGCCTTCTGACGCCAATTCTCTTACCGTCTGCAGCCATTTTACCGGCGATGAAACTTGCTGCGTCAATTTATCCGAAACTATTCCTGCGTCGCTATTCGCTTTCGCATCGACATTATGCACGACCGGAAGATCGAACTCCGAATAACTCAGTTCACTAAGATCCGCCGCAAGTCTTTCCTGTGCCGGCATCATCAATGAACAATGAAACGGTGCCGAAACATTTAATTTGATCGCACGCTTTGCACCTGCTTCTTTTGCCAAGTCACATGCCCGATCGATCGCTTCGGCGTTGCCGGCAATAACTATCTGGGTTGGCGAATTTATATTCGCCGGGCTGCAAACCTGTCCATCGGCAGCCGCCTTACAAACTTCTTCGACCTTCGCGAGCTCCAAGCCCAAGATCGCCGCCATTGCACCAACGCCGACCGGAACTGCTTCCTGCATATACGTTCCGCGATCGCGAACAGTTCGCACCGCGTCGGCAAAATCCAAAACACCGGCCGCGACCAATGCCGAATATTCGCCCAAACTGTGTCCGGCAACAAGATCCGGCTTAGCAAAACCTTCACTCTCCATCGCCCGAAAAGCCGCGATCGACGCCGTCAATATCGCCGGCTGCGTATTCGCCGTCAACTGCAGATCAGCTTCATCGCCCGCAAAACACATCTCCGACAAAGAAAAACCAAGTGCATCGTCAGCCTCCTCAAACACCTCGCGTGCCGATGCAAAATTGTCGTACAGGTCTTTGCCCATACCGACCGACTGCGAACCTTGCCCCGGAAATACAAATGCCGTTTTACTCATTAGAAAAATTTAACGCAAAGCCGCAAAGTCGCTATGGAATCAACATCATTTAAAAAACTTGAGCCTTTATTTCAAAATCAAAGCCACTCTAAATTTTCAAACCCAAACGAATGCCAAAAAAAAGACTTTGCGTCTCCGCGTCTTTGCGTCATATCTAAAATCGAATGACCGTTCCGCCCCAAGTCACGCCGCCGCCGAATGCCGTCAGCAATACTAGCGAACCTTCTTTAATCCGGCCGGATTGGATACATTCGTCCATTGCGATCGGGATCGACGCGGACGAAGTGTTGCCCATTTCGGCGATATTCGAATAAACCTTTTCCTCGGGAACGCCGAGCCGCGAAGCGACCGCGTCGGTTATACGCTGATTTGCCTGATGCGGAATTACAATATCGATATCGTCAACTTTATAACCCGCTTTCTCGACCATTTCGGCCGAAATATCCGCCATCGAACGCACGGCGACCTTGAAAAGCTCATTGCCTTTCATCTTAAAGAAATGTTCGCCGTCATCGATTGTTTTATGGGTTGTGCCGAGTTTTGTTCCACCGCCCGGAGCATAAAGCTGCTCTTCGTATCGGCCGTCGGACTTTATCTTTGTCGCGAGAATTCCCTTTCCTTCAGCGACCGGACCGAGCACCGCCGCTCCGGCGCCGTCGCCGAAAATCACGCAGGTTCCTCGGTCGGTGTAATCGACGTATTTCGTCAAAACCTCCGCTCCGATAACAAGCGCGTATCTGATCTGCCCTGTTCGGATCATCGATTCGACCATTGTCAGGCCGTAAAGAAACCCGGAACACGCAGCGAAAACATCCATACCGGCAGCGTTCGTCGCGCCGAGTTTGCGCTTGGATCAAAGCTCCGGTCGAAGGCATTATCTGATCGGGCGTCGTCGTCGCACAGACGATGATGTCGATATCCGTCGGCTCCAAACCGGCACGTTCAAGTGCCTGCTTCGCGGCGGACGTGCCGAACATAGACGTATATTCATCTGCAGCGGCCTTATGGCGCTGTTTTATGCCCGTTCGGGTGGTTATCCATTCATCGGAAGTTTCGACGATCTTTTCCAGGTCGGCATTTGTTAAAATACCTTCCGGAAAGGAATGTCCCATTCCGATAATTCCCGCGTTTTGATTTGTCATTGGTTAGAATTAGAACTTAAAAATCCGAAAATTTCAAAAGTTTATTCCGATTCTTTGACGTCGATTATCTTGCGGCCTTTGTATTCGCCGGTTGCCGGATCGATGCGGTGCGGACGTTTAGCTTCGCCGGTGTCCTTATCAATATAATATTGGGTCGGTGTCAGCGAATCGTGTGCGCGGCGCATACGCGTACGTGAATGTGAATGTCGTCGTTTAGGATTTGGCATTATTATTACTCCGTTAGAATTCCAAATTTCATATTCCAGATTCCAGATTCCATATGGATCGTAATTATCTGGAATTTGGGATCTGAAATGTGGAATTCTAAGATCAATTCAAATTTTTCAGAGCCGCCCAACGAGGGTCGATCTCTTTTTCTCCACAGTTACAATCTATCAAATTTCGGTTGCCGCCGCATATCGTGCAAAGCCCTTTGCAATCAGGCTGGCAGAAAAACTGCATCGGCACCGATAGAACTATCTGTTCGCGGGCAAGATCGGCCAGTTCCAAACCGTCTTCCGGTATCACCGCTGCGTCCAGCTCTGTAGCGTGCAGCTCGTCCGATTCCCTCTCCGCTGCAGTTTCTGCGGATACATATTTTACATCGAAAGGAACCGACAATTTATGCTCGACCGGCGTCATACACCGCGTGCAGTTTATCGAAGCATCGGCTTCGATCACACCTTCTGCGATTATTTCCGCACCTTCGCGGCGAACTTCGCCTTTGATCCGAACCGGTCCCGGAAGCTCGATATTTTCATCAACAAGCTCGATCTCGCCCGCCGCCAACTCTCTGTCAAAGGCAAGGCTCGATTCCGCCAAATTTGTCAGATCAATAGCCATCTGTCGCTCAGCCCCAGATCGGTCCAAAACACCTTTCGAGGCAAAAGTTATAATTATAGGGTTTCAAACGAAAGTGTCAAATAATTGAAGTGGTTTCGGTAAGTTAGATAGATCTGAACATTATTCCGAGACTATGAGGATATAACGCTATCTTAAGGTTAGATACCCGATCTTCAAACTACCGGAAATGTCGTCTAAGTAAATTGGAATATCCATTTCAAAAAGTTTTGAAATAACATTATTCTGCATCATTGGATGTCAATCCGTGGTCTGATCAAAAGATCTTCTTTGCTATGTTTTATCATTCCGATACAACTCAAATCTTTATTAGTTTCAGATTCGGGTAATTCTGGAGAGAAATAAAGTTGAATAATTTTCTTACAACCTTGAGCTGAGATCGTCTCGAAAGCCTGGGACGGCTTCACAATTCTAAACGAGTGATCTACTAAACCATCTCCAATTAGAAAAAGACCACTTTCATCTATTTCGGTACCGCCGATTGGCAACGAACGATTTTCCTGAAACAGCTTAAGCATGAAAGCTTGATATGTTTGTTCATCAAAGCCTTTCGCAGATTTAAGATAGCTAAAAAGAGAATAATTATCGACAACAACCTTGCCTGAATACGCTCTGGATTCAACAGTTAAAGGAATATAGTAACAACTACGACATTTCAAATGACCTATCGCCTTCTCGTAAAACTCCAGCGTCTGTCCAAAACTTGAGTAGGTCAATAAGAAAAGTAAACTAAAAAAGATTAATTTCTTCATAAAAGTTTGATCTCCTGAATTATTTCTTTCCAAAATTCCGGATTTAATGAGTTTTCAGTTTCGGAGGTTCAGATTTCACTGAAAAGTCCAACAAACTTCAGTTTGTTGATCAAAAATGTTCGAAATTTAAGATCCACTATCTATGTGTGATCTTTACCGAATATTCATCATCATTAATCGGTTTAACTTCAAAATTTGGCTGCGTCGAATTACCTGGCCTTTCCATTATCACGATCCAATGGTCGTCGTCGATCTTTTTTATGACAACCGGTTGAGCCGATGGAGCTTCATCGTACGTAAATAAAGAAATAAACGATGAAGGATCCCTAATAACTGTCGAACCTGTTACAGGATTTTTATTTGCTTCAATGGTCTCGCTCCAATTTTCTGATCTTGGGATCGCGTAACGAACGCAGCCCGAAACAAAAACAACACTCGACAGAATAGAAATAAGAACGCCTTCTCTTAGATACCTTGAGGAATTTGTTTTTTGCATGTATTTTTAATCACCTTAAATTGTAACTGCAAATATGCCGATATTGTCGTCTTTCCTTCTGAAATCTTGAACCTTCGGACGTTTTCATATGCTATACTGATCTCCTATGGGACAGATCGTAATAGAAATTCCAGATCGAAAATCACGACGCTTCGTTTTGGCGGATAAGAAGCTTGCCGACGTGTTGATCGTTACACTTGAAAGATCCGCCGTTCCTGTTAAACGCAACCCTGCGACCATCGAGGAACTTGAAGAAGCGGCTGATATCGCCGACATCAAGAAAGCCGTAACGGAACTTCGCAAAACCGGAAAAATCCACAAATGGGATGATGTCAAAGTCGAACTTGGCATATGAGCTACGAGATCGTTTTGCTTCCGGCAGCAGTTCGGCAACTTAAAAAACTTTCACAAAAAGCTCGAAAACAGGTTTCCGGTGCGATCGATTCCCTTTCCGCAGATCCGCGTCCACACGGATATAAAAAACTTCACGGCCAGTTGAAAGATTATTACAGGATCCAAACCGGCAATTATCGTGTTATCTACTCCATACACGACAACACGCTTCTTATCGTCATCGTCAAAGTTGGCGACCGCAAAGACATCTACTAATTCCATATTCGCATCGCGTTGTCCTTCCAATAGATCTCATTATAGATCAAGATGACACGGCCGAAATAAAACTTATCGAAAAATACGTGATCTTCAGTAGTATTTATACGGCTTGCCTTCGGGTAAAATCGCCACGTCCTTGCGGGCCCGTTTGATGCGGCAAACAATTTGACAGGGCGTTTCAACGTCCTTACATTCAAACAGCTTAAACCGCCCTGACAACAAACCCGCGACCCTGCAACGCCCTGAAAGGGACGTGGCTATGCCTGCTGCGAAACGCGAGGAAACCAATAATTTCGGCTATTTGCTCCAGCAATTAGTCGACAAAATTATAGATAGGTATCTTCGTCTGATGGCATTATTCCGCGTTGCAGTTGGTCGATTATCAAATTAATCAGATGCGACGATTCTGCATTTCGGCAAAATCTTCATCTTTTAAGCGAATATCTGCATCCGCGAGATAGTGCCAAATAAAGTGAGGTGCTCCTCTTAATTGTCTGGTTCTTTTAGGAATAATTATTTGCTTGGTCATACCAGTTACCGAAATCATCATAGCGTCAACAAAGTTGTATAGACAAAATCCCTAGTCGATCGTAAGGCTTCAGCGGAGTCGCTCAATCTGACCAGTTTGATTTTTTATTTTGGGCTTCATATAAACCGTCCAGATTATATGGACAAACTCCGGACACACCGGACAAAATCTGATGGTTTTTAACTAGATCGGATGCTTCCGACGGCTTCGTCGAGTGATGTGAAGCCTTTTTCTTTTAGGATGCGGGACAGGCCGTTGACGATGTTTTTTGCGAAATATGGACCGGCGTAGATGAAGCCGGTGTAGGCCTGGATCAGGCAGGCACCGGCGGCGATCTTTTGGAAGGCGTCTTCGGCGGTGAAAATTCCGCCAACTCCGATTATCGGCATTTTGGCATCGGTCAGTTCATAGAGTTTTGAAATGACGTAGTTCGATGCGTTCGCGACCGGCTTTCCGCTCAATCCGCCGGCACCGATATTATTGATCACCGCTTTTTCGGTCAAAAGTCCTTCGCGGCTGATAGTCGTGTTCGTCGCGATGATGCCCGAAATATTATGGCGAACGCACCCGTCGGAGATCGCTTCGATCTCGGCGTCCGTCAGATCCGGCGCGATCTTTACGAGCAAAGGCTTTGTTCCAAGCTCGGCGTTCCGCTTTTGCAAAGCGCTGAGAAGTTCGTCAAAGCTGTCGCCTTTCTGCAGATCGCGAAGCCCGGGCGTATTCGGCGAAGAAACGTTTACGGCGATATAATCCGCCGCCGCATGAACGATCTCAAAGCATTGCAGATAATTTTCGGTCGCTTCTTCGAGCGGAACGTCTTTGTTCTTGCCGATGTTTATTCCGATAACGCATCTGCGTTCGGATCGGCTCAGGTTTTCGACCGCCGCTTTTGCACCGTTGTTGTTGAACCCGAGACGGTTTATCAACGCCTGATCTTTTGGAAGCCGAAAAAGCCGCGGCTTGTCATTTCCCGGCTGCGGACGAAGCGTAACGGTGCCGGTTTCGACAAAACCAAAACCGAGCGACGCAAGCTGATCGACGACGACGGCATTCTTATCAAAACCGGCGGCGATTCCCAGAGGATTTGAGAATTTCAAACCGAACCGTTCGAGTTCGCCAAAAGGTTCAGGTGCGAACTTCTTAATGGCTTTTTCACGACGCGACGCGGAACCCAACGCCATTCGCATCGCATCGAGCCCGAGTTCGTGAACGGTCTCGGCCGGCAAACTAAATAATAGCGGCCGCAATACCTTTTTATATAAGGAATCCATAGATCTGCTGAGTGTATGGTAATTGATGTAATTGCATTTCTAAAACGCAGCCGAACTTCGTCGTTTCTCTTTTGAACTTTTAGACGCGCTTTGCTACGATTTGCTTGCCTATGGCAGACGAAAGAACCCTAAACGAAAAATCGCGGATAATGGACGCGACCCGCATCGAGCGGGCGATGGCTCGACTGACGACCGAGATAGTCGAAACGAACCATGGAGCCGAAGATCTTTATATCGTCGGGATCAGACGGCGCGGAGTTCCGCTAGCCGAAAGACTCGTTGACAGCATCGAAGCTCTCGAAGGCGTGCGGCCGATATATGGAATTATCGACATTACGCTTTACCGCGACGACCTATCGACCGTCGGTGCAAATCCGATCGTAAATCGCACGGAACTCGACGCCGATGTCGAAGGCAAGATCGTCGTTCTGGTTGACGATGTTCTTTATACCGGCAGAACGATCCGGGCGGCACTCGATCAGCTTATGGATTTTGGCCGGCCGAAAAAAGTTCAGCTCGCCGTTCTGATCGACCGCGGCCGCGAACACCGCGAACTTCCGATCCAAGCGGATTTTATCGGCAAACTCGTTCCAACCAAAAAGAACGAGATAGTTAAAGTCATGTTAAAGGAATTTGACGACATAGAAGCAGTTGGTATTTTTGAATTATCCGATGAGCAAGGTTGATGCCTTGCTTTTTTTATAACCAGATATCATAAGAATGACCAAACCTTTTCATCGTAAAGATTTTCTCGGCATCCGCGACCTGTCGCCGGAAGAGATATTCGGCATTTTGGACACCGCCGAAACTTTCTCGGAAATTTCCGCACGCGAAGTAAAAAAGGTGCCGACGCTTCGCGGCAAAACCGTTATAAATTTATTCTTTGAATCTTCGACACGCACACGAACCTCTTTTGAGCTTGCAGCAAAACGTCTTTCCGCCGATGCGGTCAATATCAGCGTTTCATCTTCGAGCGTCAGCAAAGGCGAAACCTTGCTGGACACCGCATTGAATCTGGACGCAATGCAGCCCGATTGCATTGTCGTACGCCACGGTTCGGCCGGAGTTCCTCATCAACTTGCAAAGGTTAGCAAAGCAGCCATCGTCAACGCCGGCGACGGTGCTAACGAACATCCGACTCAGGCTTTGCTCGATGCAATGACGATCCGCGAACATAAAAAGGATTTCAAGGGACTCGAGGTCGCGATCGTCGGCGACATAATCCACAGCCGCGTCGCGCGTTCGAACATACATCTGCTGACAAAGCTCGGCGCAAAAGTTCGCGTTGCAGGTCCGAAAACTTTGGTTCCTGAAGATTTCAGCTCGCTCGTCGATAACGGCCTGACGGTTTGCAAAAACATCGAAGAAGCCATAAGCGATACCGATGTCGTAATGATCCTTCGCATCCAACGCGAACGCCAAGATTCGGCGTATTTTCCAACTCTCAGCGAATACGCGATCCACTACGGCCTGACAACCGAACGCCTAGACCTAGCAAAAAAAGATGCCATCGTCCTACATCCCGGCCCAATGAACCGCGGCATAGAAATATCATCCGACGTCGCCGACAGCTCTCGCTCACTCATCCTCGACCAAGTAAAGTACGGCGTCGCCGTCAGAATGGCGATCCTCTATTTAGCGACCGGAGGAAGTGCGGTCAAAGAATAAATGCATGACGGAAATCTCTTCACGAAAAGATAAAAAAACGGGCCCTTGCGAGCCCGTTTTCTGTTGCCGGCCATCAGAATTTACTTAGAAAGTAAATCTGGCGCCGAATTGGAATGAGCGAGGGCCGCCCGTTCCGAACACGCTGTTCGACCGCTGTGACGGACGAAGGGTCGTGATCTGATCTACCGGAGTTCCCTCGACCGGAATGACCAGATCGTTAACGTTGACGAGGTTGGCAAAGTTAAATAGATTGAAAACCTCACCGATCAACTGAATGCGATATTTCTCGTTAAAGTTAAACGATTTCGTCAAACGCAGATCTTGCGAAATGATCGAATCGCCTCCGATCTGTGTGTCCGAAGGAAGTTCGGCAAGCCGCACCAATGGAGTTCCCAAAGGATCGGTCTGTCCCGGTGATAACGAACTATTGTAATCGCGGATCAAGCCGTTCAGCTCTTCGACCGAAGTAATGCTTCGGCCGACCGCTCCCGGACCTGTTCCCGGCAAATAGGTCGCAAACGTTCCGGTTCCGCTCATATCTATGCTGTTCGGTAGAAATACGCTTTGCGGTGTTCCACTGAACATTGTCGATATCATCGAAACCGTCCAATTTCCTAACACGTTCTTCTTCACCCAGTTGCTATCGTTCTTGAACCAAGGCGTGTTATAGATCGTGCTGAAAACGAACCGATGGCGTCTATCTAATCCGGTCGGGCCGAAATCGGCACGCAGATCATTCAGATCCGTCGGCGCACCGGCCAAGCCCAAAGCGTCGTTGCTAAACGCTTTGAAGCTTGACAGGGCATAGCTTGCCGTAAATTGAAAGCCGTTTTTGAAACGGCGATCGACCCGGGCAAGTATTCCCTTATAGGTCGAGAATGCCGAAGAATCAGCATAAGGAACAGGAACAGGGAATGCCGCCAATCTCGGTCCGGCGGCCGAATCCGCTTGGTTGATATCAAAGACATTCACTTCATTCAGGCCTTTTCTGTAATTGAAATCGACCTGTGTGATCAGATTCCAGGGCAATTCGCGTTGAAAACCGATCGAATACTGAAGCGAATACGGCACTTGGAAATTGCTCGAAAAGATCGGCCCCGAAACACTGTTCGTGCATTCGAGAGCGGTTGGAAGAGCACAGCTCGTCAATCGTGATTCGAGATCCGAACGGATCGACGGATACAGAGCCAGCATTTGAGCTAGCGTGATCTGTCCGCGTGTGAATCTTCCGTCACCACCGAATGGATCAAGCAGCGGGCTGATGATCGCCGTACCGACGAGGAATTGCTCCGCACCGACCGGACCTAGATCTGCCCGTTCGAACAATCGCAAATTGTCGATCGTATTGTCGTAATAAACACCAAACCCGCCGCGGACAACCGTTTTGCCGTCACGGAATGGATCCCACGCAAAACCGAGTTTTGGCGACCAATTGTTATTGTCGCGCCCGGCAGGTGCGGTTCCTTTTTCGAACAAAGGAGCGATGATCGCCGGTCGAGCAAGATCGTGGTTCCAAAGATTGGAATCCCATCGGTATCCGACACCGTAGTTGAGCGTCAGGTTTGGACGAATTCGCCATGAATCACCGCCGTAAAAAGAAACACGGTTATTGATGGTTGGTCCGTCATGATTGAACGGAAGATCCGGACTGCCGACACCCATCGAAATGTCCTGGACGTAAAGATTCAGGAAATCCGCCTCAGAATTCAGCGGCAATGTCGTTCCGTCTGCGTCGGTGGCGAATAATCGGATCCGAACCGGATCAGCAAATGTAAACGTGCCCCCGATCGAAGTTCGTTCATAATTTCCGCCGAACGTTAGGGTGTGATCACCTGCGATCCAGGTTATATCGTCACGCAACTGAAATCGCTTCTGCGGCGTTTCCTGCGGCGTCACGGCATTCGTTCCCGAACGCCAATCCTGTTCCGGATTCAAACGTATCTCCGGAACGCCTGCAACAACCGGATTGATCGCGTTCTTAAAATTGCTGTAATTTACAACAAGATTATTACTAACACTCGGCCCAAAAGCATACGTGAGCCCGCCGACAAAATTGTGGGCTCGGTTTGTTATAAGCTGATCGTTCGATTGAAAAATTCCGCTCGCGCTATCACGCGGCAAAATTCCGGATCCCGGAGGAAACGGTCCTTCCGCTTTGTTATCGTTAAATGAATAACGGAAAAACGTAGCCGCTCGGTCGCTTACCGCCCAATCGATCTTTGCCGTAAACAGAGTTTCATCGAACGGATTTCCGGAGAATCCGGCAAAGCCAGGTGCTCTCAAAGGATTGTAGATCGATGAGCCATCCTGGTTGTTCCGCTCGTAGCTGGTAAAGAAGAAAAGCTTGTCCTTTACTATCGGCCCGCCAAGCGTTCCGCCGAACTGCTGCCGATCAAATGGAACACGCGTAGCTTGTGCCGCCGCCGGAAGTCCGTGTGCAGCATCAAGCCTGCTCAATCCCGGAAACGCCGCAAATTTATCGTCGCGGGCATAAATGAATGCATTTCCTTTGAACGAATTCGAACCCGATCGCGAAACGATGTTGACCGATCCGCTGGATGAAGCTCCTGTGGAAAGACTAAAATTCGAAAGCCCGATCTGGAACTCTTGCACGATCTCTTGCGAAAAATTCTGCACGGTCGTTCCAACAACGTTGTCAACGACCGAACCGCCGTCAACCGTTATCTGTGTCGATCGACCGGCTTGCCCCGCGATCGAAACACCTGTGAAATTGGCTTTCGTCGGATCAAAAGATCCTCCGTCAACCTTTTCCGTTCCCGGCTGAAGCTGTGCCAGATCGAGAAAATTTCGGCCGTTCAATGGCAGATTTTCTATCTGGCGAGTTCCGATAACACCTGAAACAGCGTTATCGGTACGCTCTATCTGCTCTTCGCCGCCGGCTGTTACCGTGACGGTTTCGGTCGAACCGCCTACTTGAAGCGAGGCATCCGCCGAAGCGATCTGGCCGACCTGAACTTGAACGCTCTCGATTATTGTCTGTTTGAAATTTTCAGCACCGGCCTTGACTTCATAGTTTCCCGGCTGCAGTTGAAGAATACGGTATTGACCGCTGGCGTTCGTGACCGCCGTCTTGCTCGCATTTGTCGCCAAATTGCGAATTGTGACCGTCGCATTAGGAACGACCGCACCTTGCTGGTCCGTCACCGTTCCTTCCATTGAGCCGAACGGATCCTGAGCGGATGCCGATGCGGCAAAGAGAGAGATAAATAAAATAAATACTAAGAATGGTATTTTCATTTTCAACTCCTTAAAAATTACAAAGAAATCGAAAGATGCTATACTTCTGGCTGTCCGAACGCGGAAACACGCTTGGACAATGAGTCTGCAAAAGTCTCATTAGAGCTTAGAGCCTTTGGTTACGGCGGAATATTTTCCAGATAGACGCCGTTTTCCTTAGGCTTTAAGTGTGTATAGCGTCCTTCTTTCTTGAAAAGACCCTATAACGAAGTTTTTTTCCGTAGGGAAAAAACCACTTAAAAGCTGCGATTCAGCCTTTAACTTTTTTTAACGCAAGATTGAAACCAAAACTTTCAAAACACCTCCAACACCTATTTTTATTGAGGAAAGCTGCATATTATTGATCTTTTAACGAAAGATCGCATTGTTTCTCAATTGAAAATTTTGGATACATATCCATAAATCTCACTTTTCACGATACATAAGGCCATAATGAAGCCTTATGAGGGATGATTTATATTTGATATATCAACTATCTAAAAGGTTGCCCCAACATAAAATATTTTTTTTAATCAGAACAACCGTTCCGCAAAATTGGCGGCTTTGTAATACAATTAAGATACGAATTGTATAGGTATCATCATTAAAAGCGGAAAACATTGACCGCATAACCTGGATAACGACCCCTTTTTTAGAAATGAAACTTTTGATCGCGAACGGCCACCTTATCGATCCGGCCGCACCTGAAAATACCGGAAAAAATATCTTGATCGAAGACGGCCGCGTGTCGGCTTGGTTAGATCAGAACGACGGCACGCCCGAAGGCTGCGAAGTTTTTGATGCCGGCGGAATGCTCGTCGCGCCGGGCTTTATCGATATGCACGTGCATTTGCGCGAACCCGGCCAGGAACATAAGGAAACGATCGCGACGGGTTGTGCGGCGGCTGTTGCAGGCGGCTGGACAAGCGTTTGCCCGATGCCGAACACGAACCCGATCAACGACAACGCCGCGATCACACGCTATATGATCGAACAGGCAGAACGTGCGGGCTTGGCGAATGTCTTCCCGATCGGCGCGATCACAAAATCGTCTGACGGCAGCGAGCTTGCCGAAATGGGCGAGATGAAAGCGGCGGGTGCGGTTGCGGTTTCGGATGACGGCAGACCGGTGCCCAATGCGGGAATGATGCGGCGGGCGATGCAGTACGCGAGCGATTTCGGTTTGCCCGTGATCGATCATTGCGAAGACAAATCGCTGTCAACAGGCGGCGTGATGCACGAAGGCAAGATGTCGCTGCTGCTCGGTTTGAAAGGAATGCCGGCGCTTGCCGAAGAACTCGATGTCGTCCGCGATATTATTGTTGGCAAAAGAAACCGGCGCGCATATTCACATCGCTCATGTTTCGACGAAGGGCGCGGTCGAAGCCGTTCGGCGTGCGAAGAACGAAGGCCTCAAAGTCACATGCGAAGTAACGCCGCATCATTTCACGCTCACGGACAAAGCTGTCGAAGGCTACGACACGAACACAAAAATGTCGCCGCCGCTGCGTAGCGAAGAGCATCTCGAAGCGATTCTCGAAGGCCTGCAAGTGACGGCACGATCGACGCGATCGCGACCGATCACGCACCGCATCATTCGGACGAAAAAGCGCTCGAATACGACCGTGCACCGTTCGGCATAACGGGTCTCGAAACGGCTCTCGGCCTCGCTTTCAACGAGCTCGTTCACAAAGGCATTATCGATCTGCAGCGTCTCGTCGAACTTTGTTCGGCGAATCCCGCGAAGATCTTTCGCCTTAAAGACCGCGGCACGTTGAAGCCCGGTTCGATCGCCGACATCACGATCATCGATCCCGACCGCATCTGGACATATCGCAATTCCGAAACGCGCTCACGGTCAAAAAATTCACCATTCGACGGCTACGAATTCACCGGCGGCCCAGTCGCAACATTCGTCGGCGGAAAGAAAGTGTTCAGCCTTGATTAGATCGCAAAAGGTAAGTGAATTGTCACTAGCCATCTTATATGAACTAGCTTTTCTGTTATGAATTGCCACTAGCTTTGGCTAGTGGATAAGATTGCAAAAATGCCCAATGTTCGGCTAAAGCCGAAGAACACGTTGAAGTAACTTTCTATCTCTAATATGTATGACGTGTATCCCAACCATGAAAAAACAGATATTCATCGCATCTTTTCTCTTTCTATTTCTTGCAGGCTGCACGCTCCCGCGAACATCTAAGGCCTGGCCGACCCCGACTGAGGTTAAGCCGCAAGGTGTTTCTGTTGTTGACGGCAAATTCGTTTCAGATTCGGGCAGGTTCTCGATATCGATCCCCGCGATGCCTATGAAAACTATGGATATCGGCACGGAGAAGGCTCGGGCGAAAGGTGTTGACGTCGGTAAACAGTTCACATGGCAGTTCGATGAAACGTTTTATACGATAATGTACATTCCATCGGTTGATAGCGATGGCAATCCATTCCCAATCGTTTACAAGGATATGGTTATGGGATCTCGAAAAGGAGTTTCTCAACGCGAAGGGAAAGATAATATCTGAGAAACCTTTTGAATTCGGAGAGTACAGCGGAACTGAACTGCGTTACACTGCCGCGGAAAAGGGAAATTGCATAAATAGGATCTTCATTTTCAACGGTTATGGATATGCGATTACTGGCGGGTACCTCGATGGAAACGAAAAAGAGGTCTTGGATGTCCTGAATTCTTTCAAAGCAACTCCTTTCAAATGTTCCCTATCATTGATTTCGTCGGGGCTACTCCCGTCAATGTGCGGCGGGGTTAACTTATCTCTGAAAAGCTTTTAGCGATTTCGGCGGTTTTCGATGTTTCGAAGATCCATTCTTCGGCTTCGGCGACAGAATTAAAAAGACCATAGACGCCGCCGCGGTTGGTTCCGATCCTGACAGCAAATTCCATATCTTCGCTGATCTTGGTGTGAGGATTCACGAAGGCAACCTGCCTGCCGTGCATCAATTCGAGAAAAAACTTTGTGGTATCGAAAAGGTCGCCGTCCGGCAGCATCACAGGAACATTGCGGTAGATCATCACATATTTCGAACCGGTCTGCGTGCATTTTTCAGCGATTTCAGTGAGATAAGCCCGCGCGATCGCTTCGGTCATCTCTTCCGATCGAACCTCGGCATACAGATATGCCGGTCGATTTTCGAAGGTCAGATCGTAGCCATTTGCCCGCGTCATAAATTCTAGAATAACAAAAAACCCTGCTCGGTTGTAAAAAACATGTTCGCCGGGCCTGCATTTAAACATTTTCGATCTCTTATTTACGCAACGGCCTCTCGATAAGCTAAACTCAATTTCGACTTATAAGGAGACCTTTTGATGGAATGGTTAGCTGACCCAAATGTTTGGATCGCCTTCGGCACTCTTACACTGCTCGAGCTTGTTTTAGGCATCGATAATGTCATTTTTATCTCGATACTTTCGGGCAAACTGCCGATCGAACAGCAGCCGCGTGCGCGTTTTATCGGGCTTACGCTGGCTCTTGTGATGCGGGTGTTATTGCTGTTGTCGCTGAGTTGGGTAATGGGTTTGACGTCCGATCTTTTCACGGTGCTTGGTTACGGAATTTCGGGACGCGATCTGATCTTGCTGATCGGCGGTTTGTTTCTGATCGGCAAATCGACGCACGAAATACACGGCTCGCTCGAAGGTGAAGAAGGCCACGACGTCAAGAAAGCCTACGCCGGATTCGCCAGTGTGATCATCCAAATCACTCTGCTCGATATCGTGTTTTCGCTCGATTCGGTCATAACTGCGGTCGGAATGGTCAGCGATCAGTTCGGTTCACACGGCATTTACATTATGATCGGAGCGGTCGTTATCTCGATCATCGCAATGATGCTGTTCGCCGGCCCGATCGGAAATTTTGTCAGCCGACATCCGACAGTAAAGATTCTGGCACTTTCGTTTTTGCTGATGATCGGCGTAACGCTGATCGCCGAAGGTCTCGATTTTCACATCCCGAAAGGCTATATATATTTCGCGATGGCATTCTCGATCGCGATCGAATTTTTGAATAATAAGCTCCGGAAAAAATCGAAACATCCGGTCGTTTTGCACAACCCTTACGAGGATGAAGAGGTCGAAACAGTGCAAAATTGATCTGGTTCATTCGTTCTCAATGTAACGGGTCGATGTGAGCCGATACAATAAGTATATGAAAACCTTAAAGATCACAGTTTTACTTTCGATTTTATTTGTCTTTTCCAACGTCGCGTTTGGCCAAAAGGTTTCATCCACCTATACGAGCTTGCACGCGGATAAATGTAAAACGCTGGAAGAAAACATCGATGAAGGCGGCTGGGTTTTGCAGGAATGCCCCGGAGTCGGCGGCTATAAACTTGAGGTAATGGAAGGCGACCTGCGTCAATCAATAGATGTGATCGCACCGGATGGAACAAAAACCGAACTCAACCTTTGGCATATTATCAACGGCGGTTTTTCCTACGTCGGGCCGCTTGCCGAATGGCGAACGACCGGAGCCGGCAAAAATAAAAAACCCCACGCAATGATCGTTCGTTTTACCGAAGACGCTCAACCCGACGCCGA
Source organism: uncultured Acidobacteriota bacterium (assembly GCA_963720905.1). GTDB lineage: Bacteria > Acidobacteriota > Blastocatellia > Pyrinomonadales > Pyrinomonadaceae > OLB17. Next base: position 273,448 of record CAVRHB010000005.1, read on the forward strand.
TCTAAAAGCTCAGTCTTATCTGGTAGTTGTGAAAATCACGAAAGATTCGGTCTGCGTCACCGACCTCGTCGATCCACAAACCAAAAACCAAAACGCAGCCGCGAGAAAATTGGCCGATGCCGCCAAAACAAAACCGTGCCTCGAAAGATAGTTAATCTGATTAAGACTCTCAATCTTTTCTAGTCGATTATTTTTTCTGCGAATGGGAAGAGTGACCGGCTAGAAAGTCTATTCCCGGATCATTTTCCAACGAAATAATGTGCGATTGCGAATATTTCTTGCCATTTGAAACGAAATCCCATTCGATCTTGATTGAATTAGAGTTTGGTTCAATCGGAAAACGACATTTGATTCAGCTCTCGAATTTTGACCCGGTGCGGATTGACTTAGCAGTACGAGATTTCGCCCGTCCTTGGTTTCTCTAAGTACGTTTAGATCCTTATCTACGTTCCACGTTCAGCGGAGTTAGTCTGAGCTTAAAGCTGCTTATTTGTCCATAAGCAATTATTTCCATAGACACCTTGTTTTCATCGAGTCTTTTGACCCATGAAGCTAAACAATATCTGATGCTTTCATTGCGTAAGTTAGACGAAGCTCCCACCTTCCAATTAGCATACGCCTCGTCCAGCGTTATATTTTGGGCATTTGCCGCAATGCTCATGACATCAAACATAAAATACGAACACAACCAATTTTCTCATCTACTTTTACCTCAATTGTTTAAGATTGTCTCGAAAAAACATTTGCCGATATCATTTACACATAATTCTATCGCAATAAAGTTCCATTATCAATTATTTCATCTTCGAACTCCCTATTAGTGTTGATTCCGGGCAAACTATTTTCAGCTTCAAATTCCATTCGTTCGCCGCCGCTCGGATGTCTGAACCCAATTTTCCACGCGTGTAAACACAGTCTTTCAAATTCCCTGCCGCCGCGTTTTATGTCGCCGACGATCGGGTGGCCGATGTGTTGGCAATGGATACGGAGTTGGTTCGTGCGGCCGGTGACCGGTTCTAATTCGAGTAAGGTCGTCTCATCGTGACGTTCCAAAACCCGAAAATTCGTCTGCGAAGGTTTGCCGTCTTCTTTTACATCCCAAAATTTCGTTTCTTCATAACGCCCGATCGGAGCGTCTATCGTTCCTTCGTCGAACGAAACAATTCCATCGACCAGCGCCAAATATTTTTTCTCGATCGTCCGCTTCATAAATTGGCCGGCGATCTTTCGGTGTGCCGCGGCGGTTTTTGCCAGCACAACTATGCCCGACGTTTCTTTATCAAGCCGATGGATCAAACCCGGACGAATAAAAGCACCTTTGTTGCCATTATTTACGTGATACGTAACGGCATTCAGCAGCGTGCCGTTTCGTTCGCGGTGCGTCGGATGAACGAGCATTCCGTTCGGTTTGTTGATGACGATCAAGTCGTTGTCTTCGTAAATAATATCGAGCGCGATCTTTTGCGGACGCATCGCATTTTCACGCTGCATATCGAGTTCGATCTCGATCAGGTCATCAGCCCGCACTCGAAAACCGATGTTCTCGTTTCGGCCGTTCACCTCGCACATTTCGCCGCGGATAACCTCACGAAGATACATCTTGCTCAGGCCGGTAAATTTCGCAAGCAGAAAATCCTCGAGCCGTGTTCGCGGAACGCCTTTCGGAATCTGTATTTCTATCCGTTCTGTCACATTTTCTATATTAGTTCAGACAACCGATGATTTCGATCAGACCGGATCGAATTTACGAAACCTACATTTTTGTCGCTTTTGATTTCAGTTCCTCCGACGCTTCTGCTAAACTCACGTCTTTCCAACAGTGAATATCGACCCAATAAAATTCATCGCAGATCTGAACGCCGCCTTGGCTCGTTCAAAGGACGTGGCGGCGAATATCCGTTCCGCAATTGAGCTTATCAAAAGCGAACTTGCCGCCGAATTCGTTTTCATTTTACTCGAACAGCACGAATCCGAACGACTGGCGGTCACCAACGCTGTCGGCATCGGCCCTCGCGATTTTCGAAAGCTGGAAAGCCGTGCTCCGTTCAGCTTTCTTTCCGGCGATTTTGAAAAAGCTGAATCGGTCGTTCGCGAAAACATCGGCCACGACGAAGACCTCGGATTTTTAGGCGACGTTTCGCTTATTACCGCTCCGATCGTTCTCGTTGACGCAAAATTCGGCACCGCAGTCGCGGGATTCAAAGATCATTCGAACCTGAAAGAGATCGAATCTATCTTCTCAGTTGCAGCTTCGATGATCGCGCAGACTCTGCGGATCGAACGGGCCGTTCGCGGACAGCGGCAAAAGCTTATCGACGAAAATTCGCATCTGCGGCAAGAACTCAAAGGCAAATACGATTTTTCGCATATAGTCGGAAATTCGGGGCCGATGAAGCAGGTGTACGAACTGGTGACACAGGTCGCAAAATCGAACGCAACTGTTCTTCTTCGCGGCGAAACCGGCACCGGCAAGGAAATGATCGCCAATTCGATCCATTACAACAGTTTGCGTTCAAAAGGCCCGTTCGTAAAAATAAACTGTGCTGCTCTGCCGGATACACTCATCGAAAGCGAGCTTTTTGGTCACGAAAAAGGTGCTTTCACCGGCGCGGATCGCCAAAAGAAGGGCCGCTTTGAACTCGCAGCCGGCGGCACGCTTTTTCTCGATGAGATCGGCGATCTGCCGCCTCAAACTCAAATAAAGCTACTTCGCGTTTTACAGGAACGAGAATTCGAACGTCTTGGCGGAACCGGATCGATCAAGACGAACATTCGTCTCATCACGGCTACAAATAAAAACCTCGAAGAAGCTATCGCGACCGGCGAATTTCGTGAGGACCTTTATTACCGGCTCAATGTTTTTACTATTCATCTTGCACCGCTTCGCGAACGCAAATCCGACATTCTGCTGCTCGCCGAGCATTTCCTGGAAAAATACGAATCTGAGCACAACAAACGTATTCGCCGAATAACGACACCGGCGATCGATATGCTGATGAGCTATCACTATCCGGGGAACGTCCGCGAACTCGAGAACGCTATCGAACGAGCCGTTCTGGTTTGCGATTCTAATGCCCTTCACGCTCATCATCTTCCGCCAACGCTGCAAACCGCCGAAAATTCCGGCACTCAAACAAACCTAACGCTCGCATCCGCCGTCGAAGCATTCGAACGCGATCTGATCCAAGACACGCTGAAATCCACCAACGGTAACGTCGCGAAGGCCGCAAAAGTGCTTGATTCGACCGAACGAATTCTCGGTTATAAGGTCAAGAAATACTCTATTGACCCAAAAAGATTCAAAGCGTAAAAAAAGATTTAACTTTTTTCGCAAAAACTTCGGCAAAATTCGTTCTCCTATTTGGGAAGATCTTTACGATACGGGAGGCGGCTATGAGCAAACAAGAGAATCTCGCTGGATTATTGATCTCCGCAGCAGTTTTTACCGGCTCCTGTGCTCTTGTTATTGCGAACGCACGCGCGAGAACACACGACATCCCAAAACCTCCGACGATAAGCACTCCGGATCAAGGCAAACTAAAAACTCCGTCCGCACCGAAACCTGACCGAACAATTCCGTTTCGAAACGATAAATGATCTTCGCGGCAGCAGCGAAATAATTCAGTCAGCAAAGAATCACATCTCGAAAGTTCGAGCGGCAATGCGAACTGTGATACCGTTTTATCATTCGCAATTTTGACGGTATTCCTCTTTAATTACATTAATGTTAAGCCCAGAAGCATTGAGCAAAGACCTTCCCGATGCCGACGCGGCATTGCGCTTTCTGCATCAGCTTGGGGAAAAACATCCGAAATATGCCGACCGACTGCAAAAGAACGACGCCTTACTTTCCGATGTTTTGGCACTCGTTTCATACAGTCCGCTGCTCAGCACCACTCTTCTCCAAAATCCGGAGTATCTCTCCTGGCTAGATCGGAAACGAACTACGGCCGGCGTTCGCGGCAAAGATCAGCTATTGGAATCGCTTGCTCGTTTCGGGCTGACTAATTCCTCGCTTGAACCAAACGTGCTGCTTGCGCGTTTTCGCCGCCGCGAATTGCTTCGTATTTTTCTTGCCGATATTCGTCGGCTCGCGACGATCTCCGAAATTACCGAAGAACTATCAAACCTTGCCGATGCAATACTCGAAAATGCCCTTCGCTTTCCGCGGCAGGAACTCGACAATCGCTATGGCCGTCCGGAACAGACTGACGAGAAAGGCCGCAGCCAAGCCGCCGAATTTTGCATAGTTTCGCTTGGAAAACTCGGTTCGCTCGAACTCAATTATTCATCGGACATTGACCTGCTTTTCATTTATTCCGCAGACGGAAAAACATCGGGTAATGGTTCGCGAGGATCGGTTACGAACCGGGAATATTTTGTAAAACTTGGCGAGACTATCCGCAAAATGATCGATTCGCACACTGGCGAAGGTGCGGCATATCGCGTCGATATGCGTCTTCGTCCGCACGGACGCGTCGGTGCCTTGGCACTGTCGCTTGCCGATACGGTTCGTTATTATCAGACCGAAGCCCACGCTTGGGAACGACAGGTTCTGATACGTTCGCGGGCAAGTGCGGGCGACGCTTCCATCTATCGCGATTTTTCCGATGCTCTTGTCAGCCACGTTTTTGCTTCCGATATTCCGGTCGGCGAAGCTCTCACCGGCGTGCACCGCTCGAAAGAACAGATCGACAAAGCTCAATCTAACCGTGCCGGTTTTAACGTAAAGCTGGGCACCGGCGGCATACGCGAGATCGAATTTATAGCTCAGGCTTTACAGCTTGCTTATGGCGGGAGCGATCCGTGGCTCCGCGTTTCGCACACGCTCATTTCGCTGTCGCGTCTGGCCGACCGCAAGCTTATCCACGAACACGAACTCACCGATCTTGCAGCAGGTTATGAATTTCTTCGCCGGATCGAACATGTCTTGCAAATGGAAAATGGTCTGCAGGTTCACACAATTCCGTCCGATCCCGAACGCCGCGAATCGGTTGCCCGAAAGATGGGATTTGTAACAGTTGGGCTATTTAATGCGGAACTCGAACGCGTCACAAATTCGGTGAGCAAAGTTTTCCGCCGAATATTTGACCGCGAAGAAATAGTTCAAATGGGCGAGATCGTCGCCGATGCTCCCGACCCGGCTGCAGAACTTCTGACGCCGATCGAACCGACAGAGAAACCATCGAGTCTCGATCGATACTCCGACATTTCGATCCGCTTCCGTGAACAGATCGCCGCCGATCCAAAATTTCGAAGCGAGCCGCCCGATCTTTCCGGGTCTTTTGTTGAGCGAAATTATCTGGACATATTGGCCGAGTCGGTTGAAAGACCCGTAGGTTTTCGCGAAAGATTAAATAACTTACGGCGAATTTGGAACCAGCAAATGCTTGAGATAATTGCCTGGGACATCGACGAAAAAGCCGACCTTACGACGATCAAAAAACAGCAAAATGTACTTGCCGAAGCTTCGATGGAATGTGCTTTGCGGCTCGCCCGGCAGGAAATGGAAGAACGGTTCTCGATGGAATTCGGCAAACTGCCCGTCGCGCTGATGGGTCTCGGAAAACTAGGCGGCGGCGGTATCGATTACGAATCCGATCTCGATCTTGTCATAACATACGACGAAGCACGTTCGGTATTGCCGGAAAATATTTCGGCCCGCGAATTTTATAACCGCTTTGTCGAAATATTCGTGAACGTTATCTCGGCGATGACGCGCAGCGGCAGCTTGTATCGCGTCGACCTGCGGCTTCGGCCGTATGGAAAAGATGGTGCGGCTGCGATCTCACACACATCTTTCATAAATTACGTGCGGGACAACTCGGCGATCTGGGAATTGCTCGCCTATGTAAAGATTCGTGCTTCCGGCGGCGATCTTGCTCTGGCTGAAAATATTGAAAAAGAAATTCGGACCGCTATCCACAAGCGGGCAAAGCATATCGAACCGGCCGAGCTTGCCGCCGAAACATCGCGAATTCGTCTTCAGCTTCAACAAAAGAAAGCCGTCCGACGAAAAAACGAGATAGACATCAAATACGGCGAAGGCGGAATGCTCGATATCTATTTTGCGATCCGTTTTCTCCAGCTTCGCGACGACGTGCCTGACACCAAAAATGAACGCTCGTCTTCACTCATGCTCGGCAAATTGAATGAACTCGGCTCACTTTCCGACGAAGAATTCGCCGCCTTCGACGCAGGTTATTCATTCTTGTCAAAACTCGACCACACGTTACGCTTGATCATTGGCCGCTCCACGCGAATGCCTCTCTCCAATATCGACGCTATGTCGCAGATCGCTGCTCGCATGAGTTTCGCATCTATCGAACAACTCATCGAACAACTCAGTATTCACCGCATAAACGTACGAACCGCATTTGAAAGCGTTTTGTTTGAAAAATAGAGAGATCTGGTAAAAGTTTTCTTTACTATGTCGCTGCTTTTATTTATTCTACTTTGCGGACAAAGCACTATTTCAACTAACAACGGAGTTATTCCCATGAGATCAACCATTAAATATTTTTTACCGATCGCCTTTCTCGCGATCTTTTCTTTTACCACATTCGGTCAATCGTCAAATGCCGGTGTTAAACCTTACGACATCGTTGAGGTCGAGAAGTTCACCGTTGCTGACGGTGTTGATTTCCCGGAAAAGGAACTGGATGAGCTGGTTACATATTTAGTTTTGAATATGAACAGATCGAAGCGTTTTGATCAGGTTTTTTTAACTACCGACACAGCCGCTGAATCAGCTCCCGCTCATAGAGCAAGGATTTCCGGCGTCGTTACGAAATACTCAAAAGGTAATCGTGCGGCACGCTATCTTGTCGGTTTCGGGGCAGGCCGTACAAAACTTGTAGCGGATGTGAAGGTCACAGATGTCGAAACCGGTGAGACTTTGCTCGAATTAAAAGCGGACGGGCATGTTTACGGCGGACTTTTTGGCGGGGCGACCGATCAGGCAAAGGGCAATCTTTCAAGCGAAATAATAAAAAAAATGACAAAGCTCGGCCTTGCGAGCAAAACTCGGAAGAAATAATGATCAAACGGTCATCGGACCGTTCCTTGTATCCTCAAACCAGCATCGGTCGCAAAACCGGTGCTTTTTTCTTTGTTCTAATGTAAATTCAGCCGATGCGGGCATGCGTTCGACCAGGAACCTTTGTTCGTCGGTCAGATCGCCCCATTTCTTCATGCGGCTTTTTCCGCATTTTGGGCATTCGTTCTTTGATGTAAAACTTTTCATCGTCTTTTTGCGTTTATGTTAATTCAGTTTAATATTTTACCGTCCGGATCAAAACTTAAAAACACGCGTTCAAAATAATATGAAGAAAGTGATCTACGCATTCCTTCTCTGCATCGTTTCCGCATCGTTCTCTTTTGCCCAAACACCGGAGCGTTTTGATTTTTACGGCCGCGGGCCCTACAACGACAATGTTCCAAAGCCGCAGAGCATTTTGCGTTTCGATGTTGGTGACCACCACACGACCTATGCCCAAATGGAACAGGTTATAAACGCGATACAAAAGGCAGCACCGGACCGCGTAAAGATCATCGAGATCGGCCAAACCAACGAACATCGTATGCAATATTTGGTCGCGATCTCTTCGCCGGCAAATATCGCGCGGCTCGATGCGATAAAAGCCGACATCGCAAAGCTCGCAGATCCGCGGCAAACATCCGCCGCTGAAGCTGCTCGAATCGCCGAAGCTACCCCGGCGATCGCCTGGATGGCTTACACGATACACGGCAACGAATCGGCGTCGTTCGAAGCGATGATGCAGGTAATTTATCAACTCGCTGCATCTAACGAACCCGCGACGATGAACATTCTGGACAATACTGTCACGCTTATTTTAACCGGCGAAAATCCTGACGGCCACGAAAGATTTGTGACTTGGTATAACTCTGTCGCGACCGGCGATGCAAATAGAAACGCGATCGAACATCGCGAGCCGTGGAGCATTTACGGGCGCCTGAGCCACTACCGTTTTGACCTTAACCGCGACACGCTAGCGATCACCCAAAAAGAATCACAAAATATGCAGGGAGCGTTCATGGAATGGAATCCGCAGGTTTCGGTCGATCATCACGGCCAGCCCGAACAGTTCTTTTTTCCGCCCGCCGCACTTCCGATAAATCCGAATCTTCCTCAGCCGGCAACTAACAAATGGTACGAACTCTACGGCCGCGCGAACGCAAAAGCTTTTGATAAGAACTTGTGGGACTATTACGTCCGCGATATTTTCGATGCATTCTATCCGGGTTATTGGGATACTTATCCGTCGCTCAATGGCGCAATCGGAATGACATACGAAACCGACGGCGGCGGTTTTAAAGGACTTCGTTGGACACGAGACGACGGAACGATCGCGACGCTTCGTTCGGCAATTGCAAAACATTTTGTCGCATCGCTAACTACGCTCGAACAAACGGCCACGAATAAAGTTGCCAGATTGAAAGATTTTTACGCTTTCCGAGCCGATGCAATGAAAGCCGCAAATTCCGCCAAAATGAAACGCGTCATTATCGATCCGGCTTCCGACCGCGTCAAAGCCGCAGAACTCATCGAAACTTTGATGAGATCTAAGATCGAAGTAAAAAAAGCGAACGCACCGTTTTCATCACGAACCGCGCATAGCTATATGCAGAAAGATGCTCCGGCTGTGAACCGAAATTTCCCTGCCGGTGTTTACATCGTCGATCTCGATCAGCCGCAAAGGCTTTTGATCAAATCGATCCTCGAACAAGACACGCCGCAGGACAAAGCTTTTGTCGATGACAATATGGCTCGTTTTCGCCGCAATCAGCTTCGAGGAAAAGGCCAGCAAAAAGAAGGCTACGGATTTTACGACATAACGGCTTGGTCGCTGCCGCTCGCGTTCGGTGTCGATGCGTATTGGACGGAAGACTCTGGATCGGTCAATTCTTCTCCGGTTACGACTGAAACAATTGCCGCCGCAAAACGCGGTTCCGTTTCGGGCAGAGCTCAGATCGCTTACATCGTTCCATACGAAACCGACAGCACCGGAGCGTTTGTCGCTAGGCTTTTGCAAAACGGTTTTCGAGTCGCCGTTTCGACGCGTCCGCTGAATGCCGGCGGACGGGGTTGGAAAGAAGGCACGTTCGTGATCCGCGTATCGCGAAACCCGGAAACGATCCATGATGCCGTCGCTAAATTTGCTTCCGAACTCGGCGTCAATGTCACTGCTGTGAATTCCGGCTTTCCCGAAGAAGGCGACACAGGCGTAGGCGGCGAATCAGTTATTCCAATGAAAGAACCGAAGATCGCTGTCATCGCCGACGAAGCGGTCGATCAAACATCGTATGGCTCGATATGGTGGACACTCGACCGATACGGAATCGAATTTACACCGATGTCGATCGGCTCTGCAGGTTCGGGCGGACTAGATGATTACAATGTCGTGATCTTGCCCGACGGATCGACAAGCAGATACTTTCGTTCGTTTGGAAAGGGCGGCGTAGAGACATTAAAAGCTTTTGCCGAACGCGGAGGCACGATCATTACCGTTCGCGGAGCTTCGGTCTTTGCGGCATTGAAAGATGTCGGCCTGACATCCGCACGCCTGATCGGCAGCGAAGATAAGGACAAACCCGACGAAGACGCAAAACCCGAACCAACGCCAACACCGGAAAAAGCTTTGCCGACACCGACTCCGCCCGTTACAGACCGCGATGACGGCGTCGCACCTGCATTGCCGCCGATCGCTTCGCCTTCGGCCGACGCAAACAAAGTTCCCGTTCCACTTCCCGGCTCTATCATGCGTGCAACGGTCGACCGAACAACATCGCTGACATACGGCATCGATCAAAACGAAATTCCTGTGCTTTTATCGAGCGGCTATTTCTTCAAATATTCCCAGGAAGGCACGAACGCATTGGTCTTTGCACCGAAACCGAAGCTTCCGCTAACGATCTCCGGTTTTGTCTGGGAAGGCAACACCGAAAAGCTGCTGTCGGGAACGTCATACATAATCGACGAACCGCTCGGAGCCGGACACGTGACGCTTTTTGCCGAAGAACCTTTTTTCCGGGGCATTTTCCGCTCAGCCACAAGGCCGTTCATAAATTCCATAATATTTAACGGCGCACTCTAACGTTATCAATGTATAATCAAAGGCACGAACGATATGTTTACAATAAAAGCCGCCTACAGCGATAACATAGAGGTCAAAACGAGCATCGAAAAAGTTCGCGAATTTTTTCTGGATTTTAAGAATTTCGCCGATCTGATGCCCGGCATTGCAAGCATTCATACCGATGCGAAAGGTATCGCTCATTGGAAGATCGAAGCGGAAATTCCCGTTGTCGGTTCCATGGTACAGAAATTTGCCGTCGAGCTTGCCGAAAATTCGGACGACCGAATCGAATGGTTTCCGGTGTCGATCGAAACACAAAATTTCTTGCGGTACTCGGCCGAATTTCTCGAAAAAGCCAAGGATACGACGCTGGTCCATTTTACCCAGATGGTCGAGCTTCGCCGCAGATCCGCACGCGAACTGCATATGCTGGCCGGCATCGCCGGCGAAACCTTGATAAGTAACGAAATGAGCAAAAAGATCACCGAAATGATCAAAACATTTATAACCAGAGCCAAGGAGAAATTGGAAAAATGAAACAAACAGCAATTATAACTTCATTGATCTTCGCATTTGCGTTCGGAGTATTTGCACAGGCTGTTCCGCGCGAAAGTCAGCGGCAGGAAATAAAACAAACCGTCGGCGATACGACGATCGAGATCGTTTATCATCGCCCGAACGTTAAAGGCCGAGCGATATGGGGTGAGCTTGTTCCTTACGGCGAAGTTTGGCGCTCAGGTGCGAACGAAAATACCACTATCGAATTTAGCCGCGACGTTACCATCGATGGCAAGGCTCTGTCCGCCGGAAAGTATGGCTTTCACACACTCCCGACCAAAGGAAATTGGACCGTGATCTTTAACAAGGTCAACGACGAATGGGGCAGTTTCAAATACGACGCAAAGAACGACGCTCTGCGTGTTGAGGTAAAGCCGGTTGCACTAAACGATTCGCAAGAAACCCTTTCATATTCGTTTAGCAACGTGAAGGCAGATTCCGCCGAGATCGATCTTACCTGGGAAAAGCTTCGCGTTCCATTTACCGTCAATATCGGCGACATAAACGGACGTGTCCTGGCCGGACTTCGCAAAGCTGCAGACGAACGCAAAGAAGGCGACGTCCGCCCGCTTTTAAGCGCCGCAAATTTTGTTATCACAAACAAAATGTCGGCAAATTACAACGACGCTTCCGCCTGGATAGGCGAGGCCGCGAAAGCTGGCGAAAATTACACAACGCTCGGCTTAAAAGCACGCTTATTCGCCGCCAAAGGCGATACCGCAAATGCTATAAAGACCGCTGAATTGGCGATCGAAACCGGCAAAAAAGCAACGCCGCCGGTTAGCTCAGAGGCACTCGAAGCGATGCAAAAAAATATCGACGGCTGGAAATTGATGAAATAATTTCATCGAACCTTACCTGTTCCCGCCAAATTTCGCCTCGGGATTTGACGGGAACATATTTTTTTCATAAAATTCTTATTGAAAACGGATTTCATTTCCGATTATATTTATGAACAGTAATGCAGCGGTAAAGTTTGCTCCGGTTTTTACGGAAGATCAAAAGGTCGAAGTTTCACTTCACGACGGCGAAGCCGTTATCCGCCTATCAACCTGGCAAGGTGATGACCTCGGTTGGTGCGGCCAAAAAACAATGGCCCTCGATACTGCGATGATCGATGAACTTCACCGCGTGCTTACCGCCGCAAAAATGAAACTTCATCGCGAAAGCGAAATTGGTCAGCCAACGAACATCATTGAATTCCCTAAATTTGCATAAAAAAAAGGCCGTCATTTCTGACAGCCTTTTTCTCGATTCGAACTTTTTAGCTCACTTCCCTTAAAATTATCTTCTCCGAATTCACTTTCGATCTAGTTTCGGATGTCAGTTTCTCGAGTTCTTCGACATGCATTTGCTCACTCGCGATGCGTTCTTCGAGCCAGAATTTCTGCGGCAGATCGTTATCATCGCAAGCGGCCCAGGCAGCCATATAAACGGTCAGTGCCTCGCGTTCCAATTCTAGATCAAGCTTGAGCATTTCTTTCAGGTCTGTCGATTGTCGGATCATCGCCGGTTCAACCGTTGGAACGCCGCCTAAGGCCACGATCTTATCGCCAAGCGATTCCGCATGATCCTGAGCTTCTTCGGCCTGGTCGCGAAACCATTCTTTGAACACTTCGCGTTCCGTTCCGGTCACCAAATAGCTGTGCTGCGAATATTGTATAACGCCGGCAAGCTCACAGCTCAAAGCATTGTTCAGTTGTTCTAACAATTCAGTTCTAGCCATAAAATACCTCCGCGTATCACCAACGCATTTCCAATGCTAGTTCAAACTCTGTCTGATGTCAAGATAAGTCTTTTATTCTCAATAAGATAGAAGAGACTTTCAATTTCACGATAAAGCCGTTTAAAGCTATGTGATAGTACCGCCGTCAACAGTTATGATCTCTCCGTTCATATACGAATTTCGGGAACTGACCATAAACGCAGCAAATTCTGCAAGTTCTGCGGGTTCGCCCAGTCGCTTGAGCGAAACCCAACTTTCGTGTGCTTGCAATAATCTATCTGGAAGCGTATTGCCAAGATCCGTATCAAAAATTCCGGCCGCGATCGCATTTACAGTAATTCCGAAATTTGCTGCTTCGCGAGAGAGACATTTTGTAAAACCGATCATTGCGGCTTTTGATGTTGCGTAGTGAACCGATGTCGGCAACGCACGTATCGCACCGATGCTTGTGATATTAAGGATCGTTCCCTTTCGCTTGCGGATCATTTGTTTGTAAAAGGGCTTCGTAACCGCAAACAGGCTGTTCACATTTGTATCGACGACCCAATCCCACGAATTATCTGTTGTGGTTGCAAAGTTATCGGGCTTATTCACCGCCGCATTATTAACAAGAATGTCGATGTGTTCCCAAGCATCAGCGATCTCGCGGGCGATCTTTTTCATACCGACGCGGTCAGTTACGGAAACCTTAAAGGACAATGCTCTGCGGCCATGAGCTTCGATGCGTTTGCGAACGTCTTCGGCGAGATCGTCGCGCGAATTATAGTTAAATGCAACGTCGGCACCTTCGCGGGCGAACACTTCGCATAACGCAGCTCCGATGCCGCGTGTGCCGCCTGACACGAACGCACACTTACCTTCGAGTAATAGATTCAAGATGATTTCTCCACGATCGTGATCAAATTTATATGAAAGAGGTTAATGAAAAGGCCTAAAAACGACAAGTGTTCAAATTCGAATTTTTATTAAGCTGCGATAGAATCGACCGCCGCGACCTGACTTTTAGGCATGAGAGCTGCGATCTCGCGAATTATATGCTCGGTCGAATTGGCATTAGAAAGACCAAGCGTTGCCGCTTTCATATCTCGATAACGCTCCGAATCGCCGATGAGCGAACGGATCGTCGGGACAATATCGCTTGCCTTTTCTAGCATAATTCCGGCCCCGCCGACCTGATCAGATCTAATGTTCCGGCTTCCTGCGGCATCGGCGGTGTCGTTGCATCACCAATTATGGGCAAGCGGCACGCCAATGCTTCGAACGTCGTCAAACCGCCCAGTTTTGAGATCATAACATTCGCAGATTGCATAAGCTTTTCGATCTCGTCCGAATAGCCGATAACCTTAACAGGAAATTTCGCCGATTCCGCTAACTTCTCTGCGTGAAGCCTTAGATCTTCGTTCTTACCGGCAAGGAAGATCGCCTGAACATCGAGTTCGCCGCGAACCAATTCCTTGAAAATCGCCGGAATGTTTCCACCGCCGATCCAGCCCGCATTAACGAAAACAGTGAACTTATCAGGATCGAGGCCAAAGGCAGTGCGGGCTTTTTGAGCCGCAGCGTCATCGACCTCCTGAAATTTCGGATGCAGCGGAAGACCCGAAATTTTTATCTTTTCGGGATCGACGCCGTAATCGATCAATTGTCTGCGGGCATCGTCATTCGCGACCAAATAAAGCGAAACATCGTCACAGGCCCAACCCGCCAAAAACCGTAGCACGGATCGGTGACGACCGTTACGAGCGGTATCTGTGCAACAAGATTGAGTTCGCGTAAAATGCGGCCAAAAATATGCTGCGTTAGCGGATGAACGCTTACGACGACATGCGGACACCATTTTTCAAATGAGTTTTTGATAAAGCCGATACAGCGTTTATGAAAAAATTCGCGGGTTTCCGGACGAAAACGATTGACCGCCCAATACAAATACTTCATCCAGCCTTGCTTGTGCCGCAAAAGCCAGTTGTAAACTCCGACGAGTTTGTTCGTTATCTGATGCGATTCTTCGATCGCTTTCATTACACGAACCGCTGCCGATTCGCCAAGCCAAAAACGCTCGACACCTTCGACGATCGCAACCGCCGCCGAGCGATGTCCGCCGCCGGTATCGGATGAGATTATAAGTATTTTTGGATCGTTTTGTTGGTGCATTTAGGGTTGAGGTATTTCTAATTGTTTACAGATCTTATTCGCTGTGAAATTGGCTATTTCATTGTGCCGCGGAATGGACGTACGTTTCCTAGTCTTAATATTTTCCCAGATCGAATGGTTCCCACCTTCTCTCAACAGTCTACATCCATTTGTTTCCAAATGCTGTACCAATTTACGCCGCTTCATAGATCAGCTCAGGAACGACTTTTACGGTCGAGGCGGCGTTCAAGATCAAATGTATCGGCTCTTCGATGTCAGCTTCAGGATCAGAAATTTTAGAGTTTGGAACCGGCAAGGACTCACCTAAAAGCAGTGCAGTTTCAGCCATATCGACTAAGGCCCCAGCGAGCAATCGGCGAGTTTCTTCGAGGTCCTTGCCGCAAGTTATTACACCTGCAAAATCAAGCACCTCGCCATGAACACCATCAGGCAGAAACTTATACATTGCTTTATAAGTAAGCATATTTTAGACCTTCAATGCCACATCCTTTGCCTTCGAAAAGCTCATGTCCGCGGCTGCTTTTTTCATCTGTTTCTCAAGCTTTTTGATCTTGATCAAATGTCCGGTATTGAACGGAAGCGACGGATAGAAGCAATTCGATTCGTGCGTACAGAAACATCCTGCACCGGCTTCTTTTCGTCGAGCCTTCATCAGATCGGTGTTCCATGCGTCCTGGAAATTCCAATCGTAATCGCGAAGATTCAGAACATCAGCTTTGTTCTCACATGATGAGAGCACGCCGTTATCATAAATAACCGCTCCGGCGCTTCCGGCGTAACATTTTAGCTGAGCCTTGTTTTCTTCTTTCGTTTTCGCGATCAGGTCGTGCATATAAATATCCACAGCCGCTTTGAAGAAACCGGATTTGCCGCCGTAGTTATTTTTCAGGGCAGCACTCTTCGTATCTTCCAGGATCATGTGCGAAAGCTCAGCATATCGGCGATGATCGAATTCCAGTTCGGTCGGGTCGGCCGATGGCGGACGAATATAGTTAATATTAACCTTGT
This sequence comes from uncultured Acidobacteriota bacterium, assembly GCA_963720905.1. Classification (GTDB taxonomy): domain Bacteria; phylum Acidobacteriota; class Blastocatellia; order Pyrinomonadales; family Pyrinomonadaceae; genus OLB17. The sequence goes on from CAVRHB010000005.1 coordinate 288,991, forward strand.
CCGGCTTAAGGTCGTATTTCAGAAAATCGTACCAATCGAAGATCGTGTCTTCGTTCGAACGCATCACGCATGTACAAGTCTGAATATCGAGCTGCGGAAACTGCTCTTCCTTCATTTGCTGCAAAGTCCGCGCTGTATGAATAGCTTTGTCCCAACTTCCCTCTTTGCGACGGATCTTTTCGTGAGCATCTTTCATTCCGTCGATGCCAAGAGCGATCGTGACATTTAGCTTCGGGCATTCTTCCAAAATTCTGGTAACGTCAGGGAATATGCGTTGATGTATCTGTCCGTTCGACATCAGATAAACCGAATCCAGCTTATTATTTTCGTAGAACGCACGCACGATCTCCGGCAGATCCTTTCGGGTAAAAGGCTCGCCGCCGGCAAGCACGAGCACGCCTAAGTTTCCACCAAGCGTTTCCGATATCTTCGCGATCTCGTCCGTTTTCATCTGCAATTTTTTCCGCGGACGATCATCCAGCTCTTCCGTAAAGAAGCAGTGCGTGCACCGCATATCGCAAACGCTGGTCACTAATATATTTAGAAAAACCGGCGACATCGGCCTTCCGGTGATCAGCCCTGCGTATCTTTTGAATATTTCTTTTGTAGTAAAATCCATTTTTAAATTCCTTTAATATCAAAGTCGTTAGCTTTTTGATGCAAACAGACTTATCCAGGTTTTAATTTATCTTATTATCGTTACTTAGGGCAACAAGGCTTTACGCGTTAAACTAAAGATATGTTCCGCAAAGTGTACTTGGACAACAGTGCGACCACGCCGATCGACCCGGAAGTTTTGGCTTCGATGATGCCTTTCTTGACCGAATCGTTCGGCAATGCATCCAGCATTCATCAGTTTGGCCAGACCGCACGCTCTGCCGTCGATAAAGCCCGCCATCAGGTCGCCGGCCTTTTGAATGCACGTCCGAACGAAATAGTTTTTACATCCGGCGGAACCGAAGCAAATAATCTGGCGATCCGGGGTGTTTTGGAGGCGAATCCACCTGCCGGCAAACATATCATTACGTCGGTGATCGAGCATTCGGCCGTACGAAGCGTTTGCGAAGACCTCGAAAAATATGGCTATGAGGTAACGTATCTTCCCGTTTATGAAGACGGCATAACTCGTCTTGATGATGTTAAAAACGCGGTTCGCGAAGATACGGCTCTGATCTCAATAATGACAGCCAATAACGAGATCGGCACGCTTCAACCTGTTGTCGAGATAGGCAAATTTGTCACCGAGCTTCGCAAAGACGGTAAAAAGATCTGGTTTCATACTGACGCTGTTCAGGCCGCCGGAAAGATTCCGGTCGATGTCGAAGAGATCGGCTGTGATCTGTTATCCATATCCGGCCATAAAATTTACGCACCGAAAGGTATTGGAGCTCTTTATGTTCGACGCCGAGTTCGGCTTCATCCGCAAAATATCGGCGGTCGCCAGGAACGCGAACGCCGCGGCGGAACCGAACCGGTACCGAATATAGTCGCCTTTGGTAAGGCCTGCGAACTTGCCTCCGAAAATTTACAGGAAGATGCCGCATCGCTTTGCGATCTGCGAAACCGTTTCGAAGATCGAATTTTTGAACAGATCAGCGGCACATCACTAAATGGCTCAGCCGAAAAGCGTCTGCCGAATCTTTCCAACGTTATGTTCACCGGAATAGACGGCGAGGGTTTGCTGATAAACCTGGATATGCAGGGTATTGCCGTTTCGACCGGCTCGGCGTGTTCAAGCGGGTCGATCGAACCATCGCCGGTAATAAAAGCTCTCGGTGTTTCAGACGATATCGCTCGCGGAGCCGTCCGATTCAGTTTTGGTAAATTTAATTCGGCAGAAGATATCGACCGAGTCATGGAAGTTTTGCCAAAAGCCGTAGATGTGCTTAGAAAGCTTTCACCAACAAAAGCGTCGAAATGAAAACGGCCTCGCCGATCGCTCGACAAAGCCGTTTGGTGTGGGTTGCAACTGGTTAGAACTTTAGGTAATTAGCCCAAAACAATTATTCCGCAATTGACGACCGGTGGTGTTGCGGTATCAGCAAAATCGCTGATCAACAATCCGGTGAAGCCAAGAACTATAATTCCCGTCAATGAATCCATTGATTCAGTCGGTTCGGTGCACTGATCGCCGGTGCCGCCTGTGAAATCAGAGATCAAAAGACCTGCTGAAGCCAAATTTGTACCAAATGCGAGAACTACGGTAAGAGTCAAAGCTGCGAATAGTTTCTTAAAGTTTTTCATTTTATTTATTTTCTCCTGTCATTCCTGTCAATTTCGAAGCCTTCCTGCCTCGTCACGCACTCTATATATCAATACCTGTGCCAAAGTCATTTTCGCAGCTGACGCGGCTTGTAAGTATCTGATTCAACTGCTCTTAGAGAATCCTTTGAGTGTAACGCTGACCTAATTTTGGAATCGAGGTTTTTTGTATACAAAGTATCCTAAAATCATTTTACTTCCCTTAACTTCACTGTTTCGATAAGTTACCGTAGCGCATAGTAGGTATCCATTCATTATGTATATTTGGTAACCACAATGCTGAAAAAAAAGCTGGATTTTATTGAGGTAAAGTGATATTGTCTTTGGGCGGCTAATTGCGCACAGTCGGTTCACCGGACTTAAAATAAAATTTAGAACTTAGCTTGTGCTTTCTAACGTTCGTGATCTAAATGAACTCTCGCTCGAATGTCTTTAAAATGTTAGTGATAGCCCTGGGAGGATTTTGCCTTCTGGCGGCTTTGTTCGCTATGTCTTTTGAAAAGATAGGGTGGGGTTTTTTGGTTATCGTCGCGCTCGGTGTATTCGTCGGCCCGCGAATGTCATTTATCTTGCCGCGATCGAAATTCGCCGTCAGTTTTTCAGATGCTCTGATATTTCTGTCATTTCTTCTATATGGCGGCGAAGCGGCCATTGTGATCGCGAGCGTTGGAATGCTTGCAGAATGTCTGCGGATACGAAAACAAGGTTTTCATTTTGGTCCGCATATGATCTTGTGGAACGCTTCGCTCCACGCTCTTTCTACAAGCATCACATTTTTGATCTGGCTCTCGCTACCTCACATTTTCGGCGTTTCGCTGGATGTTTCGAAAACGCCTCAGCTTATAACTCTGCTTGGGATTTTGGCGTTAGCTCAGTTTCTGACATCTTCGATAATCGCCGGAGCTTTTCAATCGGTTCGTGAGAACGAGGAATTTTGGGTTACATGGACCAAGGATTGTTTTTCAAGCTCGATGACGCAGATCGTCGGCGCGGCCATCGCGGGTATATTCTTTAAATTGATCACATACGGCGACGTCATGACTGCGGTTATCTCATCTGCCGCGATCGGCATTGCTTATTTTAGCTATCGGCAATCGGTCGAGGAAGTTAACAGAGCGGTTGCGAATGTCGAATTAGCCGAACGCGAACGTGCGGAAACCGAACGCGAACGTCGTCTTGAAGCGGAAAAACATGCCGATGAGCTTTTACAATCCCTTCAAAAAGAAGAACGTGCGAACGTAGCTCTTCGAAAAAGCGAACAGGATTTTCAACATGCCGCTCTTCACGATTCGCTGACCGGACTCGCCAATCGTAAGAAATTCGGCGACATTCTTCGCAAACTCATTCTCGAGTATCGTGACGATCCGTCGCAAAATTTCCAAGTCCTATTTGTCGATATCCGCTCATTCAAACAGATCAACGATACGCTCGGACATACGATCGGCGACAAAGTTCTCGCTATCGCTGCAAAACGTTTTGTACGACTGCTGAATCCTAACGACACCGTCGCACGCATCGGCGGAGACGAATTTGCCATTATCCTGCGCGATCTGGCAACTGTCGGCAAGGCTCAAAAGGTCGCACGTCGCATTTACGAAAGCATCACTCAGCCATTTTCTCTTAGCGGAAATAACATACGGATCGATATGAATATCGGCATCGCACCATGCGACGCCGAATACGACACACCCGAACAAATACTCCGCGATGCTGACATCGCCATGCACTACGCCAAAGAGAGCGGAACAGGTCTCGGCGTGTTTACAAAAGAGCTTCGTGCACGGTTTCTCAAACGATTCCGATTTGAGATGGATCTTCGTCACGCACTCGAACGCGACGAGCTTTCGATGCATTATCAGCCGATCGTTTCCCTTGCCGAAGGTCGCATTATCGGCTTCGAGGCACTTCTTCGCTGGCATCACAGCGAATTCGGTTTGATACCGCCGGTCACTTTCATTCCGATCGCCGAAGAATCAGGCTTGATTCAACCAATAACTGTTTGGATACTTCAGGAAACGACCAAACAGCTTGCAGCTTGGCAAAAGATCAGTTCCGAATATAAGGATCTTCTCGTTAGCATAAATATCTCCGGCAAACATTTATCGAACGACGATCTGTTTGACGACGTCGATCTCGCCCTACAAATGTCAGGCATCAGGCCCTCGACGTTGAAGCTTGAGATCACGGAAAGCACGACGATGGAAAATCCTGAGAATACGGTCAATGTCCTACGAAAACTTAAACGAATTGGCGTTCAGCTCAGCATTGACGATTTCGGAACGGGTTATTCCTCGCTCAGTTACCTTCAGCGGCTGCCCTTCGACACTTTAAAGATCGATCGCAGCTTTGTGTCCGGTGTCGGTTCGAACGGTGAAAATTCTGAACTTTTGCAGACAATAATCTCTCTCGCAAAGAATTTAAAGATGCGCGTTATTGCCGAAGGCATCGAAACCGAAAGCCAGCTTGCCGTCTTGCAAACTTTGGGTTGCGATTATGGCCAAGGCTACCTGATGGCACGCCCGAAACCGCTCGACGAGACCGAAAAATTATTGTATTCCCACAAAAACCTTTTACCGGAATCCGTATATTCCGAAAGCTACGAACAATACCGCGACGCGATCGCCGAAAGCCTACCCATCTTCTAATTATTTAGGCTCTCGTAGACAGTGTTCGTGTTTCGTAATTACTGGTCGGAGGGCACATCGTCGGAAGGTTGATTTGAGGTCGATCTGCGGCACTAGCTATTTTCGATCTCCTGCTCGCTAAAGAGTAAGTCTTGTTATTCTTCACCCGCGGCTGACGGTTCCTGCAAATTCTCGGCCTCGGCAGGTGAGAGCCAATGTTTGCCAAAAACGGCCAACCCCACCAGAGATCCCAAACCATAAGAAATATGGAGAATAAGGTAGCTGAGCGATAGCAGCGGAAACATTTCGGGATCTGATCTTGCCGCTAGAGCCGATGCGGCAAAATTTGCTAACAAATACAATGTAAGTATCGCAGTCAATGCCCATAGGGCGATAGAAGAAAACGGTGCCAAGGCCGCCGTCGCGATCAACGACGTAACGAAGAAGAAGGGTACAAATTGGCGCACGCTCATCTGTCGCGGATGCAGCTGCAAAACCCGGACTTTCCAGTAGCCATACTGAAAGTACTGACGCCAGAGTGATTTGAGTGAACTCCGGCTATAGTACCGAGAACGGATCGTCGGTGAGAGCAATATTCTTCCACCAAGTTTTCTGATACGGTAATTGTACTCATCGTCCTGATTTCTGACTAATTCTTCGTTGAAAGGCCCGGCCCTTTCGATAATTTCGCGCGTATAACCTGGGAACGCAACCGTATCCGTATAGATCTCTCTGTTCTCTTCCGTGCGAAAAGCCGAACCGCCGACGCCAAATTTCGAACTCATTGCCCTGGCGATAGCTCTAGCAACATGGCTTTCACCGATGGTCTCGATCGGACCACCGACTCCGTCCGCATTTCCGGACTGGAGCATATTCACACAATTCGCGACATAGTCCGGCTCGACCTCACAGTGTCCGTCAACTCGAACGATGATCTCACCTCGACTTGCCTCTATCGCCCGGTTAAGGCCACTCGGCGCGATCAAGTTCGGATTCTCTACCAGATGTACCGGAATATCGGAGACCTTTGCTAGGCGCTCTATAATGTTTAGGGTGTCGTCGGTCGACATTCCATCCGCAACGATTACCTCAATAAGATCCCTAGGATACGTTTGAGCTAGTACCGCCGCAATGCTGCGTTCGATAAAGCCGGCCTCGTTCCTAACAGGCATAATTACCGAAACAAAAGGTTTTGCTGTTCTATTTTCCATTTTCGGTCTATCTTGTGAAATGGAAATTTCCACTTTCAAGCGAAAGTATCTGATCTCTCGACAGTCGACAAATAACGGCACGGAATTTCCCTCGGCTCGTGCGCGGGATCTCTGACACCTGCTCAAAATTGATGGAAACATTGCCGAGACGTTCGCGAATTAGATCTGAGAGTTCGGCTAACGAATTTTTCTGAAAGTTTCCGTCCGGAACATAAACAAGCCGAATTTCATCAAGCGATTCCTGGATGATCTGCGCTTCACGAATCGGCAATCCGCTTTTGAAAATGGGATCGAGGCGCCCGACCTTTCTACCATCAGTAGTGTAGAGAACGTCATCGCTACGGCCTTCGATCTTGTCTATAATCGGCAGGGTCCGACCACACCGGCAGGTTTCGGTAGAAAGCTTTCCGCGGTCGCCAACACGGTAACGTATGAGCGGCATGTCGACATTTATCAAGCCGGTGCAAATAAGGTCTGTCATCTCGTCACCGACAGCGGCATTTACTTCAATGATTCCAGCCTCCGGCCATTGATGGAGAGTTCCTGCTTCGCACTCGCTGCCGGCGGCAACTATCTCGGCCATTCCGTAGGTCTCGCGAACCGGACAGTTAAAAGCCAAAGAGATCGCTTCACGTTGATGCTCGTAGAGCGGCTCGGCGTTTGTGATCGCGACCTGCAATCGCAAGTCCTTGAAATCCAGCTTCAGAGCCTCGTATGCCAAAGCATATATCGCCGATGAATAGCCAAGAATGTATTTGACCTTGTGTTTTACCAGCGCATTGAGATAGGCCGGAATGAGGTCGTGTGAAAGATGATATGACGACAAATAAAGCTGATTCATTCCTGCGTTCCATACCCAAAATGGAGGATCTCTTTGAGAAACAGGCGCAACTAATTGTCCGCCGAGGATCGCCCATCTGTCTTTTCGCGAGAGGCCGTACCATTGCCTCGAACGCGCCTCGCACAGCGCATACCATTCGCGAACCGCGCTTCTGGAAACCCATAGGTTTAGAGACGTGCCCGTTGTTCCGCTCGTGTGTTCGTGAAACATTCTTGACGGCTTTTTGTCATCGGCGATAAATTCTTTCGGGTTGGCACGCACTTCGCTTTTCTCAAGTATTGGCCAGTTTTCGAGATCGTTCCACGAAGACAGGTCTCCTTTCCTACGACGTTCTGCCCAATGTCTTCGATAGTAAGGAACCGTAGTTGCGGCTCTTTCCAAGAGAAATGCAATTTTTTCACTCTGCCAGGAGTTCCATTCGGCTGAACTCCATGATTCCCGCTCAAGAGCTTCCTCGACAAGTCGGTCGGTCAAACTGTCATATCGCCACCAATTTAGATAGTAGCCGCGGATACTAGCAATAGCGTTCCGGCCTCGCGACGGCAGGCGGTGATATATGTCTAGAGTAAGGCTCATCGAGCTTGTGGGTCGACTAAGGTAGAATTTTGACTAGCACTACCTTCGACTTTTCGTTTCAGTATGTCAGCGAACAACCCGTCCCAACACTCGCGAACTGCTCCCCAATCGGATCTTTCCGCCAGTCGACGGCCGTTTTTAGAAATAGATTGTGCAAGCGTGGGCTCATTCAAAAGAGAAAATATTGCGGCAGCCATTTCGTTCGGGTCATTGTCTTTCACAAGCAGGCCATTTGTGCGGTGCGAGATCAAATGAGAAAGACCACCAACGTTTGTCGCAACAACGGGGAGACCCATCGCGGACGCTTCGACGACGCTGACCGGCATATTGTCGATGCGGTTCGTGTTGATGTAAATGTCGGCGTTGGAAAACTCCTTTCTCTTTGCAGCTTCGTCGAGAAAACCCGGAAATCTCACCGAATTAAGAAGTCCTGCTCGTATCGCTGAACCTTTGATATCGGCTTCAAGACCTTTATCGACGCCGGCCATAACCAAAGTCGCATGGGGAAATTTCCGTTTAACGAGTACGAATACATCTATCGCCATTTGAGGGTTGTATATCGGGTGAAAACTTCGCATCCATAGGATCTTTGGCGATAGATTCCTGCGAAGTCGGAATGGATAATTCTTCCCATCGATGACGTTCGGAATTACCCGAGTATCGCAACCAAAATTTGTCATTTCCTCGGCGAGATATGGCGATGGTACGACCAAAACTATGGCTTTTCTTAATACTCGTCTAACCCACCGCGGATGCCTCGCCGCCAGACTCGGCAGATTCCCTCCATGCAGAACAAGAACAGTCGGTACTCCAAAAAGTTTAGCAAGCAGGCTTGCCGTGTCAGCGAAAAAGAACGCAAGTCCGCTATAAACTTCAACAATTAAAACGTCCGTTTTTCCTAAATTTAGCGAAAGCTTCCACAGAATCGCGATCAGCCGAAGTACTGGATTTTTTTTGGACGACATCGAGGTAACCAAATAGCCATCAGCGGCAAATCTGTCCGCAACTATCTGTCCCTGCGTAGTTACGTGTCCATGTACCCGTCCCAGCAGATTTCCGACGATACAAAGCCTTGGCCTGTGCTTCTGAACTCGTTGGTTCGCAATTTTCTGCATCTTAGACGTACCGATCTTTAACAATCTCCTCTCGCAAAAGCAGCTCATCGTGGCTTTCTCGTCGGTTGGAGATCGTGACGAACATCATTCCCCAAAGGAACGATGGGGCTGCCATGCGCATTCCCGCATTCGTCATGAATAGACAGCACCAGGCCGCAGCTCCCAATACGAAGGCTCGTCCCATTAACGTCCGCTGCCGCCGGAAGCACATAAAGACCATCCCGGCCAAGGTTAGCAAGGCCAACAGGCCGAACAGACCATGTTCGGAAAGCAGGCGGGAAAACTCGGTATGGCTCATCGCCTTACGGTCTAGATACTCCTCACGAAGTTCATAGGCTTCACCCACCCCTGCGCCAAACACAGGGTTCTCCCAAAAGATCTGGACGTCGGATTCCGCTATTTCAGTTCGCGCTGACGTTCCTGTGTCCTCAAAACGATCTAAAAGCTGGCCTCCGGTAAACCGGTCCATTACAGGAAAAACTAACGCCAAAAAGACGATGACCAGACCAGCAATCGGCAAAAGTCGGCGAAAGAGGACAGAAGGCCGCTTAAGTTCGATCAAGGCGATTATCAAAATACCACCGATGGCATTGTAGATCCCTCCGCGTGAAAATGTTAGGACACTTTGAGCGGCGAAGAAGATCGCGGCCAGAATCAAGTAAATCCGATATCGCGTAGAGTTTTGAAAAAGCAAAAGTGACGCGAGAGCAGCGAACGCCCCCAATCCGAGCATCGACGAAACTTGATTAGGGCCAAAACCGCCGCTCGTAGTGAAATTTGATTCCTGCGTGAATTGGATATCCGCTTTAGTCACAGTAAAAAACAGAGTGGCAGTTGCAACACTCAAAAGAGGGATGGCCAGAGCGAAAAGAAATCGTCGAAGGTGGGGTTGGGTCACTTCTGTATGTGAAAAAAACCAACAAGCGACCATGAGAAAAAAAGGCCCTGACATCTGCGAGCTCAGAATTGCCTCGGCTGATGGAAGATCACGTTGAAGAAACGTTAGAATTGCTGCAGGTATCAAAAGTAAGAAATAAAAGAGCGGTAGCTTCGGAATCTTATAGCGGTTCCGGCTCACCAACGCGACGATCGCGATCATAGATGAACCGTATTTCCCAAACTCCCAGAAGACAGGCACGTGAGCCATCCGCCACAAAACTTCCGCCCCGACAAGATACGCAATGGCCAAACCAACACGTTCCAGCCGATAACTTGGCTTTGCCGCCCAATAAAGCCCGACACCAAAAACTGCAAGCGGATGGATGAGAGATAACGAACCACCAAAATAGATCAGCACGCCGATGGGAATATGGACAAGTGATAGCAACACTAAAGTGTTGAACTCGCTGGCCGCCCGCTTTTTTGAATTTTGAAGCAACCGCATTCCAGGGATGTTATCTTCTCTTGTCATAATCTCATTTCGCAATAAGCTTTCGAGCGTAGATCTCTGGAAGCCGTTCACGCAGATATGCGAGCGAATGATTTCTAGACACAAAAGCCTTTCCGTTTGCTCCCATAATTTTACGACGATCCCGGTCGGTTACAAGATTCTTGGTCGCTTCTACCAAAGATTCAAAATCCGACGGATCGACCACGAAACCAGTATCGTCTGTTACTATTTCGGGAACACCGCCCACACGGGTTGCGACAACCGGCAAACCATAGGCCATTGCCTCGAGGATCGCGTTAGGCGTGCCTTCGTATAACGAGGTTAGAACCAAAAGATCCGCTTGACGGTAAACGGATGTCATATCGGACTGTTCCCCGGCAAATTCGAGTTGCTCATCACTGAGTTTGAGATCGCATCGAAGCTTTTCGAGGTCGGTGCGTAGCGGTCCATGGCCAACTAATTTAAACGTCAATTTATACTTTGGTCGCTCATCGAATAATCGCTTTGCCAAACGCACGAATAATTCCGGCCTCTTTTCAGGTCCCAATCGGCCAACAAAAAGTACAGATACTTTATTTCCAGATTTGGTAATTCCCTTTTTTTTCTCCGTCGGTGATTCGACAATGTTCCTGACAAGATCTATCCGGCCCGGTTTCATCCCGCGATCTAAAGCTCTTTTGAATGCAATATTCGAATTCGTGATTATATGATCCGGTAGGTCAACCTGCCACCTTCCAAATATTCGGTCAGCGGCGAGCTCGCTAAATAGATCGCTTCGAATAGCCCCTATCGCCGGAATCCTTAGCATCTTTCCCACCAACGCAGCATAAAGATTCGTGTAAAAATGAGAGCTCTGTATGACATCTGCTTTGTATTCGCGTACGGCGTTGGTTATATTTCTCAGCCTCTGTATACGATTTCCGGACGCCCCAACCCACTGAACATCAACCCCTAAATTCTTTACGTCGTCTTCCAAAGCCTCGCCACGCGTCAGACAAAGTAACTTGATCTCGATCCCTTCCAACTTGAGCGCCCTAAGCATATAAACCAGCTGCCGTTCGGCCCCACCGCGTCCGAGAGTTCCGGCTACAAAGCAAACCCTCACAATAACCCCTCTTTATGCATAAGCGAACGGCCTTTAAGGTCGCGAAGATCCACATTCCATGAGCTCTCAAGGACCTCGCCAATGGAATCCCGCCACTTTTCCAGGGAATATTGTTCAGCCGTCTGCAATGCGTTCCGTGACATCCTGCTAAACTCTTCTGAGTCACTGCAAAGGCCGATAATCGCGTCTGCCAGACGCCTTTGGCGAGGCCTCGTCCAAGATCACGCCGCAACCAGATCTTAGCAGTGTGGGTAAAACGGAAACCTTTGTGGAAACCACCGGAAGTCCAACGGACAATGCCTCTAAAACAACCTTGGGAAATCCCTCCGAGGCAGAGGTCGGATAGCAAAAAACATGAGCCGTCCTGAGCAACTTACTCACTTCGGATTGCGGCACCTTTCCGTGAAATTTCACGCGCGAGCTAATACTAAGATCATTTGCCTGTGTTTTTAGCCTATTTAATAAAGAGCCATCGCCTATCACATCAAGCGAAATGCGATTGAACCGCTCAACCAGCAAAGGCAGAGCCGCCATCACCACATCTGTACCTTTTCGTTCCTCTTGCCGGCAAGCGATAACGAGGCGAAGATCGCCATCTTTCGGTGCTTCTCGCGGCGACCCCGAACGAATCTGTTCGTCTTTAAGCGAGCTGGAAAATATCCACTGGACATTGGAATTTCGTTTTGATGGCGGTTCGGCTCCCCCGCCCGTTGCAAACATCACATTGCGTCCGCCGGCAAAACGCTCCATCGACCATTTCCACATTCGCTCCGCAGTCGTTCTGGGAGCTAACCAATTTCCGCAATGACGAACAAACAGAGGTTTTCGGCGCAATAGGGCAATGATCATCCCAACTGTCCCAACATCTCCGGGTATCGGAGCATGAACTGCGTCGGCTCTTCCGACCGCTTTCCAAATGGTCGGGACGTTTGTAAAAACCCAACGGATCATCGACAGCTTTCTCCGAACGCCTTTTCCGGAGGGTTCGGTCAGTGGTAGTACCGATATATTTCTCCCCTGAAGCGGAGAAAGTCCATCAGAACCGTTTATTGCATCGCAGGGCAATATCATCTCGGTCCCGGCAAAAAGTTCTGAGATAGCTGCCATCTGCATCGGGAATCCGCCATCGGTTGCGTAGCCAGTCGGCGATTCCTTATCAACCCAGCAGAATTTGTGCGAAATAACGGCCAAATGCATTACAATTTTCCTTATCTGCTTCCTTCTTAAAAATAAATCGAGGCCTCTACTTTTTGACCATCACTGCCATAAGGTGCGTGCGGAGTACCGGTACGGAACTTAATAAAGTTGCCAAGCTCCAGCTTCGTCCAGCGACACACCTGGCGATCGGCGGTGCAAGTGTAAGAGACTGAAAATGGCAATCAAATCCGGGAAACAATTCCCGCACTTCGTGACGGGTTAGTGCTGCAACATCTAGGTTACGCGGGTTATTGACAGCCAAATCATAAACCACCACAACCCCATTCGGAGCCGAAACCCGAGCGATCTGATGTGCGACGGCTTCCCTCACGCTTCGGTCCAGAATCGATGAGAAAACGGTCGATACGACGGTACAACTGAAATACTCGTCATCCCAGGGCAGTTTCGCTGCATCACCGATCTCAAGATGTGCGGCAGGTAAAGCCCTTCGTGCCTGTTCGCCCCGCTTCTGGTCAAGTTCAACGCCGAAAAGGTCTTCCTCATTCATTCCCCAGCTCAACAGATCTGCCAGCCATCCGATCTTTCCATATCCAACCTCAAGACACCGTGAACCACGTTTGGGAAACTTATCCAACCGGTGAAGCATCGATGCGGCAATGCGCTTTCTCTCCATTGTCATCAATGCTTCGCCGGGTTGCCAAGGTGAATATATATCTTCAGCCACGTTCACGGCTCGGAGCTCGTAAACCGCTTGAATTCGAGATCTTTCTGCTTTTATTGAATCGGCTTTGTCCATACTATGACGGGCTTTCTACACTTTCTCCCCGACCGGTATATATCTTATAGATGCCTTCAATTCGGCCTCTAAGTTCAACCATGTCTCCCCAATTCCTTCGGCGTATAGCCGAAGAGAAGATACGAAAAAGTTCAAATGCCTGATACCGCCAAAATCTCAGTTTCTGTTCCCGGGTTAGTGGTCCGGCGATGTCGTTGAATACAAAATAATAATTAACGACGGCCTTGAATCCGATCTTTCTGCGGCTGACTCGGCCGTGTGGCGACCTAAGCTCTATGCAGTCCGCATCGCCCGCTTGTAACAGACTCCAGGTCTTTCCGGCACGCAGCGAAAAATGAGCGTCTTCGAGTACGCCGTAATCTCGAAAAAAAGCATGAAATCGAAGGCCGGAATCGAAAACCTCGCGACGCCAAACGGCACAGGCGGTCGTCATGAAATCGACGGGCCGAATACCTGAGAAAGGTTCCTGTAAACTTGCATTTATCGGATAGCCTGTCTTGAAATCGTAGCGCCCGGGCTCAAAGATGGTCAACAATTTCAATCTACGATACCAACGCCATCGCTCCGATTCACTCTGCTTGAAATGTTCGTTCGTTCGATAACCCACGACTCCCCCGATCTTGGATTCCCGATCGTTGGAGAAGCGATCAATTATTACCTTTAGAAAGTTTTGATCGAGCCTCACATCATCGTCCATTAAAGCCACAAAATCACCTTTCGCCTTATCGATTCCGACGTTCCTTTGGATGGCAGTACCACCACCATGCCGAATATACTCTACGCGGAACGGATAATCACTGCGGATCGCATTCACAACATCCATTGTTGCCGTAACATTTTCAGGTGCGCCATCGACCAAAACAACCTCGTCAGGCATTAGCGTTTGCATACTGATATTGTCCAGAAGGTCGCCCACTTCGTCCGGACGCATGAACGTCGGCGTGACGACAGAGATCGAGGGATTCACTGCTGTTTTGTCCATCTCTATCAACCGTTATCGGCTAGTTTAACCAACACATCCGCCACGCGTTTGCTCGAATTGCCGTCGAGTGTTCTGCCGAACATTCGCCGGATAAGTTTTGTTCGATCATTTGATCTTTTCGAAGGTATCTGCAGACACTCCAAGATCATAGCTCGCATCTGCTCAGGATTACGAGCAACCGTCACGGCTCCGCTTTCAACGATCGGTTTGTAATGATCAAATTCGTAATAGTCTGCGTACGCGAGTTCGTCGGTCGCAACACTTTCCGGATTGTACCCGACGTTGATCACCGGTTTGTCAAACATACAAAGTTCAAGTGAAATGGTCGAAGCAACGTTTATCCCCAACGCTGAGTGCCGTAGAGCGTTGACAAGCGCATAAGAATCATCAGCTTTCGGCGTCAACCAAGCAGATTCCCATGAAACTTCTGGAAAAAGAATGTCGGGTCGCGCTCTTTTTAACGCATCGAAACGGCCTGAGGTGTCCTTCGCGTAAACACGCACTAGTAATTGAGGACGTGAGGGATAGTCTATTGTCATGAGCATATCTGCGATCTGTTCGACTATCTCTGGTTCGCCGGGCATATGGTTTGCCATCCCCGTCGAGTAAAGAACGATCGGGCGTTTTGGATCGGCACCGATATGGCGGCAGTATTCTTCGCGAGTCTGATAGAACTCCGGTCTAAAATGAAAATCAAATTGCGGCGTGCCGGTGACTAATACCTGATCCTCGTAGATCCACTCGTACATCTCAAGAAGCTGCTTTTTCAGCGATTCGTTCCAGACCAGAAAGTAATCATAGGGTAACATTATGCGGCCTTGCGACGTAAGGTTGTCCCAGCTGAATATGAAAGTCGCAGTGGGAATTCCAAGCCACTGCGCCGCCTGTACGACCTGTATGGCGTTGCGGCTGTGAACATGTGAACCATTAAAAACCAACGACGGTTTTAGCTCACTTAAAAGTTTTTCGTAATCCTGCGATGATCGCAAAACTCGACTCGATTTTCGCTCCGCTTTTCCGAGCAGATCCAACCCCATTCTGGTCGCAAAGAGGTAGCTGATTAGTTTCTTGACCGCTCTCTTGGACTTATCGAGGACGGTCACCGCTTCCGCATCGCGTAATCGATGACGTTCCTGTGCCGCGCGCGACCAAAGCCATCGGTTATGAGAAATATCAAGTATCTCGCGTTGAAAACGCACTAGCCAACGCTCCGGATATTCGTTAAGCGGGTAGATCGTTCCAAATTTCTCACGCAGACTGTCTTCAGTTTCGCTATTGGTGTTGACTGACATCAGCGTGACCTCGGCACTTTTCAAGACTTCGTCGAAGGTGCCGCTGTAAACAAAATTGCGGATCACTTCCCCACGCGGGATCAGCGCCAAAATGCGGCCTACCGGCGCTTTTTCGTGAGCTACAGTCTGTATTGCTCTGGTTGCCATCATAATTTTAGCTCATTTCTTCAAACATCGATCAACTCGACGTTTTTAAGGACGTGGCTCTTTACATCCTCCTGCGTTTGACCAAGGGAATAGAGGCGCCCGAAGATCTCTACGGACGCTAGCTTCGCGACCAAATAAGGATCCTGCGTTCGAGTTAGCATTTCTTGAGCTTGCCTTTTCAGTCCCAGACTGTCTTCTAACCAACCATTCGTAAAAAGGCTTTGCTTGACCTTTATGAACTTATGCCCAAACATCGGAAAGCCGTTTTTCTTTTTATTCACCAAGGACTTTGGCAGATATTTCTCAGCGGTTTTTCGAACGATCCATTTATCGATCAAAAACGGATGCTTGTAGTTATGAAAACGCAACGTTCGCCCGATCTTGAATTTTGTTGGCAGGTTAATGGCAAATTTTACGATCGGTTCGTCTAGGAATGGAAACCGTGCTTCGATCGAAGCCATCATTCCCATTCGATCGTTCCGATGAAGCAAAGTAACGAGATGTTCCCTGATCATATTAAGGGTCAAATACTGATTAGCATGGAGCTTGGGGCCAAGAAAAGATAGCGCCGCATCCGCCTTTTCTTTCATCTGTTGAAGTTCAAAACCTTGAACCAGCCTATTCACCAAAGCCAAAGGGTCATGACCATTCTGCGGAAACAAGACGCTATTAAGTTTCGGCGAGATGCCGTAAAGCGACTTCAGGGCCCGAACGGGGACGGTCGCGATATTTTCGTAGCGCTTCGAAAGCAGCCTTGGGTATCCAAGAAACAATTCATCGGCGCCTTCGCCCGTAAGTACTGCCTTCACGCCAGTGTCCCGCGCAAGACGAGCTACATTTGAAAATGGTATTGAATTAATATGGATCACGATGGGACAATCGTAATAGTAGGTCACGTCCACCCAATCGCGCAGCATCATCTCCGGCTCAAATTTATAATCAAAAACCGGCCTGTCTAGGTGTTCTGAAAGAATTTCGACATCTGAGAATTCCGAATATTTTCCAATTATGTTCGCGGTGAAAAGCTTTATGTCCGCGTTGCATTTTGTCGCGACGGCTGATATCAGGCTTGAGTCGATGCCACCGCTCACAAATGCTCCAACCGGCGCGTCACTTATGAGCATTCGTTCGACGCTTTCGGTAAACATTTTGTCAAAGGTCGAGACTATCCTTTCAGATGATTGGCCGTCCAGATCACGGTACAGATCTTTATCGAAATCGTCTACGACATCGTAATAAGTTACGGTTTTCGGTTCGTTGTTGGCACCTATCGTGATATAACAACCCGGATTTACCGAAAAAATTCCCTTGAAGAGAGAATGTTCGATCGATTTTTCCGCAGTATTAGCTGTCGCGTGAAGAGTTCTGATCGGGTCTGGTTTTAGATCGAGCGTTTTCGCGAAGGCTTTTGTCTCGGAAGCCCAGAACAACGAATTTGAGCTGTAATAGTAGTAAAGAGGTTTAATTCCCATTCGATCTCGAGCCAAAAATAACCTGTCGAGATCTCCGTCATAGAATGCGAACGCAAACATTCCATTTATCCGGTTCAATGTCTCGTCGATCCCGTGAATGATCAGCGAATGGAATAGAACCTCAGTATCGGACGTTGTCTTAAATTCCACGTCGTGATCATTTTCGAGCTGATCTCTAAGAGCCTTAAAGTTATATATCTCGCCGTTGTAACAAAGCATGTATCGCTCGTTTACGAATGGTTGATTTGCCGAATCTGAGAGGTCTAGAAGACTCAGACGATCATGCGCCATTGCAATGCGTTTACGCTCGAGATACCCAAAATTATCGGGACCGCGATGGACCATGACAAGCCCCATCGCTTTCGCCGTCTCAAGTTTAGCGACACCTTCTATTTGGTTATAAACTCCCGCGATACCGCACATATTTAATTCCTGCCGAATCCGTTACCGGCAAAATCCAGGATGGCCTCGGCCATTCTTTCACCGCACTTTGCATCCGAAAACCCGCAAACATGATCAACGATCCATTTTCTCTGCTCGCTGTGAAGCGAAGAATCTTTCAAATATGTCTTGATCGCAGCTTCCAATTCTGAAAAATCGTTCGCTAGCCACACGCCGCCGGATTCGGCGATCGGTTTGAAATGACTCCATTCATGATTGACTTCTTTGATCAATTGCTGATCCGCCTGCTCCGGATGCGGATCAAAATTTAGATTAACGACCGGACGATCAAAAATTGCTGCATCGATCGTAACGGTCGAAGAAAGGTTCACTACGACGTCAGAATGCTTGAACGTATTCACCCATTCGACAATCTCTGATTCATCCTGCGTCCTTTTGCTTAACGGTTTCCCCGCGTTCTGAGTGCTTTGCAGACGCACTTTCGGACGATAACGATCAAAAAGCTCGCTCATCTCTGCGTTGTCATGGATCGGATGCGGCCGGACAAGCAGCTGAACATTGCCAAGGTGGCCGTTCGAGACACGCTCAGCCATGTGCAGAGCCCCGTGCTTTTCCTTAAGAAAATTTGGCGAACCAATTGCATAGACAATGATCGGAATGCTCGGATCAAGTTCTTGTCCAAGACAGAACTCTTCTCGAGAGATAAGAAATTTAGCTCGATCAAAAACGTCGAACTGGGGCGAGCCAACGACGTATACTGGACGGGTCCGGGTATCCGGATAAAAGTCGAACAGTTCTTTTTTTGTCTGTTCGTTCCAGACAAGGTAGGCGTCATAGTTGAACACCATTCTGTTTTTCGTAGATACATTGTCCCAAGAAGGGATATATGCGATCACTGGAATATTATGCTTTTTAGCGGCGGAGACTATCGCCGGCTGTTCGAACTGAAACGGCCCGGTCGTAACAATTACATCTGGACGCTTCATCTTGAGTCGGTTTTCTGCCTCCTTCGAACGTTGATAGGAGAGCAATAGGTTCTCGATACGATTCTCAAGCCAGACTTCACGTCGAAGAAAAGCCATGACCTTTGCCATTGGTTTCAGAGCCCTAATATAAAATTCGGATTGCTTGTCGCGCCGGTGTTTCATCATGCTCATCCGGCTGGGAAGCTTGTACCGATAATCCCAAACATACTCATTAAGCCGACGTAGATAGTTGTAGGGAAACTCGCGAAACGGCCGCACTTTCGGAAAAGATTCAACCCTAGCTTCGGACTGGCTCCAAACATCCGTATCGTTCTCCGCGTCAAAAGACGTAGCCCATATGGTGACGTTACCTTTTTCCGCGAGCCGAGGGACGAGTTGCGTGTACAGAAACACACGGTTAACCAACAGCGAGGTCGAGAGTAAAAGAATATGAGGTTTGAGAGATTTATTTTTTCTCATCATTATCGTTTCTTAGTCACCAGATCGCCACTCGTTAGAACAGACCATACTTTGCGGACACATTCACGGAATCGGTCAATAATAGTGACTCCTTTTCCGAGACTGAATAACGATTCTTTAGTCTTAGAAAGGGTTGTTCGATCAGATAGTAGGATGTTCCGGCAACGATCAGCGTCACGATCACGCCAAGGCTTCCATAGATGGCCGGATGCAGTCTTCCATCAAATACTTTTTTAAAAGCCTCTAAGATCGGAAAGTGCCAAAGATAAAGCCCATAAGATATCTTTCCCAACCAAACCAGTGGCCCAAATTCGAACGCACGGGAAAGTTTCGAAGGGAAAAGCAAGAAGTCCAAAATGATGACCGCAGTACCCAAAGCGATCAGGGCAAAACCCCCGTCATAAACAAAAGAGCCGTAATACCGCAACACGACAAACGACAGGAAGATTCCCGCAAGACTGAAAATCGAGGCAACGCGAAAGGTTTTCTTAACATTTGCGGTTCGCGGAATGCTACCCCATGAAAGTATCAAGGCAGCCAGACATCCGATCAATATTCCATGTGCCCTTGTGTCAGAGCCGAAATACATTCGAAGATAAGGAACACCGGCATTTCGTTGTACGACGCTGATGGCAAGTGAAACAGTGATCAATAAGAGAACTATTGCGACGATAACGCCTTTCTTCCTGATCTTCAGAAGAAACACCAGCACTAGCGGCCAAATAATGTAGAACTGCTCCTCGACGGACAACGACCACGCATGGCTAAGCGGCCCGATCCCGGGCGGATTTGGCGGCACCTGAGCCCAGTTCGCGACATAAAATAATGTGTAAAGAATTCCTTTTAGGGTAACCCGCGAACTCTCTGGTGATTGAATAAACAAAGCGTAACCGACGCATGCCAGCATCAGAACAAATAGAGCCGGAAGAAGCCGCAGCGCACGCCTGAAGTAAAACTTCCTAAAATTTATGGTCGACGAACGAGCATACTCCCGGACCAACAATGACGTTATCAGAAATCCGCTGAGTGCAAAGAAAATATCTACGCCAAGAAACCCGCCCTGCATCCATAAAAGGTGACCATTGAACGCGATAACGGCAATGATAGATATCCCGCGTA
Organism: uncultured Acidobacteriota bacterium; assembly: GCA_963720905.1. Lineage (GTDB taxonomy): Bacteria > Acidobacteriota > Blastocatellia > Pyrinomonadales > Pyrinomonadaceae > OLB17. The sequence goes on from CAVRHB010000005.1 coordinate 308,928, forward strand.
AACCGTCTAATGACGGTTGATAACCGAGATTAAAATCTTTCGCGGTCAACTCGCTGTTTATGTCGCAAGGTATTTGCTCTGTTTCTCTCATTGAAAACTAAGATCGGAATCGCTCTGTAGTGTTAACGTTGCTGTGGATCCTTCATTAGATCGTCAAGGATCGTGGCTACGAACCTGACCCTTGGTTCGGCTACGATCGTTCCATGGCTACCGTTTACCTCATGTATCTTGATCTGTCCATGGACATAATTTGACCAGCCAAGGCTGTCGTCTTGATAAGTGCCGCGTTTCTGTTTCGATGCACGAAACAAAACTACATCCAAATTTGACGGTTTTGGATCATAGGCTTTCGCAGCTGCGGAGATCGCATTTTGGGTAACCGCCAAAGCCTCCGGTAGCGGCCTTCCCAGACCAGTAATAACTCCGCGAACGACCTTTTGCTTGGTTCGCGTGTATGACCTCCGAGCTGCGTGCCGAGCCTTAGCCGCTTTGGCCGAGAGGTACGGCCAACGCTTCCCGGCCTCCAAAATTCTTATGGTATCGATATGGTGTTGCACTCGATCAATCAGTTCCATGATCGTTATGCGAAGACCGGAGGTTCCCGGCAAATATTTAGGAAATCCGGGAGCGAACGTGTCAAACAAGGCTATCAGCGACACTTCTTCGCCGGCATTTTGAAGCTGTCTTCCCGCTTCGAATGCGATTAAGCCGCCGACAGATGATCCACCCAAATTATACGGACCGTGATTTTGAATTTCCCTGATTTCCTTTATGTAATGGGCCGCCATGTCCTCGACGCGGTCGTAAGCCGACTGATGACCGTCCAACCCGACGGCCTGCATACCATAACAAGGCTGATTTTCTGACAACCGGCCGGCGAGATCTTTGTAGAAAAGCACGTTTCCGCCCGCGGCGTGCATAAGAAAAAGAGGCGTCTTGGAGCCAACGGGCTTGATCGGTACTAACGAAGTCCATTTGTCGCGGGGTTTTTGATCTCGGATCACTTTCGCGAGCTGTTCGACCGTGCTCGCCTGGAACAAGGTCGCCAATGTGAGATTAACGCCGAGTCTTTTCCCGATCTCATTAAAGAGCTGCGCCGCCAAAAGCGAATGACCGCCGACTTCAAAAAAATCATCCTGGGCACCGATCGATTCGAGGTGGAGAACTTCTTTCCATATTTCCTTCAAGGTTTCCAGAAGCCTTTCATCGGGCCCCACCACAGCCGTCATGTTTCCCGCCCCAGCTTCGGAGTGATCCGAGCCGTTTTCCGCCGTCTTGTCGATGGCATCAGGATGCTTCGCCTTCGTGAACAAACTAGACACGTTCTTGTTCGAATCAAGCACGGCAGATCGAAGGATCGTCTGCATGTTCTCAAGCATCCGCCTGATGGTTCCGGATTTGAACAGATCTGTGTTGTATTCCAATTGAAGTCTTATACCCTCCGCTCGTTCTACCACACCGAGCGACAATTCGAACACCGATCCCGGGCTAACCGACCGGATAGGCTCGATCGACAATCCCTTCAATTTCATCGGCTGCATAAAGGCCGTTTGATAAATGAAGAGCACTTGGAAGAGCTGTCCACCCTTGCGCCGTTGCGACGGTCGAACTATTTCCACGAGCTTTTCGAATGGCATTTCCTGATTAGAGAATGCTCCAAGCACGACTTCTTTTGTTTTTTCGAGCACTTCCCTAAATGCAGGATCGCCTGCCAGATCGGTTTTGAGCAATAACGTGTTTGCGAATGGCCCGATGAGCGTTTCCGTTTCCGATGGAAACCGGTTTGCCATTGGCGAGCCAATGAGTATCTCATCCTGTTCTCCGTAAGTGCTTAGAAGGACACTGAAGGACGCGAGGAAGATCATATAGGCGGTGAGATCCTCTCGCTGAGCAAGTGCCTTAACCGCTTTCGTTAAACTGTTCGGCAGTAAAACACTCTCGATCGCCCCCAAGGAGTTTCCGTTCTTTTCACGCGGAAAATCCGTCGGCAGCTCAAGCGATGGCAGTTCCGTCCCGAGTTGATGTTTCCAGTATGAAACCTGTTCATCGAAGCGTTGGCTGTGCAGCCACTCGCTTTGCCATACTGCAAAATCAGCATATTGGATCGGAAGTTCTTCGTATGGCGTCGAAAGCCCTTGCGAGAATGCTTCATAAATATTGCCGATCTCGCGAACAAGCACCCCGTTTGACCAACCATCGCAAACGATGTGATGCATGGTAAGCAAAAGAATGTGCTCGTCAGACGCGAGTTTGATCAATTTGGTTTTAAACAGCGGCCCACGCTCGAGATCGAAAACGGAATGAGCTTCATCGAGTATGAGTTTGTCTTTTTCTTCGTCGCGGTCGGCTCGTTCCGTCAGATCCACCAGATCGAGATTCGACCGGTTATCTGTCGAGATCACTTGCATCGGTCGGCCGTTGTCCGATCGGAAAGTGGTTCGGAGAACTTCGTGTCGCGAAACGATCTCATCGATAGTTCGCTTTAGAACAGTTCGATCAAGATCGCCGACCAGCCGAAGAGCAAGCGGCATATTCAATGACGTGTTGCCAGGCTGAAGTTGATCGAGAAGCCAGAAACGTTGTTGTGCCAGTGATGTTGGCATGACGTAAACGTCATCTGCCGGTTCACTTCTCGTCAACACGTTCGCTTGGCCATTGGCCGCGAATTGGCGAAGGGGAAATGAAGATACCATATGTTTCAGTTATTCCTGTGAATGTTGAGACACTTAGATCAGAGCGTTGGTCAGCCGCTGCCGAGAAGCCCGCTTTATCGTCGGGAGAATGGGTCGGCTGATATTCTCTCCACTAAGGTCTAAAGAGTCCATGATCTTTTGGATCGTCCTGTGTTCAAATATTTGCTTTGGTTTGAGTGCGATTCCGGACTGGGAAGCCCGCGTCACGATTTGGAATATCAAAAGCGAATCGCCGCCAAGTTCGAAGATATCGTCACTGATGCCTACTCTGTCTATACGTAGAACCTTGGCCCAGATATCCGCAAGAGCCATCTCTTGCTCGTTGGTTGGCGGCACAAATATCCTGTCTTGTGAAAATGTCGAAGCGTCCGGAGCGGGCAGCGATTTGCGATCCACCTTGCCATTCGGCGTCCGCGGCATTTCGTCGATGATTACGAACGCTGTTGGCACCATATAACTGGGAAGTCGGGCGGAGAGATATTCTCGCAGGTCGACCCCAAGCTTTTGGTCGGAGAGCTTGTTTGCAGGGTTGTTTCCGTACTCGGCGATCGGCCTGGGCGTTTGCTTATGACGCGGCCCGATGAATCCCGAAAGATCATTTTTACGGCGAATTATGGCATCGAAATGCCCATTGGAACCGTTACCCGATGATCTGATCTCCGCTACATAGCCCGATTCATCGCAAAGTGTCCAAACGTCTTCAGGATGGATGCCGCCGCTCTGGACCGCCTGCATCGATTCAGCCAATTCAGCGATATTCTTCAGTTTCGTTCCGTTTGAGATCAGCTTTTGGGCCGCTACCTGAGAATTAATACGAGCATTTGGAACATCGGCAAGACAAAGGATATTTGGTCGCGAGTTTTCAAGCATTTCGCGAATTCCATTAAGGCTCATCTTAGCCGCATCCCAAGAATGCCAAGGCTGACTTTCGCCAAGGGCTGGCTTCTCACCGACCGTGAGCAACACATCATAATGATACTTCGTGGGTTCGTTATCGATCCGCCCGCGGCGCAGTTGAATATCGACAGAGCCGATCTGAGGAAAACGATCTTCAAGCGTCGCAAAGAAATCCGGATCCACCGTCAGTTCACTTTCGAGTTCCATGCGCTTACGGACCTTGGATTTGAGCTCGGCGATGGACAGATCCGATGCCGAACGCGAAACGATCGACTCGATATGATATGTCTCCAGTAACGCAAAATTCTGCACATCGCCAATGAAAACGTTCCCACCCGGTTTTACCAACTTGAGAGCACCCTCGATAACACGATGTAAATAATCCATGTTCGGAAAATACTGAACGACCGAATGGATCACTACGAGATCGAACGATTTTTCTTCGAGTCCGACGAAATCATCGGCTGGCCGGTGAAGTAGCTCTACACTTTGCGGATCGATAGTTGTCCCCGCGATTCTTTGATCCAGGTTGTCCAACACTATCTTAGAGTAATCAGAGCCGACATATCGCGAACAGTGCGGTGCCATACTCAACAACAGCAAACCCGTACCACATCCGATCTCGAAAACGCTATCAGGATTTAAACCCGAAAGACGATCGATCACAGGGGTTACCCATTCGTGCATTTCGGCCTCGGCATCGACGACATCTTCGGTCCAGCGGACAACCTTCAAGGTCGGGTCCTCGCTTACTTTAGTCCAGTCCTTCTCCTCGGCGATAGCGTTCCCGTAGAGCATGTCCCATTGTTTTTCCCAATATGAGTTCGAGTCGCCAAGTTCTCCAACCTCCGCGTTTTCACTCTCATTCGGGACGACATATGCTACGAGCCGCTTGTCGCCGGGGCTGTCCTCTCGCGCCGAAACAACTGCCGTTTGTACCGACCGGTGGTCACTTAGCGCGGTCTCTATTTCTCCGAGTTCGATTCGATAACCTCTAACCTTTACCTGATTATCAATGCGGCCGAGGAACTCAATGTTTCCATCCTCGGCTCGCCGTACGAGATCTCCTGTTTTATAAAGCCGTGCGTTCGGATTCGTTGAAAAACTATCTGAAATAAATTTTTCGGCGGTGAGTTCCGCTTGATTAAAATAACCGCGTGCGAGTCCTTCGCCGCCAATGTGGAGTTCGCCGGGAACGCCGACCGGAAGCGGCTGCAGATTTCGATCCAGAATATAAAACTGAGTGTTCGCGATCGGATGACCGAGAAATACTGGCCCGTCTGTGGAAGAAATGTTGGAAACCGATGACCAGATCGTGGTTTCGGTCGGCCCGTACATATTCCACAAACCGCCGCAGCGGGTGATAAGTTCATTTGCCAGTTCACGAGGCAGCGCCTCTCACCGCCGCATAGTATCTTGAATGAGCTCGAACCTTTCCATCCGCCTTCGAGAAGCAGCCGCCAAGTAGCAGGAGTCGCCTGCATCATCGTCGCATTGCTACTTTCCAGCAAACACATCAATGCATTGCCGTCCGAAGCGGTTTCGCGGCTAGCCAACACAACCCGTGCTCCGGAGATCAGCGGCAGAAACAGCTCTAAGCCGGCGATGTCAAAAGAGATCGTTGTTACCGCAACGAGAACATCCTCCGACGTGATACCGGGTTCGTCACGCATCGATTGCAGAAGATTGACGAACGAGCGGTGCTCTATCTGCACTCCTTTTGGCCTTCCGGTTGAGCCCGACGTGTAAATTACATATGCTAGGTCCCTTGAACTGGTTTCGACCGGCGCTTTATCGTTGCTCTTACCCGCGATCGCATCCCACTCTATATCTATGCATATTACGTGACGCACCTGATCGCGGAGGTCAAATGCAAGGTATGCCTGAGAAACAACAATTTCAATCCCGGAGTCGTCAATGATCATCTTGACTCGGTCCGATGGATAGGCCGGATCGATAGGTACATAGGCGGCACCGGATTTCAGTATTCCCAAAAGGCCGATCATCATATCGAGCGATCGGTCAACGCAAATGCCTACGAGCGAACCTTTTCCAACACCCGAGTTGCGGCAAATAACCCGCAAGCTGATCGGCTTTGATGTCCAGTTCGCGGTAGGTGAGGCTATCTCCGTCACACTCGACGGAGATCGAATCAGGCGTGCGTTTCGCTTGTTCCTCGAATAACTGATGGACACAACGCTCGCGAGGATAGTCTTGGGTCGTCGCATTCCAATCTATCAATTGTCGTTTTTGGTCGGAATCTCCTAGAAGAGACAGTCGCGAAACTGATCTTTCGGGTTCGGCGACCGCACTCTCAAGTATCGTTTGATAATTGGAGAGCCAACGGCGAATGCTCGAACTATCGAATAGATCAGTGTTGTACTCACAATCGATGACAACCCCTTGATCGGTTTCGAGCAGGTTGAAATAAATATCGAATGTCGCAAAGGCCTTGCGATTTGTCGTTATCTCCAGCTGAAGCCCGCCCATTTCAAGCCCCTTAAAGCCCGAGCGGTCGACATTGAACATAGCCGAAAGAAGCGGTGACCTGCTCGGATCGCGAGCCAGGCTCAGTCGTTGTACCAGTAACCCGTATGTGTAATTTTGATGATCGTAAGCGTCGAGAACTGTTGTCTTTACGCGTTTGAAATAATCCGCAAATGATTCATCCGGCTTCACCTCGCTTCGAATTGGAAGTAGGTTTGCACAGTGTCCGACGAGACGATCCTCACCGATTACTGATTGTCCGGCTGCCGGCACGGCAACCACAATATCACTCTGCCCGGACAGTCGATTCAGCAACACATTGTATCCGGCCAAAAGCGTCGCAAACAAAGTAGCTCCATTCGTCGCTCCTAGCTTTTTTAATTTTTTACGAAGCGACTCATCGAGCACAAAGCTTTCGACCGCACCGCTAAAAGTTTTGTTTGACGGTCGAGGCCGATCATACGGCAGGTTCAGATCTTCCGGTGGAACAGCAAATTCGTTGAGCCAGTATTGTTCGGCGAGCGATCCGTCGGCTCCGAACATTTTATCGTTTTCCCATAATACAAAGTCACGAAAGCTTGCTGGCTTCGGAAGCTCTGTCGGAATTCCCTTAGCCTCAGCAGCGTATATTTCGCAGAGTTCGGAGAGCAGAACGGCGAACGACCAACCGTCGCAAACAATGTGATGCGCGACAAAGATGATGACATGTGTATTGCTATTAATCTTGACGGCCTGAATGCGTACGAGCGGTCCGACGATCATGTCAAAAACCTCACGAGATTCTTGAGCCAACATTTGGTTTAATTGGTCGGTTCGTTTCGCCTCGTCCAGAGACGAGAGATCGATGAATGGTATTTCGACAGCTCTTTCAGGAGCAATGTTTTGAAATTCTCCCGATGGGTCGAAGGTCGTTCGCAACGCCTCATGCCGATCTATTAGTTTGCCGAACGACTTTCGCAGAACATCAACATTCAGATCGCCCGTTATCGTTGCAACAACCGAATCGTTGTAAGCCCGGGCCGCATCATCTCCCAGCTGTGAAGCATGCCAAATTTCTTTTTGTGCTTCTGTAAGCGGAATCTGCGTTGTAGAATTCAGCAACACAACTTCTTTTGGTTCATCCGTAGACTCACTGGGTCCGGCGAAGAATCCGTAGTGTTGCATCTCCGCCACGCTTTCCTCGAACGCTTTCACAACAAAGTCAATATCTTCTGCCGTGTGGGCAGTAGTTAAAAAGCAGGGGAAATTCTCAAGAATATGAACGCCTTTTTCACGAAGAAGAAAATAGAACAAACTTGCGAATCGTTCCTCGATCGGGAAGTGCAGATAAAAGATCGATGCGAAACTTTCGATCTGCGTCGGCACATAATTCTCTGCAAAGCAATGATTAATGCGATCCACTAACATTGCGGTCTTCTCGGCAAGCTGTTGTTGTAATTTCGGCCCTTGCTGCTTCAAGTGTGTCAACGAGGCGTGAGCCGCGGTTAGTGCCAAAGGATGTCGAAAGAACGTTCCAGCATAGAAAGTAACACCGGCTTCCGGCACAGACTTGTCGCCAAAGCTCCATCCACCGCCATCGAGAGTATCCATGAATTTCGCTTTCCCGGAAATGATGCCAATCGGCATACCGCCGCCAGCGACCTTTCCGTAGGTAACCAGATCGGCTCTAATTTCAAATAAAGCCTGTACTCCGCCGGGATGGCTGCGGAAACCTGTCACCACTTCGTCGAAGATCAAAGCCGTTCCCGAGCTCTCGGTTATTGCTCTTATTTCTTTCAGAAACTCGACCGGTTGAAGTTCAGGATGTCGGCTCTGAACCGGTTCCACCAAAACCGCGGCAAGTTGGTGTGCGTTCTCGCGAATGACCTGAAGTGCTTCCGGCGATCCGTAGTCAAGCACAAGTATATTCTCGACACTCTCCTGCGGTATCCCCGGTGCGACCGGAGCCGAATCGAGAAATCCGTCCGAATTGTTCGACCGCACCAAAACTTCATCGAAGCCGCCGTGATAGCTTCCGGCGAACATTATGACGAGTTTTCTTCCCGTGACCGTCCTCGCTAACCGTAGTGCTCCTTGCACGGCCTCGGAACCAGTATTGCAGAATGTTGTTCGGTCGTTCCCTGTGAGTTCGCAAACAAGACTTGCCACTTCTCCGGCCAAATGGCTCATAGGGCCGATCTCATATCCGCTTCGCAGCTGTTCGGCGACCGCGTCCGTTACAAAATCCGGCGTGTGACCGAAGAGCGTAACGCCAAATCCGTTGAGCATATCAATGTATTCGTTGCCATCGACATCCCATAACTTCGAGCCCGAAGATCTTCCGACAACGATCGGATAGATAAGTTCTTTCCACTGGGAACGAAAACCTGCGGCTGCTCTGGGATCCGCAAAGACCGAACGATATTTCTGGGTGAGTTTTTTCGATTCGATCGTCCGGGTTGTAAACCTAGCAACGATGTCATCAAGCGACCTTTGCTGGCGTTCGGTGAACTTGCCGCTCTTGCCTTTTTCCAGCGGCCGGAAGGGCGTAAACGGCTTTTCTCGTTTCTTCGTGTCCGACGAGATCGAGGGCTGAGGTGCCTTGATCAAAAGTTTATCCGAAGCCGGTTCAGCGGTATAGGCAACAGTGGCATTTACGGGCTTATAAGTCCCATCTTCCGCTCCGGTTCCTCGGAGAGCGGCTAACTGCTGGATGGCAAGCTGCGACATTGCCTCAAGCTGCTGTTGGATCACTCTCTCAACCGACGTCGATGAAACGGGTCCACCGTTTTTCGTCGCGATCGCTGCGGTCTCCTCGTTTCGAATGATCGGCGACGACGATTCTACGAAAACCGAAGGCGTTGCGGCAACAGCGGATGGCTTCGCAAATTGATGATCTGCCGGCAGATTGGTGTCGACATATTCAGCCAACGTCTCGATCGTGCAAAGGTCGTCCAGCATCTGCCGAAAAGCCACCTTCACCCCGAATTTCGTTCCGATGGTCTGGCTTACCTGTGTCAAAAACAAAGAATCGAATCCAAGTTCGAGAAACGTCGCTGTTTCATCGATATCCGCTGCTTCGATCCCTGATAGATCTTCAAATACTTTCAATAGCGCGGCCGTGATATCACAGAGCCGCCCATCGCTTTCTTTTGTTATTTCGATTGAATCCATTCCAACCTCATTGGTTAAATTAGTTTGTGTTTCAGCTGAAACCGGCACTGGAGGAAGAACGTTACTTCGATCGTCGCTCCAGGTGGTTTCGCTTGATGGCTCGACCCAGAATCTTTTCCGTTCAAAAGGATAGGTTGGCAGGCTAACTCGAACTCGCTTTTCGTTCTTGTAGTATTTCTCCCAGTCGATATCGACACCATTGATCCAGAGCTTGCCTAAAGCCTCGATCAGACTTTGCTGGTCTAATACCTCGTCGGCGCTGTCACCTAAAGTCGACAGCGAAACGTTTCCCGATCTCTTCGAGAGCTGCCGAACCAATCTGCCAAGCGTGCAGCCCGGACCGACCTCGATAAAGATCGCACCCGATTCCTTATTCAGTTCCTCTATTCCGGCGGCGAAAAGCACCGTCTCGCGGAAATGCCGGGACCAATAATCGGAACTCTTTACTTCTGATTCGGTGACCCATCTGCCGGTCAAGGTCGAAACATAAGGGATCTGAGGAGTATTGAACTGAATATCTTTCAGAAGCTCGACAAAATCAGGAAGGATCGGCTCGACCATTTCTGAATGGAATGCGTGCGACGTCTGAAGCATCCTTGAAGCTGTGCCATCTTTTTCAAGCTCTTGCTGGACCTCTGCGACCTGCTTTGTCGGTCCCGACAAAACGCACGAATTCGGAGTATTTATCGATGCAATAGACAAGCCGGTTCCGAGATATTTTTTAAGGTCTTCTTTTGGAAGCCTTACCGCCAACATCGATCCGCCTTCAAGGCCTTCGGAGAGTCTTCCGCGCTCGGCCAAAAGCGTGAGGGAATCCTCAAGCGAAAGCACGCCGGACAGACAGGCGGCTGTATATTCACCGACGCTGTGGCCGATCATTGCATCCGGCTTAACCCCCCATTGCTCCCATAATTTCGCTAATGCATACTCGATAACGAAGATCGCCGGTTGAGTGATCGAAGTTCGATTCAGACGGTCGTTTGCTTCGGACAAATTCCCCGCATCCGGAAAGAGGATGTCACGGATATCCAGATCTAACTTTGGCTTCAATATTTCCGCACAGAGATCGACCTGCTCACGAAACTCAGCCTCGGTATCGTAAATGCCGCGAGCCATGTTTACCTGTTGAGTTCCCTGGCCTGGAAATACGAAGAATATCTTTCGTCGATCCGATCCGAGCTTCGACTTCTTCAGTCGTTTATTGTCGCGGGTGGTCAGCGCCTCTAGGGCATCGCTGACATCCGAGCATGCAAGCATCGCTCTGTGTTCAAATTCGCGGCGGCCTAATTTCAATGTGTAGGCGACATCCTCAAGCTTTGTTTCGGGATTCGATTTAAGAAAATCGGCCAGCTGATCGATCGCCATTTCCAGTGCCGCTTCGGTTTTTGCCGATAGTACGAGTAATTGCTGATGCCGCGACGTAGTCGTATTTACTTCCGGAGCTTCTTCTAAAACTACATGGGCGTTCGTTCCGCCGACGCCGAACGAACTAACACCTGCTCGACGCGGCTGCCCATTTCTTTTCCACTCAATTGATTTGTCGACGATGTAGAAGGGGCTGTTCTCCAGATCCAGTTCAGGATTTGGCGTTTCGAAGTTGATGGTCGCCGGTATAAGCTCATTGTCAAAAGCAAGAGCCGTCTTTATCAATCCGCTAACGCCGCTGGCGACCTCTAGATGTCCGATATTCGTTTTGACCGAACCTAGGCCGCAAAAGCCATTTTTGTTGGTCGCGATCCGAAAAGCCTTCGTCAAGGCTGCAACCTCTATCGGGTCGCCCATCGGCGTTCCTGTTCCGTGAGTTTCAATGTAGGATATGGTTTCGGGATCGATATCCGCGATCGCCTGGGCCGTAGCTACCACGTCAGCCTGCTGATCTACGCTCGGGGCGGTGTAGCCGACCTTTTGAGAACCGTCGTTATTGATCGCCGAACCTTTGATAACGGCATAGATATGATCGCCGTCAGTCAATGCCTCGTCCAGCCGTTTTAGCAGGACCGTTCCCGCTCCGCTGCCGAATATTGTTCCCGAAGCGCTTGCGTCAAAGCTGCGGCAACGTCCATCGGCGGAAACCATGCCGCCTTCCTGATAAAGATAACCTCGTTTCTGCGGGAACGTGATTGAGACGCCTCCGGCCAAGGCCATGTCGCATTCATATAAAAGCAACGACTGGCAAGCCTTAATGACCGCAACAAGCGATGTGGAACAGGCCGATTGGACGGTAAAGCTCGGTCCCTGCAAGTTCAACTTATAAGAAACTCGGGTTGCCAAATAATCCTTATCATTCCCCAAAACAGTGCTGTAACCGCCGACCTGATATTCTCCGACCAACTCAGTTATAAAATCGCGGTTCGTGCACAAATTCGCCAGCAGATAGGTATTCAGACTCTGACCGGCAAAGACTCCGATCTTACCCGCATATCGGGTCGAATCGTAGCCAGCGTCTTCGAGAGCATTCCACGCGCATTCGAGGAAGATGCGGTGTTGCGGATCCATTAACTCCGCTTCCTTTGGCGTAACGCCAAAAAATGCAGCGTCGAAAAGTTCGACATCATCCAAGACAGGGCGGGCCATAATATATCTCGGGTCGTCGCTCAAAGAACTGCGTTGTGCGTGAGCGCATTCGAGTTCGGAACCGGAGAATCGACTAACGGATTCGACGCCTGAAACTAAATTCTGCCAGAACTTCCCTACGGTGTTTGCTCCGGGAAAACGTCCCGCTATGCCCACGATCGCTATTCCGCTTGGTTCATTATCTTTATCGTTATTCATGTTCATCTTCTGGGGTTAATACTCCGTTGTCTTGCGTATGCGCCCCGTTGCCGTAAGGCACGTGCTCGAGATCCGGAGCCCGGCATATCCATTGCATCCCGACTTTCGAGGGCTCTTGCGAGCGCCCTAACAGTCGGATATTGATAGAGTAAAAGGATCTTTAGTTCAGTCCCGAATATTGCTGTCAATCGGTTATGTAAATGCGCGATCTGCAGAGAGCTTGCTCCGAGATCGAAAAAATTGTCATTTATGTCAATCGCTTTTGCTCCCAAAACTTCTTGCAGAATTCCAGCGACAGTCTTTTCCGTTTCCGTCGTGGACGATGCGAGTGACACACAATGGTCAGACTCCTCGGGGATCATTCCGACCAGAGCATTTCGGTCAACCTTTCCATTTGCGTTTAGCGGAAAAGAATCGAGCAGAAATATTCGTGATGGAACCATGTAAGCCGGCAGAGTTTCGGCGATCTTGCTTTTCAGATTAATGGTGTCAACCTTCGCCTCCCGTTCAGTCACTACGAACGCGAACAACTTCTTGTCTTCGGTCGAACCCCCTTTAACCACAGCTATCGCTCCGCGAATTGCGTCCTTTTTTTCAAGTGCTGCCTCGATCTCTTCGAGCTCGATCCGAAATCCGCGGATCTTTATTTGGTTATCGGCCCGGCCATGAAATTCGACATTCCCATCAGGAAGCAAGCGACCTAGGTCGCCGGACCTATAGAGACGTTCGGACGATTCGTGGAGGAATGGATTCGCGATAAAACGCTGAGACGTGAGCTCGGGCTGATTTAAATAGCCGCGAGAGAGCCCATCACCACCAATGAATATCTCACCTATCTGGCCATCCTGTACGGGCCGTAGATGTTCATCAAGAATGAAAATTTGTGAGCCGGCGACCGGTTTTCCGATCGGGATCGATCTTCCCATCTCAATATCCCGAGGAATCTTATAACAACACGTAAATGTCGTATTTTCGGTCGGGCCATAGCCGTTAATGACGTCGCATTCAAGAATGTTGAGCACCTTCTGCACATGCATCGGCGAAAGTACGTCGCCGCCCGCTAACAGTTGTCGCAACGGTCGCAAGTCCTCAATTCGTTCGTCCACCATTAAATGAAATAATCCGGCGGTGAGCCAGAGTGTTGTCACTCCGTCCTTGCGGATCACATTCCCAAGATCGGCTAGCGATGTTTTTCCTTGGGGCATGATCGAAAGTCTTGCTCCGTTCAAAAGTGCTCCCCAGATCTCGAATGTGGACGCATCAAATGTTATCGGTGCAAATTGCAGGAATACGTTATCGGCGCTAAAGTCTGCATAATCGGTGTCTTTTACTAGCCTTACGATTCCGCGGTGTTCGACCATAACACCTTTGGGTCTGCCGGTTGATCCGGATGTGAACATCACGTAGGCCAGATCCTTGGGGTCGGTCAATACGTCTGGGTTAACGTAGTTTTCATCGGTTAGTTCCAAATTGTCCACAAATAGCAATCGGGAACTGCTGGTTGGAATTTTCTTGGCTAAAGAAGAGGTAGTCAAAATTATCGACGGCTTTGCGTCTTCGACAACCATCGTCAACCGTTCTGGTGGGCTTTCCAGGTCGAGCGGTAAATAAGCTCCGCCCGACTTTAACACGCCCAAGATACAAGCGATCAGATCCACAGAACGCTCTAGCGCGAGCATTACCAACTTCTCTGAACCGACCCCATTAGATAAAAGATCGTAAGCAATGCGATTCGCAGCATGGTTTAGTTGCTGGTAAGTCATGCTCAAATTACCACAAACGACGGCCACTCGATCGGGTGTTTCCAAGGCTTGCCGTTCGAAACACGCGTGAACAGTTCCGTATTTTTCCAATGTATGGGTCATCATCAGCTCGCTTTTGTCTTGGGAAAATCTCTTGCTGCGACTTTGGGCTTCACTATTTCGGTTCGTACTGATTCGGCTCAGAGGGGCCAATTCTAAAAAACCGTTTCAAACGGTTTCCGCCAGAAAATACAACCCCATCCAAACTGTTGGAGTTTCGGTCGGACCAACGCGAAACGAGCGAAACTTTCAGTTTGTCCCGCCACTCGGACCGATTTGGTGGCATGGGCCGAAGCCCCCATTTTCTTAAAAGGTAATTTGCCTGATAGACTTTTGCGACATCATTCGATTTATGAAGGCAGAGCCCGATCGAAAGCGAGATCGAAACCTCTGTACCGTTTTGCACCCAATGGGGTGCATTGACCGGATGATGTACACCATCGCCCGGGCCGAGATCGTAATTGGTATCTTTCATTACGGCCCTCGCATCGATGTTAAAATCCTTCATGTACCAGGATTCTTTGTCTTCCTGTGTCAAAACTTCTTCGTCCAATGGATCATAAAGATGGACCGATTTTCGACCGCAGACCTGAAGCAAGAAATTCCACGTGTGGTCCATGTGATAATTCGTATAAGCACCGGGAGAAGAAACAAAAAGAGTGACGAACGTTTTCCAAGTCTGAGTCTTAATGTCTTGCTGATAAATTTCAGAAAGATCGGCAATAAATCGTTCAACAATTGAATCGAATCGGGATGTGGCCTCATCAACACGTGTCAGGCGCAGCCATACTCCGGCTGAGTTCATATTCTCGAGCACGTATATAATTTCTTTCGAGCTCTCCGCGTCGCTATATTTACCTGTCGCCATCGACTTGCCTGTTTTATAGAAGATCTGATCGAACCTCTCTTCGGCCAGCATCTGTCCGACCAATTTTCGAATCTCCGGAATAGTCATCGAAGGGTCAGCGGCGAGCTGATGAGTGAATCTATAAGAATCCGCGGCTTGCATACGCTTTTGTTCTTCAGAAGAAATCTCTTTAAGCACAGCGTAATTAGCGTTAGTTTGACCCGTCAAGGTCGCAGACGAAATCCCGACACTATTCGGATTCGGATGCGGCTTTTCCTTAATACCTGTTGCAATGTCCATTACATTTGATCGGGTGGGTCCGGGACCTCCGGGACCGCGTATATCTAGATCATTATTCGATCGAGCCTATCGGCCCTATTTCAACGAACGAGTGTTTGCTCGAATACGGTTTATTCAGGAGATTCTGTCTGTCCGATCTTATGTTCCGCTTCCTGGCCAAAGTAGTTCGGTCGTCGAAACACTTTACCGATAACTCGTGAGGCCCGGTCAAGGCGTTTTATATTCGTTCGCAACAACTCATATTTGTTTGCAGCCTTGGATTTCCTCAACCGAGCTAGAGCCATTATTTTCAACCAGTCCTTAGCCTCTGAACTTCCAGGAGCTGTGGGGGTAAAGTTCAGCCTTCTCAGGTAGTGATTGCATTGATAGACCCTGGATTTAAGATCCATTTCACGAAGACAGAAGTTGATGCTGAACGAAACAGAGTAATCATCGCCATTCTTGACCCAATGCGGTCCTTTAGACGGTATATGCACCCCTTTGCCCGGAACGAGCGGAAATACATAAGCTTTTTCTTGGCTTACAGATTTGAAAGCGGGCAGCGCTAAGATCGCCTGCATAGTAGCTTTCGATCTCTTCTTCAAATAGGACAGAGCGATCGTTCGGGTCGCAGACATTAAGATTTTTATCGCCATGTATTTGAAGAAGGAAGTTACTTTCATGGTCAATATGATGCGGTGTTACGGCACCGGGTGAAGCGATAAAAATATAGCCGTCCATCCAAGTTATCTCTTGCTTGAGATCGACGCCTGTCAGCTCAGATAGTTCGGCGATGCATCGGTCAACGCATTCACCGTATTCCGGGTCTTCCTGAATACTTTTGAGTAATACCCATGACTCCGAGTCCTCAATATTACTTATTCCTTCAATAACCGAAACCGCACGACTGCGGCATCTCATCCCACCGATCCTCGAACGAGGCATCTCCCTGCGTGATGTTAACTTTACCTCCACCCATCGACCAAAGCTTTTTCGCTAGTTCAACCAACCGTGGCAGCTCAAACAACGGATGCCCGGCCAGATTGTGCGAGACTCGAAAACGGAAGCCGGTTAAACAGCTCCGGAAAACTCACCCGATATTGTGTTGAAAAATTGCAGAATCGGACTTGATGCCGTTCATGGAATTCTTATTCAAGTATTTGGTTTCATCTGACATATATTGACTCTCCAAAGATCAGCTCCCCGATCTAGTCGTAAGCCAAGGTAAATCAACTTTGATCACGCCCGGTTCTTTTCCCAGACCAGATCTGTTCCGGGGTGCGATATCCACAACACAGAACGATGTCATGTTGTGATTATCATAAGTCTGTCGCCCGTTCTCGAGGATGCGGAATCTCAAGGTATAAAACCCGGAATTGAGTAAGTCACCGGGTATCTGAAAATTGGATACATACTCGCCTCTTGGATTTTTTAACATCTCCGTCCCGGTTGTAAGCACTATAATCCCTTGCTCGTTAACCAAGTGATAAACTAAATATGCATTTCGTTTTTCAGCGAGACGCCAAAATTTTGTCTCTATATTGATCGGCGTCTCCATAGTGATCAAGCTCGATTTTTTATCACCCGCCGGAAACACGCGTAGGCGGCTGATCTTAACAAAATCGTTTCCGGGAGCGGATTCAGGTGTTTCCCATTCTTGTGATTGATCGTGCGTGATCGAACTTTCAAGGTATTTCGAAATGATCGACGACGGATTGCCTGTGTCCGTTACTCGACCATCGCTTAGAAAAACTGCACTTTTGCACAACGTCTGCACAGCAACCATGTTGTGGCTAACGAAAAGGATAGTCCTTCCTTCCGAAGTAACACCGCCCATTTTGGCCAGACATTTTTTCTGAAATTCCACATCGCCAACTGCGAGAACTTCATCAACAATTAATATC
The DNA here is from genome assembly GCA_963720905.1 of uncultured Acidobacteriota bacterium. Classification (GTDB taxonomy): domain Bacteria; phylum Acidobacteriota; class Blastocatellia; order Pyrinomonadales; family Pyrinomonadaceae; genus OLB17. The sequence goes on from CAVRHB010000005.1 coordinate 325,762, forward strand.
TCCGCCTCGAGATGAGCGGCTACCGCGAAGGCAAGCCGGACCTTCATGCCGCTGCTATAACGCTTTACGGGTGTGTCAATGAATCGCTCGACATCTGAAAAGTCCACGATCTCGTCGAAACGCTTTCGGATCTCACCCTTGGTCATGCCGAGGATGGCCCCGTTAAGAAAAACGTTCTCACGACCGGTAAGTTCAGGATGAAAGCCGGTCCCAACCTCGAGTAAACTCGCAATGCGTCCCTTAAGCCTCACCTCGCCTGATGTCGGAGAAGTAATTCTCGAGAGTATTTTAAGGAGCGTACTCTTTCCTGCTCCGTTCCGACCGATAATGCCGATAGCCTCGCCCTGCTTTACATCAAAAGACACCTGCCTTAACGCCCATAGTTCCTCTGTTGATGAATCCCCTGAGTGATTCGTTTCTTCGTCGACCTTTGAAAGCGGATCCGGCTTGCTGCGGAGCTTTGCCCAGACCCGGTTGACATCGTCGGCCAAACGCCGGCCTCCAATTACGCCGAGTCGATAGTGCTTTGATAGATCTTCGATCTGAATTACTGTTTGAGACATGAATCTTACTTTGCGGCAATGCTGTCTAGCCGACATTTACTACGTACTCTTAAACGGTGTCCATGAAACGCTTTTCCACGCGATTAAACAAAACGATGCCTACAGTTAGGATCACAATGGCCGCGACCGCCGAATAAAAAAGATGGCTCCAACTGAATGTGCCCGTGCCGAGAAACGCGAATCTAAAAGTCTCAATGACCGACGTCATCGGGTTAAGGACCATGATCCAACGATATTTTTCCGGAATCTTTGAAAGGGGTATGATTACAGGCGTCGTGTACATTAACAGTTGTGTCCCGAACTGAACAAGGAATTTCAGATCGCGATATCGCGCGGTCAAAGAGGAAACAATGATACCGCTGCCAAGTCCGAGAGCCGCCATTAAAAGAACCAACGGAATCACTAGCATTAGGGCCCAGGTGGGTTTGAACGCCGCCCCGCTTGCGAGAAAATAAAAATAAAAACAAAGGAACAGCCCAAGTTGTATGCCAAACGTGATCAAATTCGATATCGATAGTGAGATGGGCACGGTAAGCCTGGGAAAGTAAACCTTGCCGAACAAGTGGGCGTTGCCCGCGAAGGTTTCGGACGTTTTCAGAAGGCAGTCGGAAAAGTAATTCCAAGCCGTAATACCAGAAAGATAGAATAATATTTTTGGCAGGCCGTCGGTTGAAAGCTGCGCGACATTGCCGAATATTACCGTGAATGTCAGCGTCGTAAGCAGTGGCTGAATGATGAACCAAAGTGGCCCGAGAATCGTCTGTTTATAAAGCGACACAAAATCGCGCTTTACAAACATCATCACCAGGTCACGGTAACGCCAAAGGTCCGCAAGATGAAGATCGAACCAGCCGCTACGCGCACGAATAATGAAAGTCCACTCTTCCGGTGCTTCTGACGAAATCTCCCCGGTCCCCTTAACAAGATCAGGGGCAAGACTGCTCGATATCAGTTCAGAGCTATTATTTGACATATTATTCTGAAGTCGCTTTTGCTCCTGAAACGCTCTTCGAACGTGTTGTCGGCTGAGCCATTAGCGCGAGATTTATCCACTGCCATATAAAAAAACTATTGTCGCCAATACCGCATTGATAATCTTTCAAGGTTGCTCGGACCGTTTTACGATCGAGCCAGGCACCAGCAAAGCCTTGAAATGCCTTCTCGATCTGGTCATTCGCCCATTCCTTGAGCTCGCCGCGAAGCCATTCACGTTGCGGCGTCTGTATTGGGCGTTTTGGTGCTTCGGAAACCCCGTCGGGTACGAGATGCTGTGAAATTTGCCTAAGCATCGCTTTGCCTACACCATTCTGAATTTTGCGTTCCGGTGGTTGTCGAAGTGCCAGCTCGAACATTCGGTGATCAAGAAACGGTTCGCGGAGCTCGGTGGAATATTGCATCGAGACTCGATCGTTAAACCTCATCGCCCGCGGGATCTTTGTAAAACGCGCATCGCGATACTGGATATTTCGAAGCTTGTCAGCGAAGATGGTCGGTGATTCAAATGGCTCCGCCAACTTGCGAAATTCGGGGTTCAAACATTCGGACCGGACAGGCCGTTCAATTGTTCCCTGAATGAGGCTTGGGACATGCCGGTTCGATGACGCCCGATAGTAATCATAACCAGCCCATTGTTCATCCATACCGTTGCCGTCGAGCAAAACTGTTACTCCGTTTTCCTTCGCAGCCTTGAATACATTTGCATACGCCAGTGTCGGCAGACCGGCGAACGGTTCATCCTGATGAAACTGAACGTTTTCGGCAAGCGATGGCACATCCTTGGCTGTTAACTTACAGACAACCAGCTCGTGGTTTGTCTTGACAAGCATCTGCCGGACCCATGGTAGTTCGTCATAATTCTCATCGCCAGTTATAAACGTAAATGCCTTTACGTCGGAAGCGGCACCTTGAACATCGTGAACGAGTCCGAGAAGCGTCGATGAATCAAGGCCACCGCTGAGATTGATACCGACCGGAACATCGGAACGAAAGCGTAACTCTACGCTCTCGCGCATCAATGCAATATATTCTTCCGCAACTATGTTTTCCGGTCGTTGGTCAAATTCAATTCCCGAACGCTCCGCAATGTCGTACCACCGTGAAACAGTTATAGAGTTGTTCTTCCATTCTAAAAAATGCCCTGCCGCCAAACTATTGATTCCTTTCCAAAAAGTTTGCGTAGAATGTTCGTAGAGTCCATTCGCAAGGTATGTTGCCCATGTTATTTCGTTCGGAACGCGTGGAACGTAAGCGGCATGAATTGCTTTGATCTCGCTGGCAAAAATTAATGTCCCGTCGTCCTTTTGGTGATAATAGAACGGCTTTACGCCAAAACGGTCCCGAGCTGCGAACGCTGATTTTGTTTTTTCGTTCCAGATCACGAAAGAAAACATTCCGATCAGTCGATCGAGACAGCCTTTGCCCCATTTTTCGAATGCAGCTAAGACGACCTCGGTGTCTGAATTACTTTTGAAATCATAGCCGCTTGCCAATTCCCGGCGAAGTTCTAAATAGTTGTACACCTCGCCGTTGTAAGTAATTACAAGATTGCCGGCTGAACTAACCATAGGTTGGCGGCCCGCTTCACTTCTGTCTATTATGCTTAGGCGATAATGTCCGAGAGCCGCTTTCTGCGAAGGATCGACATAGATCCCTTCGCCGTCCGGGCCGCGATGGCGTTGCGAGTCCACCATCGACTGAACGTCGCTGACCTGCCATAGGTTGCCAATTATTCCGGCTATTCCGCACATAAATTTCTATTTCTATGTAGAGACCCGTGGAGTGGCTCATATTCGGCTATTTGAGCCGAAAACGGAGTCTTGACTTCCGATATCTTCCTGTACCTGATTTCCCTGATCTTAGCTCCGACCGAAAGCGAGGCTACATAATTGTCTGGGGCAGCCAAGGTAGTTAGCGACCAATCGGCGAAGGGACCCATCGTGAAAACCGCCTCGCCGTTCTTGTCTATCCCGGATATTTCCATCTGTTCATCGGTCGGCATAGAGAATCCCTGCCCTGTGGCTTTCAAGGCCGCTTCCTTGCGCGTCCAACCGGTATAAAACAATTTCAACTGTTCGGCGGCTGAAAGTAATTAAAACGGCCGATCTCGAGATTCGAGAATACGGAAGGAGCGAGGCTTAGAAAATCAAAATCAGGATCGACGAACTCTATATCCACGCCGATCTCGTGTCCCATCGTAACCGCTATCAGAGCGATATCGCGGGAGTGCGAAATATTGAATCGAACCGGGCTTCCGTCAACGAAGGGTTTGCCGTACTTGCTGTAAGAAAATTCGACGGCAGTAGCATGCACACCAAGATAGCAACCGAGGATCTTTCGCAACGCCAAGCGGCATCGAACAAAGCGGTGTCGATCCTTTTCGAACACATAACGACTGGCAGTCTGGATCTCATCATCCGAAAGAACATGGTATGGATCTTCAGTCGCCAACACGGCCTCGTCCAATCGAACGAACCAAATGTCGGCGGTTCCCTCAGTTAATGAGAAAAAAAAACCTTCGGTCAATCGATCACTTTCTAATCCCTGATGCAACATAAGAATTTTAACGACGTAGCATAGCCAGAAGCGTCAAGCGGCGGAGGAAGCCAGAATTTTCTCTGCCTGCTTCCAATCATCCAACGTGTCAATGTTTACCGAACGTTGGGGTTCTATCTCGTAACCTTGAACTTTTCGTCCATAAAGATCTCCGTATGTATCCAGAACCTCGCGTCGCGTTACATATACCGAACCTTCGCGATGAAAGGCGTCCGGTAGGTCCTGCCGTCTCGATACTGGAGCGCTCTCACCCGTGCTTAATATCATCTCGCCCTTTTCATCACGCCAGTAAACCCATTTTGGGTTGTATTGATGCGGAACCGGCAGAATACTGATTACCGAGTCAGCCCTAGAGTCTTCAAGCAGTTCGACGCATGCGTCAATGTCTTCGGCCCGGCGAAGCGGGTTTGTCGGCTGAAGAAGACAAACGGCATCAAACTTGAAACTATTATTTTTTTCCATGTATTCGACGGCGTGCACGACTACCTGAAAAGTGGGTGCCGAATCACTTGCCAATTCCGAAGGTCTAATAAATGGCACCTCGACACCGAGATCCCGACCCATTTCTGCTATCTCTGCATCATCCGTACTTAAGATCACGTTTGAAAGGCGTTTCGATCGCAATGCGCTTTCGGTTGTATAGGACAACAAAGGCCTTCCAAGTAAAGGCTTTACATTCTTCCGCGGAATCCCTTTTGAGCCGCCGCGTGCCGGAATAATACCAAGTACTTTCATTAATAGGATCGGCTAGTAAGTCAAGCGTTTCTGGATTTCCAGCGGTGCTTCAGCCAAGACATCAGATATCTTTACTCCGGCTCGTCCGTCGCCATACAAAGTGTCACAGCCGTAGCGCCCGCTCTTAACCTGCGATCTTATAGCCTCCTCTATTCCATTTTTGCAGTAATCAACATCGGTAACATTCTTCCCTCGCTCACGGCCGGTTTGACGGGTACCGATATTAACAACCGGCACACCAAGAAATGAACATTCGCGGATACCGACACTCGAGTTACCGACTAAACATTTGCTGCTATACAAAAGCCGCAAGAAATCCTGCGGCTCCATATTCTTAAAGAAATGAAAATTCTTTGGCTTGTACTGTTCGCGAAACGACCGAATGCCGTTTGAAGTGCCATCTGAACCCGCATCGACATTTGGCCAGAACCATAAAGCCGGCATTCCGGTCTCATTGACCGCATGAAGTGTCTCAAGCACATCATGACACGCTTTGTCGTGTTCTGTCGTCACAGGATGCTGCATAACGACCAAATAACCATTGCTCAGGGCGTTCAATTCACCAACGCCGCCGTATCTCTCAAATGGATCGAAATTCAAACTCGGATCATCACCGAGTTCGCAGGCAAGATCGATCGATGGACAGCCTGTAACGAAGACCTTTCGATTTTCTTCACCCATTCTTTCGACACGAGTGCCGGCAGGCACTGTCGCAACCAGATGAATATCCGCAAGCTTTGTCACTGCATGCCTGACCTTTTCATCGATCGAGCCTGTAACCTCGCCGCCCTGAATGTGAGCGACTGGGATGTTCATGTAGGCCGCCGCAACCGCTGTCGCCAATGTTTCGAATCGATCCGCGATCGTCACAACTATATCCGGTTTCAAATTGTCAAAGACTGTGGCAAGCTCAAGCATTCCAAGGCCGGTTGTTTTCGCCATGGACGCAAGATTTTCACCCTCGAGGACCATGTAAACCCGAGCCGCGATTGGAAACCCATCTTGCTCTATGTAATTGACGGCCGTTCCGTAACGATCAAGCAAAGCTGACGCGGCGACAACCAGTTGGAGTTCGAGATCCGGATGTTCGGTGATCGCTCGTAAAACCGTCTTTACACGACTGTAACTAGGCCTGGCGGTAACCACCACACATATTTTTCTAGACATAAGCTAATTTCAGGAAATTTTCCGCGAACTCTTCGCAGGATCACGAATCCAGGTCGTCTTGCGAAAGCAATTCATCCGCACTCAAACCACGCAAAAGCCTCCGTCCTATTAATCCGGGCAAGTACGATGCGTCGAGTCCGGTTCCGGGCTTTTTTAATTTCAAATGTTCCGCGGCCAATACCGTGCCTGCCGGCAGATCTGTGCCGGCTACAATGCTTTTCGTAAATAGTTTTCGAAGCTCCGTAAGGTCCTCTTCCAAGACTTCTTTGGTCATCGGCGCGGCCGTCATTTTTTCAATTTGTCTGGCACCTTCAACCAACTGATTAAGCTCCACGGTCGTAACCGAAGCCGGAACGTCAGGGCCGAACATCTCACGGCTTAAAGCGACGTGTACTTCCAAAACTTCCGCTCCGAGGGTAACTGCGGCCAATCCGGCGAAAATATTCCCGGAGTGGTCCGACAATCCAACTGGCAGACCGTATCGTCCGCTAATAGCTTCCAGCATATTGAGACCGACGCGCTCCGGCGGACAAGGATACGCCGATGTGCATTGCAAAACCGCAAGCGGGTTTCCGTTCGCTCGAACGACATCGACAGCTTTGTCCAACTCCGGCCAGTCGCTCATCCCAGAAGACAAAATTACCGGATCGCCGGGTGCGATCATTCGTTCCAATAATGGAAGATTTCCAACCTCACCGGATGCGACCTTCCATATCTTCATCCCAACATTGCGGAGCATATCCACTGCCGGTTCGGAGAACGGTGTACTCATGAACAAGATCCCGGCGTCATCCGCATGTTGCTTGAGCCCGGCCCATTGCTCGTTCGTGAACTCCATTCGCTCCCAATATTGATATCGCGTTTCGTCCTGTCGGCTGAACTTCACCCTCCACGGTTCCTGCGGCGTGCTTTCCTCGCATGCTATGTGTGTCTGGAATTTGACGGCGTCCGCTCCGGCGGAGGCTATCGCGTCAATGAACGCGTGAGCCATTCCGAGACTCCCGTCGTGAGACTGTGCGACCTCCCCTATGATCAGACACCTTCCGTCCGAAGGGTTGTCGGAAACCGTGCGGAGGCATCTTGCCCTAAAATCTGAGATCATAAATTCGGCGGTTCTAGTCCAGATTTAGAATGCTTCCATCGAGTTCTTCTTCGGGAAGCAACTGGCTATGATATGCGATCTTATAATACTTGTCGGTGCCCAAAGGGACATCGTTCAGGACAAACCCAACCGCATTGCCGTGTACTTCCAATATCTTCTTCTTGGCCTTTGAAATTACTTCGCGTGAACTAAAGTTCGCTCTAGCCACGAGTACGACAGCCTCGACAATTGTCGCGAGTATAACGCTGTCCGCAAAATAGAGTACCGGTGGTGAATCGATAATAATATGAGAATAGATTCCGTCTAGTTCAACGAGAAGCTTTTGCATTTCCGCCGAGGCAAAGAGATTCGCCGGATTCGGAACACGCGGCCCTGAGGTTAAGATATCAAGATTTGTCTGCACGTCCTTTCGGACCGTGGATTCTATGAGATCATGATCAAGATGCGGTGCGGTTAATAAGGTGCTGAGTCCCGTCTTGTTATCCAGGTCGTTTATAAAGTGTATTTTCGGCGACCGTAGATCGGCGTCGATCAACAACACCCGATTTCCGAGTTCTGCTAGACTTTTCGCAAGATTAAGAGAAGTAACGGTCTTTCCTTCAAAAGGCTGACCGGAAGTTACCAACAACCTCTTCGGAGCGCCGCCGGGAGTCGACAGCAAGATAGACGTCCGAAGCTGATGGTAAGCTTCCGCAATAACAGGTATTTCGAACCGATCCGGAGCATAATCAAATTTTCCGATTCGGCGATGCCCATTTCTCTGAAAGACGGATCCAAGCAGGCGATGACCGAGTCCGCGACTTGCGCCCGGTATAGTACCGATCACCGGAATGCCCATACCAAGTTCAAAATTGTCGTGTACTCTGACGGTATCGTCCAGCCAGTTCAGAACGAATGCCAGAAGGAGCGAGCCGAAAAGAGATGCCAAAAATGCCGTGATCACTCCACGTGATCTTCCAGGACCTGTAGGCAACGTCGGCTGAAGAGCTCGGTCGATCAAATTGACATTGTTCGGTGTTCCGCTAAGCAGCATTCCGGTCTCGCGCGATTTTTGAAGGAGATTGTCCAGCAGAGATTTGTTAGTGTCGATCTCCTGTTGAATGATCCGATAGTTGATCGCTGCCTCGTTTTGATTGATAACCGCTTTTCGCTGAACTTCGAAAACGCCGCGTAATTCTCTTTCTCGAGTAGCGGCCTCCCTATATTTTTGTTGGAGATCGGCTAAATAGGTCGTGGTCGAACCTTTTTTGCTAATTTGTAGTTCCTTTTCGATCGCAGCGATCTGGTTCTTTACCTGCTTTACGGCCGGCCACTCATCGGTGTATTCAACCTTAAGCTGTTCAAGCTGTTGTCGTAGAGTGGTTAGCTGCGATTGAAGAGCGACTGTCCGTGCATCTTTAGTATCGGAACTCAGCTCGCCCGTCTTATTCTGCTGAGCTGCCAGCAACGCGGCCTCTGCTGAAATTCGGTCGTTTTCGGCCTGGCTCAATTTGCCATTAAGGTCGGACAGTCTTTGAACGACAGTGTTTTGACTTGAATCCAGCGAAACGATCTGATTGCTCTTAGCGTAATTTATCAGGTTCTCCTCGCCCAAGCGTATTTGCGATTGCAATTCCGCGACACGTTTCTGGAGAAAATCACCGACCGAGGAATTAGACTGAACTTTTTGTTCAAGATTCTGTATGACATATGTCTCCGCCAAAGTGTTAACCAACCTTGCAGCGATCGCCGGGTCGTTATTGGTATATTTGACCTCGATCAGACGAGTTTCCTTCGTGGCAGTCCGGTTATCTTTTACCGGATTTACATCTAGATTCTTTTTTATAGCCGAAACATAGGGTGCTAGCTGAGCGATATGCTCGTCGGGATCTGCGTCAGCAATTGTGGCAGATTCTAGTTTGATGGTGTTTCGGGGTCGGCTATCTCCATCAACATTCTCGGGAGACACCGGTCGATAAAGCCCAAACATACGAAGAACATTTTGCCAGATCGTTGTTTTATTCACCTCGTTCGGTCGAAGAAAACGCGGATCGTTCTCAAGATCAAGAGTCTTTACAACGCGACGCAAGAGTCCAGGGCCTTCCAGGATCTGCAGTTGCGTTGCAAAATAGGCCGGATCGCTACCCGGGCTGAGTACGACCGATCCGGTCGAACCATTTCCTATAGCCGGATTGGTTTCATTATTGACCTGTATCCTAACTGAGGCAGTATAGTAATCCGGCTGTTGGGCTTCGTAAACCAAAACCGCAGCAGTTACAAAAAAGGTAATGCCTATTAGTAAAAACAAGTATTTGCGGAATATCGCAAGCACCGCAAAGAGCTGCTGGCGTTCAGAGGTCTCCGTGCTTCCGCCGTAATAGTTCGACTCGAAATACCCGTCATCAGAATCGATCGGGGCAAGTGCGGAATTATCTTGTGTTACTGGTCGTTTTGTAATGGAATTATTGTTTTGCATCGGCTATGGAATGACTCGAACCGGCAATTGTGTGATCGTAGGCACGATCGTTTTGAGAATATCCCCAAATACCTTTTTCACCCCTGTCGGTCCGGGTATCTCAATTATGTCGTTTGGTTCTAAAAGAATGTCGTCACGCTGTCGCTTGTTGATCGCTTTTACGTCGGCGATCAACTCTTCGCGATTTACGGTGCCCGGAACCTGTCGCCGGATCTTGACCTTGTCGAGTTGGGCTCCCGGTGCCGGGCCGCCCGCCATTGCGATCGCCTGTGTCAGAGTTGTCGGTTCTTTAAGGTTTATTGCAATACTCGATCTAATATTTCCTTGAATGTAAGCGTTCTTTACATTCGCCGTCGGTATGCGAACGATGTCACCAGGCAGAATTGCGGGATTGACACCATCGCCACCGTTAAAGGCTTGGTTCAGGTCAACGGTAATAAGTTCGTCACCGCCGACATCGGGTCGGACCAATCGGTTGCCGTCACAATGCGGCCGTCGTGAATCCCGTATGATCTCTGCGGTTTCTCCGGCCGCGACACTCGTTCCGTTGACGAACGTTAGCAATTCAACCAGTTGAATCGAGCGTTGAAATTGAAATCTTCCCGGCGAATTAACAGCTCCGATGACCGCGACCGAGCTGGAATTGAACTCACGAACCGAAACGATCACATATGGCTCAACTAGAAATTTTCTGTACTTTTCCTTGATCGACTCCGCCAATTCTTTCTCGGTCGAACATGCCGCCTGGAGGCTCGTATCCATCATGGCGAGTTGTATCTCACCGCCATTACCGACTCGAACTCCCGTCCGTGACAGGTCGGCATTCTTGCTAACTGTCACGTCGATGACATCGCCCGGACCGATCCTATAGTTTTCGGCTGTTGCCGAAGAAGTCGGATCCTGGCCGTTCACCATGGCAAACCCAAGAAACATGACTAAGATAACTACACTCGACCTAGCTGTGAGAAATGCGATGTTGGAATTTTGCATATAAAAAACCTATCCGAACTTATCTGGTCAAATGTCGGCGCGATGCCAAAGCTTCCCCTAAATGATTCGGGCATTTCAAATTCAACACTGTGCCGCTAATGACAACGTTGTACTCTTCGTTTCGCCTGATGAATTTCCCCCGGAGCGGAAAATCATTGGTCTTCAGAACAACGCTTTCCCTAACCCATTGCCAGAACTCCGCCTGCGTCGTCCAATATTCCTTTCCGTCGTGGCATACGATCAGAGCATTTTTCTTTTTCCGCTTTCGCAGGATCTTGCGTTGCTCTTTATTCTTCTCTTTTTCTTTTTGTTTATCAGTCTTCATAGATACACCTCCGCCCAAATGCACAGAACGGATCGAACATAAAAACCCAAATAGGGAAACCTGATTACAGGCAATTAAAATTGTCATCGTCAGGCAATAATTCTTACCCAACTTTATAGATCACTTCACGCACTTAATGACTGCGACAGATCCTGAACACGTCGTCCCGCTCCGTTCGCCGAACCATTGCTTTTTGGCATAGAGGCCAGGCCATTCTTAAAGCAATAGATCACGAGTTCCAATCTGCCCTTAAGCTCCAATTTGTTAAAAACTGATGTTAAATGATGACGGACCGTATTCTCCGTGATGAAGAGGCTGTCCGCGATCTCTCGTGTTTTCATGCCTAGACAAACAAGATCAATGACCTCTCTTTCCCGATCTGTCAGCCCAGAAACGAGATCCGGTCTCGGGTTGTCTCTAAGCATCTGGCTTTCATCCAAAAGCTGGCGGATCGTGTCACCCATCATTGTCCTGTCAAACCAAAGTTCTCCGTCATGGATCTTCTCGATGGCCTTAAACAAAACCTCAGATCTTTCATCTTTTAAGACAAGGCCGCTTATCCCAAGTTCTAAACATTTTTTGTATATATCAATATCGCGTTCGCAGATAAGTACAAGCACGGGGGTGGGCGTGTCACGAAAAACCGGCAATATATCTTCGGCTCGTGCGTCGGGGAGATCGGCAATTACAATATCCGGACTTTCGAGCAATATGATATCGTCTGCTTCCTCAAGACGCTCGGCCTCACCTACAACACGAAGACGTTTGTCGGTTTCGATCAACATCCTCAGTGCACTTCTAAAAATAGAATAGTCACCGATCAGAAGAATTTTAATTATCGAATTTGTCATACTTCTAGTCCTTCTCAAGTTTCTCTCGACTTGGCCACACCGCAATTCGTTGGTCAGTAGCCGAAGCCGCAACTGGGTTTACGATAGCTTCCATCAGAAATGATCTGCGCGTCGAAGAAACCTTTTTGAAGATAATAGGATGGCTGTAACCAGACTCCCGGTATCGTCAAAGAAATGCTCAATACTTGGAATATTCCAAAAGGAATAAAAACACAAAACATCGTTACGGCAATAAGTACTTCCAAGCTCGCACAAATTATCTCCCCAACACAGACGGAGAGCTCTTTTAATTTCGCTAAACTAATAAGGTGTTTATAAGATAGGCTATTCCCTATCCCTCATACATCGGATGTTTCTCTATTTATTGTGGGATAAATATCGGATATCTTTTCGTACCAACTACAACATTTGTTTGGTGTAAAATCCTACTTTTGTGATATAAAAATGATTGTATGGATGGAAGTTCTTGGCAGATGTGCTATCGACTTATGCATAGATTGCTGTCTCGGTTCCCCAGGAGCTCCAGTTTATTCAGTATAAGTATGCAATCGCTGATAGCACACAGAATTGCCGTTTGAATCGAAATTCGGTAACATTGAAAACGGCTTCAGAATTTCCGAATACAGGAAAAATAAAGACATTAGTTGTTTCCCACCTCAAGTAAATAAATTCGCAAAAACATTTTTTTTATCCGTCAATAGATTGCATATGGCTAGCGAAAGACTATTTTTCAACTCGTTATCGAAAAGAGACATCTGGTGCGTTAATGTCGTTATTTATTTTTCGACGTTGAGATCAGGTCTCTATCTTTCGCAGCCTATTGAATAGAGGTACCAATGCAAAAGCCCCCAGCTTTGACAAACGAAAGAGTAAACGTGTTGCTGATCGCGAACTATCGCATGGTTCAAGAAGGCTTCAAGCTCCTGATCGAATCGAACAGAGAGTTGGCAGTAGCAGCTACGCTGCTCGTTAGAAGACAAGATCGAACAAGATGATCTTGGCCCCAACCTGGATGTAGCGGTCATTTATCTGGCCCGGTACGATCGGGTTGAAGTGATTTCCGATCTTTTAACGATAATGCCGAATCTCCGCGTTGTCGTCACGGTAGCCGGCGAAGACCTCGACCTTCAAGCCAGAGCTTTGGAGATCGGCGCCGTCGGAATCGTCCACGAAGAGCAAAGTCCTAAGTTGCTGATCGAAGCTATCAAACAAACCTACGCTGGCGAGACGTGGTTAAACCAGGCTCTTCTTGACCGAATCATGAAACGCAAGAAACCAGGTCAAAAATCGGGTTACCGCGGATTCAACAAATTCGACAATGAATCTGGCACGGAGGAGCTGACTAAAAGAGAAGAGGAAGTTCTTAAATTGATCGGCGAGGGTCTGAAGAATAAGCAGATCGCGGTGTCATTGTTGATAAGTGAGCCCACGGTGCGATGTCATTTGAGTTCCATTTTTGGCAAAATTGGCGTCAACGACAGATTGAACCTTGTTATTAAGGCCTATCAGTTGGGTTTGCTCGATGTTCCGCATCGCTCCTCCATGTTGGAAGAGATTTAATTTTCTCGGTCTTGCTGAAATTTCTCAACAAGCGAGAAGTTGTCGAACAGATAGTGTCCAAAGATCAAGCAAGGGTTCTGGTCACAACTATTCCGCTGAAGGCTTATGTAGATCACATTCTCACTCTTCGTGACAAAACTCACGTGCGTTTCGATCCAATCACTGCTTTTTGTTTTTAGTTCTTCGGATCGACCCAGTATCTCATTCGACACGGCATCGGATATAATGACCTCCGGCAGCCCCGCTGAGACGACCTCATTGCTTTTATAGACAAAGCGAAGTTGATATTCGGTATTCGGTCGAACTACAACCAATTGGGAAAAGAGTCTGGTTCCGAGTTCGACATTCCCGTCAAACCTGATGCTAAGTGATTTTTTTCCGGAAAACACGTTCGTTTCACTAACCGCGTACGTCACATGCGGCTGATCAGCATCAACCTGCCAGCCGAACGATCCTTGATCACCCTCAACCAGGTTTTCAAAACCACCATCGAACAGTATTTGATCAGCGACAGAAGCCTTCTCTGGCAGGATTGAAAGCCAAACTTTGCGTGCTAGTTCAAACTTGCGCGCGGCGATCAGTTTTTTGATGAAGACGACCTTTTCGCCGCGATCGAGTCTGGTCTCGGTCAGAAAATCGGCGATGCGTTCGGTCATTAAGGAGTTCTCAACAAAATATTCCCCAATAGCTTTCTTCGCTTGGGTCGTATCTGTGCCGACGGCGTCCTCGATCTTTTGCGGATCGTTAGAAAATGCCTTCGCGGCGAGTTGTACTATGTTCGAATACAGGGACTTGTCATCCTGTGCGACTATCCGAAAGTATTGAAACGCTTCATCAAATCGTCCTTGCCGGAATAGGATCAACCCAAGCTTATAATTCGGCTGGGTGTAATTAGGGGCCAAATCCACGGCACGGCGAAAGGCAGTCTCGGCCGCCGCAAGTTCGCCGCGGCCTTCTCGCACATCACCGAGATTTAACCATATATGATGATCGTCCGGGCAAAGCCGAACCGCTCGTTCCAGATCATCCTCCGCCACAACTGGAGACTGCTCGCGAATCAGAATTTCCGACCGGACAACATAGGCGTTACAGTTCATTGAACTGAAATTGATCGCTCGGTCGGCATCATCCACGCTGCTAGTGAGAAGTGCCTGACCGGCATAATATTCGGATAACCCGGTCTTTACAGCAAAAACGCCTACAATTAGGATGATAATTGCAAAAACCACAGAAATAGCCATCGTCATGGCTCGACTGGCTTTGGACTTTCTTTGGAGCATTTTCCGGTCGGAACCCATGATGCCGTCTATAGTTTCAAGCTCTCCGTTCCCACGTACTTGGAACGTCGCGATCGCTATCAGGACAAATAGAATAAGTATGTTCACGGGTATATGTAGCCCAAAATCAACAAGGCTATGGAAAGCAACCGCAACGATACCGATAATTGCTCCAAAAGAATATACTTTGGCGGTCTTGTCGGTCGACCTAAAATTCACCGCGACCTTCCGCGAAACAACAACCGCGAACCAGAGTATAAGTGCGACGGAGATAGATCCGCCACTTGCTGCAAGTTCCAGATAGTCATTATGGGCTTGTTCGAGAGAAAAGTTCCCTGTTGATGGGTCGAATTTAGGAATGGCGACCGCATACACGCCAAATCCCACCCCAACCAACCGGTTTTGCTCCACTAAGCTAATTGTCGAACTCCAGATCTCACCACGATTTATTCGGGTCTTATCTTTAAGTGTGCCGACCTCTTGTTCAATCGCTTCGAATCGTGTAACGAGGCCATCTCCGCCGACAGCCGCGATTAGAACCGCGATACCCGCAACGACCATTGCGCAGATGCCGAAGGCCAAAAGTATCCTGCGAAGCCTCTCTGATCTCGAACGGCGACTTCCTTGCCGCGTTTCATTTTCACTAGAACGCTTTCGCGCAATAACGTAAACAAATACCGCGATCGCGCTCATGAAGGCCCAACTTACCAATCCGCCCCGCGATTCTACGTCAATAAGGGATAAGACGATGATCGCATATGCGACGAGTCCCAGAATGTATCTGAAAGAAAAACTGCGGTAAAGAAGTAGAGATGTCAGTAATCCCCCGGCCATCTCCATCAAGAATGCGAAATGGTTTCGATTGGCGAACTGTGCGTAGCTTGGTTCACCGGATACAAGTGCCGATGATATTTCCGAGGCAAAGACCGGAAACCACTTATATGCCAGCCCGAAAATCGCACTGCAGGTAGCGATCGTTATCACTAAAACTACAAGAAACTTCAACCGGAAATGTGTACGACAGGTAGCAAGCAGCAGATCGAATGCGACTATCAACCCGGCAAGAAAACAGATGAATTTTACCGTGGCGTATCGATCGACACTGATCATCCCATCAAAGCCCGGCAGCGTAACGATCTGAAATATGGAGAGTAACAAAAGCCCGCAAAGCGGATAAATAAGTCTAGGTTCCGGAATACTGATCTCGCCGGAGAAAACACATCCGGCCAACCGAATCAGAGCCAGGATGCAGATGATCGCAACCAACAGCATGTTACTGCCCGGTATAGAAGATCGAAAAATAAGCGCTGAAAATACAAGTACGAGAGCCATGCCATAAAAAGCCACGCTCTCGAATAGATCCTTTACCCTAATAGTTGTTTTCACCAAAAGGCTATCTGAAATATTAGTTATTGTTCAACTGTTGACCGATTATCGGTATTCAGCGTACGACAACCTTAACTCTTCTTTGGAAGGTGCTTTAACCGTTGCCGGAAACGCCACTGCCTTTAGCGTTCTTCCTATTATCCTGATATCAGTTTTCCAGGTCTTATTTCTGACAAAATTCAGATAACCACGGAGCTTGTAAGGTTGGATCACTTCACGATAATACCTTTCCTTGTCTATAACGGTCGCAAGCAAATATTCTTCATTCCGGAGGGCGCAATGTCACGGGGTCGGTTATTCCCGGGCGGGCTTCCAACACCTCTCGCCAAGCCGGATCGACTAGGTCAACGAATTCAGGCACCTCAGGCCGAGGCCCAACAAATGCCATTTCTCCACGCACGATATTCCATAATTCCGGAAGTTCATCGATCTTGAATTTTCTGAGAAAGCGGCCAACAGAGGTCACTCGCTGGTCA
Organism: uncultured Acidobacteriota bacterium; assembly: GCA_963720905.1. Classification (GTDB taxonomy): domain Bacteria; phylum Acidobacteriota; class Blastocatellia; order Pyrinomonadales; family Pyrinomonadaceae; genus OLB17. Next base: position 342,201 of record CAVRHB010000005.1, read on the forward strand.
TCTGCAGCGGTTATTGGCAAGCCATTCCCGAACACTGCCATTGTTCTAAGCTTAACGATAGTAAAAGGCTCTCCATTGCGGCCAATACGTTTTTGCCGATAGAATACCGGCCCCTGAGAGTTAAGCTTTATCAAAGCGGCGCAGATCACCATTAACGGGATAATGGCTGTCAGACCACACGCCGCGACGAATAACTCGACTGGCCTTGGGATGCTTTTGGGGGGTAATTTACGAACCATTACGCTGCGATCGATTGCCGGATCAGGGCATGTCCGGAACAAATACTCCTTACGGTATTTGCCACATGTTCCATCTCATCTATGGTCATGGCAGAAAAAATAGGAAGGCTAATGATCTGGCTCCAGAGGTAGGTAGCTGCCGGCAAATGATGCTTTTTCCAGCCCAAGCTTTCTCCGTAGAACGGATGCATGTGCAATGGCCGCCAATGGACTGAGCAGCCGACCCTTTCGTTCTTGAGTTCTTGAATAAACTCCGCTCTATCGATCGACAAATTGTCGAGTTTTAGGCGGATCGGGAACAGATGCCAGGAATGAATGCGGTTATCGTCCGTAGGCGGCAGATCTATTTCAGCAACGTCGGAAAGTGCTTTCAAATAATATTCAGCAATGCGCTCGTCTTTCCTCCCGCATCTCCGAAGCACGAGCCAACTGGTGACATCCGATCGCAGCGGCGATATCGGTCATGTTGTATTTATAACCGGGTTGGATTATACGGTAATCCCAACTGCTACTGGTGCTGGAATATCTGCGCCAAGCATCGTTCGATAGACCATGTAGCGACATAAGTCGAATCCGATTGGCCAGGGCTTCATCGTTCGTAACGGCCATCCCGCCTTCACCGGTTGTTATGGTTTTGTTTGCGTAAAAGGAATAGCACGTTACCGAAGCGGTAGCGTCACCGCAGTATCGCCATCGACTCTCTGGGTTTGGTCGCCATGCCGACGGAAACGCGTGTGCGGCATCTTCGATTATCCAAAGGCCGTGTTCAACTGCAAATTGCTTCACTTTATCGACATCAAGCATGTACCCGCCAACGTGCACAGGTATCATTCCGACAACCTTCAGGTCGCGTCCGTGCAGGAAAGGAAGTGTTCTTTTCTTTAGTTGGTCGATCTTACGTTCGGCGTCAGCAAGATCCATATTTCCCGTTACCGGATCGCAGTCTACTAAAACTGGAACGGCTTTTTTATAAAGTACTATCTCGGCCGTTGCCGCAAAGGTCATCGTCGGGATAAGAACGGCTTGACCTTCCTGGAGGCCCATCGCCTCGACGGCCAGATGTAACGCCGCAGTACATGAATTCAGAGCTACGGCATATCTGCCATTTACCGATCTTGCAAATTCTTTTTCAAACTCAGCGACCTTTGGGCCGGTAGTTAGCCATCCGCTCCGGAGGGTGGAGACGACTTCGTTTATTTCATTTTCAATTAGATGTGGGCGGAAAAAAGGAACAGAAACAGACCCTTCATTTTCTGCGGCTGAGCCGGTTGCTGTGGCTATGACATTTTGCATATTTACTGGGTTCTAGTACATTTCTAGATTGCTATCTTTTAAACCAAAGTAATTAGTAGGCACTACTAAAACTTGCCCGCAAAGACACTAAGCAGGTGGGATACACATTTTCTATCCCGCTGATGAAGCCATCAGCATTTATGCGAAAAATATTTCCTGTACAACTTTCCGGGCGAATTGGTTGATTGTAGAAAAATATCAGATTTAGGTAGGATACATATCGACCAGATAGATAGTTTTATTTAGCACAAATTGACTATGCATTCCCGCACAATTCTTGTATAATAATTTCTGTTAGCCCACGGGTGTCAGAAATTTCTAACGATCGGCAATTCTTATAGTTCTAATGATGATTGACGGAAGAAATAAATAGTTGTAAATATTGGAATTTTTCTGGAATTCAGAACCAATTATTGGTTTTTTTCTATTGTGAAGCTAGTTTAAAGAGTTTGAATCTTTAGCACTACGACTGGCTCACTACCGCATAAAAAGCTTGTAACCCCAATTCGAGTAAAGCGGACTTTTGTAAAGCTTTTCGAACCGACTGAAAGCTAAATCCATTCACAAATCGGAGGTTCGCCCAACGGCCTCTTTGAACTCAGGATCGAATGATTCCGAGTAAACCAACATTCTGTGATCGTACCCCCTGATAACCATTATGAACTTAATATCTGTGCGTGCGAAACGTGTTGTTCGGAAGATCTTTATCTTTACTTTTGTGGTTTGTGCGGTTGCAGTCGAAGGCTCTGTTATTTATGGGCAAGACCTTGCATCGAACAGCGCACTGGCACTGTCGACCCGCTTCGACTTTGACGGCGACAGGAAAGCCGACATAAGCATATTTCGACCCGGAACCGGCTATTGGTGGTTCAATCGCAGTTCAGATGGCGCATTTGTCGCCTCAAGATTTGGATTAAGCACGGACACAATAGTCCCTGCCGACTATGATGGTGATACGAAGACAGACATTGCGGTTTTCCGGGCAGGAATCTGGTATCGGTTGAAAAGTGCGACGGCGACCGTCGATGTGTTGAGTTTCGGCTCTGTGTCAGACATTCCTATACCGGCAGATTTTGATGGTGACGGACGTTCCGATCTGGCTGTGTTTCGTCCGTCAGACGGAACTTGGCACGAACTGGGCAGTAGTAATGGCCAATACAAGACTTTTCCTTGGGGCATTTTAGGCGATATTCCTTTGTCAGGTGATTTTGACGCGGACGGCAAAGCAGACGCATCGATCTTTCGCCCCGCAGATGGTAATTGGTACAGGATCAACAGTTCGGATGGCTCCATTTCGATCCAGCACTTCGGTAGCCTGGGAGATGTTCCGCTAAGCGGTGATTTCGATGGTGACGGCAAAGATGACCTGGCTGTGTGGCGTCCGGCGACCGGATATTGGTACATATACACGAGTTCGGGCGGAGGCTATTTGGTCTATCCGTTCGGACTTTCAACGGATGTGCCGGTTCCGGCAGATTATGACGGTGATGGAAAAACGGACCCGGCAGTTTATCGGCCTTCCAACAGTGTTTGGTATCGAATCAATAGCGCCAGCAGTTCAGCGGAGGCATCGCAGTTCGGGATCAGCGGTGATGTTCCCGTTCCGGGACAACGAAACGTACTATCCACTCCAAGCCCAACTCCAACTCCGACTCCGACTCCAACGCCGACGCCGACGGCGACTCCGACTCCGACTCCGACTCCAACCCCAACGCCCGCCCCGACTCCGGGGTCGTCCTTCACCTGCGATTACTATGCGTCACCGGCCGGCACGAGTTCTGGTACGGGCACGAGTTCGAACCCATGGGATTTGCAGACCGGCTTAAACAAAACATCCCTCATTCGTAACAATAAAACCCTTTGCCTTCGGTCCGGAACATATAACGGCAAATTCCGTTCGTCACTAAACGGCGGAGGGATCGTCCGAAGCGCTCCTGGCGAATGGGCTGTGATCGACGGTAATATCGGAACAACTCTAGTTGGTTCGATCAATTCTTCGCAGACTACTATTACGGTTTCGGATTCGTCCAAAATTTTAGGCACTGGCGGCAGCGACGAAATAGCCATTGATGGCGAGATCCTCAAATTTTGTGTCAAAAACGGAAATACATTAAGCGGATGTTTACGCGGCGCCTCTGGCAGCATTAGCGGCCCTCAGTCTCATTCAAATAGTGTTCCGGTAAGGCAGGCCGGACCGCAGTTCAGTGTCAGCGGAAGTACGACCACATATCGGGATTTTGAAATTACGAACAGCGTTACATTTAGAAACGAAACTAACTATCCCGAGATCGCCAGAGGTAACGGGATATTCAATACCGGGAACGGAAACAACTTCATCAATCTTTTGGTGCACGAGAATGTGAACGGCGTCTTTAGCGGTTCAAGCTCTTCAAATACTTTGATATATGATGTGATCAGTTACAATAACGGCTTGCTTAACTCCGCGGGAGATCCACTCGGTCACGGTTATTACCTTGAGAACGCTTCCGGCTACTCACGCGTTTACGAGTCATCGGCTATGAATAACTTTAACCTCGGCATGCAGGGCTACGGTGTAACCGGGCCATACGTCGGTGGTGATCTTCAAGGCTCGATATTTTCCGGCTCGGGAAGTCCAGCCGGACGTTACAACTATAATTTGCTTTATGGACCCGATAGCGTCGCCAGTCCTACGGGTGTCGTTAACGAGTGCCATTTCTATCACAGGCCGAACTCGAACAGCTATTCATTCACCTTTGGTTATGGAGCGGGTGTAACAACCGGTACGGTGACGAATAATTATTTCTTTGGCGCGGGAACTTCCTTCGTAGCGGGATCGGTAACGAATCTTACCTTTACCGGCAATAAATTTTTCACCTCCGGACCAAACGATAGATATGTTTTATCCCCGAGACGGTCGTATAACTGGAACGGAAATAGTTATTACAACACAACAATGCAACTCAGATTCGGCGATACTACCTCCGCGGAGGACCGTTCGTTTCCAACATGGCGCTCCGCGACCGGGTTTGATGCGGCAAGTACCGCAACAACAACGACGCTGCCAAACACCGTGTTAGTCCGGCCGAATGTTTATACTCCGGGCAGGGCAAATATTATTGTCTATGCTCCTTCGGCTCCGAACTCGATCAACGTAAATCTGTCTGCTGCGGGATTGGCGAATGGACAGGCTTACACTATCCGTAATGCGTTCAATTACTTGGGGCCGGTAGTTATCACGGGTACGTATGATTCCGCATCGCCAACCGTCTCAGTACCACTTAACGGAGCCGCGAGATCGGTCGCAACGCCGGTCGGCATGTCGTCAACCCCTGAAACAACCTGCCCGAATCTCTGTGCGATGATCGTAGTTCCCAGTTAAGATTATATGCTCCCTTCCAGCCGCCAATCGGAAGGGAGCCTTACCGGCTGACCCGCACATCAATGCGGGCGATCCATTCTGCGAATGGATCAATATTCGTATATAATTCCTTCATCTCATTTACAGGAAAAATATATGAATATGAAATTACGCTTTTTTGTACTGTCGGTGGCTGCTGTTCTTTTGGTGGGTTCGGTCGATGTTTTTTCGCAGATCGCATATCCGGAGCCTCGCCGATCAGATCAGATGGATGATTATCACGGCATCAAAGTTTATGATCCGTATCGCTGGATGGAAGACACGAATTCCGATGAAACCCAGAAATGGATCGGCGACGAAAACAAGATCACCGATGCATATTTCGCCACGATCCCGCAGCGTGAAACTTTCAAAAAACGTCTAACCGAACTTTGGAATTACGAACGCATTTCGGCTCCGTCAAAGATCGGCGATAAATATCTCTATTCGAAGAACGATGGTTTGCAGAATCAAAGCGTGCTCTATATCTCAGATTCGATCAAGGATCCCGGGAAGATATTCTTTGACCCTAACAAGATCACTAGCGACGGAACTGCTGCACTTTCCGGTTCTTCGTTTACCGACGACGGAAAACTCTGGGCGTACGGTATCGCACGGTCAGGTTCCGATCGAACCGAATGGCGGATAATGGATGTCGCAACTGGCGAATATTTGAAGGACACTTTACAGCCAAATCGCCAAGGCGGAGTTTCATGGTTAAAAGACAATTCCGGCTTTTTCTATAGCCGTTTTCCGCAAACTGAAGAAGGCGGCGAGTTAAAAAGCCAAACCTTTTTCCAAAAACTTTACTTTCATAAACTCGGCACCGACCAATCCGAAGACCAGGTCATTTACGAGCGTCCCGATAATGGCGAATATTTTGTCGGCGGCGGAGTTACCGAAGACGGCAAGTGGCTGATCATAAATGTAGGCAAAGGCACCGAGCGGATGAATATGGTCTATTTCAAAAGCCTCGAAAAACCTGACGCGCCGATCATTCCGCTGGTCACCGACCTGAAAGCCAGCTACAGCTTTATCGGCAACGATGGAGCTGTGTTTTATTTCACGACCGACAAAGATGCTCCGCTCGGACGGGTCGTTTCGGTAAATGTTTTGGCGAGAGATCTTATTTGGAAAGACGTTGTGCCCGAATCAAAAGAGACGCTCGGAAACGTCAGTCTTTTCGGCGATCAGTTCGTATTGAATTATTTAAAGGACGCTTCGTCGCAGATAAATGTAGTTACGACCGGCGGTAAATTTATCAGAACGGTAAAACTTCCCGGCATTGGTTCGGTCGGCGGCTTTGGCGGAAGGCGCGAAGACAAGGAAACCTTCTATACTTTCACAAGCTACAACACGCCGCCGACGATCTATCGTTACGATCTAAAAACCGGGAAAAGCAAATTGTTCCGCAAACCGAATGTGAAATTCGACCCATCGAAATTCGAAGTAAAGCAGGTCTTTTATCCGAGCAAAGACGGCACGAAAATTCCAATGTTCATCGTCGCGAAAAAAGGGATAAAGCTTGACGGAAATAACCCGACGATACTTTATGGTTACGGTGGTTTTAATATTTCAATGACGCCGTCGTTTTCCGTTTCGCGTATTCCTTGGCTTGAGATGGGCGGCGTTTACGCCGTTGCAAATATCCGCGGCGGTGCGGAATACGGCAAGACGTGGTGGGAAAATGGTTCGCGGCTGAAAAAACAGAATGTTTTCGATGATTTCATCGCAGCCGGCGAATGGCTCATTGCGAACAAATATACCTCGAACAAAAAGCTCGCGATCCAAGGCGGATCGAACGGCGGACTGCTTGTAGGTGCGGTTTTGAATCAGCGTCCAGATCTTTTCGGTGCGGCACTTCCCGCGGTTGGCGTTATGGATATGGTTCGCTTTACGAAATTCACTATCGGCTGGGCATGGACATCAGATTACGGCTCGCCCGATGACCCGACCGATTTCAAAGCATTGTTCGCATATTCGCCCCTGCATAATATAAAACCCGGCATAAAATATCCGGCAACGCTTGTTACGACATCGGACCACGACGACCGCGTATTTCCGGCGCATAGTTTCAAATATGCGGCGACGCTGCAAAACGCTCAGGCCGGCGATGCACCGATACTGATCCGCATCGAAACAAAAGCGGGTCACGGCGCGGGCAAACCTACGTCGAAGCAGATACAGGAACAAGCCGATATCTACGGATTTTTATTCAAGAATCTCGGTATGTAGATCACTGGTCTGGCAAAGGCGGCCGGCGGACATTGCCGTCCGGCTGCCTTGCCGATGGTGCTGGACGGCTCATGCCGGGCGGCCTCGGCGTACCAAGCGGTTCAGCTTTTTCCTGCCATGTTCCATCAAGTGGCGTCGGTGTCGGCGAAGGTTTTGGCAACCCTTCCGGCGTCAATTCATCTTCAGGCAGCAGATCGTCTTCTTCAGTTAAAACTTTTCTGTTGGGAACGGTTCCGCCAATGAACCATTCAATTCGGCGAAATTCCGGCGGTACATCCGTCACATAAATTTCCGGTTCAGGCTCTGGAAACCCCGTGTCCCAGGCAGACATATCGATGTTCGAATTGGAGGCTTTCGGTGTCGGCGTCGGCGTCGGAGTCGGCGTTGTTTCCGGTTCGGCGGCCCCGAGTTCGCGGATCAGCGAACCGTTGCGAATATCGATCTCGGCCCGACGCAAATTTCCCGGAACGGCCCAATCGCCGTTCCAATCCGGATGCAGATCGAGCGCGGCTTTCATAAAATCGGCCCAGATGGGCATCGCCGAATCGGATCCTTTCAAACCAAGATCGGCATTCTCATCAAAACCGACATAAACGACACAAACCAGATCCGGCGTAAATCCCGCGAACCAGCCGTCTCGGGACGTTCCCGTCTTTCCGGCAAAAGCCTTCTGTCCGGAAACGTTTTGAAAGCCCCAGCTTTTTGCCTGGGCAGCCGTGCCGCGGTTGATCACATCTTTCAGCATATCGTCAACGATATAAGCGACGTCGGGCCTGATCACCTGCTGCTTATCAGGAGCCGGAAGTGCGACAACTTTGCCGTCGCCTTCGGTGACTTTCGTTATCGGCATCGGCAAAACGCGATCGCCAAGATTGGCAAACGTCGTGTAAGCTGTCGCCACCTGCAGCGGCGTCGCTTCGGCGGTTCCCAAAGCCATCGACGGATACGCTTTTTCGACCTTCGGCATTCCGGCTTTTGCCGCCAGGTTCATCACCTTGCCGATGTTTACCTGCATTCCCAGATCGACCGTGATCGTGTTCTTGCTTTTGACCAATGCGTCGCGCAGCGTGATCTCTTCGCCCGAAAAATGATCGCCATAGTTATTCGGCGCATACGAATTTTGATCGAATGTGAACACCTTCTTCTCATCTTTTAGAACCGTCGCAGCCGTAAACACCCGCGAAGCGGTGTCATAAGCCGAGTTTATAGCGGTCGCATAAACAAAAGGCTTAAAGACCGAACCGGGCTGTCGCATCGCATCGGTCGCGCGGTTAAATTGATTTTCGGCAAAGTTTCGTCCACCGACCATTGCGACGATCTCGCCCGTTTTCGGTCTCATCGCTACGAGGGCCGCATCGAGCCTGCCGGGCGATCTTTTCTTATAGAGATTGTCGAGCTTTGCGAGCCGCTTGCTGACGATCTCATACGCGGCCTTTTGCAGATCCGGATCGATCGAAGTGTAAACGCGAAGGTGCTGCATCGCTTCGGGATCGCTGACGATCTTCGGCAATTCTTCAATAGCGTATTGCGAAAAATAAGGCATTCCCTGCTGAACGCTTTTGTCGTTAAATGCCTGAAGATCGAGCGGAGTCTTGCTCGACTGCTCGTATTGCGCGGGCGATATTTTTCCTACCTCGAGCATCGACTGCAACACCTGATTTCGCCGGTCTTCCACACGGTCGGGATATTTATACGGATTAAATCGATTCGGGCTGCGGATGATCCCGGCAATAAAAGCGCATTCCGGCAAAGTTAATTGTGAGACGTCCTTACCGAAATAAACGCTTGCCGCTTCGCCGACGCCGTATATCGAAAGTCCGGCGTGTTGTCCCAAATATATCTGATTTGCGTACAGTCCGAAGATCTCTTTTTTGTCCAGTTTTGTTTCCAGAACGACCGACATTCCTGCTTCCGTTATTTTTCGTTTCCAGGTTGCTTCATTCGTCAGTAAAAGATTTTTTACGAGTTGCTGTGTGATCGAAGAGCCGCCCTGATTTGCCAATCGCGAATCGTCGGGCAGCTCATATCGCCGCCAAAACGCTCTGGCTATACCGCGAAGGTTGACGCCGTAATGTTCGAAGAATGCACGATCTTCCGTAACCGTTATCGCGTCGATCAAGGTTTGCGGAATGTCGGCAAAATTCACGGTTTTGCGGCGTCCGTCGCCTTCGGCCGCCACGGTGCTCAACATCTTCGGTTCGAGCTGTGCACTTTCGACAATGCTCGTGGATTCGATGTCCGTGATGTTTTTAACGGCTTTGTTGTCTTTGTTGAACGAAACACGCAGATCGGGAAAAACTTTTTTGCCGTCTATAATTCCTGTCACGCCGGGTTGAATAAGAATGCCGTCGCCGTCAACTAAATAACGGCTTCTCGATTGATCCGCTTTGTCATTCTTTGCGATATAACCCGCCGATTTCAAATAATCAATGAGTTCGATCAGAGATATCTCTTCGCCGCTGCGAAGCGTTTTTGGTGCGGAATAAATTCCTGCCGAAGGCGTAAAGACAACGCCGCTGAGCAGACGACGGTCGATCTGATCGGAAAACTCGAAATAAAAATAGGTCGTTGTTAAAAATCCAATAAGGATCAGAACGAGCGAAATTCCCAATGTCCACGGATTAAAAATCTTTCGCAAGATGCGTCGAAATCGCGTTGGCGGCGGAGCTTTATACGAACTGATACGGCGTGCTTTTTTCCAGGCCGGCGGCGGCTTTTTGGATCGTGTTGTTTTTGAAGGAATTTCTTTCTGCATCGGCAAAAAACATGAGCGCGGATCAAGAGAGAGGAACGGGCTTTCCCAAATTAAATGATAGTTGTTTTAACGCTCATCTGTCTAGTTTTATGTCGGCGGATTGCGTGAAACCCGCTCGCACCTTATTCTTTCAGAATATGAAGGTTTTGGTAACAGGCGGCAGCGGATATTTGGGCAAGCACATCGTCGAATACTTCGGAGCGGACGATTTTTCGCGGCGTACCGGCTGCGATGTCTTAAATTCGCAAGATCTCGGAGCGATACGAGATTACGATGTTGTTATCCATCTTGCGGCTTATCTGGATAAATCGCCCGAAGCAGCCGACGAAACTTTCCTAACGAACGTCGACGGAACGATCAATGTTCTAAAACATATAAAAAAAGATGCGGCTTTCATTTTCGCTTCGACCAAGGATGTTTACGGACGCTTTGCTGATAACCATCAGACCGTGCCGGAAACTTGCCAGACACTTTACTCCGGCCAATCCGCACTCGAATGGTCAAAGCTTATCGCCGAACGCTATGTCGAATATTATGCTCACGTAAATCATTTTCGTGCCTGCATATTTCGGCTTTCGACCGTTTATCCGCCGAAAAGCGAAGGCAATCTTCCGAATTTCGTCGGTCATTTTGCCGAAGCGATCAATCTGGGCGAACGGCTTCGTCTTCCCGGCGGCGGCAAGCCAAAACGCGATCTTTTGCATGTTTCAGATATGTCTCTGGCTTGCGAATCATTTATCGATAGCGTCATCCGTCACGGTCTTTACAATCTGGGCGGCGGCCGCGAAAATGCTGTAACGCTTTCGCAGCTTGTCGAAAAAATGGAAGAAGTTTCGGGTCTGCAGGCTGTGATCTCACAGGACGATCCGCTTCCCGATCCGGTTCCGATGAATTACATTTCCGATCTGAGCCGCATAACTCAGGAACTCGATTGGAAACCAAAAATGGATCTCAGCGAAGGCCTGCAGACTTTATTTCAATAGATGAAAATTCTCGTTCGCGGTACAAATTGGGTCGGCGATGCTGTCATGACAATTCCCGCCTTGCGCGAATTGCGGCGGATCTTTCCCGATGCGGAAATTTCGCTCGCCGCAAAACCTTGGGCCGACGAACTTTTTCGCGATGCCGATTTTATCGACGATATAATTACCATCAACAAAACCAAGCCAAAATTTCGTTCGATATTTCATCAGGCCGATTTTATCCGAGAAACAAATTTCGACCTCGCCGTTCTGCTTCCCAATTCTTTTGAATCGGCACTGACGACGATACTTGCACGCATTCCGCGACGAATAGGTTATAACAAAGACCTCCGCGGACTTTTGTTGACCGATCCGATCGCCGTGCCAGAATGGAAGGACCGCAATCACGAAGTTTTTTATTACCTGAATCTGATCGGCGAGGTCGAACGCCGTCTGCTCGGAAAAGAAACTGTCGGACGTTTTTCTCCTGACATTTCTTTGCCGGTTTCGGAAGAACGACGTTCTAATGCACGGCAGATCTTGAAAAAAGCCGGGATCGATCAGAACTCGACCGTTATCGCTCTCGGCGTAGGTTCGACGAATTCACGGGCGAAACGCTGGCCGGCGAAATATTTTGCCGGGCTGAACGATCTTTTGTTTGATGGTCTCGGTGCTTCGGTCGTGCTCATCGGTTCGCCTGATGACGCTGAGGTTTCAGAAGAGGTCATATCTGTATCAAAGAACAAACCTTTCGATCTGACCGGCAGAACCGATGTCGGCGAAGCTGCCGCGGTTTTGAGCGAGGTTGATATGCTGATCTCTAATGACATGGGACTTGCCCATATTGCACCGTCGGTCGGGACAAAAACGATCGTCATTTTCGGCCCGACAAACCCCGAAACGACGCGGCCTTTTTCCGATAATGCGATCGTCATTCGCGAACCGGTCGAATGTTCGCCGTGTATGCTTCGCGATTGTCCGATCGATCACAGATGCATGACGCGTATATCACCGCAAAGAATTTTCGATTCCGCCGCGGAGTTTTTACAAGAAGGATCGTTCCTTCCCGTTTTATCATGAAAAGACAGCTCATCTAATTATGAAGCCAAAACAAAAAGCCATTTTTCTAGACCGTGACGGAACGCTGATCGAAGAAGTTAATTTTCTTTCGCGTGTCGAAGACCTGAGGCTGTTTCCTTATACGATCGAAGTTTTACGGCTGCTAAAAGAAAATGATTATCTGATCCTTATCGTGACGAATCAATCCGGCATTGCTCGCGGAATTTACGACGAAGCGGCGATGAAATCGATCCACGAAGCGATACAGGAAAGAGCGGAAAATCTCATCGACGCGTTCTATTTTTGTCCGCATATGCCGGACGCCGGGTGTGAATGCCGCAAGCCGCGTTTGGGCATGATCGAACAAGCAAAAAAGGATTTTGAGATCGATATGGAAAATTCGTGGGTGATCGGCGATAAAATTTTGGATATCGAAACAGGCTTTGCCGCCGGGATCAGAACGGCTCTGGTAAGAACCGGCTACGGAGCGAAAGCCGAACCGGAACTGGACCGAAAACCCGAAATTATCGCCGACGATCTTCTTTCCGCTGTCCGCGAGATGTTCGAAATAGCGTCAACAGCAAGCTCCGCGTAAATAAGATCTAGGATCTGAGATCTAAGATTCTTCTATCGGCAACGTTACTGTAAATTTTGCCGCCTTTGCCGTCTCCGTCGCTTTCGGCTTTGACGGAACCGCCGTGCATTTCCGTCAGGTTTCGAACGATCGAAAGGCCTAAACCGAGTCCGGAGCTCTTGCCGGTTTTAGAAACGTCTTGCCGAAACCGCTCGAATATCAGCGGCAGGAATTCGGGATCAACACCCATTCCATCATCTGCGACGGAGAGTTTCAAATTGCCGTTTTCCGCAGCCAAAGTTACATCGACATTTCCGTTTTCCGGTGTAAATTTAACCGCATTCGTCAGCAAATTTCCTACGATCTGCCGCAGCCGGTTCGCGTCACCCAAAATGAGCTTCGTTTCCGCATCTTCGTCTATGTCGACAGAAATATTCTGTTGTTTATTTTGTGCCGACGGACCTATGCTTTCAACGCAATGGCGAACAACATCCGCCGCGTTTACCGGTGCGAGGTCGAGTTCCATCTTCCCCGAAACAACTTTCGCTACATCCAAAAGATCTTCGATCAAAAGATTTTGTGTTTCAGCGTTTTTTATTATTGTTTCGACAGCTTTGCCTGTCTGTTCGATGTTCAGACGCGAACCTTGCAGTAGTCGAGCCCAGCCGAGAATAGAATTGAGCGGTGTTTTAAGCTCGTGCGAAACCGTGGCCATAAATTCGTCACGAAGCCGATTGGCGATCTCGGCTTCCTGGCGTGCGTGCTGTTCGTTCAAAAGCAAAATTCGCCGTTGATTATCGAGATCGATCAGATTTTCGTTAATGTCTTTTAGCTGTTTCGTCCGCTCTTCTATGCGTTTTTCCAGATCTTTATTTGTATCGATCAGCGAGAGTTCAGCTTTCTTTCGCCGACGAATTTCCATATAAACTATTACGTTCGCAAAGCCCAACGACACGACTCCGGCTATACTTCCCAATATTAATATCCAGATCGTTCGTTTGAATCGTCCGCTGAGCTGATCATCGCGAACGTCCATTTCCTTCATTTCCAGGGATTTCGCATTCTCGATCGCCTGCCGGATCTGATTAGAAAGAGCGTTGCTTTTTTGATTTGAGACTTCGACGATCGCGTCTTCAAAACCTTTGTTTCGCCGAAGCTCGATCTTGCGGTCGGTTTCGCCAAGCAGTTCAGCGATCATTCGTTCGAGGTTGTTGTATTGCTCCACCTGATCGAGTTTGTTGAATTTCAGTTGGCGAAGATCGTTCAATGCCTGCGATATCGATTGTTTAGACCGCGAGAGCGAATCGAGATATGTCGGATTCCCGGTTATGATAAAACCCTGCATGCCATTATCGATCGCCATCAGCGACGTATTTATCGCATCCAGATTCGCGAAAACCTCGGTCGTGCGTTTTTCGCGCTCGATCGCTCCCTGCAGCGATGCCGTGTTCTGGTAAAAAATAAAGCCGATCGCGGTCAACACCAAAAACACGAAAAACAACAGAACCGGTAATTTTCTTTCGAACGTTAACGCCATTTATAAATTTGCTAAATTAAGACGGCAATGCCTTGCTTGCGAGCGGCGGGTAATTGCAGTTTCGGGGAGCTGTTATGCCACTCTGCCAAAATCGTCATCGATCCTTTCGATGTCATCTTCACCAAAATAGCTGCCTGTCTGGGTTTCGACCAGTATCAGCGTTACATCTGCGTCCGGGTTTTCGATGCGGTGGGCATCACCCGCTTTTATATCAACGGCATTGCCGCTTTCTACTAGAAAATCCTCGCCGTTTAATGTAACCTTAGCCGTGCCCTGAACAACGAACCAATGTTCGGTTCGGTGCTGATGCCTCTGATAACTCAGGCGCATTGCGGGCAGCACCTCTAATCTTTTAACCTTATAAAAATCGGCTTCGTCCAGGATCGTAAAACTTCCCCAAGGACGTTTTTCATATTTGGCGTCGTTGATGTGAGTATCCATAAATATCCGGCGGAATAATGCTTAGTTTAGACGAAAATCGGCTTCCAGCCAATGCGCGATCGCTTCACAAGGTTCAGACGCTGATAATCGGCCGTCTCGTATTGATCTTCGTGCTGCTCGTAACGACCTGGATCTGGCACAGCGGAGCTCTGAAACTTTCATTCGACGCCTTTCCGCAAGGATTGTTTCTCGTATTCATCATCGCCGTCGGCCTGACGATCGTTTATTTTTTCCTCTGCCGGCTAAGCAAAGCCTACATTTGGCAAGTGCGAATTCAGTTCGTGCTCGATGCTTTGCTCATCACTTGGCTCGTTTGGCGAACAGGCGACCTTGGTTCGCCATACATTACGCTCTACATAATTTTGATCGCCGTGTCGAGTGTCTTTCTGAATCCTATAGCGACGCTTTTTATGGCGATGCTTTCCGCCGGAATGTTCATAATTTCGGCTATTTTATCGAGCACCGGCATTATCGAAAATTTCGGTACGGATCAAACAGCCGGCAAGGTCGTTCAATACGTCAGCTTTAATGTCGTCGCGATACTGATCGTCGGAATTCTCGCATCACGTCTGTCCGATAGGCGGCATTCGGGCGAAAAACTTGTCGAAACAACGAAAACTCTCGCCAGCTTGCGTGCTCTGCACGAACGTATTATTGAATCGATCCGCTCGGGTTTGGTGACGACAGATCTCGAAGGCAATATTTTTACGTTCAATTCCGCCGCCGCCGAAATAACCGGCAGAACCGCCGAAGAAATGGAAGGCAGGAATATTTCTGTACTTTTCAGCGATTCTACCCGAGCCATTGCCGCCGCACTTTCGGCAAGTTTCGAACAACCTGCGCGTTTTGAAACCGACCTCAAAACGCCCGATGGATTTGCGGTTCACGTCGGCTACAGCATTTCGCCGCTTTTCTCGGAGGAGCTCGAGACCACCGGTTTGATCGTAACTTTCCAGGATCTGACTGAGATACGTTCGATGGAAGAAAGCGTCCGCCGCAAAGATCGTCTCGCCGCGGTCGGCCGTGTTGCCGCCGGCTTGGCACATGAGATACGCAATCCGCTCGGTGCGATGCGCGGTGCGATCCAGGTTCTTGATTCGAATATGCCCCCAGATTCGGTTCAGGCGAATCTGATGGAGATAATCTTAAAAGAATCCGATCGGCTCAATAAGATCATCACAAATTTCTTGAGTTACGCCCGCCCAAAGGTTGGCGAAATGGCAGAGGTCGATCTCAGCGAAGCGATCCGCGAGACATTCACGCTGCTGCGGCACAGTCCGGATATTCACGATGTTCACAAGCTTGAAAACGATCTGCCGGATAAACCTATATTCATACTCGCCGATGGTTCGCAGCTAAAACAAGTTTTTTGGAATCTTTCGCGAAACGCCGTACAGGCCATGCCCGATGGCGGCACGCTGAATGTTTCGCTCGAAACAATGTCCGACGACCGCGTAAAGATAGTTTTTCGCGACACAGGCGTCGGAATGCCGCAGCGTCAGGTCGAACAATTATTCGAACCTTTTTCGACATCGACAACCGGCGGAACCGGCCTCGGCCTTTCGATCGTTTATCAGATCATCCGCGATCACAACGGCACGATCACCGTAACGAGCCGCGAAAATGAGGGCACGGCGATCTCGATCATCATTCCACGCGGCCAAAACATTTCGCCGCCGGAACCCGAAAACATTGACGAAACCGACACCGGTTCGACGCCGATCTCAGGCTTGTTAAACATTAAAAAAACTTGATGGTAAAATTCTGCTTGAACAAAAGGGTCAATATTTGTGACAATAGATATAAGTTCGGTGAAAGCCGGACGCTTCCTTTCAGTCCTTTTACAAATAAAGCTGCTTAAAAATGTCGAATATTTTAGTCGTCGATGACGAACCAAGTTACAGACAGATACTGACACTCGTTTTTGAATCCGAGGGCCACGAGCTCCGGATTGCATCGAACGGCCGCGAAGCTCTGCAACTTCTGCGCGAAGAACCGGCCGACCTGGTCGTGTCCGATATCCGCATGCCCGACATGGACGGCATAGAAATGCTCCGCAACATTCGCGAAACGATGCCGGATGTCGCAGTTGTGTTCATGACGGCTCACGCTTCGGTCGATACGACGCGTGAAGCCTTCAAACTCGGCGCCGACGATTACATCGAAAAACCTTTTGATGTCGATGAGATGAAGCTTATCGCAAACAAAGCTTTAGAAAAACGAGCTCTTATCGACGAAAACCGTGCGTTCAAACGTGCACAGCGCGAACGCGGCAGCATTAAGAACATTATTGGCAATTCGTCTAAGATGCACGCGATCTTTCAGATGATCGAAACGGTTGCCGAAGTTCAATCGACCGTGCTCGTCACCGGCGAAAGCGGCACCGGTAAAGAACTCGTCGCCCGTGCGATCCACGACCTCAGTCCGCGTGCAGAAAAGCCGTTTATATCAATAAACTGCGGTGCATTTACCGAAACCTTGCTCGAAAGCGAACTTTTCGGCTATATCAAAGGTTCGTTCACCGGTGCAAATTCCAACCGCAAAGGCTTGTTCGAAGCCGCACATAACGGCACGATCTTTCTCGACGAAATAGGCGAAATGTCGCCCGCGATGCAGGTAAAACTGCTTCGTGTGCTGCAGGAACGCAAGGTTCGCCCCGTCGGCGCACATGACGAAATACCGATCGACGCACGCGTTATTGCCGCAACCAACCGCGATCTGAAACAAATGTCAATCGACGGAACTTTCCGCGAGGATCTGTTTTACCGAATTTCCGTCATCCCGATCCATCTGCCGCCGCTTCGCGAACGCACCGAGGATATTCCCGAACTGATCGAGCATTTCCTGCAAAAATTCTGTGAACAAAGCGGCCGAAATCTGACCGTTTCACCAAAATCGATGCAGATCCTCGAAAATTATATGTGGAGCGGCAATGTCCGTGAGCTCGAACACACCATCGAACGAGCCGTCGCGCTCGAACGCACCGAAGAAATTCAGCCCGAACGCTTGCCCGAACACATTTCCAGCTACAATTCCGACCGCATCAAAGCCGAATTCGATCTGCCCGACGACGGCCTGAATCTTTCCGCTCACCTCGAAAACCTCGAAAAAACCTACGTCGTAGAAGCTCTCCGCCTAACCGCCGGCAACCAAACCAAAGCCGCCGACCTACTCCAAATGCAAGTCCGCTCACTCCGCCACCTACTCGACAAACACAACATCCGCAGCCTCTCAGCCCAAATGAGAAAAGACTGAATGGTTAGGAGAGTTTTTAGAGTTCATAGAGTGTTGAGTTATGGCAACGTTTAAGAGATTTGAGGATATTTTAGCTTGGCAAAAAGCACGAACCGTCACGTCCGAGATTTACAAGGCTACATCTGACGGTGCATTCTCCAAAGATTTCGGGCTTCGCGATCAGATTCGTCGCTCGGCCGTATCCATGATGGCAAACATTGCCGAAGGTTACGGACGCCGCACAAACAAAGAATTCGCAAATTTTCTCGTAATTGCTCATGCTTCCGCTGCCGAGACTCAATCGCATCTCTACATAGCATTAGACTTAAAGTATCTCGATCAAAAAGCCTTTGATGATCTTTATAGATCGATTGACGAAGTATCCCGCATGACAATGTCTCTATGCCAGCACCTAAGAAAAAATCCGTAACCAATCCCCACTCAACGAACTCCACAAACCCTACGAACTCAATCGACTCTCAAAACTCTTAACACTTTTTGTCACCCCAATAATGCCAAAATCCGTTATTTTCTTTCTCTGAGACCCATTTTCTGCTCAACCATTTACTTAATTCAAACCACTGAAAAGCCTCTTAAACTCAATAAACTCAACACTCTACAAACTCTATGAACACCGACTTCGGTCTCTGGCACGATGCTTGCCAATACAACCTCGCCTGGGAAAGGTAGAAGAAAAAAGATTGCTAGAAAAATACTTTAGGAGATTGTGAATTTAGAATGAAAAATCAAAAAGGTTTCTCACTTATCGAACTTTTGATCGTTGTTGTTATCATCGGCATTATCGCCGCTATTGCTATCCCGAATTTGTTGGCTGCACGTCGTTCAGCTAACGAAGGCTCGGCTATCTCGTCACTCCGTACACTTCACGGTGCACAAATGACATACGGTGCTACCGCAGGTGCCGGTCAATACGCTGGTGCGGTTGCCGCCGATGCTACTGGCTTGGCAGAACTTAATACAGCCGGTCTCGTTGATGGTCAGCTCGGAACAGGCACGAAGAGCGGTTACACGTTCATCGGCGGCCGCGTAGCCGGAACCACATCAACACCTGCTCAGTTCTATTTTGATGCAAATCCGCAGACCACAACGGGTGTAACCCAGACTGGTACACGTCGCTTTGGCATCTCGACCCCTGGTGTTATCGTCTTTGACGCAACGGCAGCCAATTTGGGCACTGCTCTTACACAAGCCGCGATCGAAACACCCGTTTCCCCGGTTTCAGTTCTTGGTAACTAATCAACTCACCCTATTAACTTTGACTAGAGGAACCGGAGCCATTCGGTTCCTCTTTTTGGTTAGAACCGCCTCCCCACCAAATATTCCAACTAACTCGTTTCGTCCCACTTAAAAGCGAATTTACCCGTCGACCCTTAAGTATGCGGCAGCATTCAAAACAATTTCGTTTCGACCCGCTGTTCGGTTGCGAGTCTAAGATCTGGATACCTTCTTTCGTCTTCGCACTTGCATTCTATATTTTCGAAACTTTATATCTAAAGATCGGATGGGCATCTTCGTTTCAGCATTTTGAACCTGCTAACGACATTTTGCTGGCCGTTATTCTTTTGGTATATCTTCTGGCGTCGTTCTACCTTTTCTTTTTGTTCACACTTCTTTGCATTGGCGGACCACTCCCGTTTAAGTTGTTTGGTATCGTCCTCTTTACCATTTCAACGCTCATTCAGTACGGTTATCAACAGGCTCTTTCGCGGTTTGCACATTTTAGTGACCTTACGTTTGCCTTATCTGCGACGCCCGATCAGCGTAGTACTGCAGTAGCAGCGTTTGCTGACACTCATGCATTGATTCCGATAGTTATCCTGGCCGTCGGTTCCTTCATCGCAGGAAAGGGCCGTGCACAGATCGGCAACCGCATCGCCGCCATAATTGTCCTCATGATCGGACTCTTTTACATTCAACTTGCATTGATGCAGCCGGTTCTCTTTGGCAGTTCGTTCAATAACAATTCATTCGGCGCATTCATAACAACCGCTGTTGACCTTGCCGTTCAAGATCCGATGGAGACGATAAGCCCGCTTAGGCGCGACGCCGTTGAATCGATAGTCGGCACAAATTTAGAAAGGCCTCCGATGAATATCGTTATTGTCTTCGACGAATCCATCCGAGCGGACCATTTGAGCCTGAACGGATACCAACGGCCAACAACTCCTTATCTTGAGAAACTTCACAAAGATGGAAAGTTGGTCAATTGGGGAACGGCCGTTTCATCTAGTACTTCAAGTCATCCGAGCTATGACGCATTCATCTCGGGTGCGACGCCGGAGATGATCGCCGAAAACGGGCTGCGTAAAATAAACACCCTTCCGTCCATTTTTCAATATGCCCGAGCGATGAATTTCAAGACACATTTTATTGACGGACAAATGATGAAGTATTGGGGAGGGCTTCCTGAGGACGTTGCTTATATTGACGATCTGGTTACCATGGCTCAAATAGATTCTCCTGACAGGGTCGAGGATTGGCAAGTCGGCCCCAAGATCACAAACGACGACCTTGAGCAAAACAAAGTTAAGCAATGGGAAATTGACGCTAAGATCGCCCATATGGTCAGAAGTATCGTTGACACCTCAACCGGCAATTTTATTTTTGTTTACAAACGAGGAAGCCACTTTCCGTACGAGAAGAACTATCCGGCCGAGGCGATGAAATGGACGCCGATCTTTCGTTTCTCAGAACAATGGGAAGTACCGCCAAGTGAACAAATTAATTCCGTAATTAATTCATACGACAATTCTATAAAATATAACTTGGACAATTTCTTTCGCATTCTTCTTGATAAGAACGACCTCAAGCAAGAAAAAACTGTAATACTCTACACATCCGACCATGGCGAGACGTTCAATGGACGAGCCGGCCACGGCGGAAAAACAAAAGAAGAAGCAACGGTGCCCTTCTTCGTATTGGGGCTAGAAAATGCGGATGTCGATACAACTTTTCCCGTTACTCACGCTAATATCTTTACCTCGGTCCTGGATCTGATGAAATATCCGGCTCGAAATCGAGATCACCAGTACGCCACTTCAATTTTCGACAACCAAAGAGTTGCCGCCGCACGCTCTTACAATTCTCCGCAAGGTGAGAAACTACCGTTCGATTAAGAACTCAAAGCAACGACCTACACCAAATAGATCAAGCTCCGTAGGGCGCGTCCTATTTTCCCAACGCCTTAGGCCGCTCCTACGGAGCTAGATCAACATTGCATATCGCGTGCTACAAATAGGTCGCTCCTAGCGGAGCTAAAACGATCACCAAAATTGCGTCGCGACGTATGAAATTTCGCGGCATTGGAACCGAACATTGCGGCCCAAGTCATCAAACGGTTTACGCCGTCATCCGATGAATGAATTAACATCGAAAATCCTCGTGCCTTTCCTATGCCCCGTTGGACATCCAAATAAACATTGATTTATCTATACGCCGTTCGGGTCAAAATTCGATACCTGCATCAATTCCTTCGCTCCGTTAGGAGCATCCTGTTTGTAGCAACGACCTACACCAAATGGAGGAAGCTCCGTAGGAGCGTCCTGTCTTGTCCCGACGTTTAGGCCGCTCCTAACGGAGCTAGAACAATATTGCATATCGCGCGCTACAAATAGGTCGCTCCTAACGGAGCTAAAACTTTACGTATTAACATCGAAAATTCATCCGAAATTGTCGTATAATCTTCATCGGGAAACTAAATCCATTTCGCACATGGCCAACACCTACTCTCAAATTCTTCTTCAAATCGTTTTTACGGTTCAAGGCCGCCAAAACGCGATCACCGAAGAACATCGCGAAGAGCTTCAACGCTACATAACCGGCATAGTGACAAAACGCGGCCAGAAAGTGTTGGCAATATTCTGCATGCCCGATCATGTTCACATTTTGATCGGTCTGAAACCTTCGATGAATATTTCCGATCTGGTACGCGACATCAAAACCGGATCTTCTAATTTTATAAACGATTCGCAATGGGTTCGCGGGAAATTCTGTTGGCAGGAAGGCTTCGGCGTTTTCTCATATTCGAAAAGCCAACTCGAAGATGTGGTCGGGTATGTTCTAAACCAAAAGGAACATCATCAACAACGGTCATTCAAACAAGAATATCTCGGTCTGCTCAAAAAATTTGAAGTCGATTACGATGACCGATACCTATTCGATTTTAACGAATAGACATCTCGCTATCCAGCAATGCCACAAAAAGAAAAACGTACAACCGTCCGCGATCTGTTATTGATCCTGCTGTTTTCTGTTGCCATCGTTTCACCGATCGGGTTTCTTGGTATTCCCGATAATTTTGACGTAATGGAGCATATGCGGTTCGCCGTCACGTACAGCGATTCGCTCGCTGACGGCAAATTATTGCCAGATTGGTCGGAACTGGACAATCACGCATTTGGCGGGGCGGGCGTCCGACTTTATCCGCCGCTAACCTACATATTGCTGGCCGTCGTGAAGAACGTCGGATTTTCTTGGCACACATCCGTTGTCTTGATCCTCATGCTGGGGATGTTTGTCGGCTGTTTAGGTGTTTATTATTTCGTAAAAGAATTTTATCCCGACGGTTATCCGCTTGCCGCATCATTGATCTACGCCCTGATCCCCTATCATCTCTTTCAGATCTATCAGCTCTTTCTGTTTGGCGAATTTATGGCGGCGGCATTTACGCCGTGGGTCTTTCTTTTCGGCATTCGACTTTTGCGAGGCGGTCGGGTTGCGGACGCAATGTCTTTTACCATCGCCTTTTCGCTGGTCTTGCTGACCCACATTCCTTCGACCATAATTTTAGCGATCTCGCTAGTGGTCTGTTTCGGATTACAGATAGGCGAAGGCTTGAACATAAAAAAAGTTCTTCTTTTCGCTTCATCAGCGGTGGTCTCGCTCATTCTGACATCATTTTACTGGTTGAAAGTCGTGACAGAAGTGAGTTGGATCAAACACGATTCAAAAGCGTTCTATGACAACGGCCTTTATACTTACTTCGTCTATCTTTTTCCGATATCACTCAACCCGCCCAGCTTTTATCAGTTAAAGGCTCTTTGGCTGTTTGACATCATCATCGCACTCACGCTTTTGCTTTTTCTTTTTATGGCTGTTTTGCTGATAAGGAAACGCAAAAGGCTCGATCGTCTGAGCATCTCACTCATGGCCACTGCCGGCATCGCTCTGTTTTTAACAACTTTGCCCAGTCGTCCGATCTGGGACGCAATAACATTGCTGCAGAAATTACAATTCCCGTGGCGATGGCTTTCGATCTCGGCCTTTATCATTTCTGTTCTAGCTTCGGCGATAATTGCACAATATCGCACCACAAATGAAAAACCGAACCGTCTTGTTACCTATTCCGCCATCTGTTTATCTACGATAATCGGCCTCTTCATCATTTCACAGATCGTTTTGCCGTCAGCCCCCACGCCCAGCGACCGTTTTAATAAAGACGTGAGCGAGCTAACATCGACACTCGGCTGCGAATGTTGGTGGCCGATCTGGGCTAAGGCTGAGGCTTTTGCGAATAAGGAAAGAGTTACCGCCGCCGGGCGTTCGGTTGAGATCGATAGCTGGGAGAATACCAACAGAAGCTTTCATATCGCGGCCGGTGATCCGGAAAACGTTCGCGTCGCAACATTCTATTATCCGCTGTGGGCTGCCGAAGTTAACGGAAGCTCCGTGCCTGTGGGAAAAGCCGAGGACGGAACTATGCTTATTCCGCTTCCGCCCGAACCGGCAAACGTCACGCTCGAATTCCGCGAACCGGCAGTTTATGGCATCGCAAAGATCGTATCCGCCATCGCCTGGCTTTTAATATTGGGCTCGCTGGTCTTTTTGTCTTTCAAGCGATTCCCTGAGGAGAAGTTCGAATTTCCGAGATAAGTGTCCAGCCAACTTCAGTTTATTGTCTGGCTTTAGGGTCCGACAAGTCTTAGTTTATTGTTGTGCGGGAGATCTGAGAATCGCTTTTGCAAAGGCATCCGTCGAGAGACGCGGCGGGCGTGGATAATTTGTTGTGCTATTGATGCAACGATTCGTGTTATAATGTTTTGCGGTTGCGGTGGTTTTTGCGGGCAGTATCGAAAGGCTATTTTGCTATGTTTTTATGAAGGATATAACGGCGGCGTGTAACAGTAGGTGTAACAAAAGTGTATCAAAAGGTGTAACAAAAGCGTCACGGAAATACGGCGGTCATCTTGTGTTACAGGCAGGATCGCACCTAACTTCCTTGCTCGCACCATTTAGGCCTGTAACAGACATATTCAGCTTTAACACCGAAAGATCCAAAGTTTTGCGAACCCTTTCACGCCGAAAGTCCGGGTTCTTCCGTTCGAAAAAACTCCGTCCGAATGTTTTTATGGTAAAATATCGCTTCGGGAATCGGCACTTCTGCTGATGACCTTTCACCAACAACCGACAATAAACAAAAGTGAATATCAACCGAATTTTTGTAATTGCAAAGAATACATTTCGCGAGGCGATACGCGACCGCATCTTGTATAACCTCGTGCTGTTCGTGCTGTTGATAACTGCCGCGGCGATCCTGCTCGGCGAACTGACCGACGGCCAGGAAGCCCGCACGATCGTCAACGCGGGCCTCGGAGCAATGCTGATCTTCGGTGTGTTCATCGCGATCTTCGTCGGCGTCGGGCTGGTATCGAAAGAGATCGAAAAACGCACGGTTTACGCGATATTTGCAAAGCCGGTAACGCGTGCGGAATTCATTCTCGGTAAATACTTCGGCCTGTGCGCAACGCTGCTGGTAAATACGGCCATAATGGGATTGGGCGTGTCGCTTGCTCTGTTGTATGTCGGCGGCGGCTCACTTCTCGGCCCGGCTTGGGCGGCGATCGGCCTGATATTTTTCGAACTGACGATCATAACCGCTGTCGCTATAATGTTCTCGTCGTTCTCTTCGCCCGCACTTTCGGCTTTGTTGACGTTCTTCGTTTTCATTATCGGCCACCTCAGCTCCAGCCTCCGCGATCTGGCCGCTGCACTCGGTTCGACCGCCGCGAAATACATATTCGATGCGGTCTATTACATCTTCCCGAACCTCGCGACTTATACGTTCCGCACAGAAGCCGCTTTGGGAATGCAGGTCCCGACAAATTTCTTCGCCGCCGCCATCGCTTACGCCGTCGTTTACGTCGCCGTCCTGCTAGTGATCACAATATTTATCTTCAGCCGAAGAAATTTTAAATAACAACGCGGAAACGCGGCCGGTAGAAGCGTGCCAACAGAATGAACAAGAAAGGTAAAACACAAAAACTTGCGGTAGTAGCGTTAGTCGCCATCTGCGGTTTATCTGTGTATTTCTTGAGCCGGTATCTTGATTCGCATCGTGTTGCCGTTCCTGAAAGCTACTCAGATTCCGATCTTGCGGTTCAGGGAAAGCGATTAAAGGGTTTCGCACTTGGTTTTGAAGGTTTGCTGGCGGATTGGTATTGGATGCAGTCGCTGCAATACATCGGCAACAAGGTCGTAAACAGTCCGGACGAAATGATAAATCTCGACGATATGCGGTCGATGAACCCGCGGCTTCTTTATCCTTATCTCGATAATGCAACGGATCTCGATCCGCATTTTCTGACAGCTTATTATTATGGTGCGGTCGTTCTGCCGGCGATCGACGGCAGCAAAGCGATCGCTCTGACGCAAAAAGGCATCGCGAACAATCCAAACGAATGGCGGCTTTATCAATATCTCGGCTACATTTATTGGCGTACAAAAGATTACAAAAAAGCCGCCGAAGTTTACGAACGTGGTTCCGAGGTCGAAGGCGTTCCGGCGTTTATGAAAATGATGGCCGCATTGATGGTGGGCGAAGGGGGCAGCCGCGAAACGGCACGCAAAATGTATTCGCAAATGGCCGACGAATCTGACGACGAACAAACCAAGAAAACCGCCGAGATAAGATTGCAGCAGCTTGATGCTCTGGACCAAATGGACGCGATAAATGCCGAATTGAAAAAAAGCGATTGTCCACGAACGCTTTCGGCGATAACCACCCGGTTAACTGAAGTAAAACTGCCGGCGGGAAAAGAATTTCAGGTCGATTCAACCGGCCAATTGGTCGATCCAAGCGGCGTGCCTTATGAATTGAATGCAGCGGAATGTAAGGTTTCGCTCGGCGGAATGTCGCGTATTCCACGCGAACTTTAGAAAACAATGGAAAATATCATCGAAATAGAAGGTCTAACCAAAGATTACGAAACCGGTTTCTGGCGAAAGAAAAAAGTCCGTGCCCTGGACGGCCTGAACCTTCAGGTCAAAGCCGGCGGGATCTTCGGATTTCTTGGCGGAAACGGCGCCGGAAAGACGACGACGATAAAGATATTGATGAGCTTGCTGAATCCAACGGCCGGAAACGCGAGCATCCTCGGCCACGATATTTCCGAGGTCGCAATGCACCGCCGCATCGGATATTGCCCGGAAAATCCTTATTTTTACGATTATTTAACGGCGAATGAACTGATGAATTATTTCGGCGAAATATTCGGACTCGATCCGGCAAAACGGCGTTCGAAAACTGACGAACTATTGACAAGCGTCGGCCTCTTGGAAAAAGACCGTAATAAACAGCTTCGCAAATTTTCGAAAGGAATGCTTCAGCGTGTAGGTCTGGCTCAGGCTTTGATAAATGATCCGGAAATAGTTTTTCTTGATGAACCGATGAGCGGGCTCGACCCAATGGGACGCCGCGAGATCCGCGATCTGATCGCCGGGCTTCGTGACAAAGGAACTTCGGTTTTTATGTCAACTCATATTTTGTCGGATGTCGAAGCTCTTTGCGATGAGGTTGCGATCCTCAGGCAAGGAAAACTAGCCGCAACCGGAGATCTTCGCGAATTGCTGGCAAACGAAACCGGCGAAGGTTCGTTCGAGATCGTCGTCGCAGATGTAAATGTAGATAAACTGCGGCAGATCTCGGGGGTCGCGATCAAGCAAAACGGTAGTGTTGTTAATATTGAGGTCGGCGATGAAAATGATGTCGAAGCCGTTCTGACCGCAGTTAAAAAAGCCGGCGGAAAATTGATCTCGGTCAATTCGGTCAAACGATCGTTGGAGGAATTATTCGTAAGGGAAACCAGCTAGGCTATTCCGCGACGCGGATCGCAGTGACTCTCCAGCTAATGTTCGCACGGTCGTCTTCGGGCGAAAAACCATCGACGCTCAGCGTTATCGGGATCGATTCGTCCGGCCCAAGAGTTGGCCGCTGCGTCGGAACAACGAGAACCCGTTTTTCTCTCAGCGGCTGTTTGAACTGATCGACTACGGCGACATTTACCTCCAAACCGTTGATCGTATGCTTGCTGTAATTCTTGATACGGCCTTTGATGAACATCGAGATCTTTCCGAAAGCGTTCGGCGATTCGACCGTATCCGGATCGGTCGAAATGATTATGTCTTTTGTTATCTCTTGAAATTGCGGATCGCCTTCGTGCAGCGAACCTTCGAGGATCATTGCTTTCTGAACCTCTTGCGGCGGCGTTTGCAAAAGATAGAAAATACCGGCTGCGATCAAAACAACGGCGATCAAGCCTCCGACGACATGTATCCAGTTCAGTCGGCGTTCCCGTTTGTTAAATCCATTAAGAGTTTCCATGATTTACTTATTAGATGCTCGTTTTCGAATAAAGTTCCCATAGGTTATCATTTTGGATATCGAACCTAAAATGCCGACTTCGCAACCGTCAATACCGACTCCGAAATATGTCGAAGCCGCACTTCCTTTGCCGCTTCGCCAAACTTTTACATACAGCATTCCCGCTGGTTTTGCCGACGATATCAATGTCGGCTCGCGTATTTTAGTTCCATTTGGTAAACGAACGATCACCGGTTACGCAGTCGCACTTCACGCAGAACTCGACCCGGAACTGGACATTGAGATCTCAGCGATCAAGGATGTGTATCAACTGATCGATTCGGTACCGCTTTTAACACCTGAGATCGTCGAGCTGACGAAATGGGCGTCCGGTTATTACGCTTCGTCCTGGGGCGAGATGCTGAAAGCTTCGCTGCCGGCCGGAATAAACAACGCGGTCGAAAATATTGCGATAATAACCGCAAAAGGTCGTGATCAGCTCTCGAATAGTTCGAAGGCATTGAAATTCCGTGTTCTAGAAAGCATCGCTGAAAACGGCGAGATATCGTTGAGCGAACTCGCAAAAGAATTTGGCGATTCGGCGGCAAAGCGTGCATTTCGCGAACTCGCCCGCGAAGGTTCCATATCGACAGCCGAAAGAACCATCGCGACGAAAGTAAAACCCAAGCTGAGGAAATTCGTTCGTTTGATCGATGATGTCGAAATTGAAAAACCACCAACCGAAAGCCAGCAAAAGATCATTGACGCGTTGATCGACTCCGGCGGCGAATCGCTTTTCATGGACCTTGTCGATACCGCCGGTGTTAGTGCTTCGTCAATAAATACTCTGGAAAAACACGGCCGAGTAGAGATCTTCACTGCTGAGCTTCTACGCGATCCGTTTGGTGACACATCACCTTTGGAACTGAACAAGATAACGCTTAACGACGAGCAATCGGGCGTTCTTTCGGCGATCTTAAGGCCGATCGAAGATCGGGTATTCAAAGCATTTTTGTTGCACGGCGTGACCGGCAGCGGCAAGACAGAAGTTTACATTCGGGCGATGCGGCGGGCTCTGGAACTTGGCCGATCTTCGCTGATGCTTGTGCCGGAGATCGCGCTGACACCGATATTTTCTCAGCGGCTGCGATCGATATTCGGAACTGACGTTGCGATCTTGCATTCAAATCTTTCACCCGGTGAACGCTTTGACGAATGGCGACGCATTTATCGAGGCGATGCTCGGATCGTTATCGGAACCCGTTCTGCTATCTTTGCTCCGCTGCGTGATGTTGGCTTGATCATCGTTGACGAAGAACACGACAGCTCCTATCGACAACAGGAATCGCCTTATTACAACGCCCGCGACAGCGCCGTCGTTCGAGCAAAAAACGCCGATGCGGTCGTCGTGCTTGGTTCGGCGACTCCGGCTCTCGAAAGTTTTTACAACACCGAGATCGGCAAATATGAATATCTTCGACTTCCCAATCGCATCGGCGGACGGCCGCTTGCGAAAGCGGAGCTCATCGATATGCGTGAAGTTTTCAAAGAAAGCGGAAAAGATATTGCGATCTCACCTCCGCTTGCACGAGCGATAGAGGAAACCCATGCAAAAGGCGAACAAACGATCATCCTGCTAAACCGCAGAGGCTTTTCGCAGTATGTTCTATGTCGAACATGCGGCGAAAGTTTGAAGTGCAAGAACTGCGATATTACGCTGACGTTTCATCGTCGTGAAGGCCGTATTTCTTGCCACTATTGCGGATATTTCGAGAAAGCCCCAAAGATCTGCCCAAAATGCGAAAGTGAATTTTTATACTATATGGGTGACGGAACGGAAAAGCTTGAGGATTCTCTACGAAAACTTTTTCCGAACCAACGCATCGAACGCATTGACCGCGACACGATGGCAAAACGCGGACAGATGGAAAAGATGCTGATGACCTTCGACCGCGGAGATATCGATATGCTCATAGGCACACAGATGCTAGCGAAAGGTCATGATTTTCATAATGTAACTCTCGTGGGCGTTATCTCTGTGGATATCGGCTTGGGCATTCCGGATTTTCGTTCGGCTGAGCGAACTTTCCAGCTGCTTACACAAGTTGCCGGTCGAGCCGGACGTGGCAGTTTGCCCGGCAAGGTAATGATACAGACCTATTATCCTGAGCATTATGCCCTTAAACACGCCGCCGAACAGGATTTTGATGCTTTTCGCAATGACGAATTAAGATTTCGAAAGCAGATGAATTATCCGCCGTTCGTCGTGCTTGCTTCGATAATGATCAAGCATAAAGATCAAAGGTATGCGGAACGAAACGCTCGGCTTTTCGGCGAATGCTTGGTTCGAGCTAATAAAGAAAAGAAATGCCGCGTCCTTGGCCCGGCAGAAGCGACCATCGCACGGCTGAAAGGCGAATATCGCTTTCAGATCCTGATAAAATCGGCTGATCGCCGATCGCTCCGAAATTTGATCGAGTTCGCCGTTTCGGACGCAGAAGCACGAAATTGCGATATGAAAATAATTCAGATCGAGATCGATCCGATAAATCTAATGTAGTTGAAAATTAATTGATCGCACGCGAACTAAGTGCGTCTTGGCCAAATTTTATCTGTGCATACATTTCAGAAAGCGAAACCTTACAATTTATCGAATCTGCCGAAATGACGTCATCGCGTTCGTTATAGATCCGATAAAGCCACTGCTTCGCGTTCTGTTTTGCGTAATGCTCAACACGCATTTCGTCCTGTTTTATAAAAAAACATTCCTTTATACTTTCCGTTTCGAGAAAATTCTCAAGCTTTCGCGTTTTATCGGATGAGTTCGTATCGCTTGCGAAAATTTCAACGACCAAAGTCGGATTCAGCAAAAGGTCGGAGCCTTGATCGGAGAATTTCGGTTCGCCATTAACGATAACGACATCAGGAAAACAGGAAAAATTGCTCCGCATTTTAACCTGCATATTTCCGATATAAAGTTCGCATTTGCTGCCCTTCATTCGGCTTCCGAAAGCGATGGCCGCGTTCGAAACAAGCAGATTGTGCCAACGATCCCACGCTCTTTCGGAAACACTAGGGTTTCGGCGAGGATCTTTGGTTTTTACAGATGCATAATCAGCTATTCCGCTCGGCCTGACGTGCGAATTCGATAACTTCTCGTTCATATTTTACTGCGCTCCAATATTTTAAAACTAGATGATTCTTGAAAAATAGTGGGCAACAAACGGGGGTAAGTTTTGATGAAGGGGATTTGTTTGTTAAAACTAGTGTTGCACAATAACTATCATATTTTCAAGATGCTAATTATGAAACTTTCAGCGATCGCCGAACAAACCAATGCATCGATCGAAACCGGTTCGCCCGACCTTGAGATCAGCGGAGCCGCGGGCTTGGAATTAGCGGGCGAAGGGACGATCTCTTTTCTAGCGAACCCAAAATACACGCCGCAGATCCACACAACCAAAGCAGTCGCGATTTTCCTGAGCGAAGCCATCGAACTTGACCGAACGGACATAGCGATCTTGCGAACGAAAGATCCATATTTGGCTTACACCAAGACACTCCGGTTGTTTCATCCGGAAACTCCGGTCTCTGCGGGAATTCATCCTTCGGCGGTGATAGATCCGAGTGCTATTGTGTCACCCGAAGCAGAAATATGTGCAAATGTAGTAATAGGCAAAAACGCGACCGTTGAAAAAGGTGCGAAACTCTTTCCGAACGTCACCATCTATAACAACGCTGTTGTCGGCGAAAACTCGACGCTTCATTCAGGAGTTTCGCTGCGTGAAAATTGCAAGATCGGCCGCAACTGCATCGTTCACAATAATTCAACTATTGGTTCCGATGGCTTCGGCTATGCAAAAACTGAACACAAACATTGGCTGAAGATACCGCAGACCGGTTTCGTCGTGCTCGAAGACGACGTAGAGATCGGCGCGAACACTTCGATCGACCGTGCGTCCGTCGGCGAGACTCGAATTAAGCGGGGAGCGAAGATCGACAATCTCGTGCAGATCGGTCATTCCTGTACGGTTGATGAAGATGCTTTGATCTGCTCCCAAACTGGCCTTGCGGGCAGTTCGGTCATCGGCAAACGCGTTATTCTGGCCGGCCAAGTCGGCATCGCGGGACATTTAACCGTTGGCGACGATGCCGTGATAACCGCGAAATCCGCCACCTCGCATGACGTCGAAGCCGGCAAAATTATCTCGGGCATTCCGGCGTTCGATAACCGCGATTGGCTGCGTTCGACGGCGGCTTACCGCAAGCTCGGCGAAATGGCATCACGCATTCGCGAACTTTCAAAACGTCTCGATAAATTAGAAAACGATTAAACGACGATATGGAACGTAAAGAAAAGGTCATCGTAATCCTCGCGATCGTTGCCACCGCGGCCGCCGGCATTTTGCACTTCGCCGGGGCAAATGCGGTGCTCGGATTCACAGTTACTGCCGTAGCTCTTGCTTTGCTCGCGGTACTTGTCGGCGATGCTACTGAGCAGCTCGGCAGCCGAATGGGTCCGGGAGCGACTGGCATTCTGCAGTCCGGGCTGGGTAATCTGCCGGAATTGTTCATCGCTATATTCGCACTTCGTGCCGGGCTTGACCACGTTGTTCAAGCGGCGTTGATCGGTTCCATTCTCGGTAATTCCCTGCTTGTATTCGGCGTCGCATTATTTCTCGGCGGGTTAAAGAACGGCACGCAAAAGTTCAACAGCGAACCTCCGCGGACGATCGCCGTGTTGATGCTGCTTGCCGTTGCTGCATTGATATTCCCGACGCTTACCAAATATTTGCACACGCCGGCCGAGCCGTACATCGACAATCTCGACATATTCGTCGCGATAGTTCTGCTGATAGTTTTTGTTGCCAGCACGTATTTTTCGATCAAAGGCGATCCGGCTGTTTCGTCCGTATCGACCGAAGAGAATCATGTACGTTGGTCTTTGAAGCTCACGCTGGGAGTTCTTGCTTGCGCAGCGGTCGGAGCGGCGTTCGTGTCGGATTGGTTTGTCGAAGCGTTGCAGCCCGCGATGGCTGCGCTCGGAATTTCCGAAGCATTCGCGGGACTTGTAATTGTCGCGATCGCCGGCAACGCTATCGAGAACGTCGTCGGCATTCAACTCGCTTGGCGAAACCAAGCCGATTATGCGGTCAGCGTTATTCTCAACAGCTCGCTTCAGATCGCGTTGGGACTCTTCCCAATACTGCTGCTGCTTTCGTTTTTCATTGGCGGATCGGTGCTTACATTCGTGCTGACGCCGCTGCTTGTCGTAGCACTTGCGCTTGCCGCGATCGTCTGCGCGTTCATTGTCTTTGACGGCGAATCTATTTGGCTCGAAGGCGTTGCACTCATCGGTTTATACTGCATCATTGCGGCGGCGTTTTGGTGGGGTTAATATTAAAGGCGTGCGCAAATAGCGCTGCGGCATCAGATAATTGGAGGAAAAATGCAAACATCAACACAGAAAGAATTGTCCGATTCGGGCTATGACGTTACGCCGATCTCAGATGAGACGCGCGAAAGGCTGGCGGCCGATCTTACCGACGAAGAGCGCACGATCATGCTCGATCACGGCACAGAGCCGGCGTTCTGCGGCACGCTTCTCGATAATAAACTCGACGGCACTTATGCCTGCAGGCTTTGCGGGCTGCCGCTTTTCAGTTCCAAGCACAAATTCAATTCGGGAACCGGTTGGCCGTCGTTCTACACGCCGTTCGACAAGGATCATCTCGCGAATATCGAAGACAACAGCTATGGAATGCGCCGCACCGAGATACGCTGCGCACGCTGCGGATCCACCAGGGCCACGTCTTCCCCGACGGCCCGCCGCCCACCGGCCAACGGTACTGCCTAAACTCAGCCTCTCTCGAATTCTTCGAAGACGGCCAAGACATCCCGCAGAAAGTAATGACTCGGTGAAGACGAGCAGCAGAATTCTAATAGACTATGAGGCTTCACAGATTGCTTTATTTGTTGAAATTAATGCCCAGATCAAAACGTCGACGAAAGATAGCTCGATCTAAAAAGAAAAGTCCTGCATCAGCTACGAACTCAGTAGTAGTCCGATATTCGGAGGCGGTCGAATCCGCCGAGTCCACAAGTGTCGCATCATTAAAGACAGAACCTCATCTTCCTGACCAGGTGCGCGTAGGACGACTTACTGAAATCGTTCTGATACCTTCTGCATCGAAGTAGCTTAGAAGAGTCTAACGATGATGCATCTGTGTGTCGATAACCGCCAGTCGACAATCGGGTCGTTGGGTTTTGTCTCTTGGTTCGAGCTGGATAATCGTTGGCGACCTGAAGCGATCTCGTCTGATCTCGATAATCTGTATTGCATCTGTAACGCGCAAAACCCTATTTTGTAAATGTGGAGGTTCGCGAACGACGATGGAGTTAAAATAAGGTTCACTGCAATCAATCCTAATAAGATCACGCGAAAGAAAACGCTTTTCACCTAGATTCCGAGAACAAATCAACCCGAGCAACCATTGAAAAAATGAAACTCCCAACGAGTGATCATAGCCTTGCGTCGCGAATGCCTCAGAAATCCATGGGGATTTCTATTTAAATTTTGCGGATACGGAATAAGATTTACTACTTATTTGAAATAGGATACATTAAAGGATCAGAGTGGATAAGCAAGAAACCATCGAGATTATACAGAGGACGATTCTTGTAGATTATGAAGCGATTCCTCGAAGGCGGGCATGAATTCATTGTTGGTTTAGGAGAAGAACTCGAACTTTTTGATTATATTGACTGACTTTCCCAGCGGTTACTCTCTATTTGCATGTCAGAAGAACGTGTTTTCAAGTACGTATACGGTAAACTATATTTCGATGCTGTGTCAGAATCCCGATTTCGGATGTGAAAGTCGAGAGGATTTGAAGATTGTGCTAGTCGGATAGGGTGGAATGCGTTGCCCACATATCGAAAGGCATAAAACGCTTAACCGCGCAAAAATAATAGACCCGGAGCACCAAGGAAGATCTCCGCAAGCTCCGGGCTTTTCTATTCTGCGTCAGAAAACCGGTGTACGGCTCTAACCATTTCGCAATAACTACGGCTTCGCTTCTAAAATGATGTTGAACGGCGTCTCACTCGCGCGTTCCAACGACCTAAAACCGCCTTCGAGAACTACTTCCCGCAAACGCTTCTCACCCGCCTGAGCTCCCAACGCCAATCCAACTTCCTGCGACAAGGACGCCGGAGTGCATATAAAAGTCGAGGCCGAATAGTACAAACGCCCGATCGGATTATGGTTGCTCTCAAAGCTATCTCCCGCGAACGGCTCGACGATCATCCAAGTTCCGTCATCGCTCAGAGACTTTTTCACATGCGACGCCGCCCCAACCGGATCACCCATGTCATGTAAGCAATCGAAAAAAGTCACCAGGTCATAATCATCGCCCGGATACTCCTTAGATTTAGCGACATCGAAGGTTACACGATCCGAAACGCCGGCATCCGCAGCCTTCGCGCGAGCAGCCTCGATCGATCTGTCATGATAATCGAAGCCAAAGAATTTAGAATTCGGGTACGCCTGCGCCATTAAGATCGTCGAAGCACCGTGGCCGCAACCCACGTCTGCAACCTTCGCACCCTTCGTTAGTTTTTCTTCGACACCGTCGAGAGCCGGGATCCACGCAGATACAAGATTTGCAGAATATCCGGGACGGAAGAATAATTCCGTGCCTCGGAAAAGCTCCGGATCGTGTTCGTGCCAGCCTAAACCTTCACCCGTTTTGAACCTCTCAGTGATCTTCGGAACAGCCTGCAACGCCGCATTCGCCAGAATGAAAGCTCCCGGCATATACGCCGCACCGTTCTCATTCGTCAGTACGAAAGCCTGCTCTTCCGTCATGTAATAACTGTTGTTTTCTGCATCATATTCCATGTAGCCACTTGCCGCCTGAGCGTTTAACCATTCGCGAATATATCGCTCATTCGTATTGGTACGATCCGCAAGCTCCTTTGCCGTCACGCGTTCGTTCGGCTCGCTCATCGCCTTATAAAGCCCAAGCCTTTCGCCAACTACGACTGTTCCGGCCGACATAATTGCCCCCAGATCACCAACGAACTTAAGAAGCAATTCGTGTAATTTCTCATCATTTACTGCCATATTTCCATCCTTAAATATCAAATTTCTACGTGCTTTGTTTGTGCCTGATATCCTGGGCATCCATTTGCTTTACGCATCGTTCTTGAGTCGCATTTATTCCGGGCCATGTTCTGCCGATTCATACTCTATCTCAACACGTTGCTCATCCATTCGCGGGTCGATCTGCACATTTTTCACCCGACAGTTCACAAAGTCAACCTTAAGTTTCCAATATGGGGAGCCTGTAACAGGGTGGATTAACCGAAGGCGCAAAGACAATGAAAATGGCTTGACTGTCTCTTTGGCTTTAGGGTCAACTTTTAGACTTGAAAATGTTGATTTGTGCCGATCTGGAGGTTTCCAAAGAAAGACAAACGTCTGAGATCTAGTCTTATTTTTCAGCGAAACCGCGAAATTAGACAGAGTATGAGCATTCCCCGCGTCTTCTTCTCGGATCTCACCGGATGCACCGGTTTGAAGTCCATTTACCCGATTCTCGATCGCGAGACTCACTACTCTAATAAAAAATTGGTTGTTAAGCATACTTTTTCTCCATCTTCATAAGCCGATCTCGATCATTTAATGCGCCGTGTCAAAATCGGCGATCGAATCGCTGTAAGTTTCCAATTCCCCATAATCGCCCTTTTTGCGACGTGAATGATATCGTCGTTTTGTCCCGGTTTCTGATAAACTGCCCTTGTTAGCCGGGGCATTCGTCCCGCCTCTTTCGCGCCGGCAACGTTAAAGCACAATGAGCAAACTTTTTCAAAAGATCCGCTATTCTACTGCTCCTGACGGGGTTCGGTTGGCGTGGGCTGAATCGGGACAAGGCCCTGTTATGGTAAAGGCCGCGAACTGGATGACCCATCTTGAATTCGAGTGGGACAGTCCGGTTTGGCGCCATTGGATCCGTTTTTTCAGCGAAAATTTTCGATTCGTCCGATACGATGAACGCGGATGCGGGATGACGGACAGGACTCTCGGCGAGCTTTCAATGACAACGTGGGTATCCGATCTCGAAACTGTGATCGATGCCGCCGAGCCGGCGGAACCGTTCACTCTGCTCGGCATTTCGCAAGGAGGAGCCGCGTGTATCTCCTATGCGGTGAGGCATCCGGAGAAGGTCTCAAAATTGATACTCTACGGCGGATACGCCGCGGCGTCTCACGACGGGGCGATACGAAAAAAGAAAAGGTCTATCGGGCGATGATCGATCTTGTCCGGCTGAGATGGGGCGACGATAATCCCGTCTTTCGACAGGTTTTTACTTCGCGATTTCTTCCGGGCGGAACCGATGAACAGATCGAGTGGTTCAATGAACTTTGCAGGAAAACGACCACATCCGAGGTCGCAGCGAAGCTGCTTGAGGCCCGAGCGACCTTAGATGTCCGCGAACTACTTGAACAAATTTCGGTTCCGACATTGATCCTTCATTCGAGCGATGACGATGTAGTTCCGATATCGTTGGGCCACGAGCTTGCCGCCGCGATCCCCGGAGCCCAGTTCGTCGAACTGGATTCACGAAATCACGTTCTGCTCGAATCGGAACCGGCGTGGAAACGGTTCTGTAACGAAGTATTGCTGTTTACGGAGACCCGCGCAGTTTATCAGGCCGAAGATCCCGCATTTAGCAAATTAACTCCTCGGGAGCGTGAGGTGCTAACTTTGCTTCTGAAAGGATCCGCCAACGCCCAGATCGCAGACCAACTTTCCATCAGCGAAAAAACGGTCCGCAATCATGTTTCTAACCTTTTTGACAAACTCGGCGTTTGGTCGCGTGCCCAGGCAATTGTTTTTGCTCACGAACGAAACTTCGGATCCTGACTTGAACGAACCGCTATTTTCTATCCTTAAAACTGTCGAAAAGCTCGGTATGACGGCTCGTCAGCGGGATCAACCGGCCGGTTATGAACATATATTTTATGTTCGTAGTGGGTTCCAGAATATCTCCGTCTGTAACCACAACGTTCGCCATCTTCCCTGCTTCGAGCGTGCCGACACGATCGGCGATCCCAAGTATCTGTGCCGGATATATCGTGACCGACCGGAGAGCATCCTCGCGGCGAAAGCCCGTAAGCACCGGCAAGACCGGCATGATACGGAAGATCGCGAACCTCTTCACCGCCGTTTCCCGTTGATATCGCGAACTTCACACCAGACGCCGCAAGTTTTGACGGCGCCGCAAAAAGAGCATCAAAAGGATCGTCATCGCGAACCGGCAGATCGTAGATGTGATTGAAGATCACAGGAATATTATTTTGCTTCAATGCATCAGCGGCTCGCCAAGCTTCCTGGCCGCCTAACAAAATTCCCTTCACCTTCATCTCCGCAACGAATTTTGCGACCGCTCTGATGTCACGCTCGCGTTCCGCCCTGAAAATTATTGGTTTCTCGCCGCGAATATAAGGCACCATCGCAGCCAACCGCGTGTCTTCGGCAATACGCGGCAGTGAATTGTCTTTAGCAAAAGCATCCACCGCGCTGGCCGTAATTCTCCGCCTGTTCGAATAACTTTTTTAACTCGTCGATCTGATCGTCTCTGCGTTTTAACGCCTCGCTCATCGCGACAGGCTGCCTTCCAACGCCGGGTACAAAACCGCCAAACGTCGAAACCCGCGGGAAATTTATAACAAGCGCGAATTCCGGCACGAGAGCCATCGCGTCCTGCGTCGAACCGTTAAGATTTATTACAGTTGCCTGTCCGGCTATCAGCCCGCCGTTCGCGAATGACATAACAGAAGTTATTCCATTCACACGCGTGACGTTCACATGCGAGGTGTTCGGATTGACCCCGATGATCGCCATCTCATTCGCATTGTTCGTGCCGGTTTCCGAAACATCAACCGTGCCGTTCGCACCTTGCCCGATCTCTACCAAACCGAGGTTCGTGCCGGCATCGATCATGCCCGGATAAACACTCAAACCGCTTCCGTCGATCACCTCAGCATCTTTCGGAATCGCGACGTCAGAACCAACCGCCGCGATCTTTCCGTCGCGAATGACAATAGTGCCGTTCTCGATCACAGGGCCGCTTACTGTCACGATCTTTGCGCCGCGGATGGCGAATGTGCCGGCTCGTCCCGTTTTATTCTGCTGCGAACCGTCACTTTGCGGACTTACGGCAAAAGCGAAGATAAAAACTGCGACGATCGTAAAAATAGATTTACTTTTCATTAGCGGTTACC
This sequence comes from uncultured Acidobacteriota bacterium, assembly GCA_963720905.1. GTDB lineage: Bacteria > Acidobacteriota > Blastocatellia > Pyrinomonadales > Pyrinomonadaceae > OLB17. The sequence continues at coordinate 380,799 of CAVRHB010000005.1, forward strand.
TCCTGTGATATCCGCATCATCGCGGTCTTCAACGCGAAATTCCGCAGGTATCTTCGGTGAAGCTCCACCGCTGCCCGGCGGGCGATTAACATCGAGCTTTTCCAAAGCCTCGCGTTCGCGGGCTTCATCCGCACGCATCTGCAGATCTTTCTGACGATCGAAATAAACGTCGCCTTCGATCATCGTCATCTCTACTCGTGAAAAAACATCGAACGGATGTCCCGACCAGATGCCGATATCCGCGTCCTTTCCGACCTCGATCGAACCCGTTCGCTTGTCAATACCAAGCTGTTTTGCGGGATTCAGCGTTATCATTTTCAAAGCTTCTTCCTCAGGCACACCGCCGTATTTTTCAGCCTTCGCCGCATCAAGGTTCAGACGTCTGATACGCTCGTCCGAATCGGAATTGATCGAAACAACAACGCCGTTCTTCCATAAAACGTATGCGTTATAAGGAATTGCGTCATAAGCCTCGATCTTGTACGACCAGCTATCGATAAATATCGAAACTCCTGCACCGTGTTTTTTGATCTCGCTCGCAAATTTATATGCTTCGAGTCCGTGCTGAAGCGTGCCGATACGAAATCCGAATTCTTCTGCCAGCCTCAATAAATTCAACTGCTCGTCCGAACGATAGCCGTGAGCATGGACGAGCCGTTTTCCTTCAAGAACTTCTACGAGCGGTTCGAGTTCGAGGTCCCGGCGCGGCTGAACATTGGTTCGTTTCGCATTGAAATCGTCCCATTCCCGTTTATAATTCCGCGCTCTGACGAGTGCATCGCGCATCGTTTCGATAACACCCATGCGCGTTTGCGGATATCTCGGGCTCTGACCGGGTCGAAAACTGGAACTTGAACGCTTTGGGTTTTCACCCATCGCGAATTTTATGCCCGGCATCGCACCTTTAACCAAAAATTCCGAAGCAGGTTTTCCCCATTTGAACTTAACCGTCGTGCTCTGTCCTCCGATCGAATTCGCCGAACCGTGCAGCAAATTCGCGGCAGTCACACCGCCGGCAAGTGCTCGATATATGGCAATATCTTTAGGATTCAACACATCCGCAACGTTTGTCATCGATGTAACCGAATATGAAAATTCATTGATCGCATCGAGCATCGCATGCGAGTGGCAATCGATAATACCCGGCATCACATACTTTCCGGTCGCGTCGATGATCTTCGCACCGGAACCTGCCGACAGATTCTTGCCGATCTTAGCGATCTTGCCGTTTCGGATCAAAATGTCGGTGTTCTGAAGCGTACCGTTTATCGCCGTCATGACGGTCGCGTTCTTGATCAGAGTTTCGGCCGATTGAGCTGATGCATAGACGGTCAATGCGATCACGCAAAAGACCGTACAAATGGCTGATATTAGATGTCTTTTCATATATTTAAAGTTCATTTACGGATTCCTCGTCCCCGAAAAAGGTATCGCACCTTGCGGCGAATCTATCGTACCGCTGATATCGCTGCCGGTGACTGAGCCGCGAACAAGTATGTCCATTGCAGTTCCGCCTACATCGACGCTCGCACCGAATGTAAAACCTTCCGCAGTAACTTTGCCGTCGCTGATCGGCACGGTTCCCAGATCGGTTTGTAGAGAACCGGTTATCGAAGAGCCCTGCTGCACCAGAACCAACGTACCAGCCATCGATTGGCCGGGAACCTGAATGACGATCGAATAATTTCCGCCAACTACCGAAATTGCCGCTCCGCCTGGTGTGCCGCCTTTCGCGGGTTTCGGCACCTCTTTCGGTTCGAATAATTTTCCATCGACAAATACGTATTTCACTGTGCGATCTTTTCCAAAATTATCGCCGCGAACAACCGAAATATTTGCGATCTTTCCAGCCTCGAGCGAACCTAACCGATCACTGACGCCAAGTATTTCTGCCGCTCCGAGCGTCATCGCCTTTATCGCTTCCGCCTTGCTCAAACCGTCTTGAACAGCTTTTCCTGAATTTACAAAGAAATCGTTCAAGTTCGTCGCACCGCCGGATTGAAAAGCGAATTTAACTCCGGCTTTCGAAAGAGCGGCCGGCCCTTTCGGTGTTTCCGCTCGAAATCGAAGCATTTCCAAACTTTCCGGATCGGCTTCGGGCGAGGCGGATGTCGTTCGTTTTGGAAAATCTAGCGAAAGCAAAACCGCTATATTTGCTGACTTTAACTGATCGGCCACTTTCCACGCCTCTTGTCCGCCGGCGAGAATTGCCTTCAAGTTAAATTCCTTAGCCAAATTTATCGCCCGAAGTATTTCAACCTCGCGATTCACATTAAAAACGATCGGCATTTCGCCGTTTATTAAAGGATAAAGGGCGGTCAGCGACGAGTCGGATTCTGGCCGCTTCATTCCGAGCGGCTTCGATTCGTATTGTTTTTCGAGCAGCATCTGCCGTTTTGCATCAAGCATCATTTGACGAAATGCCGAAAACGTTCCGAGTAATGAAGCCGGATATTCTCCCGTTCCCGTGGTCGTGAACGAAAAATGCTGTGCTACCGGAGAACGAACGATCATCGCCGAAACCGTGTCACCGGCAAGATCGATCACCGCCGATTGGCCGGTAAAAATTCCCGTTCTTCCGGTCGTCAATGCCGTTGTAAAGCCGTAATTTCGGACCTTTTCGAATTGATCTTCCCCTGCCTTCAGTTCGCTCGCCGCAGTTAGTTCGGGCCGCAACCCTTCGGGATAATTAGAGTTTGATTCATTCGAATTCGTATTTTGAGTATTCGAACGCGGTTTAGGAGCGGGCAATGCAAGGCTCGTCAGTGAATCTATAAATCCCGGATAGACCGTTAAACCTGTGCCGTCTAAAACCTTCGCATCGGCCGGAATTTTTACGTTCGAACCGACCGATTCGATCAATCCATTACGGATCACGATCGAGCCTTTTGCGATGGTCGGGCCGGAAACCGTGACGATCTCTGCGTTCGTGATCGCGTAAGATTGTGCAAATGCGGCGGATGCTAATGAAAAAATAGCCGCGATCGTAAATATAACGAGCTTGATCTTCATAAATTTGTTTTTCGGAATGCTGGACAAAATTGCTCTGAGATGTTTTCTACGCACAGGATAAATGAAAAGTTTCCAATCGCAAAGCCGACCTGCTGACCGAATTAGTTTCCAAACAAAATTAAGGTAGAATCATGAAATGGGAGCAACCATTCTATTTGATGGCATTTGCAATTTTTGCAACAGTTCGGTGAACTACGTGATCGATCACGACCCGACCGGCTATTTCAAATTCGCCGCACTGCAATCCGAAGACGGCGAAAAGCTGAAGAAAAAATTCGGCATCGACAGCATTCAAACGGATTCGGTTATCTTGATCGAAAATGAAATGGCATATTCGCGTTCGACGGCGGCTCTAAAGGTCGCGAAAAAGCTAAATGGGCCGGCTTCGTTGCTTTATGCTTTTATAATAATTCCGCGGCCGATACGCGATCTTCTTTACGATCAATTCGCGAAGCGCCGGTACAAGTTTTTTGGTGAACGCGATGCATGCATGATGCCGACGCCTGAAGTGCGGGCCCGTTTCTTATGAGTTTCAGCCTTGATACATTGGAATACGTTCGGGTTCTCGAACTTATCAGCAAGCATGCCCAAACACCGATGGGCGAGATGCGTTTTGCCGATCTGCGTCCGCACTCAAGCCGCATTTTGCTCGACCGCGACCTTTCGGCGATCGCCGAAACTATCGAACTCAACGAAGTCAAACAAATTTCCTGGTCTTTCAGCGGCCTTTCCGATCCGAGCGAAGCGATCGCGATATTAAAGATAAAGGGCTCGAGTTTAGAACCTTTGCGAATGCTGGAACTTGCCGGTGTTTGCAGCCAAGCGATATTCGCGCGTTCGCAGATCCAACCTGAAAAGGAATTTTCAACGACACTTTGGAGCATTGTCGAAAATATTCCGGCTACATTGTTATCCGCGATCGGAAATATTACTAAAAAAGTTTTGCCGGGCGGCGAAATAGACGATTCGGCATCGCCGGAATTGGCTTCGCTGCGTCGCGAAATTTCCGCTCAGCGATCACGTCTAACTCGTTCGCTCGAATCCGTTATGCGACGTTCGGGAACAGCTATACAAGATGAGATCGTTACGATGCGAAATGATCGCTACGTGATACCGGTAAAAGCCGATTTTCGTGGAAAGGTCGGCGGCGTGGCACATGGAATGTCGTCATCAGGTGCAACCGTTTTCATCGAACCGCTTGAATCGATCGATGCAAATAACGAACTGCAAAATCTTCGTGCAAAAGAAGAACGAGAGGTCAGCCGCATTCTGTTCGCATTGACCGAACAACTTCGCGAAGAACTTCCGGCAATAGAGAACGCGGTCGAAGCCGTTTCTGAACTTGATTTTATTAAAGCGAAGGTGGAATTCGCCCGTTCGTTCAACGCCATCGCACCGGAGATCTCAGACGATGGCACACTCGAATTTATAAACGCACGTCATCCGCTTCTGGAAGACAACATCAGGAGATCACGAGTCGAAAAAACCCGGGCGGAAAGCCGAAAGCCCGCAAACGACATCGTTCCATCGAGCTTTACCATAACGAACGAACGATCTGTGATGATAATTTCCGGTGCGAACGCCGGCGGTAAAACCGTCGTTCTAAAAACCGCCGGTCTTCTCAGCCTGATGGCAATCTCAGGCCTACCTGTTCCCGCACGATCCGCTAAAATTCCGTTCTACAGATCCATTCTTGCCGACATAGGCGATCATCAATCGCTTGCCGCAAACCTTTCGACATTTTCATCGCATATGTCGAACATCGCGGAAATGATGCGGGAATGTATCGCACCTTCACTCGTGCTTTTGGACGAAGCCGGCACAGGCACCGATCCGGACGAAGGCTCCGCTCTGGGCGTCGCGATAGTCGATCATTTTCGTCGCAGCTGCGGAGCTCAGGTCATTGCATCGACACATTATCGCGGTCTGAAAATGTACGCCGCAAACGATGAAAATGTTATCAACGCGTCTGTCGAATTTGATGAAAAAACGCTGCAGCCGACATATAAATTGCTGATCGGCCTTGCCGGAGCGTCTTCCGGTATTGAGATCGCCGGTCGTTTTGGCATCCTGCCCAATGTCATCGAAACGGCTCGTGCCAATCTCGACGTTTCCGGCCAGGAAGCCGAAAAATACTTACGAAAACTTCAAACCGAAACTGCTCAAGCCGAAGATCTTCGCATCGCACTCGAAGAAGAACGCGAAGCTGTCGCCTTGAAATATGCGAACCTTGAGATCGACGCCGTCAAAAAAGAACGATCGCGGCAGAAGGAATTCGAAAACGAACTCGCTCGTTCCATCGAAGAATTTGAACGTCAATCAACCGTTTTCATCAAGTCGATCGAAGATAAATCTTTGCGAAACCGGCTCGACAAAGAAAGGCTCGCCCGCAAAGCGGAACTGAACCGTGCCATTCTCGCGAAAGTTGGTGAAAGCCGCGTCCATGCAGCGGAAAACTCGTCAATATTCGAACCGCAAGCCCCTCCGGCCGCCGCAAAAGACGGCGTTATCGATGTCGGTTCTCGCGTGATAACTTCGTTCGGCAATGTCGGAACGGTCGAAAAGCTTGATAAAGATTCGGCCGAAGTTCTCGTCGGCGGAATGCGCCTTCGCGAAGAACTTTCGAAACTTCGGCTCGCTGCTGAAAGCGCCGAGCAAAAAACAAATCGCGCCGAAAAGCTTCAGCAACAGGCAAAAGATTCTACTCTGCGGCTCGACACCGGTGACGCGGCCGCGGAACTCAATCTGATCGGCCAAACGACCGCCGATGCCGAATACGAGATCGACCGTTTTTTAGACGAAGCGTATCTTTCGGGACTGCCTCGCGTTAGGATAATTCACGGCTTCGGAACCGGCGCTTTGAAAAACTTCGTTCACCATTTCCTAAAAGGCCATCCGCATGTCGGACGCTTCGCCTTTGCCCCTTCGGACCAAGGCGGAAATGGTGCGACGATCGCGGATATAAAAGTAGATTGAAAATAACCTCCATAAGTGCATTACGAACAACATTTTATCGATGACCTGAAAGACCGTGCGGATATTGTGCGGATAATCGAACCTTATGCGCCGCTCAAGAAAAAGGGTTCGAATTGGATGGCGTGCTGTCCTTTTCATGAAGAAAAAACGCCTTCGTTTTCGGTCAATCCGGCGAAGGGTTTTTACAAATGTTTTGGCTGCGGCAAAGGCGGAAATGTCTTTACTTTTTTGATGGAATACGCCGGAATGTCGTTTCCCGAAGCGATCAAAAGTGTTGCACAAAGCTCCGGCGTTCCGCTCCCGGAACCGGTCGATGACGAAAAATACCGCGAAAGCCGCAAAAAACGCGAAGAGCAGAAAACATTGGCTCAGAGCAGTCATCGAATTGAACAGGATCGCGCTCGATTTTTGGGAAAAAGAACTTCAGTCCGACGATCCGAAAGCCATCGCAGCCCGCGAATATTTGGAAAGCCGCGGCATTTCCGTCGAAGTTCAAAAGCAGTTTCGTATCGGCTTTTCGCCGGATTCCTGGGATGCATTGCTTTCGCATTTGCGTGGGCTAAAATTTGACGACAAAGTTATCGAACAAAGCGGGCTCGTTTCCGTAAATGAAGACAAGAACAGAGCTTTCGATCGTTTTCGCGGACGAATAATGTTTCCGGTTCTGGATGTGAACGGCGAACCGGTCGCTTTCGGCGCACGTGCGATGGGCGACGACCAGCCAAAATATCTGAATTCGCCCGAAACTCCGGCGTATATAAAAGGCCGCCATCTCTACGGACTTTTTCAAAGCAATCAAGCGATCCGTCAAAAGAAATTCGCGATCCTTGTCGAAGGTTATTTGGATCTCATCGCTTTTATCAGTTCGGCATCACGAACGTCGTCGCCAGTCTCGGAACCGCTTTCACACCGGAGCAATCGCATCTTCTGCATCGCTTTACAAAACAGGTCGTTATCAATTACGACGGCGATTCGGCCGGAATAAAAGCCGCTCGGCGTGCGATCGATATACTTTTGCCGGACGATTTCGGCATAAAAGTTTTGGTTCTGCCGGGCGGAAAAGATCCCGACGATTTTATTCGCGAAAACGGCAAAGACGCGTATGCAAAGGCTCGTCAAAATGCCAAACTTTTTTTCGATTTTGTGCTTGATACTTCCCTGACCGGCCGAAACCTATCCAACGCAAAACACAAAGCCGATGCCTTCGACGAAGTAACTCCGGTGCTCGGGCTGATCAACAGCGATGTTCCAAAGCGGCAATACTTCGATCAAGCGATGAATTTTTTTCGGATCGATGATTCAGGCCTTGTTCGGGACCTTTGGCTCGCCGTCAAAAAATCCGCCGTTCTCGGCACCGAATCCGTCAAGCGTCAGGTAAAAAGGGCTGCTCAGGTCAAAGCGACCGTTGCCGAACAACATCTTCTGGAAATGCTCGTTTACGACCGCGAGCTGCGTGACCGTGTTTTTCCTTTGCTCGAAGAAACCGATTACGAAATGCTCGCAACCTCGCCTATCTTTCGTGCAATGATCGAATTGGATGCCGAAAACATCGAAATTACTGCCGATTCGCTGATGGAAAAGGTTGGCGATGACGATTTTGCCGCAGATTTTATTCCGATCTTGCTCATGACCGAGCCAAAACGTGACGAAGGCGAAGCTCTCGATGACGTTTTGCACGACGCCGAAAACTGCCTGATCACGCTCCGCCGAATGGCTATCGGCAATAGAATTCAGGAAACGGCACGCGAATCGATCCTGGCGGAACAATCCGGCGATATCGAAGCTTTAACGCGGCTTACGATGGAACAGCTCAGCCTCGAAAAAATGGAGCGCGATCTGCTTAGCAAAATCAACGGAAGCTGATATAATAATCTTTTTAAACTGACCGACCCGAATTGAAACATGTTCGCCTCGGATATCGTAAATTATTAAAGATTCCAAACAACGATTTAGACCCATATTTAATCGAATCGTTTTACAATTATGGCTGATTACGACGAAAAAGAAGACCTGATGGATCGCTTGCTGGCGCTCGGCAAACGAAAGAAGTTTTTGAGCCTGGACGAACTTCATCGTGCGATACCTGAAAACATGATGTCGGCGGATGATCTTGAAGACGTCCTTGACCGGCTTGAGGGCGCGAATATCTCCGTCGCCGAATCTGATGCGCAGATGCTTGAAAAGGCTCGGACATTGGCTTTGGATGACGACGACGATGATGACGACGAAGTAGATCTCGATCTTTCCGCCGGAGCTTTGGATAAATCCAACGATCCGGTTCGCCTTTATCTGCGCGAAATGGGCGTTGTGCCGCTTTTGACCCGCGAGGGCGAAGTTACCATCGCACAACGGATCGAACGCGGACAGATCAAAACTCACAAAGCAATTTTCCGTTCGCCGATCGCGATCGAACGCCTTTTGAAGATCGGCGAGGACCTTGTCGAAGGCAACGCGAGCATCCGCGAAACCGTTATCTTTTCCGAACAAGCTGAATTTCGGTCGAAGAGGACAAGGCCGAAGAATATCTTCGCTGGACTCTGGAAGGGCTTGGCAACATTCGCCAAAGCCATACAGCGGCTCTGAAATCTTGGGCGGCTCTCGACAATGAGCGAAAGAACTCTAAAGCGAAAACTCAGCGGAAGCTAAAGCGTTTGACGCACAAAACGGCTCGGCTTCGGCTCGACGTCGCTCATGAGATCAAAAATCTCAATCTGACCGAACATTCCATGCAGGTGCTGATATCTTCCATCCGAAAGGTGGTCGAAGACATCCGCAAGCAGGAACGCGCGATCAAAAAGGCGAAGGAACGGCTTGAGAAAAAGGTCGGCGGACCTGAAAAACGTGAGCTTAACGCAAAGATCAAGGCGGCAAAAGCCGCAATTGCCGAGATCGAAGACCATTACAGTCTTCCGGTCGTTGAGATCAAACGTTCGTACCAAACTATCAGCATTGGCGAACATGATACGAACCAGGCGAAACGCGAGCTTGTCGAAGCCAATCTTCGCCTGGTAGTTTCGATCGCCAAAAAATACACGAACCGCGGACTCCAATTCCTCGATCTTATCCAGGAAGGAAACATCGGTTTGATGAAGGCCGTCGATAAATTCGAATGGCGACGCGGATATAAATTTTCGACCTACGCAACATGGTGGATCCGACAGGCGATCACCCGTGCGATCGCCGACCAAGCCCGTACGATCCGAATTCCGGTGCATATGATCGAAACGATCAACAAGCTTATCCGCACATCGCGTTTGCTTGTGCAGGAACTCGGCCGCGAACCGACGAGCGAAGAGATCGCCAAGCGGATGGACATACCGGTTTCTAAAGTGCGAAAGGTTCTGAAGATCGCGCAGGAACCGATCTCGTTGGAAACACCGATCGGCGAAGAAGAAGATTCGCATTTGGGTGATTTTATCGAGGACAAATCGATATTGAATCCGGCTGAATCTGTCACCTTCTCTAACCTTCGCGAGATCACGGACGAAGTTTTGGCGACGCTCACGCCCCGTGAGGAAAAGGTCATCAAAATGCGTTTTGGACTCGGGAATACCGGTTCGGAACATACGCTCGAAGAGGTCGGCCAGCATTTTGCCGTCACCCGCGAACGTATTCGTCAGATCGAAGCAAAGGCTTTGCGTAAACTGCGGCATCCGTCGCGTTCACGCCGGCTGAAAGCTTTCCTCGAAGGCAAACAATAGGCTATCTTTTTGAAAGATATTGCGGTTTCCCGAATGTGTTATGCTTCGGGAACCGCATTTTTTATTTGTATGGAGATCATTAAAGAAATTTACGTTCTCATTATCCTGTCGTTTGTCGTAGCGTCGATCGCCTGGACTGTGACTCAGGAAGCGATCTTCGGCGAATGGCGTGAATATTGCAGTGAAAGATCCGCGAACAGCAAAAATATTCTCGTACGAAAATTCTTTTATGTTTGGACGTGCGAATATTGTTTTTCTCATTGGGTGACTTTGGCAGTGATCGCGGTCAGCGGATTTCGTTTGCTGATCGACGATTGGAGAGGCTATGTGATCGCATTCTTTGTTCTGCCGTGGATCGCGAATCAGTGGATGAGTCTTTACCGCCGGCTTCGCGTGGAGATCAAACAAGAAAACGCGATCGCGGATAAGATCGAATCTCAGAATGACGAGTCACAATAACTCTTTCGCAACTGCGATCGCCGCAGGGAGATCGACCACCTTTCCATCGAGCTGCATTTCATAAACTGCGTCGAGTATTTTCTTGAATTGCGGTCCGGGTTTAAGCCCCAATCCGATCAGATGCCTGCCCATCAATATCGGTTCGGGAGCTTTGTGTTCGATCTGAAGTTCCCTGACCTTTTCGATGAACCATTCCTGAGCTTCCGAGCCAAAGATCATCTTGCTGCGGTCGCCGTCAGGATATCGGCCGAGACTGTCGGCCTTTGCAACGCGATAGAGCAGATCGGGTTCGACCTTTCGCGCGAGCCTACGAAACGCACCATCACCGACCGGATTTTTCTTATCTGCATTGTAAAACTCGCCCGGCTTTAGATGATAGCGGACGAGCTGAATGATCTGGTTGCGAACATCAAATCCGTTCAGTGTGTAGATACCAAGCGTATCCAAAAACGAAATAGTTGGTTCGACGCCGGCTTCGTCATGGCCGCGCGAACGCATTCTGCCTTCTATAAATTCGGTGGTTGGCGGTTTGCCTAGATCATGCGCGACCGCGCCGAGCATCACCGCGACCTTACGTTCATAAGGCAGGTCGTCGATAAGCCGGCGGGCTTCGTCCGCGACCATCATTGTATGAATATCAACGTCGCCTTCCGGATGCCACGCGGGTTCCTGCGGCACACCGACAAGCGATTGCAACTCGGGAAATATCTGTTCGCAAACACGCAACTCGTAGAGCCATTTCAATCCGATCGAAGGTTCATCGGCAAGCAACAGAAGCTTTTCAAATTCGCCCCAAATGCGTTCTTTCGGCAGATCGGTTACATCTATCGTCCGGCATAATTCGACCGTTTCCGGTGAGATGTCAAACTTTAGGCGAGCCGCAAACTGGGCCGCACGGAGAACACGCAATGAGTCTTCGCCAAATGTCGCATCCGAAACGTGCCGCAAAACTTTTGCTTCTATGTCTTTTTGGCCGTCGAACGGATCGACGATCTCGCCGGTCAACGGATCTTTCAGTATGGCGTTTACCGTAAAATCACGACGCGAACAGGCTTCCTCAAACGACATATCAGGATCGCCTTCGATAGTAAATCCTCGATGCCCTTTGCCCGATTTTCGCTCACGCCGCGGTATCGAAACGTCCAGATCGCCGCCGATCTTATAAACCGCGAACGCTTCGCCAACCGTCATCAACGGCGCTCTATCGAGCACAAAGCTCTCCAGGATCCCTTTCAACCTTTCCGGTTCGACACCATAAACCTCGACATCCCGATCCTTCGGCTCAATTCCCATTAACTCGTCACGAACACAACCGCCGACAAGCATCGCCCGCCCGCCAGAATGTCGAACGATTTTCGCCAAAGTTAAAACTTTTTCAAGAGACGAGTTCATGATCTATACATTGTGCGCACAGCCTTTAAGTTATTTCAATCGGCATCGGCAAATTCGCCGTTTCATTTCAAATGCCACAGTCTTGCAGATCTCGCCTTTCCGATTGCAGGCGTGTTTTGAGATACAGGTTCGTTGATAAACCTATGGATCAAATGATATGCTCTGTGTCGATTTAGCTCACAAATAGTGGCATTTTACTATCGATCAGAATTCTCTTGGCAACTGAGATCGCAGAAAAGGTAAAAAAACTATGAATGTTTACAAAACAACCCGTTTCGCTGGTATTTTTTTCTTGTTTCTCATTTGGCTGTTGATGTAACCCAATGAAATGTCTTGTACCATAGTTGTGCAAGCGAAAAGCTTTCCGCTACGGAAAGTTCGATAAACCTTAGGCGACGATATTGGTGACCTATATGCAATGTAAACTTAAACTCACTGTGTTCTTATTTTTTCTTTTGCTTATTTCTGCGTTTTCCACATATGCTCAGCAAAAAGACTTAAGTCCGGTTCAGCGATCCGCTTGGAGTGCAGTGAAAGAGCGTTGGCAAGCTTGGCAAGACAACGATCTCGATGCATATATGTCCAAACATCATTCTACCTGGCACCGCTGGGCACTTCGAACTAAAGACCTAGAAGATCGTGACGATATCAGATCGTTTTGGAAGAGCGTAAAAAAGAGCGAAGAAACTGTGGGCTTCGAATTGGAAAGTCCGGTGATCGAGATCTACAATGACGGAAAGCTTGCTGCCGTCCATTATATTGCAGACGAAACCATTCGTTTACTTCAAAAACGAACAACGCGTGACGGCCGTTCGCTACCGATCGGACATGAAAGTCACATTCGCATACGATTTAGTGATTTCCTGGTCCTGGAGGATGAAAAGTGGAATTTAATAGGCGGCTACCGTGATGGAAATTGCGCCTTGTTCCGCGGATTTGGAACGCTCTGTAAAGAGTAGTGCGCATCAGCAACTTATTAAGAAAGTCTGCAGCTGAGATATTCCTTTAATTTGTCTATGTGTATTCGCTCCTGTTCCCACGTATCGCGGTCTCTTACGGTGACGGCGTTGTCTTCGAGGGTTTCGTGATCGACGGTGACGCAGAACGGCGTGCCGATCTCGTCCTGACGTGCATAAAGTTTTCCGATGCCGCCGGTGTCGTCGTAAACGGCACGCATCGCGGGCTGCAGATCGCGTTTTATTTTTCGCGCGGTTTCGACGATCTCGGGTTTATTTTTGGCAAGCGGAAGCACGGCCACTTTGATCGGAGCGAGCTCCGGTTTTAATTGCAGCACTACGCGGGTTTCGCCTTTGTCGTTCGTGCGTTCGGTGTAGGCATCCATCATTACGGCCAAAAGCGTGCGGTTCACACCGATCGAAGGCTCGATAATATATGGATAAAAACGCTCGTTCGTCTGCGGATCGAAGAACGAAAGGTCTTCGGTCGAATCCGGGTTGATGCGTTTGCCCTCGGCGTCTTCGGGCTTTTTCGAATGCACACGCAGATCAAAATCCGTCCGGTTCGCGATTCCCATCAGCTCGTCCCACTGCTTTTCTTCGTCTTCGCGTTCCGGAAAGAAGCGATACAAAATATCTACCGTTCGCTCCGAATAATGAGCAAGTTCTTCTTTCGGCTGTTCGAAAAGTTTTACGTTGTCACCCGAAACTCCCAGCTTCGCGATCCATTCCTGAAAACCATCGAGCCATTCTTGATGAATTCGCGGAGCATCTTCCGGCCGGCAGAAATATTCGAGCTCCATTTGCTCAAATTCCCGCGTGCGGAAGATAAAGTTTCCGGGCGTGACCTCATTGCGAAACGCTTTGCCGATCTGCGCAATGCCGAACGGCAGCTTTCGCCGCGACGTATTCAGCACATTCGCAAAGTTTATGAAAATTCCCTGCGCCGTTTCCGGCCGCAGATATGCAAGAGCCGTCGGATCGTCCTCAGCCGAAGCCGCGCCGACAGTCGTTCGAAACATTAGATTAAAATCTTTCGGATCGGTCAGATCTTTTGAGCCGCAACTTGAGCAAACGGCTTTGCCGTCCGCCGGATCGACATCGAGCTTGTCCAAACGCAGGCGCGCATTGCAGTCGCGACAATCGACGAGCGGATCGCTGAAAGTTTCTTCGTGGCCGGAATATTTCCAGACCATCCGGTTTTGAATGATCGAGGAATCGACGCCTTCGATGTCGTCGCGTTCGTAAACGAGCCAGCTCCACCAGCTTTTCTTTATATTATTCGCAAGCTCAACGCCCAGCGGCCCGTAATCCCACGAACTGCCCAAACCGCCGTAAATATCCGATGCCGGATAAACAAAACCTCTGCGTTTCGATAGCGAAACGATCGTTTCAATATTTGGTGCTGACATAATTTAGATCGCACATATCAATCCGAGATGCTGTTCAAATGGCATAAAATCTCGGTCATTGTGTAAAAGTTCGAATCCGTTAAGAATGCAGGTTGTAGCGATTAGTGAATCAATGGTTTTTCTAATCGTAAAACCTTTTGACCTGAGCCGCCGGTAATTGCGGGCTGATTCGATCGCTGTTAAATAGCCGCCCAGCCTGACGATATTAACCGTTTGAAACAGTGAAAGAGCTTCAGTGAACTGCTTTTCATCATCAAAGCCTTGAAGTACTTCGGCTAGTATCAGATCTCCGATACATATATCATTTGTCGAAAAAAGAGCATCGAGCTTATTGGTTTGCGGTGAAACATTCCCCCGAAAATAGTCCACCCAAACGCTCGAATCCACGAGGATCATTTATCTAACCTCATTTGCTCAAGATCACCTTGCCAATTGACCTTACCTCGGAGCTTTCTAAAATCAGCCTGACGATGCAGTCTTAGCAACTCTTTTAATGCAAGTTCAACGACCTCGCGTTTGGTTTTTAACCCGGTAATCCTCAACGTTTCCTTGATCAGTTTTTCGTCTATATCGATGTTCGTACGCATGTGTATAAAATACTCCTGATATACACATTGTATGGTTTAGCCCCAACGAATGTCAAAAAAGACGGCCGATATTGTCGGCCGCCGCAGGTGATAATATGCTCATGATCTGTATGAAAATCAAGGGGCTGCAACATTCCCGGAATTTGCAATATTCGCAGCGGCCGGAGCGGCAGTCACAGGCTTCATACCTATCGCCTGTTGGTAGATAGCGTAAATATCGGTCAAACGATCTGCCGATGCCTGATCGCGTTGGGCAAGCAATGTGATCAATGTGTCGCGGCTTTGGAATATTGGGGCGATCTTTGTCCGCTGGTCGGCTGTCAAATATCCTTCGTCGCCTTTATCTATCTCAGCCTGAAGCCGTGTAAAGAAATCGCTTGTTTTCTGCCTGGCAGATTCATATTCGCCGACACGAGATTCGACAATTGCCGAAGTAAGCAAATTCGCGACCTCGGCTTTGCGAAGTTGAGTCTGTGTCGCCGCGGTCTGGGCCGCATTGTCGCGAGCCTTCATCCACATCGGCACAAAACCGATCAGAAATGCAACGATCAAAGCAGCCGCGTAGATCGCCCATCGAACGGCCGTTTTCTGCATTCTGCTTTTAATGCCAGTTTCGTTTTCTTCCATCTTTCCCTCCTTTCTCTTAGAAAATTTCCGAGGTCGACCTTCATTCAAAGGCCGACCCTCGAAAACCATTTACAAATGCGGAGCGACAAGACGGAATTATTCCGAATCGCCTCCGGCGGAATTGGCTTTTTCTTCGGCAATGATCGCTTTACGGGAAAGCTTGACCTTGTTGCCTTCTTTGCCGATACATTTCACGAGGATCTGCTGGCCTTCCTTGAGTTCGTCGCGCACGTCTTTGACGCGGCGATCAGAAATTTCGGAAATATGCAGCAAGCCGTCGAGTCCCGGAAGTATCTCAACAAAAGCACCGAAATCGACGATACGCGAAACAGTTCCCATATAGGTTTCGCCAATTTCGGCCTCCGCGGTCAGCGACTTGATGCGTGCAACCGCTCGCTGAGCGGCTTCGCCATCGGCGGTCGCGATGAGAACGGTTCCGTCGTCCGAAATGTCGATCTTCGCACCGGTTTCTTCCGTGATCGCACGAATGATCTTGCCGCCCGGCCCGATAACGTCGCGGATCTTATCCGGATTGATCATGAGCGTGATGATACGCGGTGCGAACGGCGAAATTTCTTCGCGCGGCTGCTGTATCGCCTTGTCCATGATCTCCAGAATATAAAGCCTTCCTTTGCGGGCTTGCTCGAGAGCTTCCTGCAAGATCATCGCGTTTATGCCGGCGATCTTGATATCCATCTGAAGAGCCGTGATGCCGTCGGCAGTTCCGGTGACCTTGAAATCCATATCGCCGTAATGATCTTCGGCTCCGGCAATATCGCTCAGGATCGCGTAACGGTTTCCTTCCATGACGAGACCCATGGCAACACCGGCGACCGACGCTTTGATCGGCACGCCTGCATCCATCAAACTCAGGATGCCGCCGCAGACCGACGCCATCGACGACGAACCGTTAGATTCGGTGATGTCGGAAACGATCCGGATCGAATAAGGAAAATCAGCCTCGTCAGGAAGTACGGATTCGATCGCACGGCGTGCGAGATTTCCGTGACCGGTTTCGCGACGCGAGGTTCCGCCGAAACGTCCTGCTTCGCCAACCGAATACGGCGGGAAATTGTAATGCAGCAAAAATCTGCGTTTTACCTCGCCATTTTCGAGGTCGTCCATGTATTGCTCGTCGCTCTTTGTTCCGAGCGTGGTCGAAACCATCGCTTGCGTTTCGCCGCGTGTGAAAAGAGCGGAACCGTGAACGCGTGGAAGCCAGCCGACCTCACAATCGATGCGTCTGATCTCTGAGAACTTACGGCCATCAGGACGCCGTTTATTCCCAAGCATATCTTCGCGAAAGATCTTTTCTTTCAAACGTCCGAAGGCCTTTCCGGCCATCGCGCGTTTTTCAGCGTCGTCTTCCGGATAGCTATCGACAACTTCCTCTTTCAAAGCATCGATCGCGGCATAGCTCGTAAGTTTGTCTTTGCCGGTCGTGTCGAGAGCTTCGCGAAGTTTGTCGCCAAATTTCTTTTCGACCTCGCCGAGAATTTTTTCATCGATCGGAGCCGGCGTGAATTCGCGTTTGGTTATCTTAAGGGCTTTGCCGAGTTCGACTTGCCACAGACACAGACGCTTAATTTCTTTATGAGCCAGCATCAATGCCTCGAGCATAATGTTTTCCGGCACTTCGTTCGCTTCGGCTTCGACCATTACGATGGCTTCTTCCGTTCCGGCAACGATCAAGTTGAGATCCGAGTCGCGGCGTTCGTCGTATGTCGGATTGACGATATATTTACCGTCGATCAAACCGATTCGCACGCCGGCGATCGGCGTTGTAAACGGAATGTCCGAAAGATAAAGTGCACATGAAGCACCTGTGATCGCGATCACATCCGGATCGTTTTCGCCATCTGACGAAATTACCGAAGCAACGATCTGTGTTTCAAAACGATAACCATCCGCAAAAAGCGGACGCACCGGCCGATCGATCAATCGGCATGTCAAGATCTCTTTTTCGCTCGGACGTCCTTCGCGGCGGAAATAGTTTCCCGGAATACGTCCGGCGGAATATGAATTTTCGCGGTATTCGACCGTCAGTGGGAAGAAATCCAGTCCTGCTTTCGCGGTTCGCATGCTGACCGCTGTGACCAGCAACATCGTGTCGCCGTATCTTACAACTACAGAACCATCAGCTTGTTTCGCAACTTTTCCGGTCTCAACGATCAATTCCCGACCGCCAAGCTTGATCGATTCTTTCAAATATTTTTTATTTGTCATCGATTTTCCTAAAAACAAAAACGGCAGAAGCTGTGTCGTGAAGCCCTGCCGTCTTTGGAATCTAATTTTGTTTCGTTCGCTCTCTTTTGTGTGTGGCCAAAATCGCTGTCACGTTCAGCAGCCGCCAGCAAAGTCTTCGTGAGAACGCCATTGTGTGACTCGAAGTAGTCAAATGTGAAGATCTCGGATCTCAAATTTCAGATTCCATTTTCAAAAAGTCTGAAATTTGGAATCTGGAATCATAATCTGAAATTCTATCTTCTTAATCCTAATTTCTTGATTATCTCGTGATATTCATTAATATCTTTTCGCTTTAGATAATCCAGAAGTTTTCTACGACGCGAGACCATTTTCAGCAATCCTCGTCGCGAATGGTTATCTTTTTTGTGAATTTTGAAATGTTCCGTCAATTCGTTGATCCGCTGCGTCAAGAGTGCGACCTGCACCTGCGACGAACCGGTATCCGATGTGTGGGTTTTGTAATCGCCCACGATCTGTTCTTTTATTTCTTTTAATGTTGCCATAAGTTAATTACTAAAAATAGCCTCTCCTAGCTCGCAGTAACTCCGCCAAAATTCCGGCGGTAACCGCAAAATTTTTAAGATCTCAAATCAGTCTTAATAAGTCCGATTCAAGGCTAAATGTTACACGATAAACCGTGTGTTTTCAATGTCTCAGCTAAGCTGAAACTCTTCCATGAACTTCGTCGAAAAGTCGCCTTTTCTAAATTTCTCGTCCGCCATTATTTTTTTATGCAGCGGTATCGTCGTTTTTATTCCTTCGACGACCATCATGTCCAGAGCCCGTTTCCATACGGCTGATCGCCAGTTCACGTGTTCGTGCATGAACGATCAATTTCGCGATCATCGAATCGTAATACGGCGGAACGACATATCCCGGATAAACAGCCGTATCGACTCGTACGCCGGGACCGCCGGGAATATTGAAGGCCGTGATCTTGCCCGGACTCGGCGTAAATTTGACAGGATCTTCGGCGTTGATGCGGCATTCGATCGAATGGCCGACGATCTGAACATCTTCCTGCGTGAAATGCATATTTGCACCGGTCGCGATCATGATCTGATTGCGGACAATATCGGCAAGCGTGACCATTTCCGTTACCGGATGTTCGACCTGAATGCGCGTGTTCATTTCCATAAAATAAAACTGAACCGTCTTCGTCAAGCAAAAATTCAAAAGTTCCCGCACTCGAATAACCGATCTCTTTGCAGGCGTTTACGGCAACAGCTCCCATTTCGTGCACGCTGTTCCGGCGTGATCACCGGCGACGGAGCTTCTTCTAAAAGTTTCTGATGCCGCCGCTGGATCGTGCATTCGCGTTCGCCCAAGTGAACAAGTTACCGTGTTCATCGGCGAGAACCTGAATCTCGATATGCCGCGGCCGTTCAATGTATCTTTCGATATAAACCGAGCCGTTCTTGAACGCCGCGAGTGCTTCGGTTTGCGCCATTTCGAGATGGCTGGCAAGATCTTCTTCGTTACGAACGATCCGCATTCCGCGTCCGCCGCCGCCGGCAGCCGCTTTGATAATGACCGGAAAACCGATCTCTTTTGCGAGCTTTAATGCTTCTTCAGGCGATTCGATCGGTTCCGGACTTCCCGGCAAGATCGGAACACCGGCCGCCTTCATCGTCCGTGCGGGCTTCGACCTTATCGCCCATCATTTTGATAACTGCCGGTCTCGGTCCGATAAATTTGATATTGCAGTCTTCGCAGATCTTGGCAAAAATGTCCGATTCGGCGAGAAAACCATAGCCCGGATGGATCGCATCGACATTGGTTATTTCCGCCGCGCTGATGATAGCGGGAATATTCAGATAGCTTTCGGCCGATGACGCCGGCCCGATACATACCGCTTCGTCGGCAAAGCGAACATGAAGAGCATCCTTGTCGGCCTCGGAATGAACGGCAACGGTCTTGATACCCATTTCCCTGCACGTCCAAATTATCCGGCAAGCGATCTCGCCGCGGTTTGCGATCAAAATTTTGCGTATTTCTCGCATTTAGTAAATAAAAAATCGCAAATAGCAGATCGTAAAAAGCCGTCTCTAGCCTATTTACGATTACGATTCACGATCTACTGATCCTTACTTTCTTATACCAAAAAGCGGTTGTCCATATTCGACCGGCTGTCCGTTCTCGACATAGACCTTGACGATCTCGCCCGAAGTTTCCGCCTGGATCTCGTTCATCAGCTTCATCGCTTCGACGATGCAGACAACTGTTTCGGCAGAAACGTAGTTGCCTTCGCTTACATATGCATCTTTGTCAGGCGCCGGCGAACGATAAAATGTTCCGACGATCGGCGAAGCTATCTTGATGCAGCCCGTCATCAGCCGGTTGACCGGGATCGGTTTGATCCGCAGCCGCCGGTGCGACAGGTGCGGCTTGAGCAGCCGCCGGAGCGGCATATTGCTGAACAGGTGCGGCAACCGTTACGGCTTTTGCTCAACCGAACTCGGATGTTTTCGTTTTCAAACTCAAAATCCGTGAATCCGTGCTCGTTTACAAGATCGGCAAGTTCACGCAGTTCATCCATATTCAAATGAATTTGCTGAACCCTTGCCTTTTGTTTTGCCTGTGTCTCTTGCCCGTATGTTTCACTCATTTTCGATCTGCTCCGTAATTATCCCTTTGCGGCTAATTCCAGCGGATTATCGACCAATTCGATAACTGCCATTTCGGCATTGTCACCCTGAACGGCGTCCGAGACGAATAATACGCGTGTAACCGCCGTTGCGGTCTTTATAGCGCGTACCGAGTTCGCCAAACAGACGCTGTACGGCTTTAACACCGGCAGTTCTTTCGAACCGCCGTCCTTTCTTCGCCCTTTTTACCGCGAAAACGGCTCTGTTCGGCTTTGAAAGTGCTGTTTCCGGCGTGGAAAAAACGTGCGGCCTGGCGGCGAAGATGAACTTCCTGAACCTTGGCATCATCGCCTGTAAGATTTTCCGCTTTGCGTGCGAGCGTGATCGCTTTTTCGACAAAAGGGCGTAGTTCTTTTGCTTTCGGAACCGTGGTCACAATATGTTCTTTTTCCGAATTGATCAGCGAAGTCGCCATATTGCGCAGCATCGAAACGCGATGCTCGGTCGTTCTGCCCAATTTTCGATGTGCTTTTAAATGTCTCATTTCTTTAATGGTCTTTGGATTTGGGTCTTTGGTCTTTGGTCTTTTCCTACTCCAGACTCCAGACTCCAAACTCCAGACTAAATTTAGTCTAAATCTCTTTCCGCCCGATCCCGGGATCGGATTTCCCTGTTCGTCAAAATCCATACCAAAATCAAGTCCCATTCCGTGGAGCATATCTTTGATCTCGGTCAGTGATTTTTTACCGAAGTTCTTCGTGCCGAGCATATCTTTTTCGCTGCGTTTGATAAGATCGCGGATCGAACGGATATCGGCATTTTTCAGACAGTTATACGAACGAACCGAAAGCTCAAGTTCATCAACCGGCTTATCAAGCAGATCGTTGCGAAGAAGCGGCGGACGGGCGATGTCTTCGTATTTATATTCTTCTTCTTCCTCTTCAAAGTTGATAAAGATCGACATATGATCTTTAACCAGCTTTGCGGCGAGTCCGATCGAATCTTCCGGTTTTACGGAACCGTCTGTCCAAACTTCGATCGTCAATTTGTCGAATTCGGTATTCGAACCCTGACGCGTTTTATCGACCGTGTAATTTACTTTTTTGATCGGCGTGTGAACCGAATCGATCGGAATATAGCCGACCGAAAGGTCTTCGTCGTTATTAAATTCGGCCGAAACATATCCGCGGCCGCGTTTCAGACGCATCTCGATGTTGACCGTGCCCGATCCGTTGATCGTTGCGATGTGAATATCTTTATCCAGGATCTCAACATCGCCGTCGCCTTCGATATCGGCGCTCGTCAATTCGCCGGCGCCTTTTTTGCTAATGGTCAGCGTTTTCGGTCCGCTGCCGTGAAGCAGAAAGGGAATTTGCTTTACATTCAAAATAACGTCCGTCGCATCTTCGACGACTCCTTTGATCGACGAAAATTCGTGTTCAACACCTTCGATCTTTACGGCAGTAACAGCGGCGCCTTCGATCGATGAAAGAAGAGCACGGCGGATCGAATTACCGATCGTTGTTCCGAAGCCGCGTTCGAACGGTTGGGCGTAAAATTTGCCGTATCGTTCGGTGAGGGTTTCGGTCTCAACATTTAGACGGCTCGGCATCTGAAAGTCTGTCCAATTATTGCTTTGTGTCATATCGTTATTTTAAAAGTCCTGCGAGCGGCTATACATTTTCGTATTCGGCCGCCGCAAAAAAGCGGAAAGGCCGAACCGCAAATGCGGCCGGCTCAATCAACTATTTACTGTAAAGCTCGACGATCAACTGCTCGTTAATGTTCGCGTCAATGTCTTGCCGCGTCGGCAGACTTGCGATCGAAATACTAAGATCTTTCGCACCCGGCGATATCCATGTCGGACGTCCGCGGCCGGCAGCGGTTTGCCAAGCTCCTTCAACGTGTACATTTTTGATCGTTTTGTCCTTAACGCTGACGACATCGCCGACGCTTACTTGGAACGAAGGAATATCGACCTTGCGGTCATTGACTTCAAAATATGTCCGTGATTGACAAGCTGGCGCGCCTGGCGTCGCGATGTCGAAAAACCCGAACGGTAAACGACGTTATCCAGACGGCGTTCAAGCATAAACAAAAGGTTTTCGCCCGTAACACCTTTTTGCCTAAGTGCTTTTTGAAAATAATTACGAAATTGTTTTTCGAGAACAAAGTAAATACGCTTTACTTTTTGTTTTTCGCGTAGCTGCTGGCCATAACCGCCAAGCATCTTTCTGCGGGCAGCTCCGTGCTGTCCCGGCGGGTTTGTGCCGCGTTTTTCAATTGCGCATGAGGGCTTAAAACAACGGTCGCCCTTCAAAAATAATTTTCCACCTTCGCGACGGCATAATCTGCACACCGCATCTCTATATCTAGCCATTAAAAGTTCCTGCCTCCGTAAATTTGACGGAAAAGTTTACAGGCGATCTCGCCCTTCATCCTTTCGATAAATAAAATCCCAAATTCCAGATCCCAAATTTCAAATTCAAGAACCGGAAGATTCGATCCCCGATCTGGAATTTGGAATATGGAATAAAATAATTCTCAGACTCGTCGGCGTTTCGGCGGACGGCATCCGTTGTGCGGGATCGGCGTCGTGTCGCGGATCGATGCAACGCGAATTCCTGCCTGGTTGATCGCTCTGATCGCCGATTCGCGGCCGCCGCCCGGGCCTTTTACCCGAACCTCGACCTCACGCATACCTGCATCCATCGCTTTTCGAGCCGCTTCGCCGGCTGCCTGTTGAGCAGCGAACGGCGTGCCTTTTCTCGAACCGCGGAAACCGCGTGCACCCGATGAGGATTGAGCGATCAAATTGCCGCTCGTGTCCGTGATCGAGATCAGCGTGTTATTAAATGAAGCAGAGATATGAACGATCCCGAGCGGAATGTTCTTCTTCTCTTTCTTCTTAAAAGTTTTCTTCTTAGCTACTTTTGCCATAATTCAGTATTCAGTGGTCAGTGATCAGTGGCCAGTTCGTTGTCGGCAATAAAACTGACAACTGACGACTGAAAACTGCAACCTATTTCTTACCTGGTGCCTTCTTCTTGGCGACCGCCGCTTTACGCGGGCCTTTTCGTGTACGGCCGTTCGTTCTAGTAC
Source organism: uncultured Acidobacteriota bacterium (assembly GCA_963720905.1). Classification (GTDB taxonomy): domain Bacteria; phylum Acidobacteriota; class Blastocatellia; order Pyrinomonadales; family Pyrinomonadaceae; genus OLB17. The sequence continues at coordinate 403,858 of CAVRHB010000005.1, forward strand.
GCTGTCCGCGAACCGGCAGGCTTCGACGATGACGCAATCCGCGATAACAGCCGATGTCCATCAAACGTTTGATGTCCATCTGAATGCGTTTGCGAAGATCACCTTCGATGTTGCCTTGCTGGTCGAGTATCGCACGGATCTTTGTCAGTTCGTCTTCACCCAGATCTTTGATCTTCGATTCGATACTGATATCTGCTTCGTTCAAGATCGCGGTCGCACGAGCTTTTCCGATGCCGTAAATATATGTTAGTCCGATCTGAGCCCTTTTATTCGGCGGTAAATCGACACCTGCTACACGAGCCATAATTTCTCCAAAAAAATCTTAACTTAATCTTCGTGAACTCAGTTCACGAGTCACAATTATCCCTGCCGTTGCTTATGCTTCGGATTTTCACAAATCACACGAACAATGCCTTTCCGGTGAATAACTTTGCATTTATCGCACATTTTTTTTACTGACGGACGAACTTTCATAATATTCCAGCCTCTTATTTATATCGATAAGTTATTCGGCCGCGTGTCAGATCATAGGGCGAAAGCTCAACTAAAACTTTGTCGCCGGGAAGAATTCGAATAAAATTTTTCCGCATCTTTCCCGAAATATGTGCCAAAACCTCATGTTCATTGCCATCTACGGACACTTTGAACAATGCGTTCGGCAAAGTTTCGAGCACTGTCGCTGTCACCTCGATCGCTTCTTCTTTAGCCATAAACTATCTTCCAACTAGCTGAATAGTTGGACAAACCGCTAATGTTAGCGTAAATTTGTCCGATTATCAAGTCAGCCCGCAGGTGTTTGCGATTTCGCCTTGAGCCTTTCCGCTTTCTGAGCTTTTGTCAGTGTCAGAATTTCCGGCCCTTCTGCCGTTACCGCGAGCGTATGCTCAGCATGTGCCGAAGGCTTTCCGTCGAGCGTAACGACCGTCCATTTATCTTCGAGCGTCCGCGTTTGCTCGGTTCCGAGATTCAGCATCGGTTCGATCGCAAAACAATAACCCGCTCTGATCTTTTCCCGAGTTCCCTGCCGGCCGTAATTCGGTATCTGCGGAGCTTCGTGCATCGCACGCCCGATGCCGTGGCCGGTATAATCTCGAACGATTCCGTAACCGAATTTTTCGCCGTGTTGCTGAACAGCCCAACCGATATCACCGATTCGATTCCCGACACATGCCTGCTCGATACCTAAAGCCAGACATTCTTCTGTCACACGAATTAGCTGTTCGAGCTCTTCGGAGATCTTTCCTACCGGCAGCGTCATCGCCGTATCGCCGACAAAACCTTGATACGTCGCGGCCATATCGAGCGAAACGATGTCGCCTTCGACAAGCGGCGTTTCCTTTGAAAATCCGTGAACGATCTCGTCATTTACCGAAGCACAGATCGCATATGGAAATCCGTGATAGCCGATAAAGGTCGGTATCGAACCGGCGTCGCGCATCATTTTTTCGGCGGCTCGATTAAGATCCATTGTCGAAATTCCGGGTTCGACCATCGTTCGCAAAGACTCGCGCACCTCAGCGATCAGTTCGCCGACGGCTCGCATCTTTTCGAGATCTTTTTCGGATTTCGCAATTATCATCTCGTAACCAAATAAAAATTTCGCTGCCGCACTAAGAGATCGAAGCATCTCAGATCAACTTCTCGAGTTCAGCGTAGATATCTTCGAGTTCGCCTATGCCGTTGACCTTTTTCAATCGGCCGGATTTTTCGTAATGCTCGACGAGCGGTTTCGTATTCTGCTCGTATGTATCAAGGCGCGTCGCAACACTTTCTTCATTATCGTCCTTACGGTGATCAAGCTGTGCTTCCGGATGAAAGTCGCAAAAACCTTCGTTCTTCGGCGGCTTCGAATAAATATTATATATCTCGCCGCAAACAGGACAGCTTCTTCGTCCGGTCAACCGCTGCATTAACTCCGTTTTCGGCACATCGACGGCGATCGCTAAGATCTCATGGCCCTGCTCTTCGGCAAGCTGTTCGAGCTGTCCTGCCTGAACCGCCGTACGCGGATAGCCATCTAAAATGTATCCGTTCGCACAATCCGGTCGCGACGTTCTTTCCTGAACGACCTCAAAAGTCAATTCGTCGGAAAGGAGCTTACCCGAAGCCATTATTTCCTGAACTTCTTTCGCGAGCGGCGTATCAAGCGTTCTCATTTCGCGAAACATATCGCCTGTTGAAATATGCGGAATGCCTTTGCGTTCTGAAAGAAGTTTCGCCTGCGTTCCCTTGCCCGCTCCCGGAGCTCCAATTAAAACTATGATCTTGCTCATCAAATTAAAAGCCACAAAACCGGCGTCTTTCTTCAGCTATTCAAAAAGCCGAATTCCACGCCGATCTGTGGCCGGATTAAAAACCTAACTGCTTCGGCGACCGCGTAAATTCGATCCGGCACCGAGAAACCCTTCGTAATTTTTCATCACGAGCTGAGCTTCGATCTGAGCGACGGTATCCATCGCAACGCCGACGATGATCAGCAGCGACGTTCCGCCAAAATAAAATTTATAGCCCATTCCGACCGGTATCCATGAAAGACCCGGAGTTGACGACAAGAACGCATCCAACCGCTCACCGATGAACGGCAAACGAGCAACGCGGAAACCGCTCAACATTATCTGCGGAATGAACGCAACAAGTGCGAGATAGATCGCACCGACCGTCGTCAGACGGGTCATGATCGAATTTAAATATTCCGCGGTCGGAGCACCCGGACGTATTCCCGCAATAAATCCGCCGTGTTTACGAAGATTGTCGCTGACCTCGTCGGTATTAAAAATGATCGTAATGTAAAAGAACGTGAACAGAACGATCAGTGAAATGAATACGAGTTCGTAATACGGATCGCCGCCGTGAAACTGTTGAAAGAACGCGTATATCTTGCTCCACGTCGAATTCGGATTCGCCGGATCGGCCGGGAACGCGGCAAACAAGGTCTGCGGCATCGCCAAAACCGACGAAGCAAAAATGACCGGAATAACACCGCCCATATTGATCTTCAGCGGAAGGCTGGTTTCCTGGCCCTGAAATGTCTGGCTGCCGACACGCCTACTGGCGTATGTGACGGGAATGTTCCGCCTCGCCGATTCGACATAAACAATGAAAGCTATCAGCCCAACAAGTATCGCTATAAGGAACAATACACCGAGCGTCTGCATGGCGTCGCCGGCACGCACGCGGTCCGTTACCTGAATGACCGCTCGCGGCAATCCAATGATGATACCTGCGAAGATCAAAAGCGAAATACCGTTGCCGACTCCGCGTTCGGTGATCTGTTCACCGAGCCACATAACAAAGATCGTTCCGGTCGTAAGCGTTACGACGATCATCGCCGTTGCCCACCAGGTCTCAGGGATAATGCCGTTCTTATGCAGCCATGTCGCGACAAAGAATGTTTGGATCGCACAAAGCGCGACGGTCATATAACGCGTCCATTGATTCAAACGCTGACGGCCGACTTCGCCTTCTTCCTGGATCTTTTTGACCGCAGGTGAAAGCACCGGCATCAGCTGCATAATGATCGACGCTGTAATATACGGCGTAACGCCAAGAGCGAACACCGAGATCGTGCGGAAATTTCCGCCTGAAAATAGATCGAGAATACCGAGAAGCGTTCCCGCGACATCGGCCCAAACTTGTTCGAGACGAACCTTATCAATTCCGGGAGCCGTTACGTGCGCTCCCAAACGATAGACCGCCAAAAGCGCCGAGCGTAAAAAATATACGCAGCCGGAGCTCCGGGACCTTGAACATATTCTGGATTGCGGTAAAGAACTTCTCCATAAAATTCCTCAAACACCAAATTGTCTAATTTGGCGGACGGATCAAGCAAACAGTAAAAAGATCGTTAGTAAAATTAAGCTTCAGCGGCGGCGGCTTTTTCAATAATTGTTGCTGTTCCGCCGGCTGCTTCGATCTTTGCTTTAGCCGTTTTTGTAAATCGGTGAGCCGAAACCTTAAAACCTTTCGTCAGGTCGCCCGTGCCTAAAATTACAAGGTCATGCTTTGCCTTTTTAATAAGGCCGCGTTCATGAAGCAACTCCGGCGTAATTTCGTCGCCGGCGTTAAAGCTCGCTTCGATTTTCGCCAGGCTGACCTCGATCCACTCTTTTTTAAAGATATTAGTAAATCCGCGTTTCGGCAAACGACGCTGCAAAGGCATCTGTCCGCCTTCGAAACCCGGACGGCTGCTGTAACCCGAGCGCGATTTCTGGCCCTTGTGTCCGCGGCCGGCTGTTTTACCGAGTCCCGAACCGGGACCGCGGCCAACGCGTTTCTTTCTTATGTGTCGAGCCTTTTGCCGGCTTAAGATTGTTTAATGATAATGCCATTTTCTTTTCCTCTGACCCGCTAACGCGTATCAAATCAAATAATTACTAGTCAACGATCCGCAGCAAATGCGGAACTTTCGCGACTATGCCGCGCATTGCCGGCGTATCTTCACGCGAAACGGTTTGGTTGAGTTTCGTAATGCCCAACGCTCTGACAATCGTTTTCTGTTTTTTCGAATAGCCAATCGAGCTCCTATAATATTGGATAGTGATCGTTCCGCTTTTATCTTGTTCAGTTTTCTTTGCCATGATCTTTATATTAAGTCGTATCAGGCGGCTTTGGCCGCCGATCGTTTATACCAATTCTTCGACCTGATTTGCCGCGAAGGCGGGCAACTTCGATCGGATCTTTCATACGCATCAAACCGTTAAAGGTTGCGCGGATGACGTTGTGATTGTTGCTTGAACCAAGGATCTTCGTACGCACATTGTGAACGCCGAGCGATCTGCAGAACCGAATCGAACCGCACCGCCGGCAATAACGCCTGTACCTTCGGCTGCCGGTTTCAGGAGAACGCGGCCTGCGCCGTATTCGCCGATCAGCTCGATGCGGAAGTGTTCCATCGATAAGCGGAACACGAATCAAATTGTTCTTTGCCGATTCGACCGCTTTTTTGATAGCGTTCGGAACTTCTTTTGCTTTACCGGTTCCGAATCCAACATGTCCGGCTTCATCGCCAACAACAACAAAGCGGCAAACGACATATTTTTACCGCCTTTGACCACTTTCGTGACTCGATTGATCGAGAATCAACTGGTCTTTCAGAAGCAATCCGTTCGGAGAAATTCTTTGATTATTATTCATCTTTTTTATCCGTGCTTCGGCCTTTGGCTTCCGTTTCGTTTTTATTCAATCCCGCCTCGCGGGTTGCATCGACAATGCTTTGACACGTCCGTGATAAACATAACCGCCACGATCAAAGACCACCTCGAAACGCCTGCCGATTGCGCGCGTTCGGCGATAGTTTTGCCGACTTCTTCGGCTGCTTAGATATTGCCGCCTGACTTTGCCGCCAAAATCTTTTTCGGTCGTCGAAGCCGCCGCCAAAGTTTTTCCGCTTATGTCATCGATGACCTGAGCGTAAATGTGGTTCAACTGCGAAATACCGCAAGTCTCGGACGTTCGGCTGTGCCGTGAACTTTCTTTCGGATGCGGCTGTGAACTCCGCGGCTAATATCTGCCTTACTCTTTTCTATCCCATAATGAATCTCGCTATTCGTTAATTAATTCCTACCGGTCCTTATTTACCGGTTTTGCCGGCCTTGAGTTTGTAATCCTGTCAGCATAACGAACGCCCTTGCCTTTATATGCATCGGGTTTGCGCAGGCGATGAAGTTCCGCCGCGACCTGGCCAAGCAATTGTTTATCGATACCGTTAAGGTGATCGTCAATTGATATTGAGTGATCGACGTTTTCGTGTTCACACGTTCCGTCTTTGCTTCGATCCCATGCAGGCAAAGGATATTCGATCGGATGTGAATATCCGAGAGCGAAAATAATCTTGTTGCCTTGAACCTCAGCCTTATAACCAACACCGACAAGGTCCATTTCCTGCTTGAAGCCTTCGGTAACGCCGACAACTGCATTGTTCGCAAAGCTCTCGCCAAGCCGTGAAACGCGGCAAAGCTTTCGTCTGAGCGTTCTGCGGTCAAGGTTCCTTCGTCCTGCGTAAATTTCAACACCTTTCGGCACCGGCGTCGAAAGCGATCCTTTCGGGCCTTTGACCTCAAGTCCGGTATCGTTGATCGTTACCGTTACACCGGACGGTATCGTTATCGGTTTTTTTCCTACTCGTGACATAATTTCCTCATATTCCTTGATCGTGCGTGTTCGTCAGCCTTATGATGACCGCGTTCCATGCAGATCGGTTAATAAACCTCTGCTAGAATCTCGCCGCCGATGTTTTCGCTTCGAGCGTTCTTTCCGCTCATCAAGCCTTTCGAGGTCGATACGATATTGATTCCGTAACCGCCGAAAACTTTCGGTATTTCGCCTGCGCCGACATAAACTCTTCTGCCCGGACGCGAAACTCTCACAAATGCGTGATCGAGGACGTGCCTTTCGCGTCGTACCGCAAAAATACGCGGATCATATATTTAACGCCTTCGCCCATGGTCGCAAAAGCTGTTGATGTAACCTTCTTCTTTCAAGATTCGCGCGACTTCCATCTTCAATTTTGAACCGGGAATATCTACACGCGGATGATTCGCTGCGATCGCATTGCGAATTCGCGTAAGCATGTCGGCTATTGGATCTGTCATTACTATTTTACTCCGTTAATAATTTCATATTCCGGATTCGAATTCCAAAATTGATCTGGAATCCGGAATCTTGAATTGCAATCCAAATTCTACCAACTTGATTTAACAACTCCGGGAATTTGTCCTTCGAGAGCGAGTTCGCGTAAAGCAATCCGAGAAACACCAAATTTTCTCAGATAACCGCGTGTCGGCCGGTTTGCGAACATCGGTTACGAACTCGGATCGGACTTGCATCCCGCGGCATTTTCTGCAGTTTGACAACCGCCGCATCGACTTCTTCAACAGTCGATTTCGGGATTGTTGATGATCTTTTTCCAGCCGCACGCCGATCGGCGCATAAGCTGCTACTTTCTTTTCGCTTTTGTTTTTAACTACTTTACTGATCTTTGCCATATTCTTTTTTCTGTTACTGCCTAAACGGCATCCCCATTGATTTCAGAAGCGAACGGGCTTGTTCGTCGGTCTTTGCCGTGGTAACGATCGAAATGTTCATTCCGCGGGTTTTATCAACTTTATTAAAATCAATTTCCGGAAAGATCAATTGTTCGCGAATTCCGAGCGTATAATTACCGCGGCCGTCAAAAGCTTTGCCTGAGATTCCGCGAAAATCGCGTACACGCGGCAGAGCGACGGAGATCAGGCGATCAAGAAATTCATACATACGGTCGCCGCGAAGCGTGACCATCGTGCCGATGCTCATTCCCTGACGCAGCTTAAATGCCGCGATCGATTTTTTCGCTTTGGTTATTACAGGCTTTTGTCCGGTGATCGACTTTAGTTCCTCTGTTGCGGAGTCCAGAATCTTCGCGTTGCTGATCGCTTCGCCGATACCCATATTGACGACGATCTTTTCGATACGCGGGATCGCCATCGGGTTTTTGATCCCGAATTCTTTGGCGATCGCCGGTGCGATCTCTTTTCTATATTTATCTTTTAAGTCTTGCCATTTTGTTTGCCTACCATTGTTTGGGACCTGCTCGTTATCGGGCATTACCAAACCTCAAACTTACTTCTGCTTCTTCTACTTCTTCGGTTTCCTTGGGCTCGGCCTTCATTTTGAAGGATTTCGCCGAGGGAATAACTTTTCCGCTTTTTGCGACGCGAACTTTTTCGCCGTCACGAATTTCGTATTTCACGCGGGTCGGTTTGCCGGTTTCCGGATCGATCAGCGCGACGTTCGAAGCATTTACCCAAGCTTCCTGTTCCATGGATTCCGCCTTCGATATTCATCTGCGGAACTCGCTTTGCGGTGACGTTTAACTATCATCGCGCCTTCGATCTTGAGCTTTCCGTTTCGCGGCATCGACCGCGATTACCTTTCCGCGATAAGGCTGGCGTTTGCCGTCGGCATCAAAGCGGTTATATTCTTTGCCCGCTATAAAAACGACTTGATCGCCGCGCTTTATCTTACTTTTGATTGTTCCTTTCTTTGCGCGCTTTCATCTCTTAAATAACCTCCGGTGCGAGGTCACGATCTTCATAAAGTTCTTCTCTCGCAATTCACGTGCGACCGGGCCGAAAACGCGTGTTCCAACCGGCGTGTTGTCGTCCTTGATAAGAACTGCTGCATTTTCGTCAAATCGGATATACGTTCCGTCTTTACGTCGGATTTCTTTACGCGTTCTCACGATCACCGCGTTGTAAACTTTACCTTTTTTGGCCGTGCCGTCCGGTGCCGCTTCTTTGACCGTTACTTTGATCTTGTCGCCAAGACGTGCGATCTTTGCTGTCGAACCGCCGATCGGCGCGATCATCACCACACGTTTTGCACCCGAATTGTCAGCGACCGTCAAAGAGGTCTGCATCTGAATCATAACTTTTACTCCGTTAACGAGTTCATCGAGTTTCAGAGTTTGTTGAGTTGTGAGTTTCTAATCCTACGAACTCCATCACTCTATGAACTCACAACTCTAAAAACTCTAAAAAACTATCTTTCTGCCTTTTGAATAATTTCAATTACACGCCACCGCTTTCTTGCGGACATCGGTCGTGTTTCGACGATGCGTACTTTGTCTCCGATCTTGGATCCGAGTTCATCGTGCGCCATAAATTTCTTTCGCTTGCGAACGTATTTGCGGTAAATCGGATGTTTGACCAAACGGTCAACGCGAACGGTGACGGTATTCGTCATTTTGTCCGATGCTACAACGCCGATCTTCTCCATTCGCTTGCCCTTATTCAGAGCAGGTGCTTCATCGCCTTCCGTAGCTTTTTTCGCCGGCTTTTTCGCAGCTTTAGCCTTTGCCGGTTTCTTTTCCGCATCAGCTTTCGCTTTTTTCGGAGCGGCTTTTTTCTCGTTCGGCTCTTCGGCGGTTTCCGCAGCAGCTTCCGTTGCTTCGGGTGCGGTTTCGGCGGCGGCTTCTACCGTTTCTTCGGCGGTTTCCGCTGCGTTCTCAGCTTTTATTTCGGTCGTTTCTTCGACCTCGTCTGTCTTCTTTTTTGGCATTTTACTTTTTCAAGCCCTATGCTTGTCGCCTTTTTTGCTTCTGATTCTTTTGCCGAGATCAGTGTAAAAACTCGTGCCAAAGTTTTCTTCTCGCGACGAATATCAGCGACCGTATCGCCAACGCCCAGTGTTTTGCGAAACTTCAGTCGAAACAGTGATTCTTTCAAAGCATCGGCTTGTTCACGTAATTCCTCGAGACTCATGTCGCGAAGTTGGTCGATTTGTTCTTTACGTTTCATTTTCTAAACAATGCCTCCTTCGAGATCGGCACGGGTCACAAATTTCGTTTTGATCGGAAGCTTTTGTGCCGCAAGGCGCAAAGCTTCGCGTGCCAAATCTTCCTCCACGCCTTGAATTTCATACATAATCCGTCCCGGTTTGACGACGGCAACCCAGTGATCCGGTGCACCTTTTCCCTTACCCATACGGGTTTCAGCCGGTTTTTTTGTGATCGGCTTGTCAGGGAAACATGCGGATCCAGATCTTTCCGCCGCGTTTGACATGACGGGTCATCGCGATACGAGCCGCTTCGATCTGGCGGTCGGTGATCCAGCCTGCTTCTAAAGTTTTCAAGTCCAAAGTCACCAAAGTTTAGTTTTTCGCCGCGCGTGGCTTTTCCGCGCATGCGGCCTTTCATCACTTTGCGGTGCTTGACCTTTTTCGGCATTAACATAACTTATCTAACCTCTATCTTCAGATCCAAATCCCACAAATCGGAATCTTGGAAAAAATTATCTTCTATTATCGATCGCCTCTGTCGCGACGCGGCCGTCTGTCGCGTGCTCCGCGTTCGACCTTTACTTCGTTCATCGGATCGGTCGTCGTTCCGCGAGCCATCGAAGCGTTCGGATCAAGAATTTCTCCGCGATAGATCCAAAATTTTACGCCGATGATCCCGAATGTTGTCAAAGCTTCCGCAAATCCGTAATCAATATCGGCTCGCAAAGTGTGCAGCGGCAAGCTGCCTTCCAGCGACCATTCGGTACGTGCGATTTCGGCTCCGTTCAAACGTCCGGCGAACATAACTTTGATGCCTTGTGCTCCGAAACGCTGCGATTCTTCCATCGTCTTTTTCATCGCACGGCGAAAAGCGATACGCTTTTCGAGTTGTTGTGCGATTTTTTCGGCTTGAAGCTGAGCGTTCAATTCCGGATGCCGGATTTCCTGAATCGAGATCAATGAACTTCGCGTCCGGTCTTTTTCGAAAAATCTTCTTCGAAGTTTTTCGATCTCTGTACCTTTTCGACCGATGATGATTCCCGGGACGCGCGGTATAGATAATAATCTTCGAAACCGTGTTGGCCGCGCGTTCGATATCGATATGCGAAACGCCGCCGCCCATAAAACGCTTTTTCAGATCTCGTTTGAGTTCGAGATCTTCGGCAAGGTATTTAGCAAAATCGTGTTTTGCAAACCAATGCGAGTGCCAATCTTTGTTGTAACCGACTCTAAATCCGTACGGATGAACTTTCTGTCCCATAAAATATACCTACTGCTTTTCGAGCTCCTCGTTGATATCCTGCATTTTATCGTCGGCAGGTTTTTCAGCGTTCATTTCAGCCGGAGTTTGCGTTGATGCATCTTTTGCATCAGCAATATCGGCTTTGACCGCTTCTTTATTTTCAACAGCGCTTTCTGCGGCTGTCGGCTGCGTGTCGCCATTCGGCGCATCAGGTGCAGCTTCAGGAGCTTCAGGTGTTTCTACCTTGGCTTTTGCTTTTTTCTCAGCTTTCGGAGCATCGGCTTTCTTTGCCGATTTTTTCGGAGCTTTGGCTTTATTGCCTTCGGCTTTTGCCGCCGCATCAGCTCGCTTCTGCTCTTTCTCGTTCAAAACTCTTTCTTCGCTCGTCAGTTCGATCGTGATGTGACAATAATGCCGCTGTTCGCGATACGCTCTGACCCTGCGGAGCCGGACGAACACGTCGGCGATTTTCGTCGGGCCCATATCAACGAAACACGTTTTGACCCAAAGTCCGTCAGGATCGATCGCAACATTCTGCTGTTCGGCAGTATAGGTCGCATTTGCGATAGCCGAATTAAGGCATTTCGCGATCGGATCGGCGGCACGCTTGTCCGTAAATTTCAAGATCGAAAGAGCCTGCGAAACATTTCGCCCGCGGATCATATCGATCACAAGACGCGCCTTTCGCGGCGAACCTTTCAAATATTTTGTTTTTGCTATCGCTTCCATATATTTAGTCAATGGTGAATGGTCAATCGTAAGTAGCAAGATCCGTGTCTTTTCTATTTACCATTTACCATTTACGATTTACTTCCTCTTCGCCATCTTCTCCGCTTTGGTTCCAGGGTGGCCTTTGAACAATCTCGTTGGCGAAAATTCGCCCAATTTATGTCCGACCATATTTTCTGTTACAAACACCGGAATGTGGCGTTTGCCGTTGTGCACACCGAATGTCAATCCGACCATATCCGGCGAGATCGTCGAACGTCGCGACCAGGTTTTGATCGCAGGCGGTTTCTTTCCGCCTTCGAGAATCCGCTGAACGGTTTTCTGTACACTCAAATCAATGAACGGTCCTTTTTTTAATGAACGTGGCATAATCTTAATCTCAGATTTCAGATTTCAGATCCCAAATTCCGTAATGTGGAATGTGGAATGTGGAATTCAAAATTTACTTCCTCCTACGATCTCTCACGATCATATTGTCCGTGCGTTTGTTGCGTCGCGTTTTATATCCGCGGGTCGGCTGTCCCCAAGGTGTTACGGGATGACGTCCGCCTGACGTTTTACCTTCACCACCACCGTGCGGGTGATCGACCGGGTTCATGGCTACGCCGCGAACTTTCGGACGTTTGCCCATCCAGCGTGAACGGCCGGCTTTACCAAGCGAAACATTTTCGTGTTCCGTGTTTCCGACCTGGCCAACCGTTGCCATACAGACAACAGGTACGCGGCGAACTTCGCCCGAAGGCATTCTAAGCTGTGCGTGATCGCCTTCTTTAGCAACGATCTGTGCAAAACCGCCTGCCGAACGAACCATCTGGCCGCCTTTTCCCGGACGAAGTTCGATATTATGAACTTCTGTTCCGAGCGGGATGTTCTTGATCGGCAACGCATTGCCCGGCAAAATATCAGCGTCAGGCCCGCTCAAAACCATAGAATTGAGCTTTAATCCGACCGGAGCCAGAATGTAACGCTTTTCGCCGTCAAGATAAGTGATCAAGGCGATGTGAGCCGAACGGTTCGGATCGTATTCGATCTGGGAAACGCGTCCCGGAATGCCGGCTTTATTGCGTTTGAAATCGATAATGCGATAAAAACGCTTGTGTCCGCCGCCGCGTCGCCGAACAGTGATACGTCCGTCGTTATTTCGTCCCGAGATCCTCTTTTTCGGTTCAAGCAGCGATTTTTCGGGTGCTGCTCCCGGCGTCAATTCATCGCGCGTCAGATATGTCTGATAGCGGCGTGCCGGTGATGTCGGTTTTAATCTTTTGATTCCCATAATAATTCAGTCAATCGTTAATCGGTAATAGTAAATAGAAATGTGTATTTACGATTTACTATTTACCATTCACTAGATAGCTTCTGCGTAATCGACCATCGGTTCGCCTTTCTTCAAGGTAACGTAAGCCTTTTTCCAATTGGCTCGCCGTCCTTCCTGGCGTCCGCGGCGTTTCATTTTGCCTTCGTACTGAACGGTTCGCACTTTCGCGACCTTTACATTAAAGATCTCTTCGACGGCCTTTTTGATCTCCGGTTTCGCCGCTTTGCGGTCAACGCGGAATGTCAAAACCTGTCCGGCCTTGCGGTCTTCGTTCTCTTCGGTCGATTCTTCTTTGAGGATAACGCTTTTTTCTGTAACAACGGGCGACTTCAAAACGTCCCATACACCAATATTACTCATTGTCGGTCGCCTCCTCTTTGGTCTCTACTGCTTCAGCTTTCTCAGCTTTTGGCTTCGCAGCTTTTTCAGCCTTTGGCTTTGCGGCCTTTTCTGCCTTTTCGGCTTTCGGCTTAGCGGTTTTCTTTGCTTTTGCCTTCGGTGCCGCTTCTGTTTCTGCCGCTTCGAACTTACCCGATTCACGTTTCGGATCGAGCAATTCATTTAGCTCGGCAACCGCAGTTTTCGAAATGAGCAGTTTTTCGTGATAAATGATGTCGTAAATGTTCAGGCCGAAGCTATTCGTGACCTTTGTTTTCTTTACGTTTCGCGACGACAGGATCAGATTCGTATTATCGAGCGAATCAATGATCAGCATCTTTGTCGCTTTTTTATTGTCATCGGACAAAGCCAGCGTTCCGACCGCCCCGAGAAATTCGCGGGTTTTCGGATTTGCGATACCGAATTCATCGATGATGATCAGGTTGCCTTCGCGAAGTCTTTCGGAAAGAGCCGAACGCAGAGCTCCGCGGCGCATTTTCTTGGGCATTTTGTATGACCAATCGCGCGGCTGCGGACCGTGAACGTTACCGCCGCCTTTCCATAGCGGCGAACGCAAACTCGCAACGCGAGCACGTCCGGTTCCTTTCTGCTTCCAAAGCTTTCTGCCCGAACCCGACACATTTCCGCGCGTTTTCGTTGCAGACGTACCTTGGCGGCCGTTTGCCAGATAATTCATGACAGCCGCGTGGATCAAAGCTTCATTCAGATCTGCACCGAAAACGGCATCTGAAAGCTCGACTTCGCCAACTTCCTTATTCTTTAAATTGCGAACCTTTACGGTAGGCATAATCTCTTTCATCCAATCCTTTAGTTCTTGCTTTTCTTTTACAACTACAAGAGCACCATTCGGTCCCGGTACTGCACCGCGAACCATCAACAAATTGTTTTCCGCATCAACCTTTGCGACCGTAAGCCCTCTGACGGTAACGCGGGCATCGCCCATGTGTCCCGAAGAACTCGTACCTTTAATAACTCGCGAAGGATATGCCGATTGGCCGATCGAACCCGGTGCACGGACGTTCATCGAACCGTGCGATTCAGGACCGCGTGAAAATTTGTGGCGCTTGATCGTTCCCGCAAAGCCTTTACCTTTCGATTTGCCGATGACTTCGATCTTGTCGCCGTCCGCAAAAAGATCAACTTTGACCTGATCGCCGATCGCGGCTTCGGGTGCGTCGCTCATTATCAGCTCACGCAAAACACGCGTTGGCGGAAGTCCGCCGCCGGTTTTTTCAAAGTGTCCGCGCAGCGGCTTCGTCACATTTTTAAGCTGAACCGGCTTATCTTCGACAAAACCAAGCTGAACGGCATTATAACCGTCGCTGCCGGCAGCACTTTTCGTTTGCACAACAACGCACGGCCCGGCTTTGATGACAGTTACCGGTGTTACGGTTCCGTCTTCAGCAAAGAGCTGCGTCATTCCCATTTTTCTACCAATGATTCCGTTAATCATAACTTTTAAGTTCCGCGAGTTGGCGGAGTTTAGCGAGTCGGCTGAGTCGCACTTGACTCGACAAACTCTGCGAACTCGGCAAACTCAGTCAACTAATTCTTACCAAATGCTTTGATCTCTACATCAACGCCGGCCGGTAAATCCAGTTTCATCAATGCGTCCACCGTTTCGGCGGTCGGATCGAGAATGTCCATCAAGCGTTTGTGCGTTCTGATCTCAAACTGCTCACGCGATTTTTTATCAACGTGCGGCGAACGCAAAACGGTCCATTTATTTTTGATGGTCGGAAGCGGTATCGGACCCGCGATCCTTGCGCCTGTGCGTTTTGCTGTTTCGACGATCTCTTGCGTTGATTGATCAAGGACACGGTGATCGTATGCTTTTAGCTTAATGCGAATTTTTTCGTTTAACATAATTTTAGCAATTAGCTGCAAGCGATAAGCTCTAGCCTATCGCTCGCTGACTATTTAACTATTGAACAATTTCCGAAACGGTTCCGGCACCGACTGTTCGGCCGCCTTCGCGGATGGCGAAGCGCAGTCCTTTTTCCATCGCGATCGGTGCGATCAGTTCGATCTCCATCTGGATGTTGTCGCCCGGCATGACCATCTCTACTCCGGCCGGAAGATGTGCAACACCTGTTACATCCGTTGTTCTGAAATAGAACTGCGGCCGGTATCCCGTAAAGAACGGTGTGTGGCGTCCGCCTTCTTCTTTTGTCAGAACATATGCTTCCGCTTTGAACTTCGTATGCGGTGTGATCGTGCCCGGTTTGGCGATAACCTGTCCGCGTTCGATCTCTTTTCGCTCGACGCCTCTCAGCAATAATCCGACATTGTCGCCTGCCATTCCTTCGATCAAGAAGCTTCTTGAACATCTCGACGCCCGTGACAGACCGAGATTCTGCGTGTCTTTGATCCCGACGATCTCGACCGGTTCGTTGACATTGATCATCCCGCGTTCGATACGTCCCGTTGCGACCGTTCCGCGTCCCTGAATCGTGAAGATATCTTCGACCGGCATCAGGAACGGTTTGTCGGTATCTCGCTGCAGGTGTCGGAATGTAATCATCAACCGCCTGCATCAATTCGTCGATCTTCGGTTCCCATGCCGCATCGCCTTCGAGTGCTTTGAGTGCCGATCCCTGAATAACAGGAATGTCATCGCCCGGAAATTCATAAGAAGCTACAACAGTTCTCTGATCTCCATCTCGACGAGTTCGAGAAGTTCTTCGTCATCGACCATATCCACTTTGTTCATAAATACGACCATCGACGGAACGCCGACCTGACGTGCGAGCAAAATGTGCTCTCGTGTCTGCGGCATCGGTCCGTCCGTTGCGGCAACTACCAGAATAGCTCCGTCCATCTGTGCCGCACCCGTGATCATATTCTTCACATAATCGGCGTGTCCCGGACAATCAACGTGTGCATAGTGGCGATTAGGCGTCTCATATTCAACGTGCGCATGTCGCAATCGTGATTCCGCGTGCCTTCTCTTCCGGTGCATTGTCGATCGAACTGAAATCTCGTACCTGAAGTCATCTTCGGATTATGCTTCGCTCATAACTTTCGTGATCGCCGCCGTCAACGTCGTCTTCCCGTGATCAACGTGCCCGATCGTCCCGATATTCACATGCGGTTTGCTTCTGTCGAATTTCTCTTTGCTCATAGCTTTCTCTCTAAAAATAGTGTTCTCTTTTTAATTACTTGCTCCCTTAACTTTGGCGATAATTTCTTCCGCAACATTTCGCGGAGCTTCTCATATCGTTCAAAATGCATGCTTGAGGTCGCACGGCCCTGCGTCGATGAACGCAGATCTGTCGTGTATCCGAACATTTCCGAAAGCGGCACATATGCCGTTACAACCGACACATTGCCCGGACGCGGTTCCATTTTTTCGATCTGTCCGCGGCGTCTGTTAAGATCGCCGTTACGGCTCCCATATATTCTTCCGGCGTAACAACTTCGACCTTCATGATCGGTTCGAGCAGAATCGGTTTTGCTTTTTTCAATGCGTCCTGAAACGCAAGACTGCCGGCGATATGGAATGAACGCTCATCCGAATCGACTTCGTGATACGAACCGAAAACGAGAGACGCTTTAATATCCACAAGCTCATATCCCGCAACGAAACCGCGACGCATTGCGTCTTTGATGCCTTCCGAAACCGGTTTGATAAACTGACGCGGAATCGCGCCGCCGGTGATCTTGTCTTCAAATACAAAGCCTTCGCCCGGAGCCGGTTCGATCTCGAGTTCGACGTGGCCAAATTGACCGCGACCGCCCGATTGTTTCTTAAATATTTCTTTACCCGGTGCCGGTATCGTGATCGTTTCGCGATAGGCAACCTGCGGTTTACCGACGTTCGCTTCGACGCTGAATTCACGCTTCATGCGATCAACGATGATCTCGAGGTGAAGTTCGCCCATTCCGGCGATGATCGTTTGACCTGTTTCGTGATCGTGTCGAAACCTGGAAAGTCGGATCTTCTTGTGCAAGACGAT
Source organism: uncultured Acidobacteriota bacterium (assembly GCA_963720905.1). Taxonomy (GTDB): domain Bacteria; phylum Acidobacteriota; class Blastocatellia; order Pyrinomonadales; family Pyrinomonadaceae; genus OLB17. Next base: position 420,758 of record CAVRHB010000005.1, read on the forward strand.
TAAGCGCAATGCCCATTTTATCTTGATCGGCACGAGTTTTCGGTTCGACCGCAACGCGGACGACCGGATCCGGAAATTCCATCGATTCGAGCACGATCGGCTTCGATTCATCGCGAAACCGTGTCGCCGGTCGTGACGTTTTTCATACCGCCGATCGCAACGATCTCGCCGGCCGAAGCCGTTTCCAAATCTTCGCGTTTGTTTGCGTGCATGAGCATCAAACGTCCGACGCGTTCTTTTGAATCTTTGATCGTGTTCAGAACATACGAACCTGATGTGACCGTTCCCGAATAAATACGCACAAAAGCGAGCTGTCCCAAATGTTTGTCGGCCATAAGTTTGAAAACGAGTCCGGAAAACGGCGCTTTCGGATCTGCTTCGCGGGATTCGACCTCATCGTTGTCAGGATTGACGCCTTGGATCGCGGGAATATCAAGCGGGCTCGGGAGAAAATCAATAACAGCATCAAGCAGCGTTTGAACGCCTTTATTCTTGAAAGCCGAACCGGTAACGACCGGCACAATTTTAAGATCGATCGTTCCCTTGACGAAGTGCTTTGCGGAGTTCCGCTTCGCTGATGTCTTCGCCTTCGAGGTATTTCATCCATCAGATCGTCATCGATCGCCGAGATCGCTTCGACCAATAATTTCGCGGGCAGCTTTCGCATCATCGAGAAGTCTGCCGGAATTTCTGTAACGTCGTATTTCGCGCCTTTGGTTTCGTCATTCCAAATAAGTGCTTTCATTGAAAGAAGGTCTATAACACCTTTTAGATTCTCTTCGGCTCCGACCGGAATTTGAATAGCCACGGCATTTGCACCGAGGCGTTTTCCGATCGAATCGAACGAACGCTCAAAAGAAGCACCGGCACGATCGAGTTTATTAATGAAACAAATTCGCGGAACTCCATATTTATCGGCTTGACGCCAAACTGTTTCAGATTGCGGCTCAACGCCTGCAACGCCGTCGAATACACATACCGCACCGTCAAGCACACGAAGCGAACGTTCGACTTCCATCGTGAAATCGACGTGGCCCGGCGTATCAATAATATTGATGCGGTGTTCGTTGTTGTTTCGTTTCCAGAAACATGTGGTCGCAGCGGACGTGATCGTGATTCCGCGTTCTTGCTCCTGCTCCATCCAGTCCATCGTCGCCGTTCCTTCGTGAACTTCGCCGATCTTGTGCGAAACACCCGTATAGAACAGAATGCGCTCCGTCGTCGTGGTTTTACCCGCGTCGATATGGGCCATAATGCCGATGTTTCTGTATTTGTCTAAGCTAATGTTTGCCATATAACTAGTGACAAGTTTTCAGGCCTACGGGAAAAATCTCTTCCCTTGTCACTTGGCCCTTATTTCTAAAAACTAAAATCTATAATGAGCAAACGCTTTGTTTGCTTCGGCCATACGGTGGACGTCGTCCTTTTTCTTAACGGCTCCGCCGCGTCCGCTGGTTGAATCGAGTATTTCGCCGACCAATCGGTCGCGTCATCGTTTTTTCGCTGCGGTTACGCGCGTTCGTAACAATCCATCTAATCGCAAGCGTATTGCGGCGGTCTTTAGTGACCTCGAGCGGAACCTGGTAAGTCGCTCCGCCGATACGGCGTGATTTAACTTCCAAAGTCGGTGCGACATTGTCGAGAGCTTTCTTAAAGACTTTCAGCGGTTCTTCGCCGGTTTTTTCGCCGATCTTTTCCATAGCTTTATAGAAAATGTCTTCGGCGGTCGTTTTTTTGCCCTGCCACATCATGCCGTTAATAAATTTCGTAACCACAACACTGTTGTAGATCGGATCCGGCAATACTTCTCTTCTGCTTGCAACTCTTCTTCTAGCCATAACTAAATTCCAAGTTATCAGAATATCTGATTCCAAATTCGATTCCTGATCTGGAATCTGAGATCTGGAATAAATAATTACTTCGCTCCTTTCGGACGTTTCGCACCGTATTTCGAACGGGACTGGTTTCGGTTCGCGACGCCGGAGGCATCAAGCGTTCCGCGGATAACGTGGTAACGAACACCCGGAAGATCCTTTACACGGCCGCCGCGAATAAGAACGATCGAGTGTTCCTGCAAGTTATGTCCGATACCCGGAATATATGTAGTAACTTCGATCTGGTTTGTCAGGCGGACACGAGCGACTTTACGAAGAGCCGAATTAGGTTTTTTCGGGGTCGATGTGTAAACACGCGTGCAAACTCCGCGCTTTTGCGGATTTGCCTGCAAAGCCGGGCTGGCCGTTTTGTATTGAACCTTCTTGCGTCCTTTGCGAACTAATTGATTAATAGTCGGCATTCTTTATTCCTATCTTTATATAAGTCCAACAAACTCTGGTTTGTTGCCTACTCTCCAAAAGGCAAAAGTAACCACCAAACCTGACTCTTTCCGAATAAATCCGGCAGTTAGCACAAGCGGTTACTTGTCTCGCTAAATTAAACTAATTAAAACTGCTTCAAAAGAAGTAACTTTGCTGTAGCGTGGCACTAAATAGAAGTGAATCAACTTGGCCCGAAGATGTTGGACATCCCGTTTACGCAACAATTCCTGTTTCAACTTTCAAACTTCTGCAGCGTGTTCTATTCCTAAAACACAACGCAGGACGAACCGTCAAAGTCCGAAACTCTAGATATTATGATTTTAGTAATTTACTGTCAAGTCGAAACGCGGCTGTTTTGAAAAATAATTGTTGAGCCGAGCCAAAAGTCTGAGCGGCTCCACAGCTTGATGATCGAATATACGAACCGTCAAACAAGATCAGATTTGTCTAATGACCTTTTTTATCCGCCTCGGAATGGAACAGTTCTGCTGCGATGCTTTCGATCGGTTTGCTCTTTAGTACATCTTGGAAAGGTTTCGACATTTATTCCGCTGCTTGTTCGTTTTTTCCGATATTTCGTGCCGTTTTGGTCGTATTGGTACCAGACGAGCGGCTCGCCTTTTTCGTCTTCGGTCTCTATAAATATTTCGCGTCCGTAGCCGTCGCGTGCCGATCTAAGCTGAGGTTCTTTCTCTAAAACATTTTCTTCGCCGGTTCGGCCATATCGTCATCGCTGTCATTATCTGATCCCAACGATCTGTGCATCTTCCGGCGGATCTGCAGAACTCGGGCTTTCGGCCTTACTGTTTTAAAGATTCCTTAAATTCGCGATATTGCACGTTCTCACAGAGCTTCGGCGCTACGCCGGTTTTCAGGTAGGCTTCTCTGGCGGCCGCTGCGGCACACTCCAACAGATAATATTCCCTCACAAGTTCGGGCGGCCAGTTCGCATAATCGCTTTTATTAAATCGCGGCGAATCCCGCTCCTCGTTATATTCCTCCCGCCCCGGAAAATAATAGGGATTTTTCCATTTGTCATCTTTCTTATCTACTTCTTCTGTTTCGGTCGCGTCTTTTTCCGGTTCGGACTCCGGCTGCCACATTTGCAGATAGCGATGCACGGCCGTTTTTGACATTGCCATTTGCTCGGCGATCTTTCGGATAGACAAGCCTTCGTCGCTCATGGCTTTGATCTTGTTTATCATTTCCCAGGCGAGCGAATTCGCCGTTTCGCGGAGCATCTCCGATTCCGGCGCGAAACGCCTGAATTCCAAACCCAGAAAATTGCCGTTTATCTTTTTTAAGCAAAAGATCGGCATATGCTGCGGCCCGAAGAACATTGCCGAACTGCGTGCCTTTATCTGTTTCAGATACCTCTCAGATGCATCGGCACGGCTTTGTCCGATCGCAAAAACACTGTCCGCAAAATTAGCGATCGCCTTCGAACCCTGCATATCGTTAAGCACGAGCGGCCGGACAACATCTCGTTTCGGCGTATGAGCGATAACGAGTATGGAAAGGCCGAATTTCGTTTTTAGCCGTTTGAGCTCCTTCATTAGCGGAACCGAATCGCTGCGAATTATCGTCTGTTCGTTTTAAATACGTAATATTGTCAATTATCAATATCTTCGCACCGCTTATCCTTATCATCGGTTCGATTGACCGGCGGATCTCCATTTCCAGCGGCAGTTTGCCGTCCGTCCGAAATGCATCGGAGTTCGGTTCGATCCGCTTTAGCCTTTCAGAAAATCGGTAATGCCGCCGAAGCCTTCCGCCGGAAAGCGTTCGGTCGTCAGACGTATATCTCATCTCGAACTGCTTCTGAGACAATTCGAAATCAAAATACAAAACCGTCTGCGGCTTTGCTTCCAAAGGCATCGGAGCAAATCCGGCACCGCGTGCGATCGATTCGCCGATCTGCACTGCAAGCGCACTTTTGCCGATGCCCGTGTCGCCGAACATAATAGCAAGTTCGCCTTCGAACCAAAGATCGCCCAAGAGCGGCCTTGGCATCGGCTCCTTTTTTGCCTCGCTCAGCCAATCGTTCGCCGAGCGTAAATACATCGGCTCGGTCACAGGTGTCGTTTCGTTACGGGTTTCTATGCTCATATTCAAATTAACCGTTGACAGAAACGGTCGTATCATTTAATGTAACAGATGTGTTACCGCCTGTAAAGAGTTTTATTGGTGAAACGAAAAAAAGGCGCGAGTGGGACACTGGGACAGCGGGACACGGGACACAGAGCGGTTGTGACAACCGAATAAATTTGTTTTAATAAGGGTTTATTTTTATAGAGGTTTTTAGCACATATGAGTAACGCATTTATCGATTATTTGAACAAATTTACCGAAGCGGAATGGCTCGAGACGGTCGAATCGCTCTTGCCGCATATTCACGAAGTTGACCGCAACGCAACGCAGATCTGGTTCCGCTTTTATCCGCTCGATCTTTTCCGGTTTATCGAAGCCGCTGAAGATAAGGATAAAACGCTGGCAAGTTTGGCTATGCAGGGCAATTACGCTCTGGCCGATCAGATAGATTCGTCGCACCACTTTCTTTACGGCCACCGCTATTGGAAAACTGTCAAAGCCGCGATCGAAGCCGAAACCGTAACCTTCGCCGAAACGCACGTCAGCCTGGCGGATGAGATCAGCGAGATCGCAAAAATGGTCTCAGAAAAGCTTAAGGTAAATTCGTCGCTGCTCATCGGCATAACCGCCGTCGGTATGATGACGCTAAACCAAACCGGTATCGATGCGTTCAAAGCCGCAAGCGGCGAGACCGAGAAACCGAAAGGCTTGATGGCTAGATCGCCGTCAACGATCGTTTCCGAAAGAGCGAAAGACGACAGCCAGGGAATGCTCGGTTTCTTGAAAACGATCAATAAGAAATTTTCGATCACATACGACGAAAACGCCGCCGGCGGCAAATTCCCGATCATGAACGATCAGGAGATCACAAGCGCTTCGGCAAACGACCGTTCGCAAAACTGGCAGGAACGCGACGAACGCTGTTGGGAAGGCGTCGTGCCGGTCGAATGCACCGCGGCTTCGTGCGGAACCTGCTGGGTCGGCGTTATCGCCGGTGCCGACAAACTTACGGATGTCGCCCGCCGCGAACGCCGTGCGATGAAGGTTTTCGGCTACAACCAGCCGGATGAAAATAAGCCGATATTGCGATTGGCTTGCCAGGCCAAAGCTCTCGGGAACGCAACGGTCGTCATATCGCCGTGGAACGCCGTTTTCGGCAAGAAGGTTTACGGCAACATCGAAGACCTCGAACTCGAACCGGTAACGACATCAGCGAAGAAGCTTCGCGAAACCATCGCTTCGGCCGTGTCAAGCGATTCCGATGTTTGAAAATTGATAAAGCGGCAGAAGTTATGACAGAACGACCGTCCTTGCATCTGAACCCATATTTGCTGGTCTTTATAGCAGCGGCTTTGTGGAGCACGGGCGGCCTGTTTATAAAGGTCACGACGTTTGACGCGTTCACGGTCAATATGGGCCGGTCGTTCTTCGCCGCTCTGGTCGTTGCTTTGTTTACTTATAAGAAAGGCTTGCAGCTGAACCCGATGGTTCTGTTCAATTCTTTCTTATATGCGGCAACTCTGAGCTGCTACGTTTACGCGACCAAGAACACGACCGCGGCGAACGCCATCTTCCTGCAATACACGGCACCGATCTACATACTGATACTCGCGCCGTTCCTGCTCAAAGAGGTCTTCCAAGTCGGCGATATATTCACCGTCGCCGCGTGCCTGATAGGAATGTCGCTCTTTTTCCTCGAACCCGGAGCCGCACAGATCACCGCACCGAACATATACGCCGGAAACGTTGCGGCACTGGCGTCTGGAATATTCTTCGGGTTGTACTTCATATTCCTTCGCCACCCGCGATCGAAACACGGCAACCCGGCGGTTTCGGTGTTCTATGGAAACATTATCGTCGTGCTGGTGATGCTGCCGCTAGTGCTCAATGATCCGCCTGCGTCTGTGACGTTCGGCGATGCTGCCGCGATCCTATATCTCGGTATATTCCAGATCGGTATCGCATATATCTTCTTTACGAACGGTATCGCCGGCGGCGTTAGGTCGATGGACGCGAGCATCATCGGGTTTATCGAACCGATGTTCAATCCGCTTTGGGTTTTCGTGATACTCGGCGAAACACCGGGACGATGGGCTCTGGTCGGCGGGGTCATTATATTATCGTCGGTCGGGTTACACACCTTCCGACAATACAAGAAGCGACCGATCGCCTCGTCGGCATGATCGTATTACAGAATCGTTAACAAAAACGAAAGACTATGATAAACTCGGCTTATATCAAAACAAGGCTTATCGAGGCCAACAAATCAATCTTAGGATGTAGCAACCGCTTGCTAAATATCAGATCGGAGAATCATCTATATGGCAACTAACATGCCCGATAATATTACAAACAAAGAACTAGGCCGTTGGGTAACGGAGATGACGGCGCTTCTGCAGCCCGACAGTGTTTATTGGTGCGACGGATCGCAGGAAGAATACGACCGGCTCGCCGCTGAAATGGTCGAAAGTGGGACTTTTATTCGACTTAACGAGGAAAAGCGTCCGAACAGCTTCCTCGCCCGCTCGCATCCATCCGATGTAGCACGCGTCGAAGACCGCACATATATTTGCTCACGCAGCAAAGGCGATGCCGGCCCGACCAACAACTGGATGAAGCCTTCTGAAATGAAGGAAACATTGACGCCCAAGTTCGAAGGTTCGATGAAAGGTCGGACAATGTATGTAATTCCCTTCTGCATGGGACCCATCGGCTCGCCAATATCGCAGTTCGGCGTTCAACTGACCGATTCTCCGTATGTCGTCGTTAATATGAAAACGATGACGCGTATGGGCAAGAAAGCCTTAGATGCAATGGGCGACGGCGAATTTACACATTGTCTTCACTCAGTCGGAATGCCGCTTGCGGAAGGCCAAGCCGACGTCGCATGGCCGTGCTCGCCAGATCCGAAAAATAAATACATCGTCCATTTTCCTGAAGAAAACACGATCTGGAGCTACGGCTCAGGTTACGGCGGCAACGCTCTGTTGGGCAAAAAATGTTTGGCTTTGCGAATCGCGTCGAACCTCGGCCGCAAACAAGGCTGGCTCGCCGAACATATGCTAATCGTCGGCGTAAAATCGCCGGACGGCAGAAAAGATTATGTTTGTGCTGCTTTCCCGTCCGCTTGCGGCAAAACGAATTTTGCGATGCTCGTCCCACCGAAGGAGTTTATAGACGAAGGTTGGGAGATCACCACAGTTGGCGACGACATCGCATGGATCAAACCGGACGAGAACGGCAAACTTCACGCCATCAACCCCGAAGCAGGTTTCTTTGGTGTCGCACCCGGAACAAATTACAAAACGAATCCGAACGCAATGGAATCGATGAAGGAAAATACTATCTTCACCAACGTTGCGTTAACGGACGACGGCGATATTTGGTGGGAAGGCATGGACGGCGAACCGCCGGCACACGCCATCGATTGGCAGGGAAACGATTGGACGCCTGCGAGCGACAAAAAAGCCGCTCATCCGAATTCGCGTTTCACTGCACCGATCGAGCAATGTCCGGTTGCTGACGAAAATTTTGACAACCCGAAAGGTGTTCCGATCTCGGCATTTATGTTCGGCGGCCGCCGCAACAGCGTTGTGCCGCTTGTAATGCAGTCCTTCAACTGGACGTTTGGAGTTTACGCCGCAGCAACTATGGGTTCGGAAATGACGGCAGCGGCATTCGGCAATATAGGCGAAGTCCGCCGCGATCCTTTTGCGATGCTGCCATTTTGCGGTTATCACATGGGCGATTACTTCGGCCATTGGCTCGATTTCGGCCGCAACATTCCAAATCCGCCGCGGATATTTTCGGTCAATTGGTTTCGCAAAGACGAAGAAGGCAATTTCGCTTGGCCGGGTTATGGCGAAAATATGCGGGTGCTGAAATGGATCGTCGAACGTTCGCGCGGAAAAGCCGCGAGCGTCGAAACGCCGCTTGGCTGGATGCCGAAATATGAAGACCTCGATTGGCGCGGACTTGATTTTTCAAAGGAACAATTTGAAAAGGCGATGAGCATTGACCGCGACCTTTGGATCAAGGAGATCGCGATGCACGACGAGCTTTTCTTCAAACTTTACGACCGCTTGCCGAAGGAAATGACGTTCGTCCGCGAATTGCTCGTTTCGGCTTTATGGCGATCGAAAGAAGAAGGCCTTGCGGCAGCGCGGCCCGAACCAGAAGTTCAAAAGGCCGTCGGTAAAGGCGAATAGCTTTGCGAGGTTGTGGCAGGCTTTTGGCTCGCCATAGTTTTACGAAAAGATACAAACAACTTTCGCAAAGCAACATCTAAAAGATATGAACATGGAAAACTACACTTCGACATTCGGCGGCTCGGCAGCGGAAGCTTTGCCGGCCGATCGTGCCCGTTTTATACGCAAGACCTATCTGCTTCTCGCAGCGGCGATCTTGGGATTTATTGTCATCGAATCGTTCTTGTTCGTTTCCGGTGCTGCCGCGGTTATCGCAAACGCCATTTTTTCGACCGGCGGCATAGGCTGGCTGGTCGTTTTGGTATTGTTTATGGTCGTTTCGTGGATCGCAAACAATTGGGCGACATCCGAGACCTCGGTCGGCACACAGTTTCTGGGGCTCGGTTTAGCCGTGGTTGCTGAGGCGATAATTTTCGTGCCGCTTCTGACTATTGCTACACTCAGAGCCGACGATCCGGCATTAATGCTCTTAAAAGCAGGCACCGTTACGATCGGTTTGTTTCTAGGAATTACCGCAACGGTTTTCTTGACGCGGACGGATTTCTCCTTCCTCGGCCCGATCCTTGGTATCGGCTGCTGTGCCGCACTTGGCTTGATAGTTGCAAGTATAATGTTCGGATTTACGCTCGGCAATCTGTTTATTTTCGCGATGATCGCATTTGCCGGAACGGCGATAATTTACCAAACATCGAACGTATTGCACCGCTATAACACACAGCAGCACGTAGCCGCTTCGCTGGCTTTGTTCGCAAGTATAGCTTTGCTTTTCTGGTACATAATTTTACTTTTCAGCGGACGGAAGTAGCAATACTGGCGAGTGTCAGAACCGAAACCCCTAGCTACACGATTCTTTCGCAGAAGCCCGCACGACAAAAGGGCTTCTGCATTTTTTTACTATTCATCAAGGTCAAGATTGTCTATCCGCAAGTCGCCGTTTCCATCTTTCATTAGGACCTCGATGCGGCGTTCGGCCACGGTCAACCTCTCACGGCACGAACGAGAAAGCATGACGCCTTCTTCGAACAGTTTCAGACTTTCTTCCAGCGGCAGATCGCCATTTTCGAGTTGCTTAACTATCCGCTCGAGTTCGTTCAGTGATTCTTCAAATGTACGTTCCATATTCTATTTAAGTATTTCGTCGCTCTGTTCCAAGATACGGCTAAAATTTCTAATTATTTCCTGAGCATTTCCAGTGTCCGGCCCGCTCGCGGCAAGCTGCATCAATTCCTGACCGATCCTTTTAGCAATGTTTTCAGCAAGCTGCTCATCGGATAAACCCACTATAGCCCACATATCGCCGTTTCGCCGCATCTTCAACACAAATGAATCCTGTGGCCTGACGCTTTTAACACTTGCGATATCACCATCTATTTCAATATCGAGATATCGATCGGCACCGAAAACCAAGGCGGCGAACGGGACATTTTCGAGCTGTTTTGTCTTCGCTCGAATAACATTTGGTATTTCGCTCCGAGCACGTTCTTTCACCGCCGGCATTAATGGAGCGGCTGCGAGTTCCGCTTTTGCAAGAAGCTGCGGCGGCAATCCGCGGCCGTAAAGCTCGCTAGCTTGTGCAACGATCTGCGGAACGAAATCCTCAACGACCGAATCTATGTCGATCAATTCATTTGAGGTTTTGTCATCATGGTTCCGAGCTGCGTCCACGATCAAAGCCAGAGAATACTGTGGTGTTTTCTGCAAACTACGCCAATAAAAATAACCCGTAACGGCTCCAGCAGCGATCACTATTAAAATTATCGACACAAAATAAACCAAAATTGTTCGTCCGCGTGATCTACTCATCAATGACTTTTGCTCTGATGCTTCCTTTTTCCAAACGTATGTCAAGCCGGTCGCCTTCGGCAATATCCGCCGGATCGCGAAGGATCATTCCCCATTCATGCCGCGTTATAGAATAACCACGGCCGAGTACCGAAAGCGGCGAAAGAGCGTCAAGAGTCGCCATTTTCACATTCAGGATCTTGGAAGAATTCTTCACCGATGCCGATGCCGCCGAATTTCCGCGTTCACTCAAAAGGGCAAGACGCGTTCTATTTGCACCAACCTTCTCCGATAGACTGATCGGCGAAAGCTTTGCCGTAGCTGACTCCAGCAAAATAGACAGACCGCGAACATGCTCGGTTTGAGCTTGATGCATGTCGTCATCGAGATCCTCGATATATTGCCGCAAGCGCTCGATCTTGTTTGGGTAATCGACAAAGACGGGCGACATCGCTAAAGCTTGAAGCTCAGTATTTGCCTCAAGGAACAAATAGTCCATCGAACGAGTTAACCGATCGGTGTTTCGCCGGATCTGTTCGCCAATTTCAGCTTCGGCTTTTGCCACAAGTTCTGCGGCAGCAGAAGGCGTCGGCGCTCGAAGGTCGGCGACCATATCGGCTATCGAATAATCAACCTCATGACCGACGGCAGAAATTACCGGGATAGCCGATGCTCTGATCGCACGAGCGACGATCTCTTCATTGAATGCCCAAAGATCTTCAGCCGAACCGCCACCACGGCCGACGATCAAAACGTCGATACGCTCTTCGTGCGAAACCGCTTCGTTATATTCCGAAGCAGAAACGATCGCCGCAGCGATCTGTCCGGCGGCATATTCGCCTTGAACCAGCGTCGGTATCAGGATAATTCCGACCGAACGTGCACGTCGAGTCAAGACATTGCGGATATCGTGAAACGCGGCTCCTGTCGCCGAAGTAATGATGCCGACTTTTCGCGGAAACGCCGGCAGCTGTCGTTTTAAGGCTTCGTCGAACAGGCCTTCTTTCGCGAGTTTCACTTTGATCTGTTCAAACGCGACGGTCAAAGCACCTTCGCCGACCGGTTCGAGCGATTCGACCAAGATCTGATATTCCCCTCGTGGTGCGTAAAGTGTCAGACGGCCGCGAACTCGAACTTGGAGTCCGTCGAAGGGCTTGAATCGAATACGGAAATTCTGTCCTTTGTAACAAGCGGCTCTCAAAAGCGAACTCCCATCCGTCAGTGTAAAATACCAATGGCCGGAAGCGGCAGAATGAAAATTCGAGATTTCACCTTCGACCCAAACGCCTGAAAAACGGCGTTCGATCTCGCCCTTGACCTGCTCGTTCAACTCCGAAACCGAAAGGGGCTGAACTTTGGAATCGTCGAACAGCGAATTTAATATAGATCTATCAGACATTTTATTTACCGATCGTTTTTATGGAATGTATGATTACCGTCGAATCCGGTCGAGTTATCCTAATTCTCAATCTTGGCGATGCACGAGGGCCGCTGTCAGAAAGGGTTGACCGGAACGTTACTGCATATGATGTCCGCAATTGGTCAACGATATCCTCGTACGCTGTCTGTATCTGCGAAAGACGTGTTATCGGATAATAGATACCGCCGGAAATTTCCGCTAGTTTTTCGCCTTCGCCTTTTGATTTTGAGGTTACTGTCATAAAACGAGACCGCAGCGGATCGATATCCGCATCGAGATCACCAGCCGAAGCCGCGATCAACGAGGATGGAACATACAGTGGATAGATCAATGCACCGCTTTCACGGATAGAACCGATCAGCGTATCGAAGGACAAGAACGAACGGTTGTCGTCGCCGTCTGTCAGCACAACTACCGCAGTTTGTTCGCCTTTCAGCGGACGTAAAGTAGCGACAATAGTATAAGCCAGAGCATCATAATAGGCTGTGCTGCCGCCGGCGTCAAAAGTGTCAAGGCTTTCGGAAAGTTCTCTTTTATCCGTCGAAAATTTCGCCAAAACTTTTACGTCGTCGTTAAAAACGATGATCGAAACGCGATCGTCTTTGCCGACAGTTTCGACAAAATTGCGGGCGGCTTTCCGAATAAAATTCACATAATTATCAATGCTGCCGGAAACATCCAAAAGCAGCACCAAATTGAATGGAGCAACCGAACGCTTGACGCTGATGATCTCACGAAGATCGCCGTTTTCTGAGACCTTGAAATCGTCCGGCGTAAGATCGGATATGGATCTTCTATTGCTTCCGGTGACCCGCACGGTCGCGGTCTTTATCGAATCCTCTTTTTCATTCGGTTGCAGCGAACTTTCTGCAAAGCTAGGTTCGCGTTTTATCGGCGAAAGACGGGAAGTATAATCGTCAAATTTCTTTGGGCTGACACGCCTGATAGCTTCTGTCAAAATGGAATCGCCGCTTATAATTATAGCTTTAGCCGCTTCGGTCAACGGTCGATCACGAAGGTCATCAGCAACTTCGCTCGGGGGCACGTTCAGCAAAATTATGCCTCGTGCGGTCGTGAGATTCAGCTCGATGGGCTGAGGCTTTTCGCCTTCGGTCGGCTCGACTTCAATTGGCTCTTTTTCCGTGGCAATTTTTCCTTTGATTCGAAACCTTCCGCGCGAAAGTTCTTTCATTTCTTCCGTCTTAAAATCGCTGACGATGCGAGGCTTCGAAAGCGTCCACATAAGTTCGTAACGAAGATCATCAAGTGGAACGTCTGCCGCGATGGTCCCGGTGTCGGTTGTGATCTCGGCTTTTTCGGGACTGCCGGAAACACGCACTTCACCTGCTTTGGTCACGACCTTTATCTTTGTACCTTTCGACGCGATTATTGAAATGTCTATCCGCTTATTTTTGTCAGCCGGCGAAATATTTATCTTTGTCGTAGAACCACTCGTTTCAATTACAATATCGTTATTCCCGATCGAGCCTGTCGAAGTTGCCTTTATCACGCCAACCGCGTCAGCTTCAAGCGAGGCCGTAACCTCAACACGGCCAAATTCATTTGTGATCTCGATCGTCGAATCCGGTGATGATCTGACTTCGCGCACGAATTCCTGTCCCGCTGCAGCACCTGGAAAAAGAGCCGCAACGAAGAGAATTGTCGATATCAAAAGCAATTTGTGAGGCATCAGGTCTTTTCGGAAATTCTACTAGATTGCACAAGTCGACGTTTAACACGGTCCTGCCAGCGTTTTCGCGGTCTGCCGGATTCTTCGAAGTGATAAAGAAGGCTCTGAAGCGATTCTCCTCCGGCTTGCCGTGTTTTTAAATATAATAACGCGACAATGATCGCCGTGAACGAAGTGATCAAAACCTGGATGGGCAAAAGCAAAATCTGCAGCATTGTCTCAAGCAGTGCATATTTCAAACGTTTTTGAACATTCGCCTCTGGATCGTTTAGCTTTATGTTTGCTCCGCCGCCGGTGTTTATACTGATCTGTAAATTCGAATCTTCTTCCGGAGTTTTAGGCAAAGCACTTTTATCGGTTGACTCAGAAACCGTAACGGGATCTTTTTCGAATAATGTAGGATCGACACGCCGTGCGGCGAGATTAACTATGCCCGAGATCAACATTGCAGTAATGAAAGGCAGCAAAAACATTATGATAAAAGCATTCAGTGCTGTCACGGGAGATCTGCGGACTAGTTCGATCGAACGTTTGATCGCTTTAATTCCTCGCACATCCTCCATCATTACCGCCGGCCCTAATAGCATCATGGCTACGCTTGCGGCAAGAAATGCAAGCGAACCCACCGATCCGGCCAAAATCAATCCGAAGATCGCACCCGAACCTTCCAATCCAACGCTCAGCCAGATGAGTACAAAGCTGATTATTAGCAGAGCCAAACCGACCCCGACACCGAAAGCTGAGGTTAATATCGTCGTAACCATTCCTGTTGCTGCGAAAGTTTTCCACTTAGCGCGAGCAGCTTTCAATGAAGCCCGCAAACTTATCGGTCTCAGCGGAACCGCTAGGTTTTGAGTGACGATCCATGTGATGGTGCCAACGATGAGGAAAGTAGAAAAAGTTGCAATTATGCCGATAAGAGCAGCAAACACGCTCGATGCAATGCTCGAACTTAGCTCTGAGATGTTGCCGCTAATCGATAAAAACTTTACAGTGACAAGTATTGCAGTAAGCAATAAAACAGGCAGCAAAAAGAATGCCGACAGAAAAATAAATTTCGGCATGTGCTCGGTATAGATCATCGCTGCCCGCCGAAGCAGGCCGACTATACCGTCAGCTCGTGAACGGAGTCCAATGGCAAACGCTTCCGCTGTTTGCGGACGCTCACCGGGATCTTTCGCCAGCGTTTGAGCAATAATGTTCTTTAGTTTACGGCGAACTTTCTTAGCGCGAAGAGCCGGAACCGGCGCGTTTTTATGCGCATCCATCACTTCGCGATAGTTACCTTCGAAAGGAGTAGATCCCGACAGCATCTGAAATGCGATCACGCCAAGACTATAAATATCCGAGCGTGCGTCCAATGTTTCGCCGCGGCACTGCTCCGGCGACATATACAGCGGCGTTCCCAGAACAGCTCCGACACGCGTCAAATTAGTATCTGTCGTTAATGTTCGAATAATTGGCGAGTCGTTGCTCTCGCCCGTCGTGTCCGCTTCGCCATCTGCTCCGATGATCCGCGTTCCGACAGAATCTTGGTCATCTCCAAGAAGCAGTTCGGGAGGTTGAATCATCGTTTCGCTTTCGAGGATAACCGTCGAATCTGCTGCGGCCGAAACTGCAAATGTCGAGTTGGCCGCAGCGTGAGTAGCTTCTGCTTCGCCGTGGAACGTGTCACTTTTTTCATTTTGAACCACTGTTTCACGGGCTTTTCGCGGCGGAAGTTCATTGTTTTCGGACTGCAGACGATCAGATTCCTGTTCGAAATGTCCGTCCATCTTGGCGATGCCGAAATCCAGTACTTTTACCGTGTAACCGCCGCGTTGATTCGGTTCGAGCCAAATATTGTCCGGTTTGAGATCGCGATGAACTATGCCCTGCTGATGTGCTTCGTGAACGGCGGACGAAATTTGTTCGATGATATCCAGCGTCCATCCGACCGGCAACCGCTTTTCTTCTTCCAATATCTCGCCGAGCGTGCAGCCGTCTAGATATTCCATGACGAGATATGCGACCTCGCCGTCATCGGTAGGTGCAAACCCAAAATCTGTTACGTCAACGACATTTGGATGCCTAAGTCGTCCGGCGGCTCGAGCTTCGCGACGGAAACGTTCGACGAATTCGGCACGCTTCATATATTGCGGCGCAATGATCTTTACGGCGACAGGACGTTCCGTTCCCAAATGCGTCGCAAGATACACTGCGCCCATTCCGCCTTTGCCGATCTCGCTTTCGATCCTGTATTTTTCATCGAGGTCTTTCCCGATGATGTTCGAGAGTTTCATTTACCTTTATCTGCCACCAAACTTAACTATGTTATTTAATACGCGTCCGATGGAAGCTATGTTCAAAATGTTAGGACATTCTAGCCTTTAACCAAGCTTTTGCCATCCGCCATTCGCGCTTTATTGTGGATGCGGAAACGTCCATAGCTGCGGCAGTCTCTTCGACCGTCAAGCCACCGAAAAACCTGAGTTCTACGATGCGTGCCTGACCCGGATCTAACTTAGCGAGATCATTCAACGTTTCATCCAGCGAAACTATATCTATACCGCGCTCATCCGTGTAGCCAAGAGCTTCGTCAAGTTCGAGTTTTGCAGCGCCATCACCGCGTTTCTTAGCGTTTCTCTGGACGGCGTAATTTACAAGGATCCGCCGCATCATTTCGGCAGCGATACTGAAAAAATGCACGCGATTTTGCCAATCCACATTTCGTTGTTCTAAAAGACGTACATAAGCTTCGTGAACAAGAGCCGTTGCTTGCAGTGTGTGATCGCCGCGTTCGCTGCGAAGCTGGTTTCCAGCTACGCGTTTTAGTTCTTCATAAACAAGCGGCAACATCGCATCAAGAGCTTCTTTATTTCCCTCACGCGCCTTGTTCAAAAGCACCGTAATATCTTGTTTATCTGACATCGACCTTATTATAAATCATACAGTAAAAACGGCAATATTCATCACCCTTCATTATTTTGACCTTTTTTTCGACCGATCTGTGCGATTATCTCTGAAAGCGTAATTTTACGCGACAAATCTATCTCGGAGAAATATCAAAATGTACCAAATTCGACTCGCAACCTTTCGCACCCAACTCAAAAGGTTGATGTTTTGCCTAGCCCTCGCAGCATTTCTAATTTTAGCGGCTGATCTAACCTCGGCCTATGCCGACACTCCGCTTTGGTCATTCAAAGGAACCAAATGGTATTCGATGACAGATACAGGCAATGCGGTTGTCGGCCTTTCAAACGGTATTTCCATGCTGGACGGAGCGACCGGCAACGAACTTTGGAAACGAACCGACATCGGCGAGATCAAAGAAACGGAATTTACCGAACTTGAAGGCACACCGCTATTGCTGATCACAGATAATTCCGGATGGGCTCAGCGCAAGACCAAAATGTACGCCTTAGATACATTGACCGGTGAAACCGTTTGGCAGACCGACAAAATGCTTGGCTATACCGTCAATGTTTCGCCGATCTACAGCCGCGATATGATCGTGTTTTTGACTATAAAAGATAACCGCAGTAATAAAGACAAACCGGACATATTTGCTCTAAAAATGTCCACCGGGGAGTTGCTGTGGCAGAACGAATATACAGAAAAGGTGGATCTTTACGGTGTTGAAAAGAAAAAGCGCGGCGGTGCAGGTGCGATGCTTCTTGGCAGCGGCGGCGGAGCGAGTGATCGGTTTGATCTGAGCGGCGAAAACCCGCCAATGTTCGATGGCGATTCAATGTATCTGACCTACGCCGGACTTCACCGCTACAATTTGTCCGATGGAAAGCTCGTTTGGAAGAATGTCTATGACGTGACTGACGGTTCACTGAAGAACACGAACGGCCAGGCGATCGTCGACGGGGAAATGATCTACACATCGGCTCAAGGAATTATTCGTGCTATCGACAAAAACTCCGGCTCGATCAAGTGGACGACGAAGGATTTCGGTAAAGGAGGCATCGCGGAAATGCAGCTTTTCGGCGATGTTGTTTACGGACGAATGGGCGGCCAGTTCTTTTCCGCTAAAAAAGGCGAATGGCAGAAGAAAGGTCCGATCGGCGTTGTCGCACTGAATAAAAATAACGGCGATGCGAACTGGATCTATACAGGAGCTAAGAATTCGATCACAAATATGGTCGTCTTAGAGAACGATAATGTAATGCTCATCGGCGACGAAAAGAACCTCATCGGACTCGATCTTACCAGCCGCGGCAAAGTTAAGGAGGCTTACAAAATTCCATTAAAGTTCAAATTCAAGGTCGGAGCCGCCGCGACAGCGGGTAAAGTTGCAGCGGTGGCGTTCGGAGGAGTCGGCGGGTTTTTCAAAAAGGGTGCAGACACGACCGACGAGCCGATCTCGCTTGTTCGACAAGAAAATGGCACCGTCGTAGCACGCGGACGCCAGCATTTGCTCGCGTTCAATCCGACAACAAAAGAGATCGTCTGGTCCACAAAATTTGACGCTCCAGGAATCAGCGGATGGCAGTCAATAGTCATGACGGCTTTGACGATAACAGCAGCAGCGATATCTCAGGCTTCGGAAGCAAATATGTCACAGCAAGGCAGATACAACTCGGCCTACCGCGAGAATGGCCGCTTTCTGAACATGATGAGTTCTTATCAGCAGTTCATGTCGAAGAAATATTCGGCAACAAAGCGTTCGGGAAATATTCAGTATATGCTCACGACTATAAAAGGCAACGATGGAAAAGGCTCGGGTTTGGTTGGTGTGAATCTGATGAGCGGACAGGCTGTAAACCAAATTATGTTTCGCGATAAAACGCCGGACTATGAGGTTGACGAAGCCGCCGGACGAATGTTCAACATGAACAAAGGCGAACTTTCCGCATTTGCGATCTCTGAGAAAGCCGAACAAGCTGAAACAGGAAAAGAAGACGAAGCAAAAGACTGATCCGCGATACTGCCGCTATTCTCCCACTAAATCCATTTTATCCTCCTATTCTTATTCTGTGGATCAACCTTCCCGGCAGACCCATAGAATAAGGATAGGGACCAGAAGAGACGCGGTATTGAAGATTTGAACTAATCTAATTTGAAATCGTTTGGCACGACCTCGATCGAGACAAGGGTGCCGTCAGTTTTTGACTTCGCATCGGCAAGATCTTTGTAGATTACGACGATCGGCTGCGAAAGAGCCTTCATTCCGCAATTGAAATTCATCGACCGAGGGTCTCCGGCGTAAGATCGTATTTGCATCGGGTTTCCCGCCGAGATAGCAAGCCGCAAAGTCTTGTCGTCAACGGCTACTTTCAACACGCCGGACGAACCGCATTCCATAGTTTCGATCGTTCCGAGAACGCGCTTTTCGCCCGCTGTGGGTTTGAGCATAATGTCCTTCAAGCCGCCGCTTGCCAAAGAGCTCTTTTTCTCGCGAACATGCTGAGAATTTGCGGCATCGAAAGCTGCCATCTCATCGCCCGACATCAGCTTGAAATAATTCGGTACGAAATCGATAGAAAAAAGCTCGCCTCGGGCTTTTGAATTTTTTGCCGTACCCGCTTTGTAGGTAAAGATCGCCTTGGAATCTTTCAGGTCGGCATCACAGCCAACCTCGCCGCCGCTTTCACCGTAAGTAACTAACTCTAAGCTTTGAAAGTCAGGGCTTGTAAGCAAAAACTTTTCAGTTTCTGTATTTATCGTGTAGGTGATCTTGCTACCGACACAAGTGATCTTTTCGAGATGTCCAACAACACGAATACTACCATCTTCCAATTTCTTGATGTTTCCGCTGATCGACCGGTTATCCCAAAGCTGGTCGACCTTAGCCTGTTCTTCAGCCGATAGCTCTTTACCGGCTTCTGCGATAGCACTCGGATCGCCGCCGGCGGCGACAAATTTTGCCATGGCTTCAGATCTCTGTTTATCCAGATCTTTGCGCTGATCAACGTATCGCATAATGCTTTCGGCACGAGCTTTTAGTTGCGGATCGTCGGCCGTTAGCATTACTTTTCCAGCGATAACACCGGCTTCTTCGATCTTGTTCATTCGAACGTAAAGTTCAGAAAGCCTTAGCGACATCGACGTATCGTCCGGTTTATACTTCAACGCCTTTAGAACCGTAGCAGCGGCATCTTCAACTCCTTTTCCGCTGACTAAACTCGAAAACGCAAGCAGATCATAGCTAGGCAAAAAGTTTGGATCAAGGTCAATAGCTTTTTTCAAAAGCGTTGCGATCTTCAAAGCTGATTCTGCGGTAATAGCCTCAGAGCCGCCTTCTTCCGCTTTGCTTCGCGCGAGGACGTAAGCGTAACGGTAATATGCGTAATGATTTTTACTTTCCTGCGAAACCACCTTCTCCAGATAGGCTCGAGCTTCATCAAATTTATTTTCCTGAAAGCGCACCATTCCCATAGCCATATTTGCAGTCGCAGAATCGGGAAGAACAGCCAAAGCTTTGAGCAGATACGGTTCGGCATCTGCCGCTCGATCTGTGTGATAAAGAAGATCGCCAAGATATGCGTTCGTTTCGCCTTCGCCCATCGGCGTAACAACCATATTCGTTTCAAAGATAAGTTTTTGCGAAAAAGTCAGTTGGTTATATTGATATGTCGCTTTACGAACATATTTGCGAAGCTCCTTTTCCATCTCGGCGTAGTCGGTTTGGAAAGCATTTCGGAACGCGATCTCCGCATCGGCTCCTTTGCCGAGAGACGAGAGAAATTTGCCCAAGCCGTCGGTCTTACCGCTCTGAATAAGATAATGGATCAAGGCCCACGACTCAGCGTAAAACAAATTTCGTGTACGAGGTTCCATTTGGAGCAGTCCATAAGAAGAGATACCGAAAAGGGTTTTTAGCGGTATCAGCTCGTTGGATTGCAAAAACGCTAGATGTTCCGATTGCGGCAGGCCCAGTTTGACCTTCTGATCATCAACGATCTGAAACGTTTGATAGTATTCCGCCAAACCTTCATTAAACCACGGCGGGATGTCGGAACTAGTAAAATTTGTATTTAGAATAAAATGAACGTATTCATGAAATACCGTTCCGAAAACATCCGCTTCATCGCCGTCCATAGAAAGCGTGATGTAGTTGACATCTTCGCCTGGCTGGAAAAAACCTGCGACAAAATTGTCGATCTTTCCGTCTGCACGTTTCGGCTTAAATGTTTTGTAATATGAATTACTTTTAAAAACGATCACGTTCGTCGGGATCGAAGAAGTTAAATTTGTCGTCTTAAAAACCTGACGAAACGTTTCGCGAAACTGCTCAAGTTTCGTCGCCGCTTTCTTGATATCTTTTTCAGAAGCGTTCCCTATCAGATTAAAATTTTTGGATCTGACCCGAAGCCATTCATCTTTTGCGAACACTGATGAATTTGCAGAAAAGATTATCACTAGGAACGCAATTAAAAGCGGAGATTTTCTTAGGAGTTTCATAATTAGTTTTCGAATAGGTGAAGTGTAGTAATTCGTTGTTTAGACTAAAAATAGCATACAGCCGATCTCGTCTCCAAGTTTTTTTGGATCGATCGTCCCGAAAATCCTTTCCGCTCTTGCCTAAAATAAAAAGTTGGGCTAATTTGTTCAAAACCATAAATTCTGAGCCAGCGTAGAATGTTTCACCGGTGCAACGTTGCATTATTTTCACAACACGTGCTAGAATTCATTCTGGTTAAAACAATACAAGACGGAGTAACCCAATTTTATGAGTATGGATAAAGGTAAAGCGATCGAATCTGCCTTGCAGCAGATCGAGAAAAAGTTTGGCAAAGGTTCTATCATGCGGCTCGGAGAACGGCCGATCGAAGATGTCGGTGCGATCTCGACGCAGTGTCTCAGCTTAGATGCGGCGATCGGCGTCGGCGGCGTGCCGCGCGGCCGCATTGTCGAGATATACGGCCCCGAAAGCTCGGGTAAAACGACACTTGCATTGCACGTTGTCGCCTCGGCACAAAAGACCGGCGGAATCGCCGCCTATATCGACGCGGAACACGCGATGGATCCTGAATACGCAAAAAATCTAGGCGTTAATATCGATGACCTGTTGATCTCGCAACCGGATTCAGGTGAACAGGCTCTTGAGATCGCGGAAACACTGGTTCGCTCGAACAGTGTCGATGTGATCGTGATCGATTCGGTCGCAGCTCTTGTGCCACGTGCGGAACTCGACGGCGAAATGGGCGATTCTCTTCCCGGCCTGCAGGCCCGCTTAATGTCGCAAGCTCTGCGCAAGATCACGGCTATCGTAGCAAACTCACGAACTACTTTTATTTTCATTAATCAGCTCCGCGAAAAGATCGGCGTATTTTTTGGTTCCCCTGAAACGACGACCGGCGGCAAAGCATTGAAATTCTATGCCAGTGTCCGCCTCGATATTCGACGCATCGGTGCGATCAAAGAAGCCGATAAAATGGTCGGCAACCGAACGCGTGTGAAAGTTGTTAAAAACAAGGTCGCTCCGCCATTCCGCGAAACAGAATTCGATATTATGTACGGTCAAGGAATTTCGCACGAAGGCGATCTAATAGATCTCGCGGTAACGAACGAGGTTGTCGAAAAAAGCGGGGCGTGGTTCTCTTACAAGGGCGAACGCCTTGGCCAAGGGCGTGAAAATGTTAAGAACTTTTTGAAGGAAAATCCGGATATGCTGGATCGCATCGAAGACGATGTTAAAACGGCTCTCGGATTTGTAAAAACCGAAGCGGCACAAGCATAAAAGTAAAAAGAACGCAGGCTCCATGGCCTGCGTTCTTTTTGTAGCTATTTGTTGATATTGTCTGTGATCTAACTTTCCATTTACGGTTTGTTCGGACGCTTTTGCATCATCATCTGATCGGAGTTCGCGTTCGCAGGTTTTTTCTTCATCATCATTTGGTCGTCGCTCTTACGCATCATCTGATCACCGTCGGTGCTCACATTCGCAGCAGGCTTGGACATCTGTTTTTTCAACTCGTCTTGGCTAGGAATTCCCGGTGTCGGTGTTGCCCCTTTTTTCATCTGTTTTTTCAGATCGTTCGCACTCGGAATGCCCGGAGCGGGCGAAACATCGTCGGGAACTTTTTCCATTTTTGAATTAGAGTTTATTCCTTCGACAGAATTCGTATCGATGTTAACAGGTTTGTTTGAAAAACCTTCCGGCAACTCGTTCGCATTCATATTTACGAAACTGTTCGAATTTGCATTCGCCGCATTGGCGTTCGAATTCGTTTCAACCGCTGATCCGCATGCCGCCAACCCGATCGATGCGAAAAGAGTAAGAATTATACCTATATATTTTTTCATCAAGTTTACCTCTAAGCAAATTTGCCAAAACTGCGTTTTTGTAAGAAAGTTAATTATATGTCCGCAGAGGTTTAAGTCAAAAGGAAATCCATTCCAAGCGGCAAAATATTTCGGCAGATCAGCCAAGTTCATCTTCGCATTTGACATCGGCAAACGGCTTATTTACACTCAAAATTCGCTCTGAAAAGAGGACTAGCGGCCAGATAGCTCAGTTGGTAGAGCAGCGGACTGAAAATCCGCGTGTCGGCGGTTCGACCCCGTCTCTGGCCACCATTTTTCGAAAAGGATGCCTTATGGGCATTCTTTTCTATTTAGAGTGGCACATTACCTTTCTTGGTCGGGACAAAAGGCGTTTTTGTTTCGCTGCCTTTTACAGAGCGGCGGCCGGTGATGGAGCGTGGTTTTATCTTTAGAATAACTTCGACATTTTCACGCACCCAATGATCCATCCACTGGACGCTAACGGCCGGTGTTAGGGTTGGGTTGACGCCTATCAATCGCTGGCGGGCTTCTTTGATCATTTCCGGATCGGTCAATCGAACCGCGTCGCCGCGGACCACAACACTTTTCCAATCGCGATTATCAATAATTTCATCAACGTTCAAACAGACCTTTGGGTTTTCCTTGACGATCTCCCATTTCAGGCCTTCCGTCGTATAGATAAAGATATCCGGCTCGATAAATGCGTAATGGATCGGAACGACATAAGGGTCGTTATCCTGAGCCATACCTAAATGGCCAAACTGGACGCGTTCGAGTACATCGATATTTTCCGCATCGCGCATTTCTTTTACTTCGATCATTGTTCACCTCTTATCCTCATTATCGTAACGTCTTTCTCCGCAGTATTCAACGGTCTCGAAGCCGAGCTCCGCATATGATAGTATAGTGAAAATTTATTTATTCGTAATCGGTAAATTCTTATGAAAATATTGGTCGCCTATGACGGCTCGCGTGACGCCGAAGCAGCACTTGACGATCTCTCGCGTGCGGGATTGCCCGATAGCGGTGAATTTCTTGTCGTGTCAGTAGCGGAAGTTTGGCTTCCCGCTCTGGGAAACGAGGGCAACGAACCTGATGACAGCACCAACCAGTATATTGAAAAGCTCGTCAAAGAACGGCGCGAGCGAAGTGAAAAAATAGTCGAAGGAGCTGAACATCTTGCCAAGGCCGCCGCCGAGCGCATTTCGCATATCATGCCCGGCTGGCAGATTGAATCGCGTGCAACATACGGCTCCGCCGCTTGGGCAATAATCGATATCGCGGGGGAATATGACCCGGATCTTATCGTTGTCGGTTCGCAAGGCCTTTCCGCAATTTCACGCGTTTTCCTCGGCAGTGTTTCGTTAAAGGTTGCTGCGGAATCGCAACGTTCGGTTCGCATTGCGCGTGGCCGCAATGAGGTCGAACCATCACCGATCCGTGTGATAGTCGGCTTTGATGGCTCAGAAGGTTCGCATCTAGCAGCCGCGGCCGCCGCTGCACGTAATTGGCCGGCCGACACCGAAATTCGTCTTATCGCCGCAAGCGATCCGATCTCGCCTTCGGTCATAGGGCAATTTGCCCAGCCAATAACTGCATTTGTCGAGGAGGCCGTAACTGCCGAAATCGAGATGATCGGAAAGCTTGCCGAACCGGCTTTGGAGCTCTTTCGCCAGGCCGGACATAACGCGCGGCTCGATATAGTTCCGGGTAGTCCAAAAAGTGTTTTGGTCAATGAAGCTGAAGAGTGGAATGCGGATTCGATCTTTGTCGGAGCGACAGCGATCCAAGGGGCTTTAGAACGCTTTCTTATCGGAAGTACAACATCGGCGATCGCTGCTCGTGCACACTGCTCGGTGGAGGTCGTACGTATGAAAAAGTCGTTAAGTGCCGACGGTTAAATTTTTGACACGTTCGCTGACATCGCGAAAATTCACATTCTCGGCGTATATTTGTTCAAAGTATCGAGCGGCGTTCTCCGTATCACCGTCGATTTCGTGGGCGTGGGCGATCTCATACCAAACACCCTGCTTTTCATCTGAACTTAATTCCGTGCTTTCGAGTGCTCGTTCAAACCAGGTCAAGGCCAGCTTTGCCATTCCCTGTTCGATAAAACAGTGACCGAGCAAAGTTGCACACTGGAAAAACCGGCGTGTCCCGTCCTTAGGCGAAACCAGATTGATGGCGTTTTGAAATTCTTTAATTGCCTGCTCCGTCAAGCCCATTTCAGAGTATGCGACCGCGGTGCTGTATTGCGTTTCATAATCACCATTCTCGTCAGCCGGCTCGCTTTCTTCCAAACCAAATTCGCTGCGAAATTCATCGATATTAAATCCTGCGGAGATTGTACCAACTTCTTCAATAGGCTCAACTTCGATCTCGATCGTTTTGCTCGTTGCGACATCGGCGGCGGGAGTCGACATCAACATCAATTCGGCTTCGAGCTTTTCGATCTCAACGTGTCCGCCAAATTCGCCACGCAGTTCGGCCAAGGCTTTTTCCGCCATGTCCGCGTAGCCGCTTTTGATATAAAATTTTACGCTGTCAAGCTCTTTCTGCAGACGCGAATCATCGTCTTCCGCTTCTTCATCTTCTTCACTGTCAACATAAACGGCATGTCCGTTCTGCGTTGGATCAAGATCTTCAAGGTTCTCATCGGCTTCGCTAAACATTTCATTCAGCGATTCGATTGACGTCGACGGATCCGTCGTCGATTCGAACGGAGCCGGCATTTCCATCGCTCCGCGGTCAGAGATCTCGAAAGCAAAGCCGGCTTCATTTTCTGATTCGTCTATAACTTCAATGTCCGACTCTGGCTTGGCATCATGCGAACGAATAAACTTTTGGTCAAAGAGGCTTTCCGTGTCCATGCTCGAATCGAATCCATTTTCGGCATCGATCTCGGCCAGACGTTCGATGTTCGCCATTTCGTGCGGCGCGGCTTTTACAAGTTGCGAAAGAGCATAGCGTTCGTCTTCAGCGGCACCTTGGCGGTTTGCGGCTGCGGCCAGAGTTTCAAATGTTTCCTTGAGAGCCTCACTGTCGCCGCTCCACGAAAAATATCTCGCCATCAAGCGAAGTGCCTGAAGATTTTCTTCGTCGACTTCTAAGATCGCGTTCACAAAACTTTGAAATTCTTCAGCTTGGCCGCCAACTATCAGGTGCTCTGAAGCCATTGAAAGCGATCGACCGGCACCTTCAGCATCACGCAGCTTCAAATAAAGTCGGGTCAGATCAAGGAATTTCGCATAATTTGCGGGTTCTTGTTCGACCAACGAAATGATCGCGGCTTCGGCTTCAACTGCATTTTCAGCCTGCAGGTGAGAATCGATGATGAGGGCCAAAATCTCACGATTATGCGGAAATTTTGCACTGATTTCCGCAAGTTTCTCATTCGCTGATTCGCGTTCGCCGAGCTCAGATTTTGCTTCAACAAAAGCCCGAAGCACTCGCAGATCGTCCGTTTTGTGCATCAACGAATTTTCATAACATTCTACGGCCTTTGAAAACGAACCATGAGCGAAAAATCGCTTTCCTGCTTCCAGAAGAGCATCGGCAGCTTCATCTGGGCGATTTTCCTTTAAATAGGAATTTGAAATATTTATAAAAGCTTCCGTATCGGCCGGATCTAAAAAGGCTATCTCCTTCCAAACCGCCAAAGCATCAACTACCCTTCCCTGTTTTTGGTAATGATCAGCGACGGCTTGGTAATGCTTGCGGGCATCGGCATAAGAGCCGCGGGTTTTGTATAGATCGGCGAGGCGTTCGGAAACTTCGATCGAGCGCGGTTCGAGCTTGGCGATCTTGTTGTAAATGGCGATCGCTTTTTGTGCAAAGCCTTGGAGGCTGTAATGTTCCGCAACAGAGGTAAAACAGCCAACAGCTTCCTGCTTTTCTGAGTTTTTTACATACAGATCTCCGAGCATATTCATCGTCCCGAAATCTTTGGGATCGTTGTAAACAACTCGTTTGTATTCCTCAATGGCTGAAGGAATTTTCCCCTGGGACAGATAGCGTTCAGCGCTACGCATTGCTTTAGTTTTATCGAACGTCATTATGTATTTTTGAGTGCTCTGGGACGCAAGCTCGGAGCCGAACTTAAATTCTATAAAACGCAGGAGTGGCAGGTGCGAATCGATAAGCCTGCAATGAGTAAACTAGCATAGTCGCTGTTTGGGTGTCAACATTTTTTGGCAATGTTAAACGCACAACATCTGTATCACGTAAACAATTTCGTCAGTT
This sequence comes from uncultured Acidobacteriota bacterium, assembly GCA_963720905.1. Classification (GTDB taxonomy): domain Bacteria; phylum Acidobacteriota; class Blastocatellia; order Pyrinomonadales; family Pyrinomonadaceae; genus OLB17. Next base: position 447,728 of record CAVRHB010000005.1, read on the forward strand.
TACTTTACCGCCGCCTTTGGCTTTAATTGTATTAGAGATTATGAGAGCACTTATACTTGCCGGCGGAAAAGGAACGCGACTTCGACCATTGACCGTTTATACACCTAAACCGATCGTGCCTGTCCTCAACCGTCCATTTTTATTGTATCAAATCGATATTTTGCGGCGTTCCGGCATTACCGATATAACCCTTTCATTGAGTTATCAGCCCGCAAAGATCGAAGAGGTTTTGGGCGACGGTTCGGAATTCGGTGTGTCGCTGAAATACGTGACCGAACCGATTCCGCTCGGAACGGCGGGTGCATATAGATTTGCAGCCGAAGATCAAAATGACACGATGCTTGTGTTTAACGGCGACATAATCACGGACGCAGACATTACTGCGATCATTGCCCTGCACAAGGGCAATAAAGCAGAAGCCACGATCGCTTTGAAACCTGTCGAAGACCCATCGGCTTACGGTCTAGTCGAAACGGATAAAGACGGGAATGTCCTGAATTTTCTTGAAAAGCCAAAGCCGGAGCAGCTCAAAGATCTAAAAGTTAACACGATCAACGCCGGTATTTATGTCCTGGAGCCGACGATCCTCGAAATGATCCGGGAGAATGAAAATACGTCCTTCGAATACGACGTCTTTCCAAAAATTCTCAAAGAAAAACGTAAATTCTCAGCATTCGTAATGGATGAAAATTATTGGCGCGACATTGGAAATCCGACGAGCTATCTAAATGCTCACCTCGATTTTCTAAGCGGCAAGATCACAGGTTTTGACTTGCCCGAAAAGTTTAGATCCGAGATCGCTACAGCCGCTTCGATAGATAAAACGTCGATCATTGGCGAAGGATGCACGATCAAACCAAATGCTCAGATCATAAATTCGGTTCTCGGTGCCGGCGTTCACGTCGAAGAAAAAGCCGTTATTAAGAACTCAGTTTTGTGGGGACACACACGCGTTTCATCTCATGCCGAGATCACAAACGCTCTGATCGGAAGATCCAGCCACATTGGAAAAAATGTGACCATCGGCGAAGGATGTGTTTTGGGCGACAAGGCAAGCGTTCCCGATTACAGTCAAATCTAAATATATGCCCGAACTACCAGAAGTTGATCTTGTAAAACGACAGCTTCAACAGCTTTTGCCCGGCAAACACATCCTGTCCGCCGAGTTGCACCGCGAAAAGCTCGTGCCGGATATGACAGCGGCAAAATTTGCGGCAAAACTTCGGAATGCCGTCGTCATATCCGTGGGACGTCGCGGTAAGCACATTCTATTTGAATTAAATAGCGGCAAAACACTTATCTCACATTTGCGTATGAGCGGCAGATTTATGATCTTGGACGCTGACCTTCCAGATCCCAAATTTGCTCACGCAATATTTTACTTCGAGGATGATTCGCGGCTCGTTTTCGAAGACCAGCGGCATTTTGGTTTGATGAAGATAGTAGATACGAGCGAGCTGTTTGAGGCAAAGGAAATAAGGAAACTTGCACCCGAACCTTTTAGCGATGAATTTAATCCAGATCATCTGCACGCGAGCTTGAAGAAGTCCGGCAGAAGTTTGAAAGAATTTCTACTTGATCAGACCAAGGTCACCGGCCTCGGGAACATTTACGCCGCCGAAGCAATGTTCCGCTCAGGCATTCACCCTGAAAAGACCGCGAACAAAATTTCAAAGAAAAAAGCCGCCGAACTGCATTCGGCAATTCAAGATGTTCTCCGCTATTCGATAGAATTAAGCCAAGCCGTTCCGATCGATCCGACAAATATAGGCGGCAATTTCTATGGCGAAGGAGCATCCGGCGACTGGAGCGTTTACGACCGCGAAGGTGAACCCTGCCGCAATTGTCAGCGACCGATCAAACGCATAAAACAAGCCGGCCGCTCAACGTATTTTTGCGGCAAATGTCAAAAGCGTTAAGTTATTCGTTTGACACTTTGGCCGTAAAGTCGCATTATTGCATATACGATTCGTGGTGAGTTAATGCGACTTGCGACCACGTTAAATAATCTGCTAAACAGCTTGCCGACTAAAAAAGTTCAAAAAAGTCTTGCTGTTTAAGCGAGGCTTTTTTCTTTGAGTGGTCAAAGGTATGAAAGATTTTCGTGAAATTCTGGATTCTGACGGTGTTTTCGTTTTTGACGGCGCGGTCGGTACTCGTCTTTATGACAAAGGCATTTATATAAATCGAAGCTATGACGAGCTAAATCTGACCTCACCCGATCTCGTCCGAGAGGTTCACGAAGAATACGTCAAAGCCGGTGCGGACATCATCGAAACCAACTCTTTCGGGGCAACATTTCATAAGCTGAAACCTTATGGGCTCGATTCAAAACTTAAAGAAATAAACACTGCGGCCGCACGGATCGCCCGCGAAGCCGCCGGTGATAAAGCTTTCGTTGCCGGAGCGATCGGCCCGCTTGGCGTCCGCATCGAACCTTTCGGCCCGACATCTTTTGACGAAGCAAAAGAAATCTACAAATTGCAGGCCGAAGCACTTCTTGATGGCGGCGTGGACCTTTTCGTTCTTGAAACTTTCTCCGGATCTTTCCGAAATTGAACAAGCGATCAAAGCTGTCCGAGAAGCTCTGCGATCTGCCCATCACCGCACAGATGACGATCCAGATGGACGGAAAAACGCTCTATGGAGCATCGCCCGAAGCTTTCACAAAAAAGCTTGACGAACTCGGTGTCGATATCATCGGCTTGAATTGCGGAATGGGACCGAACCACGTTCTGACTGCGCTTGAAAAAATGCGAACGCTGACAACCCGAAAGGCCTTTCCGCTCAGCCGAACGCCGGCCTGCCTCGTGATGTTCAGGGGCGTCAATTTTATATGTGTTCGCCGGAATATATGTCTACATTTGCAAAGCGTTTTATGCAAGCCGGCGCGACGATTTGTCGGCGGCTGCTGCGGCACAACACCGACGCACATTAAACTCATCGCCGATGCGGTGCGTTCGATCAGCCCGCGTCAGGCAAAATCATTTCCGCATACCGAACACGCTCGTGTCGAAGAATTAAAACCCGCGGACATTCAGGTCGATCGATCCCCTCTTGCGGTCGAAATGGTCTGCAAAAGTCGCTCTCGGCGAATTTGTCACATCGGTCGAAGTGCTTCCGCCAAAAGGCTGTGACGCCGCGAAAACACTGGACTCGATCGGCCTTCTGAAAGAAGCCGGTGTTGACGCGGTTAATATTCCGGATGGACCTCGTGCACAAACACGAATGTCCGCTCAGGCGACGGCGATTTTGGTCGAACGGGAGATCGGCATCGAAGCTGTCTTTCATTATTGCTGCCGTGATCGAAATCTATTGGGAATGATGTCCGACCTGCTCGGCGCGGCGGCTCTCGGCTTGCATAATTTGCTCATTATTACCGGTGATCCGCCGAAAATGGGGCCGTATCCGGATGCTACAGCTGTATTTGATATCGACTCGATCGGGCTGACCAATATGGTCAATAAACTCAATCACGGACTCGATCTCGGGAACAATCCGATCGGGATTCCGACAGCGTTCTCGATCGGTGTCGGAGTAAATCCGGGAGCTGTGAACCTTGATGAAGAAATTCGCCGGTTTGAGTGGAAGGTCGAAGCCGGAGCGGAATACGCGATCACGCAGCCTGTATTCGATACTGAGCAACTGCGAAAATTCATCGAAAGCCATCGAACACGTAAAGATACCGATCATTGCCGGTATCTGGCCGCTCGTCAGCTTTAGAAATGCCGAATTTATCCACAATGAAGTTCCCGGCGTGAATGTCACACCCGAAATATTGGAACGAATGCGGAACGCCTCCGACCAAAGCAAAGAACACGCTCGCGAAGAAGGCATCGCAATCGCCCGAGAATCTTTACTCGAAGTTCGCGACATAATCACCGGCGTTCAGGTTTCCGCACCGTTCAATAATGTTCGTTACGCGTTACAGGTCTTTGACGTACTCGAAGATTTCCATCTGCGTTCCCGAAGTTCTGTAGGTCTTTGATCGGCGACAAACCATTTTATTAAATCCCCGCACAATGTAATTCTTCAAACGTTCAACATTGTTGATAATTATATTGACATTGTTTTTCTTAACTTGCTATTATCAATTTAGCTCAGGTTCATCTGGGTTCACCTTTCAAACGAAATACCACTGCATTTCCGGAGATCTACCAATGCCAATCGAATTTGCCCTTCCGACCTTCAAAAGATATTTTCACACCGCGATCGTAATTCTGACGATCGTCTCATTTCTATCCTCAATAGCTTCTGCCAGTGTTTTCAGCGGCCGCGACACCGGTCCGATCAGTGATCCCGGTTCTGGAACACCTCCAAACTGCACATCGATTCCTCGCGATATTCATTTCGATGTCACAGGAATGCGGGCCCCTCTTGCCGGTGTATCGGTCAATTTCACGATGTTTCCGGCCCATTCTTGGATCGGCGATCTGCAGGTATTTCTTATTGCTCCGGATATGACAACCTTTCCGATCTTTTCCCGCGTTGGACAGCAGGAAGATTCTGCCGATAACGGTGACAGTTCGCGACTTAGCGGAACTTATAACTTTAGTGACGCGGCGTCGAATAATATGTGGACCGCAGCAGCGGCGGGCGGCGGCAGTTATGTGATACCGGAAGGCAGCTATCGGACACAATTGCCGGGGCCATTTGGGAATGACAATTCCGGTCCGGAAGAAACAAGCTTGAATACTGCATTTTCTAATGTGGCAGAGCCGAATGGCGTTTGGACACTTCGTTTTATGGATTGTGCTCAGGCCGACACAGGAACGGTTTCAGTAGCAAATTTGACACTACTGTCACCGACGGCAGCCAACGCTTTTCTGAGTGGCCGCGTGATGACATCGAACGGCAGCGGAATCCGGGGTGCTTCAGTTACAGCATCTGGCGGAAACCTGCTATCGCGGGTTATTTCGACGACAAATACGTTCGGTGTGTATCAGTTGGAAATCCCGGCCGGTACGACTTATTTTATAAACGTTCGAGCTCCGAGAAGCGTTTTTGCAGTGCCGACACGAAGCTTGTTTCTTGATGGCGATCTGAACGATTTTAATTTTGTGGCCGCCGAATAACTTGGGGGTAGTTCGGCGAAAACAGAAGAGGACGGCTTCGGCCGTCCTTTTTATTATTGTGGATACATGATCATTTTGATCATACCTTTTTTGAGTTTGTCAGGATTAGGTGTCGGAGTCTTTGTCAGCGTAAAGCGATGATTAAAGCTATCTGATGCGGCTCTGCTTCCGCCGGACGAAGACCGCCACTCATACTCGACGACCGCACCATCGTCAAATTCATAGACCCGACGGATCTCCTTGTCTGTGTAAAGAACAGCTTCTTCGGAGACGACATGAGAAATATCGTCTTCGATTATCATATCGACATATTTTTCAGCTTTGCTCAAAGGTATTTCCTCCAAAATATCATGGTTTCAAAATTATCTTTCCGTGTGCTTTTTTATTAACTATCTCGTCGTGTGCTAATGGAGCGTCTGAAAGCGGAAATGTGCGATCGATCACGGGAGCAAGAAAGCCTTTCTCCAAACCTTCGAATATCGCTTTGTGAATTTCTTCCATCGCTTCGGCTGGAGCATTGAACAAGGACATTCCATAAATCGTTGCGTCTTTTGTCATTGCCAGACGTGGCGTGAACTGTATACTTCCGCGATTGCCGATAACGACGATCCGCCCGAACATACACAGAGCTTTAAAGTCGGTTTCGAGATTTTCATTCGCCAGCATTTCGATAATGACATCGACACCACCGCCGCTTGCTTCTTTTATTTCCTCAAGATGATCGTCGTCCGAATGATCAAAAACGTCATCGGCGCCTTGCGCCTTAGCGAGAGCCAAGCCTTCAGCCGAACTTGCGGTACCAAACACTTTCGCACCGGCATTTTTTGACCATTGGATTGCCGCAATGCCGACGCCGCCGGAAGCTCCGTGTATCAAGATTTTTTCGCCCGCTTTTACTTTCGCCTTTTGAAATAAACCGCGATAACTAGTGGCATAAGGCGTCCAGATACCCGCACCTTGTTCGAAGCTGGCATTGTCCGGAAGGAAGCCGAGTTGATTTTCGCGGCAAAGCGAGAATTCGGCATACGTTCCGCTGAGTGAACCCGATGTGTAAACACGATCACCTTGTTTGAATTTGCTGACCGCCTCGCCTACTGATTCAACAATTCCGGCTCCGTCTTTTCCCGGACTGTACGGCAATGCGGGAGCGTGTGCATGAATTCCGGTTCGCAGATAGGTATCCACCGGATTTACGCCGGCAGCCATGATCTTGACCAAAACCTCATCGGCTTTAGGCGCCGGCTTCGGCACGTCCTCGATCTTCATGACGTCGGGCTCGCCAAATTCACGAACAACTATCGCTTTCACAGATTTTCTCCTTTTCTATCTTTTATAGGAATCCAGATCGTTTCTTCCGCGTCTTCATTAAAAGGGCTATATTCTTCGCCAAGAATTTCAAAATGCGGCCGGGAATCTAAATTAAATCCTGAATTCGGAAGCCAACTTCCAAATATATATCCATATAATTCCGGAGCTTGCTTTGGCGTTCCGCGATGAAGGAAAACCGCGTACATCCCTGCCGGGATCGTTAAAGCTTCAAAACCTTCCGAAACGTTTTCACGATCCGACGTTTCGACCGCCGCCCATTTCTCAAACATGGCCGCCGGATCGAACCTGCTGAAAGAATAATTTTCGTCGTAAACCTTAACGGAATATCGATCGGTTCCAACACGCCCTTGGATCTCACCGATCTTCGAACCGAATGCACGCCAAAGTTCACTCGTCCGATCGTTAACAAACGACATTTGCATGCACATCCCGATAAGCGGCATTGCGGCAAATTCAATTATTCTGGGTACTTCCATTAACCGAAATTTGCTACTCCACAGTTACCGATTTCGCTAAATTTCGCGGCTGATCTACATCACAGCCGCGGCGAACGGCGATGTGATATGACAAAAGCTGGAGCGGTACGATCGAGAGTATTGGTGCGAGGAGATCGGATGTTTCCGGTATCTCGATCGAATGATCGGCGACCTTAGATGTCATTCCATCACCTTCGGTCAATACGGCGAGAACAATGCCGTCGCGGGCTTTTACCTCAACTATATTCGAATGCGTTTTTTCGTATCGAACCTCGCTCGCATGATCGCCGGATTCCCGCGTGTTTACGACGACAACCGGGAGCTTTTCATCGATCAGCGCATTCGGCCCGTGCTTCATTTCACCCGCCGGATAACCTTCGGCGTGAATGTAACTGATCTCTTTTAGTTTCAAGGCACCTTCGAGCGCAACGGGAAAATTTATACCGCGGCCGAGATATAAGAAATCTTGTACACGGAAATAATCTTTCGAAAGATCTTCGATCGAATCCGCATCGTTCAGAAGTTGCTCGATCTTCAGCGGTAGTTCGGCAAGATCTTGTGTAAGCTTTTTCGCGTGTTCTTCGTCAACAAAGCCGCGAACCTGTCCGAGGTGGGAGGCGAACAAATATAGTGCCACCATTTGCGACGTGAACGCCTTTGTCGAAGCAACTCCGATCTCAGGCCCGGCGTGAGTCAAGATCGTGCCTTCGGCTTCGCGATGGATCATCGAACCCTGAACATTGCAGATCGCCAGAACTTTACAGCCTGAACGCTTTGCTTCCCGCATCGCAGCGATCGTATCGGCAGTTTCGCCCGACTGCGAAATGGCAATTATCAGATCGGTCTCTTTCAAAACCGGATCGCGATAGCGAAATTCCGATGCATAATCGACCTCGACCGGCACGCGGGCTAGCTTTTCAAGCATGTATTTTCCGGCAAGTCCGGCATGCCAGGATGTTCCGCAGGCGACGATCTTTATCGATGTAATGGCTTTGAAATCCTCATCGGAAATATCAACAAGATCTAAATAAACCTTGCCGGTATCAAGCGAAACTCGCCCGGGGCAGTATCGCGCACGGCACGCGGCTGTTCATAGATCTCCTTTAGCATAAAATGCTTGAAGCCGCCTTTCTCGGCCATTATCGGGTCCCATGTTATACGCTGCTGTTTTGGTTCGATAACATTACCGTCAAAATCCGTAACGCGGACAGCGTCTTTTGTCAGCACCGCGATCTCTCGGTCACCCAAGAAGAAAACGTCGCGTGTGTGCTGGAGGATCGGCGGAATATCGGACGCAACAAAAAATTCACCGTCGCCCAAACCGATAACGACAGGCGGACCTTCGCGAACAGCGATCACCATGTCCGGCTCATCGACCGAGATGATCGACAATGCAAAAATTCCGCGCAGTTCTTGGACAGCTTTTCGCACGGCAATTTCAAGCGAAATCTTTTCAGTGTCAATATAATGCCCGATCAAATGAGCGACCACTTCCGTATCGGTCTCAGTTTTGAAATCGTGGCCCAGATCTGTTAGACGTTCCTTCAGATCGAGATAATTCTCGATAATTCCGTTGTGGACAACAACAACTTTTCCTGATTGGTCGCGATGCGGATGTGCGTTTTCTTCGGTCGGACGGCCGTGAGTAGCCCAACGCGTGTGACCGATTCCATACGTTCCATCGAGTGGTTTTAGCCTGATCGCTTCTTCGAGATTCCGCAGTTTTCCTTCGGCCCGGCGAAGCGAAAGTTCGTGATTTTCATCAACGACTGCTATTCCCGCCGAATCATATCCGCGATATTCCAATTTCCGCAGGCCGTCAATGATCAACGGCACAACCTGTTTATTTCCAACGTATCCGACAATTCCACACATAATATTTTAGCGCCGACAAAATTTGAACCTCTAATCTTACTTTGTTCGGGCTCGTTTGACCCAAAGCACCGCGAGAAATAAACAGATGATCGCGATCAATATTTGAACCAAATTAATTCCGCCGCCCAGTGCCGCAACCTCGATAGTTCTAGCCAAGGCCAATATTCCAAACAATCCCGCTATCGCTGCTAATACATAAAAAAGTATTTTCATATTTTCTTAACAGTGGTATTTAAGCCAAGTCTTTGATCTTTTTCGCTGGAGCTCCTACGACTAATGAATCCGGTTCAACATCTTTAGTAACGACACTGCCCGCTCCCGTCACCGCACGGTCACCCACTGTTACCGGTGCGACTAGCATCGTGTCCGAACCGATCTTTACGTCGCTGCCGATATGGGTTTCATGTTTATTTTTTCCGTCATAATTACACGTTATTACACCGGCTCCAATGTTTGTATTTTCGCCAATCGTCGCATCGCCGAGATATGTCAGATGGCTGGCTTTTGAGCCTTCGCCGAGCGTGGTTTTTTTAAGTTCGACAAAATTTCCGATCTTCGCTTTTTTCTGCACTTTTGCATTACCACGCAGATGAGCCATCGGTCCGATCGTTGCTTGGTCCTCGACGCTTGAATCCATTATGAGGCAATTATCACGGATCTCTACATTGTTTCCAATTACAGCATTTACAAGACGCGTTCCGGAACGGACGATACAACCCTCGCCCACAATTGAGTTTCCCTCGATCGTAACGTTCGGGTGAATGACCGTATCGCGGCCGATCTCAGCATCTTCGCTGACATATGAATTTTTCGGGTCGATAAATGTTACACCTTGTTCCAGCATCAATTTCGATAGAGTTCGGCGGCGAACAAAACGCTCGAGATCCGCGAGCTGCATGCGATTATTAATTCCTTCTATCTCGGCCGGTTCGCTGTGTTTGTAGATTGAAACCGTTTCACCCGCATCGCGCAAGAGCGAAGGCACATCGGTCAAATAATATTCGCCCTGAGAATTATTATTTTTCACACCGCTCAACGCCGCGAATAATTTTCGCGAGTCGAAACAATAGATTCCTGCATTTATTTCTTTTATACCGCGCTCATCATCGGTCGCGTCTTTCTGTTCGACGATCTTTTCAAAATTGCCGTCGCCATCGCGAACAATTCGTCCGTAACCCGCCGGATCCACAAGATCTACGGTAACGATCGTGCATGCAGATCCGTCGTTTCCGCCGCGATAATGCTGTTCGATCAAAGCTGAGAGTGTCGACGGCTTTATCATCGGAACATCGCCCGAAAGAATTAGCACGGTCGAATCTTGATTTTCCAAAAACTCCCGTGCGGCATTTACAGCATCGCCGGTTCCCTTCTGTTCCAACTGCACGGCGAATTTTACCTGTTCGGGTTCTAAAACCTTAAGCACAGCCGATCTAACAGCATCACCTTGATGGCCGATAACGGCGAAAACATTTCTCGGACCAAGAGCCGCCGCAGTTCGGCAAACATGATCGATCAGCGGCCTTCCGTCTAGTTCGTGAAGAACCTTCACCACATTCGAACGCATTCGCGTCCCCAAGCCCGCAGCAAGGATCAGAATATCGAGCTTTTTTCGTGCTTCCCGAATTTCCATAAAGTAAATATTGCCACAAATAGCGTTAATTATACGAATCAACAAAATAGCTTATGCCTAAAATCCACCAATTTCCACAAATTTTGCCGAAGAAAAATCACGCAAACACTAATACTTTTAACAACGTTAAAAAATACTTGAAATTTTTCTCTCAATCGTGCTAAATTGAGAATGCGGTTAATCGCAGAATCCCGCCTGTAACTAAGTTCGAAATCTGAAGAAAAATAATATTTCCGCTTAGAGCCTATAATTACGAGAGACTCAAATGGCACAATCGCCTTTTATTATACAAGAACAACAGTTTCACCGTCTCAAGATCGTCTTAGAACGTCTTTGTGTCGAATGCGCCGCACGGGCGGTGTTTTTGGTAGATCGTGACGGCCAGCCCATCGCCCTTCACGGCGAGATCGGTGATATGGACACGACCAGTTTTGCATCTCTTGCTGCGGGAAATGTAGCAGCGACAACGAGCATGGCAAAGCTAATAGGTGAGGAGGTCTTTCCTGCCGTCGTCCACGAAGGCGAACGCGAAAGCATCTTTATCAGCGTCATTGGCCGAAGCCTTTTAGTCGTTGTATTTGACGAACGTTCGACTCTCGGACTGGTCAAAATACGAGCAAAACGTGCAAGCCACGAAGTCGCAGCGATCCTTGACGAAGCAGTTCGCGAATCCGTCGTTATTGGCGCAAATCATTCGTCGGTTTTCTCCGAGATCACTGACGAAGACATTGACAGCCTTTTCCGTTAACATTTGATAAATTAGAATTACCCCAAAGATATGACTTTCATTAACTACGCATCGCGCGAGATCAATTGTAAGATCGTTTATTACGGTCCGGGGCTTTGCGGCAAAACGACGAATCTTCAACATATTTACGATTCAACCGCGCCGCAGGCAAAAGGCAAGTTGATCTCCCTTGCGACCGAAACAGACCGCACGCTGTTCTTCGATTTTATGCCGCTCGAACTCGGGACGGTTCGCGGCTTCAAAACGCGTTTTCATCTATATACGGTTCCCGGACAGGTTTATTACGATGCCTCACGAAAGCTTATTTTGAAAGGTGTCGATGGGGTTGTCTTCGTCGCAGACAGCCAGGAAGAACGCATGGATGCGAATATCGAATCCTTATATAACCTAGAACAAAATCTCGAAAGCCAAGGCTACGATCTTGCCGCTCTGCCGTATGTTCTACAATTGAACAAACGCGACCTACCGAACGCTACACCGATAGACGATCTGTCTTTAGAGCTCGGCCGAAAAGGCGAACCAATATTCGAAGCCGTCGCCACTAACGGAACCGGCGTATTCGATACGCTGAAAGCAGTCGCAAAGCAGGTTTTAACGGAACTTAGAAAAAGCTGACCAGCAAGATAAATCTAGATTTAAAAAGCCGCCCGATCATTTCGATCTGGCGGCTTTTTCCTTCCCCGGTTCGTAGGTACGTTCTTGTTGCGATTATTTAGGCATCAACACACTGTCAACAACGTGGATAACGCCGTTAGACTGCATTACGTTTGGGATCGTAACTTTTGATTTCCCGCCTTTCGCATCTGTGAGGATGACGTCTTTTCCGTCCATCGAGGCTGTGAGGTCTTCGCCTTGGACAGATTTGAACATAGCCTTGCCTTTTCCTTCTTCAATAGCTTTCGCGATAGAAGCAGCATCGTGCTTACCGGCAACGACGTGATAGGTTAAGATCGCTTTCAACTTGTCTTTGTTTTCAGGTTTAAGCAAAGTATCGACAGTTCCTTTAGGAAGTTTGTCGAAAGCTTCGTTTGTCGGAGCAAATACGGTGAATGGGCCTGAGCCTTTCAAAGTGTCCACCAATCCCGCAGCCTTAACCGCAGCAACTAAGGTTGTGTGATCTTTAGAATTCACAGCGTTGTCAATAATATCCTTAGTTGCGAGCATCGGAGCTCCGCCAACCATAGGATTTTCAGAATCCATTGCCATATTCGAATTCGAATTCATATTCGAATCCATTTTTGTATTTGAATTCGACGTCATGGTTGAATTTGTGTTTCGGTTGATATTCGATGCCGTATTGTCAGCCGTACCGCCGCACGCCGCAAACGCAAATGCCGCTCCGCCGATAGCTGCTGTTAAAAGTAGTTTCTGTTTCATAATTTCCCCTTCAAATTTTATTTCCTATTAAATGCAACTCATTTCACCGCTCGCATAAAAAAACAGAGCGGCAAAAGATTATCTCTGCCATGACACTGCTTTCGCTCAATTTAAGCGATCGGATTCATATGGGTAAAAATTATTTGAATAAAAGAAAAAAGCCGCGTAACTGTAGCTACGAGGCTTTATGTTTCGAATGGCGGAGCCGACGGGACTCGAACCCGCGACCTCCAACGTGACAGGCTGGCGTTCTAACCAACTGAACTACGACTCCGCAAAATTGACAACGATCGAGAGAAAAAAACGAAGCAGGCAATGTGATCCTGCTTACCACTCATAACTCTCAACAGAGCTTTGGTGGGCACGAAGGGACTCGAACCCCTAACTTCCTCCTTGTAAGGGAGGCTGTCTACCAATTGACGTACGTGCCCGAAATTTTTTGTATTACCGATCGCAATACGTCTACCCACAGCAAATTTTCAAAATAAACGCCCAGTTTTATGCAAAAAGGGCGAACGAGCATCTTACGAGAACGGGCACGCGGCTGTCAAGGCAGAGACGGTCAGTTCTAAAGAATTTTTTGTCTAATCTCTTCCCGGATTATTCAGCATATTAAGAGCTCTTCCCATATTCGATCCGCTACCGAACATTACCTTATTCATATTGCTGAAAAATTTCATCGAACCGCACTGCTGCAAAAGTTCTCCGACCGTTGAATCAAAAGGCGGCGGGAATTTTTTCGCGAGCGTTCCGAATCCCATGAACAGCATATCGAACGCCTCTGCCGCGGCTGCCGGATCGTCTACAATAATATTGTCTTTCTTTAGTACCGAGATAGCAGTGTAGATCTGCTGAACTGCCGTGAAATCCTTGACGATCTTCTCACCCTTTTCGATATGTTCTACGATCTTACCTAGATAACCGCTCGCATCGACCAGTTTCTGATAGGATGCCGAATTGTTTCCTTGAAAGAGCGTTGATGACTGAAGCGCGAGGTCGATTCGCTGTTGAGCGACTATCGCAGCGGCTTTCATATCATTCGCGTCACCGTTCGCTCCGATCGCTCCTGCCCAAATCTTTACTGAAGTCATCGCTCTCTCAAATGCTGTTGAATCTGCCATTACATCCTCCGTTGTGAATTGATAAAACTTCGTTCATCGATAAACGCGTGAATGACATTAATTTCAGATCACGAACGACGATTTATAATGTATTCGGCAATTTGTTTTAAGATCTGAGTTTCACCTGAGAGTGGATCAAGAGCTTTTAATGCTGCAATGTAGACCTGTTCTGCTCCGGCAACTGTCGCTTCGATCCCTATAACGCTGGGATACGTAGCTTTTGCGGACGCTAGATCTTTGCCAGCGGTTTTGCCAAGCGTTGCAGAAGATTCGCTGATGTCCAAAAGATCGTCGGTCATTTGAAACAAGAGCCCGATATTTTCGCCAAAATTGCTTATTGCAGCGAGGTCACTTTCCTTCGGATCTGCAATAACGGCTCCGACGCACGCTGAAGCATTTATCAACGCACCGGTCTTTTTCCTATGGATATCCTCTATGGTTTCGATGGAAATTTCCTTGCCTTCGGCTTCAAGATCCATTTGTTGACCTTCGACCATTAGTGCGGCGGCATCACCGACGATCTTCAGCAATTTTATACGGATCACCGCACTTAAATTTTCATCATTTGCGATCGAAGCAAACGCCATCGCCTGGAGAGCGTCGCCGGCAAGAATAGCTGTTGATTCGTCAAATCTTACATGACATGTCTGCCGACCGCGTCGAAGGTCGTCGTCGTCCATAGACGGCAGATCGTCATGGATCAGCGAGTACGTATGGATCATTTCGATCGCCGCCGCTGTTGTTTGCACCTTTTGCAATTCGACACCGAACGCCTTCGCGGAGGCGAAAACAAGTGCCGGCCGAAAGCGCTTTCCGCGACCGAACAAACTCCAGCGGATCGCTTCGTAGAGACTTGTGGGCTCGCGATCGAGCTGCGGCAAAAGCCTTTCGAAAGCCAAATCGATGGTCGCAGAAGATTCTGCTAGAAATTGTTCAATTTCGGTCATATTACGTCCGGCAAAGTTCAGTTTGCTGCCGATCAACAAACTGACGTTTGTTGGACAATGGCACTTTGAGATTGTAGATTACCTTAAACGCTTTGCCGTTTCAGCTCTCGAAACGCAAAGCATTAAAATTATGCCGATAAATTCCGAAGATTTTCGCAACGCCCTCTCCAGATTTGCCAGCGGTGTGACCGTCGTGACAACCAAAGATGCAGAAGGCAACAAGCACGGTATTACCGTTTCTGCGTTCAGTTCCGTATCGCTCGAACCGCCGCTTGTTCTGATCTGCATCGAAAATTCCGCAGGGAGCGTTTACGCTTTTCGGGAATCGGAAATGTTCGTCGTCAACGTTTTGAACCGCGACCAGATCGAGCTTTCGGAACGATTCGCTTCGCAGTTAACGGACAAATTCACGGGCGTCGATTTTGATATCAATATTGACGGAATTCCGGTGATTTCAAACTGTCTCGCGAACATAAGCTGTCGCGTTCGAAACATTTACGAAGGCGGCGATCACACGATCTTTATTGGCGAAGTTGAAACGGCCGACATTAACGAAGGCGATCCGATAATCTACTTTCGAAGCGATTATCATCGGATCGGCAAACGTGATATCTGATCAATCGTTTAACATCTCGCGGAGATCGGCTCCGTCCAGTTCATAAGATTCATTACAAAAACCACAATCCATAACCGCACCGTTATCTTCTTTCAGCATCGATTCGACCTCGGCTTTTCCAAGCGAAGATATCAATCTGATAGCCCGCTCCTTCGAACAATTGCAGTCGAATTTGATTTCCTGTTCGCCTAGGATCTCGTAATCTATCACGCCTAAAACATTCTGCAATAGATCTTCGGGTCCACCGCCTTCTTTCAAAAGCGTGGTCACATGAGGTGCGTGAGCGATCGTATCTTCGATCATCGTAATCAAATGCTCATTTGCACCCGGCAGCATCTGCACAAGCACACCACCGGCACAGGTTACAAATGGTTTGGTATTCTGCAGCAGAACGCCTAGAAGGACAGCCGATGGGATCTGCTCGGATTTGGCCAAATAGAAGGCGAAGTCCTCGGCGATCTCGCCCGACACTATCGGCACCGAACCGACATACGGCTCTTGATGCAGCCCCAACTCAAAACCCGACTCGCGTATGACGTAAAAGGTTCCTTTGCCGACCAGAGATGCAACATCGAATTTTCCATTGTCATTAGGCGGCAGATCTACGAGAGGTTCGCGAACATACCCGCGAACAGTTCCGCCCGGCGTTGCCTCCGCAACTATGCCGCTGATAGGGCCGTCGGCTTCGATCTTAACGCTGAATCGGTCGAAATCCTTCTGTGTCGCCGCGAGCAATAATGTCCCTGTTAATACGCGTCCGAAAGCGGCAGTCGCCGTTGGCGAGGTAATGTGCCGCCGCGCGGCTTCGCGGACAATATCGGTCGTAACAGCAGAAAGTACGCGAATCGAACCACCCGCTGCGACACCGTGAATCAATTTATCCATTGTTTTAGTTTCGATAGTTTATGCCGACAATGTCAAATCTCACTATGGCGATTAAATGCAAAATCATTTTCGTCTCTAAACCTAAGTTTTTACATTAACTTACACCATTGGATTGTTGCCAGCACAAGGGTTACCAC
Source organism: uncultured Acidobacteriota bacterium (assembly GCA_963720905.1). Classification (GTDB taxonomy): domain Bacteria; phylum Acidobacteriota; class Blastocatellia; order Pyrinomonadales; family Pyrinomonadaceae; genus OLB17. Next base: position 463,944 of record CAVRHB010000005.1, read on the forward strand.
AATATATTGTGTTGACATAAAATTTATGTTGGCGTATATTTTCTCTGTTCGCTGCCTCTGATCTTATCCAAGAATCGTCATTACAGCGGACATTTAGTTTCTTTCAATGCCCTTAACAAAGTGTTAAAATTTAAAGATAAACGATAGATGCCAAAACAGGCGTCAGGAGAAGATCTGATTATGAGTGCTGTTCTTGAAAAAACGGAAACTGGTGGATTTGCGGCAAAAAACACTGAAGCTAACGGAACTGCGGCCGGGTTTGAGATTCGCCCGCTTGGCCTAAATGCCGAAAAAGTTGTCGCAAAACGTTATTCCCAAAAAGACGAAAAAGGCGAGCCGCTTGAAACCTGGAGCGACATTGTTCGCCGCGTCGTCGGCCATGTTTCCACGGCCGAAAGCGACCCGCAGCGTCGCGATCTTTTCTATCGTGACATGTCTGCGGTCATGCTTAACCGCGAATTTATCCCCAACACACCTTGTCTTGTTAACGCCGGAAAACCGAAAGGACAGCTTGCCGCGTGTTTTGTTCTGAACGTGCCGGATTCGATCGATGGCATTATGGAACACGCACAAAACGTGGCGATCATTCACCAAACCGGGGGCGGAACCGGGATGACATACGAATTCCTGCGTCCGGCGGGTTCGATGGTAAATTCGACTCGTGGTGTTGCTTCAGGTCCGGTCAGCTTTATGAACATCGTCAATCAAACCACCGAGGTCGTTAAGCAAGGCGGTGTGCGTCGCGGTGCGAATATGGGCATTTTGAGCGTGACGCATCCTGACATTCTTCGTTTTATTCACGCAAAGAACGATCAGAACAGCCTGACGAATTTTAATATTTCGGTGACAGTCAAGGACGCGTTCATGGACGCGGTTGATGCGGGAACCTGGTTTCAGACCGAATTTGACGGCGAACCCTGGACACAACCGATTTTCGACGCGGCGACCGGAGCGGATTATGTCGTTTACCGCGATGAGAGACGGAAAGCCGGTAACCTTCGCTGATAAGCATGCGTTTCAGCAAGCCGACCTCAGCACATACTCGATCGAAAAACCGCCGATGGATGGAATGGTCTTTGCACCGGACATCTGGAATCGGATCATCGCTTCAGCTCACAAATACGCCGAGCCGGGCATCATTTTCATCGACGAAGTGAACCGTCACAATCATATGATGAACTCGATGGGGCCGATCTACGCATGTAACCCTTGCGGCGAACAGCAGCTTCATTTTAATAATTCGTGTAATCTCGGTTCGATCGACGTTGCAAAATTTTACATCGGAGACGGAACCGACCCTGACGAAAATGTTGATTGGAAACGTCTTGCACGGACGACGCATCTTTCGACAAGGTTTTTAGATAATGTTGTCGATGCCGGTTATTTCCCGCTTCCCGAAATCGATGATGTCGTAAAACGCACCCGGCCGGTCGGGCTAGGAATTATGGGCTTTGCGGATCTTTGCTTGAAACTAAAGATCGTTTACGGCGAGCAGAAATCGCTCGACCTGATGGAAAAGTTAATGAGCTTTGTCCGCCGCGAAGCCTGGATGGCCTCGATGAAACTCGGCGCGGAAAAAGGCGTTTTTCCTGAACTCGAACCGAACCGGAATGCTTATTCGAAATTCCTTTACGAAGAGATCGGATTGCCAAAGGATATGCCGCTGACTCCTCGAAATTACGAGGTCACGACGATCGCACCTACCGGCACGATCTCGCTTGTAGCGGAAACTTCGTCCGGTATCGAACCGAATTTCTCTTGGGCATATGTTCGCCAAGACACGCTGGGAACGCGGACCTACGTCAATACACTCGCGGCAAATGCTCTAGGTATCGACGTTGATCAAACCAATGAGGAATCGATAAAAAAAGCCGCCGAGTATGTCGTAGAACATGAATCAAAACTTCCGCCCGAATTCATCTCGGCTATGAAGATCAGATCGATCGATCACGTAAAGGTTTTGGCGGCGGCTCAGAAACATGTCGATAATGCGATCTCGAAAACTTGTAACGGCGCGACGAATGACACGGTCGAATCGGTCGATGAGCTTTATCATCTAGCACGAAAGCTTGGGTGCAAAGCCGTCAGCTATTACCGCGACGGAAGCCGCGATAATCAGGTGCTGAATACGATGTCCGCCAAACCGGAAGAAGTCCCAACTTCTCCGGCTTTTATTGAATCGGAAACAACCGCTCAACGCGTAGAACGGCCACGCGAATTGCAGGGATCGACATGGCGAATTCCTTTCGATACCCAGAACCTTTACGTCACGGTTAATCACGACGGACGACAGATCTTGGAGATCTTCGCCGCCGGCCCGATAAGTCAAGGTGTTGGCTTGCTCGCATCGAAAATGCTTCGCGGCGGTTTTGATGTTAACGAAGTAGCACGCAGTCTGAATAAGGTAACCGGAACGCATGCAGTCTGGTTTAATGAACGGCTTCTGACATCGCCGGAACAAGCTGTTGCAGAATGCTTGTTGCTTATAGATCGTCGTATTCGTTCGCTACCCGAATCAGAAAGGAGTATCGCAAAGTCAGCGGCGGCCAGTTTGACGGTGCCGGACGAAATGGCTAAATTGATCGGCGAATGTCCCGAGTGCAAAGGCCAGCTCGAACATGCATCGGGATGCGACTTTTGCCGCGATTGTGGTTATTCGAAATGTAAATAAACTTCGATTATTTTGAACTTTGGGCCGTCGCGCAAAAAAATGCGGCGGCCTATTTTTTTATCGAAGACATCCGCAATGCAAATGTCGGATTTAAGGTTATGGCCTTTTGAAAATGTTTTCCGGCGAGGTCGTTCATGCCGAGGTTTTGGAGCCTAAGCCCGAGCATCCAGTGGAAATAAGGGTCGTTCGGCGTGTATTGATCGGCCTGTTTTTCATACGATTCGGCGGCATCTGATCGGCCGATATCAGCCGATGCTGAGGCAAGCATATTGTTGGCAAGCGGCAATGCAGGATTACTTTTTAATGCTTCGCTCCACTCCGAGATCGCATCCGGTTTGCGGCCGAGCAGCCACAGCGCCTCACCTTTTTCCTCCTTTGCTTGTGCGAGATCCGGCCGTTCGATCAGAGCCTGGTCAAGACCGGTCAGGGCCTCTTCATAACGTCCCAAACGGTTCAAGATCGCCCCTCTATAATATAGGCTCAAAGCCTTTGCCTGTCCTTCCTGATTTGCCGCTGCTTCGCCCAGCAGATCGAGACCTTTTTCAGTATTTCCCGATAAGTATTCAAGCCAGGCAAGTTTCGGCAGAGCATGGCTATTCACAAACAAACCGGTATTTTCCGCCATTGCGAGATGCTTAATTCCCTTTTCGATATTTATCCGATCGGTAGGATTTAGCCATTGTTTAGGATCGGATTCAGCCAAAGCAAGTTCATCGGGGATCTGCACATTTGCGAATGCCCGCGAACCTGCCGATTCGTTATAGTGTATCCAGCCGCTATGTATAACCAACCCGATCCACAATGCCGAAAGGCCTAAGAACACCCAACCGGCTTTTTTTACCGAGCCGGTGGATCTCAGATTGTGGCGGTAAAACGACAAATTCTCCGAAGTGAATAGCCTCAAACTTCTCAAAGCTAGAAAGGTCGTGACCGCCGCGATTCCTAGTGCCATAAACATCGGCACCAACTGATAAACATCCCAAACGGCGAAATAGCTCAATGCGAAAACCGCCGCCCCGAAAACTTCTTCGGCCCACGTAAGCGAATAATTTTTCGATACCTTTTGCGGTACATTAACTGCCGGTTTTCCGAAGCCGAAATAAAGCGCGTCGTTCGGGCAAACACTGACACAATCCATACATTTCATACAGCCCGGATCGACGACCATGCCGTATTCCCTAACTTCGGCATGAACTATCACGTTCGATGTACAAACCGCCGTGCAATGACCGCATTGCTCGCAGTCGTCAGTCACACGGATTCGTCCCGGAGCGACCTTGTCCGCCAATCCGAACACACCGCCGTAAGGGCACGCGTAGGTGCAAAACCCTTTCGCACCAAGAAAATAAACCGTCATAAAACCGCAAATAAATAAAAATGGTATAGCAACTGCGAGCGGCGGAAACGTTACCCAAAATTCGCTTGTGATCAAATGATTTGTGAACTGCGGAATAACCGATTCGTTTTTCGGTGCGGCTAAAACCCTCAAAACGGTCGGCCAAACGAACATATAAAAGGCGACGAGAATCGGCACATAGACCAATAGCCGCGAGCGAAATGGTTTTGGCTTGATGCCGATCTTTTTCATCATCCAGCCGCACAGATCCTGTAGAGCAACGATATGGCACGCCCAGCCGCAGACAAAGCGTCCGAAGATCAGCGTAGCCAAGATCGCCGCAACAAAAAATATAAAGCCTGCATTTACTGCTCCATTCTGGATCGTATGCATCGCCTCTGATGGCTCGATTGGCGAAACGGTAGTTCCGCTGATACGCCACTGGATAAAATGCACTACCATCAGCAACGTAAGCATGATCAAAGCAGCCGCTCGCCAGCGGCTTGTTTTCGATTCGGCAATACCGTCTTTCTTAATTACCGGCAAGCTGATCGATCGCCTTTTACTCACTTTTTCGTCTGTGCACTCATTTTTCATAATGCTTTCTTTCGCATTCTCATGTTTGAACAAAAAAAGGTCTTTATTCAATTAAATCATATTCAGTTAGATCGTTTCATATTCAAAGATAAAATAGCATTCTATTCGTTAAGTTGCGTTCTAAGTTCTCTGTCTTTTATTGACTCTGAGACGAATGTGTTTTAAAGTTTATTGCTATTCCAAATAATCCAAAAAAGTAGGGGTCCTCACATTCTTTGATATGGACTGCTATTTAAACCAAGCGTAAATCGATAGGAGAGAGAATAATGAAGAAGAAATTGCTGAGCGGTCGTGTTCGGATCGTTTTGTCAGTATTGGGGTTGTGCCTTTTGACGGTAGTTGCATTGAATTTCTGGGAACAGGAAACGGCAGCCGGCCCGCAGGGTGAAACAGGTAGGCTGGATAAACTGATCGTTTCAAGCGGAACGGTTTCAATGGATATCGACATGAGCAAGGTGATCGGAAGCAGATCGCGCTCGCAAACGTCGGATCTACGTTTTTCAGTCGAACCAAATGCGTTTTTTACGATCATGACATTCAACGACGAACTTCGCGGTTCGCTGCCGAGTTCTATGGGACTCCTTCCTGAAAATAGAGCGGCACTTCCGGCTCCGCTTGATGCTTCGTATGATCAGCTTGTTGTTGAAAGTATGCCATTTGGCGGCGATTATGAACTTGTCGTGCGTGATGGAAAAACCGGTTTCGAATATTTCGGGATCGAGGGCCATCAATATGAATACGACGGTGCGGCTCGGTCACTAGCGGTTTCGGGCGGACGGCTTGTCATAGCAAAACAATTTGCTGAAGCGCTTGGTCAGCCAAAAGCTGAACACACCGTTGTCGGAAATATCTCGATAAACACGACTATGCGAACCATCGAAACCACGATCGTCGATAATGGTCAGATAGTTTCGGATAAACTCCCGGCAATGGAAGATAATCTTTCCGGCTCAGTTCCCGGGCCGGATGTAATGGTCGGAGATCTTAACGGTCTGGCCCAGTTCGGAAGCAGCAGCGGCGATTATGTTGGTTTAGCCGTCGGAACAGATTCGTGCAATTTCGGCACAGTGGATCTTAATTGGTTCGCTTTACCGAGCAACGATCACCCGGTTATTCCACAAAATATGTATCGTATGAGCGGCGGCGTAAGCAACGATGAACGCTTTGAGCAGATCGGGCAATCAAGCGTCAAACATGCTTTTACCGCCTTGACACAAAATCTTTGCAACCTTGGCTGTAACGGAACGGGCGGAACGCGGCTCGGCTCGGGCTGTTCCGACCCTTATGTCGCCAGCCTCAATGCAGGCCCGAGTCTCGGTTCGCGTGCATGGATCAATCCATTTACAGGATTTTTCCCGCGTAGCGATTCGGCCACTCCGCCAAATAATCACAGCGGACATGCGCATACCGGACCTTCGCATCGTATATACACTCAGATAAGCGATCTGAGTACCTCACTAAATCCCGGAGCCACATATTACGCCGAGGCTCAGTACATAACACCGCATGAATATGCGTGGTGCGAATCACATCCCGGCGAATGCAACATGTACAATAACGTTTCTTACCGAAAGTATAATGTTTCGGGAACCGGCAGCCCTTTCAGCTTTTCGGCTGCTACTTCAACTCAACGCGGTAAAGCGGCCATTAATGCTTGGCCGGGAGCTACGTTGGTTGACTTTGCTCCCGAACCGGGCGTTGACGGTATTGGTACGGTTGCATATAAGGTGACGAATCCTTCACCCGGCGTTTGGCATTATGAGTATGCCGTTTATAACCAAAATATCGACCGTGCAGTCGGTTCTTTTGCGGTCCCGATAGGAGCCGGAGTTACGATCAGTAATATCGGCTTCCATGCACCGCCGCAACAGCCGGGCTGGACATTTGACGGAACGGTTGGCAACGCGGGTTTTAGCAATACCCCTTGGGTTGAATCACTATCCGGCGGAACGATGTCTTGGGCAACATCGACCCTAGCTCAAGATCCGAATGCCAACGCGATCCGGTGGGGAACGATGTACAACTTCCGCTTCGATTCGAATCAGCCACCGACGGCCGGGAATGCAACCCTCGGATTCTTTAAGACGGGTTCGCCGATAACCGTTGCCGTTATGGTTCCGAGCAGCACAACAACTACGAATGTCTCTATCTCGGGCCGTGTGACAACACCGGACGGTCAGGGTGTAAGGAACGCTCGTGTGGTGCTTACCGCCCCAGGCGGCGCTACCCGAATAGCAAGAACGGGAACATTTGGCTACTATCGTTTTGATAACGTAGGTGTGGCAACCGGTTATACTATAAACGTAGTGGCAAAGGCCCTTACATTTACTTCGCAGAACTTCGATGTGTCCGACAATATTACGGATATGAACTTCGTGGCTGCATCGGGTAATTAATCTAAGGAAGAGCGACTTTCGGGTTGATTCGTAGAAAGAGGCTGTCTGAAAAGGCAGCCTCTTTTTCCTTTGCGATCGGGCCGACCGGTAGTTCAAAAAACTTCACGAGGCATGCATGCTGCAAAGTATCGAACATGCTCAGGTCCAAAAGTACAGGCTAAAGGGTCTAGATGAACTCGTTATTGCCTTTCGCCGCTTTCGCAAACGCATCATTACATATGATTTAAACCTAAATGGCATCCGACAGATCTGCCGGATGCCATTTATATATTAATCGTTGATCCCAAATTAGGGAACGTACGCAGCTGGTGCCGGCTGGTCTCCTGCAATACCAAACCCGACGATCGTTGTGCCTGATGTTGAGCCGTTCAAATACCACGTATTTGTCGAAGGCCTAAACACGGCAGCATCGGTTCGCCCATCGCCATCGTAATCGCCAGCCACCGGAATATCACCGTTCGAACCAAATGGGAATCCATAGAACGTTGAATCTTCGCTTCTTAGGACATACCAATTACCATTTGACGGTCGCCAAAAAGCCATATCCGCCTTACCGTCACCGGTGTAATCGGCGGCGAAAGGTTTGTCCGTATTAAGACCGAATTGGGCAGCATAGACAACTCCGGTGCTCGAACGCCTGATCCACCACTGCCCTAGTGAAGGACGATAAATGGCTATGTCGGCAATGCCGTCACCATCAAAGTCATTAACCTGAGGCACATCGCCCGTCAAACCAAAGCCCGTATTCGTCACAGCGTTATCGGACGAACGCAGTGTGTACCATGTCGTATTCGATTCTCGGAATATCGTCGGGTCTGCTTTGCCGTCGCCATCAAAATCTCCGACCGCGAACTTATCGCCGGCCGAGCCGAACGGAAATGAGTAAAATGTCGAATCTTCGCTTCTGAGGATCAGCCATTCAGAGCTTGCGGGTCGATAGACCGCAACGTCGGTTTTGCCATCGCCAGTGAAATCAGCCGGAATGATCTTGTCCGTCGATGTTCCGAACTGGTATGCTCTGTTGCCGCCGTCCGAACTACGCAAATACCACCATTGGCCAAGCGACGGCCGATAGATCGAAACATCGGTTTTATTATCTCCGTCAAAATCGACAAAAGTTGCTCGAGCGGAAGCCGCACCATCACCAAAGACAGTAAAACTAAAGAGTCTAGAAACCGAGAAACCATTAGCGGCTCCTCCGTCTGTTACATACCAGCGACCATAGAACGTTTGACCGATCAGGGCTGGATTATTTGGGATAGCGATACTCACCGATCCTGTGCCGTTGCCATTTCCGGTGCCTGTAAGCGTTGTTTGGACGCGTGCGAACGTACCGCTCGCCGGAATCGTCGCCCCGACGCCTGGATCAGCCGAAGAGATCACGACCACCGCATTTGCATTTCCTAACGATTGATCGACCGCGACGGTAAAGCTCGGGTTGCCAACGAGCGGTGGTTCGATCGCAATGGCATTCGGAACAATGGCTCCCGAGCCTGCTCTGCCTGTTCCGGAAATTACAGGGACCCGATTCGATTCAGTGAATAACTGCGGCCGATCGAACGGCGGAAGCTCATTGGCAACACGCGGATCAGTCAGCGGACGTTTCATAAACGCAGCAAGATCGGCTTTTTCCTGTGGCGTCATGGCCATCGGCCTGATCACGCCGCGATCTATATTCGGAGCATCAAAATCCCCGCCGCGATTGTAAAAATCCACAACCTCTTCAAGGGTTGCAAAACGTCCGTTATGCATATACGGCGCGTGTAGCTGCACGTTGCGTAGATTCGGTGTTTTGAATTCCCCATCGTTGTCCGTGTTGTTGGTGATCGCACCGCGTCCGAGATCATCGGCTTGAGGTCGAACCCCGATATTGTGGAAGAAATTGTCCGAAAAAATAGCATCGGAATGGCACTGATTACATTGCTTGCCGAAAAATAGTATTGCCCCAGTCGATTCCTGAGCAGTCAAACCGCCCATTCCGGCTGCCCATCGGTCAAACGGTGTCCGGTCCGTAATCAAGTGTCTTTCATGCGAAGCTATCGCCATTGCGATGCGTGAAGGCGTAACTTCCGGGGTTCCGAAAGCTTCGTCAAATAGCTCCGCATAGGTGCGGCCATCGATCCAAGCGGAAAGAGCCGAGGGAACGTTTGAGGCCAAAGCAAGCGGTTTTACGCCAGCGATCTTTATAGCTATTTGTGACCAATCTCGTCCAACGTGTCCCATTTCACCGCTGTTTACGGGCGGCCCTAGTACTTGGCTTTCATAACTTGCTCCAGAGGCCAGAACTACCAAATTGGTTAGGGGATCGCGAAATTCATTGGTCGCACGTCCGTCCCAAAATAGTCCAGTCAGCGAATAGCCGCCGTTCAAATATGAAGGGGCTTTGCGTCCTGTAACCTGCGGACGGAAGCCAAAAAATGGAATCGAATTATACGTACCATCGAGATTATTTTGAGGCACGCCCGGCGAACCAAAAACGTCATCGGGAGTATTTGGAATATTGTCGTGGCCAGGATTTCGGGTTCGTATATCACCGATCACCGTTCGTGGATCCGATCCCCCTTCCGCCGGTCTGTGGCAAGTTCCACACGCTACAGTATTGGTCGAAGAAAGTTGTTCGTCCCAAAAAAGGGCTTTGCCGAGAGCGGTTTTTGCTGCGGTGACGTCATTCCCGATCGGCGCCGGCGGCGGCTCTTGCGGTGTAAACGGCCCCGGCGATTTGCCTAAAACCCCGCGAATTCCCTGCACAGACGAGCTCAAACTGCTGTTCCCGCCGATCGATTCGGCTCTAACCCAATAAAAATATGATTGTGCCGGAACGGCGGACATGTCATAAAATTCATTAGACACGCTTGTGCCGACGTCGGTTGCGGTTCCCGGATCATTTACCGTATTTCGAAAGATCCGATAAACGGTAGCTCCGCGCATTGTATCCCACATGATCCCGACCTTATTCGCATAGTCGTTATTAGATGCAGAAACCCCCGTCGGTGTCGGCGGCGCTATGCCTGCTGCCCGTGCCGGAGTGTTAAAATACTGATAGCCATAAAATGTAATGGCCGCGAGTGAAACAGATAAGCAAACAAATAATTTAAGACGCCGCATTAGTAAGGGATCTCCGTGTTTTTTTATTGTGGTAGCCTGACAACGCCGTGAAGCCGGAAACAATGGATTCCGAAGACGCTCTGGTCGAAAATAATATCGAAAAAAGTATATTAACACAACCTTTTTTCATATCCTAGGTTTTTGATCTTGCCGGAGGTCTTTTATGACCGACGCATTTACGCTAAAATCTAGGTAAATGAATCGCTCAAACCTAAAATCGTTCTTACTCGAAACAATTATAATATTTGCCGCCTTGAATTTTTCGGTTCCCGGCCAGACACCTACGCCAACACCAAATGCACGCGTTGTCGTTACAACTCCGTTATCAGCCGATTCCGGCGAAACGCTTGCAGATCTGCGTTCAAAAATAGCATCGCGCGTTTCGCAGCCTGAAATCCTTCGCGGAACCGTCGGCTTCAAAGCCGTTTCGCTTAAGACAGGTAAGGTGATATTCGAACAAAATGCCGATAAATATCTGATGCCGGCGTCGAATATGAAGAATTTCACGGTTTCGACAGCGATCGAAACTCTAACACCCGATTTTCGTTTTGTTACCAGCGTTTTCACCGATCAGCCGCTGTCGTCCGATGGAACAGTTCGCGGCAACGTCCGTATCTATGGACGAGGCGACGTTTCATTTTCAACAAGTTTTTGGCCGGGAAATTTTTACAAAGGACTTGATGACCTAGCGGCGGCTATCTCAAACGCAGGCGTAAAGAGGATCGAGGGTGATCTTATCGGCGACGACACATATTTTGTCGGAAACGCTTTGCCGACCGGTTGGGAATGGGACGACTTGCAGTGGTATTACGGCGCCGAAGTTTCGGCGTTACCGCTCAACGATAACTCGATCTTCCTCTCCGTCAAACCCGGACCGGTTGGATATGGATGTTCGGTCAAGTTCGACCCCGATATTTTCTTCTTTCGCGTTCGTAATTTGTGCACAACGACGGCTGCCGGAACCCCGCGGACGCTGGCACTAACAAAAGGCCTCGAGCGAAATGAACTTGTGATTTCTGGTTCTCTGCCTTCAGGCAACGGTGGATTTTCAAATAATATAGCGATCAGCCGGCCGGCGGAGCTTTTCGTTCAATTGCTAAAGGATCGGCTCGCACTAAAAGGCATCACAGTTACCGGCAAGACCCGTGCGATCGATCGGCTCGCTCCGGCATCGACCGCAGCACAATACGAGATCGCAAAACTCGAATCGCCGCCGCTCGCTATAATCGCTCAAAAGACGATGAAGCCGAGTCAAAATATGTACACCGAAGTTATTTTGCGGACTCTTGGCGAAAATTTGCGAAAAAAAATGTTAACGTCCTCAGCGGTTCGACAGGATAGCTCGGATCTGGGTATCCAAGCAGTTAAAGATTTCTTTCGCTCGATCGGTGTAGCGGATGACGCCTTCGTTCAATACGACGGCAGCGGCCTCTCGCGGCATGACCTGGTCACGAACGAAGCGATCGTCCGACTTTACACATACATGGCGAAAGAAAGCAAAAATGCCCAAGTTTGGCGTGACGCTTTGACAATAGCCGGTGTGGACGGAACTTTGCGAAATAGATTCACCGGAACAAAAGCGGTTTCGAATATCCGCGGAAAAACCGGCACGATCGATCAGGTTTCAGCTCTTTCCGGATACCTCACAACAGCGGGTGGCGAAGAAGTGGTGTTTTCGGCGATCGTAAATGGCGTCCCGACAACCCGCACTCGAACATCATTGATCGATGACGCAGTGTTATATTTGGTGAATTACAAAGGCAAGATCGACGAGTAGGTCATTCATTATTTATTTTTCAAAACGTTAAGCAACTTTTCATGAATTCCGCCAAATCCGCCGTTTGACATAATGGCGACGACATCCCCGGAATGGAGATGTGGCGAGAGATATTCGACGATCGAATCCGCGTCCGGCAAACTCATTGCCGGTTTTCCCTGAAGACTGATATCAGCGACGAGTTCCTCAACGTTCAAAACTTTGCCGCGTTCGCTGGCCTTTGCGGTGTCGTAAACACCGGCGATGATCACGTGGTCGGCGTAAGAAAATGCTTTGCCATAAGGCTCCTGAAAAACGCCCAGTCGTGACGACCAAGTTCGAGGTTCGAAAACAGAAATAAGCCGGCGGCCTTCGTATTTCATGCCGCAAGGCCTTCAGTGTTTCTTCGACCGCAGTCGGGTGATGCGCAAAATCATCGATAATGACGACTCCGTCGATTTCACCGCGGACTTCCATTCGACGTTTTACCGATCTGAAAGTATCGAGTGCTTTTTGAATGTCTTCTTTCGAAATTCCCCAAGCATCCGCCGCGATAATTACCGATAGACAATTTCGGACGTTGAATTCGCCGATCATATTCGTTTCGAATTCGCCCCAGCTTATGCCTTCTCGAAAAACCGTGAAACGCGTTGTATCGCCCGAAAAATCAATATATCTCGCCTGCCATTTAGCTTTGTCCGTTAGTCCGAACGTCTCAACCTTCGTGAACAACTTACCGTCCATTTGCTCAAGCACGTCTGCCGCTTCGGGTGAATCAACACCTACGATCAAGCAACCATTTCCGGGCACGAGATTCATTAACCGTGAAAATTGGAATTTGATCTCCTGAAGATCGCGGTAAATGTCGGCATGATCGAATTCGATATTGCCGATGATAGCGATCTCCGGCAAGTAATGCATAAATTTCGGCTTTTTATCGAAGTAAGCCGTGTCGTATTCATCGCCTTCGATGATGAAATACTCGCCATCCGTTACGCGAAAACTCGCGTCGAAATTTTGCACAATGCCGCCGACAAGAAAGCTCGGATCAAGCCCGCCGGTTTCGCAAACCCAGGCCGCCAAACTCGTCGTTGTCGTTTTGCCATGAGTTCCGGCTATGACCAGCGAACGCCGTCCGCGGATGAATTCCTCCTTAACGATCTCAGCTTGCGATCGGTAAACGATCTTTCGGTTCAGCACCTCTTCGAGTTCAGCGTTGCCTCGCGAAATTGCATTGCCAACGATGACGCAGTCAGCTCCGACATCGGCATTTTCGGCCTTATATCCGTTAAGTATTTCAATGCCCAAAGCCTCAAGCTGCGTGGACATTGGCGGATAAACATTTTGATCCGAACCCGTAACTTTATGACCGCGAGCCTGTAGCATTCCCGCAAGTGAAGCCATCGCAGTGCCGCAAATTCCGATGAGATGATAGTGCATAAATTAATGTGAACGCTCTTTATAGATTCTATTGGCAGGTCGTCTGCGAGGCAACCGTTCCGAACTTTTTAGAATAATTCTTTGAAATTATTTTCTTGAATTAAGGGACAGAGTATATATAATCGTTGAATGTCCACGCATAAATTGATCTATACACTCTTATTTTTGATTTCGTTTTGCATTTCGGCATCAGCACAAACCACTTCAAATCTGAGGTATGTCGAATTATATAACAGTGGAGATTATGCCGCCTCAGCAGACATTCTCGAATCATCTACCGACTCGGAAAGCGGTAAAAAGGATGCTCAGCAATGGAATTATTTGGGCCTCTGCCAAATAAAATTGAATGACAACAAAGCTGCTATTAAAAGCTTTAAGAAAGCCGTTCGTTTGGCTCCGACGAACCCGACAATTCAGTTCAATTATGCATACTCGCTTTTCTTGACCAATGATAAAGCCACTCTGAAGGAAACAAGGAAAGCTTTGGAATTAAACCCAAAATCCGCAGGCTCATTTTATATCTTGGGCAAACTTGAGCTTTGGAAGGAAAACTACAGAGGTGCCTATAGCTGGGCCGATAAAGCACTTGAATCTGATCCTGATCACACGCCCTCATTGCTTCTAAAGGTTGACTCGCTCATCGGTAGCTTCGGCGTTCAAACTGGGATAGTAGTTCCCGAAACTACAAAACGAAGCGAATTCCTATTTGAGGCGATCGATCTCTTGACTAAGTATCTGGATCTGAAACCAAACGATCCTTATAAAAAACCGATCCTTGAGTATATTGCTTCTTTAAAATACCACGCCGACCTGATCGCATTCTCGGAAGACGAAGACACCCGCCTTGGCCTCTCGCCCTCTGAACAGCCTCCGGGAAAAGAAGCGTTGAAGATCTCAAGTAAACCTCGTGCCATATCTACGACTGATGCTAGGAGATATGAGATCCAAGGGTCGGTTCGATTATTAGTCGGTTTTGATAAGACCGGAAAGATCGTCCACATTTTGAGAACAAAATCTTTAGGGTTTGGGCTCGACGAGGCAGCAGAGTATGCAGCAAATATGATCAAATTCTCTCCGGCCACGATGAATGGTAAACCGATCAGCGAGAGCAGAACAGTCGAATATATATTTTCAATAATAGGTAAGCCCCAGTAATCTTGTGTCGTGAATTAAGAAATTCATTAGCTTTATCCGCTGGCAAATGCATTACTTCGATCTATTTTGCTGCCGCCAGAAGCTCATCGACGACGCGGTTTGCGTCATAGACCTTTCGCAGAGCTTCCAGTATGCCTGCCGAATGTACGGCAACGGCACGTGAGCCTTCGTCATCGGGAACGTACCAATATTTATTCGACAATTTTTGATTATTGCTGTCGAAGTTTAGCCCGACGAGTTCGGCATTTCGGTTGATCACCGGCGAGCCGGAGTTTCCGCCGATCGTGTCCGCTGTATATACGAAATTTACCGGAACAGAAAGATCGATCTTATCGCGGCGTTCCTTCAGTTTCGTGGAAAGCTTAAACGGCATCATATCTTCGAAACTAAGGGCTCGGTCGTAAAGGCCAAAAAATGTCGTTTTGAAAGGAACAAGCGTCGTATCTTCTTCATAGCCTGCCACTTTACCAAAGCTAATTCTCGGATTGCTGTTCGCGTCCGGCGGCATCGTTTTTCCGTAAACAGCAAAGCGCGCCTGTGCGATCTTGATTCCCGCCGTTTCTTCAACATCGCGTACGTTTAGTTCGTTCCATATTCGCGCGTCACGTATCATCGGTTCTATGCGGCCGGCGAGCGTGATCATCGGATCGGTCACCTTATCGAGGGTTTTTGCGTCAGCCGCGAGAAGGCCGCGGCGATATTCGATGCTGTCCAGACGCGTTTCCCGCACCGCTCGGGCGACGACCTCGGCAACCTCGGCATCGCCGACTGCGGCCTTGATGAACGGATGATCGCGTCCCATGATTTCAACCGCTTTTTCCAACCACCGGGTTAGCATTACCTCATCCATCTGCTTGTTGAACTTTTGATCGGAAACAAATGAAGTGCGGAAAGACTCTATACGGTCGGCTCTGTATTCCGGAAAACGGTCGGCTTCTGGAAGAGCCATTTGGTCGTGATAGCGGACTATTGCCGAGGCAAAAGAGCCGAGCCGAGCAATATTGATGGTGCCGAAATTTAACACAGCAGAATGTTTCGGCAGTTCCGCGTAGGCTTTCTCAATATCGGTCCAGGCGGGTGCATATTTCGCATTCAGATCGGGCCTAGCTTTAAGTTTATCGCGAAGATCTTTTTCTTCGGCCTGCTTTGTTGAGAACATTTTCGGATTAAGAAGGCCGTTTTCCTGTCCTTCCAGCCGTTTTAGTGAATTCGCCAGTCCGCGAATCCCGCCAGCCGCTTCGCGTTGTTGATCTTCGCCGAGCTTGCCATATTCGATCAACGCACTGCGACGCGTTTCCCACGAAGCTTTTAGCAAAGGGTTGCCGAAATCACGTGCGTATTTGAGTTGTGAAACGGTCAGAAGCCGTGCGGTTGCACCGGGCGATCCGCTCGCAACGACAAATTCGCCGTCTTTCGGGCCGGTTTGCGACCATTTGAAATAATGCGGTGTCACGGCCGGTTTGTCGTTTTCGTATGCACGTAAAAATGTGTAATCAAGATCAGTGGCGCGGAAAAACAAAATTATCATAATCGCCGCCGAAGAACGCCGCTTGTTCCTCAGGAGCCGCGACGAGCCGAATGTCGTCATAGATCTTGAATCTGTAAAGCCAATATTCGCCGCCGCTGTACATCGAAACAACCGTGCAACGCAGGCCGGTTTTTGCCGATTCTTCTTTCTCAATCGCCTTGATCTCCGTCGAACGCTGTTCACTCGCTTCGGCCGCGGTCGCACCGCTTTTTACCGCTCCATGAACCCGGCTCGTTACATCTTCATAGGAAACGAGCACGCGTGCCTCGGCTTCGCCTTTGAGTTCATCGGCAAGTGTCGGTGCGTAGAACCCGTTCTTGAGATAGTCTTTTTCCTTTGTCGAAAGCCGGGAGATGATACCCGACGCAACATGGTGATTCGTAACGATCAATCCATTCGGCGAAACGAAACTCGCCGAACCGCCGCCGATCTTGATCGACGCAAGCCGCATATTATCCATCCATTCCTTGGACGGTTCAAATCCATAACGTTCCTTCCATTGCTTCAACGGCGGATTGTCAAACGTCCACATTCCTTCGTCAGCAAAGCCGAAAGGAACACAAACAAATGAGATGAGAATCAAAAGTACGATAAAATTTCGTTTCATAATATTTATACTATTTAAGGCTTATTTTTTGATCGATTTATAATACGGGAGCAGACTTACCTTCTTAAAGTAGTCTTTGTCCAGTAATGCAGGATTGTCCGAAATTGAGGATTTGTCCACCGCCATCGGTTCGTTATCGAAGTTAACGTACTCCTTTTCATCACTTAAAACCTTTCCCGATTGATTGAAATATATACTATTCTTCATACGGAAATCGCCATAAAATGTGCTGAACACTATTTTTGCCCTAGCCAGGGAACCATCTTCGCGATAGCATGAATCGACGAATTTGGACCAGTCTCCGGAAGGACTAAAAATCGTAAATGTAGTTACCACGATCTTACTGTTTTTTTCCCAGTTGTAAGAAATAAAATAGGTTTCATTTACATTTTCGCGGAATTTTTCATGTTCTTCAACAGATGCGAATTTTTGCCATCTGGGCTTTTCACCTTCTGACATGTCTGACACATCAGCTACAACAAGCGATGGTTCTTTATTCTCTAGGGAAGTTTGAAAAAGAGAATCACAATATGTGTCAATTTCTTTAACTTCTATTTCGGGATCAGGAGAAGTCGGCGTAGGCATCACGATCGGATTTGAGAAACCCACATACGCAATCACCTCATGCCCAAAAATCAACGGAATACTTATTGCGCAAAACAAAACGCATGTAAAAATACCAAGAAAGATACCCCGAAGCCTCATAGCTTAATTCAAAACAGCCCGCAGCTTTTCCATCGCGCCTTCAAGTATCGAATCTTCCCGTGCGATGCAGATACGCATGTGGTTATCCCAGCGGTCGCTGTCGGCGAACGCACTCCCTGGAGTTGCTCCAACGCCGGCGTTTGCCATCAGCATTTCGTTGAATGTTATCGCGTCGTCAAATTGTTCGGGAATTCGTGCCCACAGATAGAACGCCGAACCCGAATCGTAAATATCGAAACCGAGCTCAGTGATCGCTTCTGAAACCATTCTGCGTTTGCCGTCAAATTTATCCTGCAGGCGCGAATAATAATTTTCGTCGGACATCAGAACGCGCGAAAGTGCCGATTGCAAAGGCGTTACCGGACAAACATATATGACGTTCAAAGCGGCGTTTATAGGAGCGATCAGCTCGCCTTTTCCGTATACATACCCGAGTCGCCAACCTGAAATATTCCACGATTTCGAAAATGAATTGACCGTGATCGTGCGGTCGAACATATCCGGTAATTTCGCTATCGGAATATGCGGATTTTCTCCGGTCACATAATGTTCGTAAACCTCGTCCGAGATAACGAGCAGATCGAGTTCTTTCGCGACATCCGCGATGGCTTCGAGTTCAGTTTGCGATAGAACTTTGCCGCTCGGGTTCGCAGGTGTGCAAACAATGATAGCTTTGAGCGAAAATTCTTTTCGGTCTTTCAGCTCGCGGCATTTTGCCAGCAGATCGTCTTTTTCGAATGTGAGTTTATCATCCAATTCGAAAGTCTCGGTCTTTGCTCCGAATTCTTCCAGAATGCGTCGATGATACGGATAATAAGGCTCAAAAACCAAAGCAGAACGATCGCGAAGGTAAGCCTGCGCGATGCCGATCAAAGCACCTGTTCCACCGGTCGTTATCAGCAACTCGAACGGACGGGCATCGACATCGACGGTAATGCCGTTAAATTTGGCGATCTTTGCCGCGACAGCTTTCCGCAGATTGGCGTCGCCTTCGCTGCCGCCGTAATGATTCTGGCTGGCGGCAATAATTTCAGCGGCTTCTTCCGCAAGTCTCGGGTCGATCGGCAATTCGGATTGTCCTTGAACGAGATTTCCGCTCGGCGGCACAAGCCGCGTGATCGCGCGGATATCCGGACGAATTTTCTGTGATTTTGCTGTTGTCATATCAATAAAATATCAGTTTTTACAGTTTTTCGCATTACGTCAGAACCACTTCTCGAGCGTCATTGTCACAAGTTCGTCCGGAAAGTCGGAGCTTGTCGTTGAAGGTGACGACTTTTTCCGACAGCCTCTTTTAATTTACCGCTTACTGACATAAATATTCCCTTTTAGCCAAAACCTCCAAGGTTTTTTAGCGTATTCTTCGGCGTAATCGATCCCGATGCCGCTTTCCTGACTCGATATTAGAGGCTGGAAAATCTTTAAACTCCTCGATCCAGATGCGTTTCCCGCGAAAGTTTTCGCCGTTGAATGTCTTGTCGATGCCGAATGCAATGCATAGTTTTCCCGGCCCGGATGTTAGGTTTTTGTCCGGCATTTTTCCGCGGCGTTCGCGGATCAGTTCTATGCCTTCGATCGGTTCTGCTGCTCTTATCAAAATTGCATGCGGATGATCGACCGGGCCTACGACGACATTTAGCTGATAATACATTCCATAAACAAAGAAAATATAGACGCTTCCGCCTTTTGCGTACATTATTTCCGTTCGTTTCGTTCGCCGACCGCCAAAGCTATGAGCCGCCTTGTCGATCTCGCCCAAATACGCTTCGGTTTCCACGATCATCGATGAAATACGCTCGCCGTTCGCGGCCGGTACGACGATCAATTTGCCGATCAGATCGCGTGCGACCGATACTGTGTCTTCTCTTAAATAAAATTTAGCAGGTAATTTCTTCACGAAGTTAGCCGATAGCTGGTCCTTGGAACATCAATTGCACCTAACATAGTTACACATAGAAGGCGTATGCATTCGATACGCTGAAAGGAGAATAAATTATGTTAACAAAAGAAATTATGACGAAGAACCCTGCTTGTTGTACAACAGACTCGGGATTGAAAGAAGTGGCAAAAATGATGGTCGACAACGATTGTGGTTGCATTCCGGTTGTCGAAAGCAAAGATTCGATGAAACCGGTCGGAATGATCACAGATCGCGATATCGTTATCCGAACGGTCGCCGAAGGTAAAAACCCGCTCGATCTTACGGTTGCGGACGCGATGTCTAAAACTCCGGTCGTTGTACAACATGACAGCACGGTCGAAGAATGTTGCAACTCGATGGAAAGCAACAAGATCCGCAGGATCGCGGTAGTTGATGCCGATGGAGCTTGTTGCGGAATGGTCTCGCAGGCCGACATTGCTATCAATGCCGATCAATCAAAAACAGCCGAAGTCGTTCAAAAGGTATCTAAAGGAGCTGCATCTGCAACAGCCTAATTAGAACCAAAATCCGGCGGATAATATATAACTTCTAGTATCTTTCCGCCAGCACCTTTGGTGTAAAAGGACGAAGTGCCGTCTCGATGAGGTTTTATCGGGCGGCCTTCTTTTTGTGCTGCAGCTTCGAGCTCTTCCATCGTTTCGACCTTTAGTCCGAAATGCTCCGGATGTTTCGATTCCGGCGGAAGCAACGCGATCCCGAAACCATTCGGGTCGCGAACCATCGCCCAATCCGGATAAACGGTTTCGACCTTGAATCCGATGCGTTTGTACTCTTCGATGTCTTGTTCTAAATTCATGGTCTTTACCGCAATATGATCAAGCGTCCCCGAAAATCGTGTGTCTTCCATCGTATTTCCTCCGTGTGACCTAATTTTAACAAACGACCGGGCAAATTGCTCACGAGCAATTTGAAATCACACAAGTTTGGTATAATAACGGCAATGTTTCAAAGAACGTTTTGCATCGCAATTTTATTATTTTCCGTCTCGTTCGTTTTTGCTCAAAATCCTGCAAACGGCATTCTCGCCTCATCGGCGGGTAAAACATTTACGGTCGCTGATCTTTCGCCGGAAGTCCGTGCGGCGTATGAACATCGAACCGAACACGCAGCCGAATTCCGATCCACGTTGATCCGTCGCTACATCGCTGAACTCGCGCTTGAATCGGAAAGGAAAGCAACGGGCAAAACCGAAGATGAGATCATAACGGCTGCAACCGCAAAAATTACCGAGCCGACCGAAAAGGAAATGCGAGATCTGTATAACGAGAACGCGGATAAAATGGGCGGCAAAACATTCGAAGAAGTTCGCAAGGATATCAGCGAATTTATGCAGAACGAAGCTCGGCGGCAAGCGACCCAAGATCTCTTAGGCTCTTTGGCGGCGAAGTACAAGATCACGGCTGTCGGCGATATATCAAAAACAGAACCGGCAGGAAAAGATGTTGTTCTGAAAACCGGCGATCGGTCGATAAGTTACGACGAGTTCAAGGACCATTTCAAACTTCAGATATACGACGATACAATGGAATTGCTGGATGCGGTTCGATCTGAATTGGAAGATCAAACATATTTCGCCGCGCTCGATGCCGAAGCCGCAGAACGCAAAACCGACGTGTCTGCGATAATCGCGGCTGAAATAACCGACAAATTCCGCGAATTTTCCGATATCGAAAAATACGAGCTCGACAACGCTCTCCGAGAAAAGCTCGCGAAAAAATACAACACTAAGATCTTTCTCGTCGAACCGCCGCCGATAATTCAGGACATTGCCACGGACGATGATCCTTCGGAAGGCCCGGCGAACGCGCCTGTAACGATCGTCATGTTCAGCGATTTTCAATGTCCGTCGTGTTCAGCGGCTCATCCGATCTTAAAACGCGTGATGGCCGATTATCCCGGAAAGATCAGATTTGTCGTTCGCGATTTTCCGCTCGAATCGATCCACGAAAATGCTTTCTCCGCCGCGATCGCTGCAAATGCCGCGGCAAAACAAGGCAAATTTTTTGAATACATTGAACTTCTTTATGATGATCAAGAAAATCTTGGCAACGAAACCTATCTCCGATTCGCCCAAAAACTTGGTTTGAATACGAAAAAATTTGAGTTAGACTTGAAAGACAAAGCCGCAACCGACGAGATCAGAAAAGATATCGCCGACGGAGATAAATACGGCGTCGGCGGAACACCTACAATATTTATTAACGGGATCAAAGTTCGTCAGGCAACGCCCGACGCATTGCGCCAAGCGATAGTCGCGGCTCTTAATAAAAAATAGAAAGAATTATGAAACATTTTGTTATTGCGTGCCTCCTATTGGCCGGATCTGCCTGCGGGGGAAACTCGACCCCAACCAACAATTCGAATGTGAACGGAACCTCTACGCCGCTGCCTGCTGCGAAAATTCCTATTTATTCATATACAGTAGTAAACAAATATCCGCATGACTCGAAAGCGTTTACTCAGGGCTTGGTTTACCACGACGGATTTCTCTATGAAAGTGACGGGCAGGAAGGCGAATCGACGATGCGAAAGGTCGATCTGACATCCGGGAAGGTTTTACAAAAACACAATATTCCAGGTCAGATATTTGCCGAAGGTTTAACGCTTCTTGGCGATAAATTCTATCAGCTTACTTGGCAGGATCATGTTGGATTCACATACAAACTCTCAGATATGTCGCCCGGCCCTGAATTTCGTTATAACGGCGAGGGCTGGGGTTTGACGCACTGACGGGACATACCTGATCATGAGCGACGGCACTCATCTCCTAAAATATTTGGATCCGACCGATTTCAAGGTCGTAAAAACTCAGCCGATATTGCAGGACACCGGTAAACCGCTATTCCTTATCAACGAACTCGAATGGGTAAAAGGAGAGATCTGGGCGAACATCTGGCACTCAGAAGAAACTCAAACCCAAACACTCCAAGGAACCTTTCCGAATATAGGCAAAGCAAATATGATCGCGCGAATCGACCCTTCTACCGGACGGGTCGTAGGATGGATCGACCTCAGTGGAATTTCGCCATCGGATCAAGCCGATGATACGCCGATGTCGGCTCGTCCGGGTTCGGATCTTGCCGTGAATTCTAAATCGGAAAATACGCTTAACGGCATAGCCTATGATGAAGCCGGAGACCGAATTTTTGTGACCGGAAAAAACTGGAAAAATCTCTACGAAATAAAGGTCATTCCTAAAGAAAAATAATGGAGATCACCGAAGACGACAAACGCTTTATGCGCCGCGCGATCGAGCTTTCCATGGAGAGCGTACAAAAGAATGACGGAGGTCCATTCGGCTGCGTCGTGGTGCAAAACGGCACTATCATTGGTGAAGGCCGCAATTTGGTGACGTCAACGAATGACCCGACGGCTCATGCGGAAATTGTCGCTATTCGAAATGCGTGCTTGAATATCGGCGCTTTTCAGCTCGAAAATTGTTCGATCTATACATCATGTGAACCGTGCCCGATGTGCCTCGGTGCGATCTATTGGTCGCGACCGGAGAAGATATTTATCGGATGCACCCGCGATGACGCCGCCGCATTCGGATTTGACGACGCATTCATTTACGACGAGATCGGATTAGATCCGGCGAAGCGAAGTATCCCGGCGATCGAACTCCTTAACGACGAAGCGATCGAATGTTTCAAAGCTTGGGAAAACAGTCCGGATAAGGTCGAATATTAAAATGCAAAATATATATATTTTGATCTTTCTCGCGATACTTGCCGGCATTGTTATTCCGGTGCAAGGCGCGTTGAATAGCAGACTCGCCGGAGCTTTGGACAGTCCAATACTGTCGGCGTTCTTTTCATTTGCTGTCGGAACTGTCGCTCTTTTCATATATGTATTGCTTTCAAGCACGCCGATCGGGAATCTTGCTTCGATCAAGAACGCGCCGCCATCAGCCTGGACGGGCGGTATTTTCGGAGCCTTTTTTGTAGCTTCCACAATAATGCTTAT
Organism: uncultured Acidobacteriota bacterium; assembly: GCA_963720905.1. Taxonomy (GTDB): domain Bacteria; phylum Acidobacteriota; class Blastocatellia; order Pyrinomonadales; family Pyrinomonadaceae; genus OLB17. Next base: position 487,148 of record CAVRHB010000005.1, read on the forward strand.
TCCGCGGCTTGGCGTTGCCGTTACTTTCGGCATCGTTGTCGCTGGTCAAATGATATTTTCAGTCGTGATCGACCATTTCGGATTGCTCGGCTCGGCCGTTCGTCCTGTCAGTTTAGCTCGGATCGGCGGAATTGTTTTGATCACGATCGGGGCTATCGTGATACGCCGATATTAAAAATATTTGTAATTCGACCCTGCAAAGTTTCCGATCTATCGGGAACTTTTTGCGTCTGTCCGTGTCTATATAAATAACGGTTGGCACCGTTTACGGGACAGGAGGATCGAAATGTTTGATAAGTTAATTGAAACGGAAACAGTCGGAAATGAATTCAAAAGCCGTACCCGTTATTTTGTGGTGTCAACGGTTGCTGTGGGAATTTTGTTCTTGTCGGCGGTGCTCATTAGCATATTTGCCGCCGAATACGGCATTGGCACGAGCGAATTCGATAGCGCACGTTTTCTTGCTCCTGTGCTGGCGGAAGCTCCCGAATCAACAGAAGAGCCTTCGCGGCCGAGTATCGATAAGGAAAGTTCGCTCCCAAGCCGAAAAGAAAACATGGCACGCGTCGATGAATTTCAACCCGCCCCGACATCAGTGTCGGTCGTTCAGAATACGCGCAAAGCACGGCCGTATGGCCAATATGAAATTCTAAAAAATGGCCCCGAAAGTGATGGTGCCGTAAATTATCGACCCGGCGGCCAGCCTAGCGGAACCGGCGTTGAAAGTTCGAATTCTGATACAGCTAATACATCGGATGATGCGGAGATCGCCATAAAATCGGTTCCGCCGATCAAAAGACCGGAGCAGCCGAAAGCTCCGCGAAACATGGGTGTTCTAAACGGTAGAGCGACGGATCTGCCAAAACCACCTTATCCGCAAGCTGCTATAAAAATGAACATTCAAGGAACGGTAACTGTCCAACTTTTGATAGATGAAAAAGGAAACGTTGTTTCGGCAAAGGCGACAAGCGGTCATGTTTTGCTGAGAGCCGCGGCCGAAAAAGCTGCATGGGATGCCAAATTTTCGCCAACGTTCTTATCAAAAGTGCCTGTAAAAGTTACCGGTGTTATTCGTTACAATTTCATACGCTGAACGATCTGCATGAAAAATTCTCTCTCTTGTTTGTCTTGCTCTGTGGTTTCGTCTAATTACAGAGCAGGATAATTTTCATTATCATGATGAATTAGGAAAGAAGATCGATCAAGCCTTCCATATCGAGGTCGATGATCGGCAAAGGAAACTGATCTTTCAGAGCTTCGTATGCCATGCCGTCGATCATGATAGGTTCGTCCGATTTGATCGTGCTTTTCGGAATGATCGCAAAATCGCCTTCGATCTGATCGGCAACGTTCAAAAAATCCTGTCCGCTCAGAAGTCCGGCAACAGAAACGTCACCGCCAAAATACGTATTCGGCACACCGAAAACCCGAAGCATTGTTCCCGAGAGCTTATTATATTTTGCGACTTGTTCCGATAAAAACGGAGCGAACATTTCGCCGGTCAAGATCGTTCCGTCAAGCTTGCCGCCGCCTAAGATCGCTTTGTTTGCTGCGGCACTAAAACTTCCGTTGGCTGGCACGATCGCCGCAGGATGCGTTCTTACATTTTTCGTGGGCTTCGTTATTTTTGATCTTTGATCGAGCAGCGAATCGAATGAATTGACGAAAGTTCTGATCATACCCACGCCGTCTTCGATCTGCGGATAATTTCCATAATGGCGTCGGCTTGGCACTTCCACGCCGGCTTTCACATAAATTTCATCGCCCAAAAAAGCGAACGTTACTCCAAGTTCTTTTCGAAACTCCTTCTGCAATTTCTCGACTTCGGCGATCGTCCGCCGGCAGAATTCCGGTGTGACGCGGGTCAATCTATCATCTTTGTTATAGCGCGTGAGAGCGACCGGAACGATCGCCGTGCTCACAACTTTCGGATATTCAGCAGCAAGATCGCGAAGCGTTTTTTCCAGAATTTTTCCGTCGTTTATCTCAGGGCAAAGGACGACCTGTGCGTGAAGTTCGATACCGTTGTCGAGAAGCGTTCGGAGTTTGTCCGAAATGTCAGCACGTTCAGGAGGAACACCGAGAAGATATGCACGCGTCGCGAGATCGGTCGCGTGAACCGAAACGTATTGCGGCGACAAACGCTGTTCGATGATACGCTTCATCTCGTCCGGCGTTATCGAACTCAGCGTTGTGTAGTTTCCATAAAGAAATGAAAGACGAATGTCTTCATCGCGAACGAAAAGCGATGGCCGCGCGTCGTCCGGATTGCCTTTGCAAAAACAGAATAGGCATTCGTTCGCACATTGGCGCGGAACGATCTGCTCGAATCCGAGCCCAAAATCTTCGCTTTCATCGCGGTCGAATTCTATATCAAGAGTTTCGCCGTTTTCCTTTTTAACGCGTATCGTCAGCTCAGTTTCGCCTGCGGTTTGAAAGCGAAAATCGAGATAGTCACGTACGACGCGGCCGTTTACACGCACAATTCGGTCGTTCGGCTGAAGCTCCAGCTCATCGGCAAGACTTTCCGGTTCGACTTCGGTAATGATCACTCCCGCACGCCGAAGCTGCGTTACGGCCGGTGTGACGGCAAATTCGTACATAAAAACAGTTGTCAGTTGTCAGTTGTCAGTGGCCGGTAGCCAAATCGACAATTCTGACAACTGACCACCGATAACTGACAACCGAACTAAGCCGCTGCGGCTTTAAGATCAACCAACTCGCTGAGCGGTGTAAATTCCAATCCTTGCGAATCGGCTACTGCTTTGTAGGTCAGCTTTCCGGCGTATGTGTTGACGCCTTCCTGCAAGCCTTGGTCATCTTTGATCGCCTGCTCAAAGCCTTTGTTTGCAAGGTCAAGAGCGTACGGCAAGGTCGCGTTGGTCAATGCGAAAGTGGATGTTCGCGGAACCGCTCCGGGCATATTCGCAACGCAATAATGAAGCACGCCTTCTTCGTAAAAGGTCGGATTCGAATGCGTCGTTGCGTGAGTCGTTTCAAAGCAACCACCCTGGTCAACGGCAACGTCAACCAAAACTGCTCCGTCTGGGATCAATTTCAGCATATCGCGAGTGATCAATTTCGGGCGCCGCCGCTCCGACGACCAGAACAGCACCGATAACAAGATCGGCATGCGAGATCGCTTCGGCTATTGCGAACTGGCTCGAAGCCAGCGTCTGAACTTTCGAAAGGAAAATATCATCGAGCTGGCGAAGCCTTTCGAGGCTACGGTCAATGATCGTAACGTGAGCTCCGAGCCCGACCGCCATTTTTGCCGCTTCCGTTCCAACGATACCGCCACCAAGAATAACAACATTCGCTGCCGGAACTCCCGGAACGCCGCCGAGCAAAATGCCGCGGCCGCCGTTCATTTTTTCTAAACAATGTTGCACCGACCTGAACCGACATACGTCCGGCAACTTCCGACATCGGCGTAAGAAGCGGCAAACGGCCGTTCTTGTCCGTGATCGTTTCGTAAGCGACGCCGGTAACATTTCGCTCAAGCATCTGCTTCGTCAGCTCCAGTTCCGGTGCCAAATGCAGATATGTGAACAGCAACTGATTTTCCCGCATTCGCGGATATTCCGGTGCGATCGGCTCTTTGACCTTTACGATCATGTCGCCGGTTTCCCAGATCTCGTCCGCCGTGTCTAGCATCTTGCCGCCGGCCTGAACATATTGGTCATCCGCAAAACCCGAACCTTCGCCGGCCGTCTTTTGCACAAAAACCTCATGGCCCGCATCGGCCAAAGCGTGGACACCGGCCGGCGTCAGGCCGACTCGGTATTCGTTATCTTTAATTTCTTTCGGTAATCCGATCTTCATTCGATCACTCCTAAAATTATGCTGAATTAAGAACTAAACTTTAGATTATATGTTTTTTCCATTTTGTTATCAAAAATGCCGAAGCGTATGATCGGTCCGCCTGAACGCCGCCGTCTCGGTCTGTTCGGATTTCCGTTTTGTCCATAGCTTGTCCATAGCTTGTTCATGGCTTGTCCATAGCTTGTTCAGACATTTCGTGAACACGCAAACTATTGATTTTATTCGTGTTACAGCCGAAGAGCAGTCATTATAGAGTAGATTTTTCAAAAAAACTTTTTTTGTGTTCAAAATGCCCTCAAAGAGCCCCGAGCCTGTGGAAAACTCTGTTGATCGAATGCATCGGAAAATAGACTGAACTTTGCCAGCAAAAAATCATCAAATTTTCAAAGACCCGCCACGAAACCGGCAAAAGCATCATATCACAATTTGTCGTATCTATGATACATTGTTGCATATGTCGGCTAACCAATTCGCCGTGATAATATTTCTTTTTCTTTTGAGAACACAGAGTCAATTGGCTCCCGAAAATGGGCGCGAGCGGATTAGCCCCCAATTTGGTTAGATTGAATTTTCTTAGGGCTATACCGACGAAAATATGACTGACGCTGATCATCGAAAACCGATCATCAAAAATATTGCGGTAAAATAGGTCCAGAGAAGTACGAAAAGAATATGGACGAACGTTTCGAACTTTTTGCCTTTCCAAAGTTCGGATGAATACCCGAAAAATTGCACCAAAAGGCGAACCAGCCAGAATATCCCGAAACCAATTGCGATCCGTTTTCCCAAAGTTGTTCCAATGATGTCACCCGACGAAGTCAGACAAAGAACGCCCATCAGAAATACACCCAAGGCGATAAATAATGTATGTACATACATCATCTGACGGTTGATGACACTCAACGAACCGAGTTGGATCCGCCATTCGAAATAGCGCGGGAAAATAGCGTGGACAGCCGCGAGCACGATCAATATTATTCCGATCGCCTTAAGATGAAATTCCATTTTTCTCCAAAACAAAAGTAGTGACGAACGGCGTGAACTTCATTTCACGGTTTATATTCAGCCCGCTTGCAGCAAAAGTTTTGAGCCAGTCTGACCGCGGATGAAAATGTAAACTGCCGATGTTGTAGGCAAGCAAATTCGCCGCGTCACGTAAATGTTCTGTCACAATGATCTTTCCATTCGGGCTCAAGATCCGCTCCAGCTCACTGAAAAACAAATGCCGCTCATCAGCGTTTCGAATTTCATGCGCCGCAAAGACCAAAAAAATAACATCGGCTGAACTGTCTTTCATCGGAATTTTCGATGTTTGGATCTGCTGCGTATCGGGAAATCGCGGATAAGCTTTTCGCGCTCGTTCGATCGATATCTCGGTGTGCTTTTGCGGATCGTAAAAATCGAGAACAGAAAACTCAGGGAACGCGAATTTCTTTTGCAGCGATCCGCTTGTCTCATCAAAACCGGCGTTTATATTTACGGCTCGGCTCGCGCCCTTCAATGAGATCTCGTCAAGCCATTTCAGATCATAAAAACCTGAAAGATCGTAAACATAAAGCGAAACGGCCAAAGACACGAGAAGTGAGACAAATGCAGCGACCGAAAAGACCACAAAAACTGCCCGCAACATTCCGCCGGTAAGATATGCCGCCGCGATCAAAACCAATAAACCGAAGATCGCAAATAAATATAGATGCCGATTAAAGCGGACGATATTCAGCGTTCCCTGTAGCGGTTTTCTTAGGGTTTCCATTGCTCGATTCTTCCCTTTTTCCACCAATACGAAACATCTCGGACAATGAACGCATTAGCCAACACCGTATCTTTTAGACCGAGTTTTTCCAGAAAGCTAAACCTCGAACTTATGATCTTCAAAGGCTTCGGAGTCCAATTTTCCCGCACGCCTTCGACGATCAAAACTTTGTTCGTGTCCTTATCAAAAGTAAACGTAAACGGCAGCGGCCCGGCAAATCTTCTGGCTTCTTTCCAAGTCGCGAAAGGCGAATTTTCGGGGAGTGGAAGGTCGCTATCAGCTTCTTCGACAACAACCTTAAAATCCGAACCAACCGACGATAGCTCAGTCTGATCACCGTTTTGCGACGACTGTATATCAGTCGTCGTGTAGCTGTAATGAGTAAAAATATTCCCGGAGATCTCTAACATTCGGCTGTTCGTTTCTGAACGTATAATGTAAAGTCCACGCATCCGCTTCCCTTCCGTGTCTGTGTATCGAACAAAGATCCGATAGCCGATCAGAAAAAAATCGCTGCCGACAAACGACGGAAAACCTTTTGGACGCAGCCCGCGCGTTTTTACCATCGCAACGGCCAAAAACGCCCATTTGTCATTGAAAGTATCAAGTTCTAAACAGGGCGGGAGAAGGTCGGCAAGTTCGGCTTTTGGCATTGCGAAAGCTAAAACTATCGAGTGTTCGAAAAAAGCTTCGACAGCGAATGGATGTGTTTTTAGGAATGAGAACATTAGCTGAAAGTTTTACGCGCTTTTCCGGTTCAATACAAACCCGTGCCAATAAACCAGGAGGATAAAACCGGCGGCGATCAACGCGTTGAGCCTTCCGAACAAAAGCATATCGGGTACGATAAAAAATTCGATCACATTCATCGCGGCGACCAATGCGATCTGAAACACGGCGATCTGCCGCCGCCAAATTCCGCCGATAACCGCCAAAGCTATCGCGATCTCACCGCAACCGATCGCGACTGTAAATAAATGTGCATATTCGCCACCCAAAATTCCAGCAACAATTTCTTCGTGACGCGGCACATAACCCAAAACCTTTGCAAACAGGCCGTTTGCCAACCAAACCGTAGCCATAGCGAACCCAAGAGATCGGTCCAATAGCCGGTTGATCATTTTCGCGCTTTTTCCCAATTTTTTCGTTCGAGACGGTAAACAAAACACTCATCTTGGCCAAACTTTCTTTTTTCGACAAAGACAAAGCCGAGGCGTTCGTAAAATATATGTGAGCGGACGTTCGATTCGAGCGGATCGATCAAGATCGCGGTAACATCGGCGGCAGCAAAACATCGTTCGATGGCGAGCGTCATCATTCTTGTTCCGAAGCCTTTGCTCAGATCTTTGCCCTCGCCGATCCAAATATCTATCGCCCGCAGATGCTCGGGAACATCGCCCCAATAATGCGATTCCTCGTGCAGCGGATCAATGATCTGAACAAAGCCAAGCGGACGGCCATCGATTTCGGCGATCAACTGTTCCCGCCATTCGGATCTTATTTTGAGGTCGGTTTCCCATTCCCAATCATCGTTCGGATCACACGCAATGACATGCGGCTGTTCGTCCCAATTTCGCAGCAAAGCGAGATCATCTATCGTCGCATCGCGAAATTTGATATTCATCTTTTGCGCCTCCTCTATATAGTTCATAACGCCTCGTATTTCGCCGGAGGTGTAATCTTCGCCGAGGGAGTGCTGCATCAACTTAGATCCGATGAACAAGTCAGCCGGCCGCGCAGATCTTTATGAAGCAAGCCGGGAGCATTTAGTTCGCTCCCGGCCATTTCAGAAGTTACAATCTAAACGAGCCGCTAACCACCAAACAGACTTTTGCAAACAAGATCAAATTCTTTATGTATCGTTTTGCCGGCTTTGACGCTGAAACCTTTGATGAAGATCTGCTCGATCTTTTTGTCTCCCTCCGTCAGAATGAGAAGCTGAGAATTCGGCTCGTCGATCTTTCCCATAAGCAACTGACAAGGAACATCCTTTTCATTATCAAAAGACGCTCGAATAGAGATAGTATATTTCCCGGCCTTCAACTCGTCGAAAGAGAATTTCCCATCTTCACCGGTCACAGTCTCAACCGAGTTGTCCTGTTTATCCGATCTCTTTTCATCCATTAGCAGAATTTTCACTCCGCTAACAGACTGTTTGGTATCGGAGCGAGTGACCGCTCCGGTAAAAGTGGCAGTTTTCGCCTTTTTTCCCTCGCCTTTTTGAGCCACAGTCATCTGTGCACACAGCAAAAGAGAAAATGACAAGCAAAGAATGTTTTTGATCTTCATATTATTCTATATCTCAACCTCGTCGATCTGGGCTTTCTGGAGTTTGCCGGAATAGTCGATGTAGAGCGATTTCCATTCGGTGAAGATGTCGAGTACTTGGGTTCCGGCTTCGCGGTGGCCGTTTCCGGTTCCTTTTGTTCCGCCGAAAGGCAGGTGAACTTCGGCGCCGATCGTAGCCGAATTTACATAGCAAATACCGGTGTAAAGTTCCTGCATGGCGTAAAACGAATTGTTCACGTCCTGCGTGTAGATCGCGGATGAAAGTCCGTATTTCACACCGTTGACGATATCGATGGCTTCATCAAGCGTCGAGAACGGAATGACGCATGTGACAGGACCGAATATTTCTTCCTGCTCGATACGCATTCCGGGCTTTACGTTCGTGAAAACGGTCGGTTCGATAAAATAGCCGTTCTTGAAATCGCCCTTCGTCAAACGATTTCCGCCGCAAGCGAGAGTCGCTTTGTCTTCGTTCTTGCCAACTTCGATATAGCCGAGTATCTTGTCCATCGCCTTTGCGTTGATGACCGGCCCGACCTCGGTTTTTGGATCGAGTCCGTTGCCGACCTTCAATTTCTTGACACGTTCGACCAGCTTTTCGCAAAACTTTTTGTAAACCTTTTTATGTACGACCAGCCGCGAGGAAGCCGTGCAGCGTTGTCCGCTAGTGCCGAACGCTCCCCAAAGCGAACCTTCGACAGCGTTGTCGATGTCTGCGTCATCCATTACGATGATCGCGTTCTTGCCGCCCATTTCCAGGCTGACGATCTTGTTGTCGCGGGCGCATTGTTCGGCGATCTTCGCACCGGTCGCTGTCGAACCGGTAAATGAAATAAGCCGGATATCGTCGTGTTCGACAAGTGCCTGTCCCGCATCACCGAAACCATTGACGATGTTTACGACGCCTTTAGGAATCCCCGCTGCTTCGCAGGCCTTTACCAGATTGATCGTCGAAAGCGGTACGTCTTCGCCGGATTTAATAACGACCGTGTTTCCGCAAACCAAAGCCGGAATGAGTTTCCACGAAGGAATCGCCATCGGAAAATTGAACGGCGTGATGAGGCCGCAAATGCCGACAGGTTGGCGAACGCACATTGCAAATTTATTCGGCATTTCGGCCGGTGTCGTAAATCCATGCAGCCTGCGGCCTTCGCCCGCCGTGTAATATGTGCAATCGATCGCTTCCTGAACGTCGCCGCCGGCTTCTTTCAAAACCTTTCCCATTTCGCGCGTCATATCGCGTGTATAGGCTTCTTTATTGTCGCGGAGATGTTCGGCAAGCTTGAATAAAAGCTCAGCGCGTTTCGGTGCGGGTGTCCGACGCCATTTGACCGAAGCCGCTTTTGCCGCCGCTACGGCTTTGTTGACATCGTCCGCGTTCGATTTTGGAAATCGGCCGATAATGTCGCTCGTGTCAGCCGGATTCACGTTCTCGAACCATTCGCCTGACGAACTTTTGACCCATTCGCCGCCGATATAATTGTGGTAAGTTTTTACCGAATTTTTTGTTGTAGTTTTTTTCGATTTTGCTGTTTTCGCTTTTGCCATTTTTGTTCTTTGTCTCTTTTATTTAATCAAAAGCGGCAGGCCGAAACGATTCCGCCTGCCGCCGTTTATCGCCTTTAATTGCGTATTTTATTGCACAGTAAACTGAACGATCTTTAACTGTGATCTCCGATTTACTCCATTATAATCCAAAACATGTAAAACCACCGCGTCGCCCGGCTTTAATTTGCTGACAGCCGCGCTGAATTCTTTAATATTGTGAACGTCGGTACGATTTATCTTGATTATAACATCGCCCTGGCCCAAAGCATCGCCGCCGTTCGAAACCTTTACGTCGGCGATAAAGCTTTCGGGATTGATCTCTTTTACTATCAAGCCGCCGCCTTCTTCGATCTTATAGGAGGCCGCGAGAGCAGGCGTAACTTCCGTCAGCGTTAAACCGAAAGGCTTCGCCGAATCCGCTTTTTTATCCAATGGGAGCGGTTTTCTCGAGCCGTCATCCGAAATAATCGTCGAACTCGATGTGCGTTCCGCTAATGTAACTCGAGCCGTCCGGCGTTCGAATGTGCTTCCATTTTCGCGTACATAAGCCAATTCGACCGTGTCATTAGGCTTTCCGGCGGCGACGCGTTTGATCAGGTCTTGTGCGTTTTCGACCTTTTGGCCGTTGAATTCCAAGATCACATCGCCAGCCTGTAAACCGGCTTTTGCCGCCGAACTGAGCGGGTCGCGGACATCCGTGATGATCGCACCTTTCGCATCTGGAAGTCCGTAAACCTCTGCGAATTCAGACTTTACCGATTCAAGGGCAATGCCCATATAACCGCGATGAACGGTTCCTTTTTGACGGATCTGATCGTAAACATACGCCGCATCACCCGACGGCAACGCAAAACCGATACCGTTGTAATCGCCGGTAGAGGTCGCGATCTGCGAATTAACGCCGATGACCTCGCCTTTCATATTTACAAGCGGGCCGCCGGAATTTCCTCGGTTGATCGCTGCGTCAGTTTGTATAAATTTTTGAAACGGCGACGCGGTCGGTGTTTCGCGTTTTGTGGTCGAGATGATTCCGGCTGTTACAGTTCTGTTCAGGCCAAATGGCGAACCGAGTGCCAAAACCCAATCGCCGACCTGTGCTTTATCCGAATCGCCAAATCTTATGAACGGCAGATCTTTTTTTGCATCGATCTTCAGAACCGCAATATCAGTTTCGAGATCGGCACCGACGATCGTTGCGGGAAATTCTTCGCCCGAGTCGAGCTTGACCGTTATCCGCGTCGCATCGTCTATGACATGAGCATTCGTTACAATAAATCCGCTTTTATCGACAATAAATCCGCTACCGACCGAATAGACCGGACGCCGCGGAAGCTGTCGCTGAAAGAAATCCAAAATGTCTTCCGATTCATCACCGGTCGCATCGGGTTTGCCGGTTGGTCCGGCCGGTATCTTTCCTTTTGTATCAATACTTACAACCGCCGAGCCGACGTTCTTTACGATCTCCGCAAACGAAGACGAAAGCTGTTCCGGTGTGATCTTCACCTGATCCGGCGTAACCTGAGCAAATGATCCCGCGCTAAAAGCGGCGACAAACATGCTCAAAACAAAGCCTTTGAATATATTTTGTGATCGTAATAGATTGCGGCGTTCGGACATATATAACTCCTGTTGCAAGCCGATAAAGAAAAAGTAAGCGATTAGTATATACGCCTAATCCTATCAAATTTCCGCCGAAACGCGCTATTTTTTTTATGACCGAGGGATCATATTACATTTTTTAGAAGTATCTTCAGCGTTCCTTTTTTACCTGCGTGTTCTATTGCTTCGACGCCGTTTTCGAGTTCATAGATGCCTTCGACCAGATCTTTTACCGACACTAAATTTTCAGCCAATAAGCGAACTGCCGGAGCGAAACGACCGCAGCGTGAACCCACAACTGTTATTTCATTGACGACGATCTTTGCCGCTTCCCATTTTGGCGTGCCGGCAAATGTCGATTTCAGCACGATCTTTCCTCGCGAACGGACAAGATCAACGGCAGTCGCAAAGCCTGTTTCATTGCCGCTTGCTTCGACAACTACATCGAATTTACCGAACATTTCCGGCGTTACCGCATCAGATAAAATAGTTTTCGCACCGCATTTAGCCGCGATCGCCATTTTATTTTCGTGTCGTCCAATTAGTGTTAGATCTTTCGTCTTCAAAAGCAGGGACATCGCGCACAACGATCCAAGCTTTCCATCGCCGATAACGCCGACTTTCGTATCGGGCGATATTTCGATCTGTTCTGTAATACCAAAAGCCGCCGCGAGCGGTTCGGTAAACGCCGCTTCTTCGTCGGAAACACTGTCCGGAACGACGATCAGATTCTCTGTCGGTAGAGAAACATATTCCGCGTGACAGCCATCCCGGTTATGAATGCCCAAAACTGTTCGAGTTGTGCAATGTCGTGCGTCGCCGGAAATACATCGACCGCATTTGCCGCAGCCCGCGTTTATTTCTCCGACCACTCTTTTGCCGATGAGTTCCGGCTGGTCAGCCGAACTTTCAACAACGCCGACGAATTCATGCCCGAGCGTGCCCTGAAAATCCGCATAACCGCGAATTATTTCGAGATCGGTGTTGCAGATACCGGACATGGAAACGCGGATCAGAGCTTCGTCCTTACGATCCGGGATAGGTTGGTCGTCAAGAAACAATTTTCCGCCGACAGATCTTAGTGCTTTCATATTCTCGTTATTTACATTAACTAAAGCGTTAATTTATACTTTCAATACATTCTGTTCAAACAAATCTTATGCGAAATATTATCAGCCTTTCACTTTTATACATCGTTATTTCCACGATAGTCGCCTGTTCCGGCAGCAGCGCCGGCATCGCCAGCGGTTCGCCGATGGAAGCTTATGAAAATCTTTACAAAGCGGTTAAAAGCAAGAATACCGATGCTATTAAAGCTACGATGACAAAGGCCACGCAGGGATTTGTCGCCTCTGCGGCCAAGCAGAACGGCAAACCTGAAAGCGAGGTTTATGCCAACGGCCTGACAGCGACGACAATGTCCGACAAATTGCCTGAAATGCGCGATGAGCGTATAAAAGATAACTTTGCGAATGTCGAAGTTTGGAACAGCCGCGATAAAAGATGGGAAGACCTGCCTTTTATCAAAGAAGATGGCTCGTGGAAATTGGCGATCGGCGAACTTTTTGCAAACACATTCAGATCGCCCGGACCTGGACGTGCAAAAAAAGAAGCCGAAGCAGCAAATGCGGCCCCCGGCAATTCGATGATCGAGATCGAGCCGCGATCTAACAGCAATGTTGACAACAAGATCATCGAAGTTGCACCGCAAGCGTCGGTAACGCCTGAAGTAAACCCAAATTCTTTCGCGACTCCGGCAAAGCCTAATAAATGATAAAGCTCACGGACATAAGCTCCGTTGTCGAAATGTACGAAAAGCACGGCTGGAAGCTCCGCCGTGTTCTTTTGACAAAACCGGTGCGCGCAGGGCTTGCTGAAGATGACCTTTCCGACCTGACCGTCGAAACCGCACCGATCGATGCTCTTTGGTTTTCGCGAATCTCAAAACCCGAGAGCGAAACTTGGGAACTGCGCCGCATTAGCGGTTCGCCTTTTGCCTTGATAGCGGTTTTCGACAAAAACGAAACGGCGGCAGAACGTGAGTCGACACTTCGCGAAATAGAAACCCGCATGGAAGATGCTGACCCGCAGCCGACCGGCCATTGATGATATACTTTCCTTGACACTACCGTTCATCGGTAGCAGACTAAATACTGTCAATGATGATAAAAGATCTAGGTTCGGGCGTTGCTACGGTTTGGAATGATCTGCGGCCCGTTACGAAAAAATTACTTGTCGGCTTACTCGAATCGCCAGCGTCCGTCCCGCACAATCGGCCTTTGCAGAAGTTTTCTTACGATGCCCACGCAGACTGGGAGCTGGGTCGATTATTAACTGCGCTCGACGACCAGGTAAAAAGTTCGACAAAGAAGAAAGACACTAAAAAGATCAAAGAGATCAGCCAGCTTGCGGAAACATGTGTTTCAATTCTCGAGGCACAAAGCGGTTCCGCCGAGGTATTCATCCAGCTTGCCGAAAGAGCTCTTCGTAAAAATGATTTCGATCGGCTGGATAAACTTTCAGACCGGCTTTTCGAAAGATTTTCCGCCAGTGAAATAGCCGAGATCGTCCGCCAAACCGATCTGCCGCAAATCCGCGCGATCGCCTACGAAACGCTTGCGATGCTTCCCGTTTCCACGATCGTTCCGCTGCTGGACGATTCGCTTTACGAAGAGATCGCCGCAAATGCGATCGAACAAAAAGCTTACGAATTCGAATCCGAAGAAGCCCGCGAAGTTTTGGAACAGATGGATCTAAATCCCGATTTCCGTGTTGACTAAGAATGCAGCAGTTTATTCAGAAGCCTGCACTTTAGCAAGGGCCTAACACTCAGATCACTGCCGAATCGCCGCGAGGTTCTTTCAGACGTTTTCCGTACATCGGAAACTTTGCGGTTATCTCGGCAACGCCTTCTTTAACGCGTTTCTTGACCTCTTCCGATTCCGGTTCGCTAATGATCGAAGCGATCATTTCGCCGATCTGTTTCATTTCGGCTTCCTTCATTCCGCGTGTCGTTAAAGCCGGCGTTCCCAATCTTATGCCCGACGCGACAAAAGGTTTCTGCGTATCGAACGGGATCGTGTTCTTATTGACCGTAATATGAACCGCATCCAAGGCCTTTTCCGCAGCTTTTCCTGTAATGCCTTTGCCGTCCATGAAAACATCAACGAGCAGCAAATGGTTATCGGTTCCGCCCGAAACCAGCCTCAGACCGGCATCTGAAAGTGTCTCTGCGAGAACTTTTGCGTTTGCAATGATCTGTTTCTGATAAGCCTTAAAATCTTCCTGTAACGCTTCACCGAACGAAACTGCTTTTGCGGCGATAACGTGAACAAGAGGTCCGCCCTGAATACCCGGAAATACGCTGCGGTCGATGTCTTTTGCAAATTCCTCGCGACAAAGGATCAAACCGCCTCGCGGGCCGCGCAGCGTTTTGTGCGTGGTCGTCGTGACAAATTCGCAATGTGGAACCGGTGACGGATGAAGACCGGCGGCAACGAGTCCGGCGATGTGGGCCATATCGGCCATAACTTTTGCACCAACGCTGCGTGCGATCTCACCCATGCGTTCAAAATCGATCGTCCGCGGATAAGCCGATGCTCCGCAGATGAGCAATTTCGGCTTGCTTTCTTCGGCGATCTTTTGGAGTTCGTCGTAGTCGATCTGCTCGGTTTCTTTGTTCACGCCGTAATCGGCAACTTTGTAATTGATGCCGGAAAAATTCAGCGGATGGCCGTGCGTTAGATGTCCGCCGTGCGACAGATTCATCCCCAAGATCTGATCGCCGTGATCGAGGGCAGTGATCAAAACGGACATATTCGCTTGTGCACCGGAATGCGGCTGAACGTTGGCATGTTCCGCACCGAAGATCTCTTTTGCCCGGTCGATAGCAGCCTGTTCGACAACGTCGGCAAATTCACAACCGCCATAATAGCGCTTGCCCGGATAGCCTTCGGCATATTTATTTGTGAACACCGTGCCCATCGCCTGAAGTACTGCTTCCGAGACAAAATTCTCCGAGGCGATCAGCTCCAAACCGTCGGTTTGCCGCCTGACCTCATCATCTATCGCATTGCTTATAAGCGGATCGGCGTCAACAAGATCTGCTGTAAAAAAGTTATTCATCTCGATATTATAAACTGAGTTATATTACTTTGCTATTGACAACAAGCTTCTCCGAACATTTCTCGGATTAATGGCCGCCGGAATAACTCACGAAGTTTTCTTGCTATTATCAGGGCCGTGAGGAAGCTGATCTTCAGGCCCGCACCGCGTTTACCGCCAAGCTAGGTTAAACATCTTCAAGGTCAAGCGGATTGGCTTTAATTTCGCCTTTCTCCGGTTCTCCGAATTCACTTATCAGCAGCGCTAATCCAACCATCAAGAAACTGCCGAGTAAACCATAGACCAGCCGGCGATAATAGTCATTTACCTCTTTCAGGTCTTCGCTAAGTCGCTTGATATCACGTTCCATGGCGCTTATATGGCGCGTCTGCGATGATACAGTTTGGGCGACATTTTCCGGCGTATTAAGTTCTACTTGGGAGATCGGAGCGATATCTTCGGCGGACGTATAATCGATCACGATCGGGAGCGTTACAAGAAAAACGATACAAATAGGCATTAGTGCCAGAAACGAAAAGGTACGTACATGTCGCCGCCTCCGGCTTCGATCCAACCCGACTGCGGTCTTCGAGCCAAATGCGGCGATCCCAAAAGATGAGATAATTGCAATTATGAACAAGACCGTATTCGATTCCATATCAATTCCTTTATGTCTTTTGTTTGCATTATATAGAGTCCCAGTTTTCTTTTTCTCCATCGAAAGAAAACTATTCCCAAAGCCTGTTCGGATATGATACACTCTGTTTGTATCCTACTTCAGGATGCTTCAACCCTCGGCTCTCACGCTGCACTCCTTCGACCTCTATACCAAGTGTAATCGAAAACCAAATCTATGGAAATGCTCGCGTGTGCCAAAGCCTTAAAGGCTGAACTTGATGAAATGCGTCCGCTTGACGCTGAAGCCGAAGACCGAATAATGCAAAAATTTCGGCTAGACTGGAATTATCATTCGAACAAACTCGAAGGCAATTCGCTAACTTCGGGCGAAACGAACGCCCTGCTTCTGTTTGGCATTACAGCACCCGGAAAACCGCTGAACGATCATTTCAAAGTCACCGGACATAACGACGCGGTCAATTGGGTTCTCGATCTCGTTAAAAGTGAGATCGATCTGTCAGAAGATTTCCTGTGCGAACTGCATTCGATACTTTTAAAAGAAGCGAAATTCAAAGACGCGATCACGCTCTCCGGCGAACATACAAAACGCCGGATCGAGATCGGCAAGTACAAATCCGAACCGAACCATGTTGTTACTGTCACAGGCGAAACTTTCTATTTTGCATCGCCGGAAGAAACACCGGCGAAGATGGAAGAATTACTTCGTTCGTTTGACGACGAAAGATCGAAAACCGAGCTCGATCCGATAATTTTAGCGACTCTTTTTCATTACAAATTTTTGCGGATACATCCGTTTGACGATGGCAACGGCCGCGTCGCACGCATTCTGATGAATTTCATTTTGATGAAATTCGGTTATCCGCCGATCGTCATCAAGACCGAAGATAAAGAAAATTATTATGCGGTTCTGCGGCTAGCCGATGCCGGCGACATGGAACCCTTCATTGAATATATCGCCGAAAATCTCGTGCATTCGCTGGAAGTAATGCTTCGCGGTGCAAGGGGCGAAGATCTTGAAGAACCCGAAGATTTTGAAAAAGAGATCGCTCTTCTCGAAATTCAATTGCGAAGTGTCGGCAAAAAGATCGAAATGGTTCGCACAAAGAATTTGGTGAACCAAGTTTTCCGACGATCTATCGAGCCTTTGATGAACGAATTCTTTTCGCAGTTTCGTGCGTTCGACAAACTCTATCTGGAAAATCACGCGACAGTTTCGCTAAACGGCAACGAGCTGCTAGGTGAATACGACGAAGCGATGACGGAAACACGACGCTTCTTAGAACGAACCGAAGACGACATCGCCCACGAGATCCAAATGCAGTATGTAAATTCGGAATTCAACCAACTTGGCTTGGGCAATTGCCAAAACGAATCGACGCTTTCGGTTACGTTCGATCGCACAAAATATTTTGTGGTCAACAGCCGCGGCGAGATAGTTTTGGAAAAACTTTACAACGAACACATTCAGTCAGACGAAGCTCTGGCAATAATAAAAGCGGAAAAGAATCGGCATCTGAAGATGATCAAACGCAAGATAGAACAAACGAGAAATGTCGAAAAGCACTTCGCCGAAACCGTAAAAGGCTCGCCAAAAGTGACCTATCATGGAGTTACGATGTCGCTGGTCTAGACTGCAACTTCGGGGCATTTCATGAAACTCGGGTTACAGATTCTTCCGGATAGCAGCCGTGAATGCGTTTGAAGATATAGCGATCTTGTTCGTGGGGCGTCAGGTCGTCAGACATTCCGATCTTCGCAAATTCCTTAGCTTCCTCATACATTTGAGCGCACATCAAAAATCGCTCTTCAACGGTTTTGGTCATTACGATGTCACGCACTATTCTTCTGTTTTTGAGTGAAGTGTCTTCCATTCGCTAACCTCTTTCCATATCTCATTCAGGCCGAGCTTATCGATCCAATCCGTTACGTAATCCGAATTATATTCGGACATCGAGAGATTGGCAATATCTCGGATCTGCATCTCAGAAAAGGAATCTCTCGCCCAATTCAGCTTAGCTATTATCAGATCTCCTTGGTTGTCACCCAAAAGCCGATATGGGCCACGCTTACCTTGTATCTTCGCTCAAAACTTTTTTTCGCGTACTCCGAATCCTTCAAAATAATACAGTCGATCTTAACGCCATGTTCATTACTGATAATATTGAACATCGAACGGCGATCGATCGCCCGCTTGATCGATGCCTTGCCGACATAATATGAACCGTCGAATTTCTCGATAAAACGATCCACGTCGCCACTGTTCAATTGAATGACAATATCTATATCGCGGGTCATCCGTATTTCACCATAAGCGCTCATGGCAAATGATCCGGTTACCATATATTCGACGCCGAGTTCGTTCATTTTTTCGACGAAATCACGGAGCGTATCGGTCATCGATGTGCCTTGATTCATAGCATGTCCTGAAATTCTTCTTCACTAAGTATCGCAACGCCGAGGCTTTCCGCTTTCGTCAGTTTTGAACCGGCATCGCTTCCGGCAACAACAAAATCAGTTTTCTTGCTGACCGAAGAAGAAACGCGTCCACCGCGTTCTTCGATCAGTTTTGCGGCTTCGTCGCGCGTGAACTGTTCCAACTTTCCGGTGAGCACAAAAGTTTTGCCGACAAATCTTTCGTCAAGCTTTGCCGTGCTTTCTGCATCGACTTCTGTTTTTACGCCGGCGGCTTTCAAGCGTTCAACCAGATCGATATTAGCCGGTTCGCGAAACCACTCGTAAACACTTTCCGCAACGGCCGGGCCGATCTCATGTATCGCATCGAGTTCTTCAACGCTTGCCTCAGCGATCTTATCGATGCTCCGATAATGATTCGCCAAAATTTTTGCGTAGCGTTCACCAATGTGGCGAATATCTATGCCGTACAAAAGCCTCTGCAGCCCTCGAGTCTTGCTGTCTTCGATCTGCTCGATCAGCTTAGTCGCTGATTTTTCGGCTTTTCGTTCGAGATCGGAAATGTCGGTCAGCGATAATTTATAAAGGTCGGCAACGTCTTTGATCATCTCATTATCGACCAAAGTCTCGACCAGAACTTCGCCCAGGCCTTCAATATCCATCGCCTTTCGTGATGCAAAATAGAGTATTCGAGCCTTGATCTTTGCCGGACAGATATCGTTGATGCACCGGCGTGCAGATTCACCTTCGAGCCGAACCGCAGGCGAATTGCAAACCGGACAGATCGTCGGATATTCAAATTCGACCTCGCTGCCGTCGCGTTTTGATTTGACCACGCTGAGAACCTGCGGAATTATTTCGCCGCTTTTTTCGATCAAAACGGTATCGCCGATCCTTACGTCGAGCCGCTTTATTTCGTCCTCGTTGTGCATAGACGCACGCGACACGACCGTTCCTGCAAGCAGAACAGGTTCGAGCAGAGCGACCGGTGTCAACGCACCCGTGCGGCCGACATTGATCTCAATGCCCAAAAGCTTTGTTGTCATCTGACGTGCCGGATATTTATAAGCGATCGCCCAACGCGGAGCTTTTGACGTCGCTCCAAATTCTTCCTGCAATGCCGTCGAATTTACTTTGACCACAACACCATCGATCTCGTAATCAAATTCGTCGCGAAGCGGTTCGATCTCATCGATGAAAGCCGAAAGCTCGTCGAAATTCTTGCATTTCCTGCGGTGCGGATTTACATTAAAACCGTTCTTCTCAAGCCATTCAAAACTTTCCCAATGAGTCGCGAACATCTTTTGATTTCCGGCGAAAAGGTCATACGGAAACATATCAAGCCGCCGCGAAGCGACCACCGCCGAATCGAGCATCCGCAGAGTTCCCGAAGCTGAATTTCGCGGATTCGCAAAAGTTTTTTCACCCTGCATTTCCAGCTCTTCGTTGATCTTTTTAAATTGCGACCGCGATAAGAAGACCTCGCCTCGAACTTCGATATGTTCCGCCGCTTTGTGTTTCAATTTCAGCGGAATCGACCGGATCGTTTTTACATTCGGCGTAACATCGTCGCCCTGCGAGCCATCGCCGCGAGTCGCTCCGACAGCGAGAAAGCCGTTCTCATAATGCAGAGCGACGCTCAGGCCGTCGATCTTTAATTCGGCTACGTATTCGAGCTTTCGGCCTTCGGCCAGCTTCTCGCAACGCTCGGTAAAAGCTTTGAGATCTTCGAGATTATAAGAATTATCAAGCGACATCAGCGGCACATTGTGAACGAACGGCCGCAAGCTGTCCGCCTTTCCGCCGATCCGCTGCGTCGGGCTGTCTGGCGTTACAAGTTCCGGATGTTCGGCTTCAAGTTCCTGCAGACGCTTGAGCAGCGCGTCAAATTCCGCATCCGATATTTCAGGCTCCGACTGTTGGTAATAAAGCTCGTTGTGATGCTCGATCTCTGCTCGAAGTTTTTCTATTTCTTTCTGCATAAAAATTGCACCACATAGGTACAAAGAAAACATAGAACCGATCAGTTAACCTATGTCTACTATGTGTCTATGTGGTAAAGAAGATAAACCGGCCGCGTTTCGTCGCGTCGAAAGCCTCGACCGACCATGCCATCTGCGAATGCTTTTTCAAAATCTGACTGAAGGCGTTTCTGGGTCGCGAGTGCTTCCGGGAATATCGTTAGCGATAAGTTCTGCCCAATCATTTACCGTCGCGATCTCCAGATCAGGTTCGCGTGTTTCAATGAATTTTTCACCTGCCGCAAGTGCTTCTACCTTTTCGCTTTCCAACCACCATTCGGCAAACAAGCGGTCGCTTGCAAGACCGATAGGTTTGCCATCGACCGCCGCCGAGGCGTAATCGATGCCGTAAAAATTCGGTTGGTATTCAACAACGACCGCACCGAGTTTTTCCAAATTGAACTGGGCGTTTCTCGCTTTCCACGGCTCGAACGTCCATTTGATCGTCTTAATGCCTTCGGCGAGAGCCCGCGTCCGCTGTGCCCATTTTAATTTTGCACCGATCCCGTAACTCTGAAACGCAGCTTTTACAGCAGTCATATGCGAATAAATTGCCGGTTCGCCGCGAAAAACGCCGGAACGCTCAGCACAAACCCGATCAGTTCGATCCCGGCAAAAGCACCAAGAATAAAACCCCCGGCATTCTTTGTTACAACAAGGTGCCGAACCGGCGAAAGCTCCATTTCCGGCAATGCAAAAACCTCACGCTGCAGATCGACACAGGCGGCGAGCTCTTCGAATTTCGTGCATTCGCGAATTTCAAAATTTTCGTTCATTGTTTCTTCAATTTAACTTTGCAATTCTAACGCACGGGCAAGCAAGTTGGAAAATTCAAAATCAAGTCAGCGTAAAAATCTTCGCTTATTCGAGCGGTCTTTTGATATAATCTTTTGGAGCCTTCCTTCCGCACTTCATGGGCTTTTTTGCTTAATACCGATGGCCGAAGAAAATAATCTTGATATCAGCGGAAAACTCCGTATTCATCCGCTCGCAGAAGTGATCGCAGAGATCCGTCAGGCAAAATTTGACGGCTCGATCCGTGTTTCAAGCGGAAAGTTGAAAACAATAATTTATTTCAGCGAAGGAAGCGTCGTTTTTGCGGTTTCAAATTCGCGTGCCTTTCGGCTTTTCAGCATATTGCTGAACCGTAAAATGATCGACAAGGCGACACTCTCAAGATGTCCGGAATTTGCCGATGACCGCCGTCTCGCTGCAGAACTCCAAAAACTCGGAAAGTTTTCCAAAGAACAGATCGACGAAATTACCGATCAGCAAATAGAAGAAATTTTGATCGACGCGATGTCATGGACGGACGGCGACTGGACGTTCAGCCCGCTCGCCCGCATTCGCGAAGATATGATGCATTCGCCGAATATCGCTGAAAGACTGCGTCAATATGGACGCTGCCTCACGGTAGGTTACGTCGGCGATCGCTTTAAAAGCATGCACGAGATGTTTTCTTTATCCGGTGGCGACAATTTCACCGGTTTGCAGCCAAATGAAGAACTTGTGCTCTCAAAATTCAGCAGTGCATCGATGACGATGCGAAATGTTTTGGATGCTTGTCCATTACAGGAAAGTGAGGTTTTGCGATCGCTTTATGTTCTATGGATCGGCGGCAATGTGCTTCGCATGAACTGGAATTCGGCTTTTTCCAATTTAAAGATCGACGCGATAAAAGAAGCAAAAGTTTCGAAGGTTCGCTCGGCTTTGGTTAACGAAGCTCACACGGTCACCGTGGAAAACACGCCAGAAACCGGAGAGGAAACTACTGCACCGGAAGGGTTCGAAATTACCGTCGATGATTATCTCAACCGGGTAGAAAAAGCGACGACACATTACGAAGTTCTTGGCGTCAATTCAAAGGCCGAAGCACCTGCGATCAAAAGTGCATATTTCAATCTAGCCCGCAATTTCCATCCGGACAGATATCATCGCAGCGAAACGAGTTTGCTCGCTCGCGTGCAAAAGGCTTTTTCAAGCTTGGCTCAGGCGTATGAAATATTAAAGTCGCCCGAACTCCGCGAAACATACGATTTCAAGATCCGCAAAGAATTCGAAACACTGGAAAAACGCCGCGCCGCCGGACTCGCCGATCTGCCTGATAATGCCGAACAAAAAGAGGTTATGGGCGACGAAAGTTTCCGTTCCGGTTTCGACCTGCTTGCCGAAGACGATTTTGTCGCAGCTATGCCTTATCTCGCTCGTGCCGTTCATCTTTGTCCGGAAAATGCTCAATATCACGCATACTACGGCCAATCTTTGACCATCGACCCAAAGAGCAAGCACAAGGCCGAATCCGAAATGCAGACGGCGATCAAGATCGATCCGGAAAATATGGAATACCGCATTATGCTTATCGAATTTTTCCTCGAAATGGATCTGATGAAACGTGCCGAAGGCGAACTCGTCCGTATGCTTGCCGTTAAACCGGATCACCAAGAAGCCGCCGAATTGCTTCGTCAAATACGCGAAACTGTTCAGTAACTGTAATTCAGACTTGAAAGTTTTTTCGTAAAAATCGAAACTGTTATAGATGCAAAGCCCGGCCAGAGAACAACCCGTTATTGACGACAAACTTCTCGAACTATCTTCCCGAATGGACGCATTCGAAGGATATTCGCATGCTCACGGTCTGCGCGTAGCCGAGATCGCTGATGCCATCGGTGCTCGTTTTAATCTTTCAAACCACGACCGATTTGTAATGCAGCAAGCCGCTTTGCTTCACGATGTGGGCGAAATGACGATGAATCGCGGTTATATTCACGAATCGCGTGTGCTGCGAACCGTCGAACGTCTCGATCTGCAAAGACATCCGGTCATCGGTGAACAGGAAACCGCCAAACTCGGTTTGTCTCGCGGCGTTCAACTGCTTGTTCGCTGGCATCACGAATGGTGGAACGGCGCCGGTTATCCGGACGCACTCGAAGGCGAACAGATACCGCTTGCCGCCAGAATTTTACGCGTTGCCGATTCGTTCGACGCAATGACCCAAGACCGTCCGCGGCGAAAGGCTCGAACAACCGAAGAAACTCTGCAGTATATGATCGAATGGTCAGCCATCGAATTTGACCCAATGGTTGTTAAAGTATTCCTGTCGATCGCCAAGCCTGAAAGCTCCCGATAATAAAGCCTCCTTTTGCAACAGCCCTTCAAAAAATAACCGATCAACGACTGCCGGTAATAGCGGCCTTATCACTTATCGTCTTTTTTCAAGTGCGAATAAATGTAATACTTAAACTTTGATATTTTATGAAAAAGTTTAGCAAATATACATTTTCGTTCGGTATAATTTTGTTTTTATTCGCTCTTTGCGGAGCCGTTCGCATAGCGTCGGCCCAAGATAGATCATCCCAAAATGCAAATTCATCAAATTCGAATTCGAATCTAAACCCTGATACGACACCGACACCGGTTCCCTTTTCGGAAGTGATCAGCCAGGCCGAAAGCACTTCAACGACTTTAAAGGAGATCGCTTCGAGCACGACCAGCGACACTGACTCTGAGGTCATTAAACGCGACCTGCCAAAAATAGTTGCTCAGATAGACGCCAAAATTGTGGAGACCGCATCGCTGCTAGCCGCACGTCCGAGCCTCGAAGGTCTCCGTACATTTGAAACCGAATGGAATGCTCTCACAAAGACCCTGCCTGAATGGAAAGATCAGCTCTCCGAACGAGGAAAAGCACTGGATAATGATCTAAAGCAGCTTGATGAGATAGAAGAAAAATGGAAAAAGACGCAGCTCGAATTTCAAGGCCAGGATGTTCCGCCGCAGGTCTCAGGCCGCGTTGAAGAGATCTTGGCGACGACAGGCCAACTGCGAAAGGATCTCGAAGCGGCAAGGGCAGACACGATCGCTTTGCAGGGCCGCGTGGTCGAGCAGCAGGATCGGGCGAAGGAAGCTCTCGACTCTATTAAACAAAGTCGCGAGTCCTTGGTTGGCAGGCTCTTAGTGAGAGACAGTCCTCCTATTTGGAGCAGTTCTCTTTGGCAAAGCGTACAGAATAATCTTTCAACGTCAGCAGCCGCTACTTTTTCTTCGCAGATCAGCGATCTTCGAACATTCATATCCGTTAGCGTTCCGCAGATCGGATCGCATTTGGCGATATTCGTCTTGCTCGCACTGGCACTATTTGTGATCCACCGGCGAACCGAGTCACTTATCGAAAATGAACCGGAGCTAAAAAATGCCGCTGTAATTTTTAGTTTACCGGTTCCTACTGCCTTCGTTATCGCGATATTTGCGTATCCATGGATATATTCCCAAACACCTCAGATTCTGAAGGCGATCTTCGGTGCGGCCGTACTGATCCCCACTGTCATGATCGTTCGAAAACTCGTAGAGCGTCCGATCTACCCGATACTCTATTCACTCGTTGTTTTCTATTTTATCGATCAGTTCCGCATTATCGTCGAATCGCTCCCGGGCCTCTTCCGTTTAGTTTTTATGGTCGAGATGCTCGGCGGAGCTCTTTTCTTTTTGTGGATATATTTC
Source organism: uncultured Acidobacteriota bacterium (assembly GCA_963720905.1). Lineage (GTDB taxonomy): Bacteria > Acidobacteriota > Blastocatellia > Pyrinomonadales > Pyrinomonadaceae > OLB17. The sequence goes on from CAVRHB010000005.1 coordinate 511,835, forward strand.
GGAAAGCTCGAGCGTGACAAAACCGAGGAGATCGTCTATGGCCCCATATTTAAGACTATAAAAACAGCCGCGATCATTGCCGTTCCGATATTTGCTATATCGTTTCTGGCGAACATCTTCGGATTCGTCGGCCTCGCACGATTGACGGGAAACGCGGTTCTGAAAAGTGCGTACGCTGCGGTGATCCTATACGCGGCGGTGCGCATTCTAGATCGGCCTGTTGATATTCGCGTTGCGTTTTCGCCCGTTGAACATGCTCGGAATGGTAAAAAATAGCCGGGCTCTTATCCAGCATAAACTCCGCCGCTGGTTAAGATGGATAGTGTTTCTCTTGTGGATACTCATCTCACTCGACCTGCTTGCACTTCGGGATCCGCTGTTTAATTTCTTGAGGACAGTTTTTGGATATGACTTGTCGATAGGTTCCTTTAAGACGTCGCTGGGCGACATTACAAGTTTCATAATAACCGTTTTTGCGGCTTTTATGATCTCAAGATTCGTCAGATTCGTTTTGAACGAGGACGTCTATCCACGCACGAATCTTGGTCGCGGCTTGCCTTACGCGATCTCGACCGTACTTAATTACCTGATCTTGCTGATCGGCTTTTTTCTCGCTTTGGCCGTAATTGGTCTCGACCTCACTAAATTTACTATTTTGGCCGGTGCCTTTGGTGTGGGTATCGGATTCGGCCTCCAAAATATCGTAAATAATTTTGTTTCAGGATTGATATTGCTTTTCGAACGACCGGTTAATGTAGGTGATACGGTTGAGGTCGGAACCGACGAAGGCGATCTCGTCCGGATCGGTCTACGGGCAAGTGTGCTGCGTACGTTCCAGGGTTCTGAAGTGATCGTTCCGAACGGCGAACTGATATCGAACCGCGTCGTGAATTGGACGCTGTCCGACCAGCAAAGACGTCTCGAAATTGATGTTGGCGTCGCCTACGGAACCGATCCGCATAAGGTGATCGAGTTGCTTACAAAGGTCGCCTCGGAAAATACGAAGATATTAAGATCAAAAGCTCCGAAAACGATCTTTGCCGGATTCGGTGCAAGCTCGCTCGATTTTCAGGTCCGCGTTTGGACCGATCGTTTCGAAGAATGGGTTTTGATAAAAAGTGAGATCGCACTCGCTATCCACGATGCTCTTTACGAAGCCGGAATAGAGATACCCTTTCCGCAAACGGACCTTCATGTCCGAAGTATCCCGAAAGAAATGCGAATTTCTGCGGCATCAGAAGATAAAAACGTAAAAACTGAGATCGAGGAAGAGAATGACGCTACGGAAAATAATTTGTAGCTGAGGAACATTGAATACGCCTCATCGTTTCGGCATTAGTATGCCGTTCGATGAGGCCAAAATAGCCTTACCTGATCGCTTCGAGGTTCTTTATCACTTCATCCGGATCGGCTCGTTTTTTGTAGTCCGTTTCAATGAAAGCATAACTGATCGTACCGTCTTTTTTTACAACATAAGTGACGGCCAATGGAAGCTCGGCTTTTGCGGTTTCGTTGTACTTCGCGAGATCTAAACCATGCGATTTGTATTGTTCATTCGTCGCATCAGCAAGCTGATAGACGATGCCGAATTTCCTCGCCACGTCCAAATTAGGATCACTCAAAACTGTGAACGTAAGTTCGTCCTTTTTTACAACCCCTGCCGAACGATCCGGATTTTCGACCGAGATCGCAACTAAATTTCCGCCGGCCGCGGCTATGTCAGCCGATCTGTCTTGCAGCTTTTTCAAATAAAGATTGCAGAACGGACACCACGCGCCGCGGTAGAATACGACAACAAGATTTCCTTTTTTTAGCAGATCGGAACTGGCGACAGATTCGCCTTTTGCGTCTTTAAGCGTAAACGAGGGCATTGTCGCACCAACATTCAAGGCGGCCTTTGCTGCGTCGGCTTCGCTAACGATCGAGGTGTCCGCCTTAGACTCGATCTTTTCCTGAGCCGAACAGGCAAATGTAAATAACAACGTTAAGAGGATCGCGATAATAGATCTAGCTTTCATAACAAATAGTTTTCCTAATAAATTTTAATGCGGTCGGGATGTTTATAGTGTAAATAAATTATTCTGCATCTCAAAGCTTTTTTGACGTACAGGGAAATTACCCAAAGTGTATGCATTTGATACAACGCATTCTTCCCTCCGAAAAGCGCACAAAAGCCTCGAAAATCTCATAAACTGAAATATCCGAGGCCCTTGCGGCTTTAGGAGCTGTAAATCTTTACGCTACACTCTTCGTCCCTGAATTAGCTGAACGATAAGCACTATCGCAGCGATAACTAGTAATAAATGGATAAGGCCTCCGCCTGCACCAAACCCAAAGCCCAAAGCCCACAAAACCAGTAAAATTAATAATATTGTCCAAAGCATGTTTCTATTCTCCTTGTAATTGTTCCTATCCCAGTACTACTCCTGCGAAGTGTTGACCCCGCTCTAGTATTACTATCAGCAATTGCCGTGCCACCGAAATCGATCATGCATCGGCAAAACACATGGCGTCCGTAACCTTACATCGGATTTCCCCCTTGTTTTTTTCTAGGTAGATCTTTACTTTATCACACCTTTTTTATAGACGCGTAAGTTTTTGATTTGTGAAACTACGATGTCGGTGAATTTATCGCCATCCAAATTTTGTGTATTATTAAACCTAGACACGGATCGCATTTTCACAGCAACGCGTCAGCAAAAGTTTCGCATCAATCAACTAGCAGTTCTCGTTCTATGAACGGAGCGTTTTTCGATTTTTCACCCTTAGTCACTTTTTCGAGGTAAGATGCTTCAAATTAAACGATTCAAGAAAAGCACGGCGATCATCTCTGTTCTATTGCTTCTGGCCGTTTCGATCTCTGCCGATACGATCCGTCTAAAAGACGGCAGCATTATCAAAGGCAAGATCGTAAGCTTTGCCGGCGGTTCGTTCACCGTAAAGATCGGCGACCGCGAGATGACCTTTAATTCGGCGGATGTGGAATCTATTCAGTTCGATTCGCCGATGGCTTCGCCGGTAAGTACGTCGGGTATCGATCAGCCGCCGGTTATTATCGGCTCTTCACCAAAGCCGACTCCGCAGCCAACGCCCGAAGAAACTACCGCCGTCACAGAACCGGTTTCGACAGAGATCCCGGTTACTACCGAAGTTCCAAAAGAAAATATTTACACACCGGACAGAACATCTAACCGCAAACCGATCTCGCTGAATATAAAGGTTTTGGCCGATGATACTGCGAACGGTTGGACAAATTCCGGCTGGATAGTTCGAAAAGGACAACAGATCCACATCAAAGGAACCGGCGAAGTTTCGCTGGGCAACGGACGGACCACTCCGGCAGCCGGCCTTCCCGATGCGGAGGATCCGCAAAAGTTGATGCAAAGCGTTCCAACCGGAGCTTTGATCGCTGTCGTCGGCGATGATAACAATGATTTTATTTATGTCGGAATGGAGCGGACATTTACCGCTGTCCGCGACGGAGCCTTATTTCTCGGCGTGAATGACGGCAACCTCAAAGACAACGCCGGCGCATTTGATGTTACGATAGAGATCGATCCGGATTCGGGCAACTAGGCGAAACAAATCCAACCATTACGACTTAAGGCGTATCTAAGTTTTAAGCTTATTTACGCAGGTCAAATTTATGAAATACCTTTCTCAGCGCACCTCTATATTTTTTGTTCTGGCTATCTTTTTGTCATTTGCCGCTAACCTGCCGATCGCGGCACAATCGCGGCCGCAGCGACCGGATCCTCCAAAGGGTAATGAAAAACGCAATCAACGGCCAAAACCAAAGACTCCCGAAGAGCTTCAAAAAGAAGCCGAAGAGAAAGCTCGTCTTGAAGAGGAAAAGAACGCGATCGTTATCGATGATCCGCTCGTTATAGATACCAATATTGTCAATCTCGATGCGGTCGTTATAAATAGAAAGACCGGAGAAGTCATAACCGGTTTGAAAAAGGAAAACTTTCAGGTATTCGAGAACGGTGTGAAGCAAGAGATCTCGGATTTCTCAACGCCGGACTCGCCGATAACAGTGACGCTTCTTCTCGAATACAGCAAATGGACAGAAATTTTTGGCCGTGCCGCCGGCGGTTGGGATCCGGGAGCTTATGAAGCTGTTCGTCCGGTCGCACTATTTCTTTCAAATTTCATCAAGCCGCCCGATGACTATGCTTCGGTTGTTGCATTTGATATGCGGCCCACTCCGATCACAGATTTCACGAACGATCCGGGTCGCATACGCGATACGATCAATATCTTGTTAAAAAATCGTCCGGCATTTCAGGAGAATAATCTTTACGATGCTCTGAAATTCGTTCTTGTCGGCGGACGTGCCGATTCGGTCGTGCTCGAACGCTCCGAAAATGAAAAAGCCGATTACGGCGGGATGGTCGATGTTAAGGCAAAACGTAAGGCGATAATTCTGGTCGCTTCCGGCATCGATACCTTCAGCAAGATCAATTACGGCGATGCGCGCGAAGATCGTGCAGGAAGCAGGCGTTCCGATCTACATCATCAGCACGGGAAATCTTTTCTATAAACGATACGAACAATATCTGGATCCGGCTAATACAATGCCGGGAATGCCCGACCGACTAGACTTTTTGCAGGCGAAAAATATTATGAATACGTTCGCAAAGGATTCCGGCGGACGGCATTTTGAAATGACATTCGAGAGCGAGATCCCGGATTATCTGAATTCCATCAATGCGTTGCTCCGCAGCCAATACAGCCTTTCGTACGACCTTGCCGAAAAACATGCTGCCGGGCAAGAAATACAAGATCGAAATAAAAGTTGATGTTGATGGCGACGGCCTAACCGATGAAAAACGTTTCGTCGTCCAACACAGACCCTTCGTCTATACCCCTGAAAAGAAAGAAGAGAAGAAGTAGTCAGTTATCAGTTGTCGGTTGTCAGTGGTCAGTAGCTAGTGGCGAGAAATCTGCAATAGGCAATAATATTGGGGCAGTTCTTTCAGGCCGCGAACGATCTGATTCTACAGTCAACTGACAACTGAACATTGACAACCGACAACTGTTCCCTCACACCACGTTTTCTGCTATGCTATTCGATTGTCTTTACTATGAGCAGACGCATCATCGAAAGTTATCAGAAAAAGCTCGCCGCCGAAGAAGGTTATGTCATCGGCGGTCACGGCGTCGGTTTGCGGATTGCTCTTTGTTATCCGAACACGCATAGCATCGCCATGGCAAATCTCGGGATGCATACGATGTATGAGCTGTTCAACAAAATTCCCGATGTTACTTGCGAACGCGTGTTTCTTCCCGATCCGGCGGACCTTGCCGAATACGAACGCTCGCGGACGCCTTTGCTTTCGCATGAAACGCAGAGCCGCGTCAGCGAATTTGATATCGTCGCCTTCTCTATCTCTTTTGAAACAGATTATTTGAACATGGCCCGGATGCTGCAGCTTTCCGGCATTCCCGTCTGGTCGAAGGATCGAAATCATTTTCACCCGCTGGTCGTTATGGGCGGAGCCGCGTCGTTTCTCAATCCTGAACCGATAGCAGATTTCACCGATGTAATTGCTGTCGGCGAAGGCGAAGTCCTCGCATTTCAACTTGTTGACGCTATCTTTGAAAATGAGACAAAAGAAGATATTCTGCTCGCACTCGCAAAGATCGGCCGCGGCTTTTATGTTCCTTCGTTTTACGACGTTATCTATAACGAAGACGAAACTGTGTTCGATTATGTGCCGAACCGCGAAGGAATCCCGAAACGCATCGGGCGAGCACTCGCGTCGGTAAATCCGAAGGAAGGCACGCTCCGTCGAGCCATCAAGCGCGGAGAAACAGAGCTTGCCGATTTTCTTTTAAATCAGGATATCTTCTGTCCATCGACCTCCGTCTGGTCGCCGGAAGCCGAAATGGGCGAACGTCTTTTAGTAGAGATCTCACGCGGCTGTTCGCAAGGCTGCCGTTTTTGCTGGGCCGGGTATAATTATTATCCGCCGCGTGTCGTTCCCGCAAAAGACATTTTGGCAAAAGCGAAAGAATGGCGCGGTAAAACCGACAAGATCGGTCTTGTATCGACCGCAGTTTGTGATCATCCCGAAATTTCAACGATCCTCAGCGAACTTCGAAAAATGGAATATCGCATCTCCGTTTCGTCGCTGCGGCTCGATCAGATCTCGGAAGAATTGCTCGATGCTCTGGTGGAATCAAAAGATCAGCAAATCGCCGTCGCTCCGGAAACCGGTTCCGATCGCCTTCGCCGTGTTATCAATAAAAATCTGACGAACGACGAGATCGTTGATATCTGCGGTGCAGTTTTTGACCGCGGAATGTTGACGATAAAGCTTTACGTTATGGTCGGACTTCCAACGGAAACGCAGGAAGACCTCGATGAGATTTTTGTTCTCGTCGAACGAATAAAAGACCGTATGCTCGAAGCCGGCAAAAAATTCGGCCGTGCCGGAAAGATAATTCCGTCGCTAAATGGATTTGTGCCGAAACCAAACACACCGCTTCAGTGGGACGCGATCCTTGATGAAAAGGAATTAAAACGCCGAATCAAATACGTTTCGAAAGGCTTATCGAAAATACCGAATGTCGAAGTGAGATTTATGTCCGCACGGATCGCTCACGAGCAGGCCCTTTTTTCATCCGGCGATCGTCGGATCTCCAAAGTGATCGATAGAGCCGCGATGCTCAAAGGCGACATCAATAGAGCTTTGCTCGAAACCGGCCTCGATGCAAAATTCCATACTTCACGCGACCGTTCTTACGGCGAATTTCTCCCTTGGTCGATCGTGGATTCGGGGCTTTCGTTCGAATTCCTTAAAACCGAACACGAAAAATCGCAGGAATCACGGTCAAGTTTGCCGTGTCCTGCGGTCGAAAAATGTACGACTTGTGGTGTTTGTCCTTCGACTTGGCTGGCTGATGCTCCCGACGGACTCGTTCAGATCCAGCCCGCAAAAGTCAGAGCCGCTCTCGCTCTCGCCTAATTACTGCTTCATCAGATAACCGTTAGGAACCGCTAAATAATTAAAACTGTAGGTGTAAGTGTAAATGCCGAATGGCAATATTTTCACTGGCTTTGTGTATGCAACATGTGCTTGGACAATGCCCTGAACGGGCCTGATGTCGACCGCTGCGTCAGGCGGAATATTATTTGCGGCCATTGATTGCGTGATCGTTGCTTTGACCGTTTCGAGAGGTTTGATCTGGCCGGAAGCGGCAAGGCCTTTTACAACCGCCGTATCCATATCCGAGCGGAAATTCGCACCTTCGTAGGCGATCGGAACATAATTATATCCGGCATGTCCGATCAAAAATAAAACGATAAAAACGAGCAGAACTTTGACCCCGGCTCCGCCGCGTTCGTTTTTGCGATCTCTTAAAGAATTGTTCATATTGCTTAACTCCTCGGTGGTAGATCTAAGCTTTGCCGGCGAACTTACCGACCGTTTGCCTTATTACCTTTCGCGGAATGTTTTCATCTGATGTGATAACTGGTTTTCCGATGCCTTCAAGAAGGATCCATTGGAGTGAGTTGTTGACGACCTTTTTGTCGAACTTAAAACTATCGAAAATAGTTGCAGGATCGATCTTGTCTATCGGCGGGAGCTTCCCCGCACGATGAACAACATCGTTCAACAATTTTACTTCATCTGAGTGCAATAATTCAAGCTTTTTTGACAGCTCCGCGGCAAATATTATTCCCCAACCGACGGCTTCGCCGTGCTTCAAGTATTTGTAATCTGTCGCTTTTTCAAGTGCGTGAGCGAAAGTGTGACCAAAATTCAGTATTTTTCTCGACCGAGAGTCGATTCGATCGGCGGATTCGTGCTCGTCGCCGGCAACTATCTTTGCTTTGAATCTGATCTGTGCGGCGGTCAATTCAGTCAGATCTTGATCAGAACGGCCGCTTTCTAAAAATTGACGCGTTTGTTCGAATAAACGTTTGCCGCCGATGGCTCCCTGTTTTATCGCCTCACAAAGGCCGGCGGTAAGTTCGCGCTTTGGCAGTGTTTTAAGCGTGGCCTGATCGATGAAAACACCGCTTGGCTGATAGAAAGAGCCGATCAAATTCTTACCAAACGCCGTGTTTACCGCAGTTTTTCCACCGACGGAAGAATCGATCATTGAAAGCAGCGTCGTCGGGATCTGCAAAAAAGCAATGCCCCGTAGATATACGGACGCCGCAAATCCGGCAAGGTCGCCGACTACGCCGCCGCCAAGAGCGATCACTCCGTCGGTTCGCGACAAACCGGCTTCGCTAAAATGTTTTAAAGTTTTCTCGAGGGTCGAAAAACTTTTATAGCGCTCGCCGTCGCCGATCAAGCACACGAAAGTTTCAAAACCGGCCTTCCGCAGTGATCCAACGACCGCGTCGCCGTACAAACCAAAAACTTTTTTATTTGAAACTATCGCAACCCGCCGTGTACGGGCGCCTAATATTTCTCGCGTCCAGTTACCCGAATCTGCAACCGAACCGCCAACGACGATCTCGTATTTCGAACTTTTTTGCCTTAGCTTGATTTCGATCCTGTCGATCATTTTATGCCTAATTCCGCTTCGATCACTTCGGCGATTCTCGCCGCTTGACCGTTTATGATTTCCTGGTCTTTGCCTTCGATCATAACGCGTGCAAGATTCTCGGTTCCCGAATAACGCAGCAACAGCCTGCCGCTGCCTTTCAGTTCTTCTTCGACCCCGGCCGCTGCGTCGGCGATCCTTTCAACGGATTCGAACGGCACTTTTTCGCGACACGGACATTAACAAGTATCTGCGGATATTGGGTGAATCCGGCGGTTAATTCGGATAAGGTTTCGTGTCGATCACGCATCGCCGCCAACATACACAATGCCGTCATCATTCCGTCGCCGACCAGCGAGATCTCCGGCAAGATGATATGGCCCGATTGTTCGCCGCCGATCTCGGCACCTGTTTTCAAAAGTCCCTCGAGCACATATTTATCACCGACCTTTTCACGGACCAATTCGATTCCGCGTTCTTTCAAGGCAAGTTCAAGCCCGATATTGCTCATTACTGTCGCGACGACCTTTCCACTTTTTAGTTCATTGCGTTTCGCGAGCCGCCTAGCTAATATCCAAAGCGTCGCGTCCCCATCGACAAGATTCCCTTTTTCGTCAACAAACAATGCTCTGTCCGCGTCCCCGTCAAACGCAACGCCAAAATCGGCATTATTTTCAAGCACTTCTTTCTGCAGCACATCCAAATAAAGCGAACCGCATTTTAGGTTGATATTTCGCCCGTCGGGTTTGTTGTTAAAGGCCGTTACCTTCGCACCAAATCCGCCAAAAAGCTCCGGTGCCATATCCGAAGCCGCACCGTTCGCACAATCCACAGCCAAATGAAGCCCGGAAAGATCCATTCCGACAAAATTTTTCGCGAGGTGTGCTAAATACTCTGCTCGAAACTCGCCCATCCTATCGCTCGAATGCGTCAGATCGGCTGTCGGGATCTCATCGCTGTGTTCACGAATGTCCTTTTCAATCGCGGTCTCTATCGCTTCGCCGATCTTCTTGCCCGACGGCAGAAATATCTTGATGCCATTATCTTCGAACGGATTGTGGGAAGCGCTGATGACGATGCCGGCATCAAAGCCGAACTTGCCGGTCAAGAACGCAATTCCGGGTGTCGTCAAAACACCGGCCGAATCGATCAAAGCACCGCCGGCAACGGCTCCGTCGCAAAATGCGTTCTCGATCGACGGCCCGGATTCTCGCGTGTCTCTACCGATAACAAATCGCGGCGAACCGCCATCCGCAGAAAATTGTCGAGCAAGCGAACGGCCTATTATTCGAACCGTTTTTGGATCAAGCGGGAATTCGCCCGCTTTTCCCCTTATGCCGTCTGTCCCAAAAAATCTATTCATATCGAACTATAATGCGGTCAACGTTTTGCACTGCTAAAAGTAAACTTATACATTAAATTCGGCCCGCTGCAAAAGCAAGAGAACTATAATAATTTTTTGTTATATCCATAATTTTTTCTATTTACCTTGACAACCATTTATCAAATAAGCGAATCTTTATATTAGGCGGGCAATCCACAGCCTGTGAGGCTATCACCCATTTACCGACTAAATTTGGTTTTCCAATTATGAAAAGTGTATTTTACTTTGCAATTATCCTATCGACAGCGGCCATTGGCGTCGCGGCTCAAAACTCCGATTCGGGTTCCACAAAAAAGGTTATAATAACAAACACCTTGCCGCCAGCGACGACGATCAAACAAAAACCGACGCCGACACCGAAACAACTAATTATCGGCGACGATGCAGATAGCGGCGAAAGCTCGGTTCGAGACCGCGTTGTGATCAGTAGTGCCCCAAGAACGGTAACGCCTGAACCGCAGCCAGCGAAAATAACGACACCAAGCCGAACGTCAAACGCAAAACAAACACTTTCATTTAGAGAAATAAAAGAAAAGCTGGCCGAAGCTAAACGCGACATGTCCGCACGGCCGATCTTGATCGCTTCGGTCGAAGGCCCGGTTGTCGGTGAACTCGTTCGGGTCGCTTTTTATGACTGGAAACACGACCGGCTCGATTATGTCGTCTTTACAAAAGAAGCATTTCTTTCGACAGCTCAGGACATAGTTACAACATCGCAGAACGGATTGAAGTTAACGGCGAGGACAATTCGCGGGAACGGAGTAAATACACCGATCACGCTGGTTGACGATGCCGGCGACAGCCACGTACCTTTGATGGTTCAATATCCGGTGGTACGCGAAGGGAAATATATCGAAACCGCCTATTACATCTCGACGCATCCGGGTTTAGTCACCCCTGAAGTCGTAAATGCCGGACGATTTTATGTTCATAATGTTATTGAGATAGCCCGCGAAAAATTACAGGATCGCGGTGTTTTCATTCAACCGAAGGTCGCCGATATCGCCGAACGCCTCGCCACCGTCGAACACGTCGATCACGCACGTTTTCGCAACGAGTATCAGCCAAATATCTACAATGATATCTTCACGCTTTTTGCATTGAACGAAGGCGGAACTTATCGTTATTCGGTCAGTTCGGCCAGCCGGCGGAATGGTTCAAATGATCCCGTCAACCTACAGAATGGTTCGTGCACGTTATCCGCAGGTCGATCTTGATCCGCGATTTGTCGAAGGAATGCAAGATCATGTCAACGCGGCGAAAGCGATGCTGCTTTATATGCAGTGGACATGGAATGATCTGCTTGCACGTCCGACGATCGCCGATGCTTTGGCAAATGGTATCGCGACGCAGGAACAGCTGATGGCAGCAGGTTATAATTCAAATCCGGCTAGGCTTTCCGGTTATATTTCGCGAGCGGGTGAAAACTGGACGAGCCTGATCCCGCGTGAAACAAAGATATATCTACAGATATTTGATTCGGTCGAAAAAAATGTGCCGATGGCATCGCGAACGCGGTAGATCTTACTCATTATAAGCTCTTGGCCGGGCAGATTGTCCGGCCTTTTATTTTGCAGCGATCTCCGCCTGAACTTCTTCGATCGAACGACCGACCAAGTTTTCACCAAGATAAAACTTGTCCGATGTAATTTCGCGGATCAAAAATTCAGGCGGCTCAAATGCGTTCATTTCACCCTCGTCATCAAAACAGATCAAAGCTGTGTTTAATCCCCAAAGCGGCCATAAATAAACGTCTAGCTCATACTTAAAGCCTTCAAATTCAAACGGATAGCGGTTCTTTCTGATCTCCGTGCCTTCGAATATTTCGAACCGCTCGTATTCGGTATTATTCAGATATATCTCAGCATAATTGATCTCTTGGCCGTTCTCGCTCGCTTCCCTCTGCTGCAACATTCGCGTCCATTGTTTCGTTTCGGGATCGCGGATCGATCGCAGTCGAATGCGCGTATTCGATATGTAATCGTCGAATAATTGCAGATGTGCACTCGCGAGTAAGCGGTTCGGGAAGGTCGTTTATCAGAAAGGTTCGGCGTAATTCTTTGCGTGTCGCTTTGTCCATAGCTATATATTTATTATACTTTCAAACTTAGCAACGTCACGTTCGCCGGACAGTTTTCGGCGGCTGAAATACGGAGAAGACAAATATGAACATCAAAGCAATTTTAATTACTGGAACTATTGCCGCAACAACGCTTTTCGCGGCTTGCGGCGGAACAACGCCGACAGGCACAAATAATTCGAACACGACTACGGAAAATACGAACACAAAACCGGCTGATCCGCTTGCCGTAACAACTCCGGCACCGTCTGAAACAACTAACAACGCACCGATCCTATCGCCGGTTCTCAAAGAATACTGCCGTGCAAAGGTCGCGAAAGACGAAGCGGGTTTGCGTAAAATATATTCGAGCGAATCGCTTAAGCATTTCGAAGAAGGGATGAAGCAAGACGGTATCAATTCGCTTGTCGAATATCTTTCGATCGACGATGTTACTGCCGAGCCCTGCGAAGCCAGAAATGAAGTGATCAAAGGCGACACGGCAACGGCCGAGATCCGTTTGAAATTCGCGCCGAATGGGATTAGAAATACTTTCGTTAAAGAAAATGGCGAATGGAAAATGACCGACCGTCTCGACACTGAAGCGTCAAAAGCAGCCGAAGAGAAAAGCGGAAATAAATAGAAACGCTATTTAGCAACGACAACGGAAAAAGCCCGGCGACAATTCACCGGGCTTTTTTTATTTTCGGCCTGTGCGGATCCGAGAGTTTTAGTTTGACGTTCCTTTCGCTGCTCCCGGTTCATATTTCGGCAAGCTCTTTCTTGCCGATTTTTCTTTTTTGAAACCGAGTGCCCAATCAGCCTGCATTAGCGTGTGAATGTCTCGCGTTCCTTCGTAAATGATAGCCGCTTTGCAGTTTCGTAAATATCGTTCGACCGGATAATCATTCGTGTATCCGTTCGCTCCGTGGATCTCGATCGCCATCGAAGCGGCTTTTTCCGAACGCACCGTCGCCTGCCATTTAGCAAGGCTAGCGGCTTTTTGCGAATGTTCCCCGATGTTTTTCAGATAACCGGCTTTTAGCCAAAGCAGATGCGACATTTCATAATCGGCCTGCATTTCGGCGATCTTTTGTTTCACGAGTTGGAAATTTGCGATCGGCTGACCTTGGACCTCGCGTGTTTTGGCATAATCGATCGAAGCATCTCGCGAAGCACGGATAACACCGGTCGCACCTGAGGCGACTGTATATCGTCCGTTCTCCAAGGAAAACATCGCTATCTTAAATCCTTCGCCCTCTTCGCCAAGCATATTCGACGCCGGAACACGAACATCCTGCAACGTGAAATAACCGGTATTTCCGGCTTTGATGCCCATTTTGCCGTGAAGCGTTCCGCTCGAAAATCCATTCATAGAACGCTCTACAATGAAACAGCTCATTCCGGTATGGTCGCGTTTCTTCTGTTTTTCCGGATCGGTCCAGCAGAAAAAGAGAAAATTATCCGCAACATCGGCGAGCGAAATCCACATTTTCTCGCCGTTCAATATCCAATCATCGCCATCGCGGCGTGCACTCGAACGCATTCCGACGACATCGGAACCGGCGTTCGGTTCGGTCAAGCCAAAGGTTGCGAGCTTTTCGCCTTTCGCCTGCGGAACGAGATATTTTTGCTTTTGCTCCTCGGTTCCCCACGTGTAAACGCTAAGAGAATTGAGCCCGACATGAACCGACATCACGACCCGGAGAAACGTGTCGCAAGCCTCAAGTTCTTCGCAGGCGATCCCAAGCGAGATATAATCAAATCCGGCGCCGCCGTAATTTTCAGGAATGCACACGCCGAGCAACCCGAGGTCCGCCATTTGGGTGAAAGTTCGCGGTTCAAAATGCGATTTTTCGTCCCATTCTTTGATGTAAGGAGCGACTTCGCCTTTTACAAATTCTCTAATTGTTTGCTGAAGTGCTTTATGTTCTTCGGTCAGTTCAAGTTCGATCACAGCTTTTAATTGCCTCGCTTAAGTTTTGATATAATAGGTTCTTAGCCTTGTCTACGAAAAGAGTATCTTATCATTTCGCCGCGATGGACGTGAAATGCCTGAACTATGATAACCGTTTCCGAAGCCTTTAAATTTATTGATCGCGAAACAAAACCGCTTGGTTCTGAATCTGTTGATATCGGATCGTCATGCGGTCGGACTTTAGCGGAACCGATAAAGGCCGATATCGATATGCCTCCGTTCGACCGTTCACAAATGGACGGATTTGCGCTTATAGCCGCCGATAGTAAAAAGGTCCCGGCAACTCTGAGATTGGTCGGTGAATCTGCCGCCGGAAAAGGCTGGAAAGGCAAATTAAAACGCGGCGAAGCGGTTCGGATAATGACCGGAGCTCCGGTTCCCGAAGGCGCGAATGCGGTTCAGAAACTCGAACTTGCCGACGACCGCGACGAAAGTGTTGTTATCCTCGAATCGGTTAAGTCCGGAAAATTCATTGTTCCAAAAGGTAAGGAGATCAAGGCCGGAAAACAGATCATGGCGGCAGGCTCGACGATCACGACCCAAAATATCTCAGCACTCGCCTCATTCGGTTACAAAAAAGTGAGCGTCGCAAAACAGCCTCGCGTCGCCATTCTCGCGACAGGTTCGGAAATTATCGACATCGGCAAAAAGCCTAAATTCGGCCAGATAAGAAACTCGAACAGCATAATGCTCAAAGCGTTGGCCGAAGATTCGGGAGCGGTCGCAAAAATATTTCCGACGTGTTCGGATAATGCCGCCGACCTGACGAAAATGTTCCGCTCGGTTTTTGACGAAGGGTTCGACATTTTGATCTCGACCGGCGGCGTTTCTGTGGGAAAATACGATCTGACAAAAGATGTGCTCAGCGAACTCGGTGCAAAAATATTTTTCGATAAGGTTAAACTTAAACCCGGAAAACCGACCGTTTTTGGGAAACTCCGCAAAACCTTTATTTTCGGCTTGCCGGGAAATCCTGTATCGTCCGCTGCCGCGTTTTGTTTGTTTGTCAGACGCGCAATTTGGCTTATGCAATTGAGCGACAAACTTAACGACAAGCCACAGTTCGCTGAGCTTTCGAGTGGTATCAGCGGCACGAAAGAACGCGATTTTTATGTTCCGGTCGGCGTGATAGTAAATAAAAAAGGAACGAACATCGCGACGCCGGTAAACTGGCACGGCTCCTCGGACTTTGTCGGTTTTGCCGGTGCCCATGCTTTTGCGTTGATACCGGCCGGAAAGAATTTCGCCGCCGGAGATATTGTCGGTTTATTGTATATTTGAACTATGGGATCTTTTTCACATTTTGACGACGCAGGAAACGTGCAAATGGTCGATGTTTCGGCAAAAGAAACAACCGTTCGGAAAGCAAAAGCGGTCGGCCGCGTAAAGGTTTCAGCCGAAGTTATCGCCGCTGTTCGAGAACACAAAAATCCAAAAGGCGATCCTTTTGAGGTTGCACGGATCGCCGGAATAATGGCGGCAAAACGCACATCCGAACTTATTCCGCTTTGTCATCAGATAGATCTTTCAAAGGTTGATGTTCGAATAGAGATCGGAAAAAATGGCTTTGAGATCGAGGCCGAAGCAACTACGACGGCAAAAACCGGCGTAGAAATGGAGGCTTTGACAGCCGTTTCCGTCGCAGCTTTGACCATCTACGATATGTGTAAAGCAATTCAAAAAGATATGGTCATCGGTGAGATCAAGCTCGTGCAGAAATCGGGCGGCAAAGCAGATATCGGCTAGAAAAACTTAGCTATTCGCGAACTTTGCGGTAGAATAAAGCGTAAGGCAAATTGGAGAAATTATGAGATATACGATCGCAGAAGACGCACGTCCGCAGGTCAAACTGCTCTTGGCCGCAACTATTGTCAGCCTTGGGCTCTGGATCATTTCGCTGTTCGTTCCGCTAACGAATTACATCGTCTATCCGCTCCAGCTTTTTGCGACTTTCGTCCACGAAGGCGGCCATGCTCTTGCGACAATTCTGACCGGAAATTCTGTACAGAGTCTAACTGTTTCGCCCGATGGAAGCGGAATGGTTTGGTCGCGTTCAGCCGGCTGGTTTTCGCAATTGTTTATCTCAAGTGCCGGATATGTTGGCACAACAGCGTTCGGCGTCGGTTTGCTTGCGTGGATCCGCTACGGACGCTCATCGCGACTGGCTCTGTATATCTGTGCGGGATTTGTCGGCGTTTTGACCGTTCTTTTCGGCTTCCTCGCTCCGATCTGGAATTTGCTTGAGAATGTGACGATCGGAAGTATGTTCTTCACGATCTTTTCAGGCACTTTGCTGACAGTCGCTCTTGCCGCGATCGCTTATTTCGGCAGTGTGAAATGGATAAACTTCGCTCTGGCATTCCTCGCAGTTCAAAGTCTTTTGAATGCGATCTTTAGCCTTCGTGATCTGTTCCTCGTTTCGACCTTTACCAGCGGCCATTCGGATGCGGCGAATATGGCGGCTGCGACAGGAATTCCTTCGATCATTTGGGTTTTTATCTGGATCGGACTTTCCATCTTGTTCATTTCGATCGGAATGCGGGTCTATGCCGTTACACGAAAAACCAACGTTGACGATTCGCTCTTTGTCGATCCTACTAAATGAAAAACTCTTTTCTAGTATTTATTCTGTTTCTTACGTCCGTGATCGGTGCTCAGGTCAAAACTCCAGTCGAACCTGCCGTGAAAACTCCGTTTGCTAAATCGCTGCAGGCGATCTTGGTAACGACGGCCGATCCGGGAGCAGTTCGCGGCGAAGCTCAGCGGTTTGAACGCACAAAGGCGACATCAGATTGGAAAGCGGTCGGCGAAGTATTTCCGGTAGTCGTTGGTAAAAAGGGCATAGCCTGGAGCCGTGATTCGGCACCTAAAGGGACCACGATCTTCAAGAAAGAAGGTGACGGAAAAGCCCCGGCCGGAATGTTTCCGCTGACATCCGCGTTCGGAGCCGATGAAAAGCCGGCCGGACTAACGCTTCCTTTTACTCAAATAAAAGACTTTACCGAATGTGTGGACGATCCGAATTCTTCGCATTACAATACGATCGTAGATCGTATGCAGGTCGGTAATTTTGATTGGCAGAGTTCGGAAAAGATGATCGAGATCGGCTCGCCGTATGACCTCGGAATTTTCGTCGCTTATAATTCGTATCCGATAAAAGCCGGCGACGGTTCCTGCATCTTTCTGCATATCTGGAGCGATGCCGCAACCGGTACCGCCGGCTGCACAGCGATGGCAAAAGAAAACCTCGAAACTATTTTTGATTGGATCGACGCCGCAAAAGATCCGTATCTCGTTCAGATGACCGACTCCGACCATAAAAAATATCGAAAGGCGTGGAACCTTCCAAAATAAAAACTCTTGCCGATATGCCGCTTGGCGGCAGACTTTTGACGCGTTCGCGAAAAGATTGGCGTTTCGCTGTCATTGCGCGGATCGGTGAAGAAAAGATCACGCTTTCGGTCGCTTCTCCTTCGGGAAGAAATTACCGACTCTGGCGAACGCCCGACACAAAACTCTCGTGCGAAGGCATCTTACCGATCCTCAAACCCGAAGAAGCCGACGAATGGCGCGAGAACTTTTCGCCGTACGATACGCGTTGGTAGCTTGTGTTTTCTTCCTCTTATTCCTCTTTCTCTGTGGTTCGTCCTCTTAGATTTTGTTCTCGGCTTTATAGCACCCTCGTGATTTGCTAGAATTAAAGTTTATCGCTATTGCCAGTTTTTCTACCTATGCCAGCAGTAAAGCCAAAGGAAGAAGCCATCGTCGTTCGGGGAGCGCGCGTTCATAACCTGAAGAATGTTTCCGTAACGCTGCCTCATAATAAATTGACGGTCATCACCGGAATGTCGGGTTCGGGGAAATCGAGCCTTGCTTTCGACACGATCTTTGCCGAAGGCCAACGCCGCTTTGTCGAATCGCTGTCGGCTTATGCACGGCAATTTTTGGAACGAATGGACAAACCCGATGTCGATGAAATTACCGGCATCGCACCGGCGATCGCCATTCGACAAAAGAATACGACCAAAAACCCGCGTTCGACCGTCGCAACTCAGACGGAGATCTACGATTATCTTCGATTGCTTTTTGCACGTGCCGGCCAAACGTTTTGCCGCGTTTGCGGCCGCGAAGTAAAACGAGATTCGCCCGAATCTGCTGCCGACGAAATTCTAACCGATCTGAGCGAAGGCACGCGATTTTACGTTCTTTTTCCGATCAGACAAGGCGACGTTCCGGTCGTCGCAAAACCTTCGAAAAGTAGAACGAAAAAGGCTTCGGAAACCGATCTGAGCGTTGCGGCGTTCCTGATCTCTTTGCTTCAGCAGGGCTTTTCGCGGCTGTTTCGCAATGGCGAAATGATCGAATTGCAAAAGCCCGAAGATTACACGTTCGAAGATTTCGAAGACACCTACGTTTTGATCGATCGTCTCGCGGCTTCCGGTGATATTCGCGGACGTCTGATAGATTCGCTCGAAACCTGTTTTCGCGAAAGTCACTCGGCATTGATAGAAACGACCGACGGCAAGCGTCTGAAATTTTCCGACAGCTATGTCTGCAAATACGACGGCACCGTTTATGAAACGCCGGAGCCGCATTTGTTCAGCTTTAATTCGCCGTTCGGAGCGTGTCCGACCTGTCAGGGTTTTGGCAACACGATCGGCGTCGATTACGGGCTTGTTATTCCGAATCCGCTGCTCACATTGAAAGAAGGTGCGATCGAACCTTTCACTAAACCGGCGAACGCCTGGGCACAAAAAGAGCTTTTGAAATATGCCGCGTCGATCGGCATTGATCCGAAAACGCCTTATGCGGATCTTACGGCCGCTGAGAAAAGTTCGATCATCAATGGAGCCGATGGCTGGCGAGGCGTCAAAGGTTTTTTCAAATGGCTCGAGACAAAAAAATATAAACTTCACGTCCGCGTTTTCCTCGCGAAATATCGCGGCTATACGGAATGTCCCGATTGCGGCGGAGCACGGCTGCGTGCCGAAGCCCGCGATGTAAAGATCGGCGGAATGTCCTTGCCAGAGGTCGTCGCGCTGTCGATCGCCGATGCGTTCGATTTTTTCGCGAATCTAAAACTCGATGAGGAACGCGAGAAGATCGCCGATAAAATTTTGGACGAGATCCGCAGGCGGCTGAAATTCCTGGTCGATGTCGGGCTAGATTATCTGACGCTCAGCCGTTTTGCGGCAACGCTTTCGGGCGGCGAAGCTCAGCGGATCCAGCTCGCGACAAATCTTGGTTCGATGCTTGTCGGCACGCTTTATGTTTTGGACGAACCGAGCATCGGCCTGCATCCGCGAGACAATTCGCGGCTGATCTCTATCCTGAAAGGCCTGCGCGACATTGGCAATACGTTGCTCGTCGTCGAACACGATGAAGAAACTATGCGCGCGGCGGATAATATTATCGATGTCGGTCTGTACGCCGGCGAGCTCGGCGGCGAGATAGTTTATCAAGGTCCGATCAAAGGCTTATTGAAGCATGAAACATCGCTCACCGCACGATATCTTCGCGGCGATTCGGTCATTAAGATTCCGGCCAAGCGGCGAAAGCCCGGCAAGCTGAAGATCGCCATCGAAGGTGCCCGCGAAAACAATCTGCAAAACGTCTCGGTCGATATTCCGCTTGAGATGCTCGTTTGCGTCACCGGGGTTTCCGGTTCGGGCAAATCGACCCTTGTTCACGATGTTTTGTATGCCGGCTTAAAAAAGCAGCGAGGCGAATGGCAAGCGCCGGTTGGTTTGTTTCAAAGAGATCAAAGGCGGCGAACACGTCGATGATATTTTGCTTGTCGATCAATCGCCGATCGGCCGCACACCGCGTTCGAATCCGGTCACTTACATCAAAGCCTACGACGCGATACGCGAAGCTTTTGCCGGAACCACCGCTGCGAAAGCGAAAGGTTTTAACGCGTCGCATTTTTCGTTCAACGTTCCGGGCGGACGCTGCGAAACGTGTCAGGGCAGCGGAACCGTTACGGTCGAAATGCAGTTCTTGGCAGATGTCGAACTGATCTGCGAAGATTGCCGCGGCACGCGTTTTAAAGACGAAGTGTTGGCCATAAAATATAAAGGCAAAAGCATTTATGACGTTCTGCAACTGACCGTTCGCGAAGCGATCTCGTTTTTCAGAGAGATCAAAAAGCTGACGACAAAACTGAAAACTTTGGACGATGTCGGGCTTGGATATTTGCGTTTGGGGCAATCGGCGACGACGCTTTCCGGCGGCGAAGCACAACGCGTAAAGCTCGCGGCTCATCTCGCGGCAAAAAACGCAATCGAATACCCTGTTCATTTTTGACGAACCGACGACCGGTTTGCATTTCGAAGACATCGGTAAATTGCTCGCCGCTTTTCGCGCGTTGATCGACAGCGGAGCGAGCCTTATCGTCATCGAACACAACCTCGACGTCATAAAAACCGCCGATCACATAATCGACCTCGGCCCCGAAGGCGGCGTCGGCGGCGGACAAATCGTCGCCACCGGCACGCCCGAACAGATCGCCGAAACCGAAGGTTCGCACACCGGCAAATACCTAAAACCGCTCTTAAATTAATGGTAGTAATTGATTGGCAGGAAAACTGGATCTAGCTGAATACTCAGCAAAAGACCAGGTGGGAATCGTCTGAGATCGTAAGAAGCCGCGAGCAAATTGCTATTATGGGAGCCGCTCTCTTGGGAGAAATTGGGCTTGTGGGATCGACGCTCGAAAGCGTCGAAGGCTCAAGGATCTCATCGGAAATGCGAAAGCAATAAATTTTCGCGGCTTCTATCCGTTTTCAGGTATTCAACCACCTGGGTCCTTCTGCTGAGCCAAGTGTAATTTAACATTGTTGTTACCTTTATGCAATAGATTTTTTTCCTCGCTAAACGACTTTTCGCGGCAACTCTTGTCGGCAATGGCTCGTTCTTTGGGCGAAACAAGGTTGAGAGATGTTGAATTGCAGAAGGCCGAAACGGTCCGGTACCACCCGATGGTATTAAATTCGTCGCTTTCAACGACAAGATCCGACTTTCAAACAATTGCTAATGCCCGAATTCACATTCGAATTGCAGAACATGAACACGGTGTATGGTCCCCTTCAAAGATATAATTAGTAACCAATTCTTCGGGAAGCAATATTCCATCAACTTTGAAGAGGCTCTCAGCAAAATCTCTAAACTCATTCGTGAATAGTACTCGTCGACAAACAATATTGCCTAATTCTAGATCTTTTGCGGTCCCTACAATATGGGCGACTCTTATACTATCTACTTTAAGTTTCCCTTTACATACCTTGAGAACCTTGTATTCAACCATGTGGTAAGCATCTGCCATACCTTCTTTTAAGTTAGTCTCTTGAATTTTTACTACCTGACCCTTAAAAACTATTTGTTGGGATTTTTCTTGGCCAAACGCGAATGTGGACATCAAACCCAGCGGAATAATCAGTGCTAAGATCCTACCTATTTTCATATTAATTTTACCTCAAAACCCACTTTGGAGAATGGCATCAAGCCTGACATATTGCGGTATGGAGCCGCTCACTACTAGTCAGCTTTTTCAAGATAGATCTCGCGCTTTATATCAGTTTCACCGAGTCCAAATAACAGTGCTAATTTTCAGGATCATCTCGTCGCTGAAAGATAGAAATTGAGTAAGCCACTTGGTCTTTCTCTAAGTTTGAAGTGAATACTATTTCTTTCGGAGCATTTTGTTTATCAAAAAGTTGCCAAGAGCCGGTGAAGCTAAGTGACCCTTTACATTCACGTTCATCAATGGCCCAACAATCTGGAATATTCCTTAGTTCAGCCCGACCATCCCTCGTCAAAACAAAAGTCGTTAAATTCTCTGTACAGCATAATTGCTTTTCAGCAAGATAACGTAAACCTTCGGTAACAATCCATTTTCCAACAATTCATTTACATTATCCCTGCTAAGAACTTATCCGAAAATCAGAATCAACACCATCAATAAAATTAGCTGTAAAAGAAATCCTTATTCCGAGCAATAACCCAACCAATAATGTCTTCAATCTTATTTTTGACATCCTCTTAACTCCAAAAATTGGATCTTTATTTTACTTCCATCAAAATCAAACTCGGTATGGCTTGTGCCGACGAACTTTGCTGCATCTTTCATTAAAAAACCTTCCTTTCCGGCTTCAGCCAAAAGAAGTGGGTTGCGGAACTTTTCAGGTATCGGCAAAAAGATTTCTAAGTGCTCGTGATTGGCTTGGCCGACATGAGAATTTGGCGTTAGGCTTATCCAAACCGCAACTTTCTCTCCTTCGATGTGATGAAAAACAAAGCGTGTTAAATAATCTTTCTCTAATTGGAAAAAGCCATCCAAAAAAATCGTATTTTCTCTTGTAAGAAACTTGGTCAGTCCGATAAGATCCTTCGGCTTGGCTTCTAATTTTCTTTCATTGATGGCCTCCGCAATCATTTCCGATATAGGTTCGTTGGCCATGAAAGCGGAAAAGATGTCTTCATCGGAGAATAATTCTTCTAAGCTGACAAGCTTACCTTTAGGCGACCGGACCGGCTCTGAACTATTCAATTCTTCCGGAAGAGAATAGTTGAGATCGCCCAGTTTTTCTAGATCAAAGGACGCGAATCTCCAGCTAAGGTATGAACCCTGGCAGGAAAAGTCCGACTCATGATCAACAGCTACGATCGAGCCGACGATTGCAATCGGCCCCATAGAATTTCCGCAAAAACAGTTTTTCTCTGCACCTTTTCGACTTGCAAGGCAATAGTTCTCAGCGATTCGCGAAAAGACACCTAATTTCTTGCTGCTCGTCTCTGATTTTACGAATAGGTCCTTTCCGTCCCAAACAAAAAAGTTCCGCCCGATCGTCTGGCTCCACTTGATCAACTCGTCCGTATTGGAGGAATACATTTCTTCGGTCAGCGGAGTCTCCAAGACACTAACCTGGTTATTTGTAGGATACGATGGACTAGCTCTTTCACTAACGGGGTCGATCACGTTCGAACACGAACTTATTAATATAGCGATGAAAAGAAAATACACCGGAAATGGTTTAGTTGGGTTCGCCACAATGTCTCCTACTCAAAAACAAGATCTTATTGGACGTATATTTTAGCGCGGTTTTGGAATGACCTTGGTTTTTTTTGTAAACTCGAGGCGTATTGCTTCTTGATAACTTCGTCTTTGGCCGTTGCGGGCGGATTTTCTCCGGCGCGGATCGCTCCGGTTTCGTCCATGAAAAAACTTAAACCAGACTTGTCTGAAATCGGCGTCGCGGATACGGAGTATGCATCGGGCGAAATGGAGAATGTGTATTTGTAATTTTGCTGGTCGATCTTGTCAGCGGCGATGTCTTCCAACTTTCCGTAGTTCTTCGACAGTTGCGTAACGGCCATTAACAGCATGAGAATAGATCTGAGCCGCCCGGATATGACGAAATGTTTCGAGAACTTCGATCGTGTCCAACCGAGATTTAGTCCCGCAACCTGCAAACAAGATGCTAATAACAACAACGGCGGCAACATGTCCCCATCATGTTTTTGGTAGGGTTTTCATTGGATTATGTTTCGGGAAGATTTTAGCAAAATCCGAAAGCCCGTCAATTATTAACGGGCTTTCGTATAGAACTATGGAGCCGTCCATCGGAGTCGAACCGACGACCTTTCGATTACGAATCGAATGCTCTACCAACTGAGCTAGGACGGCATTTTTGTGGTTTTTCGGCTGTCAAAAATCAGTAACGCCGAATTTGACAATATACGTTTCCGAAAGCCGAGATGTCAAGCTTCGCAGGCTTTGAATGGCCAAACAAAATTGTGTTCGGCCCACGTTTTGCGTTCGGCCGATTTGGTAGTAAACTCTTTACATCAAACATTTGTTGCAACAAAGCTATGCCTTTAACTTTTGAAGAAAGAATGAGCCAAGCGTTTGGCGGAGCCACAATGGCAGAGATCGCACGGCGGATAAATGCCCCGCATGCGACGGTCCGTAATTACTTTCAAGGCCGAATGCCGGCTCCCGAAGTGCTGATAAAGATCGCTAACGAAACGAATGTATCATTAAACTGGTTGCTGATCGGCAAAGGCGAGATGTTCGCTCCCGGTTCAGTTCCGATCGATATCGGCAAGGCCATCGACGAGCGTATCGAAGAGATCGTCGAAAGAAAGCTGGCAGAAAGTTTGCGAAAAGCTCCGGCAAAAAAAGAGAAATTCGATATCGGCGCGGCGATCATGCGGTTCGACGATCCGCACAGCGTTATGAGCGAATGGTTCGCCTTCGAAGGCCGCGAATATCCGCGTGATTTCGGCGTGGCGTTCTTCCGCGGTTGGGAAAGCTACAGCCGCGAAGAAAAGCTCGACGCTGTAAACGATGCAAAGAAAGTGCTTGATCGAGCACTCAAAAATACATAACATTTGTTCTTTTTTTAATACTTCCTCACAGCCAAAGTCTGTGATAAAATGTTTCATCTGTGGCACGTTCCACAACTTGTGCGACACAAAATATATCCCATGCAATTCATAATTGATAAAGTTACAAAACTCCGTTTCGATTGGAACAAAAGGCCGCTCGATGAGACCGATTTTTATCGGCTCTGCCGCCGCTTCAAAATAACGGTCGAAGAAATGCCGCTTCGTGTCAGCGGTTTTTACTATTGTCTTTTGGGCCGCCATTACATCGCGATCGACACAAAACTTCCGCCCAGTGAAAAGCTTTTTGTTATGTTTCACGAGCTCGGCCATTACCTGTTGCATGTGCCGGACGCCGGCGTGACCGCAAATTTTCACGGCATCGGAAAGAAAACCCGCATCGAATCCGAAGCCGATATTTTTGCTTTATGCTGTCTGATACCCAGGCAGCAGATCGAAGCCCGCGGCATTAATGAACTTGCCGAGATCGATGGCTTTGACGAAGTAAAGCTCGCGGCTCGGATCGAGATTTACGAACGATTCGGCATCTAGTTCCCTGCCTTTTGCGATACAATAACGGAAATGGAACCATTAGCGAATAAGATCAGGCCGGTCGATCTGAGCGAATACATCGGCCAAACGCATCTGGTCGGCGATGACAAACCGCTGCGGATCGCCATCGAAGAAGGACACATAATGTCTTTTCTCCTTTGGGGTCCGCCGGGAACTGGAAAGACGACGCTTGCAAGAATATATTCGAATGCCCTGAACGCCGATCTGTATGAGCTTTCCGCCGTTTCAGCCGGAAAGGATGATATCCGAAAGATAGTAAATCAAACGCTCAGCGACGGCCGTCCGCGTGTTTTATTTTTGGACGAAATTCATAGGTTCAATAAAGCTCAGCAGGATTTTCTTTTGCCGTATGTAGAAAGCGGCGAGCTGATCTTGATCGGAGCAACGACCGAAAATCCGAGCTTTGAGGTTATTCCCGCTCTGCTTTCTCGGCTCCGCGTTTTTGTCCTCGAAGAATTTTCGGACGAAGAAATGAAAGCTATCATCGCACGTACCGGACAGAAGCTTGATAAAAAAGCGGTCGAATGGCTGACCGAAATGGCAAACGGCGACGCTCGTCAGGCGATCACGATGATCGAGAACACGGCGCATTTTTATGACGAGGTAACGCTTGAAACATTAAAGGAAACGCTGCAATCGAAATTTCTTCGTTACGACAAAAAAGGCGAAGAGCATTACAACGTCATCAGTGCGTTCATAAAATCGATGCGTGCGAGCCAGCCCGATGCGGCTCTTTATTATTTGGCACGAATGCTCGAAGGCGGCGAAGATCCGAAATTTATCGCCCGGCGAATGGTCATATTTGCGTCTGAAGATGTTGGGCTCGCGCAGCCAACGGCGCTTGTCGTCGCGAATGCGGTTTTTGAAGCGGTTACGACGATCGGAATGCCCGAATGCGCATTAAATCTTGCACACGGAGCTGCATTTCTAGCGAATGCGGCAAAGGATCGAAGCACGACGAACGCTATCGGCGAAGCGATGCAAGACGCAAAGAAATTGGGCAATCTGCCTGTTCCGATGATCGTGCGAAATGCTCCGACAAAGATGATGAAAGAAATGGGTTACGGCTAAGGATTATGAGAAATATTCGAAAGAAGATTTTTTGCCGGATAAATTAAAAGGAAAGAAATATCTTAAAAAGCCTGATGCCTAACGTTTCCAGTAGTGTTTGATCTTCAGATCGAGCATCGGAAAGGCGCAATATTCGACATTTCGTCCGCTTTCGCGAAGCTTCGTAACCATTCCGATAGCGGCATCGGCGTTTCGCGTATGGACAACTATCGTCGCGGCTTTTTGAAGATCGGATCTTTCGTTCAGCCATTCGGCAATGGCGTAGCCGGTGTTAGCAAAATCGTCGTGTGAATTCGATTCATAATGATGCGGCAGCAGGTCGTGATCTAAAAAGATCGCATCATAATTTGCTTCCTGCAGCAATTCTTTCGCTTCTTCGACCGTTTCGGCGATCGCCAGATCGTCGCCGGCAAAGCGTTTTTCGAACCAACGATGCCGCCGCGAATCGTCGTCCAAAACAAAAACGGAGATCGGCGTCCGCTCCGAACTCAGATCGGCTAAACCGACTTTTATTAATAAACTTTTTAGCAGACCCATAGACTGACCGTGAGGTAAATATAACATATTACACGGCTTTGAATGACATCGAAAGGCCAACTTGAAAAGGCAAGCGCCGGTGCTATACTCAAACCTGATCCAAACCACAAACAATGCCCAAAGAACTATCGCGAAAACATAATCTCTCGGCCGTTCCCGCTTCTGAGCGAAACGTAGAGCCGACGTTTGCCGAAAGCAATGAGTGCCCGAAATGTTTCGGCACAGGACTAGAGATCATCGATGGGAAAGGTGCACGCATCTGTTCATGCCGCAAACAGAAAGGACACTCGAACCAGCTAAAACGTGTCCGCGTTCCCGAACGCTATCTGAATTGTCACTTCAATAGCTACGAGCCGAAAAATCAGTCGCAGGCACGCGCTGCAAAATTCGCAATAACGCTCGCGCAGGAATATCCGGTCGTCGATCAAGGCTTGATCTTGATGGGAACGGTCGGCGTCGGCAAAACTCATCTCGCCGTTTCGATATTAAAAGGTTTGACCGAACGCGGGTTCAATTGTCTGTTCTATGAATTCGGTTCGCTGCTAAAAGAAATTCAGGAAAGCTATAATTCGACAACAAAAACATCGGAGCTTGGTGTATTGTCGCCCGTCCTAAAAGCCGATGTTCTGGTGCTCGACGAACTCGGTGCATCAAAGCCAACCGATTGGGTCAAAGACACAATGGCCCATATCATCAACAGCCGCTACAACGATAAAAAGATAACGATCTTTACCACAAACTATCTCGACGAAAGACGGAACGACCGTGAAGAAACGCTCGAAGACCGCATCGGAGCAAGGCTTCGCTCACGCATTTTCGAAATGTGCCGAACCATCACCATCACCGGCGAAGACTACCGTCGAAACTTCGACCGCAACGCCGTTGCAGAAGCCCGCCCAAAATAAATGCGTAATCTCAAGCCTCAAGCCTGAGTAGAAAATATCGGCATCGAGATTTCGGCCGCCCACTAACGCAGGCGATTACTTATTCTGAGCAGATAATTTCGGCTTTGCCCCATTCAGGACACGATAACCTAGAAGCAAAGCGACGACGCTCGCGAAGATCGCGGGGTAGAAAATATCTGATTTTACGATCATCCAAAAGTGGATGGCGGCTAGAATTCCGGCGGCGTAAACCCAGCGGTGAAGGCGTGCCCAATTCTTTCCGCCCATTCGTTTGATCATCCCGTTCGTCGAAGTTATAGCGAGCAAAAGCAGTATGACAAACGCTACCATTCCGACCAAAATAAAAGGCCGCTGAATAATGTCGGCGAGTATGTCCGGCAGGCTCAAACTCTTATCGAAGATCGAATAGGTGATCAAATGCAGGCACGCATAAAAGAAAGCAAAAAGCCCGATCATACGGCGGTATCGGATCGCCATATTCCAGCCGGTTAATTTTCTCACAGGTGTTACGGCAAGCGAAATTATCAGAAAAACAAACGTGACCACACCGGTTGTCCGCAGGAAAAATTCGATCGGATTTCCGCCGAGACCACCGTTCAAAGCGTCGTAGCCGATCAAAACGAGCGGCACGAAGGCATTCAGAACTATCAGAAATTTTCCGAATTTTACGTCGTCCATCAAAAGTTCTTCTTCAGATCCATTCCTTTATAAAGATCAGCGACCTCGTCGGCGTAGCCGTTGAACATCAATGTGTCGCGGCGCGTCAATTCACCGATGCGGCGTTCGGTGGCCTGCGACCAACGCGGATGGGCAACATTTGGGTTCACATTCGAATAAAAACCGTATTCCTCCGGAGCCGAAAGATTCCATGTAGTCGGCGGTTCGCGATCTGTCAGTGTGATCTTTACGACCGATTTGATGCTCTTGAATCCATATTTCCAGGGAACGACCAATCTTATCGGAGCTCCATTTTGATTCGGCAGCTCTTTGCCGTACATTCCGGTCGCAAGGATCGTCAGCGGATGCATCGCTTCATCGATCCGCAAACCTTCTACATACGGAAAATCGATCCCTGCCGAAAGCGACGACGACATGGTTTTCGGATCGTATTTTGTTTCGAAAGCGACATACTTCGCCGTCGAAAGCGGTTCGACCAGATCAAGCAAACTCTTCAACGGAAAACCGACCCAAGGAATAACCATCGACCAAGCCTCAACACATCGAAGTCGATAAATGCGTTCTTCCTGATCGAATTTGAGCAGATCGCCGATATCGAAAATTTTGGGTTTACCGACCATTCCGCCAACTTCGACAGTCCACGGACGTGTCACCAAAGCTACAGCTTCACGTGCGACGCCCGTTTTCGATGTCGAAAATTCATAGAAATTGTTGTAATGAGATATCTCTTCCAGCGAATTAAGTTCATCGCCCGGGGCGAGTTGGCTGGTTTTGTCGATATTTTTGATGTCGGCCGTCGCAACCTCGACAACCGGCGGCGGATTGAAAAACCGATAAGCCATTCCCGTTGCCGCGACCGATCCGGCGACCAAGCCTGCTCGTATAAAATTTCGCCGGTTTAAATCGACCGGTTCGGGCGTTATCTCACTCGGATCGATTTTATTTCCCATAAGTTCCAATTCGAATTATTTTCGAAAACAGTTTCAGATCTTGTCAAATTGACCGAATTTAACGGGGATTGAACTTCAATATTGATCAGTAAAACATTGACTATCCCGTGAATGTAAAATTTTGTTAAAAAATTTTCAACAAATACTTCCATTTTTCGTGAAATTAGTTATAATGGTGTTGGCAGTCAACTCACCTGGTAACCACACCATTTAACTAGATACCCGCTATGAATGAACTTTTACAAGAAGGTAAATACCGCATCACTAATAAATTCGAGCACGACGAAAACAGTTGTGTTTACGAAGCTTTGGATACTGTAAACAACCGAAACGTTGTAATCAAAGAGATCCCTGTAAAGCTCAATAAGGTCATGACACACTCGCAGCAGGAAAGCATGAAAGTGGCTTTTGCGAATGAGGCAAGGGTTCTGACCGAAATAAAACATGGCTCCCTTGTGCACGTTCTGGACTTCTTTACCGAGATCGGACGTCAGTATCTCGTGCTCGAAACGGTCGAAGGCAGCGATCTGGCTGAACTCGTCAAGGTAAACGGAGCGCCGTTCAATTATGCCGAAGCGAGCCAATGGGCCGATCAAATACTTGACGCGCTAACTTATCTACACCAGTTCAAACCGCCGATCGTGCACCGAGCGATCAAACCAAAGAATATTAAATTGTTGTCTGACGGCAAGGCAAAACTTGTCGCTTATGGTTTGGCTGACGGACATTCGAACCTCGACACGGATCCAACCAAAGATGCTGCTGTAAATTATTCGCCGATCGAAATTATCTGGGAAAGCCTCGATTCTGCTTCGCAGAAAGTCATCGGAAATAGCTACGACGAAAAAAGCGAAGCGATCCTGAAACAGCCGGCGGATGCCAAAACCGATATTTTCGGATTGGCAGCGACGATGTATTTTCTATTGACCGCAAAAAAACCGGTCGATGCTCTCGAAAGATCCATCGATATGCTCGATGGAAAAGCTGACCCGCTTTCGCCGCCGCACATTGTGGATGCATCGGTTCCGCTCGAAGTTTCCAACGTCATCATCCGCGGAATGGAGATCAAACGCGAGAATCGATTCGAATCTGCCTCCATGATGCGCCAAGCCCTGAAAACTTCGCTTGTCCTGATCAAGGAACGCGAAGATAAAGAAGCATTAAAACAGAACGACGCTCTGCTCGATCAAAATATTGCTCAGTCCCGCGAACAAAGTTCGCATTATGCCGGTTCAGTTTCGGTACCCGAAGTCGTCCAACCGGTCTTTGAACATATTGATGTGATCGAACCGGTCGAAACACCTGAGGCGGAACCCGTCTTTGCTAAGGTAGAACTTTCCGAAGCCGACCTGGTCAAACAGCAGCTTCGCGAGGCCGAGGCACAGCGAAAAGTGGCCGAAGAACGCGCCGCCGAAGCCGAAAGGCTTCTTCGCGAACGCGACCTAGCTCTTAATCCGCTTGTTCGTGCCGAAATAAAAGAACGTCCCGAACCGGATATTTTTGTTCCGACAGCCGCTGAAACCGAAAATAGCGAGAACGTTTTGGCTGCGGAAACTCTCGAAGAAAAGCCACTTATCGAACCGGATGTTTTTGTTCCGCAAATACAGGAGCCGGCGGTTGAGACAATTCTAGAAACCTTCGCGGCACCGGTTAATACTCTTAACGAACACATCAGTTCTTCGCCCGATGTTGCTCCGGCCGCTCAGGTGCTTGACTTGTCATATGATGACGCAAACCCGATCCAAAACCTTGCGGATCCTATATCGCTGGGCGGCGTGATCGATATAGCCGAGGCCGAAGAATCAGTAGAAACAGAAAGTTCACTACATCTTCCGTTCGGCGGCTCAGACAAATGAAGCCGAAGTTTCGGCATATGAAAGCAAGGCCGAAGATGATGACCTCGTTTCGCCGGTTAGGTCCGATTACGGATCAAGCCCGTTCACTTCCTCTTACGCAGAAAATAGCGGATCCGGTTTTCCGATCAGTATTCCGATGATCGCCGGGATCGCTGCCGTACTGTTAGTAGCCGTCATCGGTGGTTGGTATGTTTTTGCCGGCAGCTCAACACCTGAGGCAGCAGTTCCCGAACCTGTCGTCGTCCAGCCGCAGGCTCCTGTCGAACAGCAGCCGGTTACCGAACCTGAAACTGCTGTCACGACGGATCCCGACGTTACCTCTGAACCGGAACAAACTGAAATTCAGCCCACAATAGAAGAAACATCGGCTCCCACACAAACAGCTGTGAGATCGCAGCCTGCGAAACAACCGGTAAGAACACGGCAAAATACAGCCACTTCGGCTCCTGCGACTTCGGGTCCGGGACTTCCGCCGCCGCCAAAAACTCAAACGGCCAAGAAAAAACTAACCGTTGATGACCTTTTGAAAGACAACTAAATTGAAAAATAAAAAAACATTCTCAGGACAAAGACTATGAAACCGATCAAGTTTTCCCCAAAACATCAGATGTTTACACGCTTAGTAACTATATCGATCGTCGCTGTTGCATTTATTTCCGGCGTTTTGGCTCTGCCGGCGTTCGCGCAGGACGACAAACTCAGCCTTGTCGATATAGTTGTCGCTCTTCGATCGAAAAAAGCGACACTTCCGGAACGCAACAAGATACTTACGGACGCAACGCGTCAGCGAGGGATCACATTCAGCGCGACTCCGCAGATCGAATCCGAACTTACTGCCGCCGGAGCGGACGCAGAATTGATCAAGGCGATCCGCGAAAAAAGTGTGATAATAAAGGTTTCCGCTCCCGTTCAGGCCGCTCCCGACGCGTCTTTCTTTCAAAAACGGGGTCGCGACAGTGCGGCAAAAGGTGATTTCAAAGCGGCATTAACGGATTTTAACGTTGCCTCGGAACTCTCACCCAATGAAGCTTCGATCTATATGGATCGCGGCCTGACAAATTTTAATTTGAAGGATTACGATGCGACGATCGCAGATTACACAAAAGCGATCGAGCTCGACACTAACAACGCCAAGGCTCATTTCAACCGGGCACTCTCACTCGAAGTTCTCGGTAAGACCGACGACGCTTATAAAGATTTCAAAAAAGCCGTCGAACTCGATCCAACCAATATGGCGGCGAAAGCGAGTGTGCAAAGGATCGACGATGACCGTGCCGAAAAAGCCGCTGCCTTGGCAGCCGCGCAAAAACCAAAAGTGACGGAACCTGTTGCCGCACAACCTGAGCCTAAACCTGAAACACTTGTAAAACCTGAATTTGTCGATGCCGGAACTCTATCCGAGGCGAACGCGACATATATGGCAAAGCCGACCTATTCTGCCATCGCACGCAAAATGCAGGCATACGGCAAAGTTACTGTTGCGGTTGAACTGAATGAAGAAGGAAAGGTTGTCAGTGCCGATGCGGTTGACGGTCCTCGAGTTCTTCGAGCCGCATCCGAAGACGCCGCGAAAAAATCGAAATTCAATCCTGTAAAATGGAATGGCCAGCCATCCAAAGCTCGTGCCTACATCATTTACAACTTCACCAAAGAAACCAATGAAGAATAAAGGTTTCTAAACAAGGAAATACTTCTGAAAAGAAGGAGGGCGGCAAATTCATCGAATCTGCCGCCTTCTTATTAATTCTGTAACTCTTTAACTTTATCACCCTTTCACTTTTACACTTTTCCCATTTTCCACTTTAATAGTTTCCACTGGATTCAGCCGTTTTAACGCCTTGAGCTTCCTGAGCGATCTTTACGCCGACGCTTGCACCTATACGTGTCGCTCCGGCTTCAAACATGGCTCTTGCGTCGTCAATTCCCTTCACGCCGCCCGAAGCCTTCACACCAAGCTCACTGCCCACCGTTCGCCTCATCAATGCGATGTCGTGAACGGTCGCTCCGCCTTTTGAAAAACCGGTCGAAGTTTTAACAAAATCAGCACCGCCGTTTTTGGCAGCTAAGCATGCCTGAACCTTTTCTTCGTCAGTCAGCAATGCGGTTTCGATGATAACTTTGCACAGCACACCGTTCTCATGAGCAGCTTCGGCGACCGCTCTAATATCATCTTCGACCGTGCAAATATCGCCCGATTTGAGCGCTCCGATATTGATGACCATATCGACCTCGCCGGCACCATTAAAGATCGCACGGCGAGCTTCGTATGCTTTAACGTCAGATAAAGTAGCACCGAGCGGAAAGCCGATGACCGTACAAACAGGAACGCCGCTGTTCTTCAGAAACGCCGCTGCTTGTTTAACCCAAGCCGGATTTACACAAACCGAAGCAAAGCCGAATTCCGCGGCTTCTGCACAAAGTTTTTGAATGTCGGTCTTGCTTGCTTCCGGTTTTAAGAGTGTGTGATCGATCAGCGAAGCCCAATCGCGTGACGTCGCAGTATCACCCAAAACCGTACCGATCCGCGAAGCGCCGGCATCAACGATACGCTGAACATCCGTATCGCAAAACGACGGACATTCCTCCGTGCCGAGCTTCGACATCACGATATCGGTGATCTGTTCGATCAGTTGGTTGTAATTCTCACTCTGCATATTCTTTTCAACCGTTTCGCAAATATTGGGCAAAGATCGCATCGATCTTTCCGACGCGTTTTTTATGACGTTCTTCGCTGATCTCGCTTGTGACAAACGCCTCGACGATCGCTGTGATCTCTTCGAAACTATTCTGACCGCTGCCGACCGTCAGCACATTCGCACCGTTGTGTTCGCGGGCGTTTTTAGCAAGCTGCGGCGTATAGCAAGCTGCTGCACGAACGCCGGGGACTTTGTTCGCCGCCATCGCACTTCCGATCCCTGCACCGTCAACGATAATGCCGATATCTACGTGTCTATCCGAAACCGATTTAGCCACGGCGTGAGCAAAATCGGGGTAATCGACCGCGTCTTTCGAATTTGTACCGAAATCTCTAATATGCAGATCCATTCCCATTAAATGCTGTTTCAATTTTTCTTTTGTTTCAAAACCGCCGTGATCGGCTCCAATGGCGATGCTTTTGACCGTCAAACCATTTTGACGAGCTTCTTTGGTAACGATCGAAATATTTTTCTCCTTAATAATGTCGGCGGCGAGCGGCGTGAACTTCACGTTTTCAGCAAGCCGAATCCGCGAACCTTCCTCTAGCCCGCGAAGATCGATCTCTGTGATAAGCGATTTTGCCGATTCGTCGCGGTCAAAATCTCTCTCGCGTACAGCTTTTAGAGAATTTACGACGATGTGCTCAGGCTCCGCGTTGTTCGAAATTCCGCGCTTTTCCTGAACATTTCGTAAAATTTGGCTGACGAGGCCGCGTATCTCTTCGCGTTTTGCCTGTCGATCGTCTGACATAAGTTTATGCGGCTTGTTTTCGCCGCCGCTTGTAAAACATCTGCGATTTCAATAGTATTTCCTGAAACCGATTCTATCAGATTTTCCCGAAAAGTTTATGTCAACAGAATTCACGAACGATAACCTCGAAATTTTATTTTCCGCCGAAGAAATTGCTGCCAGAGTACTTGAACTCGGAGCCGATATCGCCCGCGACCATGCCGGTTTGGATCTCGTTCTGGTCTGCGTACTTAAAGGTTCGTGCATTTTTATGGCTGATCTGATGCGTGCCATCGATCTGCCGCTTTCGATAGACTTTATGGCGGTTTCGAGCTATAAGGACGGAACAGTTTCGAGCGGTGACGTCGAAATAATAAAAGATCTCGCGAATCCGATCCGCGGTAAACACGTAATTATTGTCGAGGATATTGTTGACACCGGATTGACGCTAACACGGCTGATGGAATTGCTCGGTTCTCGCGGTGCGGCTTCGATAAAACTCGCTAGCTTTTTGGACAAACCGGAACCGCGCATCAACAAAGCCCTAAAGATCGATTACAAAGGATTCGTCATTCCAAACAAATTCGTCGTCGGCTATGGCCTCGATGCCGCCGGTCGTTACCGCAACCTTCCGTTTATCGGCGTTGTAAAAGACCCGGCCGCAATTTAATAAAAAGCCTGCCGAGCTTCGTTTTAAGATTGACGAATGCCATCTGTCTGCGTATAATTTAAGTTTTTCGGCTGCATGACCGAAATGTACTGTGCAGCAAGGGAGACGACAAGAAAATGAGTTACGCAATTATATCAACCGGCGGTAAACAATTCGCTGTAGAAGAAGGACAAACCTTGCGTGTACCGACAATCTCTGCCGACCAAGGCAAGAAGGTCGACATTAAAGCATTGCTTTCCGGCGAAGGTAAAGACGCTAAAATGGCCGCTGATGCAACCGTTTCGGCGACTGTTCTCAGCCACGGCCGCGGCGACAAGATAATCGTATTTAAAAAGAAACGCCGCAAACAATACAAACGCAGACAAGGTCACCGTCAAGGTTACACAGAAATTAAAATAGAGAAGATCTAGGAGGACAGTAAATAGTAGTAAATGGTAAATAGAAAAACCTTCACAAGAATTTCCGATACTATTCACAATTCACGATTTACGATTTACTAACAATATGGCACATAAGAAAGGTGTAGGTTCATCCAGAAACGGCCGCGACTCTAACGCACAGCGGCTCGGACTCAAGAAATTCGGCGGCGAGCACGTTCTCGGCGGCAATATCCTCGCACGTCAACGCGGCACAAAATGGAAGCCGGGTAATAACGTGGGCAAAGGCAAAGACGATACGCTGTTTTCTTTGATCGAAGGCTTCGTTAAGTTCGAAGACAAAGGTCAAAAAGGCAAATTCATCAGCGTTTACGCCGAAGCTCCGGCGGTCGCTCCAGCAGCGTAACACAAACTTTATTATAAAATTCCCGTGAAACTGATAGAGTTCGGTTTTGCGGGAATTTTTGTATTTATCGGGTGTCAATATCAAGAATAGATGGTCAGCGTTCTCTAAAATCGTTTTTAATCGGAAAGATGAAACCTGGAGAAGAAATCATTGAGCAGGGACTAAAAGATCTTGTCGAGGAAAAAGAAACCATTTCGTCGCTATTGGTGTCGATCGGAGAACCGCGTTTGAGGAGCATGGGTATTCCTGTACCGGAATTTACTTTCTCCACGCGGGAACATCGTCTTTACGCGATGCTAAGTAAAGAAGGCTCAGATTCTGCTCATTCCAAATACAACGCGTGGATCCGTCGTCTGGTGAGTTTTGAGCGCGCTGCAGAATGCGATCGATCGGGCTTAACTTACGTCGGCAGTTAAAAAAATAACGAATTCAGTACCTGCTTAACCCTAATTTCCTTCCAAAATTGAAATTATTTTCGACCTGAAAACTTTTTTTTCGACCTTAATTTTTTTCTTTTCCACAGGCTCAAAGCCACAGCAAATAAGTCGGGGTTTTCAATAACATAATGATCAAAAAGAGTTGCGGTGTTTTCCACAATTTTATCCACAACCCATCTGATCTTTTTCCACAGACCGGCCGTGAATCACCCGTTAAATAAGGGCAATACTTAAAGTATTTTCTTCTTGACATTGGAAAATTCGGGTGTAAGATAGTTTCACAGTCGGAATTACTTACGGGTATTTTGACCGCGACCGAGAAAAGCAAATAATTGCGGTGACGCATTATTTGGAAGCAGCAAACGGCGGAAACGTAGTTGCTATGAACGCTCGGATGCGAAGCCGAAAGGCTTGCTGAAAGGTTTCTTCGGAAACTTTGAGTTATTCGGATAAAAACGAATAACGCCGATTGGAAATGATCAGCCAAAAGGTGCCACGCCGTTCGCGTTTCGACGCGAACCTCGTTGCCGGAGACGTAACCGGCGGTGGAGGAAAAGCCACCGGAAAAACTACCTAACGACACCGTGCTTTCGAGTACTAACAAACTTGAATTTATTCAATTTGGGTGTTGACCGGGACCGGATCCCCGCAGATCCGGATCGGAATATAAATTCGCGGTTCAAATGTGTGCATGTTTGAACCGCAAACACCTTTCGGATACTTCGGTATTCACTAAGGAAAGCCAAAAGCGTCTTCTTGAGCGATCGAGACGACGCTTTTGGCTTTTTATCATACTGTCTTTGGCGGGATTCACTTATTCACTTTTCACTATTCACTGATTTGATTCAATAAATTACAATTGATAATTAAAAGTAAATGGTTCGTGATTTTCCGAACAATGACACGACGCACGATTTACGATTTACGATTCACCAACAAATGTTTATTGACCGCGTAAAAATTAGGATCAAGGCCGGAGACGGCGGTAACGGTGTTACGGCTTTTCGCCGAGAGAAGTTCATCCCGCGCGGCGGGCCTTCGGGCGGAGACGGCGGAGTTGGCGGCGATGTTTGGATGGAATCGGACGAAGGCCTGAACACGCTGCTTCATCTTCGTTACAACCCAGAACATAAAGCAGAGCGCGGCAGACACGGCGAAGGCTCGAACCGCTTTGGCAAAGACGGCGAAAGTATCACGGTCCGCGTTCCGGTTGGAACACAGGTCTTTGATGCCGAAAGCGAAGAGCTTTTATACGATTTTACCGAAGCCGGTCAACGTTATTTAGCCGCAAAAGGCGGCAAAGGCGGTTGGGGCAATTCTCATTTCGCCACGCCGACTCGGCGTGCACCAAAATTTCACTATACCGGAAGGCCGGGCGACGAACGCGAGCTTCAGCTCGAATTAAAATTGATCGCTGATGTCGGGCTTGTCGGATTTCCGAATGCCGGTAAATCGACGCTTATCAGTGTTATTTCAGCCGCAAAGCCAAAGATCGCCGATTATCCTTTCACCACGCTCGAACCAAATCTTGGTGTAGTCGATCTTGGCGATTTCCGCACGTTCGTCGTTGCGGATATTCCCGGTTTGATCGAAGGTGCATCGGAAGGAGCCGGACTTGGCGATCGTTTTTTGCGGCACGTTGAAAGAACAAAATTGATACTGCATCTTGTCGATGTTTCTTCGATCTCCGGCCGCGATCCGATCGAAGACTACGAGATAATCAACCGCGAGCTTTCAAACTATAATCCTGAGCTTGGCGAACGGCCGCAGATCGTTGTCGCGACAAAACTAGATGCTCTCGACGAACCCGAACGTCTGGAAAAGCTCCGCGAACGCGTCAAAACCGACGGCAAAGAGTTTCTCGAAATTTCATCGGTAACGAATTTGGGCGTAAAGGAACTTGTAAACACGGTTTCGCGGCGTTTGGATCAGCAGGCCGAGGAAGAAGCTGAAGCAGCCATCGAAGCGGAAGAAGCCGGCAAGATCGCCGCTGCCGAATGAATATGAAAAAGGTCGCCTATTATGGAGGCACATTCGATCCCGTTCATCGCGGACATATTCTGGTTGCTGATGGTGTTCAGCGGCTATTCGGCCTGGATGCGGTGAGACTCCTTCCCGCATTTCACGCTCCGCACAAGCCGGACAGTGTTCCGACATCGGCATTTCATCGATTTGCGATGCTCGCACTTGCGACACGCGAATTTCCTGAAATTTCCATTTCGACGCTCGAACTCGAACACGGCAAAAAACGCTACACCATCGAAACGCTTGCCGAACTTCATGACAAATATCCTGACGAACGGCAGATATTTATTATGGGAGCCGATTCCTGGATGGATATTTTGACGTGGCGTGATTGGGAAAAAGTCTTGCTTATGTCCGATCATATTGTCGCGACGCGTCCGGGTTACAATATCTCTTTCGATCATGTTTCCGATAATGTGCGAAAACGCATCGTGGATGTGCGCGGATCTAATACCGCCGAAACAAAAAAAGCATTCGATCTGCCGCGTCCGGAACCGCATTCGATCTTTATCACAGATGTCGTCGAACACAATATTTCCGCAACCGAAATACGCTTTGATGCATCAGACGGCAAGATCGACCGGCTGGACGATGTACCGGCTGAGGTTGCAAAATACATCGAAAAATACGAACTTTATACCTAATGGAAGAATTACAGGAAAAATCGCTTCTTCGTGAAGTTAGAAAATTTGAAATATCCGCCGCACAAACACCCTTTGGATCTCTCGATCCGGAAGTACAATTGGCGATACAATGCGCACAAGAAAAAAAGGGTATCGATATAAAAGGCTTGGACTTACGCGAGATCGCGTCTTTTACCGAACATTTCATCATCGTGACCGGAGCAAATCAGCGTCAGGTTCAGGCGATCGCCGATGAGATAAATGAAAAGCTAAAAAAAGACCTTTCGGTTCGGCCGGTTCGCATCGAAGGATACGCTAGCGGCGAATGGGTCCTGCTGGATTATGGTGATTTCATCGTGCATATTTTTGATAAAAATGCCCGTGATTTTTATGATCTTGAAAGGCTTTGGCTGGACGCAAAACCCATAGAGATACCGGCGGAAGATCTATTATGAGATTTCGATTCATCTGGATCGGCAAAACCAAAGACAAGCATTGGAAGGCGTTGCAGGAAGATTACCTGGAGCGTCTTTCACATTTTGTTAAATATGACATTGTCGAATTAAAGGACGCTAGACACGAAACTAAAGAAGATGAAGGCAAACGAATTCTCGCTTTGTTGAATCAAAGCTCATTCACCGTTTTGCTTGATGTCAAAGGTGAAAGCCTCTCGTCTCATGCATTATCGAAACTTGTCGATAAATGGCAGATCCAAGGGAAAAAAGAGGTTACATTTATCATCGGCGGGGCCGAAGGAGTCTCGTCTGAGGTTGCTGAAAGTGCATCTATTAGGTTATCCTTATCGTTTCTTACTTTTACGCACGATATGGCTCGTGTCGTATTAGTGGAACAGCTCTACAGAGCATATTCGATCTTAAACGGTTTTCCATATCAGAAATGAACCAAACTAAAATAAAAGAATTGAAAAAGAAGCTCCTCGCGGAAAGAGACCTTCTTATCGAAAAACTCAAGGGGAACGACCTGTCTGTCGATGATTCGGAAACACCGGATCCGGTCGATCTGGCGGTTCGTAATTATTCAAAAAATGTAATGCTGGCCGTTTCTGAAAATGAAAGTCGCCAGCTCAGGCTCATTGACGATGCACTTCTTCGAATAGAAGACGAAGAATATGGCCTTTGCCAGAATTGTGAAAAGGTGATCGTCGCAAAACGGCTCGAGGCAATTCCCTGGGCACGTTATTGTCTGGATTGTCAGGAACTCGTCGAACGCGGTATGATCGACGAAGACGACGAATAATTAAAATATTTTGATCTTTAGAAAGGCTCTGCGAATTTTATTGTAAGATCGCAAGAGCCTTTTTTTTGTAAAATTTGCAGATGTTGGAACATCTAATCGATCCAATACTTTCAGCCGTTTATCCGCAGGAATGCCGGAGTTGTTCGGAGAGTGTCGAAAAACGGGCGCTTGGAGTGGCTTGTGGAAGTTGCTGGATAAAAACCAGAATATTCAACGGCGGTGAAACGCTCTGTGCAAAGTGCGGTGCATTTCTGCATGCCTCGCCGTCACTTGGCGAAGCTTACTGCCGCCGATGCGATATGCAAAGCTATGAAAAAGCCTTTGCTGCCGGCCTCTATGAGAACGCACTTGCGGCGACAGTTCTGCAGCTCAAAACTGTTCCTCACCTTTCTTCTGCCGCTTCAGAACATCTTCTGAATACCTTTCGAACAGCCGCGGTCGAAAACATCGATCTCATCGTTCCGGTGCCGCTTTCAAAACGCCGTTTTCACGAACGCGGCTTTAATCAGGCTGAGGTTTTGGCGAAAATTATCAAGCGTTCCAGCGGTATTCAGGTGGATTCCGGGTCGCTTCTGCGAACTATTCACACAGCCGCACACAGAGCAGGCATGGACGCTAAGGCCCGCGAAAGAACCGTTCATAAAGCCTTTGCCGTCAAACGAAAACACTTTATAGAAAGCAAAAATATTCTGCTCATCGACGATGTGTTCACGACCGGCTCGACCGTTTCCGCTTGTGCTAAAGTTTTAAAACAAAACGGCGCGGCCAAGGTCTTTGTGTTGACACTTGCCCGCGCTCATTAATTAAAGCTCAAATTATGGACGATCAGAAGCCGGCAGCGGTTTGTCTCCCGCGATCCCGAATTGCAGCACATTGACCGCACCGTCCGAACTGCGCAATATATACCAACGTCCATCACTTGGACGGAAGATCGCAATGTCATCCTTGCCGTCAGCATCGTAATCGCCGACAACCGGCTGATCTGCCGGGAGGCCGAAGCTTTCGATCCGAACACCGCCTGTCGAACTTTGCAGAATGTACCAAACACCCGTTGACGGCCTATAAACCGCTATGTCGGCCTTGCCGTCATTATCAAAATCACCAGGCGAAGGAATGTCACCGTCAGAACCGAACTGATAGATGGAAACATCAGGTGTCGCACTGTTATGGATATACCAGCGGCCTTCGCTCGGCCTAAAGACCGCAATATCTGTTTTCCGGTCACCGTCATAATCGGCCGCGATAGGAATATCGCCGTCTATGCCGAATTTCGTAAATGTTGTCGCACCATCCGCCGGTGAATATGTGTACCAATATCCATCTGAAGGCCGAAAGACGGTAAGGTCGGCCTTATAATCATCATTAAAATCACCCGTGACCGGTATGTCGCTGCTCAATCCCCACTGAAAAATTCCCACCGTTCCATTAGTGCTGCGGCGGAAATACCATTGTCCCGCACTACTTCGGTAAACTGCTTGATCGACGATGTTATCGCCATCATAATCTTCGGGAACCGGCGTATCGGTCGAAAGGCCGAAGGTCACCTGCGTCGAAGAAAAATCGTTTTGATTTAGTGTGTACCAGCTCGAGTTCGACGGCCTGAAGACCGAAACATTGGTCGCTCCGTCGCCGTCAAAATCCGCGTTCGTTCGGTCTGCCAACACCTTTCCGATCGTCCCGTTCAAATTTACGAAGTAAAGTTCGCCCGCTTCGTCCTCACCAAAAGAGACGATGTTTTGGGATGTGTCTAGCAGTAATATAGGCTGATTCGCATACCAAACTGAAATATCGCCCGAACAATAATCCGAATAGATATAAGCTCCGTCCGGCAACGCCCGATTAACACCGCGATAAACATATCCGCCTGTTACGGCACAGCTGCTTCCGGCGTTTGGATAATCAAAAACCGGCGGAGAATAGTTTGCCGGTGTGCAAAGGCTTGGATCGAGTCCCGTACAAGTTGTTCCCTCATAAACTCGCCAGCCGAAATTTCCACCGAGGGTGATAATATCGACCTCTTCTTTTGCGTCTTGACCGACATCTCCGGCCCAAAGCTGATGCGTGCCGCCGCGGTCAAAGGACCAACGCCACGGATTTCTAACGCCGATCGCATAGATCTCGTCCAAGCCCGCAACACCAACATACGGATTATCGGCAGGAACCGAATAAGGCTGTGCCGCCGGCGGCGTTGCTACGTCGGGCGTTATGCGAAGAAATTTACCAAGATATTCGTTTATGTTTTGAGCACGGTTTCCCGGATCGTTACCCGAACCGCCGTCGCCCATTCCGATATAAAGATTTCCGTCCGGGCCGAACGCGATCATTCCGCCGTTATGATTTGAGAAAGGCTGCGGGATCGTCAGCAAAATTCGTTCGCTGTTCGGATCACCGCTCGTAAGCGAAGCATTTGCCGTGTAGCGTGCAACAACGGTCGCACCGTCCGACAGCCGAGTGTAATTTACGAAGAAATATCGATTATTCTTAAAATCCGGATGAAATGCCAAACCCAAAAGTCCGCGCTCGCTTCCTGAGAGAACTTTAGTGGTAATGTTCATAAAACTCGACGTCTGCGAACTTCCCGCATTCGCAACCTTTATCGTTCCTGCCCGCTCGACGATGAACAAACGGCGCGAACCGTCGCCGGCGTTTCCGACAAACACCGGCGATGACAATCCCGTTATGTAATTAGACAGAACGCGGATACGAACAAAATCGCCTGCCTGAACTGATATTGATAAAAACGCCGCAAGACAAAGCACAACGGCTGCGATACGGATATTCTTCATGGTCTTCACTCCCTTGGTAAATAGATCAAAAACCTCATGCCCTAAGATATGCGGCATTCGGCACAAAAAAGTTTTTAAAATTGCGAGGCGTTATGATTGTATCGGTTTTAATGGCCGATTTGCAATCATATTACAGTTTGTAACGAACTTTCTTCTTTCTCAGCTCGGCGTCTTCGTTGTCTAAATTCTGAAGCCGAAGCGTTACATCCGCAGTCAGATCCAAACGCGAGACATTCCCTTCGACAAGGTGAAAATGGCCCGCAGCGGCGATCATCGCGGCGTTATCGGTCGATAAATGCTTTGACGGAAAATATACCGGAATGTTCAAACGCCCCGCAGCTTTCCGTGCCGCGTCCTGCAAAGCTAAGTTGCACGCAACACCTCCGGCAACGATCAACGTTCTCGGCTCCACTTCCTCTGCGACCTTTTCCATCGTGCCGACAAGAGCGTCGATAACAGATGCTTGGAAGCTCGCGGCCGTGTTTTTTATATCCAGCGAGATGTCGTCCATATCGCTGACAGGCGCGATCGAATTTTCACGCAGATGGCGCGAAACTGCAGTTTTTAATCCGCTAAAACTAAAATCGGGCCGACCGTCCGAGATCTTTGCTTTTGTGAATCTTATGCTTTTGGGGTCGCCGTCGCGAGCGATCTTTTCAATTACAGGTCCGCCCGGATATGTTAATCCAAGCATCTTTCCGACCTTATCAAAGGCTTCGCCGGCTGCGTCATCTCGTGTTCGCGAAACTACTTTATAACTTCCCGGTTTTGGAACGTAAAACAGATTTGTGTGTCCGCCCGAAACGATCAACGCAAGCGCGGGATATTCGACCTCAGGATTTTCAAAAGCAACTGAATAAACATGGCCTTCGATGTGATTTACACCGATGATCGGAACGCCGAGGCCAAATGCGAAAGCTTTAGCATAGCAAACTCCGACGAGCAGCGAACCGATCAATCCCGGTCCGTTCGTTACTGCAACCGCATCGATCTGATCGAGTTTTATGTTTGCTTCGCTGATCGCTTGATCGACGATCGGTCGGATCTTCGCAAGATGCTCGCGCGAGGCAAGTTCCGGCACGACACCGCCGTATGGTGAATGCATATCGATCTGCGATGAGATCACCGAGGACAAAATTCGCCTTCCGTCTTCAACGACCGCGGCGGCGGTTTCATCACATGAACTTTCTATACCGAGGATGATCACTAACCAATTATCGAAGAACCGGTCGGCTTATGCAAAAGCGCAAAAAAAAGCGTCCGAAAAAGCTGGACGCCGTTAACAGTTGATTCGCAGCAAACCACCGCTTGTTACCCCTTGATGTTGGTTTACTGCCCGTCAATAAATGGATCATTGCCCAACTTCTCTTTCGATGTTGGACTGATTCGTATTGAGTTGTCCATCCGAAGCAAGTTTTATAACGCCGGTAAAAAATAAGATGACCATTATAAGCAGAAACGCGGCCAAGCTAAGAATAGCCCAATAAACGCCGCGAAATGCTTTCGCAGTATCTTCACGGACGATCTTCTCTTCCCCGTCAACTATTATCACTTCTTTCGACATAGATTCCTCCAATGTACTTTTTTGTACACATATATCCATTTGCAATGGCCGTGCCACTCGTTAAAGTCAATCAATTCAATTGTTTATATGATTAGTTGAGTCAGTTTGGGACGGAAAAGTGTCTGATAAGCATACACTATCCGATGACCTTAACGACGATCATGGTCATATCGTCGTGTTGTTTTGCACCGTTCGCGAATTCGTCAGCATTTTGGACGATCTTCTCTAAGATCTCTTTTGAATCGCGATCGGCAAATCTTTCGATGGCTGAAAGCATTGCTTCTTCGCCCCATTCTTCTTCCGCGGGATTCATCGATTCCGAAATGCCATCAGTAAACCCGACGAGAATATCACCC
This sequence comes from uncultured Acidobacteriota bacterium, assembly GCA_963720905.1. Lineage (GTDB taxonomy): Bacteria > Acidobacteriota > Blastocatellia > Pyrinomonadales > Pyrinomonadaceae > OLB17. The sequence continues at coordinate 556,650 of CAVRHB010000005.1, forward strand.
GTTTCCATCTGCAATTCGCCCTGCTCATATTGAACTATTATCGGCGGCAGCATTCCGACAACCGGCCCGCCTTCGGTCAAAGGGATCGCATCAAGGTCTCCGTTCGCATTTCTTCTGAGAACGTAAGGTGGATTATGACCGGCGTTTACGTAGATCAGCTTTTTTGTTTCCGGATCATACTGAGCATAAAAGAACGTCGCATAACGGTCAGTCGTAGAGGCATCATAAACGAGTTTATTAACATGTCTCATTAAACCGGCAAGATCGTTTCCGCTGTGGATCGCCTGTCCGCGAAGCGAAGCCTGCAAACTCGCCATCACAAGCGACGCACCGATACCTTTGCCTGAAACATCGCCGATCGCGATGCCGAATTTTCCATCTGCAAGCTCGAGAAAATCATAATAGTCGCCGCCGACGCCCAATGCCGGACGGCACGCGCCGTAATAATCGAGACCTTCTATCTTGGGCAGTTCTTGCGGAAAGAGCCTTTCCTGAACTTCCCTTGCGATCTCAAGTTCACGATTCAGACGTTCTTTCTGGACGGCTTCGTAGGCAATTGCTTCGGTGAGTTTTGAATTTTGCAAAGCCAACCCGGTTTGGCTGGCGACGGATTTCAGCAGCCTGAGGTCGTTGGGAGAATACGGTTCTTCAGATCTTTTTGGGCTGAGGCTAATAATTCCGGATAGTTCGTCTTTCACGCCCACGGCAAGTAACAGCTGCGAATTCAAACCATGCAATTCTTTTGCTTCCTGATCTGTTTCGCTTTCGGATTCACCGACATTGTCTTGATAAACGATCAGATGGTCGTCTTTCTTCAGTTCTTTGATCGTCTGCGCATTTTCCCTAAGGACAATGCTCGGCGGCACGGAATAGCCCAAGGAATATGCCGGTTGAAAATGATCGCCGTCTTTAAGCAGCATGGCGATCTGCGGCACATGCAAGGATTCGCTGATCTTTGTCGATAGCGTCTCAAACAGTGGTTTCAGTTCGACCATTGATCGGACTTCTTCGCTTAGGTCGGAAAGGATCTGTTCCGAATCATAAGCTTCACGGAAAAATCGTCTATCTGTCCAAACGCGGATCTTATCGGCGACTAGCCGTATGACAAAAACGAGCGTAACGCCCAAAGCGATGAATGTTATTTTCTGAGGCCGGTTGGTCTCTGAATCAGTAATAAATGACAAAGCCGTAAATATCACTGCGATACTGAAAATTATCTGAACAGCGAAAACGCCGTTCTTTGCCAGGGCATATTGCAAACCTTGGCGAATAACAACACTAACGTCCATCGCTCTCTGAACGACGATGACATAAGCCATCGTCAACGGGAACAGCATAATGAGCAAGAGAGCGAGAAAGGCTATCCATGACGGAGCGACCTCAAAAAAAGAACCGCGAATTCCCGTAATAATTCCGTAAAGTATTATCGAAAATGCCGGCAGCATGGCAACGGTAGTTCCGATGACCATCAAACGAAGACGTCTCCTTGCATCACGGCTCTCGAGCGTGCCGCTCTTCCATCCAAGAAAAGCGAAAAATAGGCCGATCGCAAGTATATTTGCGATGAGCGTCGGCAATCCAAAATAATATTTTAAGAACGGATCGAGCTGATCCACTATCGTGATGCCGAAATAAAGTTTAAGCTGTCCAAGGAGCACGATAAAGATCTGAGGTCCGAGCACGACAATAAATATCCACTTGAACCACGGAGCTTTCTTGTCCAGAGAAAGCCGTTCGGGAAAATATATCCCAAACAAGAACATCGACAATGCCCACGAACTGGAAAAAATACTGCGGAACAGGCTGACTATGCTGTATTTGCTTCCGCCTTCTAGCCCGATCGCGGCAAAACCAAGTAAAACAAAAAGCAGCAGCCACGCCAGATGATCGCGCGGACGCACGAACACTACCCAAAAGCCCAGCAGCATACAGAACGCCGGTAGAATGTATGAGAACATCACCGAAACGATATTTCGCAGAAAAAAGCTAAGATCGCGAATTATCCTTGGCGGCTCAACGACCAGCTGTAGTGTTTCATTCTGTCCCGGACTGACCTCGCGAACGACGGTCATATTCATTGTCTTTCCGCCTCGAATGAGGTCAAATTCGCGTCCCATTTCGGGTGATTTGATGTCTATCCCGTTGATCGAAATGATCTCATCATTTCGCTTTAAACCATCTGCCTCAGCCGAAGAGGCGACATAACGTACCTTTTCGTCGAAATCAAAGGGAATAGAATATTCTGCGGTTCTACTTCCGAGTGTTCTGGGGATTCCGGCAAAATGAACAACGATCGTCGCCAATGCGAACACAAAAAGGATCGTGAATGGAATGTAAGGAAGCCAAGTTCTTTTCATACTTGCGCGAGTGTGAATTCAGCGATAGCTTAAAATAACACATATCGATCTGATCTTGGTTATTTTTTCACATTCGGATCCGAGTTGCGGTTTTTAAAAATCTGGCTTTATACGAGATCTTTCTAAAATGCGGTGAATGCGAGAATCTGCATTCAGGTCACACAAATATCGAACTTGCTGAAACCGACCTGAGCAATTCGGCTTTGGACGAATATTTCGCTGAACGGGAAATTCCGGGCGCGATCACTTTTATGCAGGCAAATAAATATCGTTGTCCACATACAAATGGTCTATATGCTGCAAACGATCTGAGCCGTGCGTATTTTATTGAGAAATGATCAGGGTTGATGCCAGAAGCCTTAGGGTTAGGAAAGGCTAGCTCTTCGGTAAATGACGGGAAGCCCCAAGGTTAGAAACGGTTTCGGTTCTTAACGCTCGCACTGAGGCGTCGAGATACCATTCAGCGAAGCATACACACCAAATTTTCGATAATTCTTCACTCTCTCAATTGTCTCTTCTCTATTTTCGTTATCGCTGAGGATCTTGCTCAGATATTTGATAACATCCTTGACCTCATCGCCACTGTTTTTGCAATTGATCGCTTTGAATATTTTAATTTCTCCATCATGTAAAACGGCGATATTGCTGAAAGAATACGGGGCATCGATATATGCAAAGTGATAGACATGATCATTTATGAAATTAACACGCTCTAAAAGTGAGGTTTGTTTATTCGATGGATCGGTCAGATCGTGAACAAAAAAACCGATCGCTTGTTGCCTAAGTACCACCATAAACGAGCGGCCGACATTTTAATAATGCGGGAACCTCCTTTTCAAGAATATCATTGAAATAACGAAGAATTTTCGTTGTGTCATAGCGGTCATCCGAATTTTCAGAAGTGTAAGGAATTGGCTGACATCCCTCAAGACGAGGAAATCCGAATGCGATGTAGACGCCATATCTTCGATAGTTTTTTACCCGTGTGAGTATCTCGTCTTTGTTTTTGTTTCCAATCCGTTTCTTATCTAGGTACGCGACGACATCTTCCAGTTTATCCGCACTGTCATTACAGTTTATGGACTTAAATATTCTTACCTTTCCATTTTCCAAAACTGCGATTTGGCTGAACGAAAACTGAAAAACTGAAGCAGAAAAATGATAAACGTGGCCTTCAATAAAATTAACGCATTGGTTATTGTTTGACTCACCGGTTGCTGTATTGATACGGCTGTTATTAGAAGGATCGGTTAGGTCGAAGACAAATAAGCCTTTAACAATGGCCTCTTTTACCTCATTTTCGATATGACTTGTTTTCAGTATCTCGTTATAGCTTTTGGAGAACTGTTCAAATATTTCTTCTCTATTATATAAAGGATCTGGATTGGCCGGACATCCTTCAGATAAACCGATCGTATTATCCGTTTTATCCTGCGGCCAAACATCACGGACCAGGCCTACACCTGAAGTGCCGAATAATAAAAATATGATTACGGACGATAAAGTTTTGCTTCGTAAATGCATTTTCTACATCTTACGGATCGCCGAGCCAATAGAAAAGCTGCACGCATCGCTAAAATGATCCGCTGTGAATACCGGTCACAGGGAATGCCGACCACGACAAAGCACCCGAGCATTCCTGCCCACGACTCGGTTAATGAGTAAAGTTGGGTTAAGCGTCGGTCGCGGCTTTGGCTTTGGATTCTCCGGAAGATCTTCGCGGAACGGGTTTCGCGTAGCCTTTTCGGGCAGTGAGTACGACCGATTTTAGTTGAAGCATCTTCGGCTGCGGAACCTCTTCGTCATCATCTTCATCCGTTTCCGGATAGTCGCATTCAAAAGAATAGGTAAAGTGGCCGGAAGCGAGCTTTTTACAAATGTCCTCAGGAATATGGAACTGAAAGGCATCGGCATAATGGCCCAGGCCTTCGTCAACATAACCGATCTCTTCACCATCGACGCTGTCCATAAAAACCGGAGCTTTTTCGATATGTCCGCAGCGTGAATAGATCTCGCCGAGAACGTGGCGACGGGAAAGTGATAATGGACTACAAATCATATTTAGGAATTATACCACAATATTGGATCGGCTTGAGGCTAAGGCTGAAATCTGATATAAACCGCGAAGTTGGTGGTAAACTAATAGATATATAAATCAGGAGGTTTTTTATGGCCCGAAAGGTACTTGCGATCATCGCCGCGTTTATCGTTGCGACCGGCGTTCTTTTTATTACGTTGTTTTTGATAACGGCTATTGCGTATCCGCCGAGCCCGGCCGTTAGCCGATCTTCCGAACTCCTCCGCGAATACGACGCTGCTTTGCCGATGTCAGTTTATATACTGCTGATCGCCGGTTATGCATTAGGAGCGATCGCGGCCGGATACGTCGTCACCAAAATGGCACGCCGCATCAGCGAAGGATTTTCGCTGCCGCTGATCGTCGGCATACTTCTCGTCATCGCCGGACTAATTCACATCTTTATTTATATGCCCGGCTTGCCTGTTTGGGTGATCGGCGTTGCTCTCGTTTGCCTTATACCGCTGACACTCGCGGGACATAGTGTCGCCCGAAACTACGGGCCGTAATTAGGAGACTTTCATGCTTCGAAGAATTTTGGGTGTTGCGGCCGGGATGGTCGCGGCGTTCGTTGTGATAATTATTGCTCAGATAATGATGACGCAGGTCATCGCTCCACCTTCGCCCGAGACAATGAAAGACCCGGCGCTGCTTCGCAAATGGGTAGAAGCAATGCCGGCTTCAGCAAATGTTCTGCTGATCTTGGGTTACATCGCGGGTTCTTTCGTCGGCGGTTTCGTCGCCAGCAAAATAGCCGGTGGCAAAAACGGCTTTCTGCCTGCTCTGCTCGTCGGCATCGCTCTGCTCGGAGCCGGTTTCGTGAACTTTTTCTTCACAATGCCCGGCAGCCCGATGTGGGCGATCGCAGTATCGCTCATCGCCTACATTCCATTCGCACTGCTCGGTCATCGTCTGGCGCGCTGATCATTGTTTTAGATCGTAGTAACGCCACGACGTTTTCTGATCGTTGGAAAGTTTTTGGTTCGTTAATTTGGCTCGGACAAGTTCGACGGGTATCGGGCCTTCTTTTAATATCGCGTCGTGAAATTCGCGGTCGGTCATTTTCTTGGTGCCGACCAGGTCTTTGTGAAGCTGATAAAATTGCAAGCCGCCCATCATATACGCCATTTGATATAGCGGGCCGTAATCTCCTGAAAACGAACGGCGAACTTCGGCAAGCCGCGTTCTCGCGTTCGTGGCCGACCTGATCGACGAGCATATCTACCGCCTCAAGCGGCGTCATTTTGCCAAGGTGAAAGTTGAGCGAGAATATGATCCGAGCCGCCCGATGCGAACGCCAAAAAAGCGCACCCATTTTGTCTTCCGGCGTTTTTGAAAAGCCGCGGTCCCAAAGTAGAAATTCCCAATACAAAGCCCAGCCTTCGACCGAAAAAGGCGTGTAGAACAATGACCGGTAAGGCTTATAGCGATTGGACATAAAGCCTTGCAGATGATGTCCGGGAATGAGTTCGTGATGAGTAACGGCGCGTGCAAAATGCGGATTGTTGCCGCGCATGCTCATCATTTTTTGCTCGTGCGTCATGCCATCGGTCGGATATGAGACCAAGATGGTTTCGCCGCCGAGAAAGAACGGTGCCACAAGTTGGCGTTCCGGCGACATCATTTCCATTCGCCAGGTTTCCTTCGCGATCGGCGGAACGGTGACAAGGTCGTTCTTCTCTACATAATCGATCGCTTCGCGAGCCAAGTCGCGTGATCATCTCCGGTTGTTTTCCGGGTGCGACATAATCCTGTTTTACGGCTTCCAAAGCCTTTCGCCAATCGTCGCCGTAACCCATTTCGCGTGCGACCTTTATCTTTTCGGCATTGCACCAAGCCAATTCCTTGTTCGCAATTTCGACCAATTCTTCCGGCGTGTACGGGATCATTTCGTACTTCAATTCCTGGATCAAAGCCTCGCGGCCGATCGGATCGCCGATTATCGTAACTTTATCATCCGCGGCAATTCCGACAAGTTTTTCGCTGATGAACGTCGTGATATTTTTCAAGAGCCGCGTCGGCTGTTTTATAAGGTTCTTTATTCCACCATGTGAACATCGGATCGTAATCAGCATGGAATTTATACCAATTTTTCAATGTATTTCGCAGGCTCATCGGCTGTACGAACCGCACGGTAAGCGACGGTGCGTTTCGGCTTTGCTGCCGAACCACCGAACGAAGACTGCGTCGCCGCGATCTGTTTCGCCAGATCATCCAGCAGCTTCGCCGTCTTCGCCGGATCGATCGTCTCCAAACGCCGCCGCTGATCTTCGAGATCGCTGATCGTTCGCATGAACGGTAGAAGATCGGACATTTCCGCGAGCTGTGCGTCATATCTGACCTGCTCCTTCGTTTCATGTTCGAGGTAATTTTTGAAAAGCAGATAATCGATCTTTTCGTCTTGGTTCAGAGCGTCAAAATCAATTGCCGAGATCGTTTTCAGATCATCCGAATACAAGCGCAAAAGCCTCGCCGAACGCGCGGCCGAAGTCCGCGCCGAATACAGCCGATTCAAACTGCCGTAATCTTCACTAAAACCCTCGATCAAAAACCGCATCTTCGACGGCGGATCAGCAAAACCCGAAACACTCGCCGTTTGGCCAACGGTAACAATACAAAACAACAAAAATGCAATTGCGAGCTGGGTCAAATTTCTAATCATAATTATTTAAGTTTTGATCGTCGCGGAATACCGATAAACTTTAAAGCAATGAACGAACACAACAGCCATCCTATGATCACATGAATAATATCGAATCCAAAAAAAACGACCCTTCCCCAAATAGAAAGTGCTTCGCCAACGGGCTCGGTATGGGCTCCTGCAAAAATTACAATGAACATGGGCCAGAGCAACAAATAAGTTACCAATCCATGTATCGCCAAGGATACAACGAGCCTCAGAAGAATTTCGAACCCTTTAGAACCAGCCGTAAAAAAAATATACGTAACAGTTATCAAAGCAAAAGGTGTTGCAAATACGATCAACACCCATAAAAAAAAGATCAAAGCTTCCATTTCAGACTCTGCAAAATGACTAGATTAAATTAAACCCGTCTGGTTTGTTTCATCGCACTCTTATGTCCAAGCCAATTCATTTTTTCCAAATAGTTTACTTTGGAGTTAGATCATTGTTTTCACACATTATCTTTCAAGTCGCACAAAAAGCTCGTCCCGGCGGCTAGATTTATCCCAAAATTATCAGCGATCGTCTGACCGATATCGGCGAGCGAGTCCCTGGTTCCGAGATCAACTCCGGGTTTCGCGTTTTTGCCGTAAACGATCAGCGGGACGTATTCGCGTGTGTGATCGGAGCCGTCTTTTGTCGGGTCGTTTCCGTGATCGGCCGTTAAAATAAGCAGGTCGTTTTCGTTCATTGCGGCGAATATTTCGGGCAGTCGTTTGTCAAAATGTTCAAGAGCTTTCGCGTAGCCTTCGGTATCGCGGCGGTGCCCGTAAAGCATATCGAAATCGACGAGATTGCTGAAGATCAGTCCGTGCGATTCGGCGTTCAATGCATTAATGGTTTGATCGATCGTTTGATCGTTATTCTTTGCGGTAAGATCTTCGGTCACACCCATCGAATCGTATATCGAAGCGATCTTTCCAATGCAGACAACATCGAGTCCTTCGTCTTTTAGCAGCGGTAAAAGATTATCGTTTGGCGGCGGAACCGCATAATCATGCCGATTTTCCGTGCGCTTAAAATTATCGGCATTGCTGCCCAAAAATGGTCTCGCGATCACGCGTCCGACCTTGTCATCGCCATCTAGAATATTTCGCGCGATCTCGCAGATCTCATACAATCGATCGATCGGGATCACCTCTTCGTGAGCAGCGATCTGAAAAACCGAATCGGCCGACGTATAAACGATCGGTTTGCCGGTGCGGACATGTTCTTCGCCGAGTTCTTTAATGATCTCCGTTCCTGAAGCCGGAACATTTCCGAGCACGCCGGGAACGCTCGCCTGCGACACAAAAGCATCGATCACACGCGGCGGAAAGCCGTTCGGAAAAGTTGGAAAGCCTTTCTTCAAAATAATTCCCGCCATTTCCCAATGCCCAGTCGTCGTGTCTTTACCATCGGACAAAAGCGTGCATTTGCCGTAAGAGCCGATCGGTGCGGCAGCCGCCGGAACATCCGAAAGCGGTCGAATATTTCCAAGCCCGAGACTCTGCAAATTCGGCAGATCGACTTTCCGCGATTCGAGTATATGGCCGAGCGTATCGGCTCCGGCATCGCCCCAAGCGGCTGCGTCCGGCATTTCCCCGATGCCGGCGGAATCCAAAACAACTAGACAGATTCGATCAAATTTTGGGCTCATATGGACAAATTTCCCGTTCATTTTTTTGGTGCCGAATAACCTTCGCGGGCACGGATCTGAGCACCCGCCGGCACACCTTTCAGTTCAACCTTTATCCTACGGTATTTGCCGTCCGCGGCGGCATTTGATGAATAATATCCAAGTTTGTACTGCGTTCCAATATCCGCGGCGACATTTTTGAACGCAATGCGAGCGTCGTGCAGGTCGCCGGCCGGAAATACTTTGCCGCCTGATGATTCTGGCGAGCTCGTTCATTTCCCTATCGGCAATTTCATATAGTGTTTTGCTGACCGCCAATCTTTCAAAATCGCCCAATTGGCAGAACGACGAAGCTTTTTCGATCTTCGCGTTGCCGAACTGTTTATAGTATCTGCGGATCTGAGCTTGCGAAAATTTCATCGTAAATTCGCAATTGCCAAGCAGATTTTCTTCGAAAAACTCGCGCGTATTGACAGATATAAAATAACAAATAATTCCGGCATTGCTGAGTAGTTCGCGAGCCTCGTCAAAATCCGAAGCGCTCGCCGAATCGACACCGTCGGTCAGCGAAACCAAAGCTCGCCGGCCGCGAAATTCGCCTTTTGGTGCCTCACGAAAAACGGTTTCGACGACCTTTATCAAGCTGTCATAATACGGCGTACTGTTGCTCGTGCCAACCTTGTCTATCGCAGCCTTTAAAGCTTCGCGGTCGTCCGTAAGTTCGTTTATTATTTCCGGAACGGCATACGCTTCTGCTTCATTCCTTTCGGTTCGAAATGAGATTATCGCAACCCGATCACCCGGACGCAGCGAGTTTATAAAATTCAACGCCGAACGCCGTATAAGCTGCAGATCCAACCGTGTCGAACCCGAAGTATCCAAAAGCAAAGCTACTTCAAAGGGTGCCGCTATCGCCGAAAAATCCACGAGCTCCTGCAATTTTCCGTCTTCGTAGATCGTAAAATTATTCTTTCTTAAATTCGTAAGCGGATTTCCGCCTTTGTCTTTTACCTGGATCGGCACGTCGATAAGCTGCGTATCGACCCGGATAACGTCGTCATCTTGAGCCAAAACAGATCCGCAAAACGTTAACAAAAGAATTGCAGATAGATATAACTTAAAGAATCTCATTTTTGGCCTCCTTTTGATGTTTGTGTATTTAATTCTAACAGAATTGACACGAAGAGATCACTGAGTTACGCGACTAAAAAATTCATTACTTTGTAACCCTATATTCAAGGATTTTGGCCTCGTTTTACAAAAACTTATGGTAATATCTTCGCGATCCAAACAATTTATCAATACAGATCTAATGAATTAGAAAGGCGTCATCAGTACGTCTGATTAATCAGCAAAGGAGAAAAACAATGAAACGTTCGAGAATCTTCCTTACCATTGCGGCTGCAGGAGTTATGGGAATTTCTTGGGTCGGCAGCATCGGATTTACAAAAGTGCGGGCGTCCAATGCCCCTCAGGCCTTACCGTTTTCACAAAATTGGTCGGATGCCGGTCTGATCACGACAACAGATGATTGGAGCGGCGTTCCGGGAATAGTCGGATATCGCGGCGACGATCTGGCGACAAGTACCGGAACCGATCCGAGCACCATCTTGGCTGACGGTTCAGGAACACCGATCGACGTAAATGCGAATCAGACAAATCCTGATACATTCGCAACAGGCGGCGTCACGGAATTTGCGATTACAGATCCGGTCGTCGCTTTGCAGGGTTCTGGAACGGCTGATGCTCCGCACATCGTTCTTTATCTGAATACAACAGGTCAGAGTAATATCAGGCTTCAGTGCAATCTGCGCGATATCGATGGTTCGATCGATGATGCTGTTCAGCCGATCGCGATCCAATACCGCGTCGGCGGAACCGGCGATTATACGAACGCCCCCGGTGGATTTTTCGCTGACGTAACCACCGGTCCAAGTCAGGCCACCGCTGTTACACCCGTGGATCTTACCTTGCCGGCAGCAGCGGATGATCAATCTCTATTAGAGATCAGAATAATGACAACGAACGCGGTCGGCAGCGACGAGTGGGTCGGTATCGACGATATCAGCGTTACCGCCGGAGCCGCACCGACTCCGAGCAAAGCTTTTGTCGATTATAACGGCGATGGTAGATCGGATTTTTCTGTCGTAAGAAATACCGGCGGCGGATCAGGCGGACAGGTAACGTGGTTCAATCAAATAAACGGCGGAACCGATCAAACATATGCTTGGGGAATAGCAACTGATTATTTCCTACCGGCCGATTATGATGGCGACGGCAAAGACGACATAGCGGTTTGGGGAATGGTCGAAGCCGGCGTTGCCGCATTTCTATATTTTCGAAAGTTCGGCACGAACTCTGATAAGGATAGAACAATTTGGCCAGACCGGTGATAATCCGAAGGTTGTCGGTGACTACGATGGAGATGGCAAAGACGATATTGCCGTTTATCGAAGCGGCGCTAATTCGGGCGACCAAAGTACCTGGTTCTATCGGACCCAACCCAACGGAGCTACGACTTATATTCCGTGGGGCAAGAACGGAGATTTCCCGGCTCCGGGTGATTATGACGGCGATGGAAAAGCCGATTTCACCGTTCAGCGAAGCAACGGTGGCGGGAACGCTATCTTCTGGACGCTGTACGCAGATTCCAGTACTTCCGCAACGGTTTTCGGTACTCCAACCGATGTGATCACGCCCGGCGATTACGACGGCGATGGAAAAACGGACTTAGCTGTTGTCCGTCCGCAAAGTGGCCAGATCGTTTGGTACTATCGTTCGAGCAACAGTGGAAATGTTGTGTCAAACGTTTTCGGCGCAAGTGCCACCGATTTCGTCACGACTGGCGACTACGACGGTGACGGTAAAACCGATATTGCCATTTGGCGGTCAACCGACGGAAACTATTGGATCAATAGATCATCGGATTCAGCGATACAGGTGTTCCACTGGGGAGCGACTGGAGATTATCCGGTTGCTAATTACAGGACTTTCTAGCAACGGTGATCTCAACAACAAAAAAGCCGGACCAAAGGGCCCGGCTTTTTTTATTCGCGATACGAATATCTTATACGTATTTTTCCATTACTTTGGTTATAGCTTCTTTTGAAACCGCACCGACGATCCTTTCCTGTTCCTTTCCGTCTTTGAACATAATGAGTGTCGGAATGCCGCGGATGCCGTAGCGTTGCGGAACGTTGATATTTTCATCGACGTTCATTTTCATGATCCCGGCTTTGCCTTCGTATTGCTCGGCAACTTCTTCGAGCACCGGAGCGATCATGCGGCACGGCCCGCACCATTCGGCCCAAAAATCGACAAGTATCGGTTTTTCCGAACCAAGTACATTTGTTTCAAACTCTGTTTCTGTAACACTTTTAGCAAAATTTGCCATATTCTCTCCTCTATTATCAATGCTGATCTATATCTTAATTCTATCTTTACACTAAGCTTTTGCCAAACTCGCCGACAATTCGATCGGCACAGCCTTTAAAGCTTTGCTCACCGGACACGATGTTTTTGTATCCGCTGCGATCTTTTGAAATTCTTCATCCGAAAGTCCATCTACATCAACCTCGGTTGCTAAAGCGATTCCGGTGATCGCAAATCCGCTTTCGTCCTTTCCGAAATCGACGACCGCTTTTGTTTCGATCTTATTCGGAGCGTGGCCGGCTTTTTCGAGTGCACCTGAAAGTGCCATCGAAAAACATCCGGCGAGTGCCGCTCCGATCAATTCTTCGGGATTTGTTCCGGGCTCGTCGCCCATTCGCGTATTGACCGAGAACGAACCTTCGAACGCTCCGCTGCCAAGAGCCATTGTTCCCGTTCCGTTCGTGATTCCACCGGTCCATGTTGCTGTCGCTTTTCTTTTAGCCATTTTATTTTCCCCTTCTTGTTATCTATTGACGCTTTTTGCCGATTGTTCCGGATATCTCGCTCCTGAAGCCGCACCGAGCGGAAAGACCTCTTCGATACTTTCGAGTTCTGCTGCCGAAAATTCGATCTCGGCCGCTGCGGCGTTCTCTTCGAGATATTTTCTACGCTTAGTTCCCGGGATCGGCACAATGTCCTCCCCGCGTGCCATTACCCAAGCAAGCGCGAGCTGCGAAGCGGTAACGCCTTTTGCGTCCGCGATCTCGGTAACTTTATCAACGAGTCTTAAATTCTTATCAAAATTATCACCCTGAAAACGCGGCGAAGATCTGCGGTAATCGTCTTCGGCCAGATCGTCGAATTTCTGTATCGTTCCCGATAAGAATCCGCGGCCGAGCGGCGAATATGCCACAAATCCAATTCCGAGTTCGCGGCATGTATCGAGCACGTCGTTCGTTTCTACGTCGCGTGTAAACAAACTGTATTCCGATTGCAAAGCCGTTATCGGATGAACCGCATAAGCTTTTCGAATTGTTTCCGCACTCGCTTCGGAAAGACCGATGTGTCGGATCTTTCCTTCTTCAACAAGTCTCGCCATCGCACCGACGGTTTCTTCGATCGGCGTATCCGGATCGACACGATGCTGATAATAAAGATCGATCTCGTCTATTCCAAGCCTTTTCAAACTTCCTTCGACGGACGAACGCACATATTCAGGCTTTCCATTTATTCCCCGATTATGCGGGTCGTTCGGGTCGCGAACGATGCCAAATTTTGTCGCAATAACAAAGTCGCTTCGTTTTCCCTTAATAGCTTTCCCCACCAATTCTTCATTTAAGTGCGGCCCATACATATCAGCTGTGTCCAGAAAATTTATCCCCAATTCGAGCGCCCGATGGATAGTCGCAATGGATTCTTCGTCGTTTCGGCCGGAATAAAAGTCCGACATTCCCATACATCCCAGACCCATCGCCGAAACTTCCAGATCCTTTCCCAATTTTCTATGTTTCATAACTTTCCCCTTTAATAGTTTATGCTTCGGCAGAAATTCTAATTCGATCCTGCAAACCCGCGATAATTTCAAACGAACGCAAACGATCCGCCTGTTCGTAAAATATTCCACTGATCATTAGTTCATCCGCCTGTGTTCTTTCGACAAATTCTTCCAATCCTTTTCTGACCATACCGGCATCGCCTATGACCGATCCGCCAAGTCGGGACTGCACCAACGCCTTTTCCTCGGGCGTCCAGATCGCATCCATGTTATCTACCGGCGGCCTGACACGACCCGACCTTCGTCTGATCATGCTCAAAAATGCCTGATGCTGAGATGTTGCAATACGCTTCGCTTCCTTATCGGTATCCGCCGCAAACACATTCAGCGCGACCATTGCATACGGCTCGCTCAAAGTTTCAGAAGGCCGGAAATTGTCGCGGTACAACTTCAAAGCGGGCAGCGTAAATTCCGGTGAAAAATGCGCCGCAAAACTAAATGGCAAACCAATCTGCCCGGCGAGCTGAGCGCTAAAACCGCTCGAACCAAGAAGCCAGATCGGTATATCCGTTCCACCGCCGGGAACCGCCTGAACCTTTTGACCCGCCTGTGGTTCTTGAAAAAAGAACCGCAATTCTTCCAAAAGCTCCGGGAAATCATCGCCGTCGGAATGAAGCGTTCTGCGTAATGCATGAGCAGTCGGACGATCACTTCCCGGTGCCCGCCCAAGGCCAAGATCGATACGTCCCGGATAAAGAGTTTCGAGCGTTCCGAATTGCTCTGCGATGACGATCGGAGCATGGTTGGGCAGCATTACGCCGCCCGAACCGACGCGTATTTTCGAAGTTCCACCGGCAACATATCCGATCAGAACTGCGGTCGCCGCACTAGCGATGCCCGGCATATTATGGTGTTCTGCAAGCCAATACCGATTAAACCCAAAGTCTCGGCATGCCTTGCAAACTCCAAAGTATTTCGGAAGGTATCCGCTATCGTTCCGCCTTCCACTACGGGTGCAAGGTCCAATACTGAAAGTGGTATTTCATCAAACTTACTCATAACTCTACACCGTTTTCGCACGAGGAATGTTTATCGCTCGTCCGTATTGAACCGGGACATCGACACTTCCGCCAAGCTCTCTCGCCGCACGAAATGAAAAATACGGATCGCGCAAAGATTCGCGTGCCATCAATATCGCATCGGCTTCACCTTTTTGAAGGATATCTTCGGCCTGCTGTGGTTCCGTTATCAATCCGACAGCACCGACAGCGATCTCGGCCTTCTCTTTTATATCTTTTGCAAAAGGAACCTGATAACCCGGCCCTATCGCTATCTGAGCCGACGGCACATTTCCGCCGCTCGATACGTCGATCAGATCGATGCCTATCGCTTTCAACTCCTTTGAAAACTCGATCGACTGATCGATATCCCAGCCATTTTCAGTCCAATCCGTCGCCGAAATTCTCACGAATACAGGCAATTCCTCCGGAACCGTTTCGCGTACTTTTCTCGCAACTGCAAGCGGAAACCGCATTCTGTTTTCTAAACTGCCGCCATAACTATCAGTCCGCTTGTTCGAAAGCGGTGAAAGGAATTCATGAAGCAAATATCCATGTGCCGCGTGAACCTCTATCACCTCGAATCCTGCATCGACCGCACGCTGTGCGGCAGCCGCAAAATCATTTATTACTTTCGTAATATCAGCTTCGGTCATTTCTCTCGGCTGAGCATAGTCGTCCGCAAATTTGATGGCCGAAGGAGCGACAACTTCCCAGCCGCCTTCGTCCGGCGTCAAATGTCCTTTTCCGTCGGCGTCCCAAGGTATCGGTGTCGATGCCTTTCTTCCGGCGTGAGCCAGTTGAATACCAGCGACCGAACCTTGTGCTTTAATAAAGGCCGTAATTCTAGCAAACGCTTCAGTATGCTTATCGGCCCAAATGCCTGAATCGCCCGGCGAAATTCTGCCCTCAGGCGAAACGGCCGTTGCTTCGACCATGACAAGTCCCGCACCGCCAACCGCGCGGCTGCCTAAATGCACCAAGTGCCAATCGGTCGGCATTCCGTCTTCGCTTGAATATTGGCACATCGGCGATATCCAAAGCCGATTTCTAAATTCGACTTCACGAAGTTTTAATTTTTCAAATAATTTACTCATATGATCTTTATAATTAATTCAGTTCAGCTTTTACTGCTTCGATAACCCGCGGGTCTTCGGCCGTTACATCCGGCGAAATACGGGCTACAACCTCACCGTCTTTGCTGATGAGAAATTTCTCGAAATTCCACAAAATATCCGAATCGTTGCTTCTCGATTGGCCAAAGCCCGCTAGCTTTTCTTCAAATTCCTTACCGTTTGAAATATCCGGATCCGATCGTTCGGCCGTCAAAAGTCCGTAAAGCGGATGCTGATCATCGCCTTTTACAGAGATCTTCTCGAAAAGCGGAAAACTGACACCGTAATTCAATTCGCAGAACTCACTGATCTCTTCGTTCGTGCCCGGCTCTTGGGCCAGAAAATTGTTCGCCGGAAAACCTAAGACTTCGAGCCCTTGATCTTTATATTCTTTATAGAGTTTCTCGAGCCCTTCGTATTGAGGCGTCAAACCGCATTTCGACGCTACGTTCACGATCAACATAGCTTTTCCTTCATATTCCGATAAGTTTGCTTCCGTACCATCGATCCGTGTTACCGGTATCTCATATAATTTTTTTGACATATTATTTCTTGCCTTTCGTATCAACTTAAAAAAGCCCGGTCGTCATACTTTGATAACGATCTTTCCAAAATGCGACCCGCTTTTCATATATTTCAGCGCCTCGCGCGTTTCCTTAAGATCGAAAACCTTATCGATCACCGGCTTCAGGCGATTTACCGAAACGGCCGTGTTCAGTTCTTCGAAATAGCTTCGCGAACCGACGAATATTCCTTGAACGCGTATAGCTTTCATCAGAACGGAAACCGGCGAAAATTCGCCGCCGCTGTCCAATGCTCCGATCAAAGCGATATGTCCGCCGATCTTTGCCGCCGATATTGAGCGTCCGAGCGTTCCCGCTCCGCCGACCTCGACAACGTGATCGACGCCTTTTCCATCCGTCATTTCAAGAATTGCTTTGTCCCAATCCTCACGTTCGCGGTAATTGATCGTGTGTCCCGAACCTAATTTTGCCATTCGTTCGAGCTTTTCGTCGCTCGAAGAAGTTGAAATAACCTCGGCACCGAACATCTTCGCGAGCTGGAGTGCGAACACCGAAACGCCGCCGGTTCCGAGCGTCACGACCGTGTCGCCTGCCTTTAATCTTCCGGAAACTGCCAACGCGTTCCAAGCCGTAACGCCCGCACACGGCAGGGTCGCGGCCTCTTCAAAAGAGAGATGTTCCGGGATCTTGACCAACCCTTCCTGGTTGAAAGTCCCAAATTCAGAAAGAACGCCGTCCCAATTTTTATTTCCGCCGCCGATCGCGCTTTTTGCCTTGTCCTTGTCGATTTCGCCGCCGATCCATTTCTGCATAAAGATCGGCATAACACGGTCGCCGGTCTTCCATCTAGTAACGCCTTCGCCGATCTCTACAACCTCGCCTGCAGCATCTGAAAAAGGTATCGCAGGAAAACGCAGCCGCGGATTATAATTTCCTTCGACCATCATCAGATCTCGATGATTTATCGAAAAGGCACTGAATTTTACCAACACCTCGCCGCCGCGCGGCTTCGGAACATCTTTTTCGACCAATGCCAGTTCGTCAATGCCGAATTTTTGGATCTCGTAACCTTTCATAATTAAACTTCGTCTGTTTTATTTCGACCGATCAAGGCATCGACGCTCCAAGCTCCGCCGCCGGCGAATACGAAATAAAGAAACACAAAACAATAAATAACGGCCAATTCACCATGATTAATTAGCGGAAGAAAATGATTCGGAGCGTGTGCCATAAAATATGCGACCGCCATCAACCCGCTGATCAAGAATGCCGCCGGACGCGTCATCAATCCGATCAATATAAGTAAGCCGCCGAAAAATTCGATAATGCCTGCGGTCAGCATCAAAGCAGAAAGTTCACCCGCTTTGCCGCTTGAGGGAAAATCAAAAAGCTTCTGGCTTCCGTGCCATAACAACAAAAATCCCGCAATTATCCGTAAGATGCTAAGCATTCGCGGCGACCACGATGCTAAAAATCCTTTCATATATTTTTCTCCTAAAAGTTTATTTGGCCGTAGCTGCGGCCTCTTTTGTTTGCTTCCATTTTTTAATAAGCTCGACAAACTCTGCTTGTATCGACTGATTCTTGTCCGCATTATACCAACGCTGGAGATTTTCCATCATCAATGGCTTTTCGAGTCCTTGAGCTTTCATCTCGTTATATAGATCCTGTGCAAGATATGGCCTTGCTCCCCAAGTGTCTAGAACCTCGAACGTTTCCGCATCGAGCGCGATCAGCTTCGGTATCGATCTTGCTCCGTTTGTCAGAAATCGATCGATAAGCTCCGGGTTTTCGTCGCGTAAAATATAACGTGTTTCAATATTATTATTTTCCGCCGCGATCTTTTCTATAACCGGAATATTCTGTGCAGCATCGCCGCACCAGCCTTCGGTTATGATGAGCCAGATCATTTTTTGGTCGACATTTTTCAGAGCATTGATCGTTTCTGCATTTAATACGGCGGTTTTTTCAATGCGTTTCATTCGCTGACGGTTAAGTCCGGCATACGCGAGCATCTCTTCGCCTTGCTTCGGCCCGGTCGTCAAGCCCTTTTCAAAAAGTTCGTCGAGAAGATCTACGTATTCCGTGAAAGTCATCGATCTATCAACGTAATGTTTCATTTCCATTTTATTTCTCCGCTTTTAATTACTGTAATAGTCTTTGCAAGATCAAACTCGCTTTTAGAAACGCAGGATACAACCGCAGAAGCTTCGAATTCGCCGAAAGTAAAAGTTCGGAGACCGCTTTTCTGGGTGTTTCCCTGCATTTATTTAATTCACAAAATGTTGCTGACGACACGCTGTTTGTAACTCCTTTTGATACAAATTAAAATAAAAAAATTAAACTGTTTCCAGTTCGCGCTTGTTCGCTTTTTCTTCGCCGACCATACCGATCAGATCATGGAGCGTATATTTCGAAAGTGTTTCTGTAACGCTGCGGTCGATCTCTTTCTGCAGTCCACAAAGAACAGCTTCGATATTTTTACCGACCGGACAATCCTGATTTGGTTCCCTCGAATGTAAAGCAAAAACCTCGCCGCACGAAACCGCATGATAAACCGCGTCAAGCGTTATCTCGTCCGGGCATTTGGCAAGCCGCGTTCCGCCGGCGGCACCGGTTTGCGATATGACTAGCTTTGCCTGGTTCAATTGACCAAGCAGCCTTCGCACCACAACGGCGTTAGTATTAACGCTTCCCGCTAGATATTCGGATTTCAGATTCTCATCGCACGAACCCGCAAGCATCGTTAAAATATGTACCGCCATTGAAAATTGACTGTTAGCTGCCATAACTGTAACTATTATAGTTACGAATGAAACCAATGTCAAGCCCGCATTTTTTCGATGCAGGCTTTCCATTACGAACCGTAATTTTCTTTCAAATAATTATAGAGCGGGTCATCAACTGTGTAATATGCATTGATCTCACTCAGTTGATTTGTCTTGATCATAATTCCCTGATACAGCGAATTTCCATTGATGGTGGTAACCAGATTTCCGCTGATATCACCAACAATAAAATGATGAACTAAACCTCCATTCAGCACACCGATGTCGCCTTTCGATATCCCGGCCGAACCGGCAACCTTTTTCACATTGTGACCGACAACACCCGGCATCGCCCATTTCGCACCGAATACTCCGGCTTGTATCCAGACCCAAGTGGCGAAAATCCCGCACCATTGAGTGGTTCCACCAACGCGTTTGTTATTGACCTTCACGCCGTCAAGATATCCGGGAATCTTCCAGTGCTGCTCCGTAAAACCGGCCGCTACTTCAAAATATTCCTTTAGCCTTTCCCAACCGAACCGTTCCGTTGTCGGCTTGCCGTCCTTAAAAACAATTTCATGATCATTAACCTTTCCGTACGGCGGCGGCTGTGCCTCCGCGGTCGCTATGCGAACGATATCGTCCGCGTATCTGCTGTCCATATTTTCGCTCCAAAAGCATCTAAATTTCGTTACAACAATGTGACGCTCTTCTAAGATGTTTTTGCATTGAAAGCCGGACGATCATCCCGCTGCCGGAAGCTCATTTTCATCTTCATCGGGGAATTGTCCCGGATATGGTCCGGGTTGCGGAATTGGCGTGTCCTCAACACCTTCTAAAGGCTCTTGGATATTTCGCGGGTCATGATTAGTTGTTGGGTGATTATTAAAATCCTCATTCTCACGAGCCGATTCGATATCGGGATTTGGTATATTCTGTACGTCTTGCATTGTTTTCCTCCTTGATTAATAAGGATCTATAACGCAAATACCGTTCCGTGCATCAATCAGATACAAAAAACCCGAGTTTGACATTGATCAAACTCGGGAAAATTTTTTGAAAGTTGTATCGTTACTTAGTTCCGCCGCTGCTTGGTATCCGTATTTCGCGGCCGGCACCCAAAACCGAGTTTGGCAAAAGGCCGTTGTATTTGGCAACTTCGGTCGGGTCGGCTTTTTCGCGGGTTGCGAGTTTCGCGACTGTGTCGCCGGCTCTTGCTTTTACGATGCGGGCCGGATTTGGTTGATTGACGGTCGTAGTTGTCGCAGGCCGCGAATAAGCGGTAGCCGCGACGCGGTTTCCGGCGACCAAATTATCTGTCGGTACAAAAACTTTTCCTTTCGGTGTTTTCATTCCGGGGTTTGCAGCCATCAAAGCATCGACCGGAACACCGGTTCGGTTTGAGATCGTCTGCCACGTTTCGCCTTTTACGGAACGGGCCAAATTCGTATTGTTGATCTTCGACGCCGGCATGCGTTTGAACACGGCAACGACATCATTTGCCTTTCCGGCAGGAATATTTATGACATAAGCTTCCGGCGGCGTGACGTTCGTTCGCAGATGCGGATTAAGATAACGCAGGTACTGAACCGTCGTATCCGAAGCCTGTGCAAGCAAAGCCAAGTTGGTCGAAGACGGCACGCGAATGCGGTCGTATCGAAGCGGTGCGGCCGGTCGAACGTGGCCAAAACCATACTGATTCGGACTGTTCGCGATCAAGATAGTCGCCAAAATATTAGGCACGTAGTTGCGTGTTTCTTTTGGCAAATAAGGATATGCTGCCCAAAAACTAGCAACACCGGCACGCCTGATCGCACGATCGACGTTGCCTTCGCCGCAGTTATAAGCGGCCATAGCGAGTTCCCAATTGCCATTATAACGGTTTGCGAGGAACTTCAAATACCGAGCCGAAGCGTGCATCGCTTCGTCAAAACTGTTTCGTTCATCGACATACGCCGTTCGTTTCAAACCAAAACGCGAAGCCGTTCCGGGAATGAACTGCCAAAGTCCGGAAGCAGCTGCCCAAGACATTGCCGTCGGTTTCCAAGCACTTTCCACCTGGCCGAGCCAAGCTACATTTTCCGGAATTCCTTCTTCGCGAAAGATCCTACGTGCGTTCAGCATGAACATACCCGAACGATAAAGCCCAACTTCCATCGTCTTTCTACCGCGTCCGCGATAGTAGTTGATGAACTGCTGTATCATCGGATGAACCTGAAAGCTGAATCCGAGCGAACGGTTTGCGACCGCGGTTTGAATATATTGATATTGCTGCTGTGCGAGCGGATCTCCGTCGACCTGCTGCTCGTCGTATGTAAGTTCGAGCTTAGAAAGTTCATCAAGCGGCGACGGCTCAAATTCCTGAGAATTAAAACCTACGGTCAGTTCTGTCTGCTGTCCGCCTGCCGAAGGTGCGACGGCGGCCAAAGCAGATTTATCGGCTTGTGTCATCGGTGCAGGCTTTACAAGAGCGGCAACCTGATCGGCGAGCTTCATGTCTTCGGCGTTCCAAGTCCAACCACAAGCGGCCGAAAGACCGCGTAGCTGCGGAAGTTGGTTCTCAGCCGGAAATTCCATTCGGTAAACGGTTTCGATGAGGTTCGAATAACAGGTCTGAAGCTTCTGATCGGCCTGAACATTCAAAGTGGACATCAAGAAAACTTCAACGGACTTATCGAACTTTTCGCCCGATTCGCTCCGACGGCCTTCTTTCAGAGCAAACATTCCATCACGGAAATGTTTTCCCGAATCCTCCAGAACTTTGTTGACCTGTGCCTGAGCCGCAGCAACCTGCTGCGTGCGGTTTACCTGCGGCAAATGCCGCAGAAATCGTCGCAATAAATACTAATGCTGTAATTATCGAGTGCTTGTAAATCTTTGTATTCATTAAACTTATTATTAAAACATCGGTGCGTTCGCCGACCTGATCACGCAAATATATATTATGATCGCTATTTAATTAACGCAGGTGAACTGAAAAAGTTCCATTTCGCCGCTTATAAAACGACATTAAAAAGTAGCATAATTACGGTAAATAATCAATAAAATCGCCGTTTCGTGAACACCTCAAAAGATCATTTTCCAGCCGATTTTCGGTTCGCCTTTGCCTCAAGCAACGCTTCGTCAAAAACCTGATCGACAGATTCGACAAAAATAAACGTCAGATCTTCCAAAACTTCCTTCGGCATTTCAGCCAGATCGCGGCGGTTCGGTTCCGGCAAGATCACCGTTTTGATCTTTGCACGCCGCGCAGCCAGCAATTTTTCTTTGACTCCGCCGATCGGCAGCACGTTGCCTCTTAATGTGATCTCGCCGGTCATCGCGACGTCCTTTCGAACCGGCCGACGAGCCAAAACTGACACCAAAGCCGTCGCCATTGTAATACCCGCACTAGGCCCATCTTTTGGGATCGCACCTTCGGGAAGATGTATGTGGATATCAGAATTTTCGATCAGATCATCGGCGATGCCGAGCTGCGAAGCGCGAGCTTTTGCATAAGTATAAGCCGCTTGCGCCGATTCCTGCATAACTTCGCCCAGTTGTCCGGTTAGCAAAAGCTTGCCTTTGCCTTTGGTCCGCAAAGCTTCGATAAACAATATCTCACCGCCAACCGCCGTCCACGCCAAACCTGTAACCGTGCCGATCTCGTTCTTCTTCAAAGCCGATTCATTGAAAACTTTCGGCGTTCGCAGATAATCTTTCAGATTTTCCGCGGTAACTTTTACCACTTTAAATTTTTTGCCGAGCTCAGCCTTTTGTCGTGCGACCTTCCGGCAAACTTTGCCGATCTCACGCTCAAGCTGTCGCAAGCCGGCTTCCTGCGTATATTCCGAAGTCATCAAAGCGATCGAACGTTTATCAAATCTGACATCCGTTTTCGCCAAACCGTTCTCTTCGATCTGTTTCGGTATCAAATGCCGCTTTGCGATCTCGTGCTTTTCTTCTTCGGTGTAGCCGGAAAGATAAATTATTTCCATACGGTCGCGAAGGGCCGGCTGGATCGTATCCAAAACATTCGCTGTCGTCATGAACATTACATTCGACAGATCAAAAGTTATCCCCAAATAGTTGTCGCGAAACGAACCATTCTGTTCCGGATCGAGAACCTCAAGCAGCGCGCTCGATCGGATCTCCGCGAAAATCGGCGCCGACCTTGTCGATCTCGTCGAGCATTATCAGCGGATTATTCGTTCCGGCTTGTTGAACCGATTGAATTATTCGACCCGGCATCGCACCGACATAAGTTCGACGATGGCCGCGAATCTCGGCTTCGTCATGCAAACCGCCAAGGCTCAAGCGGACAAATTTCCTATTCAACGCACGAGCGACCGATCGTCCAAGCGAAGTTTTACCGACTCCCGGCGGTCCTACAAGGCAAAGGATCGAGCCTTTCGGTTTTTCGATAAGCTTGCGGACAGCCAAAGCTTCGATCATACGTTCTTTGACACGTTCGAGTCCGTAATGATCTTCGTCGAGGATCGCTTCTGCCTTTTTCAGATCGAGATTGTCTTTCGAAGATTCCGCCCACGGCAGATCGATCATAATGTCGAGCCAATTCCTCAGCGTCGCCGTTTCAGCCGTATCCGGATGCATACGCTCAAGCTTTTTCAGCTGCCGCAGAGCTTCTTCCTCGGCGTTTTCCGGCATTTTTACCTTTAAGATCTTGTCGCGATATTGTTCGATCTCTTCGTAAAGTTCGTTGCCTTCGCCGAGTTCGGTTTGGATCGCTTTGAGCTGCTGCCGCAAAAAATATTCACGCTGTGAACGATCGATATCGGCTCTTGCCTGCGTATTTATTTCTTGCTGAACGGTCAATACGTCGATCTCTTTGCTTAAAAGGTCGTTGACGCGACGCAGACGTTTTACCGGTTCGGAAATGTCGAGGACGCTTTGTGCATCTTCGACCTTCAATTCCAGATTCGATGCGGCCAGATCAGCCAATCTTCCGGCGTCATCAAGATTTGCGATGATAGCCAGAACTTCCGGCGAGATATTTTTGCCAAGGCTTGCGGCTCGTTCCATCGAACCGCGTACATTGCGAACCAAAGCTTCGACCTCTAAAGAATTCTCCGGCGCCAGAGGTTCCGATATCGGCGTTATTTTGACTTTTACATAATCGCCTTTCGAACTTACGGAATCGACCGTTGTCCGCGACAAGCCTTGTATCAAAATGCGAATACGGCCGTCAGGCAATTTCAGCATTCGCATTATTATCGCGACCGTGCCGGTTTGATAAAGATCGGATTGCACAGGATCTTCGGTATTTACGTCGGTCTGCGAAACCAAAACGATCATACGATTTTCCTTCAATGCTTCTTCGACCGCTTTGATCGACTTATCGCGCGAAACAAAAAGCGGCACGATCATAAATGGATATATAACGATATCGCGCAGCGGCAGCGCCGGCAGTTCCGATGGTATCTGCATCATCGGTTCGGTAACATCGCTATCCGCGACCGGCAAAGGAAAATCTTCAATTTCAACCATATTCCTTTATGTTAGAAAAAAGCGCGGAAAAGGGCAAAAACGAAAAAACGGGCACGTCGCCGTGTCCGTCTTTTTCTGGTTTGTACTTTGTTTACTGGCCTAAAATTCTATACGTGTAATAGAACTGACCGTAATCTATCGGTCCGCCGATGCGGGCTCGAAAACCGAACTGCAGCGTCATATCTTTTTTGAAGAAGTTATTAATGACATTCTGC
The DNA here is from genome assembly GCA_963720905.1 of uncultured Acidobacteriota bacterium. Classification (GTDB taxonomy): domain Bacteria; phylum Acidobacteriota; class Blastocatellia; order Pyrinomonadales; family Pyrinomonadaceae; genus OLB17. Next base: position 581,419 of record CAVRHB010000005.1, read on the forward strand.
GGCAGGCCGAGAGCGGCTAAATAATCACGCGAAATGCCTCGGCTCGAGATCGAAGCATCGTTCGTATAACTATATGAGAAACCATTGACCGGAAAGCCCTGGTTATAGGAACCATTAAGTGGCGTCGTAAAAGTTCCGTTCATCGGCAAGCCGGTGTTCGGGTCGATCGCGGCAGGATCATTCAAAGCATCGCTGATGATCGTTACACGCGGGCTAAAAATCACGCTTCCTTGTCCGTTCGTTGTTCCGTATGATTCATAGCCAATGCCTTTGTTTATCATTACATACACAACGTTTTTGACGGTCTTTTTCGGTATTGTGATCTGCCAAAGCGAATTATCAACAGTCGCGGTCGTCATCGGCGTTGTCAGCGAATGAACGGCGCATTGATCGTCAGCGGCCAATGTTATTCCGAGGTCATTCAAGAGAACCGCAGGATCGCAGCTGTTATAGACGTAAAGCGTTCCGGCATAAAAACTGCCGAGAAACTTAACGTTGTTATCGAAGGAATCTTCGTCGTAAAAATCCGAAGTTGTTGTCGCTGCTTTTTTCCCCGCAACTGCGATCTGTTTTGCGTCATTCGCTTCGGCGATCGCTTCCTGGCGGGCTTCGGCCGCATTTCTCCGGGCCGAATTATCGGTATTTACCGCACGCTTTTGCGCAAAAACACCCGAAAAAGCCAGCGTTAATAGACATAGAACGCCAATTATTCTTTTCATAAAAATATCTCCCACACATCTGTCTGAAATTTAAAATAAGGTGCGACACATTCCCATTGGAAATGCATCCAGAATCAGACGTTTGAGAATTTCACTTTTGCGGAGTTTGTTTAGGCGGAAACCCGCTCGTGAAAACGTAGAGCTTGCGGAGCTATTTTTTGCTTTTTTTCGAGCTTTTCTTTGGTACTTTGTCGCGGGCGTGGACGAGATCTTTGAGTTCTGACATGAACGCCGAAACGTCCTCAAATTCTAAATAAACAGAGGCGAATCGAACATAGGCGACCTTATCGAGAGTTTTGAGCCGATCCATAATTATGCCTCCGATATCAACCGTCGGCATTTCGCGGTCACTCGCTTCTTGCACAGCTTTTTCGACATTATCGACTATTTCCTCGAGCTGTCCCATCGAGATCGGCCGCTTTTCGCAAGCACGCATTACGCCGGACAAAACCTTGCTGCGTTCAAACAATTCCCGCTGGCCGTTCTTTTTCACGACCATATACGGAATTTCGTCAATGCGTTCATACGACGTAAAACGGCGGCTGCAGTTGAGGCATTCGCGCCGGCGGCGGATGGCATCTCCGTCTTTCGTTTCGCGCGAATCGACTACCTTGTCTTCAACATGTGTGCAAAATGGGCATCGCATAATTTATCGGTTTCAGGCTTCGACTTGGGCGTTCGGCGAATCGGTTTCGATCTCTTCTACGGCGTTGTCGCTTGAGAGCAAACCACGGAATCGTTCAATACTTATATCACCATCCGCGAAATAATATAAACCAAACACGATCGCCGGTGCAAAATATACCAAATGCATGGCTATCGCCATCGCGGCCACGTCTTCGTGCGGGATATCGGGACGCAGAAACAGCAAACCGGCCGCCGTAGCAACGTGAAAAGCTCCGGCCGCTCCGCCCGGTGTCGGGACAACCGAACCTATCGCCGCAAAGCCCATTATAAAGAGCGAATCGCTAAAAGATATCGGCATATTAAAGGCAAGCAGAACAAGCCACGTCGGAACCGCGATGGCCAACCAAAGCATAAATGTCCAAAAAATCGCCCAGAAAGCCGCTCGCCAATCTTCCAAAATCTCGAGAGCGGACGCCAACTGCCTCAGTAAACTTAAAAATATCAGCCGTATGCGATTCGGAATAAAACGCTTTTTCGTGGCCGTTTCTGCCCAGCGAATGAATTTCGGCGATATCTTTTGATAAACGATCAGGCACGCGAAACCCACGACAACTCCGACCAGCATCAGGACGCCGACCGTCGCGACCCAATCGAATTCTTCTTCGCGTCCCGGCGGAACGTTAAAAAATATAAGGTTCGCAGCAAAGAAACAGACGATCGCCGCCAGGTCGAAAATGCGTTCCAGACCAAGCGTGACCAAAGCCGCCGATGGCCGCACACGCGGATCGCGCATCGGAAGCCACATCGGCCGGACGATCTCGCCGGCACGGCCGATAAGAAAGATCGCCGTAAAACCGACCGTCGTCGTTGCAAATAATTCCTTTAAACTCGACGGCGTTATCGGCGCCAGCAGTACTTGCCAGCGTATCGCACGCAACAGATAGCCAAGACAAATTATAAATACCGAAATGGTCAAATAATAAGGATCGGCACGACGAAAGCTTTCACTGACTAGCTGCCAATCCAGATTCCGCATAAAGAACCATAGGATCAGAACGGCCAACAAAAATAGAATGATGAATTTTAGATACTTCTTCAAGCTTCAAAAACAGCCGTTCGTGGATTAAAAAAGCAGATCAACGGCAGAAATGAAAAGATACTTTATTAAGGCTAAAAATGCGAACGCCAATTAAACCAGATGAAAAATTTCATGGCAACTATCCGAAAATTGCTCATTTTAGTGTAAAGTTTTAGTTGGAACTTTAGAAATTGCAGTTCGTAATAAATGGTTGACAAGGTAGCTTTATTGCTTTGTTGCTTTTTGCGGGATTGGCAATTGCGACTGGAGAAGAACGCGTTTGGAAGCACTTAAAGCAGAATCGGGATCGAACGGTGCAGAGCTGGTTAGACGGGCTCGGGCAGGCGATGGAGTTGCGTGGGAAGAGATCGTCTCTTCATTTTCGCGGCGGATATTCAACCTTGCTTACCGTTTTACATCCAGTGTCGAAGGTGCTGAGGACCTTACGCAAGAAGTTTTTGTAAGGATCTACAAAACTTTGGATCAATATGATCCGAAGCAAGGTGATCTTGCCAATTGGCTGATGCGGCTTGCGAGAAATTTGGTGATAGATGATTATCGCCACCGGCAGCGAAATCCGCAGAATACAATGGCGGACACCGTCGATGATCATTCATATCATCTAAGAGCGGTCGGAACATCGGCTCATAAAGAGCTCGAACGACGCGAATTGGCTGCACAAGTGCAGGAAGGAATTGATAAATTGCCGCCGGACCTGAAAACGTGCGTCATCCTGCGGGACATCGAAGAAATGACCTATCAGGACATCGTCGATGTGCTGCAGATACCCGAAGGCACCGTAAAATCGCGGATAAACCGCGGCCGCATCGAATTGGCAAAGATATTGCGGCGGATGAGAGTCGTGACCATTTAGCCAGAAAAGGCGCGAGTTGGGACATGGGACAGCGGGACAGCACAGTGGGACAGAAGGAACGGATAGGTCGGCAAAATATTGGACAGGAAAACGTCCATAACTACAAGGTTTAGGGTTATTTATATGGGTTACGCGAATGAAAATTTAATAAACTGCTCGCGGTTCGAAGAACTGCTGACTGATTATTTGGATAAAGCACTGGAAGCGACTGAGCACAAAGCTGTCGCGGCTCATGCTCTTTCATGCCCGCTTTGCCATTCGCTGCTCAACGAAGTTCGCTCGTCAATGGAAATTTGCCGCGACATCGCCGAACCGAAATTTCAGGTCGTCAGCCTCGAAGCACGCATTTTGGCAAAAACAATGCCGAATGCCGCGATGAAGTGCGAAGAATTCGAAGAACATCTGACGGACTATCTCGACGGATTTTTGCCGGCGAAAGTTTTTCACCGCTGGGAACGCCACGCCGTTCTTTGCGAAGAATGCACCGATCTTCCGGGAGCGGTCGTTCGCTCGCTGGCGGCTTGTGTTAATTTCAAGCTTGAAGAATTGCCTTTACCTGCAGGTTTGCATCGGCGAATATTGCAGCAGACGATCGGCACAGCGAAAGCCGCATCGAAACAAGCATCGCGCGTATCGCAGATGGTCGAATGGGTTCGCTCTTTGAGTTTCCCGATCTCCGTTCCGCAACTCGCACCGGTTGCGATGATGATGCTCTTTGCAGTGCTCATCTTTAGCCAGACGGTTTCGGCCGATGGTTCGCTCGCCGGTATTTATACACGAAGTTTTGAATTGGCCGAGCAGACGTATCATCAAGGAGCTTCGGCCTTAGGAGCGGAGAAAGGTACGCAGTCGTCCGAGGGCGATCCGGTCAACGGAACGACCTATGTTGACGGACCGAACGGAAAATAAGCAATGAATTGTGCCTATCACAGTCAAAATGTAGCCGGCGTCCAATGTAATGGATGCGGCAAACCGCTTTGCCCGGCATGCGACCACCGTATCAAAGGATTTCCGTATTGCCAGGACTGTATCGTTTCAGGCATCGATCTATTACGCAATCATAACCAATCGAATTACATTCCGTTCGTAAAACGGCAAACATCGCCGGTCATTGCAGCCATTCTCTCGTTCATCTGTCCGGGTTTGGGTGCGGCTTATAACGGCCAAACGCTGAAAGCTTTGGTTTATTTCGGTGTTTTTGTCGGTTTGTTTCAAATGGCGATCTTAACCGGCGGAACATTCATATTTGTTTTAGGCTTTATGGGAATGTGGGCATTTGCTTTGCTTGATGCGTTTCGCACCGCAAAGATGATCCGCTCCGGTTTAACGCCCGATGTCGCCGAGGATATTTTTGTAAAACGTTTTGCGGGAAACCCGAAGCTCTGGGGGATCGTCTTAACAGTATTAGGTTCGGCATTTCTACTGCAGACGCTGTTCGACCTTCGCGGTTTGATGCGAGGACTGCTTCCGGCAATGCTGATCGGTTTGGGTGTCTATATTCTTCGCGGATATATTTTCAAGCCGTCTGAGCCTGAAACGGTTTCGTCCTACGAACCGAGATTTGTAAGTGCATTGAGTGATTCGGTCGATCGCCGCAGCAGCGAATACCGCGACAGATCAGATTACACGACTCAGCAGAGAAGCGGCGGCTGGAAAAGCCAATAGGTTTTCGGATATACTTTCATTGGAGTTTTAATATGATCTTCTTAAAAGCTAGTGGTGTCGTCGGGAGCATTTTGGTGTTGGTAGCATTGGCGATCGCATTCTTAAAATCGGCGATCGCATTCATCGGTTTACTGACCTTTGCCTTGAAAGTATTGATCGTCGTCGCGTTTGTTGCCGTATTTTTAGGCGTCGCGATATTGATCATTTCGGGCATGCGATCGAAAAAGCCCAAAGCTTCCTAGTAATTCTTTACGTTTTTGTTATATAATCAAAGCCGTTCGGGCATCTACCCCAACTTGCCTTTCGAACGGCTTCTGTATATTATCTCTAAATTCATACTTTTTGGAGATTTTTCCATAAATTCGGGTGATCAAAGTTAATACATTGGTCTTTATTATTATTAATCAGGTTTCGCGTTAGTCGCTCGCGGCTATTCTTGCGTGATTCCGTGTGCTGGAACGCTTGTTTCCGGCACGTAATCATTGAAAGGAGCTTAAAAGCATAATGCAGAAAAACGACAAGTTTTATACTTTTCTATTAAAGCATTCATTTAAATCACGTATCTATATTAAACGGATAGAAGTTTCACAGAAACATGTTCGTAATAGTTTATTTAGTTTTGCACTTATATTAGGAATATTCACACTCGGTGCCGGCGTTTCCGGTGTTGTCAATAATTCAGATTCGATAGATCAATATTTTGCCGGCATTTTCGGCATCGCAGTTGAGGCTCAGGCCAAAACCGCTTTGACCGCTAAAGCATCGCTTCCCGGTTCTATCGATTATTCACGTCCCGAAGATTCCAAGAACGTTGCTTTCAACAGCGGCGGACCATTCTCAAACGAAACAGATTCAGAAGATGCCGAAATGGACCGGCAGATTGCGGTTATCCGATCTACGGCTGATCCTGCGTTCATTCCTTCGATCTGGGCTCATATGGGCAAGATCAATAATGAATTCGGTTTCAGACGCAACCCATTTGGCGGAAGAACCTATGAGTTTCACGGCGGCATGGATATCGACGGAGACCGTGGCGATCTCGTTGTCGCTCCGGCGAACGGCACAGTTACAAAAGCCGGATGGCAGGGCGGATACGGAAACATGATCGAGATCGACCATGGCAATGGCATCACAACTCGTTACGGCCATCTATCGAAAATCGATGTAGAGATCGGCGACCAAGTGTCACGCGGTGCGTTGATCGCATTCATCGGCTCAACCGGACGTTCGACCGGACCGCATCTTCATTACGAACTTCGTTTTAATGATAAACCTATAAACCCAAGACGTTTTCTTCCGGCCGAACCGACCGAGTTAACGAAATTGAATTAGGTGTTTTTCTAAAAAATAGCCGGGGCCGTCTGGAAAATGATCCGGACGGCCTCTTTTTAATTTGCACGGAAGCCTGGGCGTAAGCGAAGGCGAAACATTCAACGCACATGTCCGAGAGGTCGGTCGTTCAGAAAAAGGGGCTCGGTTTTCCTTCCGGACGTATTTAGCGATTACCGGCCACTTACGATAATGGGCTATAATCATTAACAGTTCCATCAACAAAAATTTATTAAAAGGAAAATAGAATATGAAACCTCTCAAGAACTCGATCTTTTCGGTCTTATTGATAACAGCCTTTCTTCTGTCGTCAGTTCCCTTCGCTGCGGCCAAGCCGGACGAAGGAATGTACACCCCGGATCAGATCGCAAACCTGAACTTAAAAAAACGCGGCCTGAAGATCAGCCCGTCGGAAATTTATAATCCAAAAGGCGGCGGACTTACCGAAGCGGTCGTTCGTTTGAGCATCGGCTGTTCATCGGAATTTGTTTCTCCCGAAGGACTTATCCTAACTAATCACCACTGCGGGTTTGATGCACTTGTGCAAGCATCGACGCCGGAAAAAGACCTTGTCGAAACAGGATTTCGAACCGACAGCCGAGCAGGTGAAATTCCGGCAAAAGGTTATTCCGTCTTTATCACCGAACGCGAAGAGGACGTCACGGCAAAAGTTCGCCAAGGAACTGAGAACTTGAAAGGTGAAGCATTAGCAGCGGCCCTGAAAACTAACATGGAAGCTTTGCAAACCGCCGAACAGGGCCAAGCTCCGAATGGTTCGATCGTTCGCGTGCAGGTGCTGAATGACGGCTATTTCTTCTATCTTTATCAAACCCACGAACTAAAAGACATTCGCGTCGTTTACGCTCCGCCAAGGAACATCGGCGTTTTCGGCGGCGATCCGGATAATTTCGAATGGACACGTCACACCGGCGATTTCACGTTTCTCCGTGCTTATGTCGCTCCGGATGGAACGGCGGCTGAATATTCGCCTAATAATGTTCCTTACAAACCGAAAAAGTTTTTGACAATGAGTATTGCCGGATTAAAGGATAACGACTTCGTTTTCGTTCTTGGTTATCCGGGACGAACGACGCGTTACCGCGAATCGCAATCAATAGAATATGCAGAGGAAACGAATTTCCCTTTCCTAGCTTCGTGGCTGCAAACAAGAGCTGACTCTCTGCGAATGATCGGCGAAACAAACGAAGAAAAACGCATCGAGCTTCAATCGGACATCGCAAGTTTTGATAACGCACGAAAAGTCTATTACGGCGGAGCCGAAAGATTGGCATTCTCAGACGCCGTCGATAAACGCCGGGCTGAAGAAGCAGCGCTTCACAACCTGGATCAATGAAAAGCCCGAACGCAAAGCTAAATATGGAACTGTACTTGCAGATCTGGCGTCAGTTTCCGCAACGTCAAATGCCCTCGCAAAACGCGATGTTCTGATCCGCCGGATACCGGATACCACTATGCCGGTTTTCAGTGCGATCTTTGGAGCCGCTGTTGCGGCCGAACAGAATAAAATGATCAAAACCGATGCGGAGCGGGCAGAACTTGTTGAAAAGATCAAAAAATCGCTTGAAGGCCGAGAGCCGATCTACGAACGTGAAATGATCAAGTATTTCTTGCATCAGTTCGATGAACTTCCGGCCGGCCAAAAATTTGAAGCCGCCGAAAATCTGTTTGGAAAATTCAAAGGAAAAGAACGCCAAGCCGAAGAAGCAAAGTTTGCCGAATCGATCGCCGAGGGAAATTATTGGACGCCCGAAACGATCGCCGCTCTATACGGACCGCGAACGATGGATTTCCGCCCTGAACGTGATAATCCTTACAATCTCGCCGTTGGGATCCTAAAGGCAAAGATCGAAGCGAACGAACGTGCTGTTGCATTCGGTGAAAGGATCGGTGATCTGCGTCTGCTTTATCAGCAAGGAATGGCAGAGATGAAAGGCATCACGCCTTATCCGGACGCAAATTCGACGCTTCGTTTTTCGTTCGGAAACATAACCGGTTACAGCCCGCGTGAAGCAGAATTCCGCACTCCATTTACGACGATGAAAGGGATGCTCGAAAAAGACACCGGCAAACCGCCTTTTGATATGCCGCAGAAATTAAAAGATCTGCAAGCTGCAAAAGACTTCGGCCGTTTTGGCGAAGGCGACAGCGTGGTTGTCAATTTTCTTTCGAACAACGACATCATCGGCGGGAATTCCGGCAGTCCTGTTTTTAACGGCAAAGGCGAACAGGTCGGAATTTGTTTTGACGGAAACTATGAAGGTCTCGGAAACGATCTGTATTTCGATCCGCATTACAACCGGACAATATCGGTCGATATCCGATTTGTTCTTTTTGTTACAGAGAAATTCGGCAACGCCGGATGGATACTTAATGAGATGAAGATCGTCGGAAAATAGGAAATATTGGTCAGTGGTCGGTTGTCAGTAATCAGTAGTAAATTGCTTCTTTCGTCGATTTGTCAGCAGCCGGCGTAAAAGAACTGCCGAAAACTGACAACCGAAAACTGACAACCGACAACTAGTATTTCAACTTTATCCCATTCATATATTTCAGGATAACGCGTTGTCTTCGGACCACGCGTTTTCTGTTTTTCGCAGGATTGAAGACATTGAGCGGGCTCGGGATCATTGCCGCAAGAAAAGCAGCTTCTTCACGAGAAAGGTTTGATGCACTCTTCTTAAAATACGTCCGCGAAGCGGCTTCGGCACCATAAACGCCGTCGCCCCATTCGATCACATTCAGATATATCTCCAGAATGCGCTTTTTTGATAAGATCTTTTTCCAGAAAATATGTGTATAAAGCTTCGCGGCCTTTTCGCAAAAAATTTCGGTCTTCGGAAAGATAAAGATTTTTGGCGAGCTGCTGAGTTACCGTCGAAGCTCCTCGTTTAAAACTCGGCATCGGCGGTATCCAATCGTTCGGATCGTAATCGCCTTCTTCTTTTGCTTCTTTTTCGCCTTCTTTGACCGCTTCGTCCCAGGCTTTTTGGATCGAATCCCAATCAAAGCCATGGTGTTCAAAAAATCGCGAATCTTCACCGGCCAAAACCGCTCGCTGCAAATTTGGCGAGATCTGCTCCATCGGCATCCAGATCATATACGGCTCTTTTGGCGTCTGACCATCGGCACGCGCATCCGACGATCTGCGAATTCTATCATCGATGTAGTTGTAGGATTTTCCGTCCGCAATTTCCCGATGCTTGGAAAAGTTATTACCTCATATGTGAGCCAAACAAGTACAGCTCCGGCAAAGATCAGAATTAGAAGTTTTGTCCAATACCACATATATTTTTCAATGCTTTAGGCGAAACTCAGTCGGTTCAGCACTGCAAACTTAACATAAATATACGCTTTGTAGAACCATAAAAGTTCCGGCTAAGACGACTGAAATAAGAAAGAAGTTGAATTATGTAAGCATTTACCGCTATGCTAAGGGTGATAAAAACATCGTTAGATCGATCTGAATATATGGCTAAAAACAAAAATGTCGTAGCAGTGATCCTCGGCGGCGGTGCCGGCTCTCGGCTCTTTCCGCTTACACGAGATCGTTCAAAACCGGCTGTTCCGCTTGGCGGAAAATATCGGCTCATCGATGTGCCGGTTTCTAACTGCATCAATTCGGACATTACGCAGATCTTTGTTTTGACGCAATATAATTCGGCTTCGCTCAACCGCCATATCTCGCGGACATATCGTTTTTCAACTTTTTCAACCGGCTTCGTCGAAGTTCTTGCGGCAGAGCAGACAAAAGAAAATAAAGAGTGGTTCCAAGGAACCGCAGACGCCGTCCGGCAGATGCTGCCGCATTTGCGCGATTGGCGTGTCGATACGCTTGTCATACTTTCCGGCGACCATCTTTATCGGATGGATTATCGCAAATTTCTTAAAAGGCATAATGAAACTAATGCCGATCTAACGGTTTCGGTCATTCCATGTAACAGATCCGAAGCCGAAGAATTTGGCCTCCTAAAGACCGATAGCGATGGAAAAATAATTCAGTTTCGCGAAAAGCCAAAAGGCGAAGCCCTTGATGAGATGGCTGTCGATACTAGAAGTTTCGGCTTATCCGAAGAGGAAGCTGCAAAACGCCCATATCTAGCTTCGATGGGAATTTATGTTTTTAATTATTCTCGGCTGATCGAGTTGCTCGCCGCCGACCCCGATGGCGTAGATTTTGGCCGCGAGATAATTCCTTCTGCGATCGATAATTGCAATGTACAGGCCCATTTTTTCGAAGGGTATTGGGAAGATATCGGAACGATCAAGGCTTTCTATGATGCAAACCTTGATCTGGCTGCCGCTCTTCCGAAATTTAATTTCTTCGATACCGAAGCTCCGATATATTCGCGCAGCCGTTACCTGCCGCCGTCCAAATTGCAGGACTGTGATATTGGCGACACGCTCGTAAGCGAAGCTTGTATATTGAATGGATTGTATTCCCGCAATTCAATAATCGGACTTCGCAGCCGCATCGACGCAGGTGTCCGTATTGAAAACTCGATAATTATGGGTTCGGATGACTTCGAACCGCTAGGAGACCTAGAAACTTCTGCAGATTCTTCCGTGCCGCATATCGGCATCGGTCAAAACTCGTTCATTCGCGGAGCGATCGTAGATAAAAATGCCCGCATTGGAAAGAATGTAATTCTAATGAATAATTCGGGAATTCAGGAAAAAGATGACGAGAATGGAATGTATTATATCCGCGATGGCATCATCATCATTCCTAAAAACGCTGTAGTGCCTGATGGAACGAATATTTAAATGAGAATTTATCTCGCATAGAAGCCGAATTTGATTCGGCTTCTTGCTCTTTAGCCTGCTTAACCCTCTTCCCTAACAACTGCAAACTGTTCTTACGTTCCGCTTTCTCCAACTATATAACTTGTTTTCGCACGGACGACCAGATCCGGTTTCATAACGCGTATTTGTATTTGCCGTCGGTCGCCTTTCCTGCCAACAGTTTCCGGATAATATCCGAGCGAGTATTGCCTGCGAAGTTCTTCCGCAATTCCGGAAAATGCATTTTCCAAATTCGCCAAACTCAGTGCTTCAAAATTCCGCCCGCCGCTTCTCCGCGAAAGTTCATCAAGATATTGTTTTCCTTTACGATATTCCGCAGGACTCGAGCCCGCAGAACCGCCGCCCATTCCTCCCGGAGGAATTTTTCCACCAAGAAGAATACTTATAATGCCGCCGACACCAATGTTTCCCGAACGCCCGCCACCTCCCGGCTGATCCCGTTGAGTATCATAACGGATCGTGTAAATTATTGCGTCCGTTTCTTCAGCGTCTGCGATAGTGCTTTCATAATTTGCCCGCCGGGATGTTGTATCAACGCCATCGGTAAACAAAACGACCGCTTTTCGACCTTGTATGCGAGTAAGTTCGGTGTTTATGACCCGATCAACCGATTCGTAGAGGCTCGTTCCGTCACCGAACTCCGCTTGGCGGATCGCGTTTCTCAAAAGCCTTCGGTCGTTCGTTACTGGCGAAAGTACATGCGTCCGATCGTCAAATGCAACAACCATCACCTTGTCGTTATTCCGTAGCTGGTCGATGAAAGCGATCGCGGCGTCTTGGATCTCGTCGATCTTGTATTGCGTCGAAGGGCTCACATCGATCATTAAAATGACCGTAAATGGCTGCTCAACAGACTGAAAATAATCTACTTTCTGTTCCTTGCCGTTCTCAAAGATACGAAAATCACGCTGTGTCAAACCGCTCACAAACCGGCCGTTTCGATCCAACACTGAAACCGGCATCGTAACCAAGTTTGTTTCGACGCGAATTACATCATCGGCTCCCGGATCGTCAGCGATGACTTCTTGGTCATCAGTTCGATCATTGCCGCCACTAAAAACCGGCGGACGGCGGTTCGAATTGGTTGAGCCGCCTTTGATCGATGGCGGTTCGGGCGTAGCAACTACTCGTGGTCGAGTTTTTGTGGTTTGTGCAAAAACACCTAAACTCAACATTCCCAGACAGATGGCGGCAATTATCACTTTCTTCATAGTTTGAATTTCCTTTGGAAAATCGGCTTTGGGGAAAGCGTGTGTTTTGATTAAAAAGAGTCCTGTTTCGTTGCTAACTTTTTTGAATGGAATTCATACATTGTATTGCGAGATCGTGAAATTTTCGCCGAACGGCATTGATATTTGTGAATGGCAGCTCGATGCGCATGCGTTCGATTAGTTAACAGAATGAAAATTCTTTCGTTTTCCGGGTCGATCCACAGCGATGTGCCCGTAAAACCCAAATGTCCGAAACTATCCGGCGGCATTTTAGTTCCGGCTGTTGAATCCGCGGTCGAAGCAAGCTGAAAAGCAAACGAGCGATCTTCGTTCAAACCCGGAGTAAAATTGGTGCGAAATAGTTCGCAGCTCTCCGGTTTAAGGAGCTTTGTTTCGTTCGCTAAAAACTGCTGCGCGATCTTAAAAACTTCCACAACGGTCGAAAACAAACCCGCGTGACCTGCGACGCCTTTCATAAAATAAGCATTGCCGTCATGAACTTCGCCCCAGATCTGTTGATCGCGGAATGCGTGATCGACTGGATCGGGCATTTCTGCTTGCCGAAGATCCGGCGTGACCGGATTCTTCAAGTAACCAAGCTCGACGCAGGTATTTTTTTCGTATTCATTGCCTTTCTCGCTCGCCGCGATTCTGTGCTTCAGCTCTTCGAGTGGGTTGTAAGAAGTATCGAGCAATCGAAGCGGTTCAAAAATATTGCTTTTCGCGATATTCTCCAGAGTGTCGCCGACTATTTTTTCAATGATAAGCTGGAGCGACAAAAAATTCAGATCACTGTAGGTCACAGCTTCCTGATCCGGTTTTGCAGAAGAAGCTACGATAGTTTCTTCGGTGTCGCGACCATTGGGCGTTAAATAAAAGGGGAGCCAAGCCGGCAAACCCGATGTATGAGTTACTAATTGTTTGATCGTGACTTCCGAATATCTTCCGGCGCTAAATTTATCTAGATATTTGCTCGCCTTGTCATCAATTTTGATCTTTCCCTGTTCGACCAACATCGCGGCAAGCAATCCGGTCACCAGAACTTTCGTGAGGCTTGCCAGATCATAGATCGTGTCGAGTTTTGCTTCGATCTTTTCCGGCTCGACGACGGCAAAACCGAGAGCGTCCTGAAAAACGATCTCGCCTTTTTCCGCCACAAGATAAACCGCCGAAGGAAAATCGTTGGCGGCGATCCTCCCTCTCAGAAAATTTGAAATTTCGTTCTGCATTTGCCTTTATTCTATTAGATTTTTCGTCGGGTTACATTTCGCGAACAGCTTTCTCGCGAAGTATTGACAATACGCGGCCGCCAAAATAGACTTCAATTCTAAATTATTTTTTCAGAGGTAAAAAGAATATGAGCAAATTTGAATCAGCAGATCTGATACTTAAATTATACGACCTTCGCCGCGAAGCAACGATGAGAAAGGCTCGCGATTGGATGTTCGGTTTCACTCCGACGAGTGCGGACCAGTATATTCAAACGATGATGGACCCGGAAGTCGGCGGCTATCTCAGAATGGTAACTTCTTATTGGAATATGGCCGCTTCGCTTGTAAATCATGGTGCGATCGACGCAGATATGTTTGCGGATTCCGCAGGCGAACATATTATTGTCTTTGCAAAGATCGAACCGCTGCTCGATGAATTACGCGAAAAATGGGGAAACCCCGAGGCGTTCCAGCATTTGGAAAAACTTATCTTAAGTGCTCCGAATGGACGGGAAAGACTCGACAAAACAAAAGAATGGCTCGCGGTAATGGCAAACAGGAACGCCGAAGCCGCCGCTTAATGAATTAAACGCAAAGGCGCACCCGCGTCTTTGTGTTAATTCCTTCCCATCATACATTCAATCTTTCCCGATGAGCTTTTATTTTAGCCAGAACGCCGACGGCTAATTCCACGGCTCGGCGGCCGTCTTGGCCGGTTACGGCTACGGGCGAATCATCCACGATCGAATTTATAAACGAATCAATTTCCGCACGCAGCGGTTCCACATCCGTAATTTCCAGACGATTTATTGAGATCCCCAAAAGTGGGATCGCGGCTTCCGGATCGAGTGATGTTATTGAAGAAAACTTCGTTCCGTAATCCAGAACCACATATGAACCCGTCTGATAAAATCTGGTCTTTCTGATCTTTTCCGTGCCTATCCGCGAAGCGGTTATGTTCGCGACGGCACCATTTTCAAATTCGATACGCGCGTTGGCGGCGTCAACTTTGTCCGATACCACATTTATCCCAACCGCGTGTATATCCGAAACTCTGACGTCTTCACCGACGAGCCACTGAACCGCGTCGAGGTCGTGGATCATCACATCCAAAACTACATCCACATCCAAAGATCTGTTCGGAAAAGGCGAAACTCTGTGTATCTCGAAATAAAGCGGGTCGGTAACGTGCGGCCGGAGAGCAACCATCGCCGGATTGAAGCGTTCGAGCTGTCCGACCATTAACTTTGCGCCCGTTTTTTCCGCTGCCGCGATCATCCGGTCGCATTCGACGACGCTCAGTGCCATCGGTTTTTCGACCAGAACGTGAACACCTTTTTCTAAAAATGCACAGGCAATTTCACAATGCGTTTCCGTCGGCGTGGCGATTGAAACAGCGTCCACTTTATCCAAAAGTTCCCGCCAATCCGTAAATGCTTCGCATCCGTGCGCAGCGGCGAGCTTCGCGGCCGTCGCTTCGTCGAGATCGCACACGCCGACGAATTCGATCTTCCCTTCGGCGGCAAATTCTGCGTAGTTTCTCGCGTGGTGCCGGCCCAAACTTCCGGTTCCGATCGCGGCTGTTCTTAGCTTTGTCATTATTATTTGTCCCTTGAACGTTGCTATAATCGCTTTACATTTTCGTTCATAACATACCGAATAACAAATGAAGCCCGAAAAGGAAAAATTCATACGCCTCAGATATATTTGGCCGCTCATTGCGGTTTTGGTGGTTTTCGTTTATTTTTTCGGTCTCAATTTTCCGCTGCTCGGGCCTGACGAACCGCGTTATACGGAGATCGCCCGCGAAATGTATATGCGCGGAGATTGGGTAACGCCCATGCTTGGTGGTTTCAACTGGTTCGAAAAACCTGCGTTGCTGTATTGGCTGCAGATCGCCTCGTTCAATATTTTCGGCGTTTCCGAACACGCCGCACGCATCGGCTCGGCTCTCTGCGGACTGGGAACTATTTTTAGTTTGTGGATACTCGCACGCTGCACTATCGGAAAAACTCCTGCAAACTCAGAAAACTCTCCCAACTCGGAAAACTCGCCGAACTCTAAAAATCTCCCTAACTGGATAGCCCTAGCGGCGGCTTCGTCGATCGGAATGATCGCTTTTTCGCGCGGAGCGAGTTTTGATATTGTCCTAACATTTCCGATAACGGCATCGCTGGCCGGATTTTTTATCTATAGCGAAAGCGGTCCGGACGAAAAGTTTAAACGCTGGCTTTCTCTTTTTGCGTTTTATTTTTTTATTGGCGTGGCGTTGCTAGCGAAAGGTTTGGTCGGCATTGTTTTTCCCTTTGCGATCGTGGCTTTCTATTACGTTCTCTCGCTCAAATTTCCGTCGCGTAGTTTTTTCGTCAGCATCGTTTGGGGAACTCTGGTCGCACTGGCGGTCGCGGCGGTTTGGTATCTTCCGGTTTACATGCGCAACGGCCGCGAATTCATAGACGTATTTTTTATCCAGCATCATTTTCAGCGATATACGTCCAACAAATACATGCATCCGCAGCCGTTCTATTTCTTTTTTATCGTGCTGCCGCTGATGACGTTTCCGTGGTTCCCGTTCTTTTTCGTTTCTTTATATAAAGCCGTTAAAAACATTTTCCGGCGGCCGATCTTGGACGGCCGAAGCCGCCTGCGGATCTTTGCGTTTGCCTGGATGCTCGTCCCGCTCGTCTTTTTTACATTTTCAGGTTCAAAACTTCCGGGCTACATTCTGCCGTCTCTGCCGGCGGCCATGATCCTTTGCGGCGACGCCATTTACACTTTCATCGGCGGATCGGAACGCCGCCGATCTCTGCTGCAAGCCACGGCTTTCGCGACCTTCGCCGTGATCGTCGGGATCGTTCTTTTTGTCCTGCCGTCTTTTGCTGATGGCGACACTGTGCGGCGTCTGATCTGGACAGCGGATAACAGCGGCTTTGCCGAATCGAGAGTTGCCGGATTCGACACCGTGTCGCACAACGCCGAATTTTACGCCGCCGGAAGGCTTATTAGAAACACAGATGGGACACAGCGAAAGTTCGAAAACCCTGCTGAGCTTCGCGAGATCATAAAAGAAGACGGAAAACCTCTGCTCGTTCTCGTGCCCCTTCGTTCGCTTGAAAAATTAACCAAGGCTGAAAACTTAAACTCCCAGATCTTAGCCGAAAACAAAGCTCTCGCCGTCGTCGCCGTCCGGCCACTCTAACAGAAAGCGTCCCTGAAAGGGACAAATTTAATAGCGTAGGGTAAGGCCGAAGGCCGTAACCCTACGAAACGATCGACAATCAGAACGCTCCCTGAAAGGGAGCAATTAAATATGTCCCCTTCAGGGACGGGAGATTCATTTCATCGAAACGTCGGGATCCTCCCGACGCTATTAAATTCGTCCACTTCGCGGACGTTTCCAGTTTCTATCCGGAACTTGCTCTTTTAATTCTGTCCATCAAAGCTTTCCCGATTCCCTTTTCGGGAACTGCCTGACAATAAATAACCGCGATGCCTTTACGATCGCATTCGCGGAAAAATTCGAACAGGGCCGCGGCATATTCTTTGACATCTGCGGCGATCTTTTTGCTGACAAACTCTCCTTCGGGCAAATTCAGTCCGATGAAGGCAGCGTTTCCCGAATGCTCAAAATCTATCAGATCTTCTACAATTTCCACCGAGGCTTTTGGCGAATAATGCATATGTTTTTGTCCCGGACTTTTCGGCCTGGCGGTTTGGATATCGGCCGCATCGGTCGTTTCGGGAATTACGGAACGCAGCATCTCTATCGTGACTGCACCATGACGCAGCACGACGGGAAATTCTCCGGTGCAATCCACCACGGTCGATTCCAAACCTATTTCCGTGATCTTCCCTTTCAGAATACAATCGACGCGGCCGTTGAGATCGTCATAGACTGCTTCCCACGTCGTCGGGCTTGGCCGCCCCGAAATATTTGCCGAAGGAGCCGCGACCGGCCGCCCGCATTCTTCCAGAAACATATGAGCCGTCAGCAGATACGGCATTCTGATCCCAACCGTATCCAAACCCGCCGTCACAATATCCGGCACGTTCTTCTCGCGTTTCAGAACCACGGTGAGCGGCCCGGGAAAGAAAATTTCGATCAACTTTTCCGCCGAAGCGGTCGTTTCGGCCGCCAAGATATCTATCTGATCCAGCGAGCCGATATGCACGATCAGCGGATTATCCGCCGGCCTTTTCTTCGCCTCAAAAACCCTCGCGACCGCCCCGACATCAAACGCATCCGCCCCGATCCCGTAAACCGTCTCCGTCGGAAACGCCACAAGCCCGCCCCGCCGAATAACCGCCGCCGCCTCATATATATCTTCCGTGATCTCAGTTTCCATTAACGCAGATATTAAATCGTAAATGGTGAATAGTAAACAGCGCCGACTGGAGCCGCGAGCATCCCTCCTTACGATCTCTTGTACAAATCTCTTAAGATTCTTATTCCCAAGACTTACGCTAAAACCACCGACTCCGCCGCGACTCGCCAACCAACCGCTCCGAGATCTCCCGGAACGATATTCTGAGACCAGAGAATCATTCTCGGAGATCAAAAAGTCATTCTTGGAGACCAGAAAGTCATTCTTGGAGACCAGAAAGTCATTCTCTGAGACCAGAAAGTCATTCCCGGAGACCAAAATGTCATTCCCAGAAACCAAAAAGTCATTCCCGGAGACCAGAAAGTCATTCTCGGTTACTCAGAACCATTCTCTGAGACCAGAAAGTCATTCCCGGAGACCAAAATGTCATTCTCTGATGACCAGAAAATCATTCCCAGAAATCAAAATGTCATTCCCAGTTAACTGAGAACCGTTCCCACAAACTGAAAAGTCATTCCCAGTTAACTGAGAACCGTTCCCACAAACTGAAAAGTCATTCCCAGTCAACTGAAAGTTTGGGCAAGATCGTATCTCGTTCGATCACGATCAAAATGATTCAGTGGTAATGATATAATTTCTTAAATGACGCTTGCGGAGAAGTTACAGAGTTTGCCGAGGGCTTCGGGGATATATTTGCATAAGGATGCGAAGGGGAAGATATTGTATATCGGCAAGGCAAAGAATTTGCGGAGCCGTGTGCGGCAATATTTTCAGTCCAGCCGGAATCAGGATATTAAGACGCGAAAGCTGGTAAAGCTTATTGCGGATCTGGAATTCATTGTCGTCGATAACGAGGTCGAGGCTTTGGTTCTGGAATCGAATCTGATAAAAAAACACAAACCGCGGTTCAATATAATGCTGAAAGATGACAAGCAGTATCCGCATCTGAAGCTGACGAACGAAGAATTCCCAAAAGTAGTTATTACAAGAAAATTTACCGCGCGACGGTTCTCATTATTATGGTCCGTTCCTGCCGGGGTCGCTTGCGCGAAAAACTTTGAATCTGGTTAACCGGTCCTTTCAGCTCAGAACCTGCGACATAGAAATAGACGGCAAATTACCGCGTCCGTGTTTGGAATATCATCTGAAAAGATGTTTGGGGCCGTGTGTGAAAGGTTTGTGCACGCAGGAAGAATACAAGGAAGCCGCAAGGGACGCGAAAACTCTGCTCGAAGGCAGAAATAAAGAGCTGGCAGGCGATCTGGAACGGCGGATGTGGAAATTTTCCGAAGAAGGAAAATACGAAATTGCCGCGAGGTTTCGCGATCTTCACCGGACGGTTCTCGCACTCGGCGATCAGCAAAAAATGGCCACGCTGGCAGATCTGGATATAGATATCTTTGGCTATTATCGCGAAGATCAAAAGCTGGCTTTGCAATTGTTCACCATGCCGCGAAGGAAGAATTGTCGGACGCCGGGAATTCTTTTGGGAAGATCTGCCGGAAGGCGAATTTGACGCGTCGGAATTTTTGGGCGACGTGCTTTCGCAATATTACACCACGGATTATGTTCCGCTTGAGATACACGTTCCTGATGATTTTGAGGACCGCGAAGTTTTGGAAAAGCTTCTGACAAAACGCCGCGGCCGGCGTGTGCGGATCTTAGATCCAAAACGCGGCAAGAAACGCGAACTGGTCGCTCTGGTCCAAACAAACGCAAAAATTTCTTTCGAACAGCGTTTCCGCGTGCTGAAACCAAATTCGCAAAAGGTGTTGGAAGAACTGCAGGAACTCTTGGAGCTGCCGCATTTTCCCGAGCGTATCGAATCTTTTGATATATCGAATATTTCCGGTGCCGAAAACGTCGCGGGAATTGTCGTGTTTGAAAATGGAAAACCGGCACGTCGGGATTACCGGCGGTTCATCATCAAATCGGTCGAAGGTGCGAATGATTTTGCTTCAATGCACGAAGCGGTCTTTCGCCGCTATCGGCGAGCTTTGGAAGAACAAAAACCTCTGCCGCAACTGATATTTATTGATGGCGGCAAAGGACAAGTTTCCGCCGCCGCAGCCGCTATGCGCGAACTCGATCTGGAACAAATTATGATCGTCGGGCTCGTCAAACCGCCGCGGAAACACAAAGAAATTTCGCACCTTCTGATCCGCGGACGGGAAAATGAGCCTTTGTATTTTGATAGGAATTCGCTGGCGTTCAGATTGGTGCTGCAGATACGCGAAGAAACGCACAAAACCGCGATCGAATTTCATAGAAAACGTCGGGAAAAACGCGACTTTACGTCGGAGCTTTCGGAAATTCCGGGAATCGGTGATAAGCGAAAAATGAAGCTGCTGAAAAATTTCGGCTCCATCGAACGCATAGCAAACGCTCCGGCGGAAGAATTATCGATTTTCGTCGGCCCAAAAGCCGCAGCCGAGATCGTCGAACATTTTACGAGACAGAGGAATTTAGGGGTGAGGGATAAGGGGTGAGGGAAGAGTCGGCAAACATCATTGCTTGCCAACTTTTTCCTAAGCAGAGATGCCTGCAGCTCCGGTCGGCTATGCATTAAATCCTTCGAAGGGGCGATCAGGCGTGACGATCTCTTTTGCTTTTTCTACACTTTCCGGAGTTCCGAGCAGGACGATCGTGTCGCCGTCTTCGAGCGTAAAATCTCCGCCCGGGCTGATAATTGTTTCTCCGTCACGCATGACGGCGATCAATGTCGCTCCGGTTTCCGTTCGCAGATTTAATTCCGCAAGCGAACGTCCTACGACCGGCGATCCGGTTCGCAAAGCGATAGTTTCCGTACTCGCGGCGTCTAATGTGACATTAAAATCATCAAGCCTGCCGGGCGCCAGATTTCGCGAGCGAAGCATTTCATAACCTTGGCTGCGGATCTTTTCGATTTGGCTTTCGATAACATTTCTGGCGATGCCATAGCGATGCAAAACACGCGAGAATATTTCGATGCTCGTTTCAAATTCTTCGGGGATAACCTCGTCCGCTCCGTTTTCCAGCAGATCGGTAATTTCGGAAACATATCTTGTCCGGACAATGATGTGAAGCTTTTCGCTCATTGTGCGAGCCTGTTTCACAGTTCGCTGGCCCGCGTCCGGATCTGA
Organism: uncultured Acidobacteriota bacterium; assembly: GCA_963720905.1. GTDB lineage: Bacteria > Acidobacteriota > Blastocatellia > Pyrinomonadales > Pyrinomonadaceae > OLB17. The sequence goes on from CAVRHB010000005.1 coordinate 602,404, forward strand.
AATAGCCAAAACAAGAGCCCAGGCATCTTCTATTCCGGCGTGTTGAAGAACTTCCCTTCGCGTGGAATCGCCGTAGCGTATCCGCTCGCCCTGTTTTTTTGCATTGCGAACCGCGACGGGATTTAGTTCTAAAATTACGTAAGGAATCCCGACCGATCTGAGAACACGCGCCAAGTTTCGGCCGTTCAGGCCGTAACCGACGATGATCACGTGCTGTTGAAGCTGTCCGCCCTGCGTTTCGTGAATGGCATTTTCTTCATCGCCGCCCGGATCGTTCTTATCCTTTAATATTCGTTGAATAAAACTGCCGATCTTCGGAGCAGCCGCGATCATGAAAGGCGTAGCGATCATGGAAATGATCGAAGCACTCAGGAAAGATTGATAATCGCCCTCTTGCATTAACCCAAATCCGCGGCCGGTTTTTGCGATCACGAAAGAAAATTCGCCGATCTGGGCGAGCCCTAGTGCCGTCATAACCGCGATCCGCTGCGGAAAACCTATCAGGCGGATTATCAGCCAAATTATCAGGGCTTTTGCCGCGATCAGGGCTATCACAAGCAATAAAACAAAACCGATATTCGCAAAAAGGACCGAGATCGAAAGCAACATTCCGATCGAAACAAAAAATACGCTGTTAAAAACATCTCGGAACGGCAGAACTTCCGCTGTGACCTGATGGCTGTAATCCGAATCCGCCAGAACCACGCCCGCGATAAATCCGCCAAGTGCCAGCGACAATCCGAGCTGCGCCGTCGCGAAAGACATTCCTAAACAAAGCAGAACTATCGTCAGAAGGAAAACTTCGGGACTGCGAAGCTTCACAACCTGACCAAGAAACTTCGGCAAAATAAACCATGCCGCAACGACCAAAATTGATAATGCACCAAGCGATACCAGCAATCCGGTCAAAACGGTTTGCAGCGATGCGGCTTCTTCGGCCGGCAAAACCGGCAATATCAACAGCATAAAAGCGACGCTGATATCCTGGAAAAGCAGAATACCAACTCCGGCTCTTCCGTGCGGTGCATCGATCTCTCTGCGGTCAACATACATTTTCAAGACGATCGCCGTGCTCGACATCGCCGCCAAAAACCCAAAGAAGATCGCCTGATTTAACTTTCTGCCGAAAAAAAGCGTCAGCAAGATAACTACGCCGATCGTCACAAATACCTGCAATCCGCCGCCGATGAAAACAAGCCGTTTCATCTCTCGCAGACGTTTCAACGAAAACTCTAAGCCTATCGAGAACAGCAGTAACATGACGCCGACCTCGGCGATCATCTCTATTCCCTCCGCATCTGCAACAAGTCCCAAACCGTAAGGCCCGATGACGATGCCGGTGATCATGAGCCCCACGATCAAGGGCAATTTCAGCCGCAGGCATAGATAAGCCACCGGAACGGAAGCGAGAAAAATAATTAAAAGATCGCTGAAGATCTGCGGCGTATGCATAAAACAATTCTCTGGGGTTAGCTAATTGTAAGTCAAAACAACGGATACGCCGAAGCGGATGATCAAAAAAATTGACCTCGGGCGTTGCCAAAAGTAACTAATCGTTACAAAATACTTGCGAACTAATCTCTTGGAGGCAAGCAAATGAAACTATTTCTTTATTTTGGCGTGCTCGCATTCGCCATGACGTTCTGCAATATGAGCGAGCGTCTAAAGCAAATGTCCAGTGGAACTTCCAGTGGCAGCAATACTTCTAAACCCAGTAATTCTTCTGACGGAAAAACATCGGACGGAGAAGCTGAGGTCGCACAATTAACCCCGGCTCAGCAGGCGATCTTGGACAGCGGCAAAGAGATGACTTGGGAAGAACAAGGTATTTCCTGGAAGCTGCCTGAAACTTGGAAAAAAACCGACGTCAAGAAAGAATCCCTGACTTACAGCTCGCCGGACAATGCATTTTTGATCGGCACGATATCTGTAATGGGCGACGATTTTCCTTCGGATATTAGCCTAAAAGCGACTTACGACAGTTCGCTTCAGCAATTGAAAAACGGCAAATATCAATCAGCGAGATATTTGGAGATCGACGGCATAAAAGGCGTGGAATTTATGGAAGCCGCTCCGGAAGAAAAAGACGGAATTAGGCGTTATCAATGGATCGCTTTCCGCAAATATCAAGGCCAAAATCAGCAGCTGAATATCATGCTTACGACCAGCCAAAATAAATGGGACAAGCATAAGGATGAATTCCCGGCGATCATGTACTCGATGAAGATCGGAAAATAATTATTAGCAAAACGTCCGGTTTAGGCCGGACGTTTTTATTTTAAAGTGGTGTCGGCGTATCAGAATGCGGAACGAAGCATTTTCGGCAGCGGGCTTCGTATTTATCGGCGGCTCCGACCTCTACGCGTTCGTCGCTTTCGACGGTTCGCTGCGAATAATTTGCAGTATTGCCGCATTTGACGCAAATGGCGTGGGTTTTCGTGATAAATTCCGCGATCGAGAGAAGCTGCGGCATCGGTTCGAAAGGCTTTCCGGTGTAATCCTGATCGAGTCCGGCGATAATAACGCGTTTTCCGTTTGCCGCTAGTTCGTTTACCGCAGCAACGATATCCATATCAAAAAACTGGCCTTCGTCTATGCCGACTACCTGAGTTTCTTGTTCGATCAGATCCATCATCTCGCGCGTCGTCGTTACAGGTTTCGAACCATGCTTGCGGCCGGAATGCGATGCGATCTCTTCGATCGAATAACGCACGTCGATCTTTGGCTTAAATACCTGAACATTCTGCCGCGCTATGCGGGCACGGTTCAGCCGACGGATCAATTCTTCGGATTTACCCGAAAACATCGAACCGACGATAACTTCTATCCAACCTGTTCCATTCTGACGATCTTTGCGACGCTCTTCGGTGTTATCGAAGGCTAATTCCTCAACCATAGACACTAAAACTTCCTTTTCGCGTGGTTTATTTTATGCGGAAAGAAAGATTAGCATGAAGAGGCTAAAATGTCATTTATGCGGTACGCAGGTCTTTTCCGGTCATTGCTGCGGGAATTTCCAAGCCTAAAATTCCGAGCATTGTCGGTGCGATATCGCTAAGCGAACCGCTTTCGCGTAAATTTATTTGAGTATTTTGTGAGTCAACGATATGAAACGGTACCTTACCCGAAGCGGCGTGTGAAGATGTGATTATCGCGACCCCATTAACGTCAGCGAGTTTTTCGACAACTCCGCCGAGACATGTGTCGATATATTGAACGGCTTCGATCGCAGCCGATTCGCTGCCTATATCAGCGGCGGTTGCCGCAGCCGGCATATTCACGACATAAACGCTGTTCGGGTTTGCTTCGATACAGTTGATCGCGCTGTCGGCGATCTTAAAGCTTTTCATTTCCGGTTCGGATTCGAGTGTCAAAACGTCCGCCGCCGGCAAAATCACATTCTGTTCCATTACACTTGAAACACCGCAATTAAATGCTGCGGTTATCTCGTTCGATCGGGTTGCATCGCTAATGCGGAAATTTACGATATTTTTTGCGTCGATCAGTTCGGCGAAATTGTCCTTTGAAGGTGCGGCTTTGAACGCGACCGGCAGATCGAATTCTGTATCATATTCCGTCAGACAAACTGTTTCTATATGCGGTTTCGAACTCTCATCGGCGATCGAAAGCGATTTGACGAGTTGCCGCATTCCATCGCCGCGATGATTGAAAAATATTACGGTGTCGCCGTCTTTGATACGTGCTACCGGCTTCGCTTCATTATCTTCTATGATGATCGGTGCGATAAATTCATCAGCGATACCGCGAAGGAATGAACCGCGAACAGCTTCTACCGCATCCTGCGCTCGTTCGCCTTCTGAATGAACAAGCATGGTAAACGCACGAACCGTCCGTTCCCAATTCTCTTCGATATCCATCGCAAAAAATCTACCGCAAACCGTTGCGATCTTTCCGACACCGATGTCGGCCATTTTTATTTCCAAAGCTTCGATGTAAATATCCGCCGTGCGCGGATCGACATCACGGCCATCGAGAATGCAGTGAATAAAAATATCCTCAATTCCCTTGAGCTTCGCCATCCTCAGCAAACCGAATATCGAATCGGGCAACGAATGAACGCCGCCGTCGCTGAGCAAACCGATCAGATGAACGCTCGACCCGTTTTCAGACGCATTTTTCATCGCCGCATTCAGAACTTCATTTTCACCGAACGCCGCTGAATGCAACGCTCTTTCAACTACTGACAATTCGGTTTCAGCGTCGCGGCCGGCACCGATAGTTAAATGTCCCGCGGTCGGATCATGTCCGGCGTCCAGCGAGACTTTCGGAAAATTAGCTCTTATCGCGTCGTAGTTCGGCGTGAATGATCTGTTTATGATCGATGCTTCGTTCGATTCGGCGTCATCCCAGCCATCGAGGATTATCAGCGCCAGCGGCCTGCTTGCTTGGTTTGTCATAACGGATTTTTAAGGAGAGATCGTTTCTGTGATCGATCAAAAAGGTTTGCGAGTTCGGTGACGTTCTAAGTCACCAATTAGATTATAAACAAATTCTGCAAATAATGCGCAACAATTTTTAATACGCATCCGGAGCGGCGAGTTCCATCCAACGTTCGGGATGTTTCAGTTCGGTGAAATCGAATTGAGCATAAAGACCGTGAGCATCGCGCGTTGCGAGTATCCATCGTCGCAAACCCTGCAGATCTTCGTGAGCCAAGATCGCTTTCATCAGTCGCTTGCTAACGCCTTTTCCGCGATATTCTTCTAAGATAAAAACATCGCCGAGGTAAGCAAATGTCGCACAGTCGCTGACAACGCGGGCAAAACCGACCAGCTTTTCGCCGTCATAAACGCCAAAACATATCGAATTTTCAATTGCTGTTCTTGTCTGTTCGATCCTGCGATTCTCCGCCCAATATGATTCATTCACAAGAAAATGATGGATCGCCTCGACATCGAGTAATGCTTTATCGGTGGAAATTTGAAAGCTGGCTTCCGAACTCATTGCTTAAAAATATCACAACAGAACAAAGCGAATAAACCGATTGAATTGAAAATTGTATTTTGTTAAACTCACTTTGCCCAAAAGTCATTCATTCGGAGAACAATTAAATGAAAAAGCTCGGAGTTTTGATCTTGATATTGATGTTTGCTGTTTCCGCATTTGCCGATCAGGCAGCATGGATATCACAAGCAGACGCACAAAAGGCGGTCGAATTTTTGAATAATTTATCGGAAATAAAACATTACTGCGAACCATGCGACGATCATTCAATAACGACGGAAGACATCGACGATCTGCAAGCCGTCCCTGTTCAGGAAACCAATTTTTGGGAAGTCAAGGTTAATAAGAAAAGCGTCGATCTTGCTTATATTTACTTTAAGACCAAAAAAGGAAAGTGGAAAAATCTGGCAATGGAATTGAAGATCAAAGTTGAAGGCGTGCCGGAATATTTGCCCTAATAATAAGAAGCAATAACAACTTTTTCGCCGAATACTCCACTAAAGTATTCGGCTTTTTTTAAGTTTCGTTTCGAACCTTATCTCGTTTTTTCATTTCACGCCCAAAATGTTTCTGGCTCTCGCTTTGAACCCTGCGCTGGCTTCGGGAAGATACTTCTTCGCCACCGATCGCAGTTCCTCAAGCAATTCCGGTTCACTCTCAGCGATCTTCGCTGCGACCGTCATCGCAAAGACCCGCACGGCAATCGTTTCTTTAAGGTCGTCAAACAAATTGTAGCAAGCGTCAAAAACACGTCCCTGAAAACGCTTTGGGATCTCAACAAATTGAAGTAGCCTTGTCACGTTTCGGCGAACTGCGACATGCACATCGTCGCGTTCAAGTTGTTCAACAAACTTGCTGAAATAAGGTTTAACGAGATGCGGATGATGTTCCGCACAAACACTCGACGCCCAAGCCGCACGCTGGCCAGCACGATAAGAATCGCCCAGAAAGCAATCCATTAGCTCTCGGAACTTGTCCGCGTCGCCGTCAATATAGCTGACTATCTTCATCGTCTGCTGTTTTGAATGTTCGGCGAGCAAAGCTTCGCGAATTTTCATTATTCCCGATCTTCTCTAACCCTTGATCTGATAAAACGCTTTTCTTCCCGGGTATTTTGCCGATTCGCCAAGTTCTTCTTCGATACGCAGAAGCTGATTGTATTTTGCGATGCGGTCCGAACGGCAAAGGCTGCCGGTTTTGATCTGTCCGGCGTTGGTCGCAACCGCCAGATCGGCGATGAATGTATCTTCCGTTTCGCCCGAGCGATGGGAAATGACAGCGGTCATGTTATGCGTTCGTGCGAGTTCGATCGCATCGAGCGTTTCGGTCAATGTGCCGATCTGATTTACTTTGATAAGTATCGAATTTGCAGCATGTTCGTCGATGCCTCGCTGTAGAAAATGAACGTTCGTTACAAAGAGATCGTCGCCGACGAGTTGAACCCGATCTGCCAACGGCAGCAGTCAATTTCTGCCAACCAGTCCCAATCGTTTTCGCCCATGCCGTCTTCGATCGAGATTATCGGATATTTATCGCACCAATCGATCCAGTAATCTGCCATTTCGTCAGAAGAGAGTTTGCGTTTGTCCGATTTCTTGAAAACATATTCGCCGTCTATAAAAAATTCGCTTGCGGCAGGATCAAGCGCGAGCATTACATTTTCTCCTGCTTTGTAGCCTGCGATGTCGATCGCTTCCAGGATAGTTTCGATAGCTTCCTCGTTCGATTTTAGATTCGGAGCAAAACCGCCTTCGTCGCCGACGCTGGTCGAATAACCGCGCGATTTCAGCACGGATTTAAGATTATGAAATATCTCGGCGCCCATTCTGAGAGCTTCGCTGAACGATCTCGCTCCGACCGGCATTACCATAAATTCCTGAAAATCGACGTTGTTATCGGCGTGAGCTCCGCCATTTAGAATGTTCATCATCGGAACCGGAAGCGTACGTGCATTCGCACCGCCGATATATCGATAAAGCGGGATGCCAAGAAACGCCGCGGCCGCACGAGACGAAGCAAGCGAAACCGCTAACATCGCATTCGCACCAAGTTCTGATTTGTTCGATGTTCCATCGAGTTCGAGCATGACTTCATCGATCAGGCGTTGGTCGAGAACGTCCAGGCCTTCGACCATTTCGGCGATCTTTCCATTGACATTGTCAACGGCTTTCAGAACGCCTTTGCCCATATAACGCAGCTCGTCGCCGTCACGCAGCTCAACGGCTTCGTTCTCGCCGGTCGATGCACCGCTCGGCACGGCCGCACGTCCGCTCGTGCCGTCTTGAAGCAAAACCTCGGCTTCAATTGTCGGATTTCCACGCGAATCCATTATCTCGCGTGCCCAAACCTGTTCGATCAAACTCATTTTAAATACATGCTCCTTAAACTTCTGATTCTGAATTATGTTCGTGCGGTTCGTTGTCATGTGTTTCCGCCATCCGAACCTTCAAGATCCGTCGCTTAACAACTTTTTCCGCCGTAAAAATATGTCCATTGTATGGAATTATTTCACCTTCGGAAAGCATCCGGCCCGATTCGGCCAGCAAGAATCCAGCGATCGTCGTATAGCTTTCCGAAACGGGAAGATTCAATCCAAGTCTGCGATTAAGGTCACGAACCGCGGTTCCGCCATCAATAAAATAATCGCCGTTTGCGGCTTCGATAACCTGCTCGTTAACTTCTTCGTCGTGCTCGTCCGAAATTTCGCCGACGATCTCTTCGAGCAGATCTTCGAGCGTGATTATGCCTTCAATGCCGCCGTGTTCATCGACGACAAAGCCAAAATGAAACTTTTCTTTTTGCATTTGCCGCAGAACGTCCTCAAGCCGAGCATTATCAACGACATAAACCGGCTTTTGCATCACGCGTTCAAGTCGGAATGCTTTTGGCCTGAGCAAATAGCTCATCACATCTTTGCTGTGAATAACTCCGGCGATGTCGTCCAGCGATTCTCGATAGACCGGCAGCCGAGAATATCCGTTCTGACGAAACGCACGAGCGATCTGTTCTAAATTACTTGTCGCCGGTATCGCAACGATCGCCGTTCGCGGTACCATCGCTTCTTTCACGGTCGTTTCGGAAAATTCAAAAACCTGATCGATCAGTCTCTTTTCTTCTTCGTTCAAATGGCCGCTCTTTTGCGAAACATTTATCAGTTGGCGGATCTCGTCTTCCGTATAGCTCGCTCCGTGTTCACCGCCGCCTTCGAGCCCAAAGAGCTTTGCCGTATGCGTTCCTGACCAATCAAGCAGACGGATCGGATAATAAAATATCTTGTAAAAAAGCTGCAGCGGACGCGCGACAAAATAAGAAACCTTTTCGGCGATCTCAAGCGCCGCCGTTTTTGGTGCAAGTTCGCCGAATACAATGTGCAGAAACGTAATTGTCGAAAACGCGATAGCGAACGAGATCGTATGCAAAACGGGTCCGCCTGACAAAAAGGCCGCCCCGGTTATTTGACCGACGTAAGCCATGACCGGTTCGATCAATCTTGCAACAGCCGGTTCCCCGACCCAGCCGAGTCCAAGCGACGAAAGCGTAATGCCCAACTGAGTCGCCGAAATATAGGCGTTCAGATCGTTCAGCATATCGAGTAATCGGATCGAAGCTGCGTCACCTTCGGCTGCTTTTGTTTCGATACGCGATTTCCTTGTGCCGACCAATGCAAATTCGGCCGCAACAAAAAAACCGTTGGATGCGACCAAGATCACAACCAAAAGCAAATTTAACGAAGTCCAAAAAAGGTCAGGTGTTTCGGCGACTGCCGTCGTTGCATCGGCAAAAAATAAGATTGGGAACAAACTAGCAGGGTCGTCCATTTGGATCAGATAAATATAGCCTCAAACAGGCTTCGTTCGAAATTCTCCTTATCGCGAAAATACCGCAATTCCGTCGAGCGGATTTAGGCGAATTATAGCATATTCGAAAACTTTTTATTCAATTGCTTTCGTATGCTGATCGATGATCTCCTGGATGATCATTCGGCACGAACCGCATCCGCTGCCTGCATTGCAAACTTCCGCGACCGTATCTAAGGTTGGGTTGGAAAGACCAAATACGACACGATCGATCCTTTCCTCAGAAACTCCAAAACATGTGCAAACCAAAGCCTTTTCGCCGGTGAATTCTTCGATCAGCCGCGATCGATGATCTGCGAGTGTCGCTCGAAAAGCTTCGGCGACCATTTCAGCGCAGGATATTCGGTCGGCCGGAAATTCGCCCAGATCTTCTTGCAAAATTCCAAGATCGATCCTCCGCCAAATCCAGCTAGGTTCGTCAAGGGCTTATCCGTCAAATATTTAGCCAAAACGTCCGCGGCGGCGGATGCATATCCGCATCCGCTCGTTTGAAATTTTACGTTGACCACCACGTTCTCATCTATCTTCAACCAAACTTTTACGGCCGAACCGCATTCGAAATTCGCCGATCCACCAGAGGCGGTTGCGTCGGCGAGCTTTCCGCCATGTTTAATGGTTCGGATCTGATCTTGTATTCTTTTCGGATAAGGCTGCATAGCTAACTAAGACGAATAGCACGAACCTTGCAAAAATGAAAATATGCCGTCGCCGATACTTTTACAATTCGGCCGATAGGAACTAACATAAGTTGTAGATGCGACGTTTCTTTCTTATTTTCTTGGTCATATATAGTTTCATTATCGCCGGCTGCACCGACGCTGCGGCTCCGGTTTCTGTCGGAGACAAACCGATATCGATCAACAACGTGCCGCAGCCCGGAGTTCCATCGAAGCCGATCGAGAATATGAGCTGGACGGATTTTGACGGCAACAAAGCAACGCTCGCCGATCTGAAAGGAAAAGCGGTGATACTTGATTTTTGGGCGACCTATTGCCCGCCGTGTATCGAAGAAATTCCTCATCTTAAACAGCTTCAGAAAAAATACGGTAAAGAGCATCTGGTTATAATCGGGATGCACGTCGGCGGCGACGAAGACAAACTAAAAGTGCCTGAGTTTGTCGAAAGACTGTCGATCGACTATACGCTTGCCGAACCCGAAAACGCCCTGTCGAGTTATATCTTCGGCAGTGATTCCGCGATCCCACAAACGGCCGTTTTCGATCGGAATGGCAAGCTGGTTCGAAAGATCGTCGGCTTTAGCGATCCCATTAAAGCCCAGCTCGACAATGCGGTCGCGCAGGCCGTTGCATCGGGCGACTGATCTAAAGTTATGAAAGCTCGAAAACAATATGTTGCCGACCCGATCGAACAGCATTCCGCCGGCGGTGCGGCATTTCGTCAAACGGACGGAAAGATCGAGGTCGCGATAATTCTTACAGTGCCGGATAGGCGTTGGCAACTTCCGAAAGGCATCATCGATCCGGGCGAAACCAAAGAGCAAGCGGCTCTTCGCGAAGTGAATGAAGAAGCGGGCATCGTCGCCGAAATGCTCGAACCGATCGACACGATCGATTATTGGTTCTCATTTGAGATCGACGGCGTTTCGCGGCGGATTCACAAATTTGTCGATTTTTATCTGATGAAATATTTAGGCGGCGATGTCGCCGATCATGACCACGAGGTAGAAGAAGCCCGTTTTGTCGGCGTTGAAAGAGCCTTGGCGATGCTGGAATTCGAGCAGGAACGCGACGTTGTGTCTAAAGGTTTTGCCAAATTCAAGAAACTTCGAAAATAGATCTATAAATGCGAGACATAAGCGTCGGAAACGGAACCCTCAGTGTCAATTTCGACGACAAATATCAGATCCGCGACGTTTTTTTTCCTCACGTAGGTCAGGAAAACCACACCGTCGGCTTCCCTTTTCGCTTCGGTGTTTGGGTTGATGGCGAATTTTCTTGGACGTTCGATCACGATTGGAAACGCGAGCTTCGCTATCTGCCGGAAACACTCGTCACTAACACAAAACTCACCAATGAACGGATCGGTATCGAGATAATTTTTAACGACACCGTCGCCAGCCACGAAAATGTTTTTATCCGCCGTGTTATCGTAAACAGTCTTCGCGAACATCCGGCCGATGTCCGAATTTTTCACCACCAGGATTTTCGCATTTATGAAAATAACGTCGGTGACACGGCTTTTTATGATCCTGAGGCTCATTCGATAATTCATTATAAAAAGCATCGTTTTTTTCTGATCGGCACATATCCGCGATTCGATTCGTTCGCGACCGGCCGCAAAGGTTTTGGAAATCAGGAAGGCACTTGGCGCGATGCCGAAGACGGTGAACTTCATGGCGGAACGATAACGGAAGGTTCGGTAGATTCGACGATCGGAGTAGATCTCCGGATCGAGCCTGACGATTCTACCGAATTTTTCTATTGGATCGCTGCCGGCATAAATTATGACGATGTGCATGAACTCAATCGGATGATCCTCGAACGCGGCCCGGGCGCGTACATCGACTATACCGAAAATTATTGGCGCGTATGGGTCAACCGCCGCGATATCGATCTTAACTATTTGCCGCAGAACATCATAGATCTATACAAACGCTCGCTATTGATTATTCGCACGCAGACAGATCATCTGGGTGCGATCATCGCTTCAAATGATTCCGATGTGACAGCACGAGCGACGGATCATTATGCATATCTCTGGACGCGTGACGGAGCATTCATAGCGAATGCCGCTCGATCACGCGGGATTCTCGCACTTAACACGAAAGTTTTTTGACATGTGCCGACGCATTGTCAGCAAAGACGGCTATTTTTTCCAGAAATACAATCCGGATGGAACCGTTGCTTCCGGTTGGCATTCACTCTGGGATCCGCTTCGCGGTGAAAGGTTGGTGCCTATACAGGAAGACGAAACTTCGCTCGTTTTATGGGCATTGTGGGAACATTACGAACTGCATCGCGATATTGAATTTGCTCATGACGTCTATCGCAAACTTACTCTCAACTGCGGGAATTTTTTAACGGATTTTCGCGATCCGCTCACAAAGCTGCCGCAAGCGAGCTGGAATCTATGGGAAGACAGGCGAGGTGTTCATACTTTTACCTCCGCGAGCGTCGTTGCTGGACTGCGTGGTGCCGCCAACTTCGCACGCCTTTTTGACGAAAAGCCTACGGCCATAAAATTCGAGAAAGCTGCTGACGAAGTTTGCTCGGCTATGACCAAATATCTATATAGCGAAGAACTTGGCCGCTTTTACCGTTCGGCTCATTTCATGGACGATGGAACTATGGTTCCGGATGATACGATCGATGCTTCGCTGTTCGGAATATTTTATTTCGGCTGCTATTCACCTGACGATCGCAAGGTTGTCGGAACAATGAAAGCGATCGAGGAAAGATTGAGCGTCGGCGGCGGCATTGCTCGTTTTGAAAACGATGGATATATGCGTACGAACGATGATGTTGTCGGCAATCCGTGGTTTATTTGCACGCTTTGGCTGGCCGAATATTACATCGCTGACGCAAAAACTTTCGAAGATCTGAAACGGCCCCTTGAGATACTCGAATGGGTAGGATCGGCCGCTCTACCTTCGGGCATTTTGGGCGAGCAATTCGATCCGGAAAGCGGTGATCATCTTTCGGTTTCGCCGCTGACCTGGTCGCACTCCACCCTTGTTTCGGCCGTTCTTAATTTTCAAAAAAAGGCCGAAAGCTTAACAACAAAATAATGAGAAAAGCAAAAATCTTGGCGACTCTCGGGCCGGCATCGAACACTCGGCCGGTAATTGAAGAATTGATCAAAGCGGGTGTAAACGCCATCCGCATCAATATGTCTCACGGCACGCAGACCGAACACGCCGACGTCATCAAACTCGCACGCGAAACAGCTGCTTCTTTCGGCAGATCGCTTTCGGTTCTGGTCGATCTTTCCGGCCCGAAGATCCGCACCAGTACGTTGAAAGATTCCGTTCCGGTCGAGCTTGTCGCCGGTGAAAGTTTTACGATAACAACCCGAAAGATCGAAGGCACAAAAGATGAGGTTTCTACCAATTTTGCCGAACTGCCGCTTTCGGTAAAGCCGGACACGCTTATACTGGTCGATGACGGTGCGATCCAATTCCGCGTCGAAACAGTTACTAAAACTGATGTCATCACTACCGTCGTTGTTGGCGGTTGGCTCAAAGAACGCAAAGGCATAAATCTGCCGAGCACGCCGCTACCTATCCCTTCACTGACCGAAAAAGATCGCGGAGATCTGATCTGGGCAATGGGTCAAAATGTCGATTACATCGCCCTATCGTTCGTGCGAAAAGCCGAAGATTGCATCGAAGTAAAGAAACTTATAAAGGAACTTAACACGCGCAAAATGGGTCGGGCACTTCTCGTCGCAAAAATAGAAAAGGCCGAAGCGATCGAAAATCTTGACGAAATAATTCAGGCCACCGACGGCCTTATGGTCGCACGCGGCGACCTCGGCGTTGAGACAAGTGTTGAACACGTTCCTGTGTATCAGAAACGCATAATAGAACGAGGGGTCGCGAACGATAAATTCGTCATAACCGCGACCCAGATGCTGCAATCAATGATCGATAGCCCGTCGCCTACTCGGGCTGAAGCATCTGACGTAGCTAACGCGGTTTGGGACGGCAGTGACGCCCTGATGCTTTCCGAAGAAACGGCGGCCGGATCTTTTCCGGTCGAGGTAGTAAAAACAATGGCGAGAATCATCGATGCAGCCGAAACCGTAAAACCTGCCGAGCTTCGCAAGCCCATCAAATTTTCGCTGCCGCCATCCGGTCGTACAAGCCAAGCACTTTGCAAAGCGGCCGCATACGCCGCAAAAGAAATGAACACAGAAAAGATCGCCGTATTTACCGAATCGGGTTTGATGGCGCGACGGCTTTCGACAATTCGTTCCGGTTTACAGACATTCGGATTAACCACTTCGCAAGACGCTTATAACCAACTTGGATTGATCTGGGGCGTGCAGCCGTTCGTTCACGAAGAAGCTTGGTCAACGACCGAGATGCTCAAGATCGGCGAAGCGACTCTTCTCAATGCAAAAGTGGTCGAAGAAGGCGAAACTATCGTTATGATGGCGGGACGGCTCTCCGGTCTTGGGCTGTCGAGTTCGGTGATAGTTTGGACGATCGGTGCTGACACGGCAAAGCGGTGATCTAAACCGGAGTTCCGAATAAAGATCCTACATAGGCGGTTACAGCCATTGCAACACTTCCCCAAAACAGAACTCGTGCGGCTCCGCGGATGACTTTGGCTCCGCCCGCATTTGCAGCGATCGCTCCGAGCGAACCAAGAAATACCAACGCGGTTATGGCGATAACCCACGTTAGAAATCGCCCATGATACATAAGCACACAACTTAACGGCAATGCTGCCCCAACAGAAAAGCTCCCCGCAGAAAACAACGCCGCCTGCAGCGGGTTTGCCCGCATTCCTTCCGTTATCCCCAGCTCATCGCGGGCATGCGCGGCGAGTGCATCATGCTCCGTCAATTGCTTCGCCACTTCGGCGGCGAGATCTTCATCAAGTCCACGTTCACGGTATATTTCAGTTAGCTCTGCCATTTCGCGGTCAGGATTGTGCTTCAATCCTTTTGCTTCAAGCTCCAGATCCGCCTTTTCCGTATCGGCTTGGGAATAAACTGAAACGTATTCGCCGGCTGCCATCGATAAAGCACCCGAAACGAGCCCCGCCAGGCCGGCAAGCAGTATCGAAGAATGTTCGGCATTTGCTGCGGCAAAACCGATGATCAAGCTGGATGTAGAAACAATGCCATCATTAGCGCCCAAAACCGCGGCACGCAAAGGTCCCACACGATGTGATCTATGATGTTCAGGCGGCGGCATTTATTTTCTAGCGCCAATCAGGCGGTTCGTTGTAAGGTGGATTAACGTATTCGTTCTGCGATGTCCGGAAAGCGTCGTCGTTTGGGTAAACGGTTTGGCCCTGAGGCAAGCCATAATTGAATTGCCGCGGCTGAATGCCATAAGCCGGTTTCCATTCTTCTCCAAAAAAATACCAAAAAGCGTAAACCGCGACCGCTGTCCCGATCGGCACGTTCATCACGGCCAAAACTCCGGCGACGATAGCGGAAATTCTTGCCCAAGATCTCTTTTTGAAATAATGCGTAACTGGCGATCAGCGAAGGAAGAGCAAAGAAAAGCTGGAATACCAATGCAAAGGTAAAAAATATCGCGAAAAAAGCAGGTGGAAATTCCGGTTCGCCCGGCCGTCCCGGCAAAGATAGAAAAAATACGCCGAAAAATAGAAGCATCAACAGCGTCATCGCGACCTGTATACCGCCGTGAACGAGAAAAGCGATCCCTAAAAATTTATTATGTTCTTCGCTGGTCATATTCTATTGATGGTATTTCGAAGGAAAATTTTGCCTGCCGTATCTGAACGTTTTCGCCATCCAAACCAGTTCATCTAAAAATTCTTTGCACAGCTTATTATATATATCTTCTTTGATCGCGCCATTCTCGTCGAATTTTGAGGCGATCTTTGGAAAATTAAGGTCGGTAAATGTCGGCGAAAGCCCGAGTTCGCGAACGACGGGCAGCAGGTTTTCGACAACGCGCGTTCCGCCCCACATTTGAGCCGAAACCGCCGCAAACGCAACCGGTTTGTGTATGTATTCCTTTAGCAAAAGATCGAGAACGCTTTTCAGAATTCCCGGATAACCGTGGTTGTATTCCGGCGTGACAATGACAAGTCCATCAGCCTTTATTATTGTATCGCGCCATTCAAGAAAGTCGTATTTGATCTCCTGGCCGTAATTATCCGCAGGCATCTGAAAATCCCGAACATCGACAAATACCGGCTCCAGATCTTCGCGCTCCTGCATCTTCGAAAAGATCCACTTCGCCGCCTGTTCGCTTTCGCGTTCTTTCCGGTTCGTGCCAAGCAGAATTGGAATAAAAAGTTTGCTGTCGGTCATGGAGTTCAATTTAATCGATGTCTTCGAATCGACTTACTCTAAACTGTTGTTCAAATCTCATCACATACAAGCCGAGAACAGTTTTACCGTCAAATGTGTAGAAAATTCTACTCCCAAAACGAAACAGGACTTAATCTGCCCCAAGGACTTGAGCAACCGTTTCTTTTTTCAAACCTTTGCCGTTGCGTTTGTTGTAATCGCTGAGTGAAATTTGCGGGTCGCGCCACGCGTCGAGATGTCCGACTTGGTGGACGCATTGGATCGTGCAGGTCGGCGCACACCATTTTTCGGTGATGTATTCGCGGCGCATATCTTCGTGTGTGTATTCGAGCAGCGGAATGCCGGGCGTGCCGCGTTGCTGCGAACACCAACTGACAATTCCGGCTTCGTCAATATATAAATATCTCGCACCGGCGCGACAACGCCATTCGTATTCGCCGCCGTCAACGAGTTCGTCTTGAAACCAATTCCAGCGTGCGTATGAACTTTGCCCCTTGCTTTTGATCTCTTTGTAAACTTCTTTTTCGTGGTCGGTCAGACCTTTATTCAGACCCATTTCGTCGTGGATAACGCCAACGGTCGAAGAAAACCCGAGTTCGATGGCGCGATTCGCGATGATCAAAGCCTCTTCCGGATTAGCGACGCCGCCGCCGACGACCGAATTGATATTTACCTTAAATTTCGCGTGGTCGCGCAAATTGACGAGCTTTGCATCTAAAACTTTAAGGCTCTTTTTTGAAACCTCATCCGGTGTTACGTTATCAATCGAGATTTGCAGATAATCGAGTCCGGCTTCGTTTAGTTTTTTGACCTTTTCGGGCTGAAAATAATAGCCGTTCGATATCAATCCGGCGATCATTCCGTGATGACGAATGCGAGCGATGATCTCGAAAATCTCCGGATGCATCATCGGTTCGCCGCCAGAGATCGTGATCACCGAAGTTCCAAATTCGGCAAGTTTATCGATTCGTTCGAGCATTACGTCGATCGCGCACCGGATCGCTTGTTTTATCGAATTCGTTGCAGTAGGTGCACGCGAGATTGCAGCGCCGCATCGGCACAATGTGCACCAGAACCGGATGTTTGGTGGACGCAAAGGCCCGCACAGTATGCCTGCACACCGCGCGTAAACCTACTGAAACTGCTCGCCTTTGGCATAACCAATATTCTCCAAATCGGTAAACCGTTTATTATACGGCCTGAAATCCCGTATTTCAACCGAAAGAAAAGGCTTCGACATAGCCGAAGCCTTTTGCAATAACTATCGTCGATAAACTAGCTCTTCAGTATTTCTCATTCCTTTTTTCATGATTATTTGGAAATCCTTTGCCTTTAAGAGTTTTGTTTTTCTCGATATTGGACAGCAGAATGGTCGTCGTATCATTATTCTTTTCGGTATCTTTGACTGAACAGCCATTCCGTTCGCGTCAACCCAAATATCGGCAGAAGTATAGTTCGAAGCCATTTCGGGTTCGAGTTTTATGTGATCAGTAGCCGTTCCGTCTGAAAGCTTTTCATGTCCGATAAATGTGACAGTATAGTTCTCACGAAGCTGTGCACGGGTCATGCTCATAAATGCAAGAGCAATTCCTGCCTTTTCGCTCCCTTTCGCCTTTTCAGTGCTTCCGGTAATCGCCTGCCCTGTTCCGCGGTTGTATATAGCACATACTGTTTATCTACAATTGCTACCGCGTCACCGGTTGTCCCAATCTAAACGTACTAATGGATCTTTGCCCTTTCTCGGCAAATACATCATTTTTCCTTTTCTGGTATCTCGTGATTTCAAGCTGATCTTGGTAATTGACCACCGTCACATTCGCTTTTAGCGACGAAAGAGCCTTGTTGTGATCGTTCATTCGAGTCAGAATGGACGGAAGCTTGCGCATTTGTTTCGCCTGCCGCAATACCTATAAATATAAATGCAAAAACGGCTAAAGCTCCAAATCTTAAAATCTTAATCATAAATTCATATCTCCAAATTCGGCCTTAAACATCTCACCGAATATCGATCTCATAAACTTTTTCGCCCTTCTCACCGATGCTTTCGTGAATGCCTAAAATTTCGGCGTTCGGATTTCCGCTTATCTCACGCACACGTTTTGCGAGCGTTTCCCGGTCGGGCGATACATCAGAGGCTTTGACGACAATTCGCGACGTCTGCGTTGCTAATTTTTCGCGGCTTTCGAACCATTGTTTCGGGGTTAAAAAAATAAAGGCCACGATCAAAAGGCAAAAAAGCACGTAAACGGTCGTTTCGCGGCTGTATTTCCACCAGATCAGATTCTTGGCCGTTTCCCACATATCTATCTAATTTTCCGTCGGGTCAACGATCAGCCCGTCGCGCATGCGAACGATCCGGTTTGCCACCGAAGCGGCTTCGGGATTATGCGTGATCATAATGATCGTTTGATCGAATTTTTCATTCAGTTCACGAAACATATTCAAAACAATATCCGAATTTTCCGTATCAAGATTTCCCGTCGGTTCATCGGCAAGTATGATCGCCGGGCTGTTAATGATCGCCCTCGCAAGAGCAACACGCTGCTGTTCGCCGCCGGAAAGTTCGAGCGGCTTATGATGCATTTTGTCCTCAAGCTTTAATAATCGAAAAACCTCGCGGCGGTTAGTGCCGTCTGCTTTTCCGTTGCCGCTGTGTATCTTTTCCGCAAGTTTTAGATTGCCTTCGGCCGAAAGTGTCGGAAAAAGGTTGAACCGTTGAAATACAAAACCGATCTTGCGGCGGCGGATGTCGGTGCGTTCCGCATCGGAAACTTTCGCCAGATCTTCGCCGTCGATAATTATAGAACCGGTTGTCGGACTCAAGAAGCCGCCCAAAAGATGCAGCAAAGTAGATTTGCCGCAGCCAGATGGTCCCATGATCGCGACGAATTCGCCTTTTTCGACTTCGAGATCTACGCCGCGCAGGGCTTGAACCTCAAGCTTTCCGATCTTATATGATTTATTAAGTTCGGTGTTTTAAAATTTGTGTCATCGCGGGCGTAATTATTGGACGCGGGTTGCCGCTTTAGCTTTGGGCGGCTCGGCCGTTTTGCTTGCCGATGAATTATTAAGTTCGGTTAGTTTTTGATCAAGATCAAGCACCTCGAGCCCCCAGGAATTTTTCAGAACGAAGCCTTTTTCGGGATACGTTTGGCCTATAACGGCTGCGGCAGGTGTCTGATAGGTCAGTTTCATCGAATATTTTTCCTGCGGCCGCGTTACGATTATTTCCAGCGGAAGATCGCGATATTCCGGCTGATCTGAAAGCGCACCTTGACTGCCGTAAACGATGTCGGATTCGATCTCGCCATCGGCATCAAATATCTGCTGCCGTGCGAGCCGAATGCCGCCGACGCGATCGAACCAAAATCTTCGCTCTATTTTCAGCGAACCGTCGTCGCGTTTTTCGAATTCATCAAGCAGATAATATCCGCGAAGCACCCTGCGAAGCGGAGATTTTTTCGCGACTGTCGGATCCTCTTCGATCTGATAGATCGAGCTTTGCGTATAAACATCCGCATCGTTCGTCGGGCGAACGAGCATCGCATCGGTAAAATGCTGCGGACGAAGATTAGCAAATGCATTTACATTTTCCTTGATCTCGCCATTTTCGCCGCCGTTTTCGTCGCCAGCTAGCTTTTTCTGCAGCTTGCTGTAATCAGCATCGTTCGAACCGATGACAAATTTTTTATATTTTCCGCTGCCGCCGTCCTGCAGGATCGCGACCTGAAATTTTTTGCCATCCGATGACATCTGTGCAACATCCGACTTGATCACCGGAACCTGCACTTTCATGAAGATATTTGCCGGACGCATTACTGTTACTTCGCCGTCGGCGGCGCGATAAACTTCTTTACTGCCGAATTGTGCAAATGAATTATCTTCGAATTTCAGATACATTTTTGCCCGCATCGGATGTGACGCGGCAAAACGATTCACCTCGGCTCATTAATTCGGATTGCTTCGCTGTCTCTGTTTTTAAGAAATCGGCGTTTTGCTTATCCGTTTTTACGCTGGATGCATCCAGAATGTAAAAGGAGTTAATACAACTAGTAAAAAAAATATGAAAGCCTGCTTATAAATTTATTAAACATCTGCAATTTCTGATGTCGCTGCGAATATGAATGTTGTCTTATATAGACTCGCAATAAAATAGTACAAAAACGTCCTTCAAACCGAAAATAATACCACGCCAAAACCTTTTTCCTAACAACAAAGACGCGGAACCGAACGGACGTTTGCCTTTCGATTCCGCGTCTTTTTAAGTATGAGCCAGCAGATCAGCCGGTAAACACGCCACTTCCGCGGGTCAGATAATCCTGCATTGTGTATGAGAACATGATCGCGAGCCAGAACAACGCGACAACGAGCGACAGCCAGATCAGCTTCGGGCTCCAATAAACGTGCATAAAAAACAGCATAACGAAGGCCATTTTCGTAAATGCGATCAGCAGACGCAAGCAATGTATTGGCTCCGGCAAAGATCCAATCCAGGTCTATCTGCGCCGTCAAATACGTCGCTATCGTGCCGACAACAGAGCACTAAAAACATCCTACATAGCCCGGCAAGGCCATATGCGGCTGGTCATGTGTATTATGCATCCGACATACTTCCCTCCTAGTGTATAAAATGCCTTCCGAGCAAATAAAGCAGCGGGAACAGAAAGATCCAGACAATATCGACGAAATGCCAATACAATCCCGAATATCTCGACCGGCGCATAATATTCCGCGCTAAATGTACCTTTCCAAGCTTTATACAAAAGCCAGGTCATCAGCCCAAGCCCGACGATCATATGCAGCGCGTGAAGCCCGGTCATCATGAAATAGATCCAGAAGAAGATCTTTACGCGGCCTTGTCCGAATTTTTCGGATCGATCTCGCCATTCGAAAAATAGCCGATCTTTTCGCTTTTCGTCAGATACGGGCTTATTGGTTTCCTTTTCGAGCTGAAGTGCATGTTCGATAAGGCTTACATCTGTCCACTGAAATTCGCCGGTCGGGTTTACGTAAAGATGCTCGGCTTCGCCATGCTCACCGGCCGGTTTTGCTTCCGGTTCATGTTCTTTTTCGACGACTGCGGGAATACCGCCGTCGATCGTACGGCCGGTACTCATGTTCCAACCGTCAGCGGGAACCAGACCATGATTGTATTTGTCGCTGTATTCGATGGCTTTGACGACCGAGAAAGCGCAGCACCAAAGAACATCGTCAGAACGATCAGAACGACCTGTATATTGCGGTTGCCTTTCTGGGCGTAATAGACCGTCAGCGCCATCGTCAAACTGATGACGATCAGAACAAGTGTGTTTAGTTCCGCCGAGGAAGGCATCGAGATGGTTACTGCCAGCGGCAAAAGCCATCGGGAATTTCGACCGAAAGACCAAATATACCGTAAAAAGTCCGCCGAAAAACATGATCTCCTGGACAAGAAACGCCCACATCCCGATGGAAACGGACTCTTCCTGCTGCTCCATGTCTTCAAACTGATGTTGAAGACCCGGCGGGTGATAATCATGTTCGTTGTTAGCGTGTGACGACATTTATTTTCAATTTTTTAGCAGCGATGCGAGTATTTGCCCCACGATCGCACGCTTATATTATCCGATCTTTGCCAATTCGCTGGCGTTTTGCTTCTTCTATATCGAGTCCGTTTTCTCGCACTGTAATCGTAGGCTTCCCAAGTAACGATCGGCGTCGTATCAAAATTCTCAGTCGGCGGCGGCGACGATGTTCGCCATTCCAAGCCGGGCAGCATCCACGGATTTCGCCGGCGCGGTTTACCTCTGAAAAGCGAATGGATCAAATAGATCAGCCGGCATAGTAAGTCCGATCGCCAGAACAGATGCTCCGGCAGTCGAGAAAATATTCAGAACCTGCAATTCCTCGTGGATACGAAGCATATCGGCGCGGCATTCCCTGATACCCCAAAATGAATTGCGGGAAAAACGTCAGGTTAAACCCGACAAATACGAGCATCGCCGAGATCTTGCCCCAAAATTCCGAATACATTTTGCCGGTCATTTTCGGCCACCAATAATGCAGATCCGCCGAGATATGCCATAACCTGTCCGCCGACCATCACATAATGGAAATGGGCAACGACGAAATATGTGTCG
Organism: uncultured Acidobacteriota bacterium; assembly: GCA_963720905.1. Taxonomy (GTDB): domain Bacteria; phylum Acidobacteriota; class Blastocatellia; order Pyrinomonadales; family Pyrinomonadaceae; genus OLB17. The sequence continues at coordinate 624,326 of CAVRHB010000005.1, forward strand.
GTCAAATGAACTGTCAGGCCGATCGAGCCGAGAAACAGTCCCGTCAATCCGCCGATCAGGAACAATCCCATAAACCCGATCGCATAAAGCATCGGAGTGTCGTACGAGATCGAGCCGTTATAAAGCGTCGCCGCCCAGTTGAACATTTTGATCGCCGACGGTACGGCAACGACCATCGTCAGGAACGAAAAGACCATTCCCGCATACATCGATTGGCCGCTGACGAACATATGATGTCCCCAGACGAGAAAGCCGAAAACGGCGATCGCGATCGACTGGAAAATGCGATGAATTCGTAGCCGAAGATCTTTTTCCGCGAAAAATTGGAGAATCAGTTCGCTGATCACGCCCATTCCCGGCAGAATCATAATATAAACCGCCGGATGCGAATAGAACCAGAACAGATGCTGGAACAAGTATCGGATCGCCGCCGATGGCCGGATCGAAAATTCCGATATGCGCGACCCGTTCGAGCGCGAGCAGCAGGATCGTGATAGCGATGACCGGCGTTCCGAGCAGAATCATCACAAGCTCGTCGCGTAATCGCCCAGACAAAAAGCGGCATCCGGAACCAGGTCATTCCCGGTGCGCGCATCGTATGAACCGTGACGATAAAATTCAATCCGGTCAGAATCGACGAAAATCCGTTGATAAAAATACCGAGGCCGACGGCCATAACAACGAATTCGAAAACGTCGTCCTATATGGCGTATAAAAAGTCCAGCCGGTATCGACGCCGCCCTGCATCAGAGCCCAAAGCGTGAACGCCCCGCCGATCCAATAAATATAGAGGCTTAGCAGATTGATGCGCGGAAGGGCAAGATCCTTGGCGCCGATCATGATCGGCAAAAAGAAAGTTACCCAGAATCGCCGGAATCGACGGAATCAGGAAGAAAAAGATCATCAGGATGCCGTGCTGCGTAAAGACCTTGTTATAGGTCGCCGATCTCCAACAGATCGCTGGCCGGCGTCAGAAGTTCGAGCCTGATGGCCGCAGCATACAAGCCGCCCATAAAAAAGAAACGGTAACGGTGATCAGATACATAATCGCAATGCGTTTATGGTCTTTGGTCAGAAGCCACGACTTCAGCGTAATGCCGTTGTTCAGATAATTCAATTTCGGCTCTTCGTGAAATGCCGAACAATTGCATCAACGTTTTGCATAATCTTCTCCGCCTTATTTATTGCTATTGTCGGCGGTCGTTTGCTTACGCTTCCGGTTTTGCCGTATTTCGTGTCTGCCGTGTTCGCTGCTGGTTTTGGCATCGCGTGCCGGTGCGGGCGCGCTCCGGCACGTATCGTCACTCAGAGATTTGATATATGCGACCAGCGCAACGAGCTGTTCCTCCGTGACCTGTCCCTTAAATGTCGGCATTATCGGTTGATAACCTTCAACGACATTGTCGACGCCGGATTCAAGATCGAATTGCGAATATAATCGTCGTCGGCTTTAACGTACTGTCCGCCGACAGCTTGACATCCGTACTAAATATGCCTTCGAGTTTTGCGCCGCGCTGCTCCGGTCCGCCGGCATGGCACGATGCACAGCCAAGTTTGTTCTAAACAGATCGTTTCCGGCTTCGACCGGTGTTTGGCCCGAAACATTTCCGCTAAGCCAGTTATCAAAGTCGCTCTGCTCCATCACGATAGATCCAGCCGCCCATTCCCGAATGGTTCAACCCGCAGTATTCGGCGCAAAACAGGTGATATTTGCCCGGTTTTGTCGCTTCGAACCAAAGATATCGTATAGCGTCCCGGCACGACGTCCGCTTTTGTTCGAAAAGCCGGAAAGAAAAAGCGTGCAGAACATCTTCGGTCGTCATCGTCAGCTTGATATTCCGATTGACCGGAACGTGAAATTCATTGATCTCACGCTGGCCGGTGCTATGCTGCATTTTCCACATCCACTGTTTGCCGACGACATAAATATCCATCGCTTCTTCTGGCGGACGATATTGATTGTAATAAACGATAGCGCCGCCCAGGAAGATGCGTCATCGAAATAATAAACGGAATGATCGACCATGACGTCTCCAAGACCAATGAGCCGTGAATCTCTTCCGGCGTCGCAAATTTTTCCTTTTCGCGGTATTTGACGGCAAAAATAAAAATGACAGCGACAATCGGAACGATAAAAGCGACGCTGATCGAGATCAGGTAGAAATACAGATATCGACCTGCCAAGCGAAACTCGAAGCCTGTTCTGGAAATAATGGTACCCACGAATTAGTTTTGCATAATCAATCAAAAGCTGAAATCTAAGATCTTTAACGGTTTTGATAAATTTGGACCTTCATTTGATAATTCCACGATCCGGTGACGTCCAAATTCCTCGTCTTTGGAATCTCTTTTCTTTCCTTTACGCCAAAAAACAAATCCATTGCGCCAATCCCAATAATGTCACGAACCCGCCAACGCCTGAGACCCTGCAAGATCGAAAAGCCGTATTTTCCGGTCGCCGGATCGTAATGGTAGCAATAGAGCAAAAGCTGTTCGGCCGGATTTCCGATCTTTTCTTCCGCCGATTCCATAATGCCGAATTTAAGATCTTTCGGAGAGTAATCGATCCCGTAAAAATACCGCGAAATATGTCCGTCGGGCGTCGCGATCATTATTCCGCCGGCGTGTGCGAATTGGTCCGTGCTTCATCCCACTTATATGAAAACCCGCCGCCTGGTCGCCGCCTTGATCGATTCTCACTGCCGGTCAAAAAATGCCATCCGTTCTCGGATCCCGGGTGTCCGTAGCGTTCCACATAGCATGCTTTTTTGTTCTTCGCGAGATCCGGTTTGTCGTTCTCGCGCGCATCAAAGCTGATCGCCAATACATCAAAATCTTTTCCGGCTTCGAGCGAAATTCCTTTGAGCGAACCGGTCATTCCATTCAAAACCTCGTTGCAGAGCATCGGGCATTCGTAATAAACAAGAGCGAGAATTACGGGCCGGCCTTTGTTGAAATATTCGCCGAGCTTTACCGGTTGGCCGTCTTCGTTATTGAACACCGTGTCGAGCGGAAGTTGATTCCCTAGCTTCTGCTCAATTCCGATCGTCTTTAACGCATTCGGCAAACCGTTGCTGGTGCCTTGCGAAGGATCATAAGTCTTCGGCGAATACAGCGGCGAATTATAATGTTCGCCTTTCTGAGCAAGAACGCCCGAACCAATTCCTAGAATTACCGTCACGGCTGCGATAAATATCATCTGCAAAACCGTTTTTCGTTCAAATCTTTTCATATAACAAACCACGTTAAATCAAGATCTCTATCGCCGTGTTTCCGAAGCCATCCTCCCTGCACTCGAATCGGAGATCATTTTTCGCGAATTTTGGAAATCATTTTCCGCTTGTTCGCCGGCTTTCGCCTTCACATTTTCTTCGAGGAGCTTTTCCTTTGCCTCTTCGATCGGCAGTGAAACGACCGTTCCGGTAGCTTCATCTTTGCTGCCTTTCGCAAGCCGGTCGGCCCACTCTTTTTTCAAAACCCAATATTCCGATTGCGGAGCCGCAAGTTCCAGGTTTACATACCCTTTGTCGGTTTCGACGCCAAAACCGGGAGCCGCCTGAAGACGCGGTTCCGGTGGAAGACGCTCTTTCTCGCTCATCTGCATTGGGTTCTTCTGAACGCGCTCGCTTTCCGTGTTCGATTTCAGAACGCCAAGAAATACCCACATCAACGCGGATGTAATGATCATCAGCAGAACAAGACCGATGCCGAAATAAATGATGCCCTTCATGCCCAACGCATTCGGTTCGTAAGGCATTTCAGGAAGTTCTATGTCGTTTTCGTGTTTAGAGTGTGCCATAAAACCTCTAATGCTTATCGTGATCGATCGCCCTCTGCAGGAATGGATCCATCACCGGAACAAGCGGCCGTTTCGCCAACTGTCCAAAGAAATACCAAAGCCAAATACCGCCGATCGCGATCGGTGCGACAAGATCCAGCCAACTAAGCATGAACGCCCCTTTCTCAAGGCCATGCATATCTATGCGCGGATTCGGTCCGATAAGGTAAAACATATCGACCAGGCGCATGAACAATATAAAACCCGCAATACCTGCAAGCATTTTTGCCCGCCGTTTCAGATCTTGAAGCAGCAGAACAAGGAACGGAAAAGCAAAGTGCAGGAGAATGAGGATCATTCCAATTACACCCCAGGCTCCCTTCATGCGAACTAAGAACCAACCGGTTTCTTCAGGAATATTACCCGCCCAGATGATAAGGAACTGAGAAAAGTTAAAGTATGCCCAAACCATCACGAGAGCTAATATAAGTTTGCCGAGATCGTGAAAATGCCGCCTTCCTACCACATGATTCATCGGAGCTTTGTCCGAAAGAAGAGCAAGTATCAAAACGCCAAAACAAAGAAAGCTCAAACCCCAGCCGGCTACGAACAATAGTCCATAAATGGTCGAAAACCAGTGCGGATCGAGGATCATAACCCAATCTACTGCCGCAAAGCTGACGATGATGGCGTATATGAAAGTCGCCGGGCCTGAAAATCTCGATGACGTTCTCAAAAGAGCCGCTGCCGTTTCGTTATCCTTTGCTCTATCCTGTTCGCCGCCCCATTTATTTAGCAGATAGATCATCACGCCGAAAAATATGAAATAGCCGACGCTTCGCAGAACCCAGCTTTCCGGTGTCATGAACCAGCCCCGCTGGACGACCGTCGGATCTGTCGCGGGAAGATGCGTGAATTCGTAGACCGAGCGGGTCATAACTCCGATAGCCAACGGAATGAACAAGACCACAACGATCGGCAGCACACGAGTCGCCGCTTCGGCAACACGTCGGATGACAACGCCCCACGCTCCGCCGGTCATATACTGGAGCATCAATATACCCAAACCACCGATGCTGATCCCGGCCCAAAATATAAAGCCCAAAAGCCACGAAAGCAGAGCCTGTTCCGGTTGGAAATACAACCCGATGGCCCATGCGATCAAAGCGATGCCGCCGACGCCCAATGCGAGCGTACGATAACGGGCGATGTCGGCCGGAGCCTGATAATTAGCGATCTCCGCCATTATTTGCCACCTCCAGTTTGGGCATTCGAATTTGCCGCCGGTGTATTTTCAGCGGGTTTCGAAGCTTCAGGAGCTTTTTGCGTATTTGAATTCATCTTTAATGTGCCGCTCGGATCCTGGCTGATCTGCAGTGCTCTTATATAAGCCACGATCGCCCATCTGTCCGGTGCGGAAATTACGGCTCCATAACCGCTCATGCGTCCCCAGCCGTTCGTTGCCACATCGAAAAAATGTCCGACCGGAGCGTTCCTTAGGCGGTCGTCATGGTATGTCGGCGGCTTTGGAAAACCTCGTCGCACGACCATTCCGTCGCCATTTCCCATCGGGCCATGACAAACCGCGCAGTAAATATTGAAACGGTTCTCGCCGCGGTCGATCAGTTCTTTCGTGACCGGCATCGGAAATTCATCGACCGCATTCGGAAAGCTCGAAACAAGCGTATTTCCCGAAGCATCTGTCGTTGTTTCCGCCACCGCATTCGTATCCGGATTATCTATCTTGCCGGTGTAAAGTGCTTTATTTTCATGCAGCTGGCCGCGAGCAACGGTTCCATCAGGGGCGTTTCGCGAAGCACGCTTGTCATTAAAGAACTTGCTTTCCTTATACGCTTTGTAACGCGGTTGATCCTGCATATCAAAACGGACGCCGCAGCCGGATGCGAACAAGCCAAAAACGACAATGATCAGGAAGCCGATGCGTGTCGGGTTCATATGCGGAAAATATCCTTTATTCCTCGACATCAAAAACCTCCTGCGGGCCTAAACTTTCCATAAAGCTGCGTGTTTCCTCGTAATCGAACTGGGAATCTTTTGATTCGATCAACAGGAAAAATTTTTCTCTGCTGGCCAGAGCGAACCGCGGCACATTGAAAACCGGATGATACGGCTGCGGCAAACCATTAAGCAAAAGCATTCCGAAAACAGCCGTTATACCGGCAAAAAGGATCGTCAACTCAAATGTCGGCGGAACCATCGCCGGAATACTGATCGCCGGACGACCTCCAACGTTGATCGGATAATCGATATAATGAATGTAGACCTGCAAAGCGATCGCCGAGATCATTCCCAAAATACCGCCCGCGAAAACGAGAACCGGCAGAATGCTTCGTTTGATGCCGAGTGCTTCGTCCATTTCGTGCAGAGGAAACGGCGAAAATGCATCAGTTTTGGTATAGCCTTCGAGGCGCATCTTTCTCGCCGCATCGACAAGCTCGGTCGCACTGTCGAATTCAGCCATAATGCCGTAAAGATTATTTTCCATTGCCATACAATTATTTGACCTCCGAAGCCTTAATGATTCGGCGGATCCGTCCGGTCATAAGTTTCCTCGATCAATACTACGTTCTCTTCAAAATCCTGCTGATGTCCGTGTACATTCGCCTCCGGTAAAAGCGTACGCACCTCAAAGATAGAGATGATCGGCAGGAATCTGACAAACAAAAATATCAGGGTAAAGAATAATCCAAGCGTGCCAATAAACATGGTCCAATCGAACATCGACGGCGAAAACAGGGCCCAAGACGAAGGTAAAAAGTCACGCTGAATACTCGTAACGATGATCACAAAGCGTTCCAGCCACATACCGATACTGACGACGATCGAGATAATGAACAGCCAAAAGGCACTTTCACGAAAACGTTTGAACCATAGGAATTGGACCGAAACACCGTTGCACAAGATCAGCAGCCAATACATATACCAATATGGGCCGCCCCAAATGCGGTTCGTAACCATGAAATATTCATACAAACTCGAGCTGTACCAACCAAAATACGCCTCCATGCAGTATGAATAAAAAACAACCAGCCCGGTCGCAAGCATCACTTTTCCGCAGTAATGCAGATGCGTATCGGTAATGAAATCCTTCATATTGAACCACCGCCGAAGCGGGATGCAAAGGATCAACACCATCGCAAATCCGGCATAAACGGCACCGCCGACGAAATACGGCGGAAAGAATGTCGCGTGCCAGCCGGGAATTTGCGAAACCGAGAAGTCGAAGGAAACGATCGAGTGAACCGAAAGCACAAGCGGAGTCGAAATACCGGCAAGCAGCAAATATGCCAGTTCATATCGGTGCCAATGCCTTGCAGAACCGCGCCAGCCCCAGCTCAATATCGAGTAAATGAATTTGAAATATTTATTTTTCGCACGATCGCGCATCGTCGCGATATCCGGGATCAAACCGACATACCAGAACAAGAGCGAGATCGTGGCATAAGTCGAAACCGCGAAAACGTCCCAGATCAGCGGGCTTCTGAACTGCGGCCAAATGCCCATAGTGTTCGGGATCGGAAACAGCCAGTAGGCAGCGAGCCACGGACGGCCTGTGTGCATGATCGGATAAATACCGGCGCAGGCAACGGCAAAAAGCGTCATCGCTTCGGCGAAACGGTTGATCGACGTTCGCCATTTTTGATTAAGCAAGAGCAGGATCGCCGAGATAAGCGTTCCGGCGTGACCGATACCGATCCACCAGACAAAGTTGATGATCGGAAAAGCCCAGCCGACCGGTTGGTTATTGCCAAAGATACCGACACCTTTTGCAAGAAGATAAGTGACGGTCATCATCAACATCTGAGCAACCAGAAATGCGATGGCAAATCCTATATACCAACCGAAAGGCGTACGCTTTTTCAGTGCGAGATCGCCGATCTTATCGGAAACGCTCCCGAAACTGTGGTCGCCCTGGACGATCGGCGGCTGCATTCTATCTTGGATCGCTTTTAAGTCCTGCATATTATTAGCAAATTGCGGATTCTATTTCGATCAAAACGAGCTTGATCTTAAACAAAACCTAATGGCCGCCGTTTTCCTCCGATTCTTTCTTTTCTTCGTGCCCGCCTTCTTCTGCAGGCGTCGGAGGTAGTTTCAACGGCTTGTAATCAGGCATCTGTTTATTGTAATTCTTCAAACCGGCCAAATATGATGTTCTCGGCTGCGTATTCAATTCGTTCAAAAGCTTATAATCGCGTTTGTCCTGCTTCGATTTCGCAACTCGGCTTTCGGCATCGTTCAGATCGCCGAAGATTATCGCCTGAGCCGGACAGGCAGATTGACATGCCGTAACGATCTCGCCGTCCATTATCTTTCGTCCGGCTTTTTCGGATTCGATACGAGCTGCGGAAATACGCTGCGTGCAATACGTGCATTTTTCCATGACACCGCGGCTGCGAACCGTGACTTCCGGGTTTCGCATCAACTTGTATTGCGGCGTATCCCAATCTTGATAGAGCAGGAAATTGAACCGGCGCACTTTATACGGACAGTTATTCGAGCAATATCGTGTTCCGACACAGCGGTTATAGACCATGTCGTTCAAGCCTTCCGCCGAATGGACCGTCGCGTGAACCGGACAGACGACCTCGCACGGAGCCTGTTCGCACTGCATACAGAGCACCGGCTGGAACGCCATCGTGTCAGGTTCATTAACATTATTACCCGTAAAATAAGCGTCGACGCGCATCCAATGCATTTCACGGCTGCGTTCGACCTGCTCCTTGCCGACAACCGGTATGTTGTTTTCCGATTGACAGGCTATAACACAAGCATTGCATCCGACACACGCATTGAGATCTATCGTCATTCCCCAGCGGTGATTCTCGGCGTACTGTTGCTGATAAACGGTCGGATCGTACATCGATTTCGGATATTCATTGGGCTGTTTGTGCTTATCCGGATGTTCGTTGAAATAGTCCAATTCAAAAGTTCGCAGCAGATCGCGGCCTTCCATATTGAAGTGGATCTGGGCCGACGCTACGGTCGATTGCTCGCCGGTTTTATCGACAGTTCCGCTGCCGAAACTCATTGCGTTCGATCGCTGAACATCAAATGTGCTGTATCCAAGTCCGGTTCCGATGCGTCCGGCTCGTGTGCGGCCGTAACCCATGTGAATCGTAATAACGTCATCCGGCTGCCCCGGCGATATCCACATCGGAACGGGTTTGTTTATCTTCGCCCCTTCAAAGGTCAACGTAACATTATCGGAAAAAGTATTGTTTCCGCGTGTGTTAAAGAACGGAACGCCTTCGACACCGCCGGAAATATTTCGCGGATCGTTTCCCTGATTGATGCCGAGTTTTTGGGCCGTTGCAGGACTGATCAGACCGACATTTTCCCAAGTGACCTTGGTCAGTGAATTTGGAAGCTCCTGCAGCCAGCCGTTATTAACAAATCGCCCGTCATAGATCGAAGGGTCGGGGATGATCGTTATCTCAAGTCCATCCGCACTTGCCGGAGCCGGTTGTTGCGAACTTAAGAACGCTGTGCTCGCCGTTACCGATTTTACAGGCAAAGCTGTATTCGCGATCAAGCCTTGATGCAAGGCTTTTCGCCATCTATCTTCAAAACTCGTTGCCCCATTCGAAGCAGCAGGTGCCGTCGAAGCCGCAGATGTCGGCGCAGCAGCCGGAGTCGCATTAGCCGCCGGAGTTGCCGAAGCCGTCGCTGCCTTTGCTTCGGTCGGAGCCGGAGCGGCCGCAGCTGATGTCGGAAAGGTTTGCGTCTGCCAATATTCTTTAACTATGTCCATGTCTTTCTTGTCGAAATTTTCGGCAAAGAAAAGCTGAACAAGTTCGTGGTCACTGTGGCTTTCGTAAAGCGGCTCGATCAACGGCTGAACCATCGTGACGGTTCCGTCATAAGCCCGACCGTCGCTCCAGGTTTCGAGATAATGCTTTCTCGAGACGTGCCAGTGGCAGATCTCAGCCGTTTCATCGACAAGATCTCCCATGTGAACGCGAAGCGGAACTTTATCCATTCGTTCACGATTCAATTTCAGATCGACAGGCGTATTGTAAACAGGATTTCCACCGATGATCACGAGAACTTTTACACGGCCCGCATCGATGTCAGCGACGAGTTCCGTCAATTGCTCGATCTGGGTCTGTTCCGATGGCGTCAGTGGGTCTGTGTAAACAACCGTTTTGCCGACATTCCCAAGCGTCGAATTCATCGCATGTGCAAGAGCATGAATTACCGGCGGCTGATTATCACCGGCAACGACCAGTGATCTGCCCTCAAATTCTTTTAGGTCTGCAGCCATTGCCGCGATCCAATCGCTATGAAGCGAACTTGTCGATGACGCACCGGAAACGCCAAGCGCCGCAGCGGCGGCGGTCGCGAGTTCGACCATCTGACTTGGCTTTACTCCGAGTCGATGGTCGGCTTTTGCTCCCATCAACGTCGTTGTGGTTTCGATCGCATACAATCGGCTAATTTCTTTTTTGTCACCGGTATGCGCGCGTGCCGCAGCGAAATCGCGGATATAGCGAGCGTTGAAACCGGAGAAAATATCGGCATCGAGCGACAGGACGCGCTCTGCAGCATCGAATTTATAGACCGTATTGACCGGCGAACCAAATGCGAGTTTCGCACCGGCGATCGCGTTGTCGTTATTGATCGGCTCGTACTGAATGTGCTTAGAGTTCGGCAGTTCTGCTTTCAGCCGTTTGAACTGGTCGAGCAGCGTAGGTGACGTTGTCGTTTCCGTCAATATGCGAACTCCGGCTCCGCCATCGACACGATTTTTGTCGATCTCGGAACGAAACTCCGTCATAAAGTTCTGCCATGTCGTCGGGTTGCCGCGGAAAGTAACTTCCTGCGACCGGTCCGGATCGTACATGTTCAGAAGCGATGCTTGTGCAAGAACGTCGGTCGAACCGAGACTTCCCGGATGGTCGGGATTACCTTCGAGCTTGATCGGACGTCCGTCGTAAGATTTTGCCAAAAGCCCTGTGGCAATCCCGCCGAGCGACATTGAGGTTGCGTAATAATTCGGAACGCCCGGCAGCAGGCCGTCTGTATATTTGACGTAAGGAACGATCTTTTCGAGCGGCTGAATTACGCAACCCGTCAATCCGGCAAAAGCGAGAGAAGCTCCCATTACCTTGACGAAATTACGCCGGCTGAGCGAATTATCCCATTCTTCGGCTTGTTCCGGATATTCTTGTTTGATGTAATCCGCAAATTCAGGTGTATCGGCAAATTCTTCGACACTTCGCCAATATTCCTTGCCATTTTCACCTAAAATACGTTTCCGCAACGAGGCGAATTTTTGTTTGCTGTCCTTGCTGGGCATCTTTTACTGATTCCTCTTTATTTACAAACTTGACCTTGCTTTACTTTCTCACCGGCTATTTATCGATGACACGTCGAGCAGCTCGTAAGCATTTCGCGGCTGCGTATCTCGTATTCTTTCTTTAGCTCTTCGCGGCGTTCGGCAGTGATATTGCCGTCTTTCCACTGCATATTGAATATCTCTGATTTCGGCCGGATAAACTGGCTCGGATCTTTGTGGCACGAAAGACACCATTCCATCTGCAATGTGTTCTGCTGATAGACCGCCGGCATATTGTCGATCTCGCCGTGACACGTCGAACAACCTACGCCTTTCGCGACGTGGATACTGTGATTGAAATAAACGAACTCCGGCAGATCGTGAACTCGCGTCCATTCGATCGGTTTGTTGTCGCGAAAACTTGCCCTAACGGTTTCGAGATAAGGAGCATCGGCGAACAATTGGCTGTGGCAGTTCATACAGGTCTGCGTCGCCGGAAGACCGGCCGAAGCCGCCGTTTCGACTGTCGTATGGCAATAACGGCAATCGATGCCGTCGTCGCCTGCATGATGCTTATGGCTGAACTGAACCGGCTGCATTCGTTCGACATTTTGACCGGTTATCCAGTTTGAACGAGCAAGTTGTGTGTATAAGTAGAATGCAACGACAGCCAATAGAACACCCGCAACCATCGTCATACGGGCAATGTTGTTTGCACTCTTATTGAAAAATTGCGCCATTTGTAGTTCTCTCGCGTCTTCGCCTTTGCCGGCGAAAGTCAGATCGAATTTTTTTCAAGACGAGCTTTTTTAAGCCTGCCGAGAATGTATTTCTATATTGTCTTGAGAATGCGTAACGTAAAACTAATCCAATTCTACTAAAAGAAAAAAAATCCGCAAATACAACAAACAAAAAATATAACGTTCGCCTATGAAGATGCAAAGCTCCCAATAATTAGCCGAACTGATATTACAAATTACAAACTTTTTAAGAGGTATTTACATTTCCGAATCGGCAGCAATGAGAGCTATGCCGATCGCGGCGGCGAAATCGCCAAGCTCGCCCGCGACTATCGACGTGTCGCTGAACGAAGGAGCAAAAGATAGTTCTTTCGCCCTTGAGTTTATAGCGCCCAAGACCCTTGTACCGGCTTTCATTACTTCTCCGCCGACAACGATCTTATCGACATTTAAAAGATTTATGACGCTCGCGATCGCCGTACCGACATATGTTCCGGTTCTTTCCAGCATCAGCTGAGCGAATTCATCTTTTTTCTTTGCCGCCGAAATAATATCTTCGAACTTTATTTCGCGGTCGGTTATTTTGCCGAGTGCTGAAGTATTGTCCTGGTTGAACCTATTACGAGTGCGACGAGCTATATTCGCGGCCGAAGCGACATCTTCGAGCCGTGTGCCGTCCGAATTGATCGCAATGTAGCCAAATTCACCCGCGAAACCTGAAACACCACGCCAGATCTCGCCGTCAAAAATGAATGCACCGCCGACACCGTCGCCAAGCGTTGCGTAAAACATACTGCGGCTGCCGCGGCCGGCTCCAAGTTTGAATTCTGCATAAGCGGCGGCGTTCGCATCGTTCTCGATCGTTAATTTTGTGCTGGTCGCCGTTTCGATATCTGCGGCGATCGCTCGTGCTGCGGCGACAGATATACTTGCCGAATAAGCCACGCGGCCGGCTTCTTTTTCGACGAGTCCGGGAATGGCAATTCCGATCTTTTCAAAACGTCCGAATTGCTCCTGCAAACCGGCGAGGAATTCGGCGATCTGCGGAACCGGGTCGGAATCCGAATCGAAATCGGCAAGACTCGTCGCGAGGACATTGCCGGCAGCATCTATCTTTACCGCCTTTAGGCCCGAAGCGGAAGTTTCGCAGCCGACGAAATATTCAACATTTTCATTCTTTACGGACATAGTTTTTTCGGGAAGCTAGCGCGATTTTAGACACTGCGCACGATTGTGTCAATTAACTCGACCGGCAGCTTTTTATAAACGAAAATTTCAAGCGAGATCGCATTACCAAATATTTTATTCTTTGACGTAATGCGTTTGTAAAGTTACTCTTTGGACAGTCTTTATTTTATTAAAGTCCTCGCTATGGATCATCTTCAAGAAATTATCCAGCAATACGGTGTATATGCCGTTTTCTTTTTGTGCACGGTCGAAGGTGACATAACTCTTTTGATATCCGGAGCGATGGCTCACAGCAGTTTCTTTGGTAACTACAGTTTCCTGAAGCTGTTCCTAGCCGGAACATTTGGCGGAATGGCAGGCGATCTGTTCGGATACGGCATGGGACGCCTGTTTCACGAAAAGGCAAAGAACTACCGCTATTACAAACTCACCCAGCCGCGTATTGAAAGGCTCATCGACAAATTCGGAAGCTTCGCTCTTATCATTTCAAAATATATCTACGGCATCCGGCTGGCGATGTGTGTTTTTTACGGCATTGGCAAAATGCCGCTTTTGCGTTTTGTCATCTTAGATGCGATCAGCTGCGGGCTTTGGGTTCTGGTATTGGCAGGTCTCGGGTATTTCTTCAGCGGTGCCATTTCAACGATCGTTGGTAACTTCGAACAGGTCGGGATCTTGCTTTTCTTCTTTATCTTGTTCGCGGTCATTGTTCTTTACACGGCGGAAAGGTACTGGCTCTCAGAGAAAGTCGAATCGGCCGATCCCGACACTCTACATAAGATCGAAGAAAAACTTCACGTGATCGAAGACAAAGCCCAAGGAAAGCTTCACGACCTGAGCGAACGTCTTCACCTGACCCGCGAACCGAATCCCGAAACCGACGGAGAAACAAAACCGAAAAAAGAAAGATCGACCGCCGCAAAAAAATGAATCTCAAACTATTCATACTCAGGATCTTTGCGGTATTATGTCGATGCACCTTTAATGTTCGTTAAATCTATTTTTTGAGGCTATAACTTTGTGATCATCGAAGCATCTGCTCCGACAAGAGTCGACCTCGCCGGAGGCACGATAGACATTCCGCCGCTTTTCCTTTTTCACGAAGGAGCGGCAACTGTAAATTTCGCCATCGATCTGATGGCTTATTGCCGCATCGAAACACGGACCGACGGACGCATTTCGCTAGAATCAATTGATCGCGGCGTGAAATTCGAGGTAGGTTTGGCCGAGATCGACCGCCTTAAAAATGAGCCGCGGCTCGAACTTCTTTGCAAGCTCGTTTATTTTTTCAAACCGACGACAGGTTTCAATATGATAACCCGTTCGGAAGTACCGGCCGGTGCCGGCCTTGCGGGGTCATCGACGCTGAACATCGCTTGTATCGGAGCTTTGAACGAACTCGTCGGCAACCGTTACACCGCCGGTGAATTTATCCCGATCGCCGCGAACGTAGAATGTCAGGTCATCAAAGTTCCTACCGGCTTTCAGGATTATTATTCGGCACAATACGGCGGTGTGTCGTGCATTCACTTCGGTCCGTCGGGAATTGAACGCGAATCGCTTATCGTCGATACCGAAAAGCTCGAAGAAAGGATCGCCGTTTGTTACACCGGCGAACCACGAAATTCGGGCACGAACAATTGGGAAATAACAAAACGCCATATCGACGGCGACCGCGATCTTTTTGATATTTTCGAAGAGATCCGCGACACATCGATAGATCTGCGAACTGCTTTGCTTGAACGCGATCTTGACCGAGCCGGCGAGGTCATCCGCGATTCATTTCCCGGCCGCAAACGGCTTTCGCCAAATATCACAACCCCGCAGATGGATCGTCTTATTGCCGTTGCTCATGAGAACGGTGCTATCGGAACGAAGGTTTGCGGTGCCGGCGGCGGTGGATGCATCGCGTTCTACTGCGAAGCCGGACGCCGGGCCGATGTCGAAAAAGCACTCGCCGCCGAACCCGGCTGCGAAGTTCTAAATTGGAAAATAAGTAAGCAAGGATTAACCGTCAAAGTTACCCAGGACAGCTTTGAAGCTGCATGAATTTTCAGGAGGAAAGATATGAAAAGATCACTCGCAACTACGCTATTCATAACCGCACTCAGCATCGCCGCATATTCACAGACATCCCAAACCGGCCACGTTTTTTGGTTCGGAACGATCGACGATAAAGCTCAATTGGTCGTCAATGCATCGGGAGTCGAGGTAAAAACGATATCGGGTAAAGAAAACGCTCAGGGAAGTTTTAGTTTTTCTACGTATTTTCCGGCCGCCAACGCGACCGTTAACGTCGCTACAAAGGAAGGTCGTTCATCGGCTACAGTTATCCAACAGCCTTCCGCCGATAATAGCTACACGGCAATAATCGAAATAAGCGATACAAAAGGTGGTGACGATGAATATCTTGTGGATATTTACTGGTAGTTTTTAAACGGTGTGAGCAATAGCTTTTGTAAGAGATGAAAAAATCTCGCGGCCGTCATTAGAGCCCAGCAGTTCTTCGAACGCTCTTTCGGGATGCGGCATCATTCCTAAAACATTTCTATCGAGATTGCAGATGCCGGCGATGTTCGAACGAGCTCCGTTGGGATTTGATTCATCTGTGATCTCGCCATCATCACTGCAATAACGAAATACGATCTGGCCGTTCTCTTCCAATTGATGAAAGGTCGCGTCGTCACATGTATAATTTCCTTCGGCGTGAGCAACGGGTATCGACAGAACACGGCCGTTTTCCAGTTCGCTGGTGTAAGGTGTATGGTTGTTTTCAACGCGAATATTTACGTGACGGCAAACGAAATGCAGGCCTTCGTTTCGCATCAAAGCTCCCGGCAATAAACCCGCTTCGCACAAGATCTGAAAGCCGTTGCAGATGCCAAATACAAATTTTCCTTCAGCCGCAAATCCTTTTACTGCCTTCATCACCGGCGAAAATTTGGCCAGTGCCCCGGCTCGCAGATAATCGCCGTAAGAAAATCCGCCGGGCACGATGACCGCGTCAAAACCACTCAGATCGGTTTCTTTGTGCCAGATAAATTCGACCGGTTGGCCGACATGTTTCGAGAGCACATGATAAGCATCATGATCGCAATTGGAACCCGGAAAAACTATTACGCCAAATTTCATATCTTGTTATTTTTCGCCCGTCATTACAAAATAATCTTCGATAACCGGATTCGCCAAAACATCCTTTGCGATCTTTTCTGCAGCGGCGAGTGCTTCCGTTTCTGAAATGGAATCATCAAAAGCGATCTCAAAATATTTGCCCTGACGGACATCATCGATCTGAGCCATGCCCGAAGATTCTATCGAATGCTTGATCGCGGCACCTTGCGGATCGAGGACACTTGGTTTTAACGTGACGTAAACTTTTGCTTTCATTTTTCTCTCCGAAATAAATTGTAGATTGTTACGCAAATCATTGAATTTATCAACGTCTTGTGTTAGATTTCACGTTACTTCTGCAATGTTGGAATTAAATCCCGAATTGATAATCAAAAACTGGAGAATAATAAAAAAAGATTATGCAAAACACGCCTGCTGGAAAAACCGCACTTGGACTCGATCTAAATGTCGGTGGATTACTGACTTATATGAATATTCCGTGCTTACCTATCGGCTTGATTTACAGCATCATAGTTCTGGTAACGGACAAAACGAACAAGATCGTAAGATTTCATGCGGTACAGTCACTTCTATCGATTGCGGTTGTCGCCGTAATTTCAATAGGAATTTTCATCTTTAGTATGATCCTGGCATTTATCTCATCCACTCTGAGCTTTTTGGTTAGTTTATTGATGTTTGTTGTTTTTCTTGCCTTTCTGGGCTTGTGGATATTTATGTGTATCAAGGGTTACAACCTTCAAATGCTTAAATTACCGATCATCGGCGACATGGCCGACAAATGGTCCTAAGCGAGATTGATATTTCGCAAAAATGACAAAGACGAGGACGGATTTAATTTCGCCCTCGTCTTCTTTTTTTTTATAACTACGTTTTAGATCTAGATAAAAACCCTCGCAAAGACCTTTTCGACATTCCGCAGATAATGTTTCAAGTCGAAAACGCGTTCGATGTCTTCCGGTGATAGTTTTGCGGAAATGTCAGCATCTTTCATCACTAGATCTTTGTAATCGCCGCCTTCGTCCCAGACCTTCATCGCATTTCGCTGCGTGTAAACATAGGCATCTTCACGCGAAATCCCTTTTTGCGTTAAAGCCAGCATCAATTGTCCGCTAAAAACCAGGCCGTGCGTTAGATTCAGGTTTTTCAGCATATTTTCCGGATAAACAACGAGCGTATCCAAAAGCGACGTCGCTTTCGCCAAAATATAATCTGTGGTCGCGGATGAATCCGGCAAAACGATGCGTTCCGCCGACGAATGCGAAATATCGCGTTCGTGCCAAAGGGCTATATTTTCTAATCCAACGATCGAATTTGCCCGAACCGTTCTGGCCATTCCACAGATGCGTTCAGATAATATCGGATTGCGCTTATGCGGCATCGCGGACGAGCCTTTCTGTCCGGCCTTGAATTTTTCCTGGGCTTCACGAACTTCCGTTCGCTGCCAATGTCTAACCTGCAACGCCATTTTCTCAAGCGTCGAAGCGATTATCCCGAGCGTGCATAGATATTCGGCGTATCGATCGCGTTGAATAACTTGCGTCGAAACATCCGCCGCTTCGATGCCGAGTTTTGCACAAACGCGTTCCTCAACATCCGGCGCGAGATGTGCAAAAGCGCCGACCGCACCGCTGATCTTGCCAACCGCAACGGCCTTTTTCGCCAATACCAACCGCTCTCGATTTCGCTGCATTTCGGAATACCACAGAGCCCAGACCAACCCGAACGATGTCGGCTCGGCGTGTATTCCATGCGTCCGGCCGATCTGCGGCGTATCTTTGAATTCATACGCACGGCGTTTCAGAACCGGCAGCATCGCATCGACCTTTGCAAGCAAAATATCGCAAGCTTCTTTCAAAAGCAGAGCATTTGCCGTATCGACAACATCGCTCGAAGTCAGCCCGTAATGAACAAAACGTGCCGATTCGCCGATATTTTCCGCAAGGTTCGTCGTAAATGCGATGACGTCGTGATCCGTCGTTTTTTCGATCTCGTTGATCCGTTCGACGGTAAACGCGGCTTTCGATCTGATCTCGGCCAAAGCTTCATTCGGTATCGTCCCGTCTTCGGCGTGAACTTCGCAAACGGCGATCTCTACATCAAGCCATTTCTGAAATTTATTCTGCAGCGACCAAACTGCGCCCATTTCGGGCAATGTGTATCTTTCGATCATGTTAAAAAGATAAAGGCAAAACTTTGCGGATTCAAACGTCTATACTAAAATCTTCCAAAAAGGCGGTTTTATTTATGTCTTTACGAACAAGCCAAATGGGCACAAAAACGGAGCTGGCCGATCTGCTCCGGCTTCAGCCGATCATCGGCCCTGTTAGCGACGTTGCCAACACTCACGAAATTAACCGGCAGAGCGTTGTGAAAGAACTGCTTGTTCATATTTTTCTAATGTCAAAGTTCGACATTATTGATGCGGTTCTTACATCTGCTGCAGCAAAAAATCAATATTTCACTGCAACCGCGGGGAATCAAGCCGCACATTGCGCGCCCGGACAGATCTACGACAAAGCGAAGCCTATCCAGCAATTGATCAACGGAAAGAACGGTCTCGATCTGGAAGTCGAAAATCTTTTCGGCCGTACGGATGACATTCTTTCGAAATTCAACACAGCCGATTCGCGTGCCGAAGAGAACGGACTTCGAGCCGGTTTTGGTACTGCCTGCCGCCAAGTCGCAGAAGCCGGAAAATATTCGCGTTTCAACCGAGCTGAAGATTTCTATCCGCAGATCGCTTCGGCATTTGCGACCTATAAATCGCTCGGAATTCTTGCCTATTCGCAGGCGATAAACCGCCAAATGGCGTTGATGAACACTCCCGGCGGACCGACTCCGCAGGCTCGACAAGAAACTATCGCGATCATTGAGGTGTATTCCAATACGCTCCGAACCGCGATGGAAACTCATGAAACGGTTCAGGGACTTTTTGCCGAAGATCTTTGGCGAAGGTATCGCGAATCTGTGCGCTAATCTTCTTTACTGTCTTCTGATCCTTCGATCGCTTCTTCCGGGTCGCTTTCGGCATTTTGATCTTGCTTTTGGTTAATGTCCGTGTCGGCATCGCCCAAAACTTCTTCGATATAAACTTTCTGGATCAACACCATCACGACCGCAAGTAGCGGCGTTGCTAAAACCAAACCCAGCCCGCCGAGAATAATACTCAATGCGATCTGAAAAACGACTGTCAACGCGGGCGGCAATTCGACCGTTTCGCGTTCGATGATCGGCGTAACGATATTCGACTCGATAAGCTGAATGCCAATGTAAAGTCCGGCAACGTATAACGCCGTTATCGGGCTTTCGATAAATGCAAGAAGTATAGCCGGAATAGCCGAGAGTATCGGCCCGAAATTGGGTATAAATGAAAGCAAACCGGCGATCAGTCCGAGCGTCAACGCCAACGGAACGCCGATGATCGACAATCCGATCCATGTCAGCAACCCGATAAAGATCATCGAACCCGCTTTGCCGACGAGCCACCAACGAAGCGTGTCGCTGATGCCCATCAAAACTTCCATCACACGCGAACGGCTGTCGATCGGGAAAAGTTTTGTAAATCCAAGGGCGTAAAATTTGGGCTCGCTCGCCAGATATATCGCGAGCAGGATGACGAGAAAGAAATTGCCGACCGCTCCGATCGTCTGCGTAAAAATTCCGCCGACACCTGAAAGAAAACCAACGCTGGTCAGTGAATCCATCACTTCTTTGGTGCTCGGCAGCTGAGAAAGAAGCGCTTTGCCCCAATCGTATTGACCGATCGATTCGGCAATGCTCGCAGCCGAAGCAGGTAAACTGACACGCAGATTTCCTATCTGCTGAGCTACGCTCGGAGCCAGCAAAGCAATTGCTCCGCCGAGTACCACGAGCAGCAATACAGAAACGATCAGAACCGCCCAACCGTCGCCGATCTTTAAATATTTATTTAGAGGATCGCTCAGCCCACGCAAAAATATCGCCAAAAGTATCGCGGCAAAAAGCAGCAGAACGACATCAAATGTGTAATAAAGAAGTGCAAGGACCAAGATCGTGATAAGACATATCGCGACCGTTATCAAAACCTTCTGAACAAATGTCCGGGGCTTATCGGTTTTATTTAGCATTTAGATCATTCGTTTGTCGATCAAAAGTTCGGCGTTCAGTATCGCGGAACCGGCAGCTCCGCGAACCGTATTGTGGCTCAGGGACACAAATCTGTAATCAAAAATATTATCAGGAAAAACACGGCCGACCGTTATCGTCATACCGCCGCCGCAATCAATATCAAGCCGCGGTTGCGGACGCGTAGGTTCATCCGAGACGTCGATAAAATGTTCCGGCGAAGAACGTAGATCGAGCCGCGGAAATGTCCGCATTGCTTCGACGACTTCTTCGAGCGTTGCGGTTTCTTTCAGGTCAACACGAACCGAAGCCGTGTGTCCGTCGAGTACGTTCACGCGAAAGCACTGTGCCGAAACCGCAAAATCTGCTTTCGTAATAGCACCGTTCTCAAATTTGCCTAAAATTTTCTGCGCTTCGATCTCGACCTTTGATTCCTCACCCGGAATATACGGCAGAACATTTCCGGAAATATCCATCGAAGGAACGCCCGGATAACCCGCTCCCGAGATCGCCTGGAGTGTCGTAACGGCAACAGATTCGACACCGAATTTTTGATGGAGAGCAGCGATCGGCGGTGCAAATGCGGTTACAGAACAGTTCGGATTTGTCACAATAAATCCATCGCCAAATCCGCGGTTTTGCTTTTGTATAGCGATCAACGCCAGATGTTCGTGATTTATTTCCGGTATCAAAAGCGGCACATCTTCGTCCATCCTGAACGCAGACGAATTACTGATGACCGGATAGCCGGCTCGGGCAAAGGCAAGCTCAGTGTCGCGAGCGACGTTTGACGGCAGACTTGAAAATACGATCTCGCAATCCAGCGGCGGTTCGATCGGCCCGACTTCGATATTCCTTACCGAATCAGGCATATTTCCCGTCAATTTCCATGCACATGCTTCCGAATAGACCTTTCCCGCCGAACGGTCCGACGCCGCAAGAGCCGATATTTCGAACTGCGGATGATCTTCTAAAAGCTGTATAAAACGCTGACCGACAGTTCCGGTCGCGCCGAGAATACCAACACGATACTTTTTCATAAAATTAAGATCAGGAACGGCCGATCGCTTCTTTCATCCGCCGGACGCCTTCGGCCATTTTTTCTTCGGTGTTGCAGAATGACATACGCAAAAAGCCTTTCGCCTCTTTACCAAAAGCAACGCCGGGAACAGTGATCACCCGATTCTGTAAGAACTTTTCAGCGACCTCGATATCGTCGCCAAGCGGCCGAACATCGAGCATCGTATAAAAAGCTCCTTCCGCGCTGGTTGCAGATAATCCGAGTTCAGTTTTGAACAGATCAAGTAAAAACCTTGCTCGTTTTGCGTAAGTGTCGCGGGCAAATTGCTTTGCTGATTCCGCTTCTTCGGTCCAGGCAAGAAGCGCCGTTTTCTGGGAAATAGTTGGTGCACAAACAGTAAGATATCCATGCAGAACATGACCCGCTTGCGAAATTTCTTTCTGCTTCGTAGCAAGCCAACCAAGCCGCCAACCGGTCATACTCAGCGATTTGGAAAGCCCTGTAACTATGATCGTTCTATCGTAGAACTCCGAAGCTGAACGCGGTTTTTCGCCGAAATAAAGTTCGGAATATATCTCGTCTGAAATTAGATAAATTCCGGTTCCATCAAGTGCTGCGGCGACCTCTTTCAGATCGTTTTCGGTAAATATTTTACCTGTCGGATTCGACGGGCTGATCAGAGCAGCGACCTTCGTTTTCGGTGTTATAGACTTTTTGAATTCTTCAATGTCGAACGCAAATTCCTTATCGGCTGGCAGGCGATAATAGGTCGGTGTCGCTCCGGCAAGTTTTACACATGCATCGTATGCCGGAAAACCCGGATCAGGCAGCAAAACCTCGTCGCCTTCTTCTGCCAAAGCCAGAATCGCCGCCGTCATCGCTTCCTGCGAACCGACTGTGATCACAACATCGGAACCATCAATTCCCAAATGCGGATATTGCTGGGCGATCTTTTCTCGTAAAGCCAACAAACCGGCTTGCGAAGTGTAGCCATTCTGTTCTTCCAAAGCTACACGCGCACCTTCTTCGCGGATGAACTGCGGCGTCGGAAGATCCGGTTCGCCCAGTCCGAAGTTTATCGAATCCGGCAACGCTCGTTCAAAGAATTGGCGTATAAGCGTCGGCTGCATTCCTTGGGCTCGTTTTGCAAGGTCGCTGTCGTGAGCTTTTGTTGTCGGCTGCATTTATTCTTCCTCCGCGTCTTCCATATCTTCGCCGATCTCTTCGCGGATCGAACCGGCCTCGACGTTATATTCGCCCTCAGCCGCCGTTATCGGATCAGCCGTCAAAATACCGCCGATCTCCTCTAAACCGCCGATGGTTTTCTGCACAATGCCCGATATCTTTTCTTCTAAACCGCTTTCTTTCTCTTCGTTCTCGTTAGTCATAATTTCAGTTTAAACCTCTTTATTATATTTTAGGCGATTTTGTGAAAGAGATAAACGCGGCCTAAGCTTTTGCGATCCGCTTCCAACCTTTTTCAGACTCTTCAAAATAGCTCTTATCTACAAGGCCGAATCGCAGATCAGTCGATCCGCATTCAAATCTCGCGACAGCCAGGTCGGGAAATTGGGTTTCGATCAAATTAAATGAATTTTTCTCACCGCGGACTCTCACAGAAGCAGCGGTTCCGGCTTGTATGATCAGTGCGGCTCTTCCGCTGCGAAGCTTATATCTTCTCGCCGAATCGACGATATGACTGACATGTAAATGCCCCGAAAGGAAAACATTAGCTCCGCTTTTCGATATCGATTCCATAGCTTCTTCGGCATTTTCTACAATGTCATCCTCATCGAGGCCTTCCGGCAGATCGAATGGATGGTGCGACACCACGATCTTCAAAACCTGATCGCTAATGTTGCACAGCCTCTCGTTTACCGCTGCGATCTGCTCCTCGTTGATCCGGCCGCCTTTGATCGTTAATGAACGAGCGGTGTTTATCCCGATCACGGCCATTTCATCATCTGAATAGAAAGGCAAAAGATCGTCCGTTATAAAACGTTTATATTTTTCCAGCGGATTAACAAAACGGTCAAAAACGTTATAGAGCGGAACATCGTGATTTCCCGGAACAATGATCTGCGGCATCGAAAACCGGTCAAGAAATTCGCGAGCCTCGATAAACTGTGCAGATCTTGCACGTTGGGTCAGATCTCCTGAAACAACGAGTAGATCGGGAGCGATCTCCAATATCGCCGCGGTTAATTTTTCGACGACCTCGGCGTCAGCCTGCCCAAAATGCACATCAGAAATATGAACGATCTTTCGCATTTATTTATTTCCGGCCGGCACCAACACTCTAAGTGAGTTCGGCCGTATCTTATAGCTGAGCGGCGTTTCCAACATCGTGACCTCTCCGTCAATAGCCGTGCTGATCAAATTCTTTCGAGTAAAGATCGTGATCTCTTTTGTGGCGACATATTCAAAATCCTCCCATTGCTCAAGTCCGCCGAATGCTGTTTTTAATATAAGCATTATTAAGCCCCAGCGTCCGTCGCGGTGAAGATAATAAACACTAAGGTCGCCTGTTTCTAAGCTTTTTCGGCGGCCGATATTGTATATCTCCATTTCATAAGAATTGTTTCCGACAAAAACGAACGGCGTTTTTCGAAGATATTTTTTGCCCTCGATCTCAAGCTCCACTTTTAAAAAAGGCGAGACTTTGAATATTCGCAGCGAAGCCCAAAAGGCCGAAAGCCATTTTCCTCTTCCCAATCGCTGCTGCTTTTCGCGATCGCGTACGATACGCGGATAAAGACCAATACTGGAATTGTTGATAAAAGCTCGACCATTGACCTCGCCAAGATCGATCATCCGTTCATTATGTTCGGCGATCGTTCTTATCGCTCCATCAATATCTTGAGGGATCTGAAGGTCTTTCGAAAAATTGTTCAAGGTACCGAGCGGCAAAATCCCTAAGACCTTTCCTGTCCGGGCGACTTCCGCCGCAACCGCACTGATCGTCCCATCGCCGCCCGCCGCGACAATCATTTCTCCATCCGAATCGGCACATTGCGCGGCAAGTTTGACTACTTCCTCACCTGTTTCGGCAGTATGTATGCGAACTTCGAGGGAACGCTCCGCAAATGACCGCTTGATCTCCGCCAAAGTCTCTTCAGGCACAAATCCGCCGGAATTAGCATTTATGATCACATCAACCGACTCAGGCATAAGCTTTTCACCGAAGATAATCTTCAAGCTTTGTAGAAGTATCCGTTTTCTCGTCGCGGTATTTGACGATGATCGGGCAATAGATAGAAAGGCCGTTCTCTTTGCCAAATCCTTTCGTGACGGCGCGTGAACCTTGGACGACGACGGCTCCGGCGGGAACTTCGAGCGGCTTGCCGTCGATCGATTTGATGATGGTTTCGTTCGGCAGATCGAACAGCGGCGTCGAACGCGTCAGGATCACACCCGAAGCGATCACAGCCCGCGTCCGAACGACCGTTCCTTCGTAAATTCCTGTGTTGCCGCCAACCAATACGTCATCTTCGATAACTACAGGAGCCGCGTTTACCGGCTCCAGAACGCCGCCGATCTGCGCCGCCGCCGACAGATGCACACGCTTGCCGATCTGCGCACACGAACCGACCAATGCATGCGAATCGATCATCGAGCCTTCATCAACATACGCTCCGACATTAATATATGCCGGCGGAACCACAACGACCGTCGGTGCGACATACGAACCGTCTCGGATGGTCGAACCGCCAACGACGATTCTCACACCGTCAGCAAGCGTCATCGGCCGCAGCGGAAATGTATCTTTATCGAAGAACTTAAAAGTTTCGGTCGGCTTCGATATCTCAACCATCTTGCCCATTCGAAACCCAAGCAAAATTCCCTGCTTCACCCAAACATTCGCGTTCCAATTCCCGTGCGCATCCTTTTCCGCAGAACGAATTTCACCCTTGCGCAGTGCGGTTTTGAAATCTTCGTAGACGAGTCGGTCTTCGGCTGTAAATTCTGTTTTGTTAAAAAGCTCTCGAATTTTTCCCTAAGTAACATAGTTATTTATAGTCGATAATGAAAATTGGCGACCTGCCATAACTAGGCGAGAATATTCCATCGTTTTCTTTTCGAAATTGGTCGAAAATATTCCGTCGATCTTTCCAAGAAAGCTCGCCCGAACTCCCGAATATATCCAATCGATCTATTAGAAGTTACTATTGATATCGTCTTAAACTTCTGGATAGTGCTCGATCAATCTCAACAGCCCCACCAGGCACAACCACTGCTTCGATCCATTTTTCCTCTTCATTTATCCTAAATTGTTCTTTTGGAGTTCCCGACGAAAAATGCCCTCTTTGTTTCCATTCTTACGGAGAATATAAATAAGGTGAAGCGATCGTCGGGTATGGTGTGTAAAAGCGAACGGTTATAATTTGACGCCGAAGCATTTGCAACAACAAACCGTGACCAAGGTGGAGAGTCGCACCCCAATATACATATAAATAATATTAAGCAGCCGACGGCACCTATCCAGGTATTGTTACTCATACTTAAATCCTGATCTTTTTCATTATTATTTTGAGTCATCTTTGTTGCCGAGTCACCCGAACCAATGGCAATCTTAAATTTTCCTCAAGCAAGCCCATTTCCTTCATCACAAATTTACACGGAGCGGGCGAAGATTCTATAAAGTTCGCTTCCATCAATGGCAATATTTTATAATGAATTTTTCGAGCAAAATGGAACGAGCCGTCGAGAGCGTGTTCGACCATTTTCGATGTTTCTTTCGGCATCTCGTTCGAGCAAACCGAAACCAAACCGTCTGCGCCGAGTGCGATCAGCGGCAAAGCGGTCGCGTCGTCGCCGGAAAAGACCTTAAAGTTTTTCGGCCGCCTCGCGAGTATCTCCATTATCTGCGAAAAATTTCCCGAAGCTTCTTTGGTGGCGACAATATTTTCGAAATCGTTCGCCAATTTGAGCGTGGTTTCCGCCGATATGTTCGAAGCCGTCCGCGAAGGCACGTTATACAAAACTATCGGAAAACCCTTTACCGATCTCGCGATCTCGGCGAAATGTGCGTAAAGACCATCCTGCGTTGGCTTGTTGTAATACGGCCCGACTATCAAAGCTGCGTCGGCTCCGGCCTCGCGCGCTTTTCGCGTAAAGCCGATCGTCGCGGCCGTGTTGTTGCTGCCCGTTCCGGCGATGACCTTTGCTTTTAATTTAGAGGCCACTTCGACCGTCATTTTGATCACATGCAAACGCTCGCCTTCGCTCATCGTAACGCTTTCGCCGGTCGTTCCGCACGGCACGAGCAATTTCACGCCGCCTTTAACCTGCCGTTCGGTGAGCGACACAAAACATTTGTCGTCGATCGAACCGTCTTTATTAAACGGCGTAACCAATGCGGTCGCACATCCACGCAGCCAATCGAGTTTTGTCGTCATATAAAAATGCCCGCTCCAAAATTTTGTTTAGTATATTTGTTCCCTTCAAAAAGTGCCATAATAGGCGTTGATATATTTATGACAAGTATAAGCAAGATCGCATTCTTGACCATCGCTTTTTTCGCTTTTGCCTGCACAAGCAACTTGTCACAGGATCGTGAAAAGGTTAAACCATCAGCGACGCCGGAAATACCTGTCGCAGTAGCCGACAGCTTCGCGTATCCGATCGGCAAAAGCGGATATGCAACGCAGGCCAAAGACAAGAAAGATGATTGGTACAATGCGCTCGAGTTCGGTGAACGAGATCATTTAGGCGAAGATTGGAATAAGAATTCCGGCGGAAATACCGATTGCGGCGAACCTGTTTATGCCATCGCGAATGGAAAGATCACGTATGCAGAAGACGCCGGAATAGGTTGGGGCAATGTCGTAATAGTTACGCATTCTCTGCCTGATGGGAAAAAGATACAGTCGCTTTACGGCCATGTGCAGGAAATACTGCGAGCCGATGGCAATGTAAAAAAACGCGAGCAGATCGGCAAGATCGGCGGAGCAAATGGCAGGTATCCTTGCCATCTTCATTTTGAGATCCGCGAAGAAAACTCACCAGCGTGGGACACCGCCGGCCCGGGATATTCCGCCGATCGAACCGGCTGGACCGATCCGTCGGATTTTATTGATTCGCACGCGAGAAAGTAAAGACCCGGAAATTTTCCGCGACTGTTGACAGACAGGTTATGATTGATTCACAAATGACGAACCCAATCCCGGAATTGCCTGTACGGCAAAACACAGATCTCGCCTTGGGATCGCGTCG
This sequence comes from uncultured Acidobacteriota bacterium, assembly GCA_963720905.1. Lineage (GTDB taxonomy): Bacteria > Acidobacteriota > Blastocatellia > Pyrinomonadales > Pyrinomonadaceae > OLB17. The sequence goes on from CAVRHB010000005.1 coordinate 651,808, forward strand.
CTCTCGATCGCATTGGCGGTTCCGGCGATACTCATAGTTTCGATCGTAGTTGGCATGCTTCTGGATTCACGCCTTAAGACACCCCGAACTGTTATCGGCATCATTGCTGTCGTTCTCGGTTTAGTTTCACCGCTGCTATATATTACCGGCGGGATCTTTGGATTGATCGGCTGGATCTCTAAGAAAACCTATAACGTTCTTCCCGCGATCGGCACCATTCTGAATTTTCTTTTTCTTGTAATCGGGCTCGCGATACTTTTCTTTATTCTGACGAACCTGAAATTCGGTTTCCATTAGAGTTGCCAAAATTTCATCTATTACAGATTCTGTTCATTCAAAAACATACACATCAGGAGCCGTGTTATAATCCGGACACATAAAAAGGAGAAACCCATGAAAACTCTGAACCTACTGATCTTATTGGCAGTCATACTGCTCGCCGGAAGCGTTTCGGCGCAAAAGAAGCCGGCAATGATAAAAGTTTGCGGCGATCCGGCGGCGGCTTGCGCTCAACGGGCGATGTTTGACGACGACGATCTGCCGTTCGTTTACAACGAAGGCACTCCCGTCGCGGAAAGTGCACCGTTCTACGTCGTAATACTCAAAAGCGTGAAGTTGACCGAGGGCCAGATGTGCGAAAAGGTTCCCGAAGGTTTTTCGCGAAAGCAGTATCAATGGAATTTCCCCAATAACAAGGTCTTCATCGCACGCGGCTGTTATTCGCTCGAGAACAACTATTACACCAAGATCGGCGACAATGTGATCGCACTCGCGATCTATGCCGGCACGACCAAGGTTGAGGCCGACAAATTTCTCAAGAAGGTAAAAGCTCTCGAATACATCGACGCCAGCGATGCTTACTTACTCCGCATCGCGACGGGTTTCAACGGCACCTAAGATCCCGCATTGGTCCAACGAGCTCAAATAATTTCATCGATAACGTCGCCGAATTCGAATACACCTTTTTTATCGGCGATCCATTCCGCGGCGGTGATCGCACCGATGGCGAAGCCTTCGCGTGAGCGTGCGGTGTGTTCCAGCAAAATTTGATCGGCCGGGCCGTCAAAGCCGACGCGATGCGTTCCGGGAATGCTTCCGGCACGCGTAGAAGCGGCCGGTATTTCCTTGCCGACAGCTTCCTGCACAATATCTTTTAGCTTCAGCGCAGTTCCGCTCGGTGCATCTTTTTTTCGCGAATGGTGCTGTTCTTCGATAAAAGGTTCGTATTCGGGAAACTTTGCAAAAAGTTCGGCGGCGAACGCCGTTATCTTATAGAACAGATTCACGCCGATCGAAAAGTTCGCACCAAAAACCATCGCACCGTTATTTTCTCTGACATACGCTTCTATTTCTTCGCGGTCCGCTGCCCAACCGGTCGTACCTTCGGCCAGCGGCACGCCTGCCAATACGCATGCTTCGACGTTTCGCCGGACGGCTTCGGCGGACGAAAGATCGATCGCCGCGTCGCAGCCCTTCAGCTTTTCCGCCAGCTCAGCCGCCGAAAGTCCCGCGTCGCCTTCATCCACAACCAAGCCGATCTCATGCAACCGCTCCACCGCCAGCCGCCCGATCAACTTCCCCATCGCCCCATAACCTATCAACGCGATCTTCATAATTTCATTGAAACACAATTTAACCACATAGAAACATAGAACGGGTAGATGCACAAAGCCGGAACGCTTCTGAAACATTCCGGCTTCGATGGTTTAAAAAGTGGAAAGGATGTCGAATCCGTCTCCCACACCGTCTTCGTCATCCTTTCCGGTTTTCGGGAAAGACCGTGGAGATCCGTCCCGAAATTGATACTATTTTTCTAACGTCCCAGAGAATATACACGAAGCTATCGCGGACATCAAGGAAAATCTTTCTTTTTTATTCAGCCGCGGCGGCCATCGGCCAAACATTGTCTTTCGGGTTGTAATCCATATAGATGCCGCCGTCGAGATTTACGCTTTTGATCGTCTTCGCGGAGGCAATGTTTACCGAAGCTTCCTTCATATTTGCCTTCCAAAGGGCCGGCGTTTGATGAAGCGTCTCAGTTGTATCGTCATCAAAGGTCACGACAACATCGACAGGTGCCGGGAAACCGCCAAGGTTCTTGATCTTGACGATCGAACCGCTACCGTTCTTTTCAACACCGGCAACCGAATAGTCGATATAGCCGTAGGTAAAGAACCAGGCGTTCCAGAACCAGTTCAGATCCTTTCCGGTTCCGGCATTAAAGCTGTTGAACATATCCCAAGGCGTCGGGTGTTTGCCGTGCCAATTGTCGATGAACGTGTGCAGGCCCTTTTTGAACTCCGCGTCGCCAAGAAGATCTTTTACAGCCAGATAACCGAGCGCCGAACGTCCGTATTTATTGTCGCCATAGCCGTTCCCGCGTAGAACATTTTCCGGCGTCATGATCGGAATGTCCGCATCGGAATCCATATTTCGCACCCATCCGCCGACGCGAAAGCCTTTGAACCAAGCATCCGCCGTCGGTTTTCCGAACGTTGCGGTGTTGAACATATATTCGAAAGCCGTCGTCCAGCCTTCTTCCATAAAGGCATATCTCCGCTCGTTGATTCCCATGTAGAACGGAAAATATGTATGCATGATCTCGTGTGCCGCAATGAATTCCTGTATGTCGCCGCGATCCTGCGAACTGTCGTTCGCCATCATCGGATATTCCATATCGGCGAAACCGCGGAAGATCGTCATCTTCGGATACGGATAAGGAATGCCCGGCCATTGGTTCGAAGAAAAATCGAGCGAGGTTTTTACGTATTTGACCATGTTCGCAAAATTTTTCGAAGGTTCGTCATAGGCCGCTTGCGTGCTCGCACGGCGGCCGGTCTTTTTATCGACGACCAGACTTCCCGCATCCCAAATGTAATGATCGCTCAAACCGAACGCCACGTCCGAAACATTTTCCGCTTTCCATTTCCATGTGTTCGTTGCGTTCTGCGCCGTGACCTTGCCGGATTTAACTTCGTCCAAGCTCGCGATATTCACGACATCGTCGCTGGTAAAAGACTTCTTCAGCCGTTCCGCGATCTTGGGCTGCAGAACTTCGTCGGCGTTCACAAGATCGCCGGTCGCCCACACAACGTAATTTTTCGGAACGGTGACATCCAGCGTGTAATCGTTAAAATCGCCAAAGAATTCGTGCGAAAGCATATGCGAAATATCGTCCCAGCCGTTCACATCATCAAGCACGGCAACGCGCGGATAAAAATACGCGATGTAAAAAGACGTTGGATCGATAACGCCTTCGCGGCCCGATTCGAGAACGAGTTCGTAATGCCATTTGAACGAAAGCTTGATCGAAGCACCCGGCGCGAGCGGTTGGTCCAGCTTGATCGCGTTGTAGGTCATTCCTTTTTGTCCGATGAGCGGCGTCCAGGGTTTAACTTTTCCGTTCTCGGCAAATTCGTCGATCGTCACGTCCGAGGTCAGTTGATCGGCACTTACCGGACGCTCGCGCATCGCTTCCGGCGTATGCACATTCAGCTCGAAACGCAAGATCAGCGTCGGCAAAGGTTTCGCACTGTTATTTGTGTATGTAATGTCTTCCGATCCGCTTATCGTGCGGTTCGGCGGCGCGATATTCATCCGAATGTGATGGACAGATCTGTTCTGCGAATAATTCGGTCCGGGCTTTCCGTCCATACTCCGCGTGCCGTTAGCATAAGCCGCCTTTACATTTCGCGGCATAAAAAGATCCTGTCCAAAAACCGGCAATGTAAAAAGGACAACGAACAGCAAAAAAATGATTTGTTTTTTCATATCGATTCCAACTTTATTAGGTTTGTAGCAAGTATTATACGCCGACGGACGGAAAAAGGTTTGGCCGGAGTTCACGCGGCGAGCAACGTTCTCACCAAGTTCGCATAAAGATCGATGGCTTTTTCAAGGTCTTTCTTTATGACGAATTCATTTTTTGTGTGTGCATCGAGGATGGAGCCCGGGCCGAGCAGCATCGGTTTGCCCCAGTTCGGCATATGTGGAATGTCGGTGGTGAACCTAACGACCTTTGTCGAAAAACCCTCACTTCGTGTAGTTTGACGGGTTCGCTGCAGGAAAGAACTTCGATCTCTCCGCGGCCGCGAACGATATTTTCGAGAGCCTTTTCGATCGGCTCGCGTTTCGTCGTCATACGGATCAGCAAGCTCGCTTCGGCTTTCGGCGGAATGATGTTAAGTGCCAAACCGCCTTCGATTACGCCAATGTTAACGGTCGTTTCGCCAAAGAAATCATCGTTCGGAAATTTCGTATGGCGGATCTCGTCCAAAATATCGAGCAGCTTTTCTATCGCCGAATCGCCTTCTTCCGGATACGCCGAATCCGCCGCTTTGCCGCTCGTTTTTATCTTCAAACGAAACGACCCTTTCGAACCGATCGCAAGGTCGTTGTCGGTCGGTTCGCCGTTGATCATATATTCGCATTTTGCCGCCAGCGGATGCAGATTCGCGGCTTTCGCTCCGGTCGATGCACGTTCTTCTTCGACCGTATAGATCAAACCGATGTCTTCGATGCCCTCTTTCCGCAACCGCTCGGCGGCCGTGATCTGTGCCGCGATTATTCCCTTCGCATCACAAGCTCCGCGGCCATAGATCTTTTCGTCGTCCTCTGTCGGCGTAATGAACGGCGGAACCGTGTCCATATGCGTCGAAAGCCAAATACGCGGGTTTCGTTCAAATACGCAATGACATTCCGCTGATCGGCCGAAACGTCCTGCATCTCAACCGTCCACCCAAGCGATCTTAAATGATCCCGCAAATAAAACCCGACCGCTTCCTCTTCGCCCGAAACGGAAGGAATATTCATTAAAGTTTTTGTCAGTTCGAATACGTTCATTTAATTTCGGTCGATGAATAAGTCCTCAGAAATACATAACTTTTCGATCCAATTGTTCCGACTTGTTGTTAACGAATACCGAAGACTACGCGATGACCTTCATCGAGTGCTATTGAGTAAACTGAATCTATAGTCGCCTACGCGGACTCGATGAGAGTCCGGCTATCTGAGGCCGCCAACGTTGTTTTCGATCGTGCCGGACACGGATCTGATGCAAGCGATTCTGTTTCGCTCGCTCGAGAAGATCCTGATCTTGTCCTTTTATTTGGCAACGGCTTGATCTGCTACGTGCAGCTCGGTGTGATCTGAACGGCGTATTGGGTAATTTCAAACCGAATTCTTTGCGAAGATCGGTTCTACCGATGAAACTACTCACCGGTTTTCCGCATTTCAATCGAAGCACATCGCCAAACTCTTTATCCAGATGAGTTTTAATCATATCTTAGCTGGGAGAAATTCTTTCTTCGGGAGCACGAAATATCCGATCGTTACCGACACTAAGCGGCAAAGCACCGACGATCGACGTATCTTTATCATTGCTTTGAAACGCCAATTGCATCTGGCAATGCATATCGACCGAGTTTTCCCTTTCGGAAAATAAATGATTATCTGTGCCATAATTAACTAATAATACCACGACTCACCGTTCCGCCAGCCACTTGAAAAGATCTGAATCTTCAAACGCCGCATTCAAAGAAACATGTCCGGTATTTTTAAGCTCGGTGTAATGTGCGTTCGTATTTCCGGCTTCTTTCAGAGCTTTTTCCATATTACGCGAATTCGCGACCGGAACGATCGGGTCGTTCTCACCGTGAAATATCCAGATCGGCGTATTTTTAAGTTTACCCGCAAACGCACGATACGGATCTTTGGCATCGACTAGTTCGATTATTTGAGGAGCAATTTGGTTGCGTTCACTCGGCCTCGGTAATACCCGGCCGGACATCGGAATTACTGCCGCAAACTTTTCAGGATACATTGCTGCCGTGTGCCACACTCCATAACCGCCGAGCGAAAATCCGGCCAAATATAACCGCGTTTCGTCTCCGTTAAATTCTTTGACGGTTTGATCAAGCTCAGCGAGCGACCGTTCGATCATTTCCTTATCCCAAAATCTATCGGCCGGACACTGTGGGAATACGATAATAAAATTAAACCTTGCCGGATCGTTAAGAATTATCGGAGCCGGACCACTCAATTGTCCGTCGTTATCGTTGCCGCGTTCATCCGAACCGTGCAGGTACAACATCACCGGCAATTTCTCACCGTCCTTTTTGCCTTTCGGCACAAAAACACGGAATCGAACGTTCTCGGTTCCAACGCTCATTTCGCGAACCAAAAAATCCTCGTTCGAATACGAGATCTGTCGTCGCTCAGTCCGCTGACAGCCGATCGACAACAGGATAATGAAAACGCCAACGTACTTTATACTTGTTTTCAGCAATTTCGGCTCATTTAAGTCTAAAATATATCTATGATCATTTTTCCAAGTTTCACGCAAACTGATCCGTAAAACAATGCGGACGAGTGTCCGCCTTCCGTTTGCCCGCCGATTCTTCTGCATTCTCCGTTTATCCGGAGGGTTCTGATTTGCGTCCACACGCCCTGCTCATACTATATCATCGAAGCTGCACTCCTGTTGCATACATAATACTATTTACTATACACGCAAGTTATGCTATATTTTGTAACGGTCGGTGATCGCTTCGATCAACAAATAATCGGCTTTTTGAAAATTTGGCGCGAGTTGGAGCCTGGGACAGCGGGACAGTGGACATGACAGATCGGGACGCCGGCTGTTCGGACATTCGCGAATTTCCCATATTATTATTGACCATAATGATCAGATCATTAACAACCAAAACATTGGCGGCCGCCTGTAAAAAGCTGGCAGCAGGCGACGAACATCTCGCGAAAGTCTATAAAAAATACGGTGTACCGCCGCTTTGGGACAGGCCGTCGGGTTTCGCGACTTTGCTGCAGATAATTCTCGAACAACAGGTTTCGCTGGCTTCGGCAAAGGCTTGTTATGACAAACTTGAGCTGTGTTTGGGACACGTTTCGCCCGAAAATTTGCTGACATTGAACGATAGCGAACTCAAAACCGTCGGTTTCAGCCGCCAAAAGACAGCGTACGCGCGGCATTTATCCGAATCGGTTCTGGATAAGCATATCGATCTCGATAGTTTGCATCATTTGCCCGATGCCGAAGTAAAAGCCGAACTCATAAAATTAAACGGTATCGGCGAATGGACATCGGATATATACTTGTTGATGGCTCTGTTGCGGCCGGATGTTATGCCGAAAGGCGACATCGCTTTGCATACGGCTTGGCATAAATTGAGCGGCGAACCGCGGCCCGATTCTGACGGTTTTGTCGAAATGGCAGTCAAATGGTCGCCGCATCGATCGACGGCCGCTCGGATGCTTTGGCATTTTTATCTGGAAGAAAAGGCAGCGACACGCAAAAAATGAGATTTTACGGCAAACATTTCACGAACTTTTTACATCTGTTAACGTTAGAAAGACTTGGTGATCTAATAAAAGAGGTATTCGATGAAATTTAGAGTATTTACAGCGTTGGCGATAGCGGTTTTGGCACTTAATTTTGCCGGTTCAACACTTGCGGATGGATCGAAGAAAAAAGCGGCCGGACCGGATCTGGTAGCTATGCTGCCGGCTTCGCACGGAGTAGTTTCGATAGATGTCCGGCGCCTGCTGAACGAAGGGTTGCCGACAATACTTTCATCAAAACCCGATTGGGTCGCGAAATTGAACGAATCGATAGACGACATTCGCGGCAAAACCGGTTTGGATCTGCGTATGTTTGAACAAGCGGCGATCGGCGTTAACACGACCGACCTCGGCAACGGAAAATTTGACATCGATCCGGTCATTCTCGCCAGAGGCGATTTCAATGCCGGTTCGCTTATCGCGATCGCAAAGGTAGCGTCCGACGGCAAATATCGCGAAGAAACGGTCGGCACGCATTCGCTGATAATCTTCTCGGTAAAAGACGCCGCTGACAAGGCTGCGGCAAAAGCCGCTGCGGCTAACTCTACTGCGAACAGCATTATGGATTCGGTCGAGGATTCGTTTTCTGAAGAGGTTGCCGTAACCGCGTTAACAGATAATACACTTGCCATCGGTACAGCCGCACGAGTCCGCGAAACCATCGCCGGCAAAACAAAGATCTCGCCGGAATTGAACGCGATGCTCGCAAAATATCCGAACACGATCGCAAAGATGGCGGCCACAGTTCCCGGCGGTTTGTCAAAATTCGTTCCGATGGAAAATGACGAGATCGGCAAAAACATAGACGGCATCAGATCGATCAGTGGAGCATTCAACGTTACACCGGTTCAATCAACCTTTATGATGTCCGCAAAAACCTTACAGCCGTCACAGGCAAAAAGCCTTTACGAAACGCTTGATGGATTGATGGCAGTTGGAGCTAATTTCTTGGGCAATTCGAAGCGAGATGATCAGAGGCTTTATGCAAAACTTCTAAGAAATGCAAAAGTTACGCAGAAAGGCAGCACCGTCGATCTTGCTCTTGCGGTCGATCAACCGGACATCGATACGCTGACAGGAATGCTCAAATTCAAATCGAAAACAGAAGGCGAACCCAAAACTGGGGACTGAAAATAGCGAAGTGACAATTATCAGAAAAGGATCAAAAGGACGTGTTAAGCGTCCTTTTGATTTTTTATCAGCGAGAGCGCCGATATTGCTGCCTTCGCGGCTGTTTGGCGAATCTATCAAGGTCGCGGTTATACGAACCGTCAGAATTCAGTAGCGGATAAAGCTGCAGTCCGGAAGAAAGATAAGCCGCACGCAGTTCGACCGGCCGCGTTCCGGCCCGGTCAATGACGCGAACCGAAGTTCCGCGAACATCGGCGATCCAATCGGCGAACTCGTATGCACGGCCGACGGTAGCCGAAAGCAGCAACAGCCTTATCCGCGGCGGCGTAAGGATTATCGCTTCTTCCCAAACATGTCCGCGTTCGTCATCCGCCAAATAATGAGCTTCGTCCAAAATAACAAAATCGGTACTCAACTGTGTTCCGCCCGCATCGCGTCAAAGATCTGGTTGCGATAGATCTCGGTCGTACCGACGATCAACGGAGCATTGAAGTTTTCCTTGCGGTCGCCGGTCAAAATACCGACATTCTCTTCGCCAAATTCTTTAGAAAATTCGACATATTTCGAATTTGTCAGAGCCTTAAGCGGCGTCGTGTACCAAGCACGTTTGCCGTCCGCCAGCAAACGGCGGATCTCTTCGCGGGCGATCCACGTTTTGCCGCTTCCGGTCGGAGCCGTGACCAGAACGTCTTCGTTTTCAATAGCTTCGAGAGCCTCTACCTGAAAATCATCAGGTGCGAAAGGCCTTGGCGGAGGCACACCGATGCCCGAAAGCAAATGTTCAACTGCTTTCATTTGTTCAAGGCTTTGCGGCGGTTCGCTTCTTTCGCGGGAACTTTCCTGTGCAAGACGGCGTTTGTATCCTCGTTCATTGTTAGGCGAGGAACGCCGCCGCGTTTTCTTGTTTCGGTCTTTGTCGTTTCGGCGTCGGGGCATTGGTTAATTTGTTATTGCGGAAAGCATTCCGATTCTTTTGTTAGTACGGCGAAAATGATAAGATTTTCATTTATGCCGCAACGTCTAAGCGGTTAGAAGCGTCTAATATTTTTGACCGGCCTCTGCGGCTGAAAAGTTATTATAACGCAATATTTACAGACTTTATATGTTTGAGCAGGAACTTAACGAACAGATACAACGAGACGCCGAAGCAGCGGCTCAAGCCGAGCGTGTGAATTCGGACGCTCCGGATGAGTTGTTTTCCCATTACGAAGTGAAAAGCTGGGAATTCGGGCCTCATTTGTACAAGGTGCTGGCGGCTTCGGTCGTAATAAATCTCGTCGGCTTTCTCGTCCTGGCTCAATCTGATTTTACAAAACGCGGCTGCGACAGCCCATTTGTCGGGCGTGTTTGTCAGGTTTTAGACACGGTTTATGTCGGTGCGATGCTTTTCGGGACGGACCGCGAATACGCCGATGTGGCTTACGAAAAGAGCGAACTCGAAGATGCCGATATAACCTTTGTGGACGTCAGCGGCGAAATACCGCCGCTTTCGTATCCCGACGGCTATTTTCAAATAGCTAATCCAGTCCAATACGCCATGCTCAAACAGCAGCAGGCTGATGGCATTGTCCAAACAACTCCGTCATATCCCGGTTTTACGCCGAACCCGACGATCGCCGATGATACTGTACGGAACGCGAAACCGATAATCCCGAAAGTGAATCCAAATCCGCTCGAAGGAGAGGAACCGGATTCGCCGTTCAAATTTGAGGATGACGAACCGAAATCGGGCAAAACGGACAGGCCGCTGAATGGAAAGGTTAACGGCGGCAAAAACGGCAAAGGTGAAACTGCCGGCAACGACAATACGAAGAGCGATCCAAAAGCGGATCCAAGTCCGACACCGACCGATGACATAGCAGTTGCGGACAAGAACGGTGTGTTTCTCAACAAACGGCCGATAAAGGATTTTGGTGCGGATACGCTCGAAAAGATCGATCAGAAAGAGATCAGCCTTGAAACTCCTTTTAAGGTCACGATCACCGGAAAACTGGGTTTGGCGAAAGATAAGAACACCGTCAAGATGTTGAACCCGAAACTTGTTCCCGACAGATCCGGTATCAAGAATGATCCGGCAATGGAAAAGCTTGCCCAGGATGCGATCTTGGCGGTGAGTGACGCGGGCTGGTTCGGTTATCTTTATCAGCAAAACGTCCGCAATGTCATTGTCACATTGGAGCAGAACGACATAGAATTTGTTGTCAATGTTCAGTCCGATCAGCCTTCGGAAGCTGAAGCCAAAAGAACGGCCAGCGGTCTGAATGGAATATTGGCTCTCGCGATGCCGACGCTAAAACCTAACGAAAAGGAATTCCTCAGCCGTGCGGTACTCTCTTCACAAGGAAAGACTTTTCAGATAAAATTTAATATTCCTAAACCGTTGGTTCAGGAATTGATCAAGCAAAAGCTTGACGAAGCAAAACAAGACGGCGCAAATCCGGCAACAACCGGCTCGCCTAAGCCGAACAATAACACGGCAAAGAAATAAATTGCAGAAACGAAGCACTCAAAATTCGATACTTTTCCTGACAACGCTGAGCGTTTTGCTGTTGGCGGTGTTTTCGGTTGCGGCCCAAAATACTCCTTCGGATGCTGTGCAGGATAAAAACGGCGTTTTCATTAACAAACGTCCGTAAAAGATTTCTACGTAGAGACGCAGGAAAAAATCGGTAAAAAAGAGATAGATCTTAAAAAGCCATTTAAGGTTGCCATCGCCGGCGAACTCGGTTTAGCAAAGGATAAGCAGACCGTAAAAATACTTAAGCCGAAAGCGGTTCGCAATCCGAACGGATTTCAGAACGATCCTGCAATGGAAAAGTTGGCCCAAAACGCGATCCTTGCCATAAACGATTCGGGCTGGTTTGGCTATCTCTATCAAAACAATGTTCGCAACATTACTGTCATATTGGAACAGAATGATACTGTATTCATTGCGAATATCGAATGCGATCAGCCTTCTGAATTGGAAGCAAAACGCTCTGCAACCGGCTTGAACGGAATTTTAAATATAGCGATGCCGACGCTAAAATCAGATGAGAAAGAATTTTTGAGCCGGGCGAATATATCTTCCAATGGAAACATTTTTCAGATAAACTTTACAATTCCTAAACCGCTGATTCAGGAATTGATCCAACGGGCATTAGAGAAAGCAAAACAAGACGCAGGAAACTCGGCAACAAGCGATTCGCCAAACTATAATTAAATTGCAGAAACGAAGCACTCAAAATTCGATACTTTTCCTGACAACGCTTGGTGTTTATCTCGGCCTTGTGCTCGTTGTGGCAACTCCGCAGGTGCTTGCTCAAGCGGCAACTGCTCGACAGTTTGATGTAAAGGAAGAGATCGAAGGTCGAGACAATCTTGACAACAAGCCCGATGATGAAAGATCTCCGGTTTCGGCATCGTTGACCATTTATCTAGGAGATGTCGAATATTTTCTCGCAAGCCTCAGCAATTTAGAAAGCAAAGGCGAGTTCGACACAAAGACTGACACATTTTACGTTTCCCAAAAATCGATGGTCCCCTGCGTGGGAACTAACATCGCCGGAAGCTATTCACCTATACGATTTGACGGCACGAGCAAGTTGCCGCAATCAACGATAAAGAGATTCAGCGAGGGAATGACCTATGGATATTCCTTAGGTGATTGTCTACCTAACAATCAATTTAATGGCACTTCCGCCGTCGATTCGAACTTTTCATTTCAGCTTGATTCCAAAGCATTTTCGATTACTGTAACTATTAAAAAGCAGTCATCAAACCGTGCTCTGGAAATTAAGCGTGAACTTGAAAGCACAATCCTGCTATATTCAGCTCAAACAAATGATAAGGTGCGTCAATCGATAATTCGGCATACTAATTTTCGTGCGGAAAACAATCAAGTTCTTGTCGTCACAAACCTACCGCGTTCTGACCTCGACGATCTGCTTGCGACCAAGTAGCGGCGGATCAATAGTTTCTCGCCATAACCAACCACAAAATTTAGTTCGGAAGTTTGCCGCTTACTGTGGTGCATCGTGCATCTTTAATGTTTGTCGATCGTTGCGTCAATGACGCAGCTTATGTAGCAGCTCCGAATGTATAGAGGAAAAAATGCCAGTTAATAGTTTTGCAGATAAATGGGTAAAGAAGATATTCGGCTCGTCGAGCGATGCTTTCTTGAAAAGATCGAAATCGGTCGTCGAGCAAATTAATTCGCTCGAACCTGAGATGGAAAAGCTTTCTGACGATGAATTAAAAGCACAGACCGTTAAATTCAAAGAACGGCTCGCAAACGCGCTCGAAGGGATCGACGATAAGGAAGAACGGCCGAAAGGCCGAACAGGAAGCTTTGAACGAAATGCTGCCCGAAGCGTTCGCGACCGTTCGCGAAGCGTCGAAACGCGTGACCGGAATGCGGCATTTCGATGTGCAGCTTATCGGCGGACTCGCGCTTCATCAGGGCCGCATCGCCGAGATGCGAACCGGTGAAGGTAAAACTCTTGTCTCAACCTTGCCGTCTTATTTGAACGGCTTGACCGGCCGCGGTGTTCATATCGTTACGGTCAATGATTATTTCGCATCGCGTGATGCGGAATGGATGGGCAAGATCCATAAATTTCTTAACTTGACCGTCGGCTGTATCCAAAACGATATGGACGATGCGGAGCGTAAAGAAGCTTACGCCGCCAACATAACCTACGGAACGAACAACGAATTCGGCTTCGATTATCTTCGCGATAATATGAAGTTCGATGTCGAATCGCTCGTTCAGCCCGACCATTATTTTTGCATCATCGATGAGGTTGATTCGATCTTGATCGACGAAGCCCGGACGCCGCTCATCATTTCCGGTGCGACCGATGAAGCAACCGATAAATATTACACGGCCAACGAGATAATCCCGCATCTCGAACTCGGCCACAAGGACGAAGAAACCAAAGTCACGACCGGCGATTATCTTCTGGACGAAAAAAATCATTCGTCGGTGCTTACCGAGCAGGGTGTTTCAAAAGCCGAAAAACTTTTGGGTGTTTCTAATCTTTACGATCCGGTTAACATGGATCTTCTCCATTGCGTCGAACAGGCTCTGAAAGCTCACACACTTTACAAACGCGATCAGCAATATGTCGTTCAGGATGGCGAAGTCATCATCGTTGACGATTTTACCGGACGTCTTATGGCCGGACGCCGCTGGTCGGACGGATTGCATCAGGCTGTCGAAGCCAAAGAAGGCGTAAAGATCGAACGCGAGAACCAAACCCTCGCGACGATCACACTTCAAAATTATTTCCGAATGTATGAAAAGCTTTCCGGTATGACCGGAACGGCCGAAACCGAAGCGGAAGAATTTGGCGAAACATACAGTATCGATGTCGTCGTAATCCCGACAAACCGCCGTAACTGCCCGCGAGGACCATTCGGATAAGATCTATCGCACACTCGCGGAAAAATGGAATGCGGTTGTTGAAGAGATCACCGAACTTCATGAGATGGTCCGTCCGGTTCTGGTCGGAACGGTTTCGGTTGAAAATTCGGAACTAATCGCCGACAGGCTAAAGAAAGCCGGCGTTAAGCACAATGTTCTGAATGCGAAGTATCACGAACGTGAAGCCGAGATCATCGCTCAGGCCGGACGCAAAGGAGCGGTCACGATCGCGACGAACATGGCCGGCCGCGGAACCGATATTCTTCTCGGCGGAAATCCCGAATTGCTCGCCCGCGAATATCTGAAACGTCAGGAAATAAACCCGGACGAAGCGACTCCGGAACAGTTCGAAGAAGAATTGAGAAAGGCAAAAGCCGTTGTCGATGCCGAGCATGAAGAGGTCGTCGCTGTCGGCGGTCTTCATATTCTGGCAACCGAACGGCACGAATCACGTCGTATCGATAATCAGCTTCGCGGACGTGCGGGCCGTCAAGGCGATCCGGGCTCTACTCGCTTCGTACTTTCGCTCGAAGACGAACTTATGCGAATCTTTGCGGGCGACAAAGTTCGTTCGATGATGGAATGGCTCGGCATGGAAAAAGGCGTCGCCATCGAATCGAGAACCGTTTCGAAGCAGATCGAACGTGCTCAAAAAGCCGTCGAAGCGCGCAATTTCGAAACACGTAAGCACGTTTTGAAATACGACGACGTGATGAACAAACAGCGCGAAACTATTTATGGTCTTCGCCGCCAATTGATGTTCGAACCCGAGCATCGCGAATATTTGCTGGGCGAAACACGGAGTTGCCCGCGATCTGCTCGCCGATCTGACCGCGACATTTTCTTATTCCGAATGTCGGCCGGGATAAATGGGACATTGACACCTACGCGGCCGAGATCGAAAGCATTTACAAGATCGATCCGGCAGAAGATGCTGATGTCGATTTTGAAACGATGATCGCCTGAAGAGATCGAAGAACGCCATCTGGCAAAAAGCGTCGGCTGAATACGCCGCGAAAGAAAAGATGGCCGGCGAAGAATCGCTGCGTGCCTATGAGCGTTACATTATGCTCAATATTGATCGACTCGCAGTGGAAAGATCATCTCTTTCGATCGATCAGGTCAAACAAGGCATCGGTCTTGTCGGTTACGGCCAGAAAGATCCGCTCGTCGAATATAAAAAACAGTCGTTCGATATGTTTCAGGATATGCTCGACCGCATCGATACGAACACGACGAAAGCTCTGTTTAACCTCGAGATCGTCTCAGCGATGAGCAGGAAGAACGCGAACGTCTGGAACGTTTGGAGCAGCCAGCGGGCTCGAAAGCAGGCGGCCGGAATGGCCTTTACAGGTGCGTATGGCTACGGCCGACGCAGCCGGAGCCGAAGCCGCTCGCCACACGCCGTTCGTCCGCGATCAGCCAAAGGTAAAACCGAACGATCCGTGCTACTGCGGTTCCGGCAAGAAATTCAAAAAATGCCACGGAGCCGCCGGATAGATCCGAACGCCGATAATGTCACTTCAATGTTCAACCCAAAAGCCGATGCAAACCTTGCATCGGCTTTTTATTGCATGCATTCGAGGATTAAGATACGTTTTCTGCAAGTTTCCATCGATGGGTCGTTCATTGATTGAATGAATACCTTTCGGAGGAAAATATTATGAAAAGACCGGTTATTGGTGCTGTGGTTATGTCGGTGGCGGGCTTCGGCGCGTTGTTGATCTTTGGGTGTAGTTTGAATACGGCGTCGGGTGCGGCGAATTCACCTGCTGAGATCGCGTCGGCTATCAAGCCGCGGAAGACGATGAAGCCGTTCGGCTCGGAAAAAGAGCTGAAGGATTATTTTGCAAAGGCCGCTGAGAGCCAAAAACGGCAGCGGAGCGAGAACAACTACGCCGCGAATGTATCCGCGTCTCCGGCTGAAGCCGCGAAAAGCTCCGTCGCCGATAAAGATTCTAAAGAAGATGATGAATCCGTAACCAACACGCAAACCGCAGGCGTTGACGAAGGCGGCATCGTAAAGCTGCACGGCGATCATCTAGTCATACTTCGCCGCGGCCGGATCTTTACAGTAAAGGTCGGC
Organism: uncultured Acidobacteriota bacterium; assembly: GCA_963720905.1. Taxonomy (GTDB): domain Bacteria; phylum Acidobacteriota; class Blastocatellia; order Pyrinomonadales; family Pyrinomonadaceae; genus OLB17. The sequence continues at coordinate 667,788 of CAVRHB010000005.1, forward strand.
GATAACTCGCTCCGTCCCGTCGCCGCGATAAATGCATACGCTCCCGGCGTCGATCCGAACAACGATTGGTATGACGAAATGCTCATCTCCGGCGACACGGTCGTCGTAATCGGTTACAGCTATGGACGCGGCGGAACTGAGATCAATCTCTTCGATATCAACGCCGCCGGTTCGCTCAGCTATCGTTCGACCTACCATATGCGCTCGAACGATTACTATTCGTCACGCAATTACGCCAGCCGTCTGATCGGCAATAAGCTTATTTTTTATACGCCCGAATATATCTCCTATTACGGCGACCCGATGGAACGTTTTCCCGCCGTCCGCAAATGGCACAAAGGAGCGAGCAATAATGAATTTATGTCCGTCGTTCCGCCGTCCCGGATCTATCGCACCGAAAAGGTGAGCAACGCAGCGTCCGCCCAAGCTCTGCACACCGTTACCGTCTGTGACCTCGCGAATGGCGGCTTTGCTTGCGAAGGAACCGCTGTTCTCGGTTCGCCCGGACGCGTCTTTTATGTATCGCAGAATTCTGTCTATGTCTGGACGACCGATTGGAATTACGGCGGCGAAGACCGCGAAAAAACTAGTTCAATGCTTTACAGAATGCCGCTCGATGGTTCGGCTCCGAGTGCGCTCGGCGTAACAGGAAGTCCGGTCGATCAGTTCTCGTTCCTAGAAAGTGAAGACAACCGGCTGAATGTGCTCGTGCGTTCCGACGGCAGCGGCGAGAATATGTGGGGCTCCGAATTTGCGGCCGGCGATGTCGCATTGTTCCGCGTGCCGCTCGATAGTTTCTCCGATGGCAGCGAAGTTGCCCCGAGCTACCGCTACCGCAATCTGCCGAAGCCCGAAGGCTACACGTTTCAGAACCGCTTTGTCGGCGATTATCTTCTTTACGGAACCGGCAGCGGCTGGGGACAGCCCGAACAGAAAAAGTCGGCAGATCTTTTCGCGGTAAATTGGTCCAACGGCGAGGTAAATGAGCTTCGTCTGGATCATGGCGTTGACCGCATCGAACAATTGGGCAAAGATGCCGTCGTCGTCGGCACAACCGGCAGCGATCTTTATTTTTCGCCGATTCGATTAGGAGATCTACCGCAGGTAAAAGAAAGCTACGTCCGAAAAAATGCTTCGCAGGGCGAACTGCGCAGCCACGGCTTTTTCTACAAACCCGACGGCACTGATTCGGGCTTTCTCGGACTTCCGATCGCCCGCGGCGGCCGCGCGGGATATCGTCATCTTGTCGAAGATTCAGCGGCGATCCTGTTCTTGCGAAACAGATCGCTCGATTTCAGCGAACTCGGCGAACTTGCAGGCGAAAACACCTCAAGCAACGACGGATGCAAAGCGTCTTGCGTCGATTGGTACGGCAACGCCCGACCGCTATTCATTAAAAATCGCGTATTCGCCCTGCTCGGCTACGAGATCGTAGAAGCCAATTTTTCCGGCGATCGGATCGCAGAAACACGACGGATAAATTATTCACCACGTTCAACTCCGCGAAATACCGGCGAATAACGATCCGGCCATGGACAAAGCGTGAGCATCTGTTCGCGCTTTGTCCAAAATCTTTACCAAAACACTTGTAACATTTCAAAGTTCAAGTGGAATATATGTGTTACAGCCGGAACTGTTGCGTACAAGGTATTTAAGTGCGATCTTGGCTGTAACACTAAATAATCCTTCCCAAACCGTTAGTCCAATGTCCTGACTGGAGCCGCCCACGGCTCCAGTCGATGCGTTCGTTCCAAATAAACGCATTATGCTGAAAATCATTGAAGGGCCCAAGAACTCGAAAAAATCCCGTTAATTTTCTGTTAATCTTGATTTCAGTAAGGTAAACAAGGATGCGAGTTCTTTTAGTTGAAGATGATATTCGAATAGCTGGCTTTGTCGCCAAAGGCCTGCGGGAGAGATTCGTACGCCATTGATGTTGCATCTGATGGCGAAAGTGGCCTTTATCAGGCGGAGATCAACGACTATGATCTCATTATTCTCGACGTAAATCTTCCGAAAAAAAATGGATTCCAAGTTTGCCGCGAGCTGAGAGAAGCAGGAAACAGCGTTCCTATTTTGATGCTTACGGCCCGCGACGCGGTTGACGACAGGATCTCGGGACTTGATACCGGTGCGGATGATTATCTAACGAAACCCTTTGAATTCCGCGAGTTGCTTGCCCGTCTTCGGGCGTTGTCGCGTCGGCACAGTGAAATAAGGCCGCGTAAGATCACCGTCGCCGATCTTGAGATAGATACGATATCGCAGCGAGTTTCACGCGGCGGTAGTGCGGTCGAACTGACCACAAAAGAATATGCTTTCCTTGAATTTCTTGCCATAAACAAAGGAAAAGTCGTCGGACGCGAGGAAATTTCAGAACATGTCTGGGACGAAAATTTCGACGCTTTTTCCAATCTCATTGAGGTTTATATAAAGCGGCTTCGCACAAAAATGGACGAAGGCTTCTCGATCCAATTGATCCGAACGCGGGTGCGGCTCCGGTTACATACTTGACGATGTTTAGTTCGATTCGAATAAAACTGACACTTTGGTACACGTTAGCTCTTGCGATCGTTATTGTTGTTTTCAGCATCTTGTGTTACGGTCTTTTGTTCGCGTCCTGCGTTCCGAAACTGACACAAATCTCGCCGAGATGGCAAACAATTTCGTCGTGGCGGTAAACGCCGAACAGAGTGACGAAGACAAACAACCACAAACTGCGGAAAATATAGCGGAAACTCTCGACGCATTTCGTTTTCGCGATTACCAATTCGCCGTCATGTCCGCAGACGGTAAGCTGATCGGAAAAACTACCGAATTCGATCTACCATCCGCTATTCAAAATTCCGCCATTGATCAATTTGCGGACCGCTCAATTAATAACGAATGGTTTCGCGTTTTTCAACGCTCTTTTCAGTATCGACGACGATACGGCTCACCTTTTTGTGTTCCACTCTTTGACCAACAGGATCGGAATCGAGGACCGCCTTCGCTATTCTTTGCTGATCGTAATACCTTTCGCACTGTTCTTGGCCGGCATTGGAGGTCATCTTGTTGCACGCCGCAGTTTTGGCCGATCAAGCAAATGAGCGACCAAGCAGGTTTGATAACATCGAAGAATTTGCACGAACGTCTTCCTGTCGCGAACAAGAATGACGAGCTCGGCATGCTTTCCACAGTTTTCAATGATCTGTTGGACCGTTTGAACAAATCCTTTGACCAGCAGCGACGCTTCATGGCAGATGCTTCCCACGAACTGCGGACACCGCTTGCCATTGTTCGCGGTGAGTCAGAGGTTGCATTAACCAAAGACAGAAACGCCGACGAATATCGCGAATCTTTGGCGATCGTCCACGACGAAAGCAAACGTCTTACACAGATCGTCGACGATCTTTTCACGCTTGCAAGAGCCGATTCGGGAAATTTTGCCGCAAAATTTGCGGAAGTTTATGTAGCCGAAATAGTTACTGAATGCGTTCGCTCTATTCGCACGCTTGCCCACAGTCGTAATATCAGCGTCGAACTCACTGCAGAGGAAATGAGGATTGATGGCGATGAATCTCTCTTGCGTCGTTTGATAATGAACCTCCTCGACAATGCTCTAAAATACAATCACAAGAACGGCAGAATATCTGTCGTCGCTAAAAACAACCAGATATTGTTACAGATCCTGGCCCGGAGATCTCTGATGATGAAAAGACCGAGATATTCGAGCGTTTTTATCGTGCGGATAAAGGACGTTCGCGAAGCGAAGAGTATTCGACAAGCGGTGCCGGACTTGGCCTTTCGATCTCAAAATGGATCGCCGAACTTCACGGTGCAGAGCTCAGGATGGCCAGATCTCAAGACGGCGAAAATACATTTACCATCATCTTTCCTCGTTAATCTTACATTCATATTTCAATAGCTAACCGTAAATATGAACTCGCCGAAGAGTCCGAAAGAAACATATGTACAGGAGAACTTTATGAAATTGAGTATGAATACACTAACAAAATTGACTTTCTCATTGGCCATTTTGGTCGGCATCGTCGTCGTTACCTCGACCACGACATTGGCACAGGAAAAAGAGGAAAAGACGAACGCAAAACTTGAAAAGCAAGCAAAGATCACTCTTGAGGCTGCTAAGGCAACAGCACTCGCAAAAGTTCCCGGCACGGTCGAAGACGGAGAACTGGAAAAAGAACACGGTAAATTGGTCTATTCGTTTGATATTAGAAACGAGAAAGGAACGATTAGCGAAGTCTGGATCGATGCAAAGACCGGAAAATTGATCAAGGTCGAAGAAGAAAACGCCGCTGCCGAAGCCACGGAAGAGGCGGCAAAAGATAATATAGCATATGAAAAAAGAAGACAAGGAAGATGACGACGACTAGTTATTTAGTCCGCAACAATTAGGGTGTCGAACTTGGGCACCCTTTTTTTCAACAGACAATTTGGGACAGACATAACAATGGAGATCGACACACAAAAAGTACTGAGCAAAGTTCCGGCTGTTACTCTCGGCTTCTGGATAATTAAAGTTTTCGCGACGACGCTTGGCGAGATCGGCGGCAATGCCTTTTCAATGTCCTTGAACTGGGGTTATGAACTCAGCACAGCAATGTTCGCGGTCATATTTCTGATCTCGGTCATCGCTCAGATCAAGGCGGCAAAATTCAATCCGGGACTGTATTGGTTTGCGATCGTTGCTTCGACAACGGTTGGCACGACGACGGCCGATCTGGTCACACGCGACCTCGGTATCGGCTATTCGGGCGGGTCAGTAATATTGCTTTTGCTGGTCTTGGCAACGTTGGCAGTTTGGCGATTATCGCTCGGAACAGTGTCGGTCAGTAGCGTATGACGGCAAAGTGAGGCGTTTTATGGATGACATCCACGTCTCCTAAATTGGGTACTGCCTGGGCGATTGGTTTGCAGATACTGCCGGTTTCGGCTATCTCGGTTCCGCGATCATTTTTGCTATCGTACTCGTCGCTCTATACGGCGTACATCGGTTTACCAACGTTTCGCGAGCGGCAATATTTTGGGCGGCATTTATCATCACCCGGCCGTTTGGTGCTGTCGTTGGAAACTTTCTCGACAAATCGCCTGAGGCCGGCGGGTTGGAAATGAACCGTTTCGTTGCATCGGGCATACTGCTTGTTTTGATCGCCCTGATGATCGTCATATTTCCGCAAAGGCCGGCGACCGACGACGAGCCGCATCACGGATAACCCGAATTTCGTTGGAGTAACAAAATGGAAAACACTACTACATCTGACATTATCAGCAAGGTTCCGCAAGTCACGCTTTTGTTTTGGATCATCAAAATATTAGCGACAACTCTCGGCGAAACCGGCGGTGACGCGGTGACTATGTCGATGGGTCTCGGCTATCTCGCGGGAACAGGGATTTTCGCAGTGATCTTTATCGCCGCGGTCATCGCGCAGATCCGTGCCAAAGAATTTCATCCTTTTCTTTATTGGCTAACGATCATTGCGACGACGACAGTTGGGACAACGATGGCGGATTTTGTCACAAGAGATCTCGGCATAGGGTACGCCGGCGGTTCATCGATCTTATTGCTGCTTCTCGTATCATCGCTGCTTCTATGGCGTTGGGTCATGGGCACAGTTTCGGTGCAAACGATCACCACCGCAAAAGCTGAAATGTTCTATTGGCTAACCATAATGTTCTCACAAACGCTGGGAACTGCCCTGGGAGATTGGGTTGCTGACGATACCGGAATGGGCTATCTCGGGGTCGCCGCAATCTTTGGCGGAATAATCGTCGTCACGGCCGCATTGTATTATTGGACAAACGTCTCTCATACAATATTGTTCTGGATCGCATTGATAATGACGCGTCCACTCGGGGTCGTCGTCGGCGACTTTCTAGACAAACCGATCGATCACGGCGGCCTCGAACTAAGCCGCTACACCGCATCGATCGTCCTTTTGGTGTTCATAGGAGCTTGCCTTTTGATCTCATACCGAAAGCGGAAGAAAATCTTGAGTCCGAGATCATTTCTGGGTCATTTCGCTTTTTTTCATTTTGGTTAAGCTACCGCCGGCGCTTATTTTTCGGTTGCCGGCTACTTTTTCGGCTTGGGCAAAGGCTCGAAGGAAATTTTCGCCCAGAACTTTTTTGACATCTTTTTCGGAATAGCCGCGGCTTAAGCATTTCGTAGGTGACGAGCACGAGATCTTCGGCTCCGTTCATTCCGGCGGGAAGCATCGGTACGCCGTCGAAATCCGAGCCCAGCCCGACATGGTCGATACCGGCGACATCACGGATATGATCGATGTGGTCGACGATCCGAGTATACGGCGTGATGTAGATCGGATTTGCTTCCATCAGCTTGCGTTCAGCTTCGTCGTAACCTTTTGGGTTATCTTTATATTGTTCGCGAAGCGCCATTATCTGGTCTTTCAGTTTTGCTGAGCGTTCATTCTCTTCTTTGTTCGTTCGTGCGTCCAAAAACGAAGGATAAAAATTGACCATTATCACACCGCCGTTCTTTGTGATCCGTTTCAGAACTTCGTCGGGAACGTTTCTAGTATGATCGTTCAGACGCCCTCGCACCGGAATGCGATGCGATTATCGGTGCAGTTGAAACATCGAGAGCGTCGTTCATCGTATCGACCGAAACATGCGAAATATCGACCAGCATTCCCAAACGGTTCATTTCGCGGACAACATCCTTGCCAAAATCCGTCAAACCATTGTGCCGTTTGTCGTTATGAGCATCTGCCCAATCGGTCGCGACGTTGTGCGTCAATGTCATATAACGCACGCCGAGCCGATAAAAATCACGCAAAGCATACAGCGAATTTTCGATAACATAGCCGCCTTCGATTCCCATCAAGATGCAGATCTTTTTGTTCTTTTTCGCACGGCGAATATCCGCTGCGGTCGTGCACGAAACCAGGCTTTGCGGATTTCGTTCGACTTCCCTGTACGTCGCATCGATCATATCCATTGCACGCCGCATCGCGCCGCCGTTCTTCATCGTGCTGCCGGAAACATATATAGCAAAAAATTCGCCGGTGATGCCGCCCGCTTTCATTCGTGCAATGTCCGTATGAAACGGATCGCCGCCTTCGTGATAACGGCCGATCGAACTCGTGCTAAGATCGAAATCTTCATCGACCATCGGCGTCGTCACGTCATCGTGGCCGTCAACTACGATCGAATTTTTCTGCAGTTTTAATGCCTGTGCCCAGATCTTCGGGTCGGCATCTTTCGGCATTGTCTGCGTGAAAGCCTGCGCGGAGAAAACGAATACTAAAGCGATTACGGCAAGTTTTTTCATGATTTTTATTTCCAGCGAGATAATTATTTTCCAAGTTCATCTAAGATCTTCCCGACAAATTGCGGGATCGGAGCTTTGTTGTCGGCGTTCCTTTCGGTAAAAACGACGATCGCAAATTTTTTACCGTTCGGAAGCTCGATAACGGCTGCGTCATGCCGCGTCGAACTCGTCCAGCCGGCTTTCGACCAAAGTTTCGCATCGGTCATATTCCTTTCGACGAGAGCAATGCCCGAAAATCCACGCGCCTGACTTTCTCCGTCACCTGCTTTTTCGAATGGATCGCGCTTCATCAGATCGAGCATTTGGCGCGATCTTTCCGGCGTGACCATATTCAACATCGCGATCTCGGCTATTAAACGTGCCGTCGCGTTTGTCGTCAGCATATTGCGGTTCTTACCTTTGTAACCGCGCGACTGCTGTTCGATTCCATATGCATCTTCGCAAAATGTTTTCTGGTTTACATTAATATTTTTGTAGCCGATCGAAGAATAATATCGATTCACGCGGTTGCGTTTATATTGCCATTTTTCAAATTCTTTTTCAGGTAGTTCGGCTCCGCTCGATGTGTCGGTCAGAACGTCGAGAACATATTGCGTTGCTTCGTTCGAAGAATCGACGATCATGTCGCGCACACCGCGTTCGAGCTCTTTGCTCATCGTGATCTTTTTGTCCTCAAGCTGCCTTTGAAGAGCCGCGAGATAGAACATTTTTACAACGCTCGCCGGGTAGATCATCGCTTCACCGCGGGAATTCGCCCACACGATACTTTTCGGGTCGCTAAGGTCGATGACCGTCGCGGCAATGTCATCGGGTTTTAGCTTTTCGTTCGCTTCGATGACTTCGGCAATAGCCTTATCCACGACCGATTTTAGCTCCGCGGATTCCGTCATCTTTAGCGGTTTGTAGTTTTTTGATGCGACGATCTCCAGCGAATTTCGCGGCTGTTGAGCAAGCGAAACTCCGGCGCAGCTAACCAAAACAAATGCCGCTGCCAACAAAATGCACTTACATTTACGCATAATATTTTTCTTTATTCTTTACCCGAAGTGATTTTCAGAGTATAAACGAAAAACGGTTTCAAAAAAAGTACAATCATCACGATAGCTTTTGCTGTTCCGAATAACGATCAAAACAACTTATGACAGACGAAAAATTAGAACGCGGTCTCGGCCGTTGGGATCTGACGGCTATCGCTATAAACACGATCATCGGCACCGGAATTTTTATTCTGCCCGCGAGGGTTTTTGGCCTTATCGGCAGCTATAGCCTTTTGGCATTTGTCGCCTGTGCGGTCATCGTTGGGCTGATCGTGCTTTGCTTTTCGGATGTGTCGAGTCGCTTTCGTTCGACCGGCGGAATGTATCTTTATGCAAAAGAAGCTTTCGGGCCGGAGATCGGATTTGAGGTCGGTTGGCTCTATTGGGTCGTCCGCGTCGCGACATATGCCGCAAACTGCAATGCTCTTCTTATCTATCTCGGCTTCTTTTTTGACGGCGCCGATCAAGGGCCGGTACGCATCGCGATCATTTCGGCGGTAGTCATCGGCATGACGATATTGAATATTATCGGCGTTCGCCAAAGTGCGATCGCGACGAATATTTTCACCGTCGGAAAGATCGTGCCGCTGCTCCTTTTTGCCGCGATCGGCATTTTCTTTATTCAACCCGGAAATTTTAATTTCGAATCCGCTCCGTCAAGCATTGATTTTTCCGCTGCGGTTCTCTTGCTGATCTATGCATACGTGGGCTTCGAAGCGGCGGTAATTCCGGCGGGTGAAACCAAAAACCCTGAAAAAACGATGCCTTTTGCATTGATCACCGCTCTTGTTTTTTCCGCGATCCTTTTTATTATTATTCAGCTCGTAGCGATCGGAACTTTGCCCGGTTTGGCGGATTCAAAAACACCACTGGCCGATTCGGCCTCCGGTTTTATGGGTGCCTTCGGCGGTGCTTTCATCGCGATCGGAGCCCTGATATCCGTGCTCGGAAATCTCAACGGCGGCTTTTTAGCTGCATCGCGACTGCCTTATGCGATGGCCGAAAACAATGAATTGCCAAAAGTTTTTGCGAAAGTGCATGAACGAACCAGAACTCCTTATGTCGCGATCATCGTTACCGGTGCGGTCATTTTAATTATGACGATCTTTACCAATTTTTTCTCAGCCGTTACGATCGCGACGATCACACGACTGTTGGTTTATGCGACTACGTGTTTGGCTCTCCCTGTATTTCGTCAGAGAAAAGATGTGCCCGAAGCAAAGTTCCGCGCACCGCTTGGCATTCTGGCCGCCGTTCTCGCGCTCGGCCTTATCGCGTGGCTGCTTGGAAACGTCGATTTCAAAAAAGAAGGTTTACCGATCGTCATCGCGGCTGTGATCGGCATTGTCATTTATTACTCCTATAAATTTTTTGGCAAACCTGACGCAGAAACCGCATCTTAATATCGGAGGAAATATGAAGAACATTTTTGCGCTCGCAGCATTTGTATTCTTATTTGCAGCCGCAGCATTTTCTCAAACGGTTGAGAATTCAAGCCGTCGAACCATCGGCTACATCTCTTCCGGAACGATCGAAAATGCTTCACGATCGACACTTGGATATATTAAAGATGACGGAACGGTGGAGAATTCTTCGCACCGAACGCTGGGTTATATCCGCGAAAACGGAACCGTGGAAAATGCTTCGCGGTCAACGATCGGCTTTATCAGATCAGATGGAACGATAGAAAATTCGAGCCGTTCGACGATCGGCTATGTGCAGTCAAGCGGAACGGTCGAAAATAGTTCCCGAAGAACGATCGGTTATGCAAAAGGAATAAAAATGGAACACGCTGCGGCGTTCTTCTTTTTCTTTTTCAAGCCGGAATAATTCTTAGAACACGCCTTCGCCAAGAAAGTTTTCGCGCGTGTAAACGATCGTATCGTTAAGCGTTTCTTGCCAATCACGCGGCAGTGAAACCTAACTCTTCTTCGGCCTTATCCGAATCAAAGTACCAAAAATATTCGGCCTGTTCGACCTCGCTGCTCGCGACCGGTGATGCTTTTCCAAAATGCTTGAAAACTGATTCGATCATACCCGCTCCGGCGGTTGCGAATTTTTTCGGCATTTTCAGCATCGGAGCGGAGACTCCGGAAAGCCTTGCTAATCTTCCGAAAAGGTCAGCAAATGTCATATTCGCCGCACCAAGCAAATATTTTTCACCATCGGCTCCTTTTTCCAAGGCCGAAATAAACGCCGCTGCTGCGTCGCGAACATCGACGAAATTCAAACCGCCGCTCGGTGTATATGGAATTTTCTTCGCCAAGAAATCGAGCACTAGATTTGTCGAACTTAAACGTTCATCGCCCGGCCCGAGCAGCAGCGAAGGATTCATTGTCACAAGGGTTTTGCCTTTGCCTGTAAAGTTTTCTGCAGCCGCTCGTTCCTGATAATATTTCGAAGCGTAGTAAGCCCATTTCGTCAGAATATCGACCGGCGATGGAAATGTTTCATCAACGATCTCTGGATTTTCACTGACTGCGATAGTGCCGCTCGACGACGCGAGTATCATCTTCTGCACTTTCGCTTCCGCCGCCGCTTCGCATAATATCCGAGTGCCTTCCAGATGGACTCTATTCATCAGCGAGGCGTCTTCATTGTTCCGGGAAACCTTGCCGGCCAGATGAAAGACCGCCGAAACATTTTTCACGGCTGCGGCAACATCCTCCGGTTCCGTAACTGAGCCTTCCGATGCTTCGATTCCGGCGTCCTTCATCCAATCAGGAACGCTCGACGCCATCACTCGAAGATTCTTTTCGCCGGCATCCAAAAATTGTCGAACGACCTCTGATCCCAAAAATCCGGTGCCGCCGGTTATCAGAATTTTCTTTGATGCTTTGGTCGCAGCCTTTTTCTTTACCATTTTGTTCATTCGTCTTTGCGTCTTGGCATCTTTGAAGGTTCTTTATCAGAAAAACTTTCCCGCAGAAACGCAATGGAGCTAAGAAATCTACCAAGTTTTTCTGATCGGATGAGCTTCCGTATTAAAAATAACTTTATCAAAATCCAGCGTCTTTTCCGGTGCGAATAAAAGATAATAATATTTAAAGGTTTCCGCAAATAAGAAACTCTGCATCGAGTCGGATTTTTCTTTTGTCACGACGCTTTTTAAAGCTGCATAACCGGAATCCGTTCGGCAATGCTTGACGAGATCTTTCCACATCGATTCGCCCATCGACATGTATTTCGGATCTTTAGTGTAGTGATAAAGGTAATATGTTGATTCGACTATTTCCGGCCGGAGCGGATAGCCGGCGTATTCGACCTTCATCGTTTCGTAATTCAAAACCTCGGGTTCGATGCCATGCAGATTCCACATCTTGAATGAAGAATCCTGAAGCCGCTTTGCTCGCGGAAGATCGCCGGACAAAGCAAGTATCGCCGGAAAGAAAGCGTCGAGCGCTCCAAATGTCGTTTCGGTTCGCTTTCCGGTGTCCATATTCGCGTGGCCGTACCAAAGTTCGCCTCGCGGTTCGTCTGCAAGATGTTTATTTATCGCGGCGATCGAATCTTCCCACATCTTGCGACAATCCTTGTCGTCAAAAAGGATCGCGCATTTCAATAGATATTCGTAATAAGAATCTATCTCCGCACTGATATGGCTGTCTTTGTTGGTCCATTCGCCGGTTTTGACATTTATGTTCGTTCCAACAAGTCCGATCTTCGAACGCCTTTTATATGTTTCGACCAACGCACGTTTTGCTTTTTCGTAATAGATCGGCTTTTTTGTCAGCTTACTGAGCGTTCCAAATTCGATCAAAAGCGTTCCGGTTTCGGCCGGGTTTGTCACCTCACCGCGTGTTTTGCCGGTTCTCAAGTTTACGTATTTGTAAGGCAAACCGGTCGGCGAATCAAAAACCGGCAGCAAACGCGATCCCAGATCGTCCGCCAATCTCAAAAGCTTTTTGTCACCGGTTATCTGATAACTCGAAAGCAGACCGCCGAGCAGCCTGATCGTTATCTCAAAATTCTGAACGTCGATGTCTTTATCAAAACTAAGATTTTTTGTGATATATTTTCGCGTCGCATCCGCTTCTTTCTTCATTCCCATCAGATACATCGTGTCCAATGCATCGACCGGCGTCATCAAAAGCGACTCGGCATACCAATCCTTATGAGTTTTACTCAAAGGTTTCAGATCATCGTGTCCCCAAGCGTATTTTTTATAACCGTTCCAGGCGTGGAGAAATTCGGCCTTTACACTATCGGCCATTTTCGGTCGATCTACTCTACCGGTTTTTTGACCGATGACGTTAAAGCTCAGAACTATGATCAAGGCGATCGGGGAAATCAATTTATATGCGGCTCTATTCATAATGTGTCCACATACGAATTATATAAACCGTATGCTCTTTTTCGAAAACCTCATAAACAAGTCTATGTTGTAGATTTATTCTCCGCGAATAAAACCCTTGCATATCCGCACTCAACTTTTCAAATGAGGGCGGATTTTGAAAAGGATCTTGCCGTATAATATCAAGCAACCGGCTGGCTTTTTCCCACAAACCAGCTCGCCGTAATAATTTGGCATCTTTGAGCGATCGTTTTGTGTAAATGACCTCCCAGCTCACTCGCTGTCCTCATCCTGATCAAGTAAACGCAAAAATTCCTTTTCGGAGAGCCTTTCTTCGATGGGTTCATTTGCTGCTTCCTTAATAGACTCGACCATTCCCGGTACCGACGACAAGTAAAGCGTTTCTTCTATTGAACGCCAATCCTCTTCGCTTATCAAAACCGCATTATTACGTTTGGATGTGATAAGAACAGGTTCATGTGCATCCGCCGTTTCATCGATCAGCCCGAAAAACTTCGCTCTTGCTGATGTTGCAGTTATTGTTTTCATAATCAACCTCGGTAAATAGTATGTACGCTTTCGCGTACGCTGTCAATCAAATTTTATTCATCAATAACCGGCTCTTGTTTCCGCGTTTTTCTTCTTTCGGCCCGCCATTTTTTTCGTACTGCGGCGACGTCGAATTTTTCGTTTGTTTCGCTTCGCATATTTTCGATCTCATGCTGAACTCTTGCGGCGATCAGGCGATAGGCTTCGGCATTTGGAACGCCTTTTGTCATTTCGCGGAGTTCATCGTATTCCAAAAACCTTCCGACCTGCGCGCCGACCTTTGCACCGATGCTGTCTTTCGCGGGTATCGTCATTCCTTTCGGGAAAGCCTCGAAAGTCCCCCAAATATGTATGGGCAAAATTCCGATCTTTTGATTCAAGGCAAGATAACCGATGATCGGTTTGAATTCATCGATCTCGCCGGTCAGCGAACGCGTGCCTTCGGGGAATATTAATGCGTTGAAGCCTTCGTTGAGAATTTTCGTCACATGCCGCAGCGATTGGCGCAAGCTTCCGGTGCGTTCGATCGGCACGAGCGTCGTAAAATTGTTCATATACGCACGCTTATATTTCGTATCGAACCAATAATCGGCGGCGGCGACCGCGACCGTTTGTTCGGCGACATTTTTGCCCAAAGCTTTCTTAACTAAACCTGTGTCGATGTGCGAAGCATGGTTCGGAGCTACGATAAAATTAGTGTGCATCGGTACGTTCATTTGTCCGCTGATCGTCGTATTCAAAACGTTGCTGTAAAGCGTTTCCTGAGCAAGATCTACGATAGAATTTCCGATACGGCGAACGATCGACGGTATGTAAATATCGTCGTCATCTTTCGACTCGTCCGCTTTCGGCTCGTCGGCAATACGCTTCGATTTATCGACACGCTGCACGGCGGTCAACAGCTCGCGAACGCTTTCTATCTCGTTCAAGGTATCGGGCGAAATGATGCGTCCGCCGGCGTCTTCGACCGCAGCCTGGAGTTCGACGAACATTAGCGAATCGAATCCAAGATCGATCAATTTATCTTCAAACGCAACATCGGAAAGCGGTCTTCCCGAAACAGCCGCAATAACCTTTCGCAGCCACAGAATATTATCGTCGCCTTTTGATTCGACAACCGCTGTCGTTTTCTTTTTTGCCCGTTCCTCGAGCATCTGCAGCATCTCGACAACTTCGGGGCGCTTAACTTTTCGCGTTGCGGTTCGCGGCAATTCGAACGGCGTGATGTGCATCAGTTTTACGCGTTTAAAAGAATGGCAAAGAAGCGCTGACTTCGCGAAAATGCTCTTCTACCTTTCGGTTAACCTCCGCACGCGAAAGCGTGATCTCGTGTTCGTAATCCGGCACGACGAGCGCCGAAATTTTTTCGCCGCCATTCTCATCCTGCAAACCGACAACGCTCAATTCTTTTATAAAAGCCGATTTCCCGTAATGGTCCTCGATCTCGTCCGGATATATATTCTTCCCGTTCGAATCGATAATGACATCTTTTGAACGGCCGACAATGAAAAGGTTTCCGTCTTCGTCGAGCCGACCGAGATCGCCGGTTCGAAGCCAGCGGTCGTGCATCACAGCATCAGTCGCTTCGTCGTTCTTGTAATAACCAAGCATCACGTTCTGTCCGCGGGCAAAAACCTCGCCAACTCCGTTCGCGTCCGGTTCGTCAATGCGAACCTCGATACCCGGAAGCGGTTTGCCGACGCTTCCTTTCAACATTTTATTGCCGGGACGCGCGACGGTCAGAACCGGTGAGGATTCGGTTAGGCCGTAGCCTTCGAGCACCGTAAACCCGAGTCCGTGCAGATCTTTTTGAACTTTTTCCGACAAAGCCGAACCACCCGAAATGAGATATCGCATTCGTCCGCCCATGCCTTCGTGGATCGGTAGAAAAATGATCGGGCCGAGATTGAACGGTGTCTTGTCGCGGATCCAGGCGTTGAATTCGATCATGTTATCGGCGATGTCCGCAAGCCAATCGCCGCGTTCACGAAGCCGCGTTTTGATACGCCGATGCAGCATTTCCCACAACGCCGGCACACCGACCATTCCGGTAATATGTCCGCGTTCCATCGCTCGGCTTAGTTCGTCGCCAGAAAGTTCGTCGAGATATGTGATCTGCGTTCCATTTGCGAACGGCGTGAGAAAACCGGCCGAAAATTCGAATGTATGATGAAGCGGCAACACCGACAAAACGCCATCAGTGATATCCATATCGAGCACCGAAGACAGCATCGATATCATATTCACGAAATTTTTGTGCGAAAGCATCACGGCTTTCGGCGTGCCGGTCGTTCCCGACGTAAAGATCAGCGATGCGACCGAATTCGACAGGATCTTAGCCGGAAGCAATGCATTTCGTTTTGCTTCGTCTATCTCTGAAGGCATTTCAAAAACTTCATCGAATGACCAGACGACGGGCGTACTCTGTTCACCCTTTTTCTTTGGAAAAGCTTCTTTAAGTTTTTCTGCCAGCTCCGGATTTTCTTCGGCGAGCTTCGGGCTGATAATGATCGCTTTGGCTTCGCCTGCTTTTGCAAAGCTGATGATCTCATCGATCGAACTCGCCGGATCGATCGGAATTGCGGTCGCTCCGGTTTTCAATATTCCGAAATAGGAAAGTCCCCATTCGGGCATATTGTGCGAAAAAAGCATTACGCGGTCGTCGTGCTGAATTCCCTTTTCCGCAAGAAAACCGGCCGCCCGCAACGTCAGTTCGCGAACGTCTTCGAATGTATATTGCTCGCGTTTTCCGTTACGTTCTATCCGCATCGCAACGCACGTCGGAAAACGTTTTGTCGATGTATCGAAAAGATCGAGCAGATCGCGATAAGTATGCGATCGGCGTTCCTGAACTTTTAGATCTTCTTCGAGCTGTGGCAAAACCCACTTTCGCATTCCCGGAAAATGGACGTTCAGCCAATAATCGTACCAATCCAATCTCTCCGGATACCACGGAAGCAGTGCTTTTTCTTTTTCCTTGACCGATGCGATCAGTTCGCGAACATTATCCGACCGATAGAGATATTCGTTATCGATCATAAAAGGTTTGAACATCGAAAACGCGTGCATAGTTTCGGTCGTCGAACGCTCAAAATCATCCACCGATCTTTTGAGATCTGTAACGATGTTTCCGAGCCTGCCGCCGGCCCAATTGGGCTTCGCTTTTTCGAGAAAAGTGTTCGCCGATCTGGCCAGCTTATTAAGCATCGGAGCCGATGTCAGCTCGTAAGTTTTTTGCTTTACGGGCGTTGCTTCGACCATTCCGGCCAATTTATTTGCAAGCTTGTTGCCGGTTTCTTTATTTTCAAAATGCTGACGCTTATAAAGCCCGACAAGCCCGACGATCCGCTTCATATCATTCGGGTTGGAATCACCCGACGACGCTTGAAAAACAAGCGGCGGGTCGTCATCGACAAGAGCTTTCATTGCCGCACCAAGTATCGCCCCCGAAACCATATCAACCGGAATAATATCGAGTATCAATTTTTCGTTGACCGGAATTATCGGCTGGCCGCGAAGGGCTATCAAGATCAGCGGAGCAGTCGTCGTAAAGCCTTCGTTCCAGCCGGGAAAAGGATATTGATTGGAAGATTCCACGATCGACGGACGCACGAGAATTTTTACAATGTCGTCTTGCGAAGCGATGATCTGTTCGGCGAGCGATTTCGAATAAGTGTAAATATTCGTCCAGCCCCAATATTCCGCGCGTTCGGCACCAAGCTCCGTCGTGCGTTCGCGGATCCACATTTTGCGTTCGCGAAATATCGCCGATTTCAATTCGGATTCTTCGTCCGGATCGCGGCCTTCTTCAATAAACCTTGCACGCGGCACTCTCGCGAAACTTCGCCGCCTGAACGGCGTCGTCTGCCTCTTGCCTCGCTTGCTCTGACAATCGGGCGCAGTCTTCTATCTCGCGGTTTACGTCAAATTCGGTACCGACAAGCTCGTTCTTTCGCGGAAAATAGCCCACGACCGGCTCATTTTCCCAGATCGGACCCGAACGTTTCCCTGCTACAAAACACGTCGAAACATGAACAAGCCGCGGCTTTTTCATCATCCGAGCAAGCTCAATAATATTATTCGACCCGACGACATTTGTCCTCAAGGCCGATTCGAGCGGCGGATTGAACGTCACGTTTCCGGCACCATTTATGATGATGTCCGTGTCCTTCATTATCTTCGCAGCTTCTTTTTCGTCGAGCCCGAGATATTCGTTACCAACATCGCCATTGACCGGCACGACCTTTTCTTTTATAAACTCTTCGAACTTGTCGCCATATTTTTCGCGCAGCGGATCGAACGTCGGCGAGGTGACAATACTCGTCCAAAACCGCGCATTCGATTCCTCCGCATTCCGCGCCCGAACCGTCGCATAAACCTTTCCGATATCCGGAAAATTATGCAACAGCATCGACAACGTAACCTTCCCCACAAAACCGGTCCCGCCGATAAAGAAGATCTTCTTACCCTTAAATATTTCTGTTGGTGATAATTTCATAACCGAAACGCAGTCTTCTTGTTTTTCCGCCGACGTCAGTTTTAATGATCGATCGGTGATTGAACCACTTTGAATTTGATCGTATAAGTAGCGTTCCCACGGCCGGACCCAACTATTATCTTGTAATTTCCGGTGCGGGGGAGCTCCTCTGTCCAGTTTGTATCATCCAAAACGAGATCTTCTCCATTCGGGCCAACGATCTGAAAACTGGCATTATCTTCCACCGAAGTTATCGAAACAGTCATAAATTGGCCCGCCCCGGCACTGAGATTATATGTGTCGCGGTCGCCTCGAATTACTGAATTGCTGTAAGACGCTGATGTCCCACCTTTACCGAATCTGACCGTTTTATTTGCACCACCCTCGGCTTCAGCCGGAGTCAGATCTTTGGACTTAGCGGAAACGCTGAAAGTAATACTGTAAGCGACATCTCTGCCGGATGACACTACGATCTTGTATTTTCCGGAGTCAGCTAATTCCTGACTGAATTCCCTTACGTCGGTGGTTTCCTCTGCACCCGAAAGTTCATTTCCGGCCGGATCAAAAACGGTAAACCCGGCATTTTCCTGCGGAGAATCTATGTTGATATCCATTGTCTGACCCGCCGAAGCAGTCAAATAGTAGATATTGGATTCTCCGCTAGTGATAGATCTTTTGTAGCTTCTGGAGGTCTTCCCCTTGTCAAAGCTGACGGTTGTCGGGCCCTTTGCGGTGTTTTCACCGGAATCAGCTTCAGGCACATCCGCTGCGTTCGGGGTAGTTTCGCTACTCGTACTGGAAACGTCGCCTTTGTTAGCCGTCTCTGTACCGGATCCGTCTCCACTAGTGCAGGCAATGCTTATCAACAAAATTAAAAAAAATACCAGGATCAAATTGGTCTTGTTTCGTGTCGTCATTAAATGGGTCTCCTTTTACTTCCTAACATTACACAGCCGGCTGATCGGTTTTGAAGCATTGTTATTTCCACGTTCGGTCTCTGCTCACGCCAGCGGGACGATCTTCGACTTCAATATCTTACGGTCCCGGGTTAGTAACGGGATCCGTACTACTATGCTCGTGGCCGCGATGATCTCGTCGGCAGGATCGGAACGAAAATCCAGCTCAGTGCTTTGCCGGCTCCAACGTGATCGGATACACGGTCAATTGCGTGAGTAGCCTCCGAAAGGCCGAGCTTTCAACGTCTAAAACTATTCGTTTTAGCTGAATTAGTTTTGCTATTTCCCACAGTACGATGTCGGATATCGCGATGTCCTCATTTTCGAGCAATGCAAATTCGCGTTTCGTCAGACCGCCGGAAAGTCCTTCGATCAGAATGTTTGTATCAAGATTCAGCATTCCACTTAACTCCGGTCGACATAATATCTCCCAGTATCTCGATCTCTCCTTTCATCGAGCCGATCCATTCTGAAGTGTTTGTCCTGATCGGCGTAACCTTAGCCACAGGCTTGCCACACTTTTCGACAATTATGCCATCCGCATCCAGGTGATCGAAAATGTGAAGACATTTCGCTTTGAATTCTGTTGCGCTTATTGTTCGGGTCTTTGTTTTCATAATATAACATCAAACTGACCAGTTATCTGACCTGTTGTTTTTAATCCGTCACATTACACAACCCGATTATCGGCTGGTGCAGCATCGTGATCTCCGCTGAGCGGCCCATGTATGAGCGTGCCATTGCGATGGCTTCGGTTAAATTATCCGCGCGTTCCCAGCCGAGCATTTCCGGTACATGGGCGTTTTCGGCACCGGCGACGATGACTTTGCCGACGTGTTGGCGGCCGTTTTCGCCCCAATACCACATAAAGAAAGCATGAGCTCCGTGATAAGCGTTGCCGCGGCGGTACATTTCAACGTATGCCGGATTGGTCGCGAACTCACGTTCATATTTTTCTCGAAGATAAAACGCGTCGCGCGATTCGGGCAGCAGCCGATGGAAAAATTCGATATAGCTAGGGTGAAACTTGTGATCGAATTCGTCCATACACGGATGCGTAATGATCATCACACCGCCTTTTCTGATCAAAGGCATATTCCGGTACATATTAAAATGATAGCCAAGCGCCATTACCTGAACGAGCAGCGGATTCAGCAGCCGAATAAACGTTATACGGCGAAATATCCGGAATGCCGGTGATCATAATGTCGCATTGTCCTTTGACCGGGATCTCGTATTGGCGATAGTTCAGCTCCAAAATTTTCTCGTGAACCGGTTCGGTCTTGCCGGCAAAACATCCGATCAGCTCGTATTGAGCCGGTATCGCATGGAGCATTTTCCGCCGTGCGGCACGCGGCATTTTCGAAAATGTCCGTGTCATCGCTTCCCATTTCATACGGTCCATGAACGAGAATTCGTCCTCGTTCCGCGTCAAAATGTCATAGCCGTCGGGAAACATTTTGTTGTTCAAAGCCGTTTCGACGTGAAAGACCTTGCAGTTCTCATCAACCAATTTGCCGAGCCGAATCACCTTGTGATTTAGTTCCGAAGCCGGCGGATCCATATACGAATGCGAATCGCGGATCGTCTGCGGCTCGTGGTGAGCACGCAAAGATTCGTAATCGCAAAGCCCGACCGCGACCGATTTGTGCCCGCCATCCATCGGCACCAGATTGATGTTCAGATAGATGAGCAGATCGCTTTCGATCGCACGTTTGTTTACGCGAAGCGGTTCGTCGTGACGCGTATGGCCGATCGTCACAAGATTTTCGTCGTCCTCGGCGTCGTGGTTGTAATATCTGTCCGGGTAATATTCGTCAAAGATCTCCGTGCCGACCATCCTCTTCATTTCCCAGGCGGTCATCTTTCTATGCAGCGAATTTGCGATGATCAGATGCACGTCATCAACGCCGTTCGCACCGCACATATCCAGAACGACCTCCAGCATCGTCTGGCGCATATCCGGCGTCGCCATCGGCGGCAGCGGCAGCGAAATGTCGTCCATCGCGATCGTCACACGCATTCCCGGTTCGAGCAAAGCATACAAAGGCTCCATCTCGATCGGATGATTTACCGCATAACGTATCGCCGCCTCGCGGTTCGGCAAACCCTTGATCGGCGGATTCGGATAAATGACCCGCGTCCCAACCGGCAGATCATTTAATATAAAATCCTCGCCAAAAGGCATGATCCGCGGAGCGGAATCTTTATCTATATACACGATCGATTCGTGCGTTTTTCGTCGTAGTTGCAATGCCATAAGTTTAATAAACTTCAATAATCCAGAATACTTTTCCAACAATATGAAAAATTGCTATCTCCAAATCTGGAGGTCAGTCACAGTTCCGAAAAATCCTAACTCCCGCGTTAGGAATATCGCCGGATATAAGCATTCCGCATAAATGGAATACCGGACTCCAATCCAATTGAACATTGATATTTCGACCGTTTTTTTCTAATTCCAATGATGACCAATTATCCTCTCGATATACCGCAGGTTCCGGTGACGCTTTATTTCTCACCCAATTTATTTGCCCATCTACGTCTTTGAGAATTGTGGCCGCCTCTTTCATCTTTTCCTCAAACTCTTTTTGTGTTATTTGTTCACGTGTAACGCTTGACGCACCGTCGTATATATCCTCGTATTTGTTAAGGAGCAGTTGCTGTCTCAATTTTTCTACCGCTCGATCGTTGTTCGCACTGTCAGGGTCCGGACAACCAGACAGAAGACAAGCCATTAGAACAAGCAAAACGTAAATGCTTTTTTTTGTGCAATTCACTTTCAAAATATGAACTCTATCGCCGTTTGAACACCGGCAACGGGTTGAACCCCACGTCTATCATCAATTTGCGTCTATTCGGCTCGTTCGGTAACAAGAGATATCATTTCAGGTCTAGAACCGACCAATCGTGCTGCAACGCAGTTTGCTTCAGCCGGAAATCCGGGTTGACGGCGACAGGATGACCGACAATTGATAGCATTGGCAGATCTGAGATCGAATCGGAATAGGCATATGAGCCAGAAAGATTTATATTTTCACGTTCGGCGTATTCGCGGATCCATTTTGCTTTTGTCGCCGATGCCATGACCGGCGGCAGAACCCGGCCGGTCGCGTACCCATTTACGAATTCCAAACGGTTCGCGACAAAATGGTCGATTCCCAGAAAATCCATTAACCGCTCGATCGTAAAATCCAAAGCTCCGGTCAACACGATCTGCCGCTGGCCGATCTTTTTTCCCTGAGCGATCAGTTCGGCAGTGCCGGGAAATATCGCCGGTTTCAAAACTTCTTCAAAAAGCTCTTCAGAAAAATATCGCAGTCGATCCTGCGAGAAACCTTCGTAGCTCCGAAAAAATACTTCGTTAAAAACATTCGCGAATAAAGATCGGCCACGCCAAATAGCGGCAGCTTTGCCAGCGTGCCGAGGCTCTTTTTCGCCGTTTGCCAGATTCCCTGTTGCCGCTGAGTATAAAACCCGAGCGTATGCACAAGATTCGTGCTCACCAAAGTGCCTTCGAGATCATAAAAGGCCGCAGCCTGTCCGTTGTTGTCCATTTTTATGTCGCTTTATTAAAAATTCAATAGAATATTATCACGCATCTGTCCAAATCCGGCATCATAACTCGGCTCTCTTACAAAATAATTACAATTGTAATTACTTTGTATTTACAACCTAACTGAAAACATCTCATAAACCGCAGTTTGAGCTTTTTCGATTTCGATCTACAATTCACTTTAATATTATGCGACGTGCAATATTCCCTGGTTCATTCGACCCATTAACAAACGGCCATCTCGATATCATCAGCCGAAGCAGTCCGCTTTTTGACGAGATCATTATTGCCGTTTTGAATAACCCGGACAAAAATCCGATGTTCACTGTCGATGAAAGGTGCCGGATGATCGAAGAGGTTATCGCCGGTATCGAACACAATGGCTGCGTTCTGAGCGTTGCCAGCTTTTCCGGATTGACGGCCGATTTCGCCAAACGCAGCGGTGCTTCGGCGATAGTCCGCGGTATACGCGCCGTCAGCGATTACGAATACGAGCTGCGTATGGCCTTGATGAACAGAAAACTCGAACCGTCGATCGAAACTGTTTTCTTAATGGCAGACGAGGAATATTCCTATGTTTCATCGACCTTGATGAAGCAGGTTTTCGAACTCGGCGGACGCGTAGCCGGTTTGATCCCCGAATTGGTCGAAAAGAAAATGCGTGAAAAGCTCGGCATTTGATCCAACTTGCACCTTTTATTTCTTCAGCTAATATAATTACTATGTCCAACACTTTTCCTGTTTCAGAAAATGTCGCGGCGATGCATGGTTCGGCGACGATCCTTGCGGCCCAAGCGGCGGCGGCTTTGCGTGAAAAAGGTGTAGATGTTATCGATCTTTCGGTTGGCGAGCCCGATTTTGACACACCCGAATTTATTAAAGAATACGCCCGCGAAGGACTAGCCGAACGTTTTACAAAATATACGCCAAGTTCGGGTTTGAAAATGTTCCGCGAAGCGATCATCGATTTTTACGATGCACGCTTCGGCGCAAATTTGGCAATGAACGAGATCGCGGCTAGTTGCGGCGGCAAACAAGCTTTGTTCAATGCGGCTTGTTCGATATTGAACAAAGGCGACGAAGTGTTGATACCAAGTCCGTATTGGGTGACGTTTCCCGAGATAGTAAATTTTTGCGGAGCGATCCCTGTTTCGATCGACACCGAACCGACCGATTTTATCCTCACGGCAGATCTTGTTCGCGATGCTATAACGGACAAAACAAAACTTCTGATCGTAAATTCGCCGAACAACCCGACAGGCCGAGTAATCCCGCAGGCCGAACTTGAGAAGATATTTGCCGTCTGCGCCGAACGCGATGTTTATGTCATCACGGATGAATGCTATTTGTTTTTCGTTTATCCGCCGGCGGAAGTATTTTCCTCCGCGGGGTTGTCGAAAGAAGCTCGTGAAAACGTCTGCGTTGCCGGAAGTTTTTCGAAAACGTATGCCATGACCGGCTGGCGTTCGGGTTATACGATCGCCAATCCCGAATGGACAGCCGCGATGGTCAAACTGCAAAGCCATTCGGCGACTCATCCGACCTCTTTTGTACAATATGCATGTGCGAAAGCACTAAATAATACGGGAAGCATCGGCCAAAGCCGTGTCCGAAATGCTCGCTGAATATCAACGGCGAAAAGATTGGTTCGTTCCGGCTTTGAACAAGATCGAAGGTATAAAATGCGCGATGCCGGAAGGTGCGTTCTATGCGTTTGCCGACGTTCGCAAATTGCTCGGTGATCGTTTTGCTACATCGTCTGATGTCGCGGCTCATTTATTGAACGAGGCTCACACCGTCGTCACGGACGGTAGCGGATTTGGTTCGACTGGATTTTTAAGGATATCTTACGCAACCTCGATGGAAAATCTTGAAAAAGCGATTGAACGCATCAAAACTGCGTTAGCTTAAAAACTTTATGATCGTGAGAATTTGGCATGGCTGGACGACACCGGAAAACGCGGATGCTTACGAAAAGTTGCTCGAAAATGAGATCTTCGTTAATATTCGCGGCCTTAATATCGCTGGGTTTCACGGGATCCGGCTGCTTCGACGTGCGGTTAGCAACGAGGTCGAATTTATAACGATAATGGAATTTGATTCGGTGGACGATATCCGTGAATTTTCAGGTGATGATCATGAAAAAGCTGTCATTCCTGAAAGAGCACGTGCGGTATTAAAACGATTCGACGAACGCTCGCAGCATTACGAACTCATAATTTCTGAATGAACTTTTTCACCCGCCGGTCATCATCAAGCCGATCTCCTCGAATGTGACCGCTTTTGGATCTACCTCGCCGGCGATCTTGCCGTCACGCATCACGATCAAACGATCAGCAAGTGCAGTAACTTCTTCTAATTCAGCAGATACAAGCAGAACAGCGGAGCCTGCATCACGCAAAGCGATGAGCTTTCGGTGAATAAATTCGATGGCACCGATATCGACTCCGCGTGTCGGCTGGGAAACAAGTAGCAGTTTTGGGTTTAGTTCAAATTCCCTGCCGATTATCAATTTTTGCTGATTGCCGCCCGAAAGCGAACGTGCAGTCAGTTCCGGATTCGGTGGACGAACATCGAAATTCTTGATGATCTCGTCGATCCGTTTGTCGACTGCCTGCGAATCTATAAAACCGGAAGCCGCGATCGGCGGTCGATAATGAACGCCGAGTATAGCATTGTCGGCAAGGTCCCAGTTGAGCAGCAAACCGCGTTTATGGCGGTCTTCGGGAATATGAGCGATGCCGAGTTCCTTGATTTCGCGAGCCGAAAAGTTAGTAACGTCACGGCCGTCAAATTCGACATTGCCTTTCGCAACCTTTCGCAATCCGGCCAATGCCTCAATAAGTTCAGTCTGTCCGTTGCCTTCGATGCCGGCAACACCGACGATCTCACCCGCTCGCACAGCGAACGAAATACCGCTAACTGCTTCGCCGTTTCTGTTCTCGACGACGAGCTCCTTTACTTCGATCACTGTTGCCGCCGGGGTCGCCGCGTCTTTTTCAACCCGCAAAAGCACATCGCGGCCAACGATCATCCGTGCCAGATCCTTCGCATTCGTTTCCGAAGTTTTCACATTGCCTACCGTTTTCCCGTCGCGCATTACCGTAACTTCGTCCGAGATCGCCAAAACTTCATCGAGTTTATGCGTGATGATGACGATAGTTTTTCCCTGCTCACGCATCCGGCGCAAAATGCCGAAAAACTCCTCGACCTCTTGCGGCGTCAGAACGGCAGTCGGTTCGTCAAGGATCAAAAATCCGCGTTTCGATAAAGAGCCTTTAATAGCTCAACCCGCTGCTGTTGGCCGACCGACATATCTTCGATCAGAGCTTTCGGATCTACGCCCAAGTTTAAGTTCATTTGAAAGCCTTAGAATCTCGGCATTTGCTTTATCAAGATCGAGGTTAAAAGCACCGCCGGTTTCGGCACCGAGAATGATGTTTTCGGCGGCTGTCATCGTATCGACCAGCATAAAATGCTGGTGAACCATGCCGATGCCGAGTGCGATCGCATCGTGCGGATTTTTGATATCGGCGGGCTTTCCATCTATCGATATCTCACCGCGATCCGCCGTATAAAATCCATAAACGATCTTCATCGCGGTCGACTTTCCGGCGCCGTTCTCGCCAACGATCGCATGTATCGTGCCGTTCTTCACCGTCAGCGAAACGTCTTCGTTCGCGACGCAATCGCCGAATGCTTTATGAATATTTCTCAGCTCTAGCATATTTTAGTTCGCCATCGCATCGGTCACTTTTATCTTGCCGGAGATAATATCGGCCTTCGCTTTTTCGACCCTTTCGATCACATCCTGCGGGATCAGATCCTTGTTATTTTCATCTATCGCATACGAAACGCCGTCTTTATCGAGGCCGAAAGCATGAAAACCGCCTTGAAATTTGCCGTCGCGAACTTCTTTGACGACATCAAACACGGCATTATCGACACGCTTGACCATCGACGTCAGCACAAAGCCCGGCTTCACGCCGTTCTGATTCGAATCGACGCCGATAACAAAACGATCCGCTTGGCCGTCAGCATTCATTCCGTATTGTTCGACCGCGTCAAAAACACCAAGTCCCGAATTTCCCGCGGCCGTAAAGATCACATCGGCACCGCGTTCGATCTCCGACAATGCAAGTTCTTTGCCGCGACCCGGATTGTTCCATGCACTATCGGAAAGGCCAACATAGCGGGTTTCAATTTTGATGTTAGGGTTTTCGGCGAGAGCACCTTCTTCGTAGCCTTTCTGAAAACGATGGATCAGACCAATGTCCATTCCGCCCAAGAAACCAATAACGCCTGTTCGCGATTTCGCGGCGGCGATCATTCCGACCAAGTACGAGCCTTCCTGTTCACGAAAGACAAGTGAGGCAACGTTCTGCTTTGGTGTTTTTCCGTCTGCTTCGAAGATCACACCGTCAACGATCGCAAAATGTATGTTCGGGTAATCGGTAGCAACCTTTTGCATGATCGGGCCTTGGGCAAAACCGACGCCGATCACGAGATCGAAATCTTTTTCCGCAAAGGCTCGCATCGCCGGTTCAATAGAAGTCGAGTTTCCCGGTTCTACGTCGTAAAGGCAGATATTCAGCTCGCTTTCCGCCCGCTTAACGCCTTCCCAAGCCGCCGCGTTGAAGGACCTGTCGTTCTTGCCGCCTATGTCGAAAACGATGCCGACACGCGTCGAACAACCTTCGCGGCTTGCTTCGACCATATCTCCGCAGCTCGTTGCAAAAAGAGCAGCAAAAATTATCAGGAACGCCGAATATTTGAACATAAAACCTCGAATTATTAGATGCTTCGAACGAGGTTTTAGATTACATTACAATCGCTAAAAAGTCAGCATCGGCTTATTCATAACGGAGCGATTCTATCGGGTTCAGCTTGCTTGCGCGGATCGCCGGAAAGACGCCCGCAACGAAAGCTATACCGGAAACAAGCAGCAAAACGAATAGAAGCGACGGTAACGTAAAAGCAAAAAGGTTGTAGCCTTCGAACGATGCGAGATAATTTGTGACTATATATTTGTTGGCGATCGTCCCTATCACTATCCCGCCGACGATCCCGATCATTGCACCCCAAAATCCGATCAAGATCGATTCGAGCGAAAATATCAGAAAGATCTTTCCGCGGCCAAGACCCAGAGCTTTCTGCAAACCGATCTCTTTTGTTCGTTCCATTACTGCGATGATGAGCGTGTTGATGATCCCGAACGAAGCGGCCAGCAAAGCAATGAACGCGAAAAAATTCATTCCGGTTTTGAAAATACCAATGGCGTCGTATGTCCGTTTTTTCTGGTCGGCCATTGTTTCTGCTTCGAAGCCTTTTTCGTGCAGCGTTTTCTTTATCTGAGCCAATTGCTCAGCGTTGATCGATTCCATCTGCAGCGAAAAACTATAAAACTTATCCGCCTCGGCTCCCTTTTTTTCGTCATTGTAGATCGTTGCGGCTGTCTTGGCATCGACGAACGAATTGGTGTTCGTCATAAAGCCTTTGGTCGCGACGCCGACTATCTCGAGCGAAACTGTTTTCAATTCGTCCGCCGAATTTTTATATGCGATGGTCGCGCGTTTGCCGATCAGATCTGCAACATTCGGATCGAATGCCCTTGCCAATCCGAGCGGAATAACGATCTGGTCATCACCGTCGATCGTCTTTCCTGCCTCGGTCTTTTGTGTAATACCTTCCGAAAGCATGCCGAGCTCGACCTTATATCTTTTACCGCCATCGATCGTGATATATTCGCCGCCGATGGAGTATTTCGGCGTGATGCTTTTGATTCCGCTAATGTCCTTCGTAATATTTTCGACCTGTTTTTGTGTGAACGAGAACGCCGACGGATCGAATTCGCCTTCGCTGACCTCTTTTGATTCAGTATATTCGGCCGGCTCGCTGCCGTTGGTTGCAGGACCGATCACCGGCGGCTGTTTTCGGATAAAGATAACCCTTTCGGCTTCCAGATTTTTGACTTGATTCTCGACATAATCGCGAAGTCCGTCGCCCAAACCGTTCGTCAGCGTCAACGTAAAGGAACCGACGAATATCGCGCTCACTGTCAAAAATGTCCGCAGCTTATTGCGAAATAAATTGCGGTTTGCCATTTTAATGATATCCCAAAGCCTCATCGCGTTTCTCCTTTTTGGATATCTTCCGATTCGATCCGGCCGTCTTTCATATTGACGATCCGATCGCACCGGAATTCCGCCCATTGCAAAGCGCGGTCCACGAGGCTCATCGAGATCGACTTGCGCTCGCACCGCCCCATGACCAAACCATAGCCGCGGGTGAACTGCGCGGGCTCTTCTTGCGCGATCCGTGAACTGGTTCACGGTCCGCATTCCGTCACCACGATCTCGGCAAAGTCGATGGCAAAACCCAAGCTCGGGGATTTCGAACCGTCGACTTCGACGGCCCCGATGCGCAGCTCGCCCACGAAGGCATGCGTGCGCCCGTAACCGCGCTGGGTGGAAAAGGCGAGGCCGAGCAGGAAGCCTTCATCCGCCCGCGCCAGCGCCTGCAGGCGCAGCGGCCGCTCGGCGGGCAGCTCCAGCGGCGCGCGGGTCAGGTCCTGGCGGCGTGTCGTCGTGGCGCGGCTGCGTCTGGGGAGCAGGCCCTCGCTGTCCAAAAGATGCTCGGACACACGGGGCGCGGGTTTTTCGGCGCAGAGTTGGGCCATCCCTCGCGGCAGCGGCTTCATCCCCCTGGGGGGCCAGCGCGAAATCGACCAGCCGGTGCGTGTAGTCGAAGGTCGGCCCCAATACCTGACCGCCCGGAAATGTCCTTGAACGTGGCCGAGACGCGGCGCTCGCAGATCATCGCGCCGGTATCGATGGGGTCTGGATGAGCCAAGCCGCGGCAGGGTCGTGCGGTAGGCGCGGATCAGGAAGATCGCCTCGATCAGATCGCCGCGCGCCTGCTTCACCGCCAGCGCGGCGAGTTCGCTGTCGTAGAGCGATCCTTCGGACATGACCCGCGTCCACGGCGAGGGCTCAGCTGCTCGGCAATCTGCGCGGTGGTGAGCGGGGGGCAGGGGACCGGTCGCCGCGTCGCGCCTCGGCCAGCCATTCATGTGCGGCGGCGATCGTCCTCTTCCCCGCCTTTGGCAGCGACATACATCAGGCATCCTCCGCAATGTGTGTGGAGCGTGGCAGCGCCGCGAGCTGCGTGGCCGGAGGTCAAGGAACAGGCTCCGACGCCAAGGGGGATAAAGCGCCGCGTTCAGACGCAGCCGCCTCTGCATCCGGCAGCGACATGTGCACACCGTTGTCTCGATCCCCGGGCCGGTCAGTTCCGGCCCGTCATGCGAAAGTCCCGGCATTTCGACGATCAGCGTGGCGGAGCGGTCTGGATAGTCCGGCGTGCCCACGGGATAAGCGGTCAGAGGGACGCAAGATCGTTCCACGCGCCGACGGCAAAGACGGCCTCGGCCGGTGTGGCGGCGACCGGCGCTCCGGTGTGAAATGTGAGCCAGTCGCGCGCCTGCGGCCGCCTGTCCGGTCAGCAGGCACCGGCGTCGTGCCGTCGGTGAGGGTCAGCAGCAGCAGGGCCGCCGCAACCGAGAGGCCAGGCACTTCGGGTCCGGTTAAGACGGTTGGATCGTTCCCGGGCAGGCCATCGCCTGCATCGCGGCGCGAAAGGCCCGTGATGACTTTTCCGGCGGATTGGCAAAGCCTGCGGCAAGCGTCGCTCATGCATCCTCTCCCCTGACCAGCGTTTCGAAATTCACCCGGGTCGCCTCGGCCTTGCGGGCGATCGTGTCCCGCCGCTCGGCTTCCAGCGCGGCGAGTGGCTCCAGAACGATCCGGCGCACGTCGTCTGCCTGCGGACCCTGCATCAGCGCATCGATCTGCGCGGCGCGGGCGGCGTGATCGCGGCTGCGGCCCTGCACGAAGGCATGGCCCTCGCTGCCATCGGCAAGACGCAGGGCACAGCGCGTGGCCGTCACCTCACCGAGATTGAACGGCGCGCCGACCCCGCCGGGCGCCCCTGCACCATGACCGAACCGACCTCGGGCGCGCGCAACCAGTCGTGTCTTTGCAGCGGCCCCAGATCCGTCATGCGCGTGGCAAGGGCATCGGGGTCTGATCTGGCCAGAAGGCCCATCCATTCGGCTCGGGTCATGATATCTCGGCAGCATGTCATTTCGTTAATCAACAACTATACAACTTTGTACGCCGTGGAAAGTGAAACTTCCATGACAGGCCCCAAGGCTGCGGTCAGTGCAGGATCAGCGTCACCAGGAGCAAAAATTCCAGGATAGCTCCACTTGCCTCAAGCGAGCCGGAAAGGGGATCGCACGGGCAAGTTCCCGCACCTCCGAACCAGAAAAAGCGAATGCCGTCAGCGTCCCTTGATCAGCTTCCGGCGCAAAAGCCAACCCGAGAGGGCCATTCCATCGGCAAAGACCATGAGCTACGATCAGAACGATGTAATAGGTGACCTCTTCCCAGTCCTTCTGGGTGATGATCGCCTGCGTCAGCAGCAGCCCGATCCCGCCGCCGGTGATCGCGCCGATAACAGTGGCTCGAGCGGGTGTTGGATTCGAGGTAATACAGAACCTGGCTCAGCAGCACCGGCACGAGTTGCGGGATCACACCGAAGCGCTGCTCGCGCGGGAGCGCCCCGGCACCGGTAGAGCGCACGCCTTCGATCTGTTTCGCCCATCGACGTTTTCAAGCGCCTCGGAGAAGAGCTTGCCGAAGGTGCCGGTATCGGTGAGCATGATCGCCAGTGTGCCGGTCAGCGGGCCGGGGCCGTAGGCACGGCTCGAGGACCACCGTCCAGATCAGCCCATCCACGCCGCGCAGGAAGTCGTAGATCCGCCGCGTCACCTGCCGGAAGGCATCCCGAGCGGCGCAAAGTTGCGCGCCGCGAGGAAGGTCGGTCGGCAGCGCGATCAGCGCCGCACCCGGCAGTGCCGAGAAAGGCCATGAGGACAGTCTCGAAAAGCGCCCAGACCACTTCCTTGTGACGCCAGACCTGGTTGTTCCAGACATCGCGACCAGATCGCGCCTAATGCCTCGCCTGGCCAAAGGGGCCGCAGACGCTCAAGTGCGACCCGCGCGACATGCCGATGAATAGGGGGCTGTCG
The DNA here is from genome assembly GCA_963720905.1 of uncultured Acidobacteriota bacterium. Classification (GTDB taxonomy): domain Bacteria; phylum Acidobacteriota; class Blastocatellia; order Pyrinomonadales; family Pyrinomonadaceae; genus OLB17. The sequence continues at coordinate 699,048 of CAVRHB010000005.1, forward strand.
AGCGTGAAGAAGAACAGCTCCCATCCCGGGAAATAACGCATCACCTCGGTCCGCGAGCGTGGTGATGTTCACGCGCGCCCCTCGGGTGTGGTGATGGCGACGCGGTTGCGCGCGGCGTTGATCCAGTCGGGCAGCGGGCCTCGGGAAAGGTCGCTCTCGACCCCGCCCGAGCGCGAGGCTGCTCGCGCTCACCGTGCCCGTAGCCGGGGATGTCGAAGCGCAGATCACTCTCGCCCGACAGCGTGACGAGATAGCCGCGCCTCCAGATCGACGACTGTTCCTGCAGGCGGGCGCCGGTATCCACCCATATCGGGGCTTTCGCCCGTCGGGATAGCGGCCCTTGCGCTCTCCTTCGACGGCGATCTCGACCGCGCCCGAGCCATTGTCGCGCGTCACATGCACCTTGTAGCTCCACCATGTCGGCCATCAGGATCGCGCTCGTTCTCGCCGTCCGGCCTCCGCTGATGACCGCCGGGGGCCGTCGAAGGCGAGGAATATATAGACGAGATAGAGTCAGCACCAGCAGGCGGAATGCCGAACCGGATCCAGAGGCGCATCTCGCGCTCATCCCGACGCGATGTCTCTCGTTATAATATGCGCTCGAAGATCGCTCAATGTCTATCGCGGCCAACCCTTATGGTTCATGCTCCGGTTGCGCAGGGCACCGCTCGAGCTGGTCGACCGTCACGATGGTGACGAAAAGCAGGATGAAGATCGCCGCCGCCTCGTCGAACTTGCCCGGGCCCCAGGACAATCGCGTTTGCGCAGATCATAGCCGAGGCCCCCTGCCCCGACGAAGCCGAGGATGGCCGAGGCGCGGATGTTGATCTCGAACCGCAGGAGCGCGTAGCTCAGCCAGTTGGGCGCCACCTGCGGCAGCACGCCGAACAGCATCCGCTGCGACCATCCCGGCCCCCCACCGAGGCGCAGACCTTCAAGCGGACTCAAGCCGGCGCACCGGTCGACTTCGGAGAACAGCTTGCCCAGCGCGCCCGTGCTGTGCACCGCGATGGCGATCATCGCAGGCAGCGGCCCGCCGCCCAGGATGAAGATCAGGATCAGCGCGATGACGATTTCCGGCACGGCGCGAAAGATGTCGAGCAGGCGGCGGATCGGCGTGATCGCCCAGCGGGCAGGGTGCAAGGCCACGTGTCAACCAGCAGCGACAGAGCGCCCCCGATCAGGACGCCGAGCAGGGGTCGCCAGCGCCGGCGATGTTGATCGTCTCGATCAGCGAGGGGCAGGTAATACTGCCACAGCAGCGCGGGCAGATCATAGGCCTTTTCCTCCAGGCCTCGTGGAGAGCACGTTCGGCGGGAAAGTCGAAGATGTTGGGGTAGCCCGTTCAAGAAAGCCGCCGGCGTTGCGATCGTTTTTGCGGGAGGAAACCCGGCGACCAGCAAAAAGAGAAATGAAGATCAGGCACCCCCCGCCCCGCTATAGAGGCGCGGGGGCAGGCGCATTTCGGCCAGATAGGACGTCGTGACGTCGGGACTGAACGCGGGCGGCGGCGGGAGGCCGGTGAGATCTGCTCATGACGAAAGACGGGCGCAGAAGGAATATCCCCTGCGCCCTGGGTCCCTTGATGCTCAGCTGCCGATCTCCGGCCTTGCGGACTTCGATGATCTTGTCTCGTAGCGGCCTCGGTGCGTCACCGGGTTGAACCCCGGCGGTTTCGCCCTGCTGCCACGCCGTAGCGCACAGTCCGGGATCGGTGTCGATCAAGGTTGGGCGACGCAGGGTCGGTCATGGTGGCTTCACATCCTCGGGCAGCGCGGTGGCGCAGCACGACGGGGCCTTCGGGGATGGGCTTGGAGCGCCAGATTTCCACTATGTTGTTCATGTCGATGATGCTGGCATCCGATGCCTTGCGCAGCGCGCCCGAAATTGTAGCCGTCTTCCCAGTTGCCAAGTCCGTCGGCCCATGTCACGCCGCCATCGACATCGCCGTTGGACCACGGCAACGATGGTCTGCTCGTGACCGCCGGTGAACTACGACCTCACCGAAATAGTCGTCCGTTTTCCATGCTCGCGCCTGGTCTGCTGGGGGATCTCGACCGACGGGATCAGGTAACCGGATGTCGAGTTCGGATCACCGAAGCCGAATTTCTTGCCCTTGAGTGTCTTTCGAGCGATGTGATGCCGCTATCGGCGCGCGCAAAGCCGATCGAGTGATAGGAAAAAGGCCACCGTCGAGGTTGGCTTCTTGACCAGAACTCGGCGTCTACCGCCTCGGGACCTGCCAGATAGACGGCGGCATAACCCCGATGCGCCGAGCCAGGGCCATGTCGAGCGTGCCACCGAGCAGGCCCTGGATCACGCCGTTATAATCCGCGGGGGTGAAAATCTTGACCGGAACGCCCAGCGCTTCGGTGGCGTA
>CAVRHB010000006.1:0-429255 GCA_963720905.1 uncultured Acidobacteriota bacterium
CATCCATGTTAAAATATTGCGCTTTTTATTGCCGAACTCGACAACATTGGCATATCTTCTGCCTTTTTCTCTTCTCTGGGCGAATAATTCTTGAAGCAAGCTTTGTTTCAGTGTCCGCGATTCGAAAAATAGAAATGATGGGACTTTTGCCGCCGGACGAGGGGGACAGACACAAGAAAAGGCCGCTGATTCTCGATCCCCGCAACTCGACCACGAACTAGAATATATCTCGCCGCTGCACATCAATCGCGAAATTCGCGGGGCGATAATCGCGGCATTTGAGCGTAGCTCGGAATTTAACGAATCAAAAAGCGGCCCTTAATCGACGCAGCGACACAGATGGCGGCGATGGAGCTCAGAGGTTTCGTCTCGATTTACCGGAAGTGGAACTCAATTTGTCGATAAATCGGGCCAAAAAGAAGAACATCGCCGATTTACCGAATCGGTTCTGGACGCATGGCCGCTGTCCTTGTATGTGGTCGATCGTGACTACCGCATCGTAACCTGGAATCGAAACCGTGAGGTATCGGTTTCTTAGGGAATTATCCGCGAAGTGGTGTTCGTAAAAAAGAATTTCAGGTTCTTGTTCGTGATCCCGAAGGCAAGGTTCGCTCAGGAATTTGAACGAGCATTTCGCACAGGAAACATTCGGCAACGCATCGAGCACAAACCGCCTGCCGGCACGGATCAACGCGACAACTGGGTTGTCTACAAAATCCCAATGAAAGATCTGAGGACAGGCGAAGTGACGCATGTGATAACGACTCGGCGAAGATGTGACAAAGCCTTCGAAGCAATTCATGTGGTCGGGGCGCGCAGTGAAACTGGCAGCCGTCGGCAGGTTGGCCGCCGGGCGCTTGCAAAAAATGTATACTATGTTTTACACAATTTCCGCTCCCGCCGAAGCGCTCTCCAACATCGGCTCGAGTACGGTGGTGCTCCACGGCAGCGAGGGCTCAAAATCGAGCTAGCCCTTAACTAATATCTCGGTTTGATAAAGGGCTATTCCCAGCGCTGCAAATCGATCATGCGACTGTCTTGTTTGATTTTAGCCGAATACGCTACAGTCGAGCGGCATCTGCTCGACATTGCCGAGGGCTGTAATTAATTCTTCTGTACGGCTCATATCGCATCATGTTTCCGCGTGAACCCGGAAAATTCACAGAGAGACCTCGATATTGCAAAATACATTCCGCCCGTTCACGCGGATAGCGGACATATACAACAGGCCATAATTGCCCTCGCGACAAATTGACGATCGACGCGATGCCTGACGGCGGAACATTGACCTTGGACTGCGTCGTCGCACAACCAACTGGATCGCGATAGAGATCGAGAACAGCGGTGTCTGCACCCCGCCCCGAAGATCTTTCAAAAATATTCGAACCGTTCTTTACAACCAAAGAGGTTGGTGCAAGAACGGGACTCGGACTTGCGGTTTGTTACGGCATCGTGACAGACCATGGCGGACGCTTAAGTATTTTCTATCAAATGTTCATCAAAAAAAAATTTTTTACAGAATATTTGCCGGTGGGACCCTAATTCCCCCAAACTGAATTATGGCGAAACTACTCGGCAGTAAATACTGATGAAAAAAACCTAAGGCTTGTCGTGCAGAAAGAAGTGACGCGGCAAGGCCACGATGTTTGCAAGCTGGGTGCCTGATGGCGAAGCGGCTCGGCAAATGATGGAAGCAGCAGGATTTTGATGTCTTGCTTTGCGATAATAAGACGCCCGCGGTTGGACGGGAATCGAACTGCTCCGACGAACGCAGGAAAAATGTGCAACAGCTCCTGCAGAATTTATAACGTGGACCTTACAGGCCAATATCTGAAATCCGTCAATCGAAGCAATGAAACTTGCCTTGTTATGATTATCTGACAAAGCCTTATCGCATAACCGAGCTTTCGGTCTGGTACGGCAGGGTGCCGAAAAACAAGGATTAAAACTTGAGAATCAAAGGCTTAGAGCTCAAAGAAACAAAAAAGGAAACATGTGTCGGAAATCATTGGTCGAATCGCCCCAGATGGAAGGAAGTGGTCAGTGAAATGTGAACTCGCCTTCGGATACGTCTGTTTTGATAACGGTGGAATCGGGCACAGGCAAAAAGAATTGGTCGCACAGGCGCTTCAATCACTATCTGAGTCCGCGACGCGACAAACCTTTTAATAGAATTCTGAACTGTGCCGCTTTGCAGGAGACCCTTCTCGAATCAGAATTATTCGGCCACGAAGCCGGTGCTTTTTCCGGTGCGAGAACACGGAAGCTTGGGGCTTTTTGAACTCGCTCACGGCGGAACTTTGATTTTTGGATGAAATAATGGAAATGCCGGCTCCGCTGCAGTCAAAACTATTGCGGGCTTTGGAAACGCGTTCGTTCTTTCGTGTTGCGGGCGTAGGAAAGGTTGAGGTTGATGTGCGGGCTTGTGGCTGCGACAAACCGAAAATTTTTTTTTTTTTATATATATAAAAAAAGGGGATGTTCTATCGCATAAACAGTTTTGAAATAAACATTCCTCCGCTTCGCGAATGCCTGCAAGTCGTCGATTTGCTTGCTGAACACTTCGCTCGAAAAGATCGCCGGTTCGAACGCTCCGACGCTTACACAGCCGGTCTCAATGACCTTTTGAACTTCATGGTCGGGAAATGTTCGCCAGCTGCTGAAACTGTCTGGAGCTTACAATAACGGCACGCTCCAGACAGTTTCGCAGCTGGCGAACATTTCCCGACCAGTGAAATTCACAAAGAGCATCAATGACCGGCTGTGTAAGCGTCGGAGCGTTCGAACCGGCGATCTTTTCGAGCAAATGTTCGGCGAGCGGTTCGACATCTTCCCGGCGTTCGCGAAGCGGAGGAATGTTTATTTCAAAACTGTTTATGCGATACAAAAGATCAGAGCGAAAAGTTCCATCGCCAACCGCTTGTACCGTATTTCGGTTTGTCGCAGCCACAAGCCGCACATCAACCTCAACCTTTTTTACACCGCCGACACGAAAGAACGAACGCGTTTCCAAAGCCCGCAATAGTTTTGACTGCAGCGGAGCCGGCATTTCCATTATTTCATCCAAAAACAAAGTTCCGCCGTGAGCGAGTTCAAAAAGCCCAAGCTTGCGTGTTCTCGCACCGGAAAAAGCACCGGCTTCGTGGCCGAATAATTCTGATTCGAGAAGGGTGTCCTGCAAAGCGGCACAGTTCAGATCTATAAAAGGTTTGTCGCGTCGCGGACTCAGATCGTGAACGGCCTGTGCGACCAATTCTTTTCCTGTGCCCGATTCACCCGTTATCAAAACAGACGTATCCGAAGGCGCAACGCGGCGGATCAGCCTGATCACTTCCTTCATCTGGGGCGATTCGGCGATCATTTCCGGCACATGTTTCTGCGTCCGGTCTATTTGAGCTCTAAGCCTTTGATTCTCAAGTTTTAATCCTTGTTTTTCGGCCGCCTGCGTTACCAGAACCGAAAGCTCGGTTATGCGATACGGCTTTGTCAGATAATCATACGCGCCAAGTTTCATTGCTTCGATCGCGGTTTCGACTGTCGCCTGTCCGGTAAGCATTATGATCTCCGGAGCTGTTGCGCATTTTTCCTGCGTTCGTCGGAGCAGTTCGATCCCGTCCAACCGCGGCATATTTATATCGCAAAGCAAGACATCAAAATCCTGTGCTTCCATCATTTCCCAAGCCGCTTCGCCATCAGGCGCGAGTTTCGACCTCGTGGCCTTGCCGCGTCATTTCTTTCTGCACGACAAGCCTTAGGTTTTTTTCATCGTCTACTACGAGTAGTTTCGCCATAATTCAGTTTGGGGGAATTAGGATTTTACCGGCAAATAGATCGTAAAGATCGTTCCTTTGCCGACATTTGATCGAACGCTTAAGCGTCCGCCATGGTCTGTCACGATGCCGTAACAAACCGCAAGTCCGAGTCCCGTTCCTTCGCCGACCTCTTTGGTCGTAAAGAACGGTTCGAATATTTTTGAAAGATCTTCGGGCGGGATCCCGACGCCGGTATCTTCGATCTCTATCGCGATCCGGTTCATTTGCGATGACGCATGCAAGGTCAATGTTCCGCCGTCAGGCATCGCGTCGATCGCATTTGTCGCAAGGGCGATTATCGCCTGTTGTATATGTCCGCTGTCCGCGTGAACGGGCGGAATGTCTTTTGCAATATCGAGCTGTATCTGGATCCGGTTGCCGCGGATCTGATGCGAAATGAGCCGTGCCGAAGAATTGATGACCTCGGCAATGTCGAGCGGATGCCGGTCGCCTGTTCGTATTCGGCTGAAATCAAGCAAGCCGGTCGTGATCGATTTGCAGCGAAAGGCTTCGCTCTTTATCAAACCGAGATATTCGTTAAGATCTTCGATCGCCTCGCTGCCGTCGAACACACCGTCCTCGACCCGATGTTCGAGCGCTTCGGCGAAGCGGAAATTGTCGCGAGCGGATTATTTATCTCGTGTACTACGCCTGCGGCCAACCTGCCGACGGCTGCCAGTTTTTCTGCGCGTCCGACCGCATGAATTGCTTCGACGCGTTTCGTAACATCTTCGCCGATCGTTATCACATGCGTCACTTCGCCTGTGCTCGGATCTTTCATCGGCACTTTGCTGACGACCCAGTGTCGCGTTGATCCGTCAGGGCCGGCGGTTTGCTGCTCGATGCGTTCGATGTTTCCTGTGCGAAATGCTCGTTCAAATTCCTGACGAACCTTGCCTTCAGGATAGCGAGCAAGAACCTGAAATACATTTTTGCCGATCGCGGCCTCGCGGATAATTCCCTGTGAGCCGATCTCGCGGTTTCGATTCCAGGTTACGATGCGGTAGTCACGATCGACCACATACAAGGACAGCGGCAGTGCGTCCAGAACCGATTCGGTAAATCGGCGATGTTCTTCTTTCGCCCGATTTATCGATCTATCGATCGCCGCTTCGTAATGCGACGAAAGATTTACGCTCATCGCCGCCATCTGTGTAGCTGCGTCGATCAGGCAGCTTTTTGATTCGTTAAACTCTGAGCTACGCTCAAATGCCGCGACTATCGCCCCGCGAATTTCGCCATTGATGTGCAGCGGTGAGATATATTCTAGTTCGTGATCAGTTCCGGGGATTAGAAAATCAGCTGCATTTTCTTGTGTATGTCCAACCTGCGGCGGCAAAAGCCCCATCCATTTCTCGAATCGCGGACGTGAAACAAAGCTTGCTTCGATCTCGCCCAGATCATCGAAAGCGCAGGAGATTATGCCAATGTTGTCGAGTTCGGCAATAAAAAGCCGCAATATTTCGGCTCGGTAGCACCTTGTAACGCACGAACAACGCGGCTTGCGACCTTTTTCGGATGTACCGTAAAAAGCAGGCTACGCCCGAGCTCCGAAATGAATCTTAATTCTGCGGAGGCATTCGAGGTCTCATTTCCGGGAAGTGGTAATTTGTTGGGAGCCGAAATGGCGGACTGGAATGGCATTATGTTTCCGAGAGAAAGAGCGGCCAAAATGAATTATTCTAATAATTACAGCGGATGTGTAATGTCAGGATCGACTGCGGGAGAATAGAGAACTTCCCTTAGTTATTAAAAACATTTTTAAACATTTTGTCAACTGTTTTGTATTCAAAGACTTCCGATTGACTCGGGCGGCCGTTAGGGTAAAATTTAGACGATCTCTTTATGACGAAGAATTTTAAACATTTGTTAAGAAAAATAGCTGTGATGTCGCTCTCGATAGGGCTTGTGTTTATTTTTCTGCAAGCCGTTGAAGCACAGACGGTCGTTGATAAAACAGTCGCGACGGTCAGCGACGGATCAAAGACCGAACTGATAACGCTTTCGGATCTGCGTTGGCAGCTTGCGTTGATGCCGAATGTAGAGCTTGAACCGGCAAGCAGCGAAAACCTGAACCGGGCTCTTCAGCTTTTGGTGAATCAGCGTCTTTTCGCACTCGAAGCCGAACGCCTGCCGCAACCCGAACCAACAAAAGAGGAAATTAACGCCAAGATCGCCGAGCTGATATCTTATTTTCCAACGACCGCAGAATTTGTTCGCCGGCTGCAGCTCGTGGGTTTTGATTCGATCAACGACGATAATTTCGAACAAATTATTCGCGAACGCGTTGCGATCGATAAGTATTTGGCGTTTCGCTTTCGCTCATTTATCGTAATAACTCCGGCGGACGAAGCCGAATACTATCGCAATGTTTTTGTGCCGGATTTTCGCGAAAATTCGCCCGGCACGATCATTCCGACGATCGAAGATAAGCGCGGTGAAATAAGATCTATCTTGACAGAACAAAAGGTCAGCGAAGCGATCGAAGCGTTTCTGGACGAAGCAAAACGCCGGGCCGAGATCGTTTACATCTCGCCGGTTTAGGCTTTCAAATAAAATATTTGCGCTAAAATGTTTCGTAATGAAGATCGCGAAACTATTTGTTGCAGTTGGAATTTTCGGCTTTTTTTGGATCGCCAATATTCAAAAGCCGGAAGCTAAGAACGAACCCGCCGCGATATCTCTGCCTATCTTCAAACCAGCATCCGCGGCCGCGGTTTCATTACCGCTTTCGACGCTTTCTCGCCACCCGAAACAAAAACCGGCAAACATACGCGTCGAATCACGCGGATTCGATCGGGAAATTTCGGGCATTCAAACAATTTCAGACGAAAACGTTTCTTTAACATCTTTTGGAACCACGCCGATGCCGTCTCCGCTGCTAAATTTCGATGGCCTTTCGGACGAGGACAACGTAAACGCTTACGGTTTGCTGATCATTCCGCCGGACGCGAATGGTGACATTGGCCCGAATAATTATGTTCAAGCAGTAAATGCTCTGGTTCGTGTTTATGACAGATCGGGTAATGCGCTCGACAGCTCCGATCCGTTTGAACGATATTTTCGCACCGCTCGGAACTGCGTGTTCACAGCGGATAGACGGTCTGCCAAATGTACTTTACGATCCGCTCGCCGATCGCTGGCTTATCTCGCAGATCTGCTCCGACTTTCCTCCTTTCAAACAGCTGATCGCTATTTCGAAAACTGGAGATCCGACCGGTCAATTTTATTTGTATGAATTTCTAATGCCGAATGTAAAAAATCCGGATTTTCCAAAATACGGTGTTTGGCCGGACGGATATTATCTTTCGACGAACGAATTTTTCGGTTCAGATTTTGTCGGCAGCGGGGTTTTTGCATTTGACCGCAAAAAAATGCTGATCGGCGATCCGGACGCGGGCTATATTTACTTTGCACACGCCGAGCCCGGACCGCAGCGGCGCGGCGGATTATTGCCTTCGGACATGGACGGTTTGCGTCCGCCGCCGCCAAACGCACCAAATACTTTCGCGGGTTATTCCGCAACCGAATATGGAGACGCACAAGACGCAGTCCGGCTTTTTGATTTTCACGCAGATTTCAATGATCCGGCTTCGTCTACATTTTCTGAACGGACCGAAAGCCCGATCGCGGTCGATGCATTTGATCCGACAAGTCCGGATGGCCGAGCAGATATCGCGCAGCCAACGCCCGGGGAATTTCTTGATTCGCAAAGCGACCGTCCCGGTTTCCGTTTGGCGTACCGCAATTTTGGCGATCATTCTTCATTGGTTTTTAACCAAACAGTTCGGACGTCGTCTGTTTCGGAAACTTACCGAGCGGGCATCAGAGTTTACGAACTTCAGAATTTTGGAAGCGGATTTAATGTAGCTGAACAGGCAACTTTAGGCGACACGACTTCTTCGCGCTGGATCGGTTCGGCGGCACAGGATGGTTCGGGAAATTTGGCGGTTGGCTATAACGTCGGCAACGAAAACAAAAAGCCATCGATAGTTTATTCCGGGCGTGCGGCGTCAGATCCGGCAGGCGAATTTCGCAGCGAAACAATTCTTGTTCAAGGCACCGGCGTTCAGACCGGATTCGGTTTTCGCTGGGGCGAATACAGCGGAATGACGGTCGATCCAACGGACGACTGCACATTCTGGATGACCGGCGAATACTACACCGAAGCGAGTCAGGCATTTAGTGAATTCGGTTGGCTAACGCGGATCGGTGCGTTCAAATTTCCGGAATGCACGGCGACACAGCCGGCACGAATTTCAGGCACGGTGACGAATTCGACAACCGGAATGCCGATAGAAAACGCTACCATCAAAGCTTCGGCGTTTTCGCGGAACACCAATGAACAAGGCGTTTACGGACCGATGATTTTGATCGCCGGAACATATGATGTAACGGCCGCCGCAGATGGTTTTGCACCGAAAACTATCCAAGTGAACGTAAGCGAGAACCAAACTTTGGCGCTCGATTTTGCGTTACAACCGATCGCCGTTATCCAATCAACCGGCATCGATATCACCGCTGAAAATTGTGATAAAAATAGCGCTCCGGAACCGGGCGAAACTTTGACGATCGATCTGCCTTTGCAAAATAACGGAGCCGCAATAGCGAATGATTTAACGGCTGAACTGCTGCCACGCTCTCGAAATTCTGCAGCCAAGCGGCATTCAAAAATATGGCACTCTGCCGACAAATGGGATCGCCGTTATCCGGCCGTTTACATTTACTGTTGCATCGGATGTTATCTGCGGATCGACGATCGACCTAGTTTTTCGTCTACGCGACGGCGCGGAAGAGCTCGGGAATATTACCATTCCGATCCGTGTGGGGTCGCCGAAGGTCGTTTTCGCCGAAAATTTTGACGGTGTAGTTTCCCCGGCTCTGCCCCAAGGCTGGACGACATCGGCGACCGGCGGCCAGTTGCCCTGGACGACATCTACCGCGAGATCGACGTCGCCCGCTAACTCACTTTTTTCGCCCGATCCGATACATGTCGGTTTGAACGAGATCGTTTCTCCGCCTATCGCTATATCGACCGATCAAGCAGTTCTCAGTTTTCAAAATTGGTATGAGCTCGAATCGACATTTCTTCGCAATCGTTTGTTCGACGGTTCGGTTTTGGAGATAGCTATCGGCGGCGGCGATTGGCAGGACATCATCGAGGCCGGCGGCGAATTTATCTCCGGCGGTTATGACGGAACGATCGATGGCTGTTGCCAAAATCCGCTTGCCGGACGACAAGGCTGGTCAGGCAAAAGCGGCACTGGAGCGACTCCTGTCTTCGTAAATACGCGCGTAAAACTTCCGACAAACGCAGCGGGCAATAACATACGGCTTCGCTGGCGAATCGGCACGGATATCGCCACATTTCGCGAGGGCCAATACATCGACGACATTAAAATTACAGACGGATTCGAATGCGGCTGTACGCTAAATACGACCACGGCACCGTTCGATCTTGACGGCGACGGCAGAACAGATCTTTCGGTTTATAACTTTTCCGATTTACCGGCTCAACCAGATTTTAGATTTGTAAATAGTTCGGACGGAACTATCGAAACCAGATCTTGGGGCAGCATCGGCGATATTCCCGCCGCGGCCGACTTCGATGGCGACAACCGAACAGATATTGCGGTTTTTCGTCCATCGACCGGCGTTTGGTATGTTCTGAGAAGCTCCGATTCGACCGCCGAAATTGTCCGATTTGGCCTCTCAGGCGATGTTCCGGTTCCGACAACCTATAATGGAAACAGCGAGGCTGACATTGCGGTATATCGGCCGTCGGAAGGTTTGTGGTATGTGCTGGATCGCGCGAATTTACAGGTTTCGATATATCGTTTTGGCATTGCCGAAGACATTCCCGTTTCGGCTGATTTCGACGGTGACGGACGAGCTGACATCGCGGTTTTTCGTCCATCGACCGGCGTTTGGTATGTTCTGAAAAGTTCTGACGGCAATGCGTTTCAGACCAAGTTCGGCTCGAGCGGCGACGTGCCGGTCAGCGGTGATCTTGACGGCGACGGGCTTTCCGATCTGACAGTCTTTCGGCCGTCCGATCGAACCTGGTACACGCTTGGGACAACCGCCGGTTTTTCCGCCGTGCAATTCGGACTCGCGGACGACGAACCGCTCCAAGCCGACATTGACGGCGACGGCCGCCGCGATATTGGAGTTTATCGTCCGTCAACCGGCGTTTGGTATTTTATTAGCAGCAGCAATGGCTCTGTTTTGATCTCGTCTTTCGGCGGTGGAACGGAACACGCATTGCCGGGAATTTATGTCCGCCGCTGATCTGTTCTTGACGTTTGTCCGCCAAGCGTTCTATCATCTTTAATTCATGCCGGGGTGGCGAAATTGGTATACGCACTAGACTCAAAATCTAGCGGGCTTAACGCCCATGTCGGTTCGACTCCGACCCTCGGTACCACATCTTATCTTTCGATCTTTTTGATCCGTCCTTAAAAAATTGTTTACTTTTTGAAACGACCTGTGCGATACTGTCAGCACAGGGGGTGATATTATGATAAATAATTTAACCGAGGTTACTAAATTTTAGGGGTCCGATATTTTACGGATCGAATTAACTAAGAGGCTGTCTGAAAAGACGGCCTCTTTTCTATAAAGTAAAACGCCGCTCACAATTTAATGTGAACGGCGTTCTCTATTCTGCTTTTAAAAGCTCCGGATCAATATTTAGAATAGTTGATCCTTTCTCTGTCACGATTGGAAACCGTAGTAATACCGTTTCTCGTTCGCGTTACGGTCGATGTTTCGCCATTGATAGTCAATGTTGAACCATTAAGCGTACCATAGGACATTCCACCGCCGATGTTTACAGAAACGCGGCCGTTCTTTTCGATCGTCAGAATGATCGGCTGTCCATTGTTCGGATTGCGTCCGCTAAATCGCCCAACTGCCCACGACGGAGCATTACCGATACCACCGCCGCCGCCGTCCCAGCCGCCGCCGTTGTTATTCTTCGAGTAATTGATAATTTCCCGGTTTGACGATTGCACGGTGCGGATACCATTTCTCGTGTTTTCAACCTTCGAGGTCTCGCCGTTAATGTAAAGCATGTTATTGCGTGTATAGACACCACGATTCACACCATAGCCGACCTGCGAAGTAACACTTCCGTTTCGATCGATGGTTAACACAATTCGCTCACCATTCGGAGCGATACCATAGAAAGTCCCGCGTGCCCAGCTCGGTGGTGATACAGCATTCCAATTACCGCCGCCCGGATTTCCCGGATTCCATGGGCCGCCGTTCCATCCGCCGCCATTGATGCCGCGCATATCGAATGTATCGGCAAGCTTGTTAATATCATCCCGAAGCTTGTTCCACTGGCGTTCCAGATTTCGACGGAACGAGATCGAGTTCATCATATTGTTGACCGGACCGGCTTCGCGGATAACGGATTCAACCTGATTACGAATGTTCCACCAATTATTTTGTCGGTTGTAATCGCGGCGAAGTTCGTTAACTTCCTTGTCAAAATTTTTGATATAGCCATTAAAACGGTCTTCATCACGAGTTCCGTTGTAAGGACTGTTATCCATCGCACGGTCAAAATTTGACCGAAAATCGCCGCTTGAACGCTCAAGGTTTGTGATTATCTGTCCGACCTGTGCTTTTGAATATTGATTGGCATAACGGCCTTGGGCTGATGATGCCTGCGGCATGATCAAAACCATCAATGATAATATTGCCGCGGAAAATATCGCTGCAAATAAATTTCTGTTTTTCATAATATTGGACTCCTCTTTCCAAAATAACGGCCGTTCTTGCCGTGCTTATTCGATGAAAATAAGGCCGATGCGTTGTCCGCAACTATTCTCATTGCACGTTAATGTTAATTCTAAATGGTTTACAGCTTCTGCGATAGATTATAATACATAATAAAGTTCGCATACAATAGGTTTGCAGACGATTTTAACATTGATGAAAAGATCTGATATTAATTTTTTTCTTCCGCCGGAGCTGATCGCATCCGAAGCTTTGGCCGAAAGATCGGCTTCGCGAATGCTTGTTGTTGACCGCAAAGCGAATAGATTTTCAGATTCTCAGTTCGTGAATTTTTCGGAGCTGCTCCGGCCCACTGATATCTTGGTGATCAATGACACAAAGGTCTTTCCCGCCCGCCTATTTGGCCAAACAGAAAGCGGCGGAAATATAGAGGTTTTTCTTGTCGAAGAAGCGGGCGAAAATATTTGGCAGGTGCTTGCTCGTCCGGCAAGACGTTTGAAGATCGGACGCCGGATCATTTTCAGCAGCGATCTAAGCGCAAAAGTGATAGACAAAACCGACGATGGGAAAGTTTTTGTTCAGTTCGAATCGACCGGCGACATCGACCAGATCATCGACAAGATCGGCAAAACTCCGCTGCCGCCATATATAAAACGCGAACGCGACGAACCCGATCTTGACCGCGAACGCTATCAGACCATATATGCGAAAAATCGCGGAGCGATCGCAGCACCGACTGCCGGCCTGCATTTTACACCGGAAGTTATGGATGCAATTCGTTCGAAAGGCATTGAAACGACTACGATCACGCTGCATGTCGGCTACGGAACATTTGAACCTATTCGCGCCGAGGATCTTTCCGAGCATCGTGTTTTGCCGGAACGTTTTTCTATCAGCCAAGAAACAGCTGACCTGCTCAATTCTGCCCGCGATGAAGATCGGCGAATCGTCGCTGTCGGCACAACGACAACGCGAACGCTCGAATCTTCGATCGCAAAACACGGTGAGTTCGTTGCTGAAACCGGCCTAGCCGATCTGACCATAACGCCGGGCTTTGAATTTAAGGCCGTGGGCGGCAATGCTGACAAATTTTCATCTTCCCGAAAGCTCTTTGCTTCTCTTGGTTTCAACATTTGCGGGCCGCGAACTTATAATGAATGCTTACGAACACGCCGTAAAAGAGCATTATCGCTTTTACAGTTACGGCGATTGTATGTTCATCGAATAAAGAAAATGGCAGTTTTACAAACTATTCGCCGACTCTTCGTCGCCGCCGAACCGGCCGAGCAACACGATGTTGTGCCTGCGCCGCCGGCCGAATATTCGATCAAACCTCTCACCGATAAACACATAAAAGAAGTTCTAAAACTCAATTTCCGCTGCTTTAAGAATGGTGAAAATTACACCAAACATACTTTCGCGTATCTTCTGAACGAGCCCGGAATTTTGAGCTATCAGATCAGAACCGAACGCGAAGAAATGGTGGCATTCGCCTTTGTGATGATCACCGAAAGCGGAATGGGACATCTGACGACGATAGGTGTTTCGCCCGAACATCGCCGCCGACGTCTCGCCGAAAAGCTTTTATCGCATATGGAATCGGCTCTGGTAAAGCGTGATATTTTTACTATAATGCTGGAAGTCCGAGTCGGAAATATCGAGGCGCAAAAACTTTATCTGCAAAGCGGATATGAAGTGACCCAGCGGATCGAAAATTATTACCACAATGGCGAAGCCTGCTTTTTGATGTTCAAATCATTATCGTGAACTTAAAATTACCGCCAATATATCCGATAACTGACGTTGGCCTGTCGGGACTGTCTCACACCGAACAGGTCGAAAAGCTGGCGGCCGGCGGTGCGAATTTTATACAGCTTCGCGACAAAACGAGTTCCCCGCGTGAGTTTTACGAAGCTGCGGTTTCAGCCATTGCTGTCGCACATCGGTTAGGCGTTCGAATAATTATCAACGACCGTGTCGATATCGCTCTTGCTTCGGAAGCCGATGGCGTTCACCTTGGCCAGGACGATCTTTCGCCGCTCGCCGCGCGTAAATTATTGGGTGACACGGCGATCATCGGTTTTTCCACACACACTGTCGAACAAGCAAAAGAAGCCGCAAAACTTCCGATCGATTACATCGCCGTCGGCCCGATCTTTTCCACAAAGACGAAAGAAAACGCCGAAACCGTTGTCGGACTCAACGGCCTAAAATCGATACGAGATACCATCGATTCCTTTCCAATGGTCGCCATCGGCGGCATAAACTCGGAAAATATCTCTGATGTTCTAGAACACGGCGCCGATTCGGCCGCTTTGATCAGTTCGCTTTATCGCACGACCACAGACATTACCGGAAATCTTAGACGTATATTTGACCTGATCGAGAACAAATACTAATTGCTGTTGGATTCCACATCCATCCTGCTGACTACTGACCGCTGACCACTGACCACCGAATTGTTTAACACTGTAAAAAAATGTCTTGCATTTTCCGCACTTCGTCGGTATCATCAATTTTGTAGAAACCTCTAAAGTTTCTCGCCGATCTATATCTTCTTGGCTTTTCCCTATCCCGTTTTTGTTCGAATTTTCAGGAGTAAATCCACCAAATGAGTTTGCTTGATGTAGCACCGATCATAGAGCAGATGCTGCTCATCTCTGACAACGTCAGCGATCTGAACTTTTCTTCCGGTCAAAAGCCGCAGGTTGAGATCAACGGAACCCTGTATTCGACATCTCCGCTCGGATTAGGCAGGCTGACGTCGTTCCAAACCGAAATGATCGCGACATCGATACTTCGCGACAATGCGGAGGCTTCGGCACAGCTCGCAAAAACGCGAACCGCCGATCTTAGCTATGCACTTCCGGGAAAATGCCGTTTTCGTGTAAATATTTTCCAACAGCGAAATTCGTTTTCGATCGTGATGCGTGTCATTCCGCACGAAATACCGAGCTTCGAATCGCTCGGCGTGCCGCCGCAGCTTGCCGATATCTGCAACATCCGCAATGGTGTTGTTCTTTTGACAGGCCCGACCGGTTCGGGAAAAAGTTCGACCCTTGCAGCGATAATCGACCGAATAAACGAAACGAAAAGTTATCACATCGTCACCATCGAAGATCCGATCGAATTTCTTCATAATCATAAGAAAAGCACGATCAATCAGCGCGAGGTCGGTGCGGATACAAAAGATTTTGCGTCCGCACTTCGTGCCGCGCTTCGTCAGGCTCCAAAAGTTATTCTCGTCGGCGAAATGCGTGATCTGGAAACGGCCGAGATCGCTCTCGAAGCAGCAGAAACTGGCCATTTGGTTCTATCAACATTGCACACGATCGATGCTTCGAAAACGATCGACCGCATCATCGGGCTCTATCCAAAGAACGAAGAGCGAATTATCCGCACACGGCTTGCTCAGACATTTCGCTACATCGTTTCGCAGCGTCTTATCGCGCGAGCCGACGGAAAAGGCCGCGTCGCCGCTGTTGAAGTATTAAAATCTAATCCGCGAACCCGCGAATACATCGAAAAAGGCGAAAGCGAAGGCAAGACACTGCTTGACGCGATACGCGATGGCGAATTGGACGGAATGCAGGATTTCGATTCGGTAATACGACGGATGATCGAGGACAAAGTCATCTCGCTTGAGGACGGACTTTCCTTCGCCACAAATCAAAATAATCTTTTGCTCCAATTAAAAGGACTTTCATCGACCGAAGATTACACTTCGAACGGAAAAGCTTCGGTAATACCATCGCCGCCCGCCGCAGTTCCGCCGCCGACACCTCAGCCAAGTTCTGTTCTGGATATGATGGAGTAATTCCAGCGAGAAATTCTTATGATCATTAGATGCGACAATTGTTCAGTTTCGCTGCAGCTTGACGAAGCAAAAGTGCCGAGCGGAAATTTCACCGTTCGCTGCCCGCGTTGTCAAAATATGCTGCGTGCAAATCTAAAGGACGGCAAAGCTATGTCCGCCGCAAGCCAGCTCGAGGCCGATCGTCCGGCACCTGCCGCCGGCGAGGGTTCGAGTGAATTTGCCGCAAAAGAATCTGAATTTGAAATAAACAGTGCGATGCGAATGCTTCTGAACGCGCTGAAAAGCGGTTCGGCTTCGATGGAAACTTCCGACGAAAAGCTCGAAAAACCGCGACGCGTTCTCTTATGTCTCGGCCAAAAACGCGATGAGGTCGCAAAACGGCTTACCGAAAATGGCTACAAAGTTTATCTGGCACAGACTCCGGCACAGGCGACCGAAAGGCTTCGCGAGGGCCGCACCGAAATATTGATATTTTCACCCGATTTTGCCGCCGAACATGGCGGTGCCGCGATACTGCAGCAGCGTGCGAATGCGATGTATGCTTCCGAACGCCGCAGGCTTTTCCTCGTTTCGCTCGAAGACAACGGCACGACGATGAACGCCCACGAAGCTTTTCTTAGAAATTTGAATTTGATCATCAACACAGGCGATATGGCTCAGCTTCCGCTGATATTGAACCGAGCCGTACACGATTTCAACGGCCTTTATCATTATTTCAATCAGGCGGTTGGTGTCGAACCGATCTAATTCCAAAGGTTATTTTCAAACTTTACGAAGTTTGAAAACAAATTGTAGGGGCAGGGCTCGGCCCGGTCCGTCTGCTTTTCCCGGGCGACTGAACTTTCGGGCAGCCATTGTTGCTGCCCCTACAATCTAAATTTTTTTATTAATTTAATCGAGCAAGTTCGCACACAAGCATTTCGATCTGCATCCGCGAACCCTGAGTTCCGCCGCCGCTGAGCGAAGTTTTGATCGCGACATCGGTGTCCGCAATGCGTTGGATCGCTTTTGATATGCTGGCGATATTCGTCCGCCTGGCAGCGGCAAGAAAAGGCTCACGATCGTTATAACGAACCTTTATGGCGTTATAAACACGATTATCGTCGGCGCCGTTTTCCATAAGATCTTTGGCGATCATCAGTTTTCGAAAATTCGAACCGATCAGCCCCAAGATCATCAGCGGTTCGGCTCCGTCGTCCAAGATCTTTTTCATCGTCTGCATCGCCGAACGACTGTTCCCCGACAACAGATCTCCCGTCAACGCAAAATTTTCTATCAACCGCGAATTACCGACGAGCGATTCGATCATCTCGACCGTGATCGTTTTTCCGGGCAACGCAGCTGTTACAAGTTTTGATATTTCGTTTGAAAGCCGCCGTGTATCGTCGCCCGCAGTATTTATCAAAAACTGCAGCGTATTTCCGTCGATCTCCGCGCCTTGTTCCGCGATCTGTTTTGCCGCCCAAGCTGTGATGCCGGCATGATCGAGCTTTTTAAATTCGACCCAAACCGCGCCGTTCTTCAAAAGCTTTGTCAGCTTTCGGTTACCGTTAAGTTCATCGGCTACGAAAATAACAACGCTTGTCGGTGACGGCCGCAAAAGATATTGTGCAAGCGCAGGTTCGTCGGCTTCTTTCAGAGTATCGCGTGTCGAAGTAGCCGCGACCGAAACATCGCGGATCGTCAAAACCCGCCGCTCTGACATCATCGGCAACTGTTCCGCAACCGCGAGCAGATCGCGAATGCTCGACCCATTCATACTCGCTTCGTTCTCATTAAAATCGCGTAGGTCATTCTCGCCAAAGATCGATTTCACGATATGTTTGGCCGCGACATCGCGCAAATGAGTTTCCGCGCCGAAGAGAACATAAACCGGAGCAAACGTTCCGGCGTTCAGATTTTTCCAAAGTTGTGCTTTTGTAAGTTCCGGCATTTTTTCGAAAGCTTATTTCTTTTCCTCTTTTACGCCAAAACCATTGACGATCGCCGATACGACCGATTCAGAGAACGCACGTGCGATGCGATCGACCGCGGGATCTTCTTCATTAAAAAAGCTGCGCGGATCGCTCGAAAATTCGAACGAATCGCGAAAGACCAAATTTTGATTGTCGTAAAGAACCTTGTTTTCTTTGAGATCGCGAACCGTTATCGCCGCGACAACAGTCACTTCGTAAACGCGTGCGCGCCCGTCGGTGTCGAGCAAAACTCCGGTAAAACTAAAATTGCGAATATTTCCTTCGATGACCGCATCGGCACCTTCGGTCGTTCCCTGAACCTTCAAACCTTTGCCGCGCCGAATGATCTCGTTCGTGACCGCACTCGTAAAACGCGATTCGATGCGATAACGAATGCCAGCCGGTTCGAACTGAAAGGCCGGCACCGCAACCGTTTTAATATGCTTCGGCAAACCGGAATTCGTTACGGGCTTGTAGCAATCTGTAAAGCCGGAAACAGAAAGAAAAACCGCGAATATTGATAGAGTTCTAATGAATTTCATTTGCGTTTTTGTTCGCTATTAATCTGAAAAATAATTGATTTTTCGATAGGTTATTTCGCGTGGTTTCTCAACAAAATTACTTTCATCATCGCCCGCGGATTCAGATCTTTTAGTCCAATTTCCAGTCGTGTCGAATTCAAGGTATTTATATGCTGACTTTTCGATCACGGAATCAGTATCCGTATCATAAATAGACTGCTCAATTAAATTGTCGTTTTTATCGAAAATGGAAATATATTTTTGATTTAATTCTCCGTTCGCATCGTAAACGAGTTCCGTTCTCTTATCGCCTTCGTAAGTATAGACATAACGTAGCCAAAGCTCGCCCGTATTTTCCCACCACGCTTCTTCTACAATCTTTCCATCAGAATTGTATTTATATTCAAATTTGAAAGAATATTGGGGATCTCTAGGTATATGATCCACGTCTTTTACTATTATTGTGTTCGAAATTCCGCCCGGCATTTCGCCTTCTGGGTAACAAACTGTCTTTTCGCCGTCGATCTTCTTATAAACTGCAACCTCACGCAGTAAACCACTCACATAGTCGTATGACAACTCTTTCAAAACGTTTCCATCGCGGTCGTATTCGATATCTTGTTCAAGTCTTCGATTCGATTCGATGCTCTTTCCTTTCTTGATCTTCCAGTCTGCTCTTTCGGTAACAACCCTTTTGACTAGGCCTTTGTAACCCTCAAACTTTCTATCTGTCTGCGGTTTTTGCCCAAGCACATTGGCAGACACTATAAATAATATTGCTAAAGAAATATATAACGATCGCACCTTAATTGTCTCCCGTTTTTAGATAAGTCAGTTTATCGCAGTTAAGACCCTTATCGCATCGGCCGTTTCTTTTACGTCGTGAACACGAACTATTGACGCTCCTTTCTCTATCGCTATGATAGCTGCTGAGAGCGAACCGGCTAGTCTTTCATGCGTTTCCGCACCGCCGAGGATCTTGCCAATAAAAGACTTTCGCGAACGCGCCGACAAGCATCGGATATTCATTAAATTCAGCAACGAGTTTATCAAGTTTTGCGAGCAGCTCTAAATTCTGCTCAAATGTTTTGCCGAAACCGATCCCGATATCTAGCGCGATATTTTCGTTCTGAACTCCGGCATCGAGGGCAACGCCGATCGAACGAGCAAAACTTTCGCGAACATCCGCCATTATATCTTCGGCAGGCGGTTCGGTATGCATCGTTTCAAAGATCCCGCGCGAATGCATCAAAATTATCGCCGCTTTTGATCTTGCCGCAACATCGGCAAGTTCCGGCTGCCAGCGAAGGCCTGAAATATCATTTATTATCTCGGCACCCGCGTCGATCGCCGCTTCGGCTACTTCCGGCTTCGTCGTGTCAATAGATATCGGAACGTTAAAGCGTTTCTCGATAGCATTGATAACCGGAATGACGCGTTCTTTTTCGTCCGCGACCGAAATACGCTTGCTTCCAGGCCGAGTCGATTCTCCGCCAATATCTATAATATCTGCGCCGTCAGCGATCATCTTTTCGGCTTGCTCGATCGCCGAATCAACCGATAAGAACCTTCCGCCATCCGAAAAACTATCCGGAGTGACATTCAATATCGCCATCACCAACGGCCGCGAAAGTCCGAGATCACGTTTTGAAGTTTTCATAGCCTTCAAATATAAATAGGGACGAAAGCGTCCGCCTTCATCCCTATTTTCTATTCACTATTTACGATTTACTGGTCATGCCGTTGCCGGCGTATTCGGCGTCATCGGCGGAAGTATCGGCTTCTTGAAACGCGATTTCTTATCTTCCGTTTCCGGTGTTCCGTCATCATCGGGCGTTGGCTCGGGCTCGTCGCCATTGATCGGAAGTCCGGCAACGACGCGTCTGATCTGTGCGCTATCGAGCGATTCGTATTCGAGCAACGCTTCGGTCAGGCGTTCCAAACCTTGGCGGTTATCTTCGATGATCTTTGTCGCACGCGCGTACTGCTCGGAAACAATGCGGTTGACCTCTTTATCGATCTTGATCGCCGTGTCTTCGGAAAAATCGCGATGCTGATTTATCTCGCGGCCTAAGAATATCTGCTCGTCCTTTTTACCGTAAGCAAGCGGCCCAAGATCCGACATTCCATATTGGCAAACCATCGCTCGGGCAACTTCCGTTGCCTTTTCGATGTCATTCGATGCACCGGTCGTAATTCTGCCAATGAAGATCTCTTCGGCAATGCGTCCGCCCATTGAATTGGCGATCATAGCCAAAAGCTCTTCCTTTGTTCGGCCCAAAATGTCCTGTTCCGGCAAGAAATAGGTTATGCCGAGAGCACGTCCGCGCGGAATGATCGTGACCTTATGCACAGGATCGCTTTCCGGAATATTGATACCGACGATCGTGTGGCCGGCTTCGTGTATTGCCGTAAGACGTTTTTCCTTATCGGAAATGACCATACTACGGCGTTCCGGACCCATCATTACTTTATCTTTGGCAGTTTCGAGATCATTCAGCGAAACAACTTTTTTATTTTCACGAGCGGCGATCAAAGCCGCTTCGTTGACCAAGTTCGCGAGATCCGCACCGGTAAATCCGGGCGTTCCGCGTGCGATGATGTTTACATCCGCGCCTTCGTCGAGCGGAATTTTCCGCGTGTGAACTTTCAAAATACCTTCGCGGCCGCGTACGTCCGGATAAGACACGACAACCTGCCGGTCAAATCTGCCGGGACGAAGAAGCGCCGGATCGAGCACGTCCGGACGGTTCGTTGAAGCCATCAGGATAACGCCGTCGTTCGATTCAAATCCGTCCATTTCGACAAGAAGCTGATTGAGCGTCTGTTCGCGTTCATCATGTCCGCCGCCCAGACCGGCTCCGCGATGACGGCCGACCGCATCGATCTCGTCAATAAAAATGATGCACGGTGCATTCTTTTTACCTTGTTCGAAAAGATCGCGTACACGCGACGCACCGACACCGACGAACATTTCAACGAAATCGGAACCCGAGATCGAAAAGAAAGGAACATTCGCTTCGCCCGCAACTGCTTTTGCAAGAAGTGTTTTTCCGGTTCCCGGAGGTCCCATCATCAAAACGCCCTTTGGAATTTTACCGCCGAGTTTCTGGAATTTTTGCGGATCTTTTAGAAATTCGATGATCTCTTCGAGCTCTTCTTTTGGCTCGTCAACGCCCGCTACATCCTTAAAGGTAACGCGTTTCTGCTGATTATTAAGCAATTTCGCCTTCGATTTACCAAAGCTCAGAGCTTTGTTTCCGCCCGCCTGCATTTGGCGAAGCGTGAACAGCAAAAATCCGATCAACAGAACGAAGGGCAGAAACTGGATCAAAAGGATCAATCCCCAACCGGATGACGGAGCTTCTTCACTGGATTTTATAAAATTCGGATTATCAGCGTTTACCTTTTCAACGGCACCCATCAACAATTCGCGGCCCGGATCGCTGCCGATAACTGTAACGAATTTTGCCCCGTTTTGATCGGTAAATTCAACCGAATCAGCCTTAAAAAAAGCTTCTTTGAATTCTTTGTTCTTGATCTTCGTTATGGCCATGTCGGAGCTTAGAGCTTCGGCTGCCTTTGTCTGCTTGCCCTGCACATACCACGCAGCGGCGAGCACGCCCGAAATGATCAAAAACCATAATAAAAATTGTCTTAACTTTGCGTTCAATTTAAAGCCTCCAGTCCACCTTCATCCGCGGAAATTTCTCATCAATGCAATTGGATGAAAGTTTCCCTGTCGCGGTTGTTCTCAAAACGGTCCTACCGTTTGAAAACGTCAACCTTTGATTGTAGTTCGCCCACACCTAATAATCAACCTAAACTTTTTCGAAAACCAGCTTTCCTTGGCGTTTGACGACCTGTGCCGAACCCGGCAATTGGACGATCCGTCCGCTCTTTCGGCTCGACATCAGATTTTCGATCGCCTCTATATGTTTCAGTCCTAATCGACGCTTATCTCCACGATGTCTTGCGAGCCACGCCCGAAGCGTTCGGTTCAGCGAAGCCGATGAAAGCATTTTCAGCGAGCTTAGGTCGAGCTCCGCTTGTTCAATATCCGGAATTTCATCATCGCTGTCGGCCTCAGAAATTTTTTGCATCGAAGCCGCCGTTCGTGCCAAAGTTTCGACAATATTCGGATTAAAATCCTTTAAAAGCGGCAAAAGAACTTTGCGGATGCGAACACGTTTGAACGCGATGTCTTCGTTCATCGTGTCGTAGCGGTATTCGACATTCTTTTCGCGGCAAAAACCTTCCGTTTCGACGCGTTTTGCCCAGTTTAGCAACGGCCGGACAAGCATTAAACGCTGTTCGAACGGAAGCATCGGCGACGGACCTTCGCCCTCTCCGTCGTCATTTTCATCCGCGATCTCATAACGCAGTTCCCGTTTGGGCCGAATTCCGGCAAGACCATCTACGCCGCTGCCGCGGAAAAAATTTATCAGAACCGTTTCGGCTTGGTCATTTACCGTATGCGCTGTCAGAACTCCGATAGCTCCGGTTTTTACCGCAACTCCGCCGAGGAATTCATATCGCGAATTTCTCGCGTTCTGTTCTAAGTTTCCTTTTTGGTGAATTTCAGCACGGCCGAGCGCCAGTTCCATCTCGAGTTCCGTCGTCAGATGCTTTACGAACTGCTCATCGGCATCGCTCGCTTCGCCGCGAAGTTTGTGATTGAAATGAGCGACAACAACGCGGATATCGAGCTTTTTTTCAAGAAGAAGTTCGTTCAAAGCCAACAAAAGACTGATCGAATCCGCGCCGCCTGAAACGCCGACAACGAACGCCGCATCGCTTTCCGGCAAACCGAGCCGCCGCCATTCCGTTATCAGCCCGCGAACGAAATTATGCATTCGTTTCTACTCCGCTTTCGCAAACGCTCCGCCTTTTCGCACGATGATCGAACACCGCGAGGTGCAGACGAGTTTGTCTCTGTCGTTTGTGATATTGATGCTCCAAACCTGCATCGTCCGGCCGATATATGTCGGTACGGCTTCGATCGTGATAATTCCTTTTGCGACCGCTCGCAGATGGTTTCCGTTTATTTCAATGCCGACCGGCGCACTTTTTTCTAGATCTGCATTCAAAACAGCGCCGATCGAAGCCGCTGTTTCGCACAGATACATCGACACACCGCCGTTCATAATTCCCATGTATTGGTGAACCCGCGGCGTTACTTCCATCTTCAGAACGACGCGTTCCTTCGTCGCGGTTTCGACCGAAATGCCCATGAATTTGAATAGTTCGTTTTCCGAAACTTTTTCTAAAAGGTTTTCCATATTTACGAATTTTCGAGAATTCTTTCAGCTTCTTTCAAAGCTTCCGCGACTCTTTCGGGCGATGTTCCGCCGGTCTGCGATTTACTTTTTAATGTTTTTTCCAAGCCTAATGCTTCGAACACATCTTCACCGATCTCCGGTACGAACCTCCGAAGTTCATCGATCGAAAGTTCACCCAGCTCTTTGCCTTCGTCCGCAGCATACAAAACTATCCTGCCGACGGCGTCGTGAGCAGTTCGAAACGGAACCGATTTTTTTACCAAATGGTCGGCAAGCTCGGTCGCATTCAAATAACCGGTTTCGGCCGCTTTGCGCGTTACTATTTCATTTACCGTCAGATTATCGAGTACGATCGCCGCAACTCGCAGCGAGATCTTTAACGTATCAGCCGAATCAAAAACGGCCTCTTTGTCTTCCTGCATATCTTTGTTGTATGCCAGCGGAAGACCTTTAATTGTTGCAAGCAAAGCCATTTGATGGCCGATAACGCGTCCGGCTTTGCCGCGGATCAGCTCAAGAGCGTCGGGATTTTTCTTTTGCGGCATCAGGCTCGAGCCGGTCGAAACGGCATCGCTCAGAGTGATAAAACCAAATTCGGTCGTCGCATAAATGATCAGATCTTCGGCAAACCGCGACAGATGAACCATCGAAGAGCGAACAAGCCGCGACGAATTCGACCGCAAAATCGCGATCCGAAACTGCGTCCAAACTATTCGCGCTACGCGTTCGAAACCGAGTTCGTGCGCGACAGCTTCGCGGTCGATCGGAAATCCGGTTCCGGCCAATGCACCCGAACCAAGCGGCAAAACATTCACACGTCTTCGCACTTCTGAAAAACGTTCCGCATCGCGGGCAAACATTTCAAAATACGCCAAACACCAATGCGGCCACAAAACCGGCTGTGCCCGCTGTAGATGCGTGTAACCCGGAATCACCGCGTCTTTATGACGCTTTGCCGCAGCAACCAAAGCCGAGCGGAATTTATGCAGGTCATCCGCGATCGCGTCGATCTCTTCGCGCAGCCACAAACGAAACGCCGTCGCGACCTGATCATTACGGCTTCGGCCGGTGTGCAGCTTTTTGCCTGTGTCGCCGATCAACGCGACGAGATTTGATTCGATAAATGAATGAACATCTTCCGCCTCCGACAAGCTCGTCTCGCCGCGTTCGCCAACACCTTTTGCAATCCATCGACGATCGCCGCGTTTTCTTCGCTGCTCAAAACGCCTGCATTCATCAATCCATTAGCGTGTGCAATGCTCGCTTTTACATCTGCCGCCAGCAGCCGCTGATCAAAGCCGAGCGAATTATTAAAGGCCGCAAATGTTTCATCCGGGCTTTCCGTGAACCGTCCGCCCCAAAGCTTCTGTGAATCATCCATAAATTAGTCACCGAAAAAAAGATTATATAACAAACGTGATCGCTACAAGGTCGTTCTTTTTTTCGTGCCTTTTCTCCTTTCGTGGTTCCATTTTTTCTTTTATCCACGAAATAAGAAAATAAGAGAACAACGATGTTTTTAATTGAACTGCGATAATAATAGAATGTGTTTTTACGAAACTATCAAAAATGGAAAAGAAAATTAATAAAGTTGTATTGGCGTATTCCGGCGGGCTCGATACCTCGGCGATGCTGCTTTGGCTAAAGGAAACTTACGATTGCGAGGTCGTGTGTTATTGCGCCGATGTCGGCCAAGGCGAAGAGCTTTCAGGGCTCGAAGAAAAAGCAAAAGCGACCGGAGCTTCAAAGCTTTATGTCGAAGATCTTCGCGAAGAATTCGTCAAAGATTTTGTCTGGACAGCCGTCAAAGCAAATGCTCTTTACGAAGGCGTTTATCTTCTCGGTACTTCGTTGGCGCGTCCGGTCATCGCCAAACGTCAGATCGAGATCGCTCAGAAAGAAGGTGCTGACGCAGTTGCCCACGGTGCGACCGGAAAGGGCAACGATCAGGTGCGTTTTGAGCTTAGCTATTACGCTCTGCAGCCCGACATAAAGGTCATCGCACCGTGGCGAACGTGGGAATTCAAAGGCCGTGCGGACTTGATCGCTTATTGCGAAAAACACGGCATTCCGGTTACGGCGACGACAACAAAGCCTTATTCGATGGACCGAAATCTGATGCACGTTTCCTATGAAGGCGGCATTTTGGAAGACCCTTGGGCCGCACCGCCGGAAGATATTTTTCTGATGACCAAATCGCCGGAAAAAGCCGCGGACGAAGCCGCTCGAAATCATCATCACGTTTGAAAAAGGCGAACCCGTCGCCATCGACGGCGAGAAATACGGTGCGGTCGATATGCTTTCAAAGCTAAATCATATCGGCGGCATCCACGGCATCGGCCGCGTAGATCTGGTCGAAAACCGCTTTGTAGGAATGAAGTCGCGCGGAGTTTATGAAACGCCCGGCGTGACCATTTTGCAGACGGCTCATCGCGCGCTCGAATCGATCACGATGGATCGCGAAGTGACACGCCTGCGCGATTCGCTCGGCGTAAAATTTGCCGAATCAGTCTATTACGGATTCTGGTTCGCGCCCGAATTCGAGATCCTGCAAATCGATGATCGACCAAACACAGCAAACCGTTTCCGGCGACGTTCGCCTAAAACTTTACAAAGGCAACGTCATCGTGAACGGCCGCCGCTCGCAAAATTCTCTGTACAGAGAACGAGTCGTCACCTTCGAAGACGACGCCGGCGCCTACGACCAACACGACGCCGAAGGCTTCATCAAATTCCAGGCTTTGAGGCTAAGGCTGAGAAACATGGAATAAATAGGCGGAAACGCGACCGGTAGGAAGCGTGCCAAAGTCAGCACAGCCGCACTCACATATAAACCATGAACGAACCAATTTCATCAATTCAACGCTTAGAAACGCTGGGCTTCAAAAAAGTTGGGTTTTGGCAACTTCGTGCTGATGGAATATTTTCTCATTTGGATGATCATGCTGAGACACGCAATATTCTCTATGCATTTATTTGCGAAGGAAAGGTCGCATACATTGGCAAATCTGCAAGGTCTTTGAAAAGCCGTCTCAACGGCTATCAAAATCCTGGTATCAGCCAGTTCACAAATATAGAAGGTAATAAACGAATACGGGAAGCTCTTATGGCGAATAAACCAGTCGATATTTATGCTCTCCTCGACAATGGACTGCTACATTACGGAGGATTTCACATAAATCTCGCCGCGGGTCTTGAGGATAGTCTCATATCTGCCTTTAAACCTGCTTGGAATAAACTTGGGGTTTAGTTATGCATTACCAAACGTCAAAATTCTTGTATTTTTCTGCCCGCCGCAATCCGCAAAAAAATTGTCGATGCTCTGACACTACTTTCCATCGATCCTTATTCGGAAATACTAAAGATAAAAAAATTAAAAGGTTTCGATGATCTGTTTCGAATCCGGATCGGCGACTACCGTGTAATTTATGAGATCCGAAATGATAAGCTGATCATCCTTGTGATCAAGATCGGACATCGCCGCGAGGTGTATAAACATTAACGCTCTAAGGATTTTAACATCCTTTTGAGCGGGCTGGACTGCCCAGATGTTTTCGAATATTATTCTTCCGATTAATTAAATTATATTAAGTAAAAAATCAGAATCTAAAGGAGAAAAAAAGATGCCCGATACCCCCGATCTCAGCGTTTTAAGTGTACCGAAAGACCTTTCGAATAGTTCGTCCGCGCAACCCTTGCCGCCGACCATACAACACCAGTTCGAGTCCAATTTTGGACAAGATCTCTCAGACGTCCGCGTCCACGTCGGACACGCCCCGACGCTGCTCGGCGGCGAAGGAGCCAAGGCGTTCAGCGTCGGCAGCGATATATTTTTTAAGGCCGGAGAATATCACCCGCACGAAGCTCAAGGAGGCCAGTTGCTCGGTCACGAATTGACCCACGTCATACAACAAAGGCAGGGCCGAACACAAAATGAAGCCGCAGAAGAATAGTAGATGGTAAAAAAAGGCAGGACGATCTCGATTCGTCTCGCTAAATATGGGTTGGTTAAATAAAAAACGCAGGTAATGATACCTGCGTTCCTATCTTGCGTCTTTGCGTCAAAACTTCTACGAAAGAAAACCCTTGAATTTCGAAGCTGAAACATTATAACCCGGAAAGAGTTCGGCCATATTCGCAGAGCCGAGTTGTTTAACGGCTGCTTCGGCGAAAACGTCGCGGAAATCGGTCGTTACGGCGAGGTCGCGGCCTTCGTTTAGCTGGTCGTTGCGCAGGCCTTTCCAATCGCCGAAAACCTTTCCGCCTTTTACCGAATTTCCGATCGCGAACATCATATTTCCGTGGCCGTGATCGGTTCCGCGGTTTCCGTTCTCTTTGGCTGTTCTGCCAAATTCGCTCATGGTCAGCAAAACGACATCGTCCATACGTTTCCCTAGATCGGTCGCAAAAGCCGCCAAACACGCGGCAAAATCGCGCAGCAGATTTGCCTGCTGACCGCGAGCTCCGCCTTGGTTTACGTGTGTGTCCCAACCGGTCGATTCGGCAAATGCGGTCTGCAAACCGACGCCGGCTTTTATCAACTGCGCTATCTGCCGCAGCGAATTTCCAAGCTTTGAATTCGGATAAACGGCACCGTTCTCAGGTTTGTATTTCGCGGGGTTCGCCGTTTTCAAAAAATTAACCGCCTCAAAGGTTTCCTTACCGGTCGCGCCGAGGTTGTCCTTGGCATTCTGTTCCCAAACTCCTTCAAAACCGCCTTTCATATCCTGCGTGTAAATTCCGGCCTTGATCGTAAAATCGGCGAGGTTCGTCATCGCGATCGAAGGAGCTTTTCCATAAAGCGAACGCGGCAATTGCTGCGTCATCGAAACCGCGCGGAAAGGCGAATCGTCCTTCTCCTTGCTGGTTTGCAGTGCGCGATTTAGCCAACCGTCGCGGGTAGATTTAATACCCGGCGTGCCCGATTCCATATAATCCTGCGCGTCGAAATGCGACCGCGTATTGTCCGGCGAACCGACCGAGTGAATCACCGCAAGCTGTTTTGACGTCCAAAATTTCTTCAGCGGTTCCATCGCCGGATGCAAGCCAAAATGTCCGTCCAGATCGATCGCACCATCGGTTTTATTCGGCTGTGCGATGGCTATCGATTTCCGCAGGTTGTAATATTCGCTATCGCCATACGGCACAACGACGTTGATTCCATCGATGGCTCCGCGTTGAAAGATCGTTACCAAAACCTTCTTGTTGCCATAGCCGCCGCGTGTCTGAGCCTCCGCGAACTGATGCAAAAACTTAGGTGCAGCCGCCATAAAACCAAAACTGGCTAAGCCGATCCCGCTCGATCTCAAAAAATATCGCCTGTCCATAATTACTTCCTCTTTCAAAAACTTCTTCGCGCGGTAAATTTTCCCGGTCGCAATTATTTAGACGCGATACAGGCAAAAAAGGTCATTTTTATTTTCTTTAATTGATCAGGATCTCATCCACAAAGATCCACGGATCGCCGCCAGCTCCCAAATGCCACGCCGGAATTTTGCCGAAATTGAATGCCCGAACCCGAACGTATCTGGCCGAAACAGGCTTTATCGACCGACTGAATTCTTTTGTAACGCCTTCCATTTCGTTTTGGGGAAAATCTGTCTTGAAATCCGCGACCTTTGTAAAATTCACGCCGTCCATCGATACTTCAAATTCCAAACGGTCCGGCATCCATATCCACGAACGCGCCGATTGCAGAAAACTTCCGCCGACATTCTTTATCTCGGTTTCTCGTTTCAGATCGATCACAGCCTCAAATGTTTTGCCCTGATAACCCTGCCATTCGCCGCTCGCAAAATTCACATTTCCGCGAAGCCCGTCGATGATCGCGTCATCGCCGCCGCCCGTGTATTGAGAGTTATACGGAGACATTATCTTCACGGACCAATCGTTTGGGCGTTTGTAAAAGGTTGCTGTAACCTGCGGACTCTTATTGCCTTCCTCGGGTTCGACGGCGAGGGCGCTGATGGTCGTCGTCTCGTCGATCTCAAACGGGTGAAACTCCGTTCCCCAATCGCGCGAAACTTTCTTGCCATCCTGTTTCCAATAGACCATTCCGCCTAGCGGAGCTTTTATATTTATCGTCGTTTTGTCGGTAAAAACGCGGTCGCCTTCGATAACCGGAACAGCCGCCGGAAACCCGCCGATTTGCGAGGTCGAAAACTCATCGAACCAATCTTTGACGGGCACATCGGACATTGTAAATTCGAGCGTGGCGCCATTCATCAATTCGCGGTGCGCGAACATTGTCGATCGATGCGGTTTGCCGTTAAGCCTGACGGAAGCTATGTATTTGTTGGCGGACGAAATATTTGGCGCTTTGATCGTAAACACATTTCCGTTTTCCAGATGGATACGAGCCTCTTTAAAAAGCGGTGTTCCTATATCGTAAAGCGGCCGGCCCGGGCTAACTTCATAAAAACCCAACGCCGACAGAATGTACCACGCGGACATCTGCCCGCAGTCTTCGTTTCCGATCAAACCGTCAGGATCGTTCTTATAGAATTCGTCGAGGATCTTCCGGACATACTCTTGCGTTTTCCAAGGCTGATTCGCGTAGTTATACAGATACGCGATATGATGCGAAGGCTCGTTGCCGTGTGCGTATTGTCCGATCAAACCGGTAATGTCGGGCTGTTCGCGTCCGGCGAGTTTATCGGTCGTGGTAAAAAGCTCATCCAGCTTTTTAGCGAAAGCGATCTTTCCGCCATAGAGTTCGGCAAGCGTTGAAATATCGTGTGGAACGAAGAACGAATATACCCAACTGTTTCCTTCGGTAAAATTGAACGTAACCTCATTTGGTTTGAACGGCGTGATAAAACTGCCGTTCCGTTTAGGACGCATAAAACCGACTGATGGATCAAACAGATTTCGATAATATGACGATCGATCGTAAATAATTGCGCCGATTCTTTTTCAAGCTGTTCGTTGGTGATGCTTTTATATTTTGCCGGTTCCTTTATTTTTTCCCGCATCAGTGCCTGAGCCATCTCCGCTATGCACGCATCGTCGTAAGCGTATTCCAGCGTTTTCGAAACCGATTCGTTCTCGTCTTCGGATGAGATGTAGCCGCGTTTTTTGTATGCGGCAAGGCCGAAATGATCGAGTTCGGCGGAATGCTTTGCGGCGGCGTATGCTTTTTCGTAATTGAAGCCTTTGATGCCTTTTGCCATCGCGTCGGCGATGACCGA
This sequence comes from uncultured Acidobacteriota bacterium, assembly GCA_963720905.1. Taxonomy (GTDB): domain Bacteria; phylum Acidobacteriota; class Blastocatellia; order Pyrinomonadales; family Pyrinomonadaceae; genus OLB17. The sequence continues at coordinate 30,327 of CAVRHB010000006.1, forward strand.
AACGGCGTGATAACCGATCATCGTATCGGTCTCTTCGCCCCAAAGCTCCCAAACCGGCAGCCGTCCGCCTTGTTCGTATTGCCGTATGAAAGTGTTGATAAAATCGACCGTGCGTTTCTGATCGATGATCGTATAAAGCGGATGCGCCGCCCGAAAAGTGTCCCAAAGCGAAAAAACCGTGTAATAGTCGCCCGGCTTCTCAGCTCGTCCTAATGCGATATCTTGTAGGCGTCGTCTTTCCTTCGTAGCGCTGGCTTGGCTCAGCCATGTATTTTTCCATCGTGGCCTTTGTATCGGCCATCGACGTCATTAAAAATATTCGGCTGGATCATCGTGTGATACAAAGCCGTGTAAAACGTCGTCGTCTGATCATCGGTTCCGCCCGAAACTTCGATCTTGCTCAGCTCCTTATTCCACGCCGCTTTTGCATCCGCTCGAACCTTGTCAAAATCCCAACCGGGAATCTCAGCTTCAAGATTCTTCCGCGCACCTTCGATGGAGACGTAGGAGATCGCGACTTTGACAAGAATCTGTCTTCGTTCTTAGAAGTCGAAAATAAGCCCTCCTCTAATCGATACTTGCTCGATCATCTAGAAGATCTATAAGTTTCACCGTGCTTCTTCATGAAAATCAATATCGTGGATCGATATCCTTGATCAGACCATTGCGAGCCCGATGAAAGGTTTTGAAAATTCGGCAACAAAATAAACTATTTGATTTTTTGCCCATGAGCTTGATCGTCGAAAACCTTCGATCACGAGTCTGGACCAACAATCTTTAAATCGATTCGAGAAATTTATCTCGCCAATTCAGATCTATAACGATACTTGCTTGGCTCGCCTCCGGAAATGTGTAGCGATGAATTCCGAACGCGATCTGTCGCCGTCAGTTCGGCAAAGATCCTGATTATCAAGATTACCGAGTAATATCCCGGGTCGGCCTTTTCGTTGGCATGATGAAAATTTTGAAGCGAAACGCGTTGACGATCTTGTCGTCCGCTTTTCTTCAAACTGTGGCTCGCCAACTGTCGGCATGAACAAAATATCGCAGCCGTCGGGAATGCCTGTGCCGCTCAGGTGCGTGTGCGAAAAGCCGTAGATGATGTCGTCGGAGTAGTGATAGCCGGACGAGCCGTCCCAGTTATCGATGCGTGTGTCGGGCGAAAGCTGGACCATTCCAAAAGGCATCGTCGCCCCCGGAAAAGTATGTCCGTGACCGCCCGTTCCGATAAACGGATTCACCCACCGCGTAAGATCGCGCGTCTGAGCGGTAGATGTGCCCGCAAAGAAAATTAGACCGCAGAGAAACAGAGACGCAGAGAAATATTTTCGCAACACTTTTTGATTCATAGACAAACGCTCCCGCGACTGGAACGCACGCGCCCTCGCGTGCAAGATCGCCGTCTTTTGGCGATCTAAAACCCTCATGAGTCTCGTGCGATCAAAGTCATTTACGCCGTATCCGGCGTTGCACGCGAGGGCGCGTGCGCTCCAGTCAAAAAAACTTAATGCACAAATTCGCCGCCGTATGCTTGCCGCAAGCCTTGTCCTTTCAAGCCATAGCGAAAACGGAAATTGGCCTCGCCGCCGCGGTGATTGTATCGCAAAGAGATCTTGTGCAAACCGGCTTTCAGCGGCAAGATCGCACGCTTGATCGAACTATCTTTTGTGCCCTCGGCATCGATCACTTTCTCGCCGCCAAAGAGGACGGTCGCGTCCCACGTCGAATCGACCTGCAATTCATAAATGCCGTCTTCGGCGATCTTCAAATATCCGTCAAAAGTCACGGAAAAATCTTTCTTCAGATCAAATTCTTTCGCAAATTGATTCAGCATTATCGATCTCGTTTCGCCGGTCTTTTCTTCGCCTTCGCCGGACATATCGCCGCGCGGAATAAAGAATTTGTAATTAACGCCGGCCGTCGTTGCGTCAGTTGTGTCCGCTTCAAACATTTTGCCCTGCACGATCGTCGCGGCATAAACCGAGCTTTTGCGTCCGTTAGGTAAAACAACGATGGTCTTCAGCGTCGCGACCTCGCCGTCGGTCAGTTCAAATCCGATCGGCTTTGTATATCGCGTCGATCTTTCGGTCGGTGTCGAACCATCGGCCGTGTAGAAAACTTTTGTTCCGGCGGCTGGTTTCAATTCGATCGAAACGCTTTTCTTGTCGGTCAAAACATTCTGCAAACCTTCCGGTTCGGGAATGCGATAATTTACATTTTGTTTATCGAGCCGCGGCAGATTTGCCGCCAAACGCTTTTGGAAATCATCAAAGTCTTTCCCTTCTTTCGGCGACCAAACGACCTCTGCCAATGCGAGCATTCGCGGAAAATACATATATTCGGCCTGGCTTGGGTCAGGAATATATTCCGTCCAAAGATTGGCCTGCGCGCCGATGATATATTTTGCCTCGTCGGCCGAAAGCTCCGGCGGAACCGGTTCAAAACTGTAAACTTTCGCGAGCGGAACGATAAGAGCCGATATTCAGCGGTTCATAAGCCGGATCGCCCTGGCCGTAATCGAGATAAACAAAATCGGTCGGCGTCATGATCACATCGTGTTTCGATTTTGCCGCTTCGATGCCGCCTTTCATTCCCCGCCAGCTCATCACCGTCGCATTCGGCGCAAGTCCGCCTTCCAAAATTTCGTCCCAGCCGATGATCTTTTTTCCTTTCGAATTTATATATTTTTCGATCCGGCGAACAAAATAGCTCTGCACTTCGTGTTCGTCTTTCAGATTCTCGCGTTTCATCAGCTCTTGGACGAAACGCCGATTCTTTCCAGTGATCTTTCAAAACCTCATCGCCGCCGATGTGTATGTAAGGCGAATCCGGAAACAAAGCCATCGTTTCATCCAAAACGTCTTCCAAAAATTTGAATGTCGCATCGGTCGGGCAATAGGTTTCCTTAAAAATTCCCCAGGTCATCTGCACCTTGTATGTGTAGTCAGTTTTGCAGCCAAATTCGGGATAAGCCGCCAGAGCAGCCGATGCGTGTCCCGGCAATTCGATCTCTGGAATTACAGTTATAAAATGTTTCTTCGCATATGCGACAACGTCTTTTATTTCTTCCTGCGTGTAAAATCCGCCGTGCGGAATGCCGTCGCCTTTGAAAACCGGCGAATATCTCCCGACTAGCGTTTCGGGCCGCTGTCGATCCGATCTCTGTAAGTTTTGGATATTTTTTTATCTCGATGCGCCAGCCTTGATCGTCTGTCAGATGCCAATGGAACGTATTCAATTTATATTGCGACATCAGATCGATGAATTTTTTGACGAACGAAACCGGCATAAAATGACGCGAAACATCCAGATGCATTCCGCGATATTGAAAACGCGGAACGTCGTTGATCTCCGCAACCGGAATTTCGACCGCACCCGAATATTTCACCGGCAAGATCTGCATCAGAGTTTGTATCGCGTAGAACATACCGTTCTCGGTTGCCAGTATTTCGAGTTGATCTTTCGAGATCAGCATCGAATAGGCTTCGCCCTGACGCGGATCGGTCGTACGGATCGCGGTTGTCGAAAATCTTATCGCGTTCTTTGAAATGTCTTTGTCGGTATATTCAAGCTTAAACCCGTAGTTCGCCATCAGCAGATCATTAAGCAAACCCGCCATCTTTCGCCCGACCTCATCCTGAGCAACGATCTTCGTTTTCTGATCGAATTTAAAATGCCCGCCGCCAACTTTGATCGAAGCCGGCCGCGGAATAATGTTGAACGCCGCCGTTTCCCCAAAAACGACCGACCCGAAAACAAAAACAAATGCAAAAATTAGAATAAGTTTCATAAAATAAAGCTCACCATTTCGACTGGAACGCACGCGCCCTCGCGTGCAAGATCGCCGCCTTTTGGCGATCTAAAACATCTAAGTTCTCATATGTTCAAAAACCATTAAGAGTCTTCATTCCTTAAAGAAATACGCACTCCCAAACTCCCACTCTTCCGCAACCCACATAATCCCGCCTTCACCGGATTTTCCTCTATATATTTCACCGTTGCCGAGAAATGTTTCTCATTACGGATGTATCGGTCTAAAATATTCCTTTGTCCAAAACTTGCCTTTTCTGCCAAGGATCTTGTTGGCTTCATGTGCGGTAAAAGATTTAACAGAATGCATTATATCCGACATTTTGTGATCGGCTAAGTTTTGCAAAAGTAAATGGATATGATTCGGCATAATTACCCAAGCGATCAAGCGGTATCGCTCACCGTTCCATTTCAAAATAGTATCGCGAACAAGCTTAGCAATTCGCCTGTCTTTCAAGATCGTCGAACCATAACCTTGATCCAAATAATGTTCGATGCGTTGGCGAAGATCGGCATCTGTGAGAACGCCGGATTCCATCTCGCTGCGCCATTTTTGCAACACGCTTTGAGGTATTGAATCAGCCAAGCGGAAAGTTACGAACTGCGTTTGAACGCCCGGATCAAAATGACGTAAATAGCCTCGGGAGTGCCACGCGTGGATCAAACATTTTATTCATAGACTGGACCGCGCGGCCCTCGCGTGCAAAATCGCGCTTTTCAGCGATCTAAACCTTCGGGAAATTCAGTTTATTATAGATCAAGATCGTCGTTTGAAAAACAAAATTGCCATCTTCCAAAGTCCATTACGCCGTATCCGGCGTTGCACGCGAGGGCGCGTGCGTTCCAGTCATTACGTTCCTAGTATTTTCAACAAGGCTCGCAATTCTTCCGGCAGGTCGGCGGTGAATTCGAGCCTTTCTCCGGTTTTTGGGTGATCGAATGCAAGGCTCTGTGCGTGGAGAAAAAAGCGGCCGAGATCTGCGATGGCTTTGCGGATCGAAATGTCGGAAACGGTATTGTCGCGGCCTTCGTTGTAGGTTTCGTCGCCGACGACCGGATTGTTTATCGAGGCAAGATGCACGCGGATCTGGTGTGTGCGGCCGGTTTTGATCTCTATTTCAAGCAACGCAAATTTTTCAAAACGCCGGATCACTTTCCATAGCGAAAGTGCGTTGCGTCCATTTGCGGCGACTGCCATTTTTGTCCGATGCCAACGGTCGCGTCCGATCGGCCGGTCGATCACGCCCGAAGTTTCGCGCGGATTTCCGTGAACTAACGCAACATATTTTTTTTCGACCGTTCGATCTCTGAACTGCTCCGAAATAGCTTCGTGGATCTCTTCGCTTTTGGCGACAACGATCAAGCCGGACGTGAATTTATCCAAACGGTGCACAATGCCGACGCGGTGGCCGTCCGAATTTTCCGGCTGATGCATATCGAAATGATATGCGATCGCGTTTGCCAATGTTCCGCTATGATTTCCGGTTCCCGGATGGACGACCATTCCGGCCGGTTTGTTTATTACAGCGAGGTATTCGTCTTCGAAAACTATTTCGAGCGGTATGTTTTCCGGTTCGAATTTAGCTGCCTGAGATTCGGTAAATTCGACCTCGATCTCGTCCGCTTCGGAAAGTTTCAGCGAGGCTTTCGCCTTTCTTCCATTGACCAAAACATTCTCTTCGCCGATCAGCCGCTGAAGCTGCGTCCGTGACCAACCTTCGACGTTCTCGGCCAAAAAAAGATCGAGCCGCTTATCCGCGTCATCGCTTTCGGCAGTAAAATTTATGATCGCGGATCCGTCTTCGACATCATTCTTGTTCATGTAGTTGTTCCGCGACCTGCGGATCTCGAAGCCTCATTATCATAAAAATGATCGCGCCGACGGCGACAATAAGGCTGACGATCTGCGAGGTTGAAAGTCCCGTCATAGTCGTCAAACCAAAAAGATCGCCGCGCGGATCGTCGCGGATAAATTCGATCAAAAATCGGAAGATCGCGTAGATCGCACCATATGCGATGAAGACCTGCCCGTTGAATTTTTTATGCTTATGCAGATAAACCAAACCGCCAAAAACGAGCAGCATAAAGAACGATTCGTATAGCTGGGTTGGATGCAGGTGAACGCCGTTCGCGATCGGAACGCCTGTGTATTGATTTCCGAGCTCCGTAAAATGAACGCCCCATGGCAGATCCGTCGGCTTTCCCCAACAGCAACCGGCCGCAAAACAGCCTTGTCTGCCAAATGCCTGGCCAAGAGCAAGCGCCGGTGCAAACGCATCAGCAACCTTCCAGAACGGCAGCTTGTAAAAATAGATAAGAAGCGCGACAGCCGCCAGGCCGCCTAGAAATCCGCCGTAATAAACGCCGCCCGAACGCAAAAAATCGAGCGAAAAAACATCTACGTTCGGATCGACAAAGAACATCAAAAGCTTTGACCCGAGTAATCCGCCAACCAGCGTCCAAAGCCCTAGATCATATATCCGCTCGCGTTTTAGCCCGTCGCGAGCCGCCAAACGTGATGCCACGTAAAGCGCAGCGATCATACCGACCGCCAGCCAAATGCCGTAGGTCGTTATCGGAAAATTACCTATTCTAAAAAGTTCTGGGTACATCTTAAGATCCCAAGCCGATCAAGCCTTTTCCACTTTCGCGACAGCCGCGGCTTTCTTTGTAAAAAACACATCGATGATCATCAGTATCGCACCGATAACAATAAGCGTATCGGCAACATTGAACGTCGGATAATGCCACGAACCGAATTGAACATCGATAAAATCGATGACAAAACCAAGCCGCACGCGGTCAACAACATTGCCCGCGATGCCTGCAAGCAGCAGCGTCAGTGCGCCTAAGATACGATCATCGCTTCGCGGCGTTCGCCAGAAAAAGTAAAGCACCAGCACGCCGGCGATACCCGCAACGATCGACAAACCCCAACGGCCCGTGTCGCCGTGGCTGTCGAGCATGCTAAACGCAACGCCCGTATTTTGAGCATATGCGAAATTCAAAAAATCGCTGATGACGGACATCGGTTCGCTAAACCGCAAATGCCGAACGGCCCAAGCCTTCGTCACCTGATCGACCATGAACAATCCGCCCGCAAGCAGCAGATAACCGATCTTCCAAAATACGTCTTTCTTTGTCATCGTCGAAATTATTTTGATGCCGAAAATGTCCTTTCGCATTGCCCTAAAATTAAACCGCCGAACCGACACCGATCTCTTGCAGTGCCTCATAACATCGTTCGCAAACGGTAGGGAATTTTTCAAATTCGCCGACGCGTGTCGAATAATTCCAGCACCGCTCGCATTTTTCGCCGTCGGCTTTCTCGATCTTGACGGCAAAGCCGTCCGATTCGTGAACCTCGACCTGCGATACGATAAAGATATACCGAAGATGTTCGAAAATATCCATCAGGAACATCGTCGTAGCTTTGTCGGTGTTCAGGATAACTTTTGCCTCGAGCGACGAACCGATCTGTTTCTCATTTCTAGCCGTTTCCAGCTCTTTCAAAACCTCATCGCGGATCGCATAAATGCGTTCCCATTTTGAAAGCAGGGCAGTATCGACAGCCGCAGCAACTTTTGGAAACTCTTCCAGATGAACCGATCCGCTTATCGATCCCGGCAGATTTTCCCAAGCTTCGTCCGAAGTAAAAGCAAGCAGCGGAGCCAGCAACCGGCACAGATCTTTCGTGATCCGATAAAGCGCCGTTTGCGTCGAACGCCGTTCATGCGAACGCGGAGCCAAGATATAGAGCCGATCTTTGATGATGTCGAAATATCTGCGCCGAAAGCGTCACAGTGACAAAAATTATAAGAGCGTTGATAAGCCGATTGAAAATCGTAACTTTCATAGCCGCTCAAAACTTTCGCCGTAACTTCATCGAGATTTGCGAGAGCCCAGCGGTCGATTTCGTCCATTTCCGCGACCGCAACCGAATCTGTTTCCGGATCGAATCCGTCCAGATTTCCGAGCGCATAACGCAGAGTATTTCTGAATTTTCGATAAGCATCGACAATGCGGCTGAAAGGATTTCGTCCGAACAGCGCATGTCTTGCGTGTAATCTACAGCCGCCGCCCAAAGCCGCATGATTTCTGCAGCCGGATTTTGTCACATGACCTCATTTGGCGAAATGGCGTTGCCGGTCGATTTGTGCATCTGCTTGCCTTCGCCGTCAACGACCCAGCCGTGCGTCACGATCTGTTTATACGGAGATTCATCGTGCGCGGCCAGTCCGCACATCAGCGACGAATTGAACCAGCCGCGATATTGATCGCCGCCTTCCAGATAAACGTCCGCCGGAAACCTGAGAGTGTCGCCGCGAGTTTCCAAAACCGCAACGCAGCTCGAACCCGAATCGAACCAAACATCTAAAATATCCGTTTCTTTTCGAAATTCCGAACCTCCGCATTTCGAGCAAATATATCCATCGGGCAGCAGTTCGGATTCCGGCGCGGTTATACCAGGCATCGGCCGTTTCGACCGCAAAAATATCGGCGACGTGATCGATGACCTTTTTATCGGCGACCGGTTCGTCACATCCCTGACAGTAAAAAACAGGAATCGGAACGCCCCACGAACGCTGCCGCGAAACGCACCAATCGGGCCGGCCTTTGAACATATTCATCATGCGGCCTTCGCCCCAAGCCGGATGCCAATTGACCTTTTCGATCTGCTCAAACGCATTGTCCCGCAACGATAGCTCTTTGCCGGTTTTCGCGGCCGTGTCCATCGAAATGAACCATTGCGGAGTTGCGCGGAAGATCACCGGATTTTTGCAACGCCAGCAATGCGGATAACGGTGAGCGATAATTTTCCGCGTGAAGCAGCATTCCGCTTTCGCGTAAAAATTCGACGATCTTCGGGTTCGCGTCATATATGTTTTCGCCCGGCCAAATGCTCTACATCATGCGTAAATCTGCCCGCGTTATCAACCGGACAATAAATTCCAGACCGTATTCCTTGCCGATCAAAAAGTCGTCCGTTCCGTGTCCGGGCGCCGTGTGGACAACAGCCCGTTCCGGCTTTCTTGGCGGTTTTGCTTTCGTTACGTCGAGTTCGGTCTCGACCTCAGCGTCGGCTTCGCCAAGCGTCACGTGTTCGCCGTTCATCACCAGCGAGTTGCGGTCGATCCACGGATGTTTTGCTTCGAGATCGATCGAGCTTTGAGCCTTTGAAACGCGCTAACTCAACCGTATCTGTCAAGCCCGCAAGTTTCGGCCAAATCTGTCGCGAGTTCGGTCGCGACAATATAAACTTCGCCGTTCGCTTCGATCGCCGAATAATCAAAATCGGGATGAACCGAAAGACCCAAATTTGCCGGCAATGTCCAAGGCGTCGTCGTCCAAGCGATCAAAACGAAAACTTGTTTGCCGGTCAAGCTTTTCGTCAATCATTGCCGCATCCGAAACGAGCGGAAATTTCACATAGACGGATGGCGAATTATGTTCGCGGTATTCGACCTCGGCTTCGGCCAAAGCTGTCTGATCGTGCATGCACCAATAAACCGGCCGCAAACCTTTGTAAACATAGCCGCGTTCCAAGAAAAGTCCCGAAAAGCCGCGCGGTCGATGATTCGTATTCCTTCGACATCGTCAGATACGGCGTTTCCCATTCGCCCAAAATGCCCAGTCGCGAAAAATCGCGCGTCTGTCCGTCCATCGCTTTCGATGCATGTTCGCGGCAGATGCGGCGAAACGAAGCGACCGGAATGTCAGCCTTGTTCTTGCCTTTTTCCGCAAGTTTTTTCTCAACGTGCGTTTCGATCGGCAAACCGTGGCAATCAAAACCCGGAACATACGGCGCGTCAAAACCCATCATCGAACGCGTTTTGACGACGAAATCTTTTAATATTTTATTCAGAGCCGTGCCGATGTGAATGTCGGCGTTCGCATACGGCGGGCCGTCGTGCAATATAAATTTTTCGCGGCCTTTTCGCTTTTCCGCGATGCTTTTCATACAGGTCGTTCTCTTTCCATTTTTTTAGGCGCGCCGGTTCGCTCTGTCCCAAATTCGCCTTTTGCGAAAAATCGGTCTTTGGCAGATTTACTGTTTTCTTTAGGTCTAAAGGTTCGGTCATATTAAATTTTCAGAGTGTTCTATCCTATTTAACATTCTAATCACACCATTGAGGGGAAGAGAGAGAGACAAGTCTTATGAGTTTTCCTGCTTCGAAAGATGACATAGTACGAGGGCCTGTGGGTGTTTCAATTTTAACATTAGTTAGTTTATTCTGTGTTTTCTCCGATTCTCTCACAATCTTCGTATCATATTTGACTGCAGTAATGACTTTTGCATTACGATTCGCCTCAGCTCGTTGCTGGCTACAGATACTTAGCCTAGTACGAAATAATTTGTTAATTTCTTCAACAGCTTCATCCGGGATTTCCGTAATTAAAATTGATGTTCCATTTTCATCAAAAAATTCAAGCCTGACATTATCAAACTTCGCTTCTGAAATACTTCGCATCGTAGGATTCACGTCGCCAAGTGCTTTTACCTCGGGTTGATCCTTAATGCTTCGGCTTCCTTGAAAATTACTGTTAAGTCCGTTATTCGTTTTATGAAGGTGTTCGTCATGCGCTCGCTCCGACAAAGAGCATGCCCCAAACACCAACATGCACAACGCTAAAATTTGTTTCATTATTGATAGAAGCCGTTCATGTCGCGCTATATCTCAGCTACTGATCCATGTACTACGTGAACGTAACTAGGTGATTATGTAATAAGACTACTCCTCTTTAGATCTCTGCTTGATCAAAAAATGAAATTTTATCATTTATCCAATTAAATTGCGTCCGCACGCCGCTTTGCACATAAAAAAGTCCCAAGCCTGACATTCGGCTTGGGACCTTTTCGGAGCAAACAAATGAAAACGCTCAGATAACGGTGTCCCTTGGGGGCATAATAATTATCTTGGCAGACGCGAGTTTCATAAGCAGAATAATAACACAAAACAAACCGGCGCCCAAACAAATCTGACGATAAGCTCACGAGCCGCTTTTCTGCTGGTCCGCACTCCCAACTGTAGCTCAACATCAAGACTGGACCGCACGCGCCCTCGCGTGCAAGATCGCCGTCTTTTGGCGATCTAAAAACACGCTACAATTGAGTGTCTCCAAAAACACTTACGCCGTTTCCGGCATTGCACGCGAGCATTCCAAAGTTATTCTTCTTCAACCGTGCAGAGAAAGGGAAATTCGCGCGCCTTTGCGAGGTTCATGGCTTTTTCGGCTTTAGATCTCGCTATTTCGTAAGGATATATGCCCGCGACGCCGACGCCTGCGCTGTGAACGGCCATCATTATCGCGAAAGCTTCGCCGGTAGGGCGGTTAAAGACGTGTTCGAGTACGAAAACGACAAACTCCATCGTCGTAAAATCGTCGTTATGCAGCAAAACCTTAAAAAGCTTGGGCTTTTCAAGTTTCGTTTCGGTTTCGGTTAAAACATCGCCGCCGAATTCATCGGGGAAATTGGCCATAATGAAGGTTGATTATATCTTGCCGACCTCGAAATACGTCTTGATCGCACCGTTCTTTGCCGAATCGTTGAGGATCGCGAAAGCTTTCTCAAAATTTTCGAGTCCCTCGATCTTGTGCGTCAGCATCCGGGAAAGCCAACCGGCATACATCGCTTCGCAAAGCGCGAGGTCTTTTACGCCAAGCTCGAAATGTTCGCGGCCGGCGTTTACCGTTCCGACCATCGCGCGATTTCCCAAAACGAACATCTGATTGATCTTGTCCGAAGGAACCGCATCGGTTTTGCGATCGCCGCCGGTAACGGACGCCAATATAAGTATGCCATTTTCATTCAGCGACTGCATAGCATCAAAAATTATCGGCGAATATCCGGTGCATTCGAAAATAAGGTCGTATTCACCGTATTTTTCGACAGAATCTTTGATCGATGTCTCTTTTGTCGAATCATATGTTGCGCCAATGTAATTACATAGCTCGGCATTCAGGTAACCTTCCGGCGAATCAAGGCCAAAACCGTGAACCTCATAGCCGCGCATACGCAGAGCCATCACAGTCAGCAAACCGACATTGCCTGTTCCAAGCACAGCGGCACGTTTCGGATGCCATATTTTCAGGCGTTCCTGTATATCGCTCGCTTGTTTCAACCCTTTTTCGATTATCGAAAGCGGTTCTAGCAATACGGCTATTTCCGCGATCGCGGGCGGGATCTTTACCAGAAAATCGGCACTTTCTGAATAAAACTCCGCCATATAGCCGTGGATCCGCGAAATTCCGCGTTCGTAATATTTATTATCGGTCGTAAAATCCTGTTCGCCGATCTTGTCGTAGATGCTCGAACCCCTCGGCCGACGGACCGTAGCTACAACGTAATCACCAACCTGCAGATCTTGCACATTTTCGCCAATTTCTGCGACCTTTCCGAAATTTTCATGACCCAAGACCAGATAATCAGATCCTTTCGGCGCAATTCCGTATTCGCCGTTGTTGATCTCCCGATCGGTTCCGCAAACGCCGATACGCAAAACCTCAACCAAAACGCCGCGTCCATCATCGATCTCATCTATTTTCGGCTTGTCCATTTCGATCAAATGGATCGAATTTACTTTTTTTGGAATAACTGCAAGAGCTTTCATTTTTCCCTTATCTAAACAGTATCATTTTTAGAATATTCGCCCACCTGTTTCAATATTTTTGCGATCAAACCCGTCCAGCCGGTTTGGTGATTTGCTCCCAAGCCTTTTCCGTCGTCGCCATTGAAGTATTCATTGAACCAAATAAGATCGCGGAAATGCGCGTCCGATTGAAATTTTTCGACAGATCCATATGCCGCGCGGTTTCCTGCGGCATCACGCATGAAAATACTGCAAAGCCGCTTTTCGAGTTCCTGCGAGATCTGCCAAAGCGTCATTTCGTTGCCCGAACCGGTCGGAAATTCGATCTTAAAATTCTCCCCGTAAAAATAATCGAATTTTTGCAAAGCTTCTATCAGCAAATAATTTCCCGGAAACCAAACCGGCCCGCGCCAATTCGAATTGCCGCCGAACATACCGGTTCGCGATTCGCCCGCTTCGTAGCTAACTCTGTGTGTTTCGCCGGCAAAGCTTAGTTCATATGGATCATCTTTGTAGGCACGCGAAAGCGATCGTATTCCGTAATCGGAAAGAAATTCGTCCTCTGAAAACATTCTCGTCAGCAATCTTCGCAAACGGTCCTCGCGGACGAGTGCGAGCAAAAGCCGGTTGTTCTTTCCCGGTCTTTGCATACAGGAAATATCGTCGGTCAGGTCGACCCTGTTCTCGAGCAGCCATTCAGTTCGCCTTTTGAAATCAGGCAGATCATCCATCCATTCCTGTTCCATTGTCGCCACAGCCAAGATAGGGAATAGGCCAACAAGTGATCGTAATTTTATGGGAATATGCTCGCCGTCAACATGAAGTACGTCATAATAAAACCCGTCTTCCTCACTCCAAAGCTCTGTATTATGTTCGCCGAGATTGTTCATCGCATCGGATATATACACGAAATGCTCGAAAAATTTACTCGCAACATCTTCGTAGGCCTTATCGAAAAGAGCCAATTCTAATGCGATCTCCATTAGGTTCAGGCAATACATTGCCATCCAACTCGTGCCGTCGGATTGTTCGATATAGCTGCCGTCCTTCAGCGGCGCGTTTCGGTCAAAGACACCGATGTTGTCGAGGCCGAGAAAACCGCCTTCAAAGACATTGTTGCCCTCGGCGTCTTTTCGGTTCACCCACCAGGTGAAATTCAGCAGCAATTTGTGAAAGACCTTTTCCAGGAACATCCGGTCAGGTTCGCCGGTCGCCGCGGCATCGATGCGATAAACGCGCAGCGCCGCCCAGGCATGAACCGGAGGATTTACATCGCCAAGGGCCCATTCGTACGCAGGTATTTGGCCGCTCGGGTGCATATACCATTCGCGTAAGAAAAGTATCAATTGCCGTTTTGCAAAACCTGCATCGATCAGCGAAAGCGGTATGCAGTGAAAGGCAAGATCCCACGATGCGTACCAGGGATATTCCCATTTGTCGGGCATCGAGATAACGTCGGAATTGTAGAGGTGCGTCCAGCTGCAGTTGCGGCCATCGAGCCTTTCTTTCGGCGGCGTCGGCATTGCCGGGTCGCCTTCGAGCCACGTTTTTACAACATAATGATAATACTGTTTGCACCAAAGCATTCCGGCAAACGCCTGCCGCTGGATGTTTTTTGCATCATCGGAAAGATTTTCAGGTATCACGCCGGCGTAAAATTCATCGGCTTCGGCAATGCGGTTCTTAAAAATTTGATCAAAATCTTCGAGCGCTTTTGGCCTTTTTAGCTTTTTCGGTTCTCTGCAAACGAATTTTAACGATCCTTTCGCCGCCGGGTTCGATATCAAAACGATAATATCCGGCTGCTTTTGTCCCGACTCCCGCCGGATTCACTGCATTTTTATTGCCTTGGACGACAAATTCGCTAATACCGTCTTTAGTAAATTCCGCCAAATTCTTACTGCCGAAGATCTTCTCGTTATTTGATTCATTTTCACAGAAAAGCAGTTCTTGTTCGCCTTCGAAAAAGATGGTGTAATTACTATGTAATTCCTCAGGCATCTCAATCTTTATTTGACCGTCATCGATCTTGGTCATTTTAGGCTTTTCTGTAGTGCCGTCCCAAACCCATGTGTTTCTGAACCAAACCGTCGGCAAAATATGCAGCGGAGCCGTTTCCGGACCGCGGTTTTTAGCAGTAATTTTTATGGAGATGTTATCAACATCAGCTTTTGCGTACTCGATAAAAACATCGAAATACCGATCGTCGTCAAAAATGCCCGTATCGATCAGCTCAAATTCGTCATCTTGCTTTGTTCGGGCGGCGTTCTCGTCATAAAGCCTTTTGTATGGAAACTCTGTCTGCGGATATTTATACAGATATTTCATATAGGAATGCGTAGGAGTGTTGTCCAAGTAGTAGTAGCATTCCTTTACATCTTCGCCATGATTTCCCTTTGGCCCGGAAAGCCCGAAAAGGCGTTCTTTCAAGATCGGATCTTTCTCATTCCAGAAAGAAAGTGCAAAACATATGTTCTGATGACGGTCGCAAATTCCGGCAATGCCGTCCTCGTTCCAGCGAAACGTCCGCAAATGTGCTTGTTCGAAAGGAAAGTAATCCCATGCCGAACCGTCTTTCGAATAATCTTCGCGAACCGTTCCCCAGGCTCTTTCGCTGACATAACACCCCCAAAGCTTCCAATCTTTTGTTTGAGCGTCCGCTTCGGCGAGTCGGGCAGCTTCGGCATTCTTATTTTTTTTAGGCATATACTTTTACCAAGAATGTCATAAATTCCGTCGGCTCGTCCAGGCATTTATGTTTCCGCGTAAATAAATATGTGGACATAAACCGTTATTTTTGTTAAATTTCGAATGCGCTGTTTACTAAGTATTCAATTTTTTAATTCTTGTCGGCTTTTTTACTGAAAAAGCTTGAGGATTCGTCGTTTAGTGTGGCAACCAAGTAATGAAGAATAGTGCACGTCCATCGAAGGCAAAGAAAACGCCTGCGGGCCTTACGAGCAAACTGTCTCGCGACCCTCGTGCTGCGTCCGGACGTTCGATCAGCCCTGATAAGCTCGATGCGGTGTTCGGCGACGTCGGCCAGAAACTGCGCGATGGACATTCGAGCGAAGCAAAAACACTGCTGACTGAAACGCTTGAAGCTTACGACCTTTCGCCGGATAATTTTGCGAATCTAAAAAGGCTTCTGTCGTTCACACTCGAAACGCTCGGTCAATATAAAGAAGCTCTCGAGGTTTTAAAACCTTTTGAGGACGAAGATATTCTCGGCCGGCTCGAGCACGAAACACAGGTCAAAGTCAGGATCCAGCTTGCTATCTCATACAATAACCTGACCGATCAGCCAAAGGCCGTAACGCTTTTAAAAGAAACGCTTGAGCAGGCAAAAAAATACGATATTCCGCATATCGCCGGCAGCATCGATATCGCACTCGCACGCGTTTATCGAAAGCTCAACGAAACTCCGATCGGCCGCGATTACGCTGAAAAGGCTCTTCAATATTTCCGCACGAATGGCGATTGGCTCGGCATGGCCGAAGCATATCGCGAGATCGCGATCAGTTATCACCAGGAAGGCGACAGCAAAAAATCGCTGAAATCTTTTGAACTCGGCATTAAGATCATTGGCGAACGCTCCGCTCCTTTTATGCTGGGCAAACTTTATACCGATATGTCCGGTGCATATTGGTTTCTCAGGCAGCCGCAAAAAGGTATCGAATGTCTGGAAAAATCCATCGAATTTTTCGAACAGACCGAACATATATTAAATTCGATCATCGCCTACAACAATCTTGGCATTAATCTGATGCTGATCGGCGAATGGACAAAGGCCGAAACTGTCATTCGCCGTGCGCTCGAATTAGCCGAACAGACAAAACATGTCCATCTCGCCGGTATTTTGGATTCGCTCGGGGAGCTGAAAATACTTCGTGAAGAATTTGAGGAAGCTCAAGAGCTTTTGGAGAAAGCGGTATCGATCGCGACCGAAAGAAAACGCGAATGGTATCAGGCGCAGGCAATGCGAAATCTCGCACGCTGCTATCTTGCTCAAGGCGATCTAAAAAAGGCCGAAGAAACGGCAAGACAAACGATCAAACTCAGCCGGTCGATCGGCGAAGATCACTACGAAAACATGGCCGGCCTTGTGCTTGCCGAAAGCCTCTTGAAAAGCGGATCGAGTGACGAAGCGCTTCACTGTCTTTCCGTTATCGAAGAAAATGATCCGCGAAATGACGTATTCGTGCTCGGCGAAATACAGCGGATCCGCGGCTTGGCGGCGCTCGATACGGACGACAGGGAACTTGGGCTTCATCACTTTAACCGCAGTTTAACGCTCTTTCAAACCGGCGAAGATCTTTATCACACGGCTCTCGCAAACTTTTTGATCGGCTCAAATCTCGGCACCGAACATCGCGACCGCGCAATAAATCACCTCACAAAAGCGGGAGATGTTTTTCGTAAACTTGGGCTGAAGCAATTTGCGGCGCGTGCAGGCGATAAACTTGACGAAATTAAATATGCAGCGGTACCACGATCGAGCGAAAAACCGGCAAGAACGAATTCGGTCGTTTCGCAGCTTCTGACCGTTCGGATCGCAGAAGCGATCGCATCACGCGAACTTTTATTTCGCGAACTCGTCGCCGTTCTGCAGCAGGACAGCCGTGCGAAAAAGATCATTATCGCCGAAACCGACGCCGAAAAAAGGCTCTATCCTTTCATTACACATGGCTATTCGCCTACGGAAAGCAACGAACTTTTGGCGAAATTTCAGTCAGCCCGCGAAAAAGGCACCGAGGCCGCATTCATTAGGTCCCGAAACATTGGTCTATTTCCGTTAAAGGCCTCTAATGCTCCGGCAGCATATTTGCTGATACATCCGCTTTCGGGTGCGGTGTTGAATGACGAAAGTCCGCTTCAGCCGCTGCTCAGAGTTGTCGAATTGGGAATGGACGTCATCTCGCTGCGCGACAAAGATCGTTCGGAACCGATCGAAACGAAATCAAGTCCATATACCTCGAATAGTCTGATGCCCGGTTTTATTCATTCATCGCCGGCTATGACCTCGCTTGTCGAAGAAGTTTATAAGATCCGCTCATCGGACGTAACGGTTTTGGTTACAGGCGAATCGGGAACCGGTAAGGAGCTTGTCTCGCGGGCGATCCATACGATATCGACACGTAAAGACAAAGTTTTCGTGCCGTTTAACTGCACCGCAGTTCCAAAGGAATTGGCCGAAGGACATTTGTTCGGATACCGCAAAGGCTCGTTCACCGGAGCAGTAACGGATTCGCCCGGAATGATCAGAGCTGCCGATGGCGGAACTCTGTTTTTAGACGAGATCGGTGATCTTCCGATAGATGTGCAGCCAAAACTTCTGCGATTTCTTCAGGAAGGCGAAGTTCAGCCGATCGGTGAAAAGCGGCCGATAAAAGTTCACGTCCGTGTTATCGCGGCGACCAATATGCCGCTCGAAGAAAAGGTCGCCGAGGGCAGTTTCCGCGAAGACCTTTATTATCGATTGAATGTTATTCGGCTTCGCGTTCCGCCGCTTCGCGAGCGGCGTTCCGAAATACCGCCGATCGTAAATTATTACATCAATCATTATTCGGCCAGATTTGGAAAACGCGATATAAACTTTACGCCGGAAACGATCGATCTTTTGATGGTCTGCAATTGGGAAGGAAATGTCCGCCAGCTTTGCAACGAGATCCAGCGAATAATTGCCAGATCTGTCGATGGCGAAGTGGTCACGCCTGAACATCTTTCGCCGGAATTAAAGCAATACGCAAAGCCGTTGACGCCGTTCAACT
Organism: uncultured Acidobacteriota bacterium; assembly: GCA_963720905.1. Lineage (GTDB taxonomy): Bacteria > Acidobacteriota > Blastocatellia > Pyrinomonadales > Pyrinomonadaceae > OLB17. The sequence continues at coordinate 48,502 of CAVRHB010000006.1, forward strand.
CGCCGACAAAAAACGCTTCACGCATCGAACCCATCGCAACATACGACGGTGCTTTCTCAACATTTACCGGCGACATTCCCGAAGGCACATTGGACGAAGCCGTCTCGGAACTCGAAATACAGATGATAAAGAATTCGCTCGCAAAAAACAGTTGGAACATATCCCGAGTCGCAAATGAACTCGGGCTAACGCGCCGCGGACTTTATCTAAAGCTTTCCAGATACGGCATCGAAAAAGCCGCATAGATCTTTTGATCAGAACGAATATTCACGTATCCGATCAACTATCACGGTTAATTCCCGGATCAATTTATCCACGTCTTGTTCGGTTATTTCAGGTCCGAGCGAAAAGTGGATCGAACCCATTGCGTATTCATAAGGTACGTTCATCGCCTGCAATGTTCTTGACGGCTTTTTATCCGTTCCGGCGCACGCCGAACCGGTTTTGACGATCATTCCTTTTTCGGAAAGTTCGGCCGCTATCGTTTCGCCGTTCGTGTTTCGAAATGAAATGCTCGATGTGTTTGCCGATCGAAGCGACCTATCCGTCGGCCCATTCAAACGAGAAAATGGAATTTTCTGCAATATTTCGTCTTCGAGCTTGTTCCGAAGATCGCCGATATTGGCATCAACCGAAGGCATTTCGACAAACATCTTGTTGTTTGGATCTGACCCAATAATTTCGGTTATTTCATCCAGCGGAGCGATCACACCCGTTTCGAAATTCACAGCGGAGATGATATAAAACGCATCGTTTAACGCGGCAATAGCTCGAAATTCATCTAGATCGATCAGGCCTTGTGCGTCCAACGGCACCTCGATCATCTTGGTATTATTCGCCAGAATATTTTTTACTGAGTAAAAAAGATCCGGCGTTGTGATCACCGATCGGAGCATATCCAACTCGTGAACGCCCGCAAGATAGTCCTGATCTACTAAATATCTGAAATTGAATGCGAAATCTATCATTTGTTTGGAATGGTCGTGTAGAATGAGACGGAAATCAATTTACCAATTTAGATTTAACAACTACAATAATTCATACCGTGTCTTCAAACATAAAAATAACAGATCCAAACGGCCGTGAATCCGAATTTCGGCTAATGCCCGGCACAACTTACACCATCGGCCGGGCAAAAGAGAACGACATCGTCCTGAACGACCGCCGTGTTTCGCGCCATCATGCTCATTTTGCGGATGACGGCAGCGGATTCAAAATAATTGACGGCTCTTACGTAAATGGCGTTCTTCGCCGAAGTGTAAATCACGTTTTCGTCAATGATATTCCGATATCTGAGAAACGCCTGAATAAAGGTGATCGTGTAACGATCGGCGAAAGTATCCTCGAATACTTGGGTGATCCTGTCATCTCTACTCCGCCGCCGCCGGAGACTCCAAAACCCGGCATTTCTTTAACACTTGGCGCGTCATCCGGCTCGACCGGTTCGCAAGTGCTGACACAAGCGGATTCGCCAACGATCATCGAATCTGCCGCTGGTGTCGATTACGATGATATTCCGCTTGGCCAAACACAGGTCGAGATCTCGGCAAATGAGATCATCGGCCGGCAATCTCATCTTTCGCTGGAATCGGCCTTCGCAACACCCGAAGAGATCAGAGACCTTCGCCGCAAGGCCGAGATACTCGAGCTGCTATTTGAAATGAGCAAATCGATCGGCACGGTATTTGACTTAAAAGAAATTTTTGAAAGGGCGACAGATCTGATCTTTCGCGGAACGCCGGCAGATCGCGTGGTTGCTTTGCTGGCAGATGAAACGCTTGACGGCAAAATTTTGGATTATAGCCTGAACCCGATCGGCGTAAAGACCCGCAATGAAAAGGTCGAAACATTGACCGAAAAGATGACGATCAGCCGAACCATCACGCAAAAGGTGATCCGCGGAAAAGTCGCTCTACTTTCGCAGGACGCCAAAACAGATGCTCAGTTTTCGGGTGCCGAATCGATCGTTGCACAAGGCGTGCGTTCCACCATCTGTGCTCCATTGATAACCGAATCAAATGTTCACGGTGTGATCTATGCTGACCGGCTTGATCCATTTGCGGCATTTTCGGCTGACCATTTGGAACTTATAAGTGCCGTTGCGGCTCAAACAGCGGTTACGGTCGAAACCGTAAAGGCTCATAAACGCTTGGCTCGCGAAGAAGTAGCCAGAGCAAATTACAGCCGTTTCATGCCGGAATACGTCGTGAAACAGATGCTCGAAAGGCCGGATTCTTTCCGGCTCGGCGGCGTCAATCAAAAGATAACGGTGCTTTTTGCCGATATTCGCGGTTTTACGGCGATCTCGGAAAAGGAAAACCCGGAAAAGGTCGTCAGCCTTTTGAACAAATATTTCTCGGCGATGACTGAGATAATCTTTGCTCATGGCGGAACGCTTGATAAATTTACCGGCGATGGTTTGATGGCGATCTTTGGTGCACCGACCGCCAGCGAAGAAGACGCTCTGAACGCGGTAAAGGCCGCAATAACGATGCAAAAACGCCTGGAACCGTTGAATGTAGAGCTGACATCAGAAGGCTACGGCCGACTTTCTGTCGGTATCGGTTTGCATACAGGCGAAGCGACGGTCGGTTACATCGGCTCCGACATCCGCTCGGAATATACGGCGATCGGCGATACGGTTAACCTCGCTTCGCGGCTTGAATCGAATGCGACCGGCGGCCAGATCTTGATGAGCGATGCAACAGCCGAAGCAAGCGGAAATTTGATACCGGTAAATATTTTAGAACCGCTTATGGTTAAAAATCGTGAGCAAAAGGTGAATGTTCTCGAGGTTCGATGGGCGTAACTGCCGATATGATGCAAATTTTTATAGCCTCTATAAGGCAATTTGTCGTATAATTTTACATACGAATTTATGTTGAAGATCTCTTCGTTAAAAAAACTTGTAACCGATTCGATGGCGATCGATCTCGGCACGGCAAGCACGATAATCGCGGTCAAGGATCGCGGTGTCGTTCTGGACGAGCCGTCAATGGTTGCGATCAACGAACTTAACGAAGAGATCGTTGCATACGGCCGGGAAGCCGCCGAGATGATCGGCCGTGAGGGCCGCGACATCGTTGTGCGTTCACCGCTGATCGGCGGTGTTGTCGGCGATTTCGAACGCACCAAAAAAATGCTTGCTCATTTCGTTAAGCAGGCCAAAACCGGCGGTTCGCAGGTTTCGATACAGGCTGTGATGAGCATGGTTTCGGACGTAACGCACGTCGAGCAAAGAGCACTTCTCAATGCCGCCGAAGAAGCTCATATCGGCAAAGTTTATATGATGGAAGAAGGCCTCGCGGCTGCTTTCGGGGCCGGTGTTCTGCCCAGCGATAAACGTGCCGCAGCGGTCGTTGATATTGGTTCTGAAACAACCAATATCACGATAATCGCGAAAGGCACTGTCGTTCAGCGCGACTTCGGAACGTTACGGAAGCAACGCCATCAACGACATTTTGGCAACGCATTTACGCCGTCACAGAGGGCTTCAGGTCGGTGAAGAAACGACCGAATTTCTAAAAACAAAATTTGCTACGACCTACTTGCCCGAAGATATTTCGCGGTCTACATCTATTCGCGGCCGCAATGTCGAATCCGGCAGTCCGGCAGCCGTTGATATTACGATCGGTGAGATCTATCCGATCGTCGAAGGCATAGTTCGCCGCATTGCCCAAACGGTAAAAGATACGCTGACCGAACTTCGTCCCGAAGTTGCCGCCGATATCTATGATCGCGGTGTGATCCTGACCGGCGGCGGAGCTTTGCTCGACGGCATAGATCAATATATGCGCAGCTATATAAATCTTGCCGTGACGGTCGCCGACGAACCGCGTTACGCGACGGTTAACGGCCTTCTGAAAATGTTCGAAGATACAAAGCTGCTCGAACGTGTGTCGCGAAACGAACTTTCTATCATCCAAAATTCCGAAGCTCCATTCGAAGCCTTATAATTTCCGCAATTTTTTTCGCGCTTTTTCAGACATATAAAGCATCAAACATCTGAAAATGCGGTTTTCGAAAGCTCTTAGATCCCAATTCGTTTTAGCCAGATTCAGCGGCATACCGGTCGTTGCGGATTACCGATGGGTTTTGGTATTGCTTTTCACATCGGTAGCGATCGCCATTGGCCTGAACAACCGCGTCAACAGCCCGGCTGTCAGCATCGTTTTCGGCGTTGTAACCTCTCTAATATTTTTCTTTTCGATATTTCTTCATGAATTTGGCCACGCACTTGCGGCAAAATGGCAGCGGCTTCGCGTCGTTGCGATCGTCCTTCATCCATTCGGCGGAATGACGCAGTTCACAGCCGAACCCGAAACACCGCAGGCCGAATTCCGCATCGCCATCGCCGGCCCGCTGGTAAGTTTTGCTCTGGCGGTAATTTTCGCCCTTATCGGAGCCGGAGCATATTCGATCGCGGCTGATATTCTGGCCGTGATCTGTTTCACGCTCGCCGCGGGAAATTTGCTTCTTGCGATCTTTAATTTGCTTCCGGGTTATCCGTTAGACGGCGGCAGAGTTTTACGCGCTTATCTATGGCGAAACGGCAAAGATCTCGACGAAGCGACGCGGCTTTCGGGCCAATTTGGAAAGATCATCGCGTTTTTGCTGATGTTTGTCGGCGCATTGATCGTTCTGTTGCAGGCCGATCTTTTTTCGGGTTTGTGGGCATTTCTAGTTGGGCTTTTTTTACACGATGCGGCGAAAACGGCGATGCGCCAGGTCACACACCGCAAAGACATCGTCGCCGCCGATGTGATGCGGCTGCCGATCTCGGCAAAGCCGGATTCGACGATCCAGCAGTTTGTCGATGAAACTCTTCCGATGCACCGCAGCGAAGTTTTTCCGGTCGCACGTGATGGTCAACTTTACGGCACACTGCTATTGAAAGATCTTAGATCGATTGACCGCAGCGATTGGTCGAAAGTCCTGCTGAGCGATGTAATGGTTCCGATCCGCCGCGAACATTTTATCGAACTCGATACACCGATGAATATTGTCCGCGAACTTGTCCGGACAAATGGTATTGAAGCCGTTTCGGTCGTTGACGCGGCTGGAAAATTGGTCGGATTTTTGCAGACGCCGCTTCCGGTTTAAGTTCGCTATGTCGAAAGTTTTGAGGCTGTCTTAAAAGTTAGATCTTGTCGCTGAAGGTGACGAATTTAATAGCGTCGGGTGAAACCCGACGGAAGGTTCACGAAAATGTAGTGTCCCTGTAAGGGACACATAACTCATTGAGGATTCGACACTTACAGCGTCGCAATGGCTATCCGGGCATAATCATCGGGATTCTCCCGATGCTATTAAATTTGTCCACGTCGTGGACAATGATGACTTTTTAGACATCCTCTTGCATTTCCCTCGACGGAATATCCGCTGTTGATTCTCATTGTGATATTCTAAGAAGCGATAGCGTCTAAGCCTTAGACCATTATAATTTATGCAATTCATTGAATACATCTTTAATGTCATCACGCTGCGAAACATCGTGGACATTGCACTTGTGTTCATAATCGTCTTTGTTGTTCTAAAACTTCTGCGCGGAACTCGCGCAGTTCCGACCATCGTCGGTCTGCTTTTATTGGGATTGCTTTATTGGCTGGCGGCGGCCCAGGACCTCGCGACGCTCGAATTCGTTCTTCGCTATGCTGTTGTTTACATTGGGTTTGCGATCATTGTTCTGTTCCAATCGGAGATCCGGCAGGCATTAATGTTCTTCGCAAATCGGCTGCGTTTTCCGCTTGTTCGCCGTGTCCGCGGACAATTTGGCGGCACGATATATGACGAGATCGTGCTCGCTGCGACAACCCTGGCTTCGGAAAAAACCGGTGCGCTTATCGTCATCCAACGAAACATAGGCCTTCGAAATTTTATCGACGCCGGAATTCAGCTAAATGCGAGCGTCAGCTACGACCTTCTTGTAACGATCTTTAATCCGACAACTCCGCTGCACGACGGCGCGGTCGTCATCCAAAACGAACGTATCGCGGCTGCATCGGTTTTCTTGCCATTGACGAAAAACCCGAGCATCTCGCGCGAGCTTGGCACGCGTCACCGAGCGGCTATCGGCATTACCGAAGGAACGGATGCGATCTCGCTCGTTGTTTCCGAAGAAACCGGCTTGATCACATACGTCGAAGGCGGAAATGTCCGCCGAAATATTGAACCGACACAGCTTCGCGCATTACTGCTCGACGCGATGGAAGTTCCCGCCAAAGATAAAAGATCAAAAGCCAAAGCGATGGCCGATGCCGAAACGGAGGTAACAATAGGCTAAAAATGTCTCTGTCATCGGGTAACGGAAAACAAAATTTATCGGACACGTTCGTCCGAATTCTGCGGAGTATCTTTTTAGAAGATTGGGCGTTGAAGCTCATCGCGCTTGCGATAACGCTGGCACTCTGGCTCGGCGTCACCGGCCTGAGCACGCCGATCACCGAACGTTTCAGCGATGTTCCCGTAACGCCGCGATACTTTTCCAACAACATTGAAGTTACGAATTTCCCAACTAAGAAAGTCGATATCACCATAACAGGTGATAAACGTCGGGTAGCTGATATTGAAAAGTCTAAACTAGCGATCTCATTGGACCTGACGGATGTTCCGCCGGGCGATCAGGCAATAGTATTGACGCCGGAGAACATCAACATCGATCTACCGACCGGTGTAAAGATCGATTCCATCGAACCGAGCACGATATTGCTGCGGCTTGAAAAGGTCGAAGAAAAAGCTGTCGAGGTCAGAGCGGAGACGAACGGAGAATTGCCCGAAGGTTATGAGATCTATAATATTACCGTTTCGCCGGCGATGGTGGACGTTCGCGGGCCTTCGAGTTTTATAAAAGCTCAAAGTTTCTTGTCAACCGAAAAGATCGATATTACGGGAAAAACTTCCAGCTTTATTGCTCAACAGGTTTCGCTAAATCCTTCGAATCAAAAAGTTACGCCGCTCAAAGCGGTTGTGGATGTTTCGATCCAGATCGGCGAACAGCGCGTCGAACGTACGATGAAAGTTCGCGTATTAGATTTCTCAAATCGATCCGCAACCGTGGTTCTTTACGGCCCCAAAAGCGTCATCGAAGGTCTCGATCCGCAGCTCTCCTACGTAGAAATAACAAAAGACGCCGACGGCAAAGAACAACCCAAACTAACCCTCCCCGCCGACGTTACCGATCTGCTGCAAACACGATCGATCAAGCTCAATAAATAGAAACTACAATTATTCTCGCGATTAACGACCTATCCGGTCGATGCTTTTCTCGTGGTTCAATATGCGCCGAATGATCACGTCGCCAACGGCGACCGACATTAAAGCCCAGGGTGAAGCAACGCGAAACCCTGGGTAAGAGAAAAAGAGGTTTCCGTCGCCGAAGGTGACGAATAAAATACCGAACTTTACTAACACTTCTTGCCGCCTTTGCCGATTCAAATATAAAATAAATCTGTTAGATAATCTCTAAATCAAATCATAAAACCTATGCCTCAGTCGCTGGTCAAAATAATCGTACACATTGTATTTTCGACTAAAAATCGCGCAGACCTCATCAAAGCCGACATTGAGTCTGAGCTTTATGCATACATCAGCGGCATTGTTTCAAACAATGGTTCAAAACTGATCATTGCGAACGGCACATCGAACCATTCGCATTTTTTGATCTCGATCGGCCGCAATAGTCTTTCCGATTTAGTCGGTGATATGAAGCGGTCTAGTTCGATTTGGATAAAAAAGCAAGGCATAGCGGATTTCTATTGGCAAAGCGGTTACGGGGCGTTTTCAGTAAGCGAATCGCAGGTCGAAGCCGTTTCGAAATACATCAAAGACCAAAAAATTAAACACACAGATCGAACATTCGAAGATGAGTTCCGCAGGCTTTGCCGAAAGTCTGGCGTAGAGATGGACGAACGATATTGTTGGGATTGATCACGCAAACGTTCGCCATTCTTTCCTCGAACGGGAGCGATTTCTTTGGTTCGCCGCCATCGACGACAAAGAAAAAATATTGTTCCCTCTCAGGGAACCGTGTGGTTGTCTCCTCTGCCTAGGGAATCGCAAAGGGCTTCCCTAGGCTTTAATGTTAATCGCCCTTGGCGACGCAGAAAAACAGAGAGCGGAGACGGACGGACCGCAAGTCCCTTGAGCGGAAGATCGTCCGTTTTATTGTATCCGTCGCCAACGGCGGCCGACATTAAAGCCCAAGGTGGAGCAACGCGGTCCTGGGGAAGCGAAAGAATCTTCAACTTTTATCGCCCTCCCCCGAACGCGATCGTATAAATGCTCAATATTCAAAAGCTTCGCGTTCGGCAACTCGCCGATTTCGCCGCTCCGCTTTCAAGCACGCAATCGCTTGTTCAGAAAATCGATCTGTTCCAATGCTGTCGATCGCGTTTATATAATGCGGTTGTTCATTTCAAAATCCTCGTGCTGAGCAAATATCCGCCGGCAGCTTTTGGTCGAGCTCGATTAAACGTGTGCGTCGCTCGCTTTGCCAAACTCATTCGACAAAAGGCTCTTCCTATGCTTTAATATTTTTATCGCCTTTTGGCTTGGAAATAATTCCAAACATTTGCATTGGTCTTGTCAGTTTTGCTTAGAATCTCGAATTCTTTGACAGCCTTTTCATATTCCTTCGCCTCGTATTTCGTTTGATGATTATTCAAAAACATTCGCCGAAAACGAAAGAAGAATTGCAACGAAAATGAAGTGTGTGAGTTTTATCATTTTTTATTAATTGAACGATGGCGTCCATCTATTATATTCGGAATTCGGACATAAACAAAGGTTTTTTCGGTATCTCAAAATGGGAAGAGTTCGCTCGAAGTTGACTCACACATGATATCTCGGAAACGATTGACTGGAACCACGCACCCTCGCGTGCAAGATCGCCGTCTTTTGGCGATCTGAAATGTCGTAAAATGAGGCCGCCCGTTATAGGTCACGATTCTCGTTTGAAAACAAATTGTCGTCAGCCAAAATTATTTACACCGTATCCGGCGTTGCAGGCGGGTCGCCTGCGTTCCAATCATGTACGCTATTTTCTAAAAAAAATCAGGTCGCTTGTTGCGCGGTTCTGACATTCACCATCCATCATTTGCCGTTCACGATGAATTTTCTGATGCTCTCGCGCATCGGTTCGGTGATCTCGTGTTTTGCGGTAAATTGTTCTGATGTGAAATTCGGCAGTATTGCGTTTAGCTTTGCGGCGTTTTCGGCAAATTTTTCGTTCGTGTAAAACTCGTCGTCATCGCCGTAGAGATAGATAGTTTCGGCATCGAAGGGTTTGTAATTGTGTTCGTATCAAGATCGCCCGGAATGCCGCCGCATACGCCGATCACACCGCGCAAAACATTCGGATGCGTAAAAGCGAATTTGAAATTGAGTGAACAAGCCTGTGAAAAGCCGTAAAGATAGATCCGCTGCCGATCGATGCCGTTCTCGGTCGAAAGCTTTTCGATCAGGTCCAGCAAAAATTTCTGATGTAATTCGACCGATTCCTCCGGCCGAAAATCCGTCAGCCAACCAAAGCCGACCCGATAGCCATCACCGGTTTGTCGAAAATGTTGATGCGGTGCCTGAATGGATGCGACCGCAAAATTAGCCGGCGCAACGAGCTTTGCTTCGCGCATCATATACCGCTTATGCGCGCCGTAACCGTGAACGGCGATCAGCAGCGGTGCACCTTCCGTTTTTTCCGGCAGCGAAAGATCGTAAAATAATTTGATCTCGGCCTTTAACTCAAGATCGGCGGCGACGTTTTCATAGCTCATTTCATAAAGATATCATGTGCGAAATACGGCTTCGAAGCTGTGTGGTGTAATATTTATACCGATGCGAACATTTTTCGAAAAGTTCGATGACATGGCCGGCATCGACCGATCGAGCCCATTCATAAAATGGAGCGAACGCGCGGCGTTTTTCTTTATGCTGCTGATGGTCGTTTCGGCACCACATTCGATCGCCGCAACACAGATCGCTTGGATAATCGGTACACTCATTTGGTTCGCACGCTTTATCGTAAAGCCGCGTCCGCGGTTAAGATCTACAAGACTCGACATAGCTCTTTGGGCATTCTTCGGCTGGAGCGTTCTATCTTCGATCACTTCTTACGCGCCCGACATTTCCATCGACAAACTCCGCGGCGTTGTCGTTTTTCTCATTTTCTATTTCGTCCTGTATCAACTTCGAAATCTGCGGGCCGTTTATTTTGTCGCATTTGCACTCATTTTTTCGTGCATGATAAATGTCATCTGGACGCCTGTCGAACGGCTGATCGGCCGCGGTGTCGAGATACACGGCCTCGCGCCCGATGGCCCGCTTGCGAAAGCTCTGCTTTGGGATGGCGATACGCTGCTCGAAGCTAACGGTAAAAAAGTTCGCACGCCCGAAGACGTCGCTGCTGCGATCGAAGCGAACGAGATCACAAAGATAAAATTTTACCGTCCGGATTTCGATTTTTCGGTAGATGTAAAACGCGCCGATATGCTCGCGGGCTCAACGGCACTCGAAAAACTGGGCGTCGCAAGCTGGACGAAAAGCAACAATTGGCGTTCGCACGGATTTTACGGCCACTACACAACATACGCCGAAGTTCTTCAGCTTATTGCGTCTTTACTGTTCGGTTTGCTGATCGCTTCGCTGCGAAAAAAACGCGTCAACGAAGAACCGGACGCATCCGCGCCTTTTCAGCGGATCGCAAGAACGCCTTTGTTGCTGTTCTGCACATTTGCGTTCGGCCTCGCTTTGCTTTTGACCGTAACGCGTGCGTCGCAGCTTTCATTTATGATCTCTGCCGGCATTATCATTCTATTCGGAGCCGGGCGAAAATGGATCTGGCGTGCGGCTCTGATCGGCATTCCGATCGTCGCGATCGGTTTGATATTCGTTCAGCAAAGCCGCCATGTCGGATTTTTTGACACGAACGACGATTCCATAAAATGGCGCGAAACCGTTTGGCGCGAAGGCGTCGGCCTATGGACCGCGAGCCCGCGCAATTTCATCGTCGGCGTCGGTATGGATTCGAAAAAGCGTTTCCAAGAGGAATGGCATTTGTTCGATGACGGCCGTCTGAATCCGGGACATTTCCATTCGACACCGCTGCAGCTCGTCATCGAACGCGGGCTTCCGGCGCTTCTTTTGTGGCTTTTGGTGCTTTGGTTTTACGGCAGCGATCTCTTAAAAGCGCTCAAACTAGCCAAAGAAAAAGGCAATCGCATCGACGTCGGCATTCTGCTCGGCTGTTTTGGCGGAATGATCGGATTTTTCACGAGCGGCCTGATCCACTACAACCTCGGCGATACAGAGGTCGCGATGGTCTTTTATATTTTAATGGGCATCGGCATTTGCCTCGCTCGAAACTTTTCTGATAGCTCTGTCGTTACAATTAATGAACACACACCGATCTAACCTTATGAAAACATCACGATCTAACATTCTATTCGTAGCGGCAATTCTTTTTTCGCTTTTGACCGCAGCCGTTCCGGCACCTGTATTTGCTCAAACGGCGCCGGCTAAATCAACTGCTTCTGATCTCGATCAGCGTCTTGCCGCGATCGAACAAAAGGTCGATGCACGCCGCAAGGAGCTCGGCATTCCGGGCATCGCGATAGCGATCGTAAAGGACGGCAAAGTCATTTATCTTAAAGGGCTTGGCGTAAAAGACATCGCAAAAAATCTGCCGGTAACGCCGGACACGCAGTTTGCGATCGGCTCTGCGACCAAAGCTTTTACCGCGCTCAGCGTTTTGATGTCGCAGGACGAAGGCAAATTGTCTGTTGATGATTCGCCGAAAAAATATCTGCCTTATTTCAAAATGTACGATCCTGACACGGATAAGAACATCACGATCCGCGATCTTTTGTCGCATTCATCCGGATTGAATAGAACGGACCTCGCGATGATCACCGGAAAGCTCACGCGTGCGGAATTGATCCAGGTCGCAGCCCAAGCCAAACCGACCGCAAAGCTTCACGAAAAATTTCAGTACCAAAATATTATGTTCACGGCCGCCGGAGCGATCGTCGCCGAGGTGCAAAAAATGCCTTGGGAAAAATTTATCGCGAACGATATTTTCAAACCGCTCGGCATGACGAACAGCGATCTCTCCATCGCCGAAATGGAAAGATCGAAAGATCATTCGCTCGGCTACAACTATAATTTCGACACAAAGACCGCAAAGCTTCTGCCGTATCGCGGGATCGATCAGGTCGCTCCGGCCGGTGCGATAAATTCTTCGGCACGCGACATGGCGAAATGGATCGAATTCATCCTCAATGGCGGCGTAGTTAACGGAAAACGGCTCGTGTCCGAAGCGAGCTTTGCCGAATGGCTGAAGCCGCAAATGAACGTCACGCCGGATGGTTCGGTCAGCTACGGTTTTGGTTGGTTCCTGCAAAAATGGAACGGCATGAAGGTCGTTCAACACGGCGGAAATATCGATGGTTTTAATTCGATGGTCGCGATGATCCCTGAAAAGAATGTCGGCTTCGTTATGCTTTCGAACGTCACCGGATCGAGCCTCGGCAGCGATATGATGCCGATCGTTTGGAGCGGATTGCTAAATGACAAACCTGAGGCCGCACCTGTTTCTGCCGAAGAAATGACAGCCGTCGCCGGAAAATATCTGAACGAAAAGATGGCGGCTATGAACATCGATATCAAGATCCAGGACGGCAAACTTGTTTTTGAGACCGGCGGACAGCATTACACGCTCGACCATGTGAAGGGCCGCGAATTCAAATTATCCGAAGCGCCTGATGGTTTTTCGGTTACATTCTCGCCCGAAACCGGGCCTGCGTCCGAAATGCTCCTTAAACAACCGCAGGGAAATTTCAATTTGAAAAAACAAACCGGCGACACAACCGCAGAAAAAACCGAAACAAAAAGTTCTGCATCGGCAAAAGAGCTTGCCGGAAAATATTCGCCGCCGGGCGGGCCGGGTTCGGTCGAGATCGCGGTAAAAGGCGATAGTACAATGCTAAATATTCCCGGCCAGCAGCCATATACGTTGCTCGAAACTTCGAAAGATACTTATTCGCTCTCGCCGCTGCCGGAAACATATTCGCTAAAACCTGTCCGCGACGATGCGGGCAAGGTCATCGCCGTCGTCGTCACACAGCCCGAAGGCTCATTTCGCTTTGACCGCACAGGCGATGCCGACGCTCCGATCGTTATGAAAACCGACGAGCTGATGGCAAAGATCATCGAAGCCGCGGGCGGCGAAGACAATATCCGAAAGGTTAAAACACGCGTCACCGAATTTGATATGGATCTCGAAAACCAAGGCGTCAAAGGCTTCGGTAAGCTGTATGCAAAAGCTCCGAATCTGTCGGCGAGCGAAACGACCTTTACCGCACTCGGCAAAGAGATCGGCAAAGGCTTCGACTATTTTAATGGAACAACCGGCGGCGAAGATTACAGCTTTTCCGATCCTGAGGATTACACCGGCAAACGTCTGGCGGACGCAAAACTCGCCGCCGATATTTACAGCACCGTAGATTGGCGCAAAGATTTCAAAACCATCGAGATCACCGGTAAAAAAGAGATCGATGGCGAAGAAGCCTACGCCGTCAGGTTCGACCCGAACGAAGGCACATCTTTCACCGATTATTATTCGACAAAAACGTTCCTGCTATTGGAACGCAACGGCGTTATACCAAGTTCGACCAGCAGCGTCGAACTGCCGTATTCAGTAAAATTCAGCGATTACCGCGAGGTCGATGGCCTGATGATCCCGTTCAAAACCATCAATTTTTCGCAAAGCAACGGAAATATCGTAACGAACATTAAAAGCGTAAAGCAGAACGTGCCGATCCCCGACAGCATCTTCGCCCCGCGCGAACTGAAATAATGGTGAACGATGATCGGTAAATGGTGAATGTCAGAACCGCCTGCGTCAGCGGGCGGTCGAGCGACTAAGGCGCCGACGACTGGAACGCAGGCGCCCTCGCCTGCAAGGCCGGTTCCCTCCGGCCTAACCTTTTTTGCAGAGCAAGGGCTGGAAATGCAGAAGCCCGCACGTCAATACGGGCTTAACACTCAACTCCTCTTCTCATAACCGAGAGCCGTAGCCGGGTTTCTATTCACCATTCACAATTGACCATTCACCATTTTCCGTTCACCATTATTCCCCGCTACTAATTGTATGTAGATCAGATGAATACAATTAGTATAGTCTTGATCCGCAATGCCTCACGCGGTCAACCACAAACTCCTAAAACAATTCGGCGAAAAGATCCGCGGCTCCGCACCGCACGAGGCCTGTCCCAAGAACAACTCGCAGAACTAACCGGCTTTCACCGCACCTACATCGGCATGGTCGAACGCGGCGAACGCAACCTCTCACTCTCAAACGCCGGAGTTTTCGCTGACGTTTTTGAAATTACGATTTCGGAATTATTGACTATTTAAATCAATGAAACGATCTCGCCGAAATTCTTAACTAGCCAAGAAATAAAAACATATGTACGAAATAAGACCGGAAAGTATTATCACCTTCATTGAAGACGCATCGATTAAACTTCCTCGATTTCAGCGGAAGCAAACTTGGGATACAAAGAGAAATTTTGAACTTTGTATCAGTGTTTTTAAGGAATTCCCGATAGGAGTCTGCATTTTGAATGTTGAGAGCGACGAGCGTTCGAAAACAACTAAATGGCTTCTTGATGGCCGACAACGTCGAAACGCCCTGCTGAGCATGTGGGAAGACCCGGAGAATATTTACCAGTGGGCACGCAAGTGGATTGGATTTAAGGCTGGTGATCAGCCAGCCGATGTCGATGAAAAGTTTCGAGACAAGATGGCGGATTATCTTGAGGATGACGATGAAGATTTAGAACCCGAAATTCAGGGAGAAGAAGAAACCAACAAGGAAGAAAACTTAGATCTTGATGTGTCTGAGGTGGGCGACAGTGAGTCAATCACTGACGAACTCGATCTATCGCGTAATGGTATAGATTTTTTACTGCAAATCATTCGCTTAATACACAATAAGACGCCAAAATATAGTGGTTTTACGCGACCGTTTGATTTTACAAAGGAGATTAAAACTCTACCATATGCAGAGAACAAAGATGGAAGGCTTACGTTGAGTTCAAAAAAATTAAAATCCTTTATTCATAGCTATAGGCAGCATTGCCGCGACGAACCATTAGACTATGAAAAAAGCAGTTCGTTTAAGGACTTCATGTCAAAACGATTTGATTTGTCATCGCAGTTAACATCTAGTTTGGCAACTCGAATCGATGAGAATTGGAAATCGATAATCGAAAGAATGGAAATATTGGATCGAATCCATGAATTGCTACTCCAGTCAAAAATCGGACTGATTGAGTTAAAAAACATTCGTACAACCGACTCTCAAAAGATTTTTAATATTATTAACTCGAAGGGTACAAAGCTTAATGCGGTCGAGATTCTTTCAGCCAAACCGAGTTGGAACATACAAATTAAACAACCGTCTACAGCGGACAGTAGCAGCTACGGCTGTTCTTTATCAACGTATAGACGTAAAGAACGACGGTGTTGTTAAATGAAATCTCCCCGCAACATTACTACCTCGCATGACCGATGCGGAAGTGTTTTTTAGTTTTGCTGGGGGAAAATAAGTCAGGTCTTGATAAACAGTTAACACTTGGCTTCAAACTTCTAAGCGGAATCTATGAAAACGGGGTTCGGAAAGAAGACGTGGATGTTCTTGAACAAGAATTCATCAATTGATTGGGAAGCAGATTTCGACGCTATCCTAAGTGAACTAAACCTTTTTACTAAAATGGTTTTAACTTCAGCCTATTTGTTTTTTCATTTCTTGGCGAACTCCGTTAATGAAAATCATGAGCGACGCGGTTGCACTTAATTTCATTCTTGTATTGTTCAAAGATTGGAAGCGAAAAGCAAAACCAATTGGAAACGACGTTAAAGCTAAAACATTTCAAAAAAATGCGTTTATCTTGATTGATCAACTCATTTTTGAATATGTAAACCGCCAATGGAGAGGTTCGAGCGATTCAAAAATAGCTAAAAACTTGGAGTTATTACCAAGCCTTCCCGATTTATTCACTCCGGTGAGTAAGGAAAGATGGTTTGACTTACTTTCTGACATTTTTGAAGGTAATTCAATTGACAGCTTTAAGGTCACACAGAAAACAATGGAACCTATTCTCTTTCACTTTTACGCACTCAAGGAAATCTATGGACCTTCCGGTCTTGATACGTTCGAGGTTGACCACATTATTCCACAAGCCTTGTTCAAACCCTCCTCATTGCCTGACGCTGCCAATCTTCAAAACAATCTTTTCAATTTGGCTCTTCTTCCTAAGTGCGATAATGCATCCAAAAGTAACAAACGGCTAAAACGAAATTATTAACGACCCTTGGCTTACAGCACAGATAAATCGTTATGAATTTATCGAAAAAGAGGATTTCAATAAATATTCCAGTTTGGCTAATTTAACCCAACTAAAAGACCATCGAATGCCGATCTTCAGGGATGCCTTCGGCAAGAAGCGTGATGAGCTTCTAGCGAACTAGGAGGTGTAATTTATCTCAGATTGGGTAATCTATAAGCCACCAGTGGCCTTTGTAGCGTTGGATGAGTTCGTCGCGGGTTGTGCTGTTTTCGGGATTCAGTTTCCAGTTTTCCTCCATTGCGAAGAAGTAATATTTTGATTTGTGTTTATAAATAACTTTGGTGCTGCGGAGTATTCCGCTGCACCAGGCGATTTGCAAACCTGTTTCGTTAATCCCGTCGAGTTTATCAAGTTCATCAAGTATTTCATCCATTCGTAGGCCTTTCATTCCGCATAGCGTATCGATCGCCGGAAAATAGTCCAAAATCGAATATTGCCGTTAACAAATCTCAAGCGCGGACCGGCTGTTGCGGGCGGCGGCTCGGGGGCAGGGTTTGGCGGTTCGGAGGTCGAGGATGAGGATGCCTTGGTCATCGATGTCGGCGTCGTAGAACCGGATGGTGTGCGGCAGATCGATGCGGTGTTCCTGGATAAGCCGCCAGGCACGGATGCGTTTTGCACCGGCTTTGTTTGAAACGAGCACGGGATAGCTGTTGCGGTAAGCTGCCGCGAAGGCTTTAGGCCGATGCGGTTGTTTGTCGTATCAAAAAGTATTATAAAAGCCGGCGGTTCGCCCATTTTTTGATAGGTGATGCGGCTCATCGTTATTATTCCTTTTGTGTTCATCGTTACATATATGCCGGCGTATTGCGGCAGAACATCGCCGCGCGGCACAACCTGCCAATTAGCTTTCATCTTTTTTCTCCTTTTTCTTGATCCTTTTCCAGTGTCGGGTCGTGCGTTCGGAAACGTATGCCCGATCGAGTTCTAATATCAGCACATTCTTTTCATCAAATAGCGGTTCGCGAAAGGTAAGCGTTTCGGTTATGTTTATGTCGAAACGATCGAGCAGGCGTTTGATAAAGATCAGCCGCGATGAAAGATAGCTGCGGTGATATTTAACGTTCACACAGTTCTTTTCGTTCGGCATAACGCGGCGTATGCCGATGCGGCGAAGCTCCGCGTCATACATCATTACGGCAAATTCGCCTTCGCCCGGCATCGCTTGCCACGCTTTTCGGCTAAAACGCAATACGCCGCGGGGGCTCAGGCTGACAGATCTGATCTTTACTTTCGAACCGTCTTTTTCAAATCTTTCGATAACCTGCCAACCCATCACGATACAATGTATCATTGATGAAACGTTTGTGTCAATTACTTTTTTTGTGCCGGATCTTGACCGATAGTAAACGCAGGTATTAACGGAAGAAATGAGACGAGGTATCCGGGATCGTGAATGAAGGCATTAACGCCTTTTGGCCACTACGGCCAACTGTAAAAAAACGGAACACATTCTACAGCCGCCAGTAAACAAAAATGCCGATCTAGAAGACATTTCCGTCCCTTCGATGACATTTTGGAAAGTTTGATGACACGCGATCGGTCCCACACTAATAAGTGTGACCAACTTTATCGTTTATGGTCGAACAAAGGTCAGCCTCCAAAATGAACCTCAAATAAACTTTCGGATGGACAATTTTTAGCTTTCGGAACTATGTTGAATTGTTTGCTCTCAAGATCGGTTGCGGACATTAGATCCAGCATATCTTTGTCGGTAGTGACCAGAAGATCTGCTTCTACCGTTGCGGCAAGATCAATGTATGGTTCGTCTTTTGGGTCTCTTGGTAGTTTAAAAGCGCTTGGGACTTTCGGTATATTGGTCGAGCGTAAAACAATGCTGCCGATAAATGTTTCAGCCTCTTTAGCGGTGATAGAAGGAAATTTTGTAAGGGTCTCAGGCCGCGTCAGAACGTCTCTGATCTCGCTGAGTATCTCATCACTCGTAAAATGCAGCACAGTTCCATTTTCGATCAAACGTATACATCTGTCTCCGAGTCCGTTTGGAGAGAAAAGAGCTCTCCAAAAAATACTGCAATCATAGATAACCCGTGGCCGTTTGTTCACTACGGTCGTCCGTCCGGATATCTTTCATTAAACGCTTTTTGACGGATGTCCGTAAAAAAATCATCCAGATCGTCTTCGGTCATACCGCTGTCAGCGTATTGCTTTCTAACGGGCGCCAAGATCTCATCGAGGACAATTTCTTTTCTGACAATGTCTTCGACATAGGCGCTCAACTTCAGCCCTTCGGCATTCGCCTTTTTTGCCAATGCAGCCTCTATATCGGGTTCGAGTTCAAGTACAACGGACATAATTCACCTCAAACTAATTATAGCGTATATACTTTTTACAAACACCATGTTTTCCGTGCAGACCGCTAATTTCAGTTAGGCTTTTAGGCCGGCGGCCTGCATTAGGTCGGGCGTGAGATGCGGTTCGCTGTGATCGAAAATTTCGTCGAGTTCTTTTTCGACACTGCCGTGGCCGGCCGGGATCTGTTTGACCATCGGTTCGAAATTTTGGAAATCGTAGAGTTTGTTATCCAGCAGATGCGAACCCGTAACGTTCGTCAGGGCCGTCATTATTGAGCTTCGGATAAAAGGCGTTTCTTTTTCGAGCTCGTTGATCAGGCGTTTTACGCGGGCACGCTTCATATTCGGCTGCGAACCGCAGAGGTTGCAGGGAATGATCGGGAACTGTTTTTCTTCGGAATATCTGACGATCTCTTTCTCCTGACAATACGCCAGCGGACGGATGATCGTGTTGTTGCCGGCGTCGTTGCGAAGTATCGGCGGCATCGCTTTTAATTGGCCGACGTAAAATAAATTGAGCAAAAATGTGGCGATAATGTCATCGGCATGATGGCCGAGCGCGATCTTTGTGCAGCCTTCGGCCAGCGCCGTCGAATACAAAATTCCCCGACGCAGCCGCGAACAAAGCGAGCAATAAGTTTTGCCTTCGGGAATGTGCTCCGTCACGATCGAATAGGTGTCTTCTTCGACAATTTTGTAAGGAACGCCGAGCTCCGAAAGGTATTCCGGCAAAATATGCTCCGGAAAATCAGGCTGTTTTTGATCGAGATTCACAGCCAAAATATCAAAGCTGATCGGCGCCCGCCGCCGTATGTCCAAAAGCAGATCGAGCATCGTATAGCTGTCCTTTCCGCCGGAAAGACACACCATTATCTTGTCGCCGTCTTCGATCATCGAAAAATCCGCGATCGCCCGCCCGACCTTTTTTAATAGCTTCGATTTGGTTTTGGTTTCTGCGTTCAATTAATTCATCAGCCTCCGAAACCTCTAATTTTGACATTTTGTTAAAAATTTAACAACTTTAATAAAAATACTAGACAGCAAGCGAAACACGCTCTATTATCTAATTGCAGAAAATTTTTCATGTCTCGTGATTTTGGCATGCGATTGTAAGTTCTACATTCGGCCCCCTTTCGTAACTAGATTGCCGCCACCTTTGAATAAAAAACTTGAGGAGCTTTAAACAATGATAAGAATGGGAAGAAATTCCAGAACAGACGAATCAAACGACACAGGCTATTCCGGCCAGCCGGCCGAAACCGATCTAGCCGCTCAATACGCGACGCCTTCGACAGCAACCGCATCAAAACCGGTTACCGACAGCGAAGCCATGGCCCGCGACATCAAAGAAGGCCGATTAAGCGGATTCGTCGGCCACGGCACCGTCTTGACAGGCGAAACGTCATTCCAAGCGATGCTCCGCGTGGATGGTAATCTCGTCGGCAGCGTTACATCTGAAACCGGCACGCTGATCGTTGGGACGAATGGTCAGGTCGATGCAAATGTGGCCGTGGGCACGGCAATGGTCAATGGAATAGTGAACGGAGATATCTCAGCTTCAGAGAAGATCCAGCTAGGCAGAACCGCACGCGTGATCGGTAATATAGAAGCACCGCGTTTGATAATCGAGGACGGCGGCACTTCTGGAAGGCGGCTGTAAGATGGTCAAGGCTTTGGAAAAACAAGCCGAAAATACTTCGGTTTCGGAACCGACCAGTTATTCATCTCAAACATCAGCCTACGAACAAAAAGCAGCAGCGGCCGCCAGCTCGTATTCCGTTTCTGATACATCGACAACAGCGACCGATTCTGACGACACGGATGATGACGATGATGACGATGATGACGACGACGATTAATTTTGTTTGTATATTGGATCAAAGAGGCGGAGCGATCCGCCTTTTTTTGTCTTAAGCTTGTCTATCGTCTTCGACAGCATTACTATCGTCCATATTAAAACGTGAGGTTTTGAGGAAACAAATATGTGGAATGACTTTAAAAAATTTATAGCACGCGGGAACGTTCTGGATCTGGCCATTGCGGTGATCATGGGAGCGGCCTTTGGAACCGTAGTTAAAACATTTACTGACGGGATCATAATGCCGATCGTAGGCATGCTGACGGGCGGAATTGATTTTTCTCAAAAGGTTGTCAATCTTGGATCGATGCCGGTAACAACAGCCGGCGAGATCGAAGCTGCTATCGCCGCAAAACAGCCGTTAATAATGTATGGGCAATTTATAAACGACATCATCTACGTTTCTCATAGTGGCGGTCGTGATGTTTTTCTTGGCTCGATATGCGATCAGGATTATTTAAGGGCTTGGAAACGGAAGCGGCTCCAACTGCGGAAGAAACTTTGCTCACCGAGATCCGCGATATTCTGAAAGCGAAATAGTTTTAACGGCGGTAGATCTCGGTCGGCGTAATACACATATCGAGCGTGACGTCGCCGTCGTGAACATCATCGATATTCTCGACCGGCGGGAAAAAGCTCAGTCCGATCTTTTGGCAATCAGACCGGCATTTGGTCAAGAACCGGTCGTAAAAGCCTTTACCAAACCCGACGCGATGGAATTTGCGATCAAAACAAAGCAACGGGACGAGAACGATATCGATCTCGCCCGTTTCAACAAATTCATTGTGCTCCGGCTCAAATATCTCCCAGGCATTTTTGACAAGTTCGGTGGTCGGCGTAAATTTTAGATGCCGCATTTCGCCGGTGGTCAGATCCACTTTCGGAACGACCGCTATAATTTGTGGAAATTCAGTCCACAACCGCCGGAATATCGATTCTGTTTCGACCTCGTTGAATTTTTCGATAGAGATGAAACAATGCAGCGTTTTTATAGATTCGAAATTTACCGTTCGAAAAATAGCATTACTGATCCGTTCGCTCTTCTCCGCCCGTTCCTCAGCCGAAAGCGACCGCAATTTTTCCAGATAAATTTTGCGGAGTTCGCCTTTCGTCATCTAACCGCGTTTTTTATCCGGCCTTGGTTTATTGGCAGGGCTGGTTTTAGGCATTATGTTGGTTGGCTTAAATTCCGATCCTGCGTTTGAATCGGTTTCTGTCTTTGTTTTCAATAATTCCGATTCTTCAAGAATTTTCTTTGCCGCTTTCGCTGCTTTGCTTGGACGTTTTTTTGGTTTTACCATAGTTAATTATTCTCGCTTCTTATAACCCAACCGCCGCCGACAACTTCTTCGCCGTCGTAAAATATTGTCGCCTGACCCGGCGTTATTGCACGCTGCGGTTCGTCAAAAACTATTCGAGCTTGCTCATTAGGCAGCGGATAAATTGTGGCAGATGACGGATCGTGTCGATAGCGTACTTTTACTTCCGCCCGTACTGGTTCTTTAGGCGTATCAAATGCGACCCAGTTTACACCTTTCGCTCGAAACTCAAGTGAATCAAGTTCATCAGCTCCGCCGACTATTATCTGATTTTTTGCACGTTCGATCTGAACAACATATAAAGGCTTTTCGTGCGCGATACCCAGTCCCCGACGCTGCCCGATCGTATACCGGTGAATTCCGCTGTGCGTTCCTATAGCTTCGCCGCTTCTGTTTACGATCTCGCCTGCTTCGGGTTCTTCGGTCGAGCGTCCCTCGTGTTCCAGATATCTGTCAATAAACTCCGAGTATTTCCCGTCAGGAACAAAACAAATTTCCTGTGATTCGGCTTTTTCCGCTACGTAAAGATCCGCTTCACGAGCTAGCTCACGCACCTCGCTTTTCAGCATTTCTCCAAGAGGAAAATAGGCGTGCGAAAGCTGTTCTTGAGTTAGCTCCCAAAGGAAATAGCTTTGATCTTTCCAATGATTTTTACCGCGAAACAATCGATACCGGTCTGCGGCTTCGTCATATTCGACACGGGCGTAATGTCCGGTCGCGACCTTATCGCAACCCAAACTCTGCGCCATCCGATCAAGCGAAGCAAATTTCAGACGCGAATTACAAGCGACACACGGGATCGGTGTTTCGCCGGTCAGATAACTTTGGACGAAAGGCTCGACAACCGATTCTTCGAATTCTTTTTCAAGATTCAAAACGTAAAAAGGAATGCCTAGATTTTCACAAACGCGCCGGGCGTCATAAACATCGTCGAGTGAACAGCAACGCGACGGCAGCGGATCGCCGTTCTCATCGACGTTTATATTACGCCGCTGATTCCACAGCTGCATCGTAAAGCCGACAAGTTCGTGTCCCTGCTCCTTTAATAATGCGGCGGCCGCCGAACTATCGACTCCGCCGCTCATTGCTACCGCGATCTTCATAATTACACCAAACCTTAAGTATAACGATTCGAATTTACAAATGAAAGATTCCTATGCTAATCTCTCGATATTATGCGTTTGGAAATTGTCTAAATATCCGCTCCTGTAGTGTTCGTTTCTCGCGATCTCATCGTTTGATGAGACGGACGTCCTCGCACATTTCGTGCTTTCATAAGTTTTTATATAACAAGATCATATGTCTTTTAATGATGGTGAACCGTCTTCGGTGACGGCGGACAATTCTATATTTTCTATTCTCAAAGAATCTCTTCGCGGATCGGATCGTGATTTTACCAAGGGTCCGATCCTTCCGGCTTTGATAATTCTAGCGATACCGATGATCCTCGAAATGTCGATGGAATCGCTGTTCGCGATCGTCGATACATTCTTTGTAGCAAAACTCGGTGCAGAACAGGTCGCTGTCGTCGGATTTACCGAATCGGTTCTGGTTTTGATCTATGCCGTCGCGATCGGCCTGAGCATCGGGGCGACCGCCACGGTTGCGCGCCGGACGGGCGAAAAAGATATGGACGGAGCCGCCAGAAGTGCGACGCATATCATTTATCTAGGTGTGATCGTTTCGATTGTAATGGGTTTGTTGGGCGTCATTTTTGCTCCGAATATTCTGCATCTTCTCGGAGCCGAACCGAATGTGATCCAACTCGGTACGCCGTTCTTTCGCATTATGTTCGGTTCGAACGCGGTGATCGTATTCTTGTTTTTGTTGAATGCGATCTTTCGCGGAGCGGGCGATGCGGCGATCGCACTTCGTGTGCTGATCATAGCGAACGGCCTGAACATCATTCTCGATCCGATGTTCATTTTCGGCATCGGCTTCTTTCCCGAGCTTGGCGTGACCGGCGCGGCGGTTGCGACCGTTATCGGTCGAAGCTTTGGTGTGCTTTATGCCTCGTGGGCGTCTGTTTGCCCGGAGCAACGGCGGACGCATCGAAGTTCGTCGACAACACTGGAAATTCGACCCGAAACTTCTTTGGGAACTTATTCGGATATCGTCAACCGGTATCTTGCAATTTTTGATCTCGACGGCGAGCTGGACCGGATTGGTCATTATCCTTGCGGGTTTTGGAACCGTCGCTCTTGCCGGATACCAGATCGGGCTGCGTGTGATCGTCTTCGTTATTTTGCCGGCAGTAGGTTTGGCAAATGCCGCAGCAACTCTTGTCGGTCAAAATCTCGGCGCGAACGAACCCGACCGAGCCGAACGATCTGTTTGGACGGCCGCTTTCCTGAATGCCGGTTTGCTCGGTTTGGCAGGACTGTTTTTCATTATCTTTCCCGGCTGGGTCATTTCGATATTTACGACCGAACCGGATGTAGCAGCGATCGGAACCGATTGCCTGCGGATCGTCGGCTATGGTTATGCGCTTTATGGGCTCGGGATGGTTATGGAATCTGCTTTCAATGGGGCCGGCGATACGATCACTCCGACTTGGCTTAACTTCCTGGTGTTCTGGGTTTTCGAAATACCTCTAGCTTATTTTCTGGCTCATCATTTCCAAATGGGCCCGAAAGGTGTTTTTTGGGCGATAACGCTGGGATTCTCGCTTCTGGCGGTTTCGGCCGCTCTGCTTTTCAAACGCGGTAAATGGAAAAAGACCGTTGTCTGATAAAATGCTCGTATGTCCATGTTCGAATTTCCTGATCCGCAAACCCATGATTTTTCCGCGTGGGTTCTATCCGGCGAATATTTTTACGATGGACGCGACATAATTAGTTTGGGTAATGAGCTGACCGTACAGAATGTCAGCGAATCATATCGCAAAGGCATTTTTCCTTGGTACACTGAGGGAATGCCTTTGCCTTGGTTTTGCCCGGAGAGCCGAGCTATACTGGAATTCTCCGATCTTCATATTTCAAAGAGCCTGGCAAAAGCACGGCGTCGTTCGGACTATCTCTATTCGATCGACGCCGATTTTGATGCCGTCATTAGATCCTGTTCGGAAGCCTATCGGCCCGATCAATACGGCACATGGATAACTCCTAAATTTATAGACGTTTACACCGAACTACATCGAGAAGGAATGGCTCACAGCGTCGAAGTTCGTTCCCGCGATGGAAACCTTGTGGGCGGCGTGTACGGAGTTGATGCCGGAGGTGTTTTCTGCGGAGAAAGTATGTTCCATATCGAACCGAATACATCAAAATTGGCCCTCTTGCACCTCATCGAACATATGTCCGAACGCGGAGCCCACTGGCTCGACATCCAAGTAATGACGCCGCATATGAAAGCCCTCGGCGCAAAAGAGATCGAACGCCGCGATTTTCTAAAAAAGCTGCAGCAAACGCAGGAAAAGCATCTGTCACTATTTTGAATCAAACATATACGGCTGTTAGGGCGTCCGAAAATCGAACAGTTTTTACGGATATGTCCAGATGTTGTTCCGATGTTCACAGCTTGTCCATGGTTTGTCCATGGCTTGTCCATGGCTTGTCCATAGCTTGTCCACGCCCTTCTTGGGACACGCAAACTGTTGAATACATGGAGCTTAACATAGGATTCGAGCCGTTGTTTTGGAACAAAAATAGAAAAACTCTTTTTCAAAAAAAGTCGAACATGCGGGCATCATTAGTGCCGGCGCAGTGTTCTGCTTAGAGAATAACAAATTGAAGTGTTTCGGAAATCTAGTTTCAAAGATCATCGCCAAAAAAGGCGAAAATTATCATAACAAAATATGTTGCGTAAATGCAATATATTTGCATACACAGGCGGACATGCTCTGCTAACAGGCTTAGATCCTTATGCCGTGGTGCGATTCCGGATTGAGTATAAGCCATCACTCCCGTGCGGGCCTCCGCAAAGGAGCGAGTCATTCCTAACGGTTAGGCTCTCCATTCACTGTTGACGATTTTACTATATGCCGAGCTATCGTTCCCGGTTCTCACAAAAAAAACATTGACACCTGCTTGGGTTAACTTTTAGACTCTTACAAAACTAACCTATTATGTTTACCTACACCTCAGAGCACATGAAATATTCGTTTGCGGCAATATTCTTAATCGCTATGTTTTCTTTTGGAGCTTTTTCGCAGAAGCCGGTTGTTGATGTTGCTGCGGAACGAGCGCGGGCTATGGTTCTGATCGACGAAAACAAATATCTTGATGCTTATCCGATACTTGAAAAGATCGCACCAATGCTGCCGAATGATGTTGACGTTTGGACACATTATGGCATTGCGACTACGGCGCGGTCAGCCACACTGAAAGATCCAGCGGAGCGACAAGCGGCGCGAAGAAAAGGTTACGAAATTTTGTCCAGAGCTAAGGAGTTGGGAACAGAGAATACGACGGCTCTGGATATGCTCGATCAGCTTCCCCCAGACGGCGGCGGCGAAGATAATTTTTCGGGCGACCCAAAGATCGAGGAAGCATTGCGCGAGGGCGAAGCTTTCTTTGGCAGAGGCGAATATGACAAGGCGTTTGCCTCATACGAAAGCGGATATAAGCTTGATCCGAAAAATTACGAAGCGATCCTGTTTATGGGCGATTCGCGTTATGCCGCAAAAAGATACTCTGAATCCGAACCTTGGTTCGCAAAGGCTGCCGCTCTCGATCCCGATCGCGATATGGCATTCCGTTTTTGGGGCGACGCTCTGCTTGCTCAAAATAAATTGAACGAAGCGGGCGAAAAATTCATAGATGCATTTATCGCCGATCCATATTCGCGATATGCTTGGGACAATGTCGTAAAACTCGCAAATAAATACGATAAAGCTCCGCGTATAAAAGGTGTTTTGCCCCCGGGAACAAAGCCTTTTGAATCGATCAATATTGACGAAACGCAACTCAAGGCCGAAGACGGAACAGAACATTGGAGCGAATACAGCAAGGTGAAAAGCGCTTGGAAAACTATCACATTCAAGAAAGAATTTCCCGGAGAAACCTATCGCCAAACGCTGAAAGAAGAAGCCGCCGCACTCCGCGCCGTAGCCGTTGCTGGAGATGCAGCCATCACCAGCGGCAAGTTAAAAGAACCTCACCCGAGCATAGCAAACCTCGTCGAGATCAATAAAAAGGGCCTAATCGAACCTTATGTCCTGATCATGCTGCCAAATGAAGACATCGCTCAGGATTACGTAGCCTACAGAAAAACCAACCGCGCAAAACTCCGACAGTTCTTGTCGGAATTCGTTGTTAGATTTTAGAGAGGGCCTGAATGTCAGATAACTTTTTGATCTATGGCGCGAATGGATATACCGGTGAGTTGATCACGCGGTACGCTGTGAAGCGTGGGTTGCGGCCATTGATTGCGGGGCGAAATTCGACGGCTGTAAAAGAGCTTGCGGAGAAGTTCGGTTTAGAATGGCGTGCATTCTCGTTGGATAATGCCGGCGAGATAGATGCGGCATTGGCAGACGTCGATATGGTTCTGCATTGCGCCGGGCCATTTTCGCTGACTTCGCAGCCGATGGTCGAAGCCTGCTTGCGGAATAAAAAACATTACACCGACATAACCGGTGAGATCGTGGTTTTTGAGGCTTGTGCACGGCTCGACGAAAAAGCAAAAGCAGCCGGAATTATGATCATGCCCGGTGTCGGGTTTGACGTTGTTCCGAGCGATTGTTTGGCGAAACATCTAAAAGATCTATTGCCAACGGCGACTCATCTTTCGCTCGCTTTTTTCGGCATCGGCCGGATGTCGCACGGCACTCAGTCAACGATGACGATGAACATCGGAAAAGGCGGTGCGATCAGAAAGGACGGCGAAATTACCCCGGTTCCAGCGGCTTGGAGATCACGCGAGATCGATTTTGGTGAGGTAACAAAACTCAGCACAACGATCCCTTGGGGCGATGTAGCGACGGCTTTTTATTCGACCGGCATTCCGAATATTGAAGTTTATACCGTAATTCCCGAAAAGAATTTGCGAATGTTGAAGATGAGCAAGTATATCGGCTGGCTGCTGGCGACAAAGCCGTTTCAAAATTATCTGCAAAAACAAATAAAGCCCGGCGGCCCGACCGATGCCGAACGCGCTCAAGGCCGATCCCTACTTTGGGGTTTGGCTTCTGACGACAACGGAAAGAAAGTCGAAGCGCGTCTGCAAGGTCCGGAAGGATATACGATGACGGCGATCGCCGCACTGAACATAGCTGAAAAGATCCTAGCGGGAAATTTTGCCACCGGTTATCAAACACCCGCAAAAGCATACGGCGCGGATCTTGTCCTAGAGATCGATGGCGTAACGCGAAGCGCCGCTCGGGCTTGAGCAGTGGTTCGTGCTTTCCAAGATAGCGGAATTGTGATAGACGTAAATTATTAGCTTGCCAGCGACTCTACACCTTTTTTACATCCGATGATAAAGCAAGGTCCCAATTGGTTCTATTTTTGGAGCGAGCAGAATTGCCCCAAAGCAAATCTCATTTGAGGTCGAAAATCGAGCAACATTTCTTTTGTTTTGAAACAGCCTCGAATAGGTGATAGTTTTCGCCGTTTGTTTGTGACCATTGTCACCCGTACTTGTCTGCATTCAGAATTTAATAATTTACATTGCTCGTTGGGATTTCAGTCCATTCGTGCTCAAGCCGATTATCCGCTGCATTGTACTTCGAAAACAGAAAGTACGATTGATGCGACCCATCAAATTTGTAAAAGTCGACATATACAAGGGTCTCGTTTGGTGTTCGAGTAAAGCCAACGCTTGAGAATAAGACCAATCCAATCGCTCCTGGGAATTGTTTTTCTGATCTCGTTAAAAAATCATTTAACCTGCCATTGACGTTAACCGTTTTGATCTTTGCATAAACATCAAATGGACCAACGACCTCCGCCGGTGCTTTGTTCCGATCCTGAAGGCTTAGAACGAGATCCGACTGGAATTGTTTTAGTAGTTCAGATCGCGGGACAGGTATTGTTCTGCTGCCTACCAAGGTCGTTCCATCGATCGGAGTAAATTTTTTGAGCACAGTTTCCTGCACACTTCGCGTTATGTATTTAGGTGAAAGATAAATTTGATTTCCGGCCGGTGTAGGTGAGGGGTTCACTGACGGAGGATTCACGCTGAGTGTTACTGCGTTATTCACCTCAGGCGAAGCACAAGACCCTAACGAAATGACCGCCATTAAAACTATACTTTGAATTAAAAAGTTTATATTTATCTCCTATTATCATTATTTCAAATTTAAGACTTACTTCTTGCGATCGGTCAAAGTAACTTTTCGGCCCCCATACAACGCCACTGCGCGTATTTTGAGCAGGGATGTCACTATTCAGTTTGTCGCGCAGCTGCGACGATCTCAAGGTACTTGCGTGCCGTATGGGTTATTGATTCCGGATGGCCGTTTCGGAGCGCATTTACATCCACAAGATCGGCTCCGACTCCGACGGCTTCTGCTCCGGCTTTGATAAGATCGGCAGCGGTATCGAGTGTCACACCGCCGGTTGGGATCAGTTTGATGTGAGGCAGCGGAGCTTTCAGCGAACGCAAGTAACTTGCTCCGCCCATGGCACCGGCCGGGAAAATTTTTACGATATCTGCCCCGGCGGACCAGGCATTCGCGACCTCGGTCGGCGTCAAAGCTCCAGGCAAAACGGCGATCTCCAATTTTCCACACAGTTCGATCGTTTTGAAATTCAAAGCCGGGCTGACGATAAAGTTCGCACCGGCATCGATACAACGTTGAGCGGCATCGGCTTCAAGAACGGTTCCTGCGCCGATCAAAGCCTTGCCTTCGTATTTCTTCACGCTATCGGCTATCAACCCTACCGCGTCAGGAACGGTCATTGTGATCTCAATAACACTAATTCCGCCCGCGACAACGTGTTCAATAAGCTGTCCGGCTTCGTCTGCCGATCCGGCTCGGATCACCGGCAACACGCCAACTGCACGGATCCGTTCGATCGTTTCTGTCTTATTCATATCAAAGATTTCGGACAAAATTTATTATAAACAATCTCTCCCGATAATGCGGAACTTGCGATTTAATTGTAAGATATCTTTTCGCCCAATTTATAATCCACTCACTTTTTTTAAGTTTAGAAAATGGCTGTCTCCAAGACATCGAAAAAGAAAACCCAGCGCGGCAATGACTTTTTGATAGGCGTAAATATCGGCGTCAGAAGCACGCAGGTCGGTGCGGCCGAGATGAATGGCGAGCTTTTTTTTGAGGATGCTTTCGAAACCCCAAAGGAAGCGGTAGTGGCTCTCGCATTGATCCGAAAACACATCGAAACCATTAAAGAATATAAGGCCGATCGCGAAGCTAAGATCATAACGGTTGTTGTTCCCGGAATCGTCGATAAAGGAAAATCTATGTTGACCGAGTCGATCGGACTCGGCTGGAAAAACATCGATATTGGGAAAGCTTTGTCGGTCGAAAAGACCCCTGTTGCGATCGAGAACGATTCAGCCTCGGCGGCTAATTTTGAAGCACGAAAGATGGGCACTGATGCCAATTTCGTACTGGTTCGTTCCGGTACGAGCATCGGCGTATGTGTCGTTTCAGACGGTCAGGTCGAAGAAGACGCGGAGCATAAGGATCTGGCAGTGCGCTATTCGGGCATATGACGATCGTCGCCGGCGGCAAGCTCTGTGAATGCGGCAACCGCGGCTGTTGGGAAAAATATGCCTCGGCGGCCTCGGCGGCCTCGCTTTACCTTGGCGACCGTCCGCCTGCTCGCAACGAGAGCATTCCGCGGTTTAACGAGATAGTTTCAAAAGCCGAGAACGGCGACATCAGGTCGCGGCGCACGCTTGAGAAGATCGGCGATCATCTCGGTTTGGGAATAGCGAATGTTATTATGGGAATCGGCGTTCCGCATGTTGTCATTAGCGGAAGGCTTGTAAACGGTTGGGAATTTATACGCGAACCGATGATGGCTTCGATCGGACGAAGTGTCGTCGGCCGCTTGGATAATCTTCTGATAGAGCCCGGTTCGGCCCAAGGTTCTTCGCTCGGCGGTGCGATCGCCATGGCTGTGGCCTCGGTCAGTAAATAAATTTGCTAAGTATTAAAGAAAAAAATAGCTGTAAATGGGACTTTGTTTCGCTTGGCGAATTGCTTTTGCGGTTCGATCCGGGCGAAGCTCGCATTTCGGATGCCCGGAAATTCAAGGTTTGGGATGGCGGTGCAGAATATAACGTCGCTGCAGATCTGAGCCGCGTTTTTTCGTTGGATGTATCATTGATATCTGCACTGAATAATAACGCGGTCGGCAGGTTGGCTATCGGTTTGGCCCGGAACGCTGGGGTCGATATTTCCAATATTGAGTTGAAAGAAACGGGTCGCAACGGGCTTTATTTTATAGAGCGTGGTTTCGGTCCGCGAGCTGCATCATCGGCATTCGACAGAGAAAATACTGCGATCTCTGCAGTTGGCTCGGATTCTTTTGATTGGAATTCCATCTTCGCAAAAGGCGTTCGATGGTTTCACACCGGCGGTATTTTTGCCGGACTTTCCGAGATAACACCCGAAGCCGCGATGTCCGCCCTGAAAGCCGCACGCGAACAGGGAGCCGTCGTTTCGTACGACCTGAATTATCGCGATTCGCTGTGGCGAAAACGCGGCGGTCGTGATGCTGCGAATGAGATCAACCGAAAACTATTGCCGTTTGCCGATGTCGTTTTCGGAGCTTTCGATTTTGATTCAAAGTTGGATAATTTTGAAGCCAATTCTTTTTCTAATGTGGCTTCGACAATGCAGAAACAATTCCCCAATCTGAAAATTGTTGTTTCTACTCTGCGAAATATTCACAGCGCCAACCGACACGATCTCAGCGGTGTTTGCTATGCTGACGGAGAAATTTTTGAAGGTATAATTCGGAAAGACATCGATATTTTCGACCGTGTCGGCAGCGGGGATGCCTTTGCCGCAGGATTTATTTACGGAATGCTTGAAGGTAAAGGCGAAAAATTTGCCGTTGATTGCGGAGTTTCGCTCGGAACGCTCGCTATGACGACCGCAGGCGATGTAGCAGCCGTCACAGCGGATGAGGTTTTCTCTTTTATGACAAGCAACGATGCAACAGCCAAGAGATAATTCCAGATTCGAGATCTGGAATTTGCTAAACGTCCAGATTTTTTACATCCAATGCGTTGTCTTCAATAAAGCGTCGTCGCGGTTCGACCTGATCACCCATTAGAACAGTGAACAGATCGTCGGTTTCTATCGCGTCTTCGATCCGCACCTGCAGCATCGTACGTTTTTCCGGATCCATCGTTGTTTCCCAAAGCTGTTCCGGGTTCATTTCGCCCAGACCTTTGTAACGTTGTATCGTCAGATCTTTTTTGGCCGCAGACGTCACTCGTTCAAGAAGCTCTTCACGCGAGCCGATCGATTCGCTATCTCCGTTTTGGCCAACCGTGAAAGGCGGCATGGAAATCGGCTTCTAGCGTCTTTGTTAGTTCGAGCGATCGCTGAAACTCAACATAGCTGGCCAGATCCCAATCGAATGTAACGTTTTGAACATTCGGTATTGTAACCTCGATCTCCCAAAGTCCGTGTTCTTCATCGGTTCGAAGCTCGGTTTCATAACCTGCAGCGGCGATCTTTCCTTCAACCTCGGCCATCATTTCCTGTTGGTCGAATATCTTTCGAATTCGGATATTATTTTTGGTAAGCAAACCATCGGCGCCGGCGAATGCTTCAATTATCGTCCGCGTAAGCTTGGCATCATTTGCCAAACGCCGTGTCAGCCTGCTGAAATACAGATTGAATTCCGTCGTTTGTTCTAGAGCTTTTGAAAGCTCGCGTCCCTCAACAGTTCTGCCTGCCGAGGTTATCTGAATTTCGCCCGTCGCCTGCCGCATTAGATAACGGAAAAATGCTTTTTCATCCTTAATGTATTCTTCTTTCTTACCGCGCTTTACTTTGTAGAGCGGCGGCTGGGCTATGTAAACATATCCGTTTTCCAGAAGTTCCGGCATTTGCCGATAAAAGAACGTAAGCAAAAGCGTACGGATGTGGCTGCCGTCAACGTCAGCATCTGTCATCAAACAGATCTTGTGATAGCGAAGTTTCGTAACGTCGAAATCGTCTTTACCTATACCTGTTCCCAGGGCCGTGATCAAAGCTTTGATCTCGCCGTGGCCGAGCATCTTGTCAAAACGCGCTTTTTCTACGTTCAGGATCTTACCCTTTAACGGCAGAACGGCTTGATTTTTTCGGTCTCGACCTTGTTTTGCCGAGCCTCCGGCGGAATCTCCCTCAACTATATAGATCTCCGAAAGAGCAGGATCTTTTTCCTGACAATCGGCGAGCTTGCCGGGCAAAGTCGATGTTCCGAGAGCGCTTTTACGAACGATCTCGCGTGCTTTTCGGGCAGCTTCCCTCGCTCGTGCGGCATCGACAGCTTTACCGACTATCTTCTTCGCGACGTTTGGGTTCTGTTCGAAATATTCGCCAAGTTTTTCGTTCAAGAAAGATTCAACCGGACCTTTTACCGGCGAATTGAGCTTTCCTTTTGTTTGGCCCTCGAACTGCGGCTGCGGGATCTTTACGCTAATGATCGCAACGAGTCCTTCGCGAACGTCATCGCCGCTGAGCGATGTTTTCGAGTTTTTCATCAAACCCGAAGTTTCCGCATAGCTGTTGATCGTACGCGTGATCGCCCCGCGAAAGCCGGAAAGATGCGTTCCGCCATCGACGGTGTTGATATTGTTCGCAAAGGAAAATATTTTTTCGTCGTAGCTGTCATTATACTGCATCGAAATTTCGATCGAAAGATCGTCGTCAACGACCTCGAAATACAAAGGCTCGTCGTGCATTGTGTTTTTGTTTTTGTTCAAATGCTTAACGAATTCCGCGATGCCGCCTTTGTAATAAAATTCGTGTGATTTTTCGCCTTCTTCGCGCTCGTCTTTGATCGCAATACGAATACCTTTGTTCAGAAAGGCTTTTTCACGAAGCCGTTCGGAAAGTTTTTCAAAGCTATAAACCGTAGTTTCAAAAATTTCGGCATCCGGTTTGAACGTTATCTTAGTTCCGCGTTTTGTCGTGGTTCCGGTTTCGACAAGCGGTTCGACCGGGATTCCGACCTGAAATTCCATTTCGTGGGTTTTGCCGTCGCGCCAGATCTCAAGCTTCAGCCATTCGGAAAGAAAATTTACACACGAAACACCGACGCCGTGAAGGCCGCCGGAAACTTTGTAGGAATTCGAATCAAATTTGCCGCCGGCATGAAGTACAGTCATCACGACCTCAGCCGCCGAACGCTTTTCCTGCTTATGCATTCCGGTCGGTATGCCGCGGCCGTTATCGATAACGGTTATCGAATTATCCATATGGATCGTTACGTCGATCTTGTCGCAATAACCCGCAAGAGCTTCGTCAACCGAATTGTCCACGACCTCATAGACCAAATGATGAAGTCCGATATCGCCGGTCGAACCAATGTACATCGCGGGACGCTTTCGAACCGCATCGCGCCCTTCCAAAACCTGAATCTGTTCGGCGCCGTATTCTGTCTTTGCTTTAGCCAATTGTAAATTCCTCTTTTATAGAACTTTTGTTTATATGGTCGTGATATATATGGAAGTCAAGATGGGAAATAATAAGGAATTCCCACAATTCATTAGCATCCTAATCCTGCGTTTTCGCAGAAGCTCTGACCAACATCTTATTTTATCATTTTTGCATCTAAGTTTATAATCGCTACCACAATATTTACCGAGCTCTCAGGCAGATTTTATAGCTCCTTGCGAGACGGTAAAAACGCGTCCGTTTTTACCAAAACTCTCAACAAAACTTTCCTTAGAAGTCGTTACGACACATTGAGTCTTTCCGTCTAAAAATTCGAGTAGCTGACCGATGCGTGTGTAGTCGAGTTCGGCGTCTATGTCATCTAGCAAGAATAGTGGATATTCGCCGCGTTGGGCGTGAAAAACGGAAATATTCGCTAGTTGCAGTAGCAAAAGAGCACTTCGTTGCTGGCCGGCGGAACCGAATTTACGTATATCCCGGCCGTCGAACAATATTTCCAAGTCATCACGATGCGGCCCGATGAGCGAATAACCGCTTGCCGCTTCGGCTTGGACACGAAGATTCAGCCTTTCTTTTATAAGTTCCTCGTATTCAAACACATCGCCATGTTCCTCAAGCGAGGAGGCATATCTGATCGTTGTCACTTCGCGGCCAAAAAGCCGCTTCTCCAGCACTTCATTGAGCCTTTCGACGATACGAATCCGCGAACGGTGAACACGGGCCGCTAGAACCGCAAGCTGTTCGTTCCACGGCTCGATATGCTCGATTATTTGATTCAGTGGCATTTCAGCGTCGCGGGCGCGCTGGAAAAGAGCGTTTTTCTGCTTAATGACGCGGTTATAGTCAGCGATGATCTGAACATACGGCGGATGTATTGCTGTAATTGCGGCGTCTAGAAAGCGTCGGCGAGCCTCCGGAGTGCCCCGGACAACTTCAAGTTCATCCGCGTTAAATATGACCGCGTGGAGCTGTCCCAAATACCTCTGGATCGCCTCGCGTTTACCGTTTATATAAAAGCTTTTGGTATTTCCCCGCAATGCTGCCTGAAGTTTGCGGACAATATCCGCCGAAGCTTCGACATTGCCGGAAACATAAGCTTCGTCTGCCTCGAAATTTATAGCTTCAGATAATTTTGCCGTTTTGAATGAACGTGTCGTTGCCAAAACATGGATAGCCTCAAGCCAATTGGTCTTTCCCTGGCCATTTTCGCCGACCAAAATATTCAGTCCCTGCGATAAATCCAGTTTTCCTTTAAGGTTGCGAAAGCCTTGGACTTCGAGCGATTCGAGAAGCATTGAAAAATTTTAACATGGATGAACAAAAAGCTTTTGTTTAGCGGTTCAAATGCGCTATAATTTTTTTACGGAAACGATCCACGTCGTTTCCTCCAACAAGCGGTTTCATAGATCCCCCAAAATAATTCTCGCAACCTCAGCATAATTTTCTGAAATTGTCGGTCGTTTGGTCGTTTCTTTTAAATGGTGTGTTAAACACCTTTTAACAGATTACCTCACTCCCGCCAGTTTTCTAATATGAAATTATTATATTTATTTGTTTTGGTCTTGGTGTGTGCGTGTGCCTCGATGGCGCAGCAAAACCTTAAACCAGGTGCTCCTGCTCCTGTCTTTTCGGCTCAATCGCTAGACGGTATGCCGGTTAACCTTGATCAGTATCGCGGAAAGGTCGTGATGCTGACGTTTTGGTCGACGCGCTGTGAAATATGCCACGTCGAAATACCAAAGCTTAATCGAGTCGCCGAAAAACATCGCGGCGACGATGTTGTATTTTTGGCGCTTACGATGGAGAACGAAACGAAGGTTTTGCCTTATTTAAAGAAAAATCCTTTTAATTTCAACATCGTGCCGAACAGCTTCGGCGTAGTTTTGAAATACGCGAATATGGATTCCTCAGGCAATATAGATATGGGCTTTCCTTCTTATTTTCTGATCTCAAAAGAAGGCCAGATCGCGTTGAGATCAAACGGCTGGGACAAAGCCGAAACGATTGATGCCCAAATAACCAAGCTTTTAACGGAATAATTTGATCTAAGAGATCAGATTCCACGAATGCCGGCCGCTTTTTTGGTCGGCATTTTTGGCGTCAAATGGTTGTTAAAACGCTCTGTTTGCGTTATATTTTTTGTTCACCGCTTCGATGCGGAGAGGTAGCCTAATTGGTAAGGCAGTAGTCTTGAAAACTACCGCGAGTGATCGCTTGCAGGTTCGAGTCCTGTCCTCTCCGCCATTTTCCCTATAAAATAAACAGATGAATAACCCACGCTATCTGACAAAATCGCGTTTCAAACTTGCCTGCGAATGCCCAACTAAGCTTTTCTACACCCGGAAGCCGGAATATGCCGATAACTCGATAGATGATCCATTTCTGCAGGCTCTTGCCAAAGGCGGCTTTCAGGTCGGCGAGCTTGCGAAATGTTATTTTCCCGACGGCGTCGAGATCATAACTCAAGATTACGACGAGTCGGTCGCGGAAACTAACGAACTCTTAAAAGCCGAAAACGCCACAATATTTGAAGCCGCCGTAAGGTTCGAAAATCTATTTATACGTGTCGATGTATTGAAAAAGAACGGAAACCGACTTGAACTCATCGAAGTCAAATCTAAATCTTATAGCGCTGATGAAGACACTTTTTTTGGAACGCGTGACGGCCTTGTCGCAAAATGGAAACCATATCTTTATGACGTTGCTTTCCAAAAATATGTGGTTCAAAATGCGTTTCCGGAATATGAAGTTTCAGCTTCGCTGATGATGACCGATAAGACCGCGCTTTGTCCGACCGACGGTTTGAATCAAAAAATACGGATATTCACCGACGAGAATGGCCGAAAGAAAGCGAAAGTCACAACGCCGCTGACCGAAGAAGAATTGTCGGAGCGAATTCTTTGCATCGTTAATGTTGATGAGGCTTGCGAACGAATTTTTACAAACACAGACGCAAAAATTCCCGACCCGATGTCCTTTGCAGAACGCATCGAATATTTCGCGTCATATTATGAACGTGATGAAAAAATATCCGCAAAGCCATCTGCAATCTGTAGAGATTGTCAGTTCCAAACAACGTCCGAAGACGAAGCGGCAGGTTTGATCAGCGGCTTCAGAACATGCTGGAGCGAGGCTTTCGGCTGGACCGCCACTGATTTTGAAGAACCGACCATACTCGAGATCTGGGATCATCGATCGAAAGACAAGTTGATCGATGAGGGAAAAATGAAGCTTTCTCATTTGTCGATCGATGACATCGGCATAAAGGATTCGGAAAGATCCGGGCTTTCCCGGACAGAGCGCCAATGGATCCAGATCGAAAGATCGCGGGATGTAGTTAAGAGTCCTTATCTAGACAAAGAAAACCTCCTTCGCGAAATGGAAACGTGGAAATTTCCGCTGCATTTTATAGATTTTGAAACATCAACTCCAGCGATTCCAATAACAAAAGGCCGTAAGCCCTACGAAGGCATCGCTTTCCAATTCTCGCATCACATAGTCCGCGAAAACGGTGAGATCGAACATATTGGTGAATTCCTAAACGCAGGTGTCGGTGTTTTTCCCAATTACGAATTTGTTCGTAAGCTTCGCGAAGAGCTGTCAGCTGATGAGGGCACAATATTTCGTTACGCCGATCACGAAAATACGGTTCTATGCGCCATCTACAGACAAATGCTCGCCGATACGGAAAAAATTAGCGACCGCGACGAACTTACGGAATTCATAAGATCGATCACCAAGTCGACCGGCAAGAGCAAAGAAAAATGGGAAGGCATTCGGTCTATGGTCGATATGCTCGAGATGGTCAAACGCTTTTATTACGATCCTTATATGAAGGGTTCGAATTCAATAAAACAGGTGCTACCGGCAATATTGAACAGCTCGGAATATTTGCAGAAGAAATATTCAAACCCGATCTACGGCGCGGTCGGCGGCATAAAAAGTTTGAATTTTTCGGACTGGCAATGGATCAAATGGAAAGACGGCGCGGTCGTCGATCCTTATAAGCAACTGCCGGAAATGTTTAAGGATATATTGGATTTTGAGGTAGAACTTCTAAGCAGCGACGAAATGCTGGCCGACGGCGGTGCTGCGATGACAGCTTATACTGAGCTGCAGTTCGAAGACATGTCCGAATACGAACGAAGCGAGATCGAAGGAGCTCTAAAAAGGTATTGCGAACTGGATACAATGGCGATGGTTATGATCTATGAGGCGTGGCGCGAAATGCTAAAAGAATAGATCATTTGCCGACGGCAAAACCGCCGTCGATCTCTAGTGCAGTTCCGGTGACGAAAGCGGCTTCATCGCTCGCTAAATAAAGAACGGCCGCAGCGATCTCTTCGGGTTTTCCCATACGTCCGATCGCCTGCGTTTCCGACATTTCCCTAAATGCTTTTTCGGGGTCAGGATATTCGGCAATGCGTAAACTGACAAACGGAGTTTCGACGCGGCCTGGACAGATGCAATTCGCCCTAATTCCATCTAGAGCATGGTCAAGCGCGACGCATTTTGTGAAACCGACAACAGCAAATTTTGTCGTACAATAAGCAACGCGCTCGCGAATTGCCATAACGCCGCCGATAGATGCAAGATTGATTATTACGCCGTATTTACGTTCGACCATAGTAGGCAAAAACGCTTTTGTCAGATTAAAGACGCCGCCAACATTCACCGCAAATAATCGCTCAAGGTCTTCTATATCAGTATCTAACAAAGTTCCGACATGACCGATCCCCGCATTGTTAACCAAAATATCAAGCTGTCCACTTTCGCTTTCTACAAGTTTTGCCGCTTCGTCGCAAGCGGCTTTTGAGGCCACATCGAGCGACAGAACGGTTGCGGCTCCACCTTCGGAAACGATCGAGTCGACGACTCGGTTTGCATTTATTTCGTCAACGTCCGCTACGTAAACAAACGCACCGGCTTTTGCGAATGTAACGGCGATCGCTTCGCCAATACCGGAAGCGGCACCAGTTACGAGAGCGACTTTTTTTGTTAACTGAAACATTCTATTTCACCGGATTAGACAAAACCCCGAGGCCTTCGACCTCGACTTCGGCAATGTCGCCGGCTTTCAAAAATATCGGCGGTTTTCGAGCAAAACCGACTCCCGGCGGCGTTCCCGTTGCGATGATGTCACCGGCCTCTAAAGTTATCGAACGCGAAAGAAACTCGATCAATTCCGGAATGCGAAAGATAAGCTGATCTGTGTTCGAATCCTGGAGCGTTTCACCATTCAGACGAAATTGGATCTTCAGTTTATGCGGATCGTCTATCTCGTCTTTAGTTGCAACGAAAGGGCCGAATGGAGCAAATGTATCGCACGATTTTCCGCGTTGCCATTGGCCATCCGCAAACTGCATGTCGCGTGCGGAAACGTCGTTGAAATTCGTATAGCCAAAAACAAATTCCATCGCATCGGCCGCGGAAATATTCTTGCCCTTTTTTCCGATAACGACGGCAAGTTCTGCTTCGTAATCGACCTGTTCGCTGCCTGCAGGCAAAACGACCGCTTCATTCGGAGCGGCCACGCATGTCACAAATTTCGAAAATATCAGCGGGCTTTTTGGCTTCTCGGCACCGCTTTCGATCACATGATCTAGATAGTTTAATCCGATGCAGATGATCTTTCGCGGTGCGGGAACCGGGGCTTCCAAGATCACGTCTTGCAGATCCAACACTGGAAGGCTACCGCTGTTCACGGCCTCAGTAGCAGGCGTTACGAAATCGAGGCTGAGGTCATAGCAACGCAAAACTTCAGCATCCGTCAGTCCGATGGGCAAAACGGCCGGTGTGAGATCTGCGATGCCGCCGTCAATGAGTGCTCCGATCCGATATCTTTTTCCCGCTCCTGCGGCTTGCGGCTTTGTGTTAAAGCAAACAAATTTCATATACCTATTTTAAACCTTCGATCGGAATCCGGACAAAACGCGGTTTGTAAAAATCTGCATAGATCGAATCGCCGGGCTTGGCTCCGAAAGGAAGATTGCTGTTGTATGAGATCAGAAGTTTTCCGTCTTGGGTAAATTGTGGGTGAATATGCGGGTTGTAAACGCTGAGTCCGCTTTGCAGGCTCTGTGTGCCGATCATTCCGGGAAGTTTCGTTTGGCCCGAGGTGGGTGTTTGATAAACGAAGTATTTATTTACGAAAGGACCTTGCGGTTCGCAGGCGGAATATAAATATAGATCTTTCCAATCGAAATAACCGACAGATGTATCGAAAGTTACCATTACAAACGTCGGTTTACCATTAATATTTAATCTTTTAATACTTAATTCATCGCTTATGGAATCTTTTTCGGCAATTATCGAGGCTCGCTTTTGCAGGCCTTTGACCCATTTTTTGCCGTTCCAAGCTCGCCAGTTTTTCTGATCTGCTACGTTTTCTATCCCTTTGGAAACCTCGGTTTTAGCAATATA
This sequence comes from uncultured Acidobacteriota bacterium, assembly GCA_963720905.1. GTDB lineage: Bacteria > Acidobacteriota > Blastocatellia > Pyrinomonadales > Pyrinomonadaceae > OLB17. The sequence goes on from CAVRHB010000006.1 coordinate 89,361, forward strand.
GAGCTTTTTATATTTGTTAAGGATATCTAAAGAGCCTTTTTTTGCGCTTTCAATATCGCCGGTGTTCTGCATACCGTATATATACAAAGTGCTTCCATCCAGCCACGTAGCAATTCCCCAAACGCCTTCATCCACAAGGTTTTTCAGGGGCGTGATACCTTCGAGTTCTAGCGTTTCGGCATCGAGTTGAGCAATTGACTGTCCGCGAAATTTTAGGAAAGAACTCTTATCAAAAGGCCGTGCCACCAGCCACTCGTTCAAAAATATCCAGATCTTTTTCTCGCCTTTTACATCAACCAAAAAAGGATCACCCATCCAAAACATTGCATTAGGGTTATCGCTTTTTGGCTTAAAATACGAAGTGGAATAGCCATTTTTATCTTTCTCGCCAACGAGAGTTCGCAAAATTTTTCCGTCTTTTGAACGAACGACTATACTGTTGTAAACATAATGGATATGCTCCGGTTTTGGCCCGCAGATCGGCGGCAAACAGTTCGGCTCTCTGAGCCGCAAACCGTTTTTGTTGGTGGAGACTCGCCCATCGCCGGGTTTTTCCGGAGATTCGGCGATGAAAGAATCGGAAAAGAAAAACGCCGTATCGCCATTAGGGAGTTCGATGGAAATTGTGCTGTCCGCTCCGGTCCAGCCGGCCGCACCCGCCGGCTCGAGTCCTTTTCCCGGTCCGTCTTGTGTGAAGGTCGCGTCCCAATCTGCCGCCCTTTCACCCTTGCCGACGGAGATCTCACATTGTGGAAAGACGCTGCCCGCAGAAAGAACCAACAGAAGAATAGTGGTTAATATTTTCACGTATAAATTTATTTTAGAATGATTTCCGGAATTCTATCATCGTTCGGATCGGCCCAGCGATTGTTCGGAACGGTCGGCGACCAGCCCGGCCTTAGCGGATCTTGATCATACGGATAGCCGCCGAGTTTCTTGTAAAGCTCACTATATTCATCCAATTTTTCGCGATCGAGTTCAACACCAAGTCCCGGAGCATCGGGAACTTTTATCTTGCCGCTGACATATTTTAATTTTCCGCCTTTAATTATATCGTCTTTCAGATGATGATAATGCGCATCTGCGGCATAACTCAGATTTGGAATGACCGCGCCGAGGTGCAGCATTGTCGCGAGTTGTATTCCGAGTTCGCCGGATGAATGAACCGCCACGCCGAGCTGAAAAGTTTCGCAAACACCTGCCGCTTTGACGCACTGGCGAATGCCACCCCAAAACGTTGTATCTAAAAGAATTACGTCGCAAGCCGTGTCCAACACATTTGCGGCAAGCTGTTCAAAATTCACGACCACCGTATTGGTCGCGAGCGGCATTCGCACTTTCTCTCTGGTTCGACGCATTCCATGCAGGCCGTACACAGGATCTTCCAGATAATCGTTATTTATATCTTCGATCTGCTGACCGAACCATATCGCTTGTTCCGTTGACCAAGCGGCGTTCGGATCGAACCGGAAAGAGTCGCCTTCCATCGGTCCGCTGCCGAGTTCCTCGGCCAGCGCTCGGTAACATTTTAGTTCGTAAACCGGATCAAAGACGCCGCCTTTTAATTTGTGTGCAAAAAATCCGTGTTCGGCTTTTAATTCCTTTGCGTGTTCGACGAGCTGTTCCGGAGTACGAACCTCGCCGCCGCCACCTAGCGGATCGGCATAGCGAAAGAAAAGATACGATGCGAAAGGAACTTCATCCTGCAGTTTTCCTCCGAGAATGTCGTAAACCGGCACATTCCATTTTTTTCCCAAAATGTCCAAACAGGCAAATTCAAGCGCAGCTAATATCTGAGTTCGGTTGTTATAAAGCGAAGCTGTCGGATTGGCGATCTTGAACCGCATTTCCTCAAGCCGAGCCGGATCGTGGCCGATCAGATACGAACGCATCGCCTTAAAAGCCGATTCTGCAGATTCGCCGCCACCGCCCATTTCGCCGAGCCCGGTTATTCCTTCGTCTGTTTCGACCTCGATGATCGTGCGGACAAACCTGCCCCAATGGCAGCCGGCGGCGTGCCTCAGCGGCGCTTCGAGCGGAACGGTTATGGTCGTTGCTTTTATATCGGTGATCTTCATCGCTTATCTTTGAATGCCGTTGTTCTCTAAGAATTTCCAGATCTCTTCATATGCATTCGCCGTGTCTTTATCGGTAAACTGGCCGTGGCCGCCCTCTTTGATAGTGATAAGTCTATTCGTAACTTTCGCTGCGTCCAAAGCATCGCGAAGCCGCACAGACTGGCTGTATGGTACAACATCGTCCTTGTCGCCATGAATAGAAATGATCGGCGGCAAACCGGGCCGAACGTATGTTAAAGGCGAAACACTTTTAGCTATCTCGCCTGCGTTCGGCTGGCTACCCATCCACATCTTGGCATAATTTTTTGTATTCGGGCCATCGATCAGATCATTCACGTCCGAGATTCCGTACCAATTTATTATCGCTGCAACGTCCAATTTCTCGTCGCCGTAGCAGGCATTATCTAGCGGCGTTTTTTCCGGGAGCATGCCGGTTATCAACGAAAGATGTCCGCCGGCGGAATGTCCCATCAAAACTATTTTCTTTGTATCGAATTTCCATTGTTTCGCATTTCGAAAAACCCAGCGAAGCGCGCACCTTGTATCTTCTACCGCTGCAGGAGCGAGCGAATTACTTGCCATCCGGTATTCGACATCTACGACTCGCCATCCTTTTTCCAAAAACGGCAAATAGTAAAGCAGCGAGTAAGCTTTTTCGCCGAATACCCAGCCGCCGCCGTGAAAATAAACAAGCGTCGGCTGGTCTTCGGTCTGCTCGTGTCTATACCAAATGTCGAGTTTCAGCGGCGTATTATTTGCAGTGTTGTAAACAACGTCAGCCTGAACCCAATAATGCGAACCGATATTCGTCGCCCAATCGGATGTTCGCTGTGCCGAGATCGCCGCTGTAAACACTACGACCAAAACAAAGATAAATGCTGTCGATCTGAGCATATTTAACCTGCCTTTACACCATCTTTTGTCGCATTAAATTTTTTGCCCTGATAATTAATATTCCTCAGCTCGGCATTAGCGTCAAAACTTCCGAATTGCGGAATCGCCGTGATCTCGCCAAACAAACCCGCGTTTATGCCAAACAGAGAATCGACGATCGGCTCAAGATAATTGCAGCCTGAAACGCACGCCCAATCATTTATATAAGGCTGATCCGAAGTCGCCTTTATCGCACCGCCGCCGAATTCCGCTTCGAGAAACGTTTCAGAAAAATTCGCCTGTGCATAAGGCCCTTGCATACTCGATCTGGCCAAACCTTTCATCCATGCGAGAGCGATCTCGACTTCACCGGCGGCAAATAAGCCGCTGAGAGCGAGCGCGGGCCATGAGCAATATGCTCCGGTCCATTGGTGATCCGGCCGGATCGAAAATGTTACATCAAGATCCTTGGTCGAAAGAGCACGCATCCAACTCGGCGTTTGTAATTCGCGCTGAAAGAAACTGACCATCTCTTTCTTTTGCGAAGCCGGCATCATATCGCCGATGTTCATCAGCGTCGTACCAAAATCATAACAGTGATGAACTTCATTATAGCTTCCGTCCGGAAGGCGGCATTTCCAAATGCCTTTACCTTTTACGTATAGATCAAGAACGCGTTTCCCGAGTTCGTCTGCTTCCTTCCGAAAGGCAGCGGCTTTCGCGGTGTCGTTCTTATGCTCGGCCAGTTCGGCGGCGAAGCGAAGGTTGTGAACATTCGCTGCATTGAGTCCGGCGACCTCGTGTACATAACTCGAAACAGCTTCGAGCAGATTCGTGACACCGCCGTAATCAGCAAGTCCGTGGCCGTTCGTATCGAGTTTTCGCCAGTGTTCAGCGTACGAAATAAGCCTATCGATCACCTTCATTCCACCTACTTCGGAATCGAGCCACGCCGTGTCGCCCGACCAACGCAGATATTCTTTTGCCATTCGCGACATCGCGTAATCATTTACCGAATACCACGGCCCGACGCCCGCACCGGTCAGAAACTCTGTGCCAAAATGTTTGTAAATATCCAGCTCCATCCACGTTTCCATCATTCGCTTTAGAACTTTTGGATCAAGCATCGATAGAAGCATCGCGCTCAGCGAAATGTCCCAAAGGAAAGTCGTCGTTTCCCAATAACGCGGAGCGAGCGTGACGTATGTCGTTCCGTAAACTGAATGCGGCGTTGTTCGCTTAAAGAAAAGCGCGCTCATAACAGCCGAATGATATATCCGTTTTACGTTGTCGTCTTTTGTAACGAGGGTCGGAACGTGTCCGGAAAAACGGTCATTTCCGGGCGTGAATGCGGCTTTTAGTTCTGCGTTCCAATAGTCGGTCGTTGCACGCTGAACCGAATCAAAATCCTTGATGATCTTGTCAAAATCTTTTTCAGCGGCGGCTTCGGTTCCACCCAATGCATTAACAAAAACTATCGAGCTCGATTCGCCCGGAGCGAGGTCGAGTTCATAAACGATCCACGAAACAAGTAGTTCGCTTGGCTTTGGCGAAGCGCCTTGGATAACAAAAGCTTCGGTGCGTTTCGATCTGCACATTACGGCATTGCGTCCGCTGTCGATCGTTCGTGCATTATCGTATTCACCGGGCGAATACGCTGCATTCCAAGGAGTTACGCTTTTCGTAGCCCCGCCATTGATGGCAAGTTTGATCTGTGTTTTGCGGCGGCTGTTGGTCGTGTTCTTTACGTTCAACTTAACTGCAACAGCCATCGTTTCGAACGGCACGATCATCGTGCTGGTCAGCTCAAGCCCTTTGTAAAGCGAACGTCTTTCCACGCGATCCGGCCGCCAAACGAACTCGATAGGGGTTTTGGTGGAGGCATAATATTCTTCGTCAATGTAAAGAACACCCGTAAGCAATTCTCCGCCTGCGCCAAGCGGAGCAACGTTCATTTCGCCCTGCGCGAACGGCGGAAATGCAATGCTACGAACCGCGGCAACGTCCATCGCCGCTTGCGCGACAGCCCCATTGGTTCGTCAGTCCGGGCGGATTAAAAAGATCCAAAAATTTATGCGTCATCGTCACCGACCGTAGCGATTCGCATGTAGGAATATCCGGGATCGGTTCCGCCGAAGGCTCAAATTCATACGGCTTTGTGTTAGCGAATCCGGTCGTTTTCAGTATAGCCGGAGCCGCAACAGCCGCTGTTATTGTTTTCAGAAAATCTCGTCTCTTAAATTCACTCATAGTTATTCGATCACGAATTTCACGGTTGCGGTTTCATAAGGTTTTAAGGTTACGGTCAAAGGGGCGATACTCGGAATATCTTTAAGGACTTTGTCTTCCGTAAGCGTCATTAGCGCCGCCGATCTGATCTTCACAGGCAATGTGATCTTTGCGGCAACACCACGTCCGGCGAATTCCTGTAATCGGATGACAAATACTTTATTGAGCTGCGGATCGAGCGGAGCGGCGCTTACTTCGCCGCGAATGACTTCGTCGGAGATAGGCTTTACTGTTACGATCTCGACATTCGGCTGATCGACCGCAAAAAGACTTTGCAATGTCTGTTGGGGCAAAGTCATAGAGTATTTTGCTATCAACGGCACATTAAAATCAGAGCCAAGTCGCCAGCCGGTAACCGGATCGAAAACGCCATCGGCCGACACAGCGTAATCAAAAACATAATTTCCCGGCAAACCCGGCTCAACGGTTTCGATATTTACAATGCCGACATCATGCGTATCGGCCTGATTGCCTTTGCGAACGGCACGAGAATAAATAGTTGCTTCCGGCAAGGGAAATTTCCCGGTGAACATCGCCGGAAATTCTTTGGCGGCGTCCTTTGGCAAAACTTTCGTCGAAACATAACTCGGATAGACCCAATGAAACGCCTGCCGATGAGCAATAAGCGCCGATTCTTTGCCGTCAGTAAATCCAAAAAGATGCTGTGTCGTTACCGCGTCGCGGCGTGCGTCCGGCAAATAATCGTCTGGCAAAACATCAAACCATTTTTGGCCGCCGCGAAGAACTTTCAACCCATTCGCCGAAATATTGAATGGAAATGCGAAATAATATGAATCGTGCCAATTGCCGTTGCCGCCCGCAAAAGGCATTAGTTTCGGATCGAGTTCGTTGTGTATCTCGACACGGTCGATGCCGTCGTAGATCGTCACAAGTGTCAAAGGAAATGCCGAACGTTCGCGGATGACCTTTATTTGGGTCATCATTTTTCCCTTTGAGACGGAAATTTTTGGAGCCAGCGGATAGGCGATCTTTGATGCATCCGAACCTTCGACACGCAACAGATCGTTAAATGGCAATTCGCCTTTGTCGTTTACGATGTCGCGTCCCGTTTTCTTGTCGCGGATGCTTTGGATATTTCCGTCGGGCCGCATAAGGATCGAATATTTATCATTGGAGGCGTCCGATACGATTTTAGTCGCTATCGTAGAAACGGATTTACCGGCTTCTGTTCTCACAATATAGGAGGCGTATCCAAGCGAAGGAATTTCTTTCGCACGAAATATGGCATCGCCATTTTCATCGACATCAAATACAACCGGCGAATTATTATCGGCTCGTGTGATCGTCGTTATTTTTTCGTCGGCCTTTGGCGGAGCGATTTTTACAACATCATCACGTTCCCATGAAAGGCCGTTGAAAACCGTTACAAAATGGGTGTTTTCCTGCGTTTGATCGACCGTATCAAAACGCGTGGGCTGAGTTAGAACCTCAATGCCCTCGTCAAAAAGCTCATCGATCTCATTTTTCGCCGCCTTCATATAACCGACGTATTCGCGATTCTGTTCCGCTAATGGTTCGCGGCTGTTCAGTTGCGGCCAGCCGTTGTTGCCAGCTCCGCTGTGTTCATCATAAGTAAAAATATGGTCATAAATAGACGCAAAATTTCCAACTGGTGCAGGGATCGAACGCGTCATCGAGATCGCGCTCCAGAGCGATTCCGCCGCAGGTGAATGGTCGTGGGCAAAGCGCGCCAACGCGCTTATCTTCGGCGATTGTGTTTTTGCCTCGGACCACAGCCCTGACCACTCACCGCTGTACGTGGGCAATTCGTTTCCGTATTTGGATTCTATGTAAGTCAAAAATTCGGTCGGGGTTGCGATCTTTAATTTGACATCATTGTGTTTACCGTTCCAAAGCTTCACCGCTTTTTCGAGATTTATTACATCGGTCGGTTCGATAAAATCATGTGCGTACATCGCCATCACCGCGTCGTATTTATAACCGGCCGTGTTGTATCGATTCAGCAATTCTGTAACGCCGATCTCCATTATCTCAAGGTCAGTTTTCTTTCCGGCAAGCTCCGGATTGAACATATCGAACGGAGTTTTGTCGGTGTACGGATCTAGCGAATAAGGATCAAGATAAAAATCGGTCAAACCTTCGACATAGCCGCCGCGTTTGCCTTGGCTTATCCATGTCAAAACTTTGCTTCCATCGGGCGATTGCCAGTAGAAGGGAACTTTTCCGGGTGCGAGCGAGGTTGCAACGCCGATAAAAAGATTCGCACCGGTTACGAGGTATTTTGTCCCGCTGCCGGCGAGAACGGAAGGCAGCGATGTCGGATGACCCGGAACGTCATCCATCGTCGCGAGTTTTGATTGAACGCCGTATGTGCGGCTTAGCTTTGTGTAGTCATAACATAGGCGGTTCAGCTCTTCGGCGCCCATGAAATCTGTGTGCATGCTGCCCCAGGCGGTCGATAGCGCGACGCGGCCGCTTTTGATCAAATTCATCAAACGGGCAATATTGGCTTTGTCTTTCGGTAGAACAGATGTTGGCTTTTTCTGGGCTTTCAGCCATTCATTGACCTGCCAGGTGCTTTCGATGGTCCAGCGAAAACCGGGATTTTCTTCTGCAACGCGAATAACTTCATCAATATGCCGGACCGCACGTTTTCGAACGTCGTCCGGTGCTTCGACAAAACCAAAATCGTAATGCGAAAGCGGCGTAATATAGATCGTTTTAATTGTGCTGTCGGGCATCTTTGTCTGCCCGACAACACTGATAGAAAAGAGGGATAGGATCGATCCCATCACGAAAAATGCAAGCGACATTCTTCTGGCTTTGATACTTCTACCCCTCAAATCGTTCCTCCTTGCTCAATAACTAGAATGAAAAGCGAGCTGACAATTGAACTTGGCGCGGTCCGCCAAATCCGAGCAATCCGCCAAGTTGATTTCCAACCGTGGAAAAGCTTTTACCAAAATTGCCGCAGTTTCCTACCGCTCCATTACACGAAAGTCCGCCCGAAGGATCGGCATAGTTTGCGAAGTTGAAAATATTGAAAGCTTCAATTCTCAACTGCAGCGATGACCGTTCCGAAAGCCGCGTATTTTTGAATAGAGACAGATCTACCTGAGCAAAATGCGGCCCGCGAAGGATGTTGCGTCCTGCATTTCCATAAACTCCCGGACCTGCATTGACGAACGCCGCCGAATTAAATTGACAATCCGGCACGCTGTAATTTGAGCAATACGGATCGACGCCTTGAACTACGTTCGGACGAAATGCAAACCCGCCGAATATTCCGCCCTGAGTGGTTACATTGACCGGAAAACCGCTACGGATCTGGATGATCGAATTTAGCTGCCACCCATCAGAAAGCCATTTTGGGCCGCCGAACCAATCGCGAAATGCAAGGTCGTATCCGGCATCCATCGTAAAATTGTGTCGGATGTCCTGATCGGAGCTTGCTCGTTCTGCTTTCAAATTATTGGGGTCTTGGTAGTCTTTGAAAAATCCAATGGCATCATCGATCGCATGGGCCCAAGTGTAATTCGCATTAAAGCGAAGGCCTTTGGTCAAATTTCGTTTGAAATTGACCTGCATCGCGTTGTAATTAGATTGCGGATAACCGCCGACCATAAAGATATCGCCAAAAGCTTCTGTTAAAGGCCGCGACGAATCGACCGGGTCTGCACGGTTTATGTTTCGCGGAGATACAACGCCGTCAGTCAAGATATGTGTGACATGATTGCCGATATATCCGATCTCCAAAGTTCCAATGCCTATGTCCTGTTGGACATTCAGCGACCATTGCTGGGCCATTGCCGTTTTAAGATCTTTTTCAATAACGAATGCGGCCGCTTGTCCGCAAGCAAAGACGCCCGGATCGACCGGATAGGCAAAGGTCGGTGTCGGGTTCGCACAGAAGAACCAATCGAAAAGATCAGTCGAAACCTGTGGGAATGAATTTGCGGCCGGAGAACCGAAGCTTGCCGGAAGTTCGCGGTTATAAAAGATTCCATAACCACCGCGAACGACTGTTTTCTGTGTTCCGAAAACGTCAAAAGCAAACCCGATCCGCGGACCGAAGTTATTCATATCGACGTTATGGATCTTCTCGCCCGGAGCAGTGTAGCTCAGCGTATCCAGATCGAAATTCTGCAGCAAACCATTCTTCTCGCGGCTGACCGTGCTTACTTCGTAACGCAAACCAAGATTAAGCGAAAGTCGTGGATGAGCTTTCCAATCATCATTCACAAAGAATGAGAAATTTTCATTTGCATAATCAAGCTTGGGATTTCCGCCTCTTGAGATAACAAATGGTGCATTTGTCGCAAAATCATTCAGACCAAAGAATGTCAAAGTATTCTGTTCGACAGAAAGAGCCGAACGGCGGTTAAGCCGAATATCTGCACCGGCTTTTATCGAATGATTACCGCGGATAAATGTCATCGTATCGAAAAACTGATAGACATCTCCGGTTCGTTCCTGATTGAACTGAGCCGGTCCGGGTGTGGCGATCCTGAAGTTAACAAAACTCAGATCGAATCTCGGCAGATTGGATGGTCCGGCACCGACATCCGTGTAGTTGTGGTTGATGCCGAATCCGAATTCGTTTGTCGTCGTGCCGTTAAACACATAATTATGCGAGATCTTTAACAGTTGGGTACGCAATTTTGCATCTGCAAATTGGTCCGAACCAACGCCGAAAGGTGTTGTCGTTTTGGAGTCATTAATATTGTAACGGATCGAAAATTGGCTGTTTTCACTCTGAAGCCAATCGAGCTTTACTGAACCCGTGTCTTCTCGAAGATCGGCGATGCGTTCATCAGAATACTCACCAAGATTCGGATCCAAGACGCCATTCTCATCAAAATACGGCCGCTGCGGCAGTGGAATAGTATCGACAACCGGTCTGATCGTCGGATTCATTCCATTTCGAAATGCCTGCGTGTATGTCAGAACATTAAATGTTTGTCCGCGCGATTGGCGGACGCCTTCGTAGTTTGTAAAGAAAAAGACCTTGTCTTTTGCGATCGGGCCGCTGAAATTGCCGCCGAACTGATTTAGGCGAAACTGCTGTTTTCCGGCAAGAGCGTCCGGAGCATCCAAAGCTTCGTTTCTGAAATAATCAAAAACGCTGCCGTGAAAAGTGTTCGTCCCTGATTTTGTGATCGGATTGATAACCGCTCCAAGAGCTTGTCCATACTGAGCAGAATAGTTTTGCTCAACGACCTGGACTTCCTGAATGCTGTCCATGCTCACACGGTTAACGCGAGATTCGACACGGCCTAGAACATTCGAGGTTCCGTTAATATCAACACGACTTGCATCAACACCGTCGACCAGAACACTTGTTCCGCCAAATGTCGAAGGAATTCCGTTGATCGACGTCTGAAACTGATTTGTCGATTGAACCGACCCGGGAACAGTCGCCAAAAGCTGTGTAAAATCACGGCCATTTACCGGATTATCAGCGATGCGTGCCGTGCCGATCGTGTCGCCAACTGTAGATGTTTCAGTATCGACACGAGTTTGATCGACGACCTGAACCTCCACGCTGGTTCCACTAACCGACAAAGATATGTCTGCTCTGGCCCGTTCGCCAACAGCAAGTCGGAGGTCGGTAACCTTCGTCGCCTCGAAGCCGCTGCCCGCTGCTTCGATCGAATAAATGCCAGTCGAGATAGACGGCACATCATAACGTCCCTGTGAATCGGTCGTTACGGTACGCTTTTCATTTGTGCCTTGATTTGTGATCGTTACGGTTATGCTCGGCACGACCGCCCCGTTCGGATCGGTCACAACACCTGTGATCGAACCTGTATTCGATTGCGCAAAAGCCGCAACGCCAAAAAATAAAGCGATCGCCAAGAGGGAACTCGCTTGTTTTATTTTCGCTACTACCTGAATTTTCATAAGATCCTCCAAAACTGTTAATACTACGATTCCCTTACACTTTCGTGCAGTCATCTTTTGTCTCAATTTCCGCGATCGCCGAAAAATCAGGCGTCCATTCGCCGTTCTTTTTCGGATAATATTTTTCCAGTATTTCCGCTGTCATCGGTATCGTCGGTGTTACATCACGAAGCGAAACGTCCTGTCCGTCGAATAATTTGACAACACCGTCCATACACCGCAGTCCGACATATTCCGGAAACATTGCCGCACTTACCTTCAATGCTTCGTGCCGCATCATCCAATCTTTTTCGTGATCGCCCGACAAACCAAAGCCGGCGATCGTAACTGTATCTTTATCGAAACCTGCTTCGAGATATCCTTTGAAAGCACCTTGCGCCGTTTCATCATCCATCGCAAAAATGACATCTACATCGCCGGCATCTTTGAGTGTTTCAGCCGCGATCTTTTGAGCGATCGAAGGTGTTGCTTCGCCGTTGATCGACGCTGTCAAAACCGCATCTGGCTGAATGCTTCGCACGCCTTCGACAAATCCTTCGCTTCGCAACAAACACGGCCGTAGCCACGGCAGGCCAACATCTAATATTCGTATCGGTGTTCCGTCTGTCTTCTTCACATTATTGCCGACCCAAACGCCGAGTTCATAACCCGCATCATAATCGCAGATCGCAACCATTGTCTTCATTCCTTCGACCGGATTTGCTTCGACAAGCAAAGGAGTTCCGGCTTCGGCTGCAATGGAAATAATTTCTTCAAGGCCTTCAGTGTTTGCCGGTGTCAAGATAATAGCATCGACATTACCGACCATTTCGCGAGCTTGCTCGATCTGCTTTTCTACCGATAATTCAGCGTCAACGATTTCGAGTTCTATACCATATTGTGCGCCACGCCTTTTTAGAATTTCAATGACGATCTGATACCAAATATGAAAGCTGTAATTCGTCAGATAACCGACTCGTTTTGGTTTTTTTGACACATCTGCCAATGGAACCGCCGCGAGTGCCGCGTCCAAACCCGACGGCGCATTGTATGCGGTTACCGGAGCGTGAGTATTTTCTTCTGTTGCTGATTGACTCATTTTTTTACCTCGTATTAAATTATGCGGTTTGGGGTACGCCGCCGATCTGCGTAAGCAATCCTCCATCGACCGTCCAAACCGCACCTGTTACGAACGAAGAGCTTTCATGTGCTAAGAAAGCGACGACTTCGCCGATCTCTCGCGGCCGGGCAATTCTGCCGATCGGATGCATTGCGTTGCATGCGTCGTAAACCGATTGCGGATCAGGATCTAGTGACGCTGCCCATTTCAACATCGGCGTGTCGACCGTTCCCGGACAGATCGCATTCACACGAATATTATCTTTTGCAAAATCCATCGCCATCGAACGCGTGAGGCCGAGAAGTCCGTGCTTGCTCACCGTATATGCCAAAACATTTTGCTGGCTTGCGAGAGCCTGAACCGATGAAACATTTACGATCGTGCCGCCGCCGGCTTTTTGCATGAACGGAATCGCAGCTTTTGCCGCATTCCAGGCGCCTTTTAGATTTACATCGAGCACCTCGTTCCATTGCTCGTCATCCGTTGTAACCGCAGTTCCATAACGCTGAATTCCGGCACTTACGACAAGCGAATCGATCGATCCATAGGATGCATATGTGACCTCGACCGCAGTTTGCAGTTCCGAAAGATCGGCAACATTGACATGCTGAAATAAAGCTTTGCCGCCTGACTTTTCGATAGCACGGACAAGCTTGCCACCGGCTTCTTCGTTATAATCGATGATCGAAACTGCCGCACCGCGTTCCGCTAAAATTTCGCAAACTGCTTGACCGATCCCGAGCGCGCCGCCCGTTACGATCACTGTTTTTCCATCGAATCTCATGCAGCCTCCTCGATCGGTTCAGTCGGTAATACATCCAAACGCTCAGCCATATTTTCCATTTCTTCCGACGGCGGTTCTGACGGCGGCGGCAAAGTTTTGTACCAAGTGAAATAAAGAATGACCGCACTGACCGCTGTCGTTCCAAGCAATGCGAATGTCGCTGTATGGAGATGCAAGATCAAATAAAGCATGGCCAGATAAAGTGCCGTAATACCTATCATCGCGATCAGCGTATTAAATGCCTCGACATAAAAAGGAAGCTGTTTTTTGAACGTGGGTTCTTCGGCCAAAACTGCACTTTTCGCCGGTTCCCAAAATCCTGCGGGCTGCACCTTTCGATAAAAATCACGGAGAGTTTCAATATCCGTCGGTTCCGTCAAAAGCGAAACAGTTATAGTGATCGCAAATGAAAGGATAGCGATAACCGGAAAACCTATATAAAGCGGAAGTGGTTTGTCGAGATAAGCCGTGTCCAGGAAAACCTGACCGAGCGATAGAGCCATTCCGCCGAAAACGCCCGCAGCATAGCCTTGGCCGTTGAGCCGCCACCAATACCAACGTAAAACGTTTGGCGGCAAAATTCCCGCGGCAAGCGTACCGAAGATCCATAGAAACGCTGTGTTGATGGAAGTACCGAACATCGATATTACAAGTCCGACGACGATCAGAAGCGTCGATGAAAAATAGCTGACGCGGACGAGCCGCTTGTCGTCGGCTTCCGGATTTATGTAACGTTGATAAATATCTTTGACCAGGTATGCAGCACCGCCATTGACCGTCGAACTAAATGTCGCCAAAAAGCCGGAAAGCAAAGCGGCGAGCATAAAGCCGACAAGACCTACCGGCAGCATCGAACCGATGATCAAAGGAAGCGCCGTTTCAGGATCGGCACGAAGCTGCGCATCAAGTGCGACATTGCCAATACCCATGATCGCCATGACCGCGATCGCCATCGCGAAATTCCACCTGACCGTATGGATCAAACCCCAAAGAGCCCCCAGTTTCGAAGCGTCGCGTTCGTCTTTTGCCGCGAGGAATCTCTGAAAATCGTAAAGCTGTTCCGGGCCGCTCAAACATAAAAGAATCCCTTTAGCGACCCAAACGGCGACTAACGCTCCGAACAATGAGTAATCAGTTCCGCCGGTTACGACGCCGGCAAGGTCCGCCGGCCGCCATGTCGGCATAATGCTTCCCCAAGCGGCCGGAACCTTATCCCAAAAAACGCTCGCATCAAAATGTAAATAACCGACGACGGAAAAAACTATCGCACCGATACTGAGAACTATCGTTTGGACTATCTCTACCCGAACGATCCCATGAAATCCGCCGAGGATAACGTAAAGGCCTGTAATACCAAGTATCAGAAACGCGCAGATCGTTGCGCCTGTTATCGTAAAGGTAGTGTCGCCAAAGAGATGAAAAACGTGCGGTTCGAAATGCAAAAAGATCGATCCGAATTTACCCATACCGATCGCGCTGTAGCCCAATAGAGCTGAGATCGTCAGAACCGCAAAAAGCGTATATGAGAGCCGTGCGATATCGCCGTGTTTGCCGGGCCCGAAGCGTGTCTTCATCCACTCGGCTCCAGTCATCACGTCCGACCGACGTATCCATTTGCCCATATAAGCCAAATAAAATGCCGTGATCGGAAATCCCCACAGCATATGAACCCACATTCCTTTTAATCCAAGAGCGATAAATGTGGATACGATCCACATCGTTCCGGTAATGTCGAAATAACTGGACGAGCCGGACATGGCAAGCGCCCACCAAGGAAGCTGTCGGCCGCCAAGAAAATACGACGACATTCCCTTCGACGCTTTTCTCTTCATCGCAAAGCCGATGCCCATGATAACGGCAAGATAGAGAACTACAATGATCTGATCTACAGTGGAAAGATTCATATATTTTCGTCCGTTTCTGTCAGTCCGCCGACTTTTTCTTCGCCCGTGAAGAAGTGGTCAAAAAAATATCTTAGTGTGTAATGCGAGCCTTCCATTGATCTCTTAACAAAGCCTTGATCCAACAATTTTGATGATCTGGGTCAATTGATGCGACCAATAGTCCCAATCATGTCCCCCGGAAATTATTTCGAGTTCACAAGGAATTTCAAACTTTCCAAATTCGTCAACAAGAGCGATATTTGCCGAGAGAAATTTATCATCGCTGCCGCAATCGAAATAGAATTTCGGAAGCTTGGCGGCTTCAGCATCTCTCGCTAATTCGAAAAGATCATTTTCAACCCTGACCCGGCTATTTGGCATCCCAAATATCTTTGAAACCGAATCGCGATATTCGTCCCATTGGGAAGGCTGCTGGTCTTCACTCCATTTCGTTACGGCAAATGCACCGCTTGACGAATATGCAAGCTCGAAAAGCTGCGGAAATTTCAAAGCAAATTTTACTGCTCCGTAACCGCCCATCGAGTTTCCTGCTATCGCTCGGAAAGCTTTTTCGTTCTTCGTCCGATAGGCTTGATCGCAATGCTCGATAAGATCATTGACGATATAGTCTTCATAACGATCGCTGTCATTGATGCCGTTGGAGTACCAACCGTCCTCGCCTTCGGGCATGACCACGATCAGATCCAGATCGACTATACTTTTCTCGAGACCGCCGAGCTCACTCCAATTTTCAAAACTTCCAAATAAACCGTGTAGCAAATAAAGTACCGGATATCGCTGACTACAGTTTTCATATTCGTCCGGCAAATAGATACGATATGGCATTTCACGCTGCAGCGAACAACTTTTGAAAATGCCGTCTTTAAGCAAAATTTATAAAATGCCGATGCCGAGTTTCAAACGCAAAATGCACTTGTGAAGTTTCTTCGCCAATAAAACGTTCGCGAAATTCAATGATATTTTGAGCCTTATTACTTTGTCTTCAGCGAAGATAAAGAATATTTAACATAAATGTTATACGAAGTCAACAAAAATTTATGTCATTTTTTACTGCCCGCCGCCTGCACCGCCGATCTTCCGTCAGGGGAACGGAAATAATTTTGGAGTGCGATGGGAATTGCGCCGAACAAACTCGGCCGACGAACGCTCGCCGAACGAACGACGATCTTGTCGGAATTCACAATATATTTGCTGCGAAGCCGTTTACGTATGATCGGTTCAATAATTGCCCAAGCTCCGGTTATATCGCCGCCGATCACAACCGCCTCAGGAAAAATACCATGGACAAGATTGCTGATGCCTTCGCCGAGGTATTCGGCGGTGATCTTTAGCGATTCGACGCCATTTCGTCGCCTTTATTTGCCAGCGAAATTATCTCGGCAAGGCCAACCATCGGGAGGCCTTGTTTTGCGGTGACACGATGAAAGCGTTCGACCGTCGCGCGTTCTGAGGCAAAGGTTTCCCAACAACCGCGGCGACCGCAGGAACAAAGTTCGCCGTTCGGATCGATGCTCATATGACCGAAGCCGCCCATTCCGAGTTTCGAGCCGGTGTGCAGTTCGCCGTTTATTATCAAACCTGTTCCAAGGCCTTCCACAACGAGAATGAACACCAAAGTTCTTACATTCGATTCAGCCACGGGTCCATACCAAAGCTCCGAAAATGCCGCGGCGTTCGCGTCATTTTCAACGTAAACAGGAAGATCCAACTCTTTTTCAAGGATCTGGCGCAATGGAATATTGTGCCATTCAAGATTCGGTGAAATTTCGATCGAGCCGGTTTTTCGATCGATCAACCCGGGAACGCTGATACCGGCCGAAGCAAAACGAGCACGCGAATATTCTTCCGTTATAAGCTTATTTGCTTTAGCGGCGAGTTTTTTTAGGAATTTTTTCGGATCGCCTTCGGTCGGCACCGAATGGCTGTGAACTATACGGCCGTTAAAATCAGCAATAGCCGTGATCGTATCGAGCACGCCGATATCGATCGCCAATACGTAGTAACTTTCGGCATTTATATAAAGATTTGTTGGCCGGCGACCGCCGCTAGATGGACCTTCGCGGCCTTCGTAAACGAGGTCGTTTTTGATCAACCGGTTTACGATCGCCGAAACGGTTCCGGCTCGCAGACCGGTAAATTTTGTGATGTCCGCGCGGGATATCGGCTGCCGTTCGCGGATCAGATGAAGCAAAACGGTCTGGTTTATATCCCGAACGTCATGAACGTCAATTATCCGAAAACCGTTTCGCTGTTCGCTTTTCATAATAAAGATGGTGTGGGCATCACTTGTGAAAATTTATTTTACCAATTTACGCTACCTTCTTTTGATGTGTCGATCTGTGCGATATCGACTCCTTCGTTATAGAAGAATATCTTCATATTATCAAAAAGAAACGTATGTGCGTCCGGATTTGAAACGTCCAAGCCGAAATGATTTATCAGCTGTTTTTGTTTCTGCTGCCATTCTGCCCAGCAATCTTTGCACATTTCTTCGCCGATCTTTTGTCCGAGTTCGGTTGGGATCGGAGCCGCACCTAAAGGTTCGTTCTTTTCGCCGCAGCGGGCGCATTTGAATTTGTCGTTTGAGAATATTGCCATGATCTTATCTCCAGCCATCTAGTCTATATCAGATCGCACTTAGTTTGCAGGTCGCGAGAGCAACTTGCCGATCGCCGTAAAGAAAATTCCCACAACTACAAAGGCGACAAGGATTAAAGCCGCATTGGTTAAAACGGCAGAATAGCCGAGTTGCGTAACGTTAACAAAATAATATGGATACCAATTGGCTATCGCTCCGCGTGTCAGCGAATAAAGCATATAAACTAACGGAAATATCAGCCATTTGAGCGGATCGAGCCATTTTAAAACTATCTTTGGAGCAAATAGAAGCCAATAAACCACGAACGCGATCGGCACCGCATCATGAAGCAAACGATCCGCGACCAGTTGCCAGCCCTCTGGATCCCAAACAGATCGCAAAAACAAACTATAGACAATCCCGACTATAGAAATATAAACGGCGACCGCTGCTTGAACATTTGGCCTGGTGAAAAAAGTCCCGAGTTTTGTGTTTGGAAAAAATGCTATCGCGGTCGCTGTAATAGCTACAATAATATTCGAAAGGATCGTAAAATAACTAAAAAATCGGACGATCCTTTCCGCGACCGCCACGCTCTGCGAATCCGCACTCGTCATCATCAAACCAAACTGCAGCACCAAGGCAAAACAAGCGACAATGGCGATCAAGCCTGTGAAAATCTTTGCCATATTTTTAAGAGGCTCGTTTTATTGCTTCGAGGACATCGTCGTCTTTCGGTTTAAAAAGACTGATCGGCTGAGCTTTTTGATATGCGATCTTTCCTTCTTTATCGATGACAACAACGCCGCGAGCCGAGCGTCCCGGTAGCCACGACTTCATATCGTACATCTCAGAAACCCTTCGATCAGGGTCAGAAAGCAGACGCAGCGGCAGTTCGTTCTTTTCAGCAAAACCCTTGTGCGATTCGACCGAATCCGTCGAGATCCCGACAACCTCAGCACCCGTCGCCTGATACTCCGACCAATGATCCCGCACAGAACACATCTGCGCCGTGCAAACCGGCGTATTGTCACCAGGATAAAATAACAGCACAACAGTTTTGCCGCGGTGATCGCTCAACCGCCAGTCATTTCCATCGTCGTCTTTTAGAGTGAAATTTGGTGCTGTAATTCTGTTATTCATAAATTTATTTCTGCACTGATTCGGTGCATAGAGGAGTGAGCTACAAAAAATATCCTGGTTGAATTTCCCACGAAAAAGCAGGGCCTAAATCCTTCAAATCTCGTAGCCCAACATTTTGGAGCGGGCGCCAGCTAACTAATGACTTGCTTTTCTTGGCTCGTGGATTTCCGACATCTTTTCGCATGCCCGCCGTGCTTTTCACTTTGCCGGTTAAAAAATTATAGCTTTCCTTGTATGTTTCTATAGAATTACGCATGTAATCTTCACGATCAGCTCCGATCAGAAAAAAATGTCCATCCTGGTATCTGAATTTATATGAAGCATTTGTGGCTCCCCAGCCACCCGCACTCAACCAAAGTTCAAGATCTATTTGCAATATTCCATTTTTTATTGACATTCCCTGAAACGGTTCTGAGTTGGCAGGGGATTCAGGTGTAGTAATAAATTTATTGCTTTGTTCAGCAAGTCGATATCCTTTTCTGTCATGTTCCCTGAACAAAATAAGCAGAATTCGGGGATTCGTATCGTATTCGTTAAAGTCGAGTTTGGTAATAAACCGTGCGGAATTTCCTTTTATATGCAGAGCGATGTCTGTCAATCTGTCACCATTAAGGTCGCCGGAAACCTGGCTAATGAGGTCAAAGCCCTTCGGAATAAAATCCTTGACTCCTTTGCCTTGTAAATTTATTTTGGGATAATCAGCATCTTTCGGCGTCGGCCATTGCCTATCTTGACCAACGCTTAAAATTGAAAGTAGTAAAATTAAAATACCGGCTAATTTAATCTTCATAATATCCTCAATATTAAATGCCCATTTGTGTCTATCAATTATTTTAACTCTTTTCCTTTTACAAGGTATCTACAAGCCGGTTTTGGCGTTGATTTAGTCGAACATATTTTTTAAATCATCTCATCTGTTGCGTTTCTTTTGCGGCAGTTTATTGAAAATCCCTAAATATCGCGAAACGGTTTCTCGGGATCAGTAAAATCCGGCCGGTAATAATGCGACGCCGATTCGTATTCCTGCACAGCCTTTTGTCTATGACGAGGTAGTAAAACTAGCCGAATGACTCATCCAAATCTCTAGCACTGTGAAGCACACGCACGATGGCTATATTTCCTGCCCATCTCCGGTAAAAGATCAAATAATCTTTTTCGGGAAAACTTCGCAGCCCTTCCTGTAGTTCAATACGTTCACGCCCGGCTTTCGGATTCTCTCCGAGTATTCTGAACAGATCCAATAACCGATCATAAAACCTGATTGCCGCTTCAAAGTTGTCGGCAGAGATATAAGCGAGAATTTCGTCTATGTCCTCTTCCGCTTCGCTGGTGACAATGTATTTAGCCATTTACGGTCTTCTCGCAAGCAAACGTTCCTTTACCTCGGCCATCGCTTTTTCTCCATCCTGAAAGCGCCCCGCCTCAAGATCATCGATGCCCTTTTGAATCTCAATGCGAAGCGATTCGAGTTTTTTTTCGCGCATCTCGTCGCGTTGCTGCAAAAGCCTTAAACCTTCGCGCACAACCTCGCTTGCTGAATTGTAAAGACCGCTTTTTACTTTAAGGCCGACAATATCTTCCAATTCCGGTGTTAGTGAGACATTCATAGAAAACTCCTTTAGATTTTCATAATAGCATAACCAGTTATGAATAACGATCTTTGTTACTCACATAAGTCATAGCTTTTATTCAAAGTCTCTTATGTCTCGAAATGGTTTTTCCGCGTCGTTAAAATCCGGGCGATAATAGTGAGATGCTGATTCGTATTCCTGCATAAAGCCTTCTTCCATTCCCAGGGTTTCTAAGAGCGAAACGGCAGAGAACCATTCGCCTTCGGAGATGCGACGGGACAGCAAAATGTAGCGGTCGTCGGTCGCGGCTTTGTTGGTTGCGTAGTATTGCGCCATCAGTGAGATCGCCGTTTTTGGTCCGAGCTCGTCACGTATCCAACGCAGATTTTCCTCTAATCCGGCGATGTCATTTGGCAAAACCAAAAGCCGTATCATCAGCCCGCGGGTCAATAAACCATTTTCGTCAAAGACAAGCTCGTCGCCCATTTGGCGGTGCATTTCTTGGATAGCGGCTCGGGCAAATTTTGGGTATTCGCGGATCTTCGAAAATTGAAAACCTGCGTCGGCATCGGCGTATTTCAGATCCGGTAAATAAACATCAACGATCCCATCCAAAAGCCGCAAAACCTCGACCGAATCGTATGCATTAGTGTTATAAACGATCGGCAGCCGCAAACCTTTCTCGGCCGCGATCAAGATCGCACGAGCCATCTGCGGTGCGAAATGCGTAGGCGAAACAAAGCCGATATTGTGACAGCCGCGATCCTGAAGTTCGAGCATCATTTCGGCAAGACGTTCGTGTGTGATCTCGTTTTTCTTTTGTTCTTTCCAGGTTTGCGATATCTGATAATTTTGGCAATAAACGCAACGCAGATTGCAGTTGCCAAAAAATATATTGCCGGCGCCATTAGTTCCGCTTAAGCACGGTTCTTCGCCAAAATGCGCGGTGTAGCTAGAAACGATCGGGAGTCTTCCCGAATAACACGCGGCGATCTCGTCATTGAGCCGGTCATTGCCGCAGTCTTTCGGACAGACCGTGCATGCTCCGAGCAGTTTTTCGAGTGCTTCAACTCTCTTCTTCAGTTCGCCCGTCTTCAAGAGTTTCGATAACCTTGCGTCTGAGCCGGCGTTTTCCATGTGCGTTATAAATATATTTGTTAATTATCTCTTTCGGTGCGACCTTGTTGGCAAGAGCCCAGGTGAAATCCATTTCTGCGTTGACGGTTGCGGTCGCCATTCGCGTTTCTATCAGCATTAAAAGACTTCCGTAAAAAATGAACATAATGCCGACGATGCCAACCGGGATCGGCAGCCAGCGATAAGCGTTAAAGAATCCCGCAATTGCTATGGTCACGCTCGTTAAAACAAAAAAGCCCAAACCGTAATAGAATGCTCCCATGGCTCTCTGCAAAATTCGCGCGCGACTCGTCACCTTATCCAAAAGATTTACGACCGTGTCGAGCCTCTTTTCATAAAGCGGAATGCTAGTGTGATCTTGCATCGTGATCAATTCGCTCAGCCTGCCCTCAAGGTCCCGAACACGATCGACAACCCGGCCGAGCCGCGTCGATGTCGAAAGCACAAGCGAACCTGTCGCCGAGATCAACAAAGCCGGCGTGATCATTGCCGTGAGAAATTCGATGGTCGAACTTAATACGCTTGGGTTTACATTTACGAGATCGCCTGCCGCCATATTCTTTTTCCTGTCCGCTTCTAATATTGTATTATGACCGATGTTATGACCACAGAAAAACAAACGCAAGGCACCGTCAAATTCCTGAAGCACGAAAGCAAGATCCTGCGCGATAATCCGATCGGCGATCCATATATCCGCGATCTGCCGGTTTATCTTCCGCCCGGTTATGAAACCAGCGAAACGTCGTATCCGACCGTCTATTGCCTGACAGGATTCACAGGTCGCGGAAAGATGTTGTTAAACGACAGTCCGTTTACCCCAAATCTTGCAGAACGAATGGACAAGCTCATCGCGGCCGGCACCATCCAACCAATGATCGTTGTAATGCCTGATTGTTTTACCTACTATGGCGGTTCGCAATACATAAATTCGACTGCGACTGGAAATTATGAAGATTATTTGATCAACGAGATCGTCACCTATATTGATCAAAATTTCCGAACGAGCGTAGATAGAAACGCCCGCGCGGTTATGGGCAAATCTTCCGGCGGATACGGAGCTTTGATAATGGGATTGCGCCACTCAGATACTTTCGGATTAGTCTGTTCGACTGCCGGAGATGCATATTTTGAATATTGTTATCCGCCCGATTTTCCAAAAGCTTTTCGCACTATAAAAGGTGACCCAAAAGAATTCATGCGCCTTTTTTGGGCCACAGAAAAGCAAAATAAGGACAACCACGCCGCTTTGAACACGATCGGAATGGCGGCTTGTTATTCCGCGAACGGTACAGATTTTGATCTGCCATTCGATCTGGAAACGGGCGAATTGCGACAAGATGTCTTTGACCGTTGGTTGGAACACGATCCGGTCAGGCTTGTGGAAAAATATGTGGAAAACTTGCGGTCGTTGAAATTACTTTACGTAGATGCAGGCAAACGGGACGAGTTTGCATTAGACGTTGGGGCACGCATTTTGTGCAAACGCTTTGCCGACCACGGGATCGATTTTATCCACGAAGAATTTGACGACGGACATATGGGCATCTCGTATCGGTATGACCGCTCGCTGCAAATGATCTCCGAAACTTTAACGCAAAGTCGCTAAGACTCAACGCCCAAAGAATAAATATTCTTAGATTAAAACAAAACGAAATTTTTAGATCTTGGAGTCTCTGCGGCTTTACGCTAATGGTGATGATACCCGTTCGACCTCGCTGCTCATCCTTCCGGTCAACATAAACCACATCATTTTAAAATCGCTGATAAACGACCACAGTGGAAAGCGAAAACTCGCCGGTTTGTTTTTTTCGACGACAAAATGAGCGAACCAGGCGAATCCATATCCGATGACAAAAAAAATGGGAAAATAGTACCAAGTTCCGCGAGCAACGAACCAAATAAGCAATATAAGACCAAGTGATGTTCCGATAAAATGCAGGGCCCGCGTTAAGGGCTTGCTGTGCTCGCTAACATAAAAATCCCAAAATTCGCTGTAATTTTTCGGATCGGTTGTCATTTACTTTCAAGATCTTTGATCAGGTCTTCCATTTCCGCGATCTCTTTTCGCTGAGTTTCGATGATACCATCGGCAAGCTTTCGCACTCTGGGGTCTTTGATATGGGCGCGTTCGCTCGTAAGTATTGCGATCGAATGATGCGGAATCATCGCTTTCATCCACGACACATCTTCGATGGTTTCCTGGCTTCTGACCAGCCAGAGCGATGCCGCAAATATCGCGATCGACCCAAGTATGATCGCGATATTGATCTTTTTACTGGAATACATGTTGAACATGAAACCAAGCATTATGATCGCCATCACCGCGCCCATTATAAACGCCATATACATCCGCGTCTCGCTGAAGAATATATGGTCAGATCGATACGTATTCAGATACATCAGCCCGAACATAACGACCGTGGAGGTAAGGATCATCGCCGCAAATTTTCCGTATCTATTCATAGAAGCCCCCTTTTTTGTTTATTGCACCAATATAGTCCGTTAGGTAGTTTCATTCAAGATGGGAACAGCCGACGGCACATCGAACAAGCGTATTTTAGTCGCCCAGCCGAGGCGTTCGAAAATCCGTATAGTGATCCAGTTCATATCAAATTGATACCACTGTAAACCGTGACGAGCCGAGGTCGGGAATGCGTGATGATTGTTGTGCCAGCCTTCGCCAAAGGTAAGCAAGGCGACGAACCAATTATTGGTCGAATCGTCATTCGTATCATGCGGCCGTCTGCCGTAAATATGCGAAAGCGAATTAACGAACCACGTTGTGTGCCAGCCGACTACGACGCGGGCAAAAACGCCCCAAACGACCATCTGCCATCCGCCGATAAGAAATAATGCGATTGCCGACAAAGCGATCGGCACCAAATAGAACCGAGAGATCAAAACGTGAATACGGTCTTTCAAGAGATCCGGGATATACCGCTGCAATGTTTCTTGGTCGTGATCTTGAGCTTTTCCCCAAACGACCCAGCCGATCTGAGCCCACCAAAAACCGGGTTTAGTCGAATGCGGATCGTCGTCGGTTTCTGTAAATTTGTGATGAATGCGGTGCGTTGCGACCCATTTATCGGGCGAATCCTGCATCGACATCGTTCCCAAAATTGTCAGCGTATATTCCAGCCATTTTGGCGCCTTAAAGCTTCGATGAGTCAGCAAACGATGCCATCCCAAACCGACGCCAAAGCTGCCGACGATCCAGTTGCCTACCAATAGAACCGCGAGATTTGTCCAGCTAAAACTAAAAAATACGAGAACAGCAAGTAGATGAAAAAAAATAACCATGCCGAGATTTCGCCAATTTATGGTCCGTAAAACCCGGTCGAAAGTAATTGAATTTTGCATTAATGAAATTTATGAAAACTATAATGAAGCATTAACAGCATAACAGTTCCGGGCCGAGGCCATTGTAATAGTTAGGTAAAACAACGACAGACCCAATCAGACGATCATGGAGTTTATCGCTGACTTTGGCATCCCTGTCTTCGGGAGCCGCATCCATTAAGAGTCTGAATTCGAGGAGAATTTTTTATGAAAAGCAGATCGGTTTTCGTAGTTATGATGATCGCGGTGATCGCCGGTGCAGCGAATGCGCAGAAAGCGAACAAAATTGATAACCCGGCGATCGATCCGGATGGATTTCGTAAGCTTGCCAATAAAGCCTTGGAGCATCGCGAGAAACGCCGTTTGACCGAAGATCAGTTCATCGCGATGAGCAAGGAACCGGATGTTGTGATACTTGACGCGCGAAGCAAAGAAAAATTCGACGAACTGCACATCAAAGGTGCCGTCAACCTAAGCTTTCCCGATATTACGATCGATAGCTTGGCAACGGTCTTCCCGGACAAGAACACCAAGATACTTATTTACTGCAACAACAATTTCGAAAACGCCCAACTTGCGTTCCCGACAAAGATCGCACCGGCTTCGCTAAATCTTTCAACATACATTTCGCTATACACTTACGGCTACCGAAACGTTTACGAACTCGGGCCACTGCTCGATGCAAATACGACCAAACTTAAACTTGTTCCGACTGAGAACGAGATGGAAAGCGAAGCGTCCTTGCAGTTAATCGGTAGTTACCTCTTATAATGGCAAAAGAACATGCGAAGCCGATTTAACGGGTTTTCTCATCGCCCGCCCGATGAAGCAAAAGCACGCCAAGCAGGAACGGCATTATCCACGGAACTGCCGGAATGCCTGCGATGAAACCGGGCTGCGTGTACCACGGAGTAGCGAGTGCGGTCGGATCGGGAAATGTCGACCCTCTGATCAACAACAGCAAAACCGCAATCAAATTAACGAAAATGTATGTCCTGGTCGGCCATCGCCCAAGCCATCCGGCCTTACCGAGTGATGCGGTGAACGCGGCTGTCGAGATGTAGGTTAAAATACATGATGTGTCGAGAAGAATATCGAAATTGACGTTCATTGATGCCAGCTCCGATGGTGCTTTAGTCAGATGAACGGTCGCCTCCCAAAATCCGACCTGAAATGAATTCCAGACTATGTAGCCAGCCCCGGCGAACAGAGCGAGAGCATATCCTAGCAACGAGTAAAACCTTTCTCCGGCCTCGCTCATTGTATGCCGGAGCATCACGAACCCAGTACCCACAGATATCGAACCGGCAAGCAGGACGTAATATCGCATTACATTTTCCGGCGGCGTTGCGTCCCACGGCGTCGCGATGCCCACCCACAAGAGAGAAATTAATGCGAAAGGTACGAGTAGGCAAGTCGACGCAAGAGCGAGGCTTCGACGGCTGTCGTCGCCCGAAACGATCCGTCGCGAACCCAATAACCATGCGGCAACTGAGAACAAAACAAACAGCACGCCGCCGATCGCCTGGTACTCACCCGGAACCCGCAATTTACGTGGCGCAGCGAAGCCGATAGCGATGACCGGAAAAATGCAAAGAAAGTAGTAACTCAGCCGCCGGGCAGTTGTGTTCATCCGTGTCTCCTAGCCGGTCCCACAAGGCAGACTGACTGGTCGTTTTAACTACGTCAGCAAATTTAGATCATCGTGTTGCAGGTGTAAAGTACTAATTCGGTCATTGAACAAGTTTCGTTGAAACCAAGTTTTGAATTTGAACCGGCCATCGCTAATCAGTCAGCAAACGCCACGCTCAATTGCTTGAGTGGCATAGATTTCTTTTGGTCAATGTCGTCGATACCGTCCCGGTCGATATAATTGTAAAGTATGTCGCGTTGCTGCGGGGTGAAGCCGGCTTCGCTGATCTGGTAGCGGAGGTCGCGTTCGTTGGCTTCGTTGTCGGCGCCGGCGGCGGAGACTACGTTTTCTTCGATCATGATGGAGCCCATGTCATCGGCGCCGAAACGCAGAGCGGCCTGGCCCAAACGCAAACCTTGCGTCAGCCACGAAGACTGTATGTGTTGAACGTTATCCAAAAACAAACGCGAAACGGCGAGCATTTTCAGGTAATCGATGCCGGTCGGTTCTTCGGTAATCTTCCGGCCGAGAGCAGTGTTTTCGCGTTGGAAGGTCCACGGAATGAACGCGGTAAATTCACCGTAATTCGGATCTGCAGCTTTATTCGCTAGTGATTCGTCCTGAACATCGCGAATCCGCTGAAGATGTTTCACGCGATGTGAAACATTATCGCCGATGCCGAACATCATCGTCGCGGTCGAGATCAAACCGACCTTGTGGACGGCACGCATTACGTCCAACCATTCGTCAGTGGTACATTTTGTCGAAACGCGCTTTCGAACCTCGTCGTCCAGTATCTCGCCGCCACCGCCGGGCATCGAATTTAATCCGGCATCTTTCAAACGTCGGAGTATCGTTTCGTAATCGAGTTTTGATATAAGCGAGATATTATGTATCTCAGGCGGCGAAAAACAATGAAGCTGAAACTTAGGATATTTTGCGTGAAGCGTCGATAAAAGTTCTTCGTACCACTCAATATTAAAATCCGGATGCAAACCGCCCTGCATCAAAACTCCGGTTCCGCCAAGCGCGATGGTTTCGTCGATGCGTTTTTCGATCTCTTCGATCGAATGAACATACGTATCGGGCTTTCCCGGTCGGCGATAGAATGCGCAAAACGTGCAGACGACGTTGCAGACGTTTGTGTAATTTATGTTGCGGTCGATGATGTATGTGACGACATCTGTCGGGTTTTTGCGCATCCGGATTTCGTGTGCCGCCAAACCGATCCGCACAAAATCGTCCGATTCCAGCAAAACGGTCGCGTCCGCCGCAGATAATCTTTCGCCGTCTAAAACCTTATCTAAAATTGGCTGTATATCTTGTTTCATCTACCTTTTTTTCGCTCTTTCAAAAGTTTATTCTATCAAAGACTGCATTAGAATGGCATTATCAAAGGGGTGCTATTATCGGCAGAGAGTTCATGGTGAAAGGTGAGAAAAAAGTGAGTTTTGAATCGATGCTGGTTCATTCGGCCAATTCTTTCAACTGGTATTACCTTCCGGTCGATGCAAAATACGCGGAAGCTTTCGGCTTTCAGGGTAATTCGCGACGCGTTGTTTGCACACTTAATAATACTGAAACCTTCCCATGCACGCTGATGCCAATGAGCGGATCGTTCTTTATAGTGGTAAATAAAAAGATACGAACTCGGCTCGGCCTCGAAGCAGGTCATAAAGTAACCGTCGATCTCGTCAAAGACACAAGCAAATATGGTTTACCGATGCCCGAAGAATTCGAAGAAGTTCTAGCACAAGACGACGAAGGCCGAAAATATTTCGAAGCCCTTACCGATGGCAAGAAGACGCTCTCTCATCTACAGCGTTTCTACGATCAAAGACATCGACAAACGCATTCACCGTGCGATTATTTTTCTGGAACATTTAAAACAAAATGACGGGAAAATAATCGGCAAAGAGCTTGCGGAAGAAATAAAACGTCCGCTTTCATAAAATGTTTGACACTTTTTGCATATTTTTTTCGCGATTATAAACGAGGAGGTGCAAAAAGTAATGAACGATACAGATCAACAATTCGGCACATCGGATCTTGGTGTGATCATTTTTATTATTGTCGCGGGCTGGTTTCTGCTGTTTCAATCAGGCTTGGTGTATTGATACTGCTTCATTCGATCACGATCTCGTATTTTTGAAGAAGTCCACTGATTCCGGTCAAAGAAAATTTCGCGTTCTTTATTCGGTTCAGTTCCGGATCAAGAACATAGCTATGACTTGACCGAAGATCGGCGTTTCTCAGGTCAGTATTTTCAAATTTTGCATCGGTAAGATCGCATTCGTCAAACTCAGTAGAGTTTAGGTCCGCACCGGTAAGATCGACGTCTCGCATTCGACATTTTATGAACTTAGTCGATCTAAGTTTGCGTTCATAAAACGACGACGAATCCAAGATCGAATCTTTGAATCCGACTTCGAATAAAAAATCGCTGCATGTATCAAAACTTACGCCGAGAATTTTGCAGGAATCGAATTTCACATTTCGAAACGCCGTGTCCGCAACTTTTACCGAACTGAGATTGCAGTCCGTAAACTCACAATCAGCAAAAGCCACTTCAGAAAGATCGCATTCTGAAAAATTGCAGTTAACGAAACTGCACTGTTCGTATTCTTCTCCAATTTCTTCGGCGGAAAAATCGATAGAATCGAATACCTCGTCTGCAAAATATGTTTTTGACATCTTATAAAAAATTCAACGATTTATTCGTTTCGATCAACTTATTTTTCGCTGCAAGTTCGAAATATAGTTCCAAACCTTTCTGCATCGATCCATCGATAGAAAACGAGATGTTTTCCCTTAAATAGGTTTTCAGATCGTCGTTGGTGAGGCCGATATCGTTGATATAATTTGCGGCGATCTCGTCTATATGCAGCAAACCTTCGTCGCGGATCGCGGCAAAATCTACCGGACTTTTATCGAGGCGCGTCATCCACATTGCAAAAACAAATCCAAGCCCGGTGTATTTGCGCCAAAGCTCCACTATGTCGAAACTCGTGTAAATGTCGGATGCGGTTAAAGCTAAAGCCGGATCGCCAATGAGCAGCGCGCAGTCCGATTCAGCGAGCATATTTTCGAGCTGCGGTGCGGCATTTCGCCATAGCGGTTCAAATCCAAGAAATTCGCGAAAAATTATTTTTGAAAGACAGACCGAAGTTTTCGAGGAGGTATCAAGCGAAACCGATCTGACATCTTCGAGCGGCATTCCGCGCGTAACTAATCTAACGCTGCGAACTCTCTCTTGGGCGCCGACGCAAACGTCAGGTATCAACCTTACGCCTTCGAGCATTTGATAAGCGATAACGGGCGTAAGTGCTGCGTCAACACGATCTTGAGCAAGCAGTTCGGCCGAACGTGATGGTGCGTTGTCGAGGATCATTTCGACCTTGCCGTGATGAGAGCCGTAGAGAAAGCTCCAGACGAGCGGAGCCGTGTTCGAATAAGCCGACGCAGAAATTCGCGGAACGCGCGTTTGCATAAGTTTGAATTGTAAATATTTCGGCGAAAAAAGAAAAAGGCTGGACGCGAGTTCCTGCCTTTTCCTTTCTCTTTGTAAATAATTAGTCCGCGACGAAATCAACATTCGCGAGATCGCCATTAACATTAATGAACCGCGACGAATCGCGAAATCTGTGCCTTTTTCCGCGAACGCTCATCACAACCGAACCGCCGGAATTTACGTTACTGAATCTGTAATAACCGAAATGATTTGTCGGTGTCGTGCGCGTTTGGCCGTTTTCGTCGATCAGCGTGACAAACGTATTTCCAAGTCCACGTCCGCTTGCATCGACCACTCGTCCCGCGACCGAAGCCGGTGCGGCCGAAACGGTCAAAAACTGTATCGTGAGATCGTCGATGGCAAGCCCATCGTCCGCTCCGGCAATATTTAGGTCGAGCCAGCGAATATAGAACCTGTCGCCCGGCATCACCAGAACGTTTATCGTGTTTAGCGGAAAAACAGTTCGATAGGCTGGGTTGTTGCCGTCACGTGCTCCAACAGTTCCGGCGGTATTCGGCGTGATAAAACTGAGCGGAGCGTAAGGCGTGAAAGTTCCGGTGTATATATCTGTCGCGTTAACGCCGTATTCGAAAGACAACGCGTCAACACCTGTTCCGGTTGCGCCGCGACGATACATCTCACCCGTGTAGCCGATCCGAACTCGAGCGATCGCCGACGTATGCGTATTTACAAAACAGCCGCCAAGTATATTGAAAGATTCCGTATCGTCTGTTAGCGAACCGAGTGCACGGTCAGTTGGTGTAACAGTATTTGCAAATGAATATGTGTTTCCTCCATTCGCTGAACCGTCGCCGACATTATATCGGCCCGAAACAGAGCTCGCGCTTGTGCCTTCCTCGAACAAAGCCCAGCCGGGAACATTTACGGTTCCACCGGCGTCCGATATCGCATTATTAAATCTGCCCAACACACGCCGCGGACCGCTCGCACTATAAATAAAGACATTTGTAGCATCACCGTTTTGCGGAGCCGGGCTATTGCCGAATCCATCAAAATTCTGTGTATGCGTGAACGGATTCACTCCGCCGACCGGAATGCAGTTTTGACCGAGAGCATTGCTGACAAAAGCGACACCAACGATGATGGAAAGAACGAGGATATTTTTATTCACGGGGGAACTCCGAATGGAACGTAAAAGGAATTGAACTTAGCGGGAAGTAAATGTGGCGGGAGCTACAGTGATTCTATTATATCGGTTTTCCGGCAGGTTATGTCAAGAAAATTTACGCGACGCTATGCTAGTACGTCTTCGTAATCGTCTGATTTATCGAGGATCTTTTTTGCAAAAGGACACGTCGCTTTTACTTTGAGTTTTTCTGCACGAGCGTATTTTACGACCTCTTCAATGAGGTCATAGCCGATGCCCTGCCCGCGCAGCGATTCGTCGATCTCTGTGTGATCGATCGTTATTTCGCCCTCGCCGGATGAAATGTAGGTCATTTCCGCTACCCAATCGCCATCTTTTTCAATAAAGAAGGCACCGCGTTTGCCGTGTTGTTGATGCTGAATTTCCATCTATATATCTATTTCTAACAGATGATAGCGGCATAGACAAATCTTGTTTATCGGTTCGCTTCGGTTTATTCTAAAGCTATGAAAATTTACGATGTTACGGTGCCGCTGAGCCGCTTCGCTGCCGATCTACGAAGGCGACCCGAGAGTCGATATAAAAACGGCTTCGGCGATAGCGAACGGCGATGCGGCAAATGTTTCGCGGATGTGTTTCGGCGTTCACAGCGGAACGCACGTCGATGCGCCGAATCATTTTATCGAAGGCGGCCGGCGCGTTCACGAACTCGATCTCGATAAATTGATCGGCCGTTGCCGCGTTGTCGAAATCGATCCAACGATCGATGCCATTGAGCCTGAGCATCTTCCGGAGCTTTCAGGCGTGGAACGCATACTTTTCAAAACACGCGGTTCACAGTTTTGGAATGACACATCGACAGGTTTTCGAAAGGACTTCACATATATTTCGCCGGCGGCGGCGCGTGCGATCGCATCTGCAGGCTTGAAACTTGTCGGGATCGATTATCTTTCGGTCGAACAATTTGGTTCAACGGATTTCGGCGCTCATATCGCTTTGCTCGAAAAAGAAGTCGTTATAATTGAAGGACTCGATCTGCGTGAAATTTCTGCCGGAGATTATGAATTATATTGCCTGCCGCTTAAATACATCGGCGGCTCAGGCGACGGTTCGCCGGCACGAACGATCTTGAAGGAAATATAATGGGCAGAGACGATTCGAAATATCGCGAACGCGTTTACAAGATAGTGCGGCAAAATTCCGCCGGGAAAGGTGATGACCTACGGCCAGATCGCGCTTATCCTTGGCGAAGGCTATACACCGCGAACTATCGGATATGTGATGTTCAATTCGAGCGACGAAAACGTTCCATGGCAGCGTGTCATTAATTCGCAAGGCCGCTGTTCGACCGGCCGCCTGACAATTCCGCTAAATTTGCAGCAAGAACTTCTCGAAGCCGAAGGAGTCATTTTTAATGACAAAGGTAAATGCGATTTGGACATTTATCAATGGCGAGCGTGATCTACCGTCCCCATTTGAGTTTGTTTCTAAGAACATCGAAATAATTTCGGTTCGGCGGCTGGAGAAGGTTAAGCGTCGTGCGGCTTTTTCTTATTTTCACGCGGTCCTGCGAATGCATCGGATATCCGATCTGGCCGTCAAGAGTTAGTACGACGCCTTCATTCTCGTTTTCTAAGACGAGTTCGATGTGCGATGTGTCGGGCACGACGATCGGTCGATTGGTCAGGGCAAAAGGGCATATCGGCGTTAGCACGATCGCGTTCATCGAGGGAAAAATTATCGGCCCGCCGGCGGAAAGATTGTACGCCGTCGAACCTGTCGGCGTTGCGGCGATCAAACCGTCAGCCCTGAACGAATTCACAAATTGGCCGTCTAGTTTTGCTTCGATCTCGATGATGCGTGCGACGGCAGCTTTTGTTACGACGACATCATTCAGAACACGGCCGCTTGCGATCATCTCTTCGCCGCGCCATTGTTCGGCGTGTAGCATCACACGGCGGTCTATCTCATATTCTCCATCAAATATAGCTTCGAGGGCGGAATACATTTCTTCGATCCGAAAATCTGTCAGATAACCGAGGCTTCCGTAATTTATTCCGAGCACCAGAACATCTGCATCGCCGATCATTCGTGCGGTCGATATCATCGTTCCATCACCGCCCAAAACAACGACCAGATCACATTCCGGAAACTGCAAACTTTCCGATATTTCGCCGCCGGCTTGAATAAAATCGTCGCCCGCAACCTTGATCTCGCGGTTTCTGAGCCAATCGATCAGTTCACGGCCGGTTTGGCTTGCTTCGGCGTTTTCGGGTTTTACGACGATCGATACTGTTTTTATGGTTCTGTCGGCCATTCTTTTTGTTCGGTTTATGATTAAACAATGGCCGTCAAACTGCAAGCCTTATGGCGCAAACTGCCGAAAATGCCGAATATAACATTGGTTTTTGTGGTCTTTTTTGCTAAGATTGCGGTTTGTCTTTACAAGTTATAAATCCAGTTAGATAGGAATTCGAGAGATGTTAAAGTTCTTCAACCGTTTAGAGAAAACGAGAAACTTCGTTCTCATATTATTTGCCGTGGTTATGGCAGCCAGTCTTATTTTGTTTTACGCTCCTACGCGTGACGCGGTTGCGACCGACCCGGCTCGCAGCACCGAGATCGCGGCAACGGTCGCCGGTTATAATATAACCGGAGCCGAAGTTTACAAACTAAAGCAGGCATATTCCAATATGCTACAGGGAAGGCCATATCCGGCCAGTTCGGCTGTAAACAGTTTGGTAAGCAGCCGCATCGCACGCGCGGAAGCCGCCCGACTTGGCCTGACGGCATCTGATGCCGAAGTTGCCGCCACCATCAAAGAACGCCTGGCACCGCCCGATGGCAAGCCGTTCGATCAAAAGCAATATGAACAGTTTGCTATCGAACAGGCCGGTAGCGTTGCGGCATACGAACAGCAAGTTCGCGATGACGTAAGCGCCGGAAAACTCCAAGCGTTCATCACATCCGGCGTTACTGTTTCGGAAGAAGAAGTTCTTACAGATTTTCAAAAGAAAAATACGAAGTTTGATGTTTCTTATGTAACGGTCAATGGGACTCAGCTTGCTCAAACGATCACGCCGACCGATCAGGAACTGCAGGATTACTTCGAAAAGAACAAGAGTGCCTACTACATCAGCGTGCCGCAGAAAAAGGTAAAATATATTTTCATCAGTACCTCGAAGATAGGCGAAAAGCTGCCTATTTCTGATGCTGATCTGCGATCAGAATACGACAATCTGCCGGAAGACAAGAAGAAAGCCGGCGTTCAAGGACAAGAGATCGTGCTGCGTGTGGCGAAACCTGAATTTGACGGTCAGGTTTATGAGAAGGCTCAGGAGCTCGTGAAACGGCTGAAAGCCGGCGGCGACACGGTTTCGAAAGAAGCTTTTGCAGAGATCGCAAAAGGTCAATCTGAAAATGCAACATCTGCCGCAAAAGGCGGCGAACTGCCCGGACCGGTCAGAGAAAATACGAATAATCCGACCGATCCTTATCAGCGTCTGCTGAAAATGCAGCCGGGCCAAATAACAGATCCTATTAACTATCAAGGCCGTTATTTCATTCTTCGCCGCGGCGAAGATGTGCCGAAATCCTTTGAAACAGCAAAGAAAGAACTGGAGGTAAGCCTTCGCAACCGCCGCGCATATGCTGCGGCCGCCGAGCTTGCCGAAAAGGTCGATAAGACTTTGAAAGAAAACAAAGACGTCGCCAAAACCGCACAGGAATATGCAGCTGCGGCAAATATGGATCCGGCAAAAATGGTTCGCGAAACGCCTTATATCAAACCCGGTGACAACGTCGAAAATGTCGGCATTTCACCGCAGTTCGAACAAGGCATCGAACCATTGGAAAATGCAGGAGATGTTGGCGAAAAAACGCCGATACAAGACGGTTTTGCGATACCTATGTTGGTCGATAAAAAAGAACCTCGTGATGCTGATTTTGCGGAGGTTAAAGATCAACTCGTAGAGATCGTAAAACTCGAAAAAGCCCGCAGCCAGGTCGAAGCGACCGCGAAAAAGATAGCTGATGCCGCAGCGAACGAAAGCCTTTCCGCCGCTGCTTCGAGCAACGGTTTGAAAGCCGAAGATCAAAAGGATTATATCCTCGGCTCGCCGCTTGGAACCGGTCCGGGTGCTTCCCGAAGCGAAGACCTTGACAACGCGATCTACGCAATGAAAGCAGGCGAAACAATGAAGCAGCCGATAAAGGTGGGCGAATCTTGGTACGTCGTCACGGTAAACAAACGCGAAGAGGCCAATATGTCCGATTTCGCCGCTCAGCGTGACACTCTGATGCAGCAAATGCTCCAGCAAAAACGCGGCGAAGTATTCTCCGAATATCTTGCCCAAACACGCCAGCGTATGGAAGCGAACGGCGATATCAAGCTTTATCCCGATGTGCTCGCAAGACTCGACGAAGCCGATACACCCGCGATCCCGCAAGCTCCGCCGCAACTTCAGTAATCAGAACTGAATAAATTAAAAAGAGGCTGTCTGAAAAGGCAGTCTCTTTTTCTGCACCAAAATGGAACTCTGGTCACTACTTGTCCGCGATCGGCTGTTTCTCCGGCGAAACGACTGTCGTCATAATGCTCCACGGTGCTTCTCGATCGCCCGCCTCTCACGCGAGAACCCGTGCGTTCCGGTCAGTTTCGCCCGTGGGTTTCGGCGGTGAGTGATAAGCCCTTCCGACACGCAGGCTTTTGCAATGGCACCATTCCTGCCGCTCAGCTGCTTTTCCGCACTGTTTGTTAATCCATTATTTGCTAAAAAGAGGCTGTCTTCATTTCAGACAGCCTCCTTTTCATTTTTCCTCAAGAAACATCTAGGGTATTATTTTGTCGTGCATAATGCATAAAGTACCAGAACGTTATGCCTCCCCACAAGACGACATTGGCAACCGAGAGAATGCAGCCCGATCGATCTCGTCGAGTGCTTCGTATGGCGATCCGGCTCTTTTGCCGTACATCAGCACATCATACGAGTACACCAGTAAGTATCCAAGCGAACAGCCTTACCGCCATATTAATCGATGCTGTCAGCACCTTTTTCCGGCTCACCTACCAAACCATCAGTGAAGCGACCTGATAGATCGTCAAGAGCGATCGCGAGCAATATCGCGAACATTGCTGCTATCGGCGGTTTATAATTTACTCGGAACCTCGTCAGATGCGATCTTCTTCCACGGCCGATTTGCTGTGCGTGTAGCTATATGCGAAATAGATAAAAGGCCGATGGCCATCCAGTCGATAAGTCGTATCCATGTATCAATGGCAAGCTATTCATCAAAAAGCCGCCGAAATAACTGTCGCAAGAGGAATAAATGGTGAAAACGGCACTTTGAACGGTCGATTGAAGAGCCGGTTTGGATGAACGCAGAATAATAATTCCGGTTCCGACGATCACAAACGCAAAGAGTGTTCCGATACTAACGAGTTCGCCAAGAAGGCTGATTGGCACTAAACCCGCAAGAATAGCCACGATCGTTCCGGTGATCGCCGTTGTGACATGCGGCGTTCGGAATTTCGGATGGATCTTCGAAGCCCAAGCCGGCAAAAGACCGTCCTTTGACATCGAATAGAAAACACGAGGCTGTACCCATCATCATCACGACCATAGTCGAGCTAAGTCCAAGCACGGCACCGATCTTGATAATATAGGTCGAGAAGACACGCAAGTATTTGACCCATGACCCCTGCATGTTGTACCTTGCTGAGCTTTTAGGGCTTCGTCGATCGCAGTAGCTAGCGGAGCGGCTGCGTCTGTAAAAGCTTATAATCAACTAATCCGACCATAACTCCCGAAACCAAAATGTACAGGACCGTACAGATCGCCAGGTTCCCAAAATGCCAATAGGCATATCACGCTGCGGGTTTTTCGCTTCTTGTGCGGCGGTCGAAACCGCATCAAAACCGATATATGCAAAGAAGATAACTGCCGCCCCGGTGATAACACCCTGAGAATCCAAATGGCATGAATTCCGCACATCCAGGGCTGCCGACAATGGAGCCGATTCCCATATTGTCCGTATTCACATATCCGATACCCGCAATAATAAAGATAATAACTACGATGATCTTGATAATGACTATTACCGAATTAAAACTCGCTGATTCCTTAATTCCGCGGATAAGCAAAAATGTCACGCCGACGGCAATAAGTGTTGCGGGCAGATTGAAAATACCATGTGCGATGACGACTCCGTTGGAATCCATGATCGGAGTCCCGGGCGGAGCGCTTAACGCTAAGTGGGAAATTGATGCCCAATGTCTGTAGCAGACTCACCACATAACCCGACCATCCGACAGCAACGGTTGCCGCGCCGAAAGCGTATTCGAGAATAAGATCCCAGCCGATGATCCAAGCGACAAACTCACCTAGCGTGCCGTAGCCGTAAGCATATGCCGAACCGGATATTGGAACGCTGGCGGCAAATTCGGAATAGCACAACGCGGCAAAAGCGCTGACAACACCGGCAATAACCATCGAAATAACGACGGCCGGACCGGCGTGTTTACCGGCAGCCTGGCCGGTAAGCACAAAAATGCCGGTGCCGATAATAGCACCGACTCCGAGCATTGTTAGATCTAAAGCGCTCAAGGTTTTCTTGAGCGTATTTTCGCCGGTTTCTTCGGACTCGGCGATCAGCCTGGAAATAGGTTTAGTCGAAAAAAGTGACATTTAGCAGCTCCTTTCAGTGAGTTCTGTTTATTTTGATAAATCAAAAATGGGATTTTCGTATAGCATACGAAAGATACGCCTGTGGGGTTTCTTAGTCAAGCGAAACCTTTTATCGGCGCGAAAAAAATGTCCGTCCCGATAACTCATACCGGAACGGACATTTAGCCAATAAAATAAATTTTACCTACTCTTTCTTAATAGCTTTTAGATACCGCGTAAGTTCGGTTTTTACTTTCGGGAATAAGAAAAGAAGCCCGATCATATTTGGAAACACCATCGCCAGGATCATCGCATCTGAAAACGCGAGTACCGAACCGAGCGAGGCGGCGGCGCCGATAATAACGAAAATACAGAACAGGAATTTGTAAGTAAGATCCACTGCCATCGAACGCCCGAACAGATATTTCCAAGACTGCAGGCCGTAATATGACCAAGAGATCATTGTCGAGAATGCGAACAAAGCGACCGCAACGGTCAGAACGACATTAAAGCCCGGCAATACATCGTTGTATGCGCTTCCGGTAAGGGCAACGCCAAATGTCGTACTAGTATCAGCAACCTGACCATAAACAAAATGTCCTTCGACATTATAAAGAACAATCACGATCGCGGTCATCGAGCAGATGACGACGGTATCGATAAATGGTTCGAGCAATGCAACGATACCTTCGCTGGCGGGATATTTTGTTCTTACGGCCGAGTGGGCAATAGCGGCAGAACCGGCACCGGCTTCGTTTGAGAAAGCCGCTCGCCTAAAGCCTTGGATGAGCACACCGGCAAAACCGCCAACGGCCGCAGTCGGTGTAAATGCTCCGTAAAAGATCTCACTGATCGCCGCCGGTATTTCGGTAAAATGAGCAAGTATAATTATAAGCGACGCGACGATATAAATTATCGCCATAAGAGGAACCAATTTTTCCGTAACGCTAGCGATGCGTTTGATGCCGCCGATAATAACGACAGCGACGAGAAGAGCCATCACAATTCCGACGATCGTTCGCATCGCTCCGCCTTCGAGTCCGAAGGTAATGGCAAGCTGGGTCGTAGCCTGATTTGCCTGAAAAGCGTTTCCGCCGCCAAAAGAACCGCCAACGCAGAGTATCGAAAAAACTATGGCAAGAACTTTTCCAAATCCGCTCATTTTCATCTCGCTCAGGCCGCGCGAAAGATAATACATCGGTCCGCCGTGTACCGTTCCGGTCGAATCAACATCGCGATATTTCACACCCAAAGTACATTCAACGAACTTTGACGACATTCCTAGCAAACCGGCAATGATCATCCAAAATGTCGCTCCCGGGCCGCCGATGCCGATCGCAATGGCAACGCCGGCGATATTTCCCAAACCGACAGTTCCCGAAACCGCCGTCGCCAGCGCCTGAAAATGGCTTACTTCGCCGTGGTGACTTTCGTCCTTGATCGTGTCGACAATGTCGCCGTCAACTATATTGAGTTCGGCTTTGTCGACATGCGGCTCTTTATGATCCGGATCGTCCGCCATTTCGATATCGTCATATTTTCCGCGAACGACCTGAATGGCAAGAGGAAATCTTCGTAAATTAATAAAACCGAAGTAGATCGTGAAGAACAAAGCCCCAAACACTAAAAGGATCAGAACTATCGGCAGATTATAAGGTGCCGGAAGCGGTATTGGATAAAATACGATAGCTTCCCAGGCATCGGCGATGGGCTTAAATGCAGCGTCGATCTTTTCATCTATTCCTTTTTCCTGCGCGAAAGCGATGGTCGGTAAAAGGAATATAGTTATAGCGGACAGAATATACTTCAGTAGTCTTTGGTTCATTAATTACCTCGGCGATTATCTAAATTATGCTTGTTGCCTTTGGTCGGCTCGTTGTCAGGGAAAGTTGTGTGACGTTGAGCATTGTAACTTTGAATGCCCTGTTTTTTCAAGCTTTCGCGGTCGATATAGTATGCAAAACGGTTATCGGTTAAAATGTACTTTTACTGAGGCCGCAATATGAATAACAAAAATTTAGGAGATATGCCGCCCGAAGATCTGCGCAAATTCGGCTATCAGATAATCGACCGCATTGCGGATTATTTTGAAAATATCGAATCGCTGCCGGTGCTATCACAGATCGAACCCGGTTCACTCGCGGCGGCTTTGCCGTCAAAAGCTCCGGAATCCGGCGAAGGTTTTGATCAGATATTAGCTGACGTTGATCGGCTGATCATGCCGGCTGTAACGAATTGGAATCATCCGAATTTTCACGGGCTGTTTTCGACCTCGACATCAGCGGCCGGAATTTTCGGTGAGATGTTTTCCGCCGCTTTCGATATGAAAGCGATGCTTTGGCGAACGGCTCCGGCATCGGCTGAACTCGAAGACGTTGTGCTCAATTGGTTTCGGCAAATGATCGGCTTGCCCGATGTTTTCGAAGGAATTATTTACGATACGGCAAGCGTTTCGACTATGCATGCCATCGCCATTGCCCGCGAACGCTCCGGTTTTGACATACGAGATCTAGGAATGAGCGGCCGCGGCGATCTGCCGCTGCTTCGCGTCTATTGTTCCGAACATGTTCATTCATCGATCGACAAAGCTTTGATAACACTTGGTCTCGGACTTCGCGGCCTGCGAAAGATCGAATGCAATGAGCGCTTTGAGATGCTGCCGGAAAAACTTGTGGAAGCGATCGAAGAAGATATCGCCGCTGGCTACAAACCGATCTGCGTAATCCCGACGATCGGAACGACGTCTTCGACCAGCATCGATCCGGTCGATAAGATCGCCGACATTGCCGAAAAATATAGTCTCTGGCTCCACGTCGATGCTGCATACGCCGGTTCGGCGGCAATAATCCCCGAGCTTCGCGCTTCGTTCAAAGGTTGGGACCGTGCAGATTCGATCGTCGTTAATCCGCACAAATGGATGTTCACGCCGTTCGATCTTTCCGTCCTTTATTGCCGCGACCTTGATCAGCTAAAAGCGGCGTTCTCACTGATACCGGAATATTTGAAAACTGCCGAAAAGGATACGGTCAAGAATGGAATGGATTACGGTATTCAGCTCGGCCGGCGTTTTCGTGCGCTGAAGTTCTGGTTTGTCATCAGATATTTTGGCCGCGAAAAGCTGGTCGAGATGCTTCGCGAACATTGCCGGCTTGCTCGCCTTTTTGCCTCGTGGGTCGAAGGATCGCCGGATTTCGAAATGCTCGCACCGGTTCCATTTGCACTCGTTTGTTTTCGCGCCGCACCGAAAGACATTGACGATCTTGATGCTCTCAACGAAGCAATGATGAACAAAATAAATTCCGACGGCGAAGCATATATTTCGCATACGAAGCTGAACGGCAAATTTGCAATGCGGCTTTCCGTCGGAAACATCCGCGTTGATGAAAGTCATTTGGAAAAAGATTGGGTTTTGCTGAACGACGCGCTCAGTGAACTTCGCCCGGCGTATGCTATCGTTGATTGAGATGCGTTTTGTAAAAGAAAGTCACATAGATGCTTCGCCGGAACGCGTTTTCGCTTTTCACGAATTACCGGACGCGATCGATCGGCTCATTCCGCCCTGGGAGAATGCGAAAGTTATACAGAAAGCCGACATTAGCAAGGTCGGTTCGCGGGCGATAATTGAGCAAAAAATAATGTGGATCTTTCCATCGCGTTGGGTCGCCGAACACGTCGCATATGATCCGCCGCATTCATTTGAAGATGTTCAGATCAGCGGACCGTTTCGAAGCTGGCGGCATAAACACATTATCGAACCGGACGAAAAAGGCGGCAGCATGCTTCGCGACGAGATCGATTACGAAATGCCGATACCGATATTTGGGCCGCTTGCCGCACCGATCGCAGTTCAGCCGCAGATAAAGAGAATGTTTGAATACCGCCATCAGGTCACAAAAGAATGGTGCGAAAATAAAGAGAATAAATGATCACACATATTGTTTGTTGGAAATATAAGTCGGGCACGATGCCTGAAACGCGTGCCGAGCACATCGCAGCGCTAAAAAAATTGCCTGAATCGATCACTGATATCCAAAGCTTCGCCGTCGGAGCAGATGTTTTTCGTTTGGATCGATCGTACGACACAGGCCTCGTCGCAACTTACGCCGACCGCACCGCACTCGATCATTATACGAATCATCCCGATCATCAAAGGGTCGCGGCGATGGGAAAAGAGATCGCCGAGAACGTCGTATCGGTAGATTTTATAAGCTAAGAAAATGAAGATCGTCAAACGAATTGTAATTGCTCTTATTGCTATCATAGTACTCCTGCAAATACCGTTCGTTTATCGCCGATATGAGGTCGGCCAATTGGCCGGAAAGATCGCCTCGCTTAGATCTCAACGCGTCCAAATTCCCAACCCGGCTTACCGCGACCTAAAAGGAATAATCCACGCACACACATCGCTCGGAGGCCACAGCCATGGTTCTTTCGACGAACTGATCGACGCGGCAAATACGAACGGACTCGATTTTGTTTTGATGACCGAGCATTATTCGGATAAATTCGATACCTCGGCTTTAACGCTCAACGGCGTTTACGGAAAAACGCTTTTTATTGGCGGCCACGAGGTGGATACATCGACGAGCGACCGCTTTTTATTGATACCGGGAAGCGCGGATGCGGCCAAGTTTCGCGAAATGCCGGCCGCAAATTTTCTGGAACGCGTTCATTCCGAAAACAAGCTTGCATATATTACATATCCGGAAAAATTTAATTCGTGGGACAGCAATTTTGATGGGATCGAGGTCTTCAGCGTTCACACAAGCGCGAAAGAGCTCAATAAATTTGTCGCATTTTTTGATCTGATCTGGTCGTTTCCGGCATATCCGGAATTGACCCTTGCACGCGGCTTTGAAAGGCCAAATATTAATTTGCAAAAGTTTGACGAGATCGCCGCGAAAAGAGATATTTCGCTTTTCGCCGGAACCGACGCTCATTCGAACATCGGTTTACATTTGTTCGGCGATGAAACAGGCAAAGAGTTCATCGGTTTTAAGGTCGATCCTTATGTCTCATCGATGCGGCTCGCACGAATGCATGTTTTATTGCCCGCAGGCGAAGAGCTAACGCGAGACACTCTGCAAGCCGCAATGCAAAAGCGTCATTTTTTTACAGGTTTTGATGTGTTGGGCGACACGACCGGTTTTATGCTGGCTGTCGAAAACGGCAATGCGATCATGGGCGATGAAGTTCCTTTTACCGATGGAATGACGCTAAAGGCCACAGCGCCTTTGCCGGCCCGAATCGTATTTTATAAAAACGGTCAGGCTTTCGGCGTTCCAACGCAAAGCGGTGAGGCGGTTAACTATGGTTCGATCGCGGTCGATGGGCCGGGAGCTTACCGTGTTGAGGTCTATTTAGATCAACTTGGCGCACCTTTCGACAAAATGCCTTGGATACTATCCAATCCGATCTATATTAGGTAAAGCAAACGCTTTTGGCCTGAGAAACATCATACATAGGCAAAACAACTTAGTGTTTCCGGAAAACGAATGAAAAAATACACGCGACTCTTCCTTTCAATTTCGCTGCTCACGATCGGCTTTGCCTCATCTGCCGCCGCACAGCAAGTAAAACGTTCACCATTTGACGTTCAAAATTATAAGATCGACGCCACCCTCAACCCGGCCGAAAACCGCCTAACGGCGACATCAGACGTGACATTTGTCCCGCAGGAAGAGACGCGAACTGTCACTTTCGAGCTTAATGGATCGTTGAAAATCGACACCGTAACACGTATCGGCGACGGTGCTGCTCCCGTAAAACCAAAAAATGCGACGGCTCCGCAAACACAGGGTTCGGTTACTTTTGTTCAGGATCAGGTAGG
Organism: uncultured Acidobacteriota bacterium; assembly: GCA_963720905.1. Lineage (GTDB taxonomy): Bacteria > Acidobacteriota > Blastocatellia > Pyrinomonadales > Pyrinomonadaceae > OLB17. The sequence continues at coordinate 132,789 of CAVRHB010000006.1, forward strand.
TGTTTCCGATATCGGTCCGAATGTTCGCGTTGACCTCGGCGGCGACGCGCCGGCAAATGTTCCGATCACGCTTCGTTTCGTTTACAGCGGCATTTTGAATACACCGAACGGCGGGCCGTTGCTAAATAAAAAGCTCGCTTCGGTCGGTGATAACGAAGGCTATCTGATGTACGCCGCACGCTGGTTTCCTTTTCACAATTACGCCGCCGACCTCGCAACATCAGACATTACATTGAATCTTCCCGGAGGTTTTCAGGTTGCCGGATTTAGCGAACTGCCGGTAACGCCAACAGGTGGAAAATACAGATTTGTCCGCACAAAACCGGCACTTGTCGGAACATTCGCTTACGGCAGATACATCCCGAAAACGGTGCGCGTCGGACAATACGAAATAAGTTTTTATACGCGAACAGGAAACGACGAACTTATTCAAAATTATGGCGAAGTTGTAGGCAAAGCCCTCGAGTATTACACCAAACAGTTCGGAACGCCGGATATGGGCACGCGGCTGATCGTTGCCGAGATCGATGATGAAAGTCTTGATTTTTATTCCGCACCGGGTGTTTTGCTTATCGGCAGCCGTCAATTTGCCGAAAGCCGCGAGGTCACATCCGAGCGTTTGGAACGCGAAGCGGCCCTGCAATGGTGGGGAATGACGGTCGGATTGAAAACTTTTGACGATGCATGGCTCTCGCAGGGACTTGCGGCATACAGCGCGTTTGAACTTCGCGAAAGCACAATGAGCGGAGCAAAACTTTATGATCTTCGCCGTGAACTTCTCGAAAAATCTTTGACCTTTGAACAAACAACTTCACTTTTGCGGGCACCGGCGAATCTCGACGACCAATCGACCGCTTATAAATATATTATGTTCGCCAAAGGTGCATTCGTTTATAAACTTTTGCGCGACACGATGGGCGAGCAAAAATTCGCACAGCTTTTGCGCACATTCTTGCAAAAATACAGAAACAAGAATGCGTCTATTTACGATTTCGAACAGCTTGCCACTGAGATCGACGGCGAAAATCTGAGATACTTTTTTGCCCGTTGGGTCGAAGGCACCGGTGTTCCCGAATTTACGGCAGATTATGTCATCCTGCGAACCCGCGAAGGCAAATTTATCGCCCGCGGAACGGTTAAGCAAAATTACGACAATCTAAAACTTCCGGTCGATGTTCAGCTTCGTTCTGAGGGCGACGCCGGTTTGAAAACAGCGACGATCGAGATGAACGACACGAGCGCCGATTTTAATATTGAATCGACAGGAATGCCGCTCTCGGTCGTCATCGATCCAAATTACAAATTACTCCGTATTTCGCCGGACCTTCGCGTTTCATCGATCGCCCGACGCGGCATCGAACAATTCAAGGAAGGGAATTATGTCGAAGCTCAGCAGCAATTTGAAGCCGCTCTAAAACTCGACCGTTCAAATTCCTGGATCTATTATCATCTCGGACTGCTTTACCTCGAACAAAGAAATTACGATCTTGCGGTCGATAATTTCAAAGCCACATTGGGCGGAAATCTTTCGCCGCAATGGCTGGCCGTTTGGGCAAATATAAAAATGGGAAATGCCTACGACGCCAAAGGCGACCGTGTCCGTGCATCCGCCGCATACAAACGTGCCGAAGACCTCGGCGACACATACGATGGTGCACAAGAAGCAGTCAAAAAATATCAGGCAAACCCATACGACCCGCGGCAGGAAAAAGTGACCGCGTCCAATTAAACCTTTTCCAAAGGAGGCAGTATGATCAAATTTCGCCATTTGATTACTAGTTTTGTATTCGTTTTCGCGTTGATAATTCCGGCATTTGCCACAACATGGTTCCCGAAAGATTTCATCTGTCCGATCGATGGACAGAAAAACACCTTTCAAGTCGTAGGCAGTTACGGCAGCTATATATATTCCTGGCCCTCAAAATATCAATGGCTGTTTTGGCCCGCGACCGAGAGCCCGACGTATTATATCTGCAAAAAATGTCATTTAACGACGTATATGTGGGATTATGAAGAGCTTCCGAAAGATAAAATACCTGATTTGAAAAAGGTCCTCGCCGATATAAAAGTTTCCAAAGAATTTGCCGATTATCAGGAAATTCCGGTTACCGAACGGCTCGAGATAATGGAAAAAGTTTATAAGATCTTAGATAAAGACGATGAGTGGTGGGAAACATTTTATAGGACCGAAGGCTATCATTATGGAAAGGCCGGCGACACCGAGAAAGCTATGGCGGCTCGGAAGAAGTCGCTAGGGATCATTGAGAAAATGCTGACCGACGAAAGATCGGAATCACCAAAGAAGCTGGCACTTTATATTTCCGCTTCCATGAAGCATTTTATGAACGACGACAAAGGCGCTATCGCGGATCTTGAGTCGGCGCTCATGACCAAATATCAAGAAAAAGGCCTGAACGAAACCGAATCCAAGGATGCCGAAGAAGGCCTTAACGAGCGGATCAAGGATTACATCGAAAAAATAAAAAGCGAAAAAGAAAAGCCTCGCTTATTCGATAAATATTCATCTGAAAATTAGAACAAAAAAGGCGAACCTCGAAAGGCTCGCCTATTTCTGTCGTTTGGAGACCGATCAGAAGTTGAATCGGAACGCAAACTGTATCTGCCTGTTAGAACCGAGGCCGACCGTTCTGCCGACTGTGGATCTAAGCAAACCAAATGTCGAACCGGCCGCACTTTGTGTAAATGCTTCGCCGGGCTGAACACCGCTTGCCGAATAAGCTCCGGTTACTGAATCGTAACTAAGGCTTGGCAAAGCATTATTCAGTCGTGACGACGGATTGGCAAAATTCGTCTGGTTAAAGATGTTGAAAATTTCGGTTCTAAATTCGACATTCATCGTTTCATTGAACCGGAATTTTTTCGATAAGGTCAGATCGAATTGTTTGAACGATGGGCCATCGAAAGCATTTCTTGGCAGATCGCCGAACGTTCCCGGTTCCGGTGTTGCAAAAGCGGCCGGATTCAGGAAATTACGATCATTGTTCAAAAACGGATCAACACCCGGGATCAGGTTTGGCCTGCGAACATTTCGCGAATTACCTCCGCCCGGCGTATTGACGACCGCGATAAATCCTGTCGGCAAAGCCGGGAAACTGCCGCCAAAGCTTGGCAGATTCGCTACAAAGCCGTTTGCGAAAGTTCCGCCTACACCATTAGGACAACCGCCGACCATCTGACATTGAACGACGACATCCGGCCGAACAATATTCACTTCGATCGGCACGCCGCTTCGAGCGTTAAAAATTCCGCCGATCTGCCAACCGCCGGCCAAGATGTTTCCCATTCGACCGAGATCGTATTTTTTGCCCCGGCCGATCGGAAGTTCATAAAGAGCGCTTACATTAAAGGTGTGACGAACATCGAAGTTATTCCGTCCGCGATCGGCTTCGAAATCTTCAAGTGCCGCAGAGGTACGTGCTTCGTTCGAACCACTGCTCAAACCTTCGCTCTTGCCGTAGGTGTATTGCGCATTCATTGTCAATCCGGTGCTGTAACTTCGCTGAAGCGACATCTGTAATGCATTGTAGCTGTCGTCACCGCCGCTCGTTTTATAATCAACCTCAGCGAACGGATTCTGAACTGTGGTTCCATTCACGATGCTGAACTGACGGATAGTGTTCACTCCGATAACCTGGCCATTCCCGTTAACTCTATTGACAACACCAAAGCCGGTCGGAATATCGCTGCCGTTCGTTATCGTCGTTTCGCCCGGCAAGATCCGGTTCGCAACGCTGCGTAAGAACAGATTGCGGCCTTGGCTGCCGACGTATGCAATGGTCGAAACCAACTTGTACGGCAAACGCTGCTGCCACGAGAAACTATATTGATATATTTTCTCGGGTATTTTGTAATCATTGGAATATGCACGCGGCTGATAGTTTCTATTGTTCGGATTGTTGTTGAAATTATCTATTATCCCCGGAATATTTGCCGGAAACGCGAGCAGCGAACCGCTTGTGATGGTCGAACTGATGCGGTCGCTTTCGATCGGCTGGATCTGATCTTCCGTTTGTCCCGGACCGTAATAAATGCCGAAGCCGCCGCGAAAGATCGTATTGCCGCCGGCAAAAAATCCGTTGCCGCTGACATCCGGGGTCCACGCCAAAGCGATGCGCGGGCCAAAGTTGGTTTTCGATGATTTGTACGAAGGCTCGTCCGAAGGACGCAGGACACCGGTGTCGATATCGAATAGCACCTTCGCGTTATTCTCTTCGCGAAGCGGTGTGTAATATTCGTATCGCAAACCGTAGCTAAGAGTCAGACCCGGACGCAGTCTCCATTCGTCCTGTGCGTATCCGATGTAGTATTCCTGCTTTGCAAGGCGGTTCCCGGTAAATCCATTGTTAAAAGGGCTTGGGTCGCTAACGTCGCCCAAGTATTGGACTGACGAAGGTGAATTTGCGAGAAATGCGTTCAGATTAGAGAATGTATAGGTCGTTCCGCCCAATCGGTCGGTATATAAACGTACCAAGCGTACCTCGCCGCCGAATTTTACATTGTGGTTTCCTTTGATCCAGTTAAGGCTGTCGATGAAACCGAGCGAATAAGGAGTGTACGGCTGTCCGCGTCCGTTCGTCGCACTGTTCGCACGAACCAAGCCGCCCGGAATAGCGATACCCGATGACGATCCCTGTCCGGCGATACCCGAATTTGCGACACTGCCGGAGATGTTCAAGGTGATGGCCGAAAAATCCAATCCGCCGACCGTCGGAGCAGAACCGTTGATCCGCGTACGAGCACCGTTGTAACCAATTTTGAATTCGTTGATCAGCGAACCATCGTTTTTAAGGATCGATTGAAACCCTGCAACGCCATTTTGCGGAACGGCTTCGATCGTGACAACCCTTCCCGAAACTCCTTCTGGTGAAATATCCTTTCCTTCATCTCTAAAAAATCGAAGAAAAAGTTTATTTTTCTGATTCATCTGATAGTCGAGACGTGCAGCGTATGCCGTTTCATCGGTTCTTTCCAACGACTGAAGCTGAAGAATATCAAAGCTGCTCGACGTCGATGCTCCCGGTATCACAACCGCATCCGATGATCGGAAAGCTGCAATATAAGGCTGAATAAGCGGATTGACCGGAGTGTTGGTTCCCGGTATCAAAGCTCCCGGAGCAGCCAGGCTAAGGCTCGGTGCGGCTTCGATATAGTTAAGGCCGAAACGTCCGCGATATCTTTCGTAGCTGCCGAAAAAGAAGAGTTTGTCTTTGACGATCGGACCGCCGATCGAGCCGCCGAATTGATCGAGCTGTAAGTTTGCTCTTTTCGACGCCGGGCGTGATGTTGTCAAAAAAGTTGCGTGCGTCGAGTCCGTCGCGGCGCAAATATTCGAACAGAGAACCATGAAACTGATTGCCGCCCGATTTTGTGACGACGCTGATCTGGCCCCCGGTTCCGGTTCCGAATTCTGCCGGAAAATTGCTCGAATCCACACGGAATTCCTGAACATTTTCAAGGCTTGATTGAAGTCGAAATGGTGATGGAACTTCGCCGTTAAGGTTGCCCGGTGAAGCATCGATGATCGCCGTTCCTTCGACACCATCATAGCGAACAACATTCTGCTGATTGGCACGTCCTGAAAAGCGTATGTCGGCAAATGTTCCGGTGCCGCTATTGATCCCGCCGGGTGCCTGCAGGTAAAGCTGCGAAAGCTGCCGGCCATTGATAGGCAAGCCTTCAACTTCACGTTGATTGACGTTCGCACTCATACTTGCCGAAGATGTGTTAACAATCGTATCGGCGCCTGAGATGACATCGACCTCGGCAGCGACTCCTTTCGTCTGCAATTTCAATTCGAGATCGAGTTGTTGTCCCACCTGAAGATCCAGTTTGTCTTTTGTTGATGTTTCAAAACCATTTGCGGAAGCACTAATAGTATATTTCGATGGCTTTAGGGCGACAATAATAAATGCGCCGTTCTCTCTACTGACTGCCGTGCGGGTTTCGCCCGTAACGTCATTCGTAACGGTTACGGTCGCGCCCGGAATTACACCGCCCGCAGGGTCAACGATCGTTCCGGCAATGCGGCCTTGATCAACTTGTCCGGATACGCTGATAGCGAATCCGGCTAAGAATACGATTAACGCAAAAAATGCGTTTCGAGAAACTGATAGTTTCATCTTAACTCCTCATGATATATAGATTTATTGCAATTTATCAGCAGATACAGGTAAACTTTCAGCCGCCTATATCTGCTCTCTTTTTTAATACTCTGATTTTCCGGGTAGCAAAAGTGAGAATAGATGAAGGAAGTTAACGCGTTGTGAAATTGATGTGAATTATTCGTTAATAAATTTAAAATGCGGAAATAGGGTGATATCGATTTCGCGTTTTGGAACCGAGTTATTTTATGAGGCTCTCTGCGGCGGCTTCGCCGGTTTCGATGGCTCCTTCCATAAAGCCTTGCCAATCGGCGAGATGTTCGCCTGCAAAGAGCACTTTGCCGTGAGGTTTTTGGAGTATCGGACGAATACCGAACCATTGTCCCGGACGATAGAGTGCGTATGCGCCGTCGGTAAATTTATCCCGCTGCCAAGCGTAGGAAATAATGCCTTTGGCAAGCTTTGGCGCGTTTTCATTGAGATCAACGAGATCGTTAGAAATGATGCGCATTCGGCGATCATCCGATTGCGAGGCAAGCACATCGGCTTTTTCACCGATCGCATAGCTCGTCAAAATGCCTTGCCGGCCGGGTTGGTTTTGCGTCGAATGAAAATAATAATGCGACGTTGTATCCGAAACCATCGAAAAATTATCGTCTTTCCAAAATCTTTCATCGTAAAGAACACTGTTCTTACAAATACGAGCGTAAGTCAGTTCTTCAGCCGCTTGAGTTTGGGCCGCAGGCAGCGGCGGATCGAATTTTATTTTCAAAAGACTTTGTATCGGTGCCGTGCAGATAACAGCGTCGCATTTGTAAGAAGCGTCTTTCGTTTTTACCGTAACCGTTCCTTTTGATTGCAGAATTTCAGTTACAAGCGTTTCGAGTTTGATATTTTCCGCACCGATACGCTTTGCAAATTCTTCGGCAAGCCGCGAATTTCCGCCGGTCATCTTGTAATCCATTTCGTTCTTTGGACTCGATTCGGCATATTCGGCAAGCGCCGAAAATGCGGAAACATGGCGGATAGATTCGCCAAAATCTGTGCTGTCCATCAGATCGCGCAGCCGCAGATCGTCTTCTGTAAAGCCGATCTTTTCCAGATAATTCCACCAATCGTATTTATCGAGTTTCTTTTGCTGAAGCGGCGTGAGTTTTTCGTAACCTTTTACAAGCTTTTCAAAAGCCGTTTTCGCCTGCGGTGAAAAACTCCATTGTCCGGGCCGCGACACTTTTCCGTTCTGCAGAAGATAATCGTCGAACTGATGTTTTTGCAGTGGTATCTCGAAATCGGCGGACAGGGCTTTTAACCGTTCGTGGCTTTCACCGACCCATTCGGCTCCGAGTTCGCAAACCAAACCGTCGCCCATCTTTTGCGAGAAAACACGCCCGCCGATCCGCGAACGGCCATCAAGAACAGTGACTTTCCAGCCGGCATTCTTTAGCTTATAAGCCGCCGCTAGGCCCGAAAACCCGGCGCCGATAACAACCGCCGAATTCTGTTGCTTCTGCGCAAACACAGTCTGGGACGCAAATGCCGTCCCCACAGTCGCGACACCAAGTATCTTCAAAAACTCACGGCGGTTTGTGTTGCTCATACTTATTCTCTTTGTCGGATCAAAAACTTGAATACTAACTTAATACATATTTCCTGATTTCTAAAATTTGAACATCGAAAATCACGCTCCATTGGTGCGGAATCCGTTTGTGACTTGGCAAAGCCACGCTACAATGTTGTCGCCCCCATAGATAAGGTAGAGGTCTAGCGGTAAAGTCCATCCTGGTTAAAGGGACACCCTTGAAATGACTCAATACTCGGGTGAAACCCGGCGATGAATGTGTCTCATCAAAATTCTGTCCCTGTAAGGGACAAAGGATTATAAACATTGACATTCGTCCCTTACAGGGACGCGCATTGTTATGCGAACTTTTCGTCGGGATGCTCCCGACGCTATTATAACTGTCCCTTTCAGGGACTTTTCAGACATCTTCGGGTAATTCGCAACCCGTTCGGGAAAGACCTAGTGATTATTCTTCCGCATCTCAGATCGTATCTGCATCCACATCTCGTAATATTTCCATTCGGGCGGCGGATCTTCTTCGCCGTAGTGGTCGGGTTTTAGGATGAGGTCGCCGGTGGCGAGGAGAATGCGTTTTACTTCGGGGTTTTGCTCGGCTTTTGCGACGCATGGCGGCGACGATAAGGCGGTAATGCTCGCCGGGTATTTGTCGATCTGTAAGGAAAACGCTTGCCGTCGAATGTCGCCCAATCGATGCCGAGCGTTTTCATGTTTTCCTCGGCGAGCGTGCCGGCGGATTTTGCTTCGAAGGCGGTCATCTGGGCGACCTGTTCGCGGGTGTATTTCCAGGTGACGCGTTTGTCTTTCGCCCGCTCGTCGTCCGGCCCTTCGGGATAAAGCATCATCTGCCAAAAGCCCTCGACGCTACGCGTACCGCTTGCCATAAAGCTCAAACGGCGTCGCCGCAAAGTTCGACAAAATGCCAAGCTCATTCCGCTTCGACAAAATAACCTCGCCCGCCTTTGCCTCCTGCGGCAATATCTCCCAGTCGGGTTTGTTAGGATCGTTGATCGGCGCGAACCAAACCATTGGGGAGTGCGACACCGATTCGATTTGAATCGGCGGCCTCGGCGGAACTCTCCTTGGCGATGATAGGAATATCCACGTTCCGATTACAAAGAGCTGAAAGGGTATTAATGTTTGCAAGGTAGTAAATGCATAGTCGGAAAAACGTAGGCGTCGTCTCGTCCGGGACTTACTAAACAAGCTACCTTCCGCACGTCCGCTTCTGATAGACGAAAATGTCGTGATGAGAGGTTTCTTACCCCTGATTTTTCGAAAAGGCGCCTTAGGCACTCGAATGTCAGAAGATGAACCGCAGGGAAAGCAAAGATACCTTTTACCTAGCATCGTGTCCAGATCGAATGGGTTCGCGTACATGAACGCCATTCCTAATAGAAACCAGGGAATCGATATGACAAAACAGTATCTAAAAAACTTTCTGACCGTTCAGAAGGTCGGCTGCAAGAGGCGAAAGGGATAAGACTAATCAAACCAAGAATCGTAACTATTTCTCTCTCTCACTTGATCAACTCCGCAAGTTACATTCCATTTCTATTCGCCTTTGCACTTCGTTCTTAACTCCGCAAGCATTTCACCCAGCTTCTCCAGTTTATCGAGCGGGAGTTCGCGGAGGGTGGTTTGGATGTCGTTTGTTCTGTTTGGTGAGGGTGCGGAGGGCGTGGGTTTCGTGGACAGCGGTTTTGCCATCCTCGTGCTTCGACAAAATAGCCTCCCCCGCGTGTCGCTCCTGCGGCAATATCCCCCAGTCGGGTTTGTTGGCGTCGTATACATAGTCAAACCAGATCGCCGGAAATGCCGAAACGTCGTAGCGAATCCTTGTTCGGGCCGAGGTATGCCGCTTCTTCTTGATGGTGACCGTATAACCCCGGAATTTAGTGGGATCGTAATTGTCTAAGCCGAACATATGCTTACCATCTACGCTCCAACCGGCAGGAATCTGCGGCTCGACAACGTAGTCGCCGGGGGGTAGATCGTAAACCTCGAAGAATCCATTCTTATCGGTTCTGAGCGAATAGCTCTTCTTACCGGTGATCTTAATCAGCAAGCGCTCAACGTCAGGCATATCAGCCTTGGCCGTGGTGTAATAGCCCGAGAGTCGCGTCTTTCCAGCGACCTCATTCATTCTGTCGAGATACGCTAGATCGTCAAAGGCAGATGAAGGTCCTGTTCGATCCGTCGCAAGTGGAAGCTTCGAATACGTTGATTCTTTTGACGGCTTATTCCCAGATAGAGTAGATATCGTTGACCTATTTCTTGCAGATCCAAACCCACGGACGCAGTCCCCGTAACATTGACCTTGAACAAAATCGGTGAGTTGGTCTCCAACCTTCAAACGTACCTTTATAGACTCGTTCAACGGCTATATCTTGCTTCGGTCTCGCCTACTGAAGCCAATCGTCCGACGATGACGGACTTGGAGGCTCTCCACTCGATCTAAAACCGGACCTGGATCGCGACACCAACACCCGAAGGCGACGATATTGCCCGAGATTATTAGCAGCGAGGCACAAGAGAAATAATTTAAAATTTGGCTTATTTGGCATGGTCTGATCTTCCTGGAACGTCTAGTTTGATGCAACAAATCGGTTCTAAGTCATCTTTACCCTTTAACTACCGCCAAAATTTCACCCAACTCCGCCAGTTTATCCACCTGCATGTCGCGGCTCATGGCGGCTACGGAGCGGTGGTGTATTTATCAGGCTTGCTATCCAGAATCGTAATAGAGATACCAATTGCCGTCAATTCTTTTGTAGCAAGGATACGTCTCCGGTCGTCTAAGGATTCAACCAATGGAGATGGCTCCTGCAAGCTATAAACATAATCTTTCGAAGTAACGATGGACTCATACGGATCATCTGTGTCGTAAACCACGACCGAACCGGAAGCAATTTCTATAACATCGCCTTCCCTTGAAATGCGATGGACGGATGGATTTCCCACCCGAGTGAAGAGTTGTTTGTATTCGTTCCATCGTGCGGTGGAAAATCCTTTTTGTTCGTCAGTCCGCCATACCGGAGTGTCATCTAAGCGAACATGAGTCTTCATAGATTAAGATTGATCGCACCTTTGTATCCTCGTTCATCATCCGAACTAGCTTTTCGAAGTTTGCACGTGATCGTGAAATCTCTTTACTAGCTCATCATCCGAGGTCAACTTTCCTTGACATCCAAATAACGTGACCAAGGAAAGGCAAAATCCAATTAGTAGTTTTCGCTTCATACGATACTTTTACCGTCCGATTTAAATTCAGCAAGCATCTCACGTAGCTTCTTCGCGTTTGAGTGCGCGGCGGCGGTGCCGTGGACGACGGTTTTTTTCCTAGAGCCGGACGGGTTTTTATTTGCTTTTAAAGCCGCTCACGAGATCCGCTCCTACGATACGGACATCGGCGGTGTGCGGCGGGCCTTCATAACCGCGCATTACTTCGATCGCGATGACGGCGACGCGGTTCTCGAACGGGCTTTTTAATGCTCCGATAACTGCTGCGTCGAGCATGAACCAGTATTCTTCTTTACTGTGATCGACCGAATACACCTGCTTGCTGCCAAGTTTTGGCGTACTCAGGATAAGCGAAATTTTATCAACTCGAGGTTCGTATCCATCCGGATTTTCGCCTTTAGTGATATTTGCCTTGGCTGTATATTTTCGTGCGCCGCTGGTAAAAGTTTTGCCAAGCAATGAAGAGTTTGAAGCGACAATGCCGTTCTCACTGAGCTTTTCGGAAAACAGTTTTTGATTCTTGGTCCAAAGCTTTTCGATCGTATCCAGATCCGGCATCTTGCCGTTTTCGTCCATCTCGTCGCCTTGGTTATATTTGTATTCCCAAATAATTTTATCCGTTCGCAGATCTTGGATCGTCAACTGAGCATAGTAACAACCACAGGCTTCATCAACGGGCTCAACATAATAAGCGAATTTGCCGTCACGCGACCAGCCGATCGGGAAAAAAGTTTCCGGGATCAAATGCGGATATTCATGCCCAAAATAATCGGGAAAGGTCTTTTCAACAGCCTTCTCCAGATCGACCTTTTTCGGAACCGAATAGCTAGTGTCTTGTGCTAATGATAGTAATGGCGTCGCAAGAACAAATAAAAGAGCGATAGTTAGTTTGTTTCCTTTATTGATTTTCATTATTCACCATCAGATCTCGCCGCCCTAAGGTGCGCGGCATCTTCTAGGTCTCTGGCTCGACCCGTTCGTTCCTTGTTCTCTAAGAGATCATCGATCGAAATATATTCAACAGACAAATCACCCAAAGATACTGTTTTACGGCGTTCCCAGCAGGCAGCAAAGTCCATTTCCTCTAGTTGAGTGATGATGTTTATTCTGTTTGGAGGAAGTCCAAGCTGGTAAAATACGCCGGGAGTGGTTAGATCTTCCATCGAAAGATCACGCAACGGCGTGCCAAAGTCACGAAGAGCAATGAGCACTCGATCAGCATTCGTTGCAGATCTATCTATCCAAACGTCCAGATCTTTTGTGTAACGCTGCTCAACATGTTCCATGTAGGCCCAACCACCAACAATAAGATATCTAACGTCTGCCTCGTTGAATGCTCTCAACAGATCTCTGAAGTCTGAGTTCATCGGGGTTTTTGCCTTTCATTTCCCAGTATGCTGTCACAAGTTCCCATCCCGCATCGGCTCGTTCCTTCGACGTAGGCCCTGCCAGAATTGGATATCAAATTCGCGGTCAGGCCGTTCTCCAAAACGGGAAAGACGCGTCGTGATCGTTCGTCCATCCTTGAAGGTTTCAATGGTTTCTCGCATATTTCATCTCTATTTTACCACGTTTTTATGCGACTAAATAATCGTCGTTACGATCTCGCGGATGCTTCGCTGAAGTTCGCGGTCGTCGGTGATCGGCGAAACGATCGCGACTTCGGCGGCTTAACTGGTGAGATACCTTTGGCGATCATTTGGGCGGCGTAGATCAAAAGCCGTGTCGAAACGCCTTCCTCAGACCGTGTCCGCGAAGGTTGCGTACTTTATGTCCGATCGTCACGAGATCTTTGCGGTATTTTCGTCAATTCCGCCTTCTTTGGCGACGATCTCGGCTTCGGCGGCGGCTTCGGGATAATCGAATTCCATCGCGACAAAACGCTGACGCGTCGATTGCTTTAGATCTTTCAAGATCGATTGATAGCCCGGATTATACGAAACAACCAGCATAAATTCCGGCGGTGCTTCGAACGACGGTTCCGCGCTTTTCGATCGGCAATCGGCGGCGGTCGTCGGTCAGCGGATGAATGATGACGACCGTATCTTTTCGCGCTTCGACAACTTCGTCCAAATAACAGATCGCACCGGCTCGCACTGCCGCTGTCAGCGGCCCGTCGTGCCAAACCGTTTCTTCGCCTTCCAGCAAAAAGCGGCCGACCAGATCGGTCGACGACAGATCTTCGTGACACGCGACGGTTATCAGCGGCCGATTCCCATTCGATACGCCATATGTTCGACAAACCGTGTTTTTCCGCAACCCGTCGGGCCTTTCAGCATAACCGGCAGTTTTGCCGCATATGCCGCTTCGAAAAGCTCGACTTCGTCACCAACCGGCAGATAAAATGGTTCGTTCCGCCACCTTGTATTGTTCAACCGCTGATTCCATATTTAAATATTATCGCAAAAACGATGCGTTCGCGATGGCGTTAAAATAATTTCTTATTCTATCATTAAGATATGCTGACAATGATCCAAGCCGAAACCGAACAAGAGATCGCGTCGGCTCGCGAGCTTTTTCGCGAATATGAAAAATGGCTCGGGATGGATCTCTGTTTTCAGGGTTTCGAAGAGGAATTAAAAACCTTGCCGGGCAGGTATGCGATGCCGGAAGGCCGCTTGCTGCTCGCTTATTGGAGCGATAAGGTTGCCGGCTGCATCGCCTCGCGGAAGATCGGTGAAGGTATTTGCGAAATGAAACGGCTCTTCGTCCGTTCAGAATTTCAAGGTCTGAAGATCGGAGTTCACTTAATAGAACATCTCATCTCCGAAGCAAAAGCCGCAAAATATTCGTTTATGCGTCTTGATACGCTTCCATCAAAGATGGGAAAAGCCGCAGAACTATATCGCTCATACGGCTTTTATCCTATTCCGCCTTATTACGATAATCCGTACGAAGGCGTTGTGTTTATGGAACTGGATCTAGGTTGATCAGTTCATTGGTTTACGCGGCATTTTTTCATCCATCATTGCGGTCTGATAAACGAATGCAGCCATTATCGTTGCTGCTTCGCGCATATCGTCTGCCTGGATACGGTCGAAAACATCCTGATTTGAATGGTGCGTCCGCGTGCTGTATTCGATCTCATCCTGAATGAACTGGAAGCCCGGCAAACCGATCGCGTCAAACGAAAGGTGATCCGTTCCGCCTGTGTTCGAAAGCGTCAGCGTACTGGCTCCGTCGGTCGCGAATGGTGCGAGCCAAGCAGCAAAGTATGGGCGAACAGCCTCATTTCCCTGCATATAAACACCGCGGATCTTACCTGTTCCGTTGTCCAGATTGTAATAGGCCGAAAGCTTGTCATAGTTCGCGGTTTTGGTAAGTTTTCGGTCGTCTCCTTGGCCATCCATCTCGCCGAATTGCTGTTTCACATAGCCGCGCGAACCGTTCAGGCCTTGTTCCTCGCCGCTCCAAAGAGCAACGCGGATCGTGCGGCGCGGTTTCAATCCGGCCGCCATGATGATGCGTGCGGCTTCCATTGCAACCGCGACTCCGGCTCCATTATCTGTCGCGCCCGTTCCTGCATGCCAAGAATCCATATGTCCGCCAAGCATTACAACTTCGTCTTTCAATTTCGGATCGCTGCCCGGAATCTCAGCAATAGTGTTGTAACCCATCGGGTCATCGTCAAAATATTTTGCATCGATATTGATCGTCATTTTTGGCGTGACGCCAAAATCGACCATTCTAGCAAGACGATTATAGTCTTCTGTTGCAACGACGACCTGCGGGATCATTTTTGCTTCGGCGGCTTTGTCCTGCGGCGAAAGCCTATTGCCGCGACGGGTGAAAATGTCCATCGGATTTTCTGGAACATCCTGTGCAACGCTTGCTCCCTGAACAAAAATGGTGCCGCCGCTGCCGCGTGGGCTACTTTCCAAGATAACTGCCGCTCCCTCTTCGATCAGAAAATTCGAGACTTTCATACTGATCAAAAAACGCTCAAGCCGCTTTTGCATTTCCGGCGTCATTTCAGGCGTTCCTGCCGGACGGTTCCCGCGGCGCGGCTGATCGGCCGGGTTCGGTTCGGCAGCTAGTTTTTCCAACTCTTCTTCCGTGTAGCGGCTGGCCATTCCTTTAAAGTCCGCTTCTATATCCTTTATCTCAGAGGCTAAGACGATCTTTCCTCTTAATTTCCCTTTGTATTTAGCAAAATCCTCATCAGATTTAATATCGACCTTTACGACGTCGCCTGTTACGGCTCCCTTTGTTGAAGGTGACCAAGCTTTCGGATACGCAATAAGCGGAAAAGGCATCGGCGCATTTACCTGAGCCGAAAAATTTTCCAGCTCCCAGCCGCGGCCGAATGGTCCCCAAGATTCCAGGTGCGCATTTTTCATTCCCCATTTTGCCATCGTGTCGCGCGTCCAATCGTTCGCCTTTTTCATATTCGGCGAATTCGTCAGCCTCGGTCCGATAACGTTGGTCAAATAACTAAGCGTATTCATTACCTGCGATTTATCGGTCATTCCCTGATCGCGGATCTTTTGGATATCGGATGCCGGTGCGGTATAGACCGATTGCGCGGAAGCGGTTTGCGAAAACGCGACCATCGGCAAAAGCAAAGCGTACATTAGAAATACGCCGTAAAATTTGCGTCGTAACATTTGTTTTTTCTCCTGATAAAATAATTAAAGCTGGATTTCACGTTTAAAACGTGTGATCCGGCAGAAAGGTTTCAGCCGGATCATATTCAATTAAAGAGTTGACCACGTAAGCGTATATGCAGGCGGAACATTCTTTACAACTAGCTGGCTGCGTTTTGATTTTCCGTAACGATCGCGCATGAATTCACGAAGCTTCATAGCCGATGGCATGTAATAGCCGTGAGCATATTGAAATGTCCGAAGCGTGCAGCCTTGCTGCATTATCTTATCTATCTCGGTCATTATCGTTTCGCCGACATCATTCGGGAGCGATACAAAAGGCAGACAGCAGATGATCGTTCCGATCTTTCCGAAACCCGATCGTTTATGAATTGCCGAAATATCCGTCGCGCTTCCGCAAACTATCTTAAGATCTGGAAAATTCTTTCTCAGCATTCTAACCAAAGCCGGATCAAGTTCAATTCCCAAATATGAATCTCTCTCCGTTGCGATCGTTTGTAACGCCCGAGTTATCGCACCGGTTCCAACTCCTAGTTCGAGGACGATCTCATCCGTTTTTGGAGAAATTCCCGCGATCATTTTTTGTGCAAGCTCCGGCGAACTCGGTGTTATTGATCCGACCTTCGTGGGATTTTTTAAGAAAGCCTGCAAAAACTGAATATTTTCGTTCATCGAGTTTTACCCGGTTGTAGTCGCCGTGTCCTTTTCGGCTTCTGATGGTGTCGAGGGATTATCGACTGCCATTTTATAATCACATTCCTCGTTTTTGCAATAGCGAAACGTCCCGTCTTTCTTGGTCGTCTTTTCCAAAAGGTGCGGAGCGTTACATTTTGGACACGCTTCTTTGACCGGTTTGTCCCAATAAACTTCGTCGCATTTCGGATAATTTACGCATCCGTAAAACGCCTTTCCGCGTTTTGATTTTTTTACGGCGATGTCGCCGCCGCATTTCGGACACGGAATTCCGATCGTTTCTCTTTTTACGTAATCACACTTCGGATAGTTCGAACAACTTATAAATTCGCCAAACCTTCCTGTGCGGCGAACAAGGTGAGCTCCATCTTTAGGACAGATCTCATCTAGGGGCACCGGCGGAGGCGCGGGCTTTTGATCGCCTTTTGCGATCTTGCGGATGTTGCGGCATTCCGGATATCCGGTGCAGCCGTAAAACGGACCGAACCGGCCTTTTTTCAAAGCCATGTCTTTTCCGCAAAGCTCGCAGACCGGAATTTCCTCGGCCTCTTTGTCGCCATCGGCACCTTCTTCGCCTGTCGATTTTTTAGCGACTTCGCGTGTGTTTTTACATTCCGGGTAATTTCCACAGGCGAGGAACTGTCCAAAACGGCCGAATTTTATTACCATTCCGGTGCCGCATTTTTCGCATACCTCGTCGGTCGGGATCGACGTTTTCTTTTTATTCTTGATCGTTTCGGTCGCAGCGATCAGGTCTTTTGAAAAGCGGTCGTAAAATTCATGAAGTGCGGCCCGCCAGTCAAGTTTTCCGTCCTCGATCTCGTCCAGCTCTTCTTCCATTTTCGCTGTGTACGTCGTATTGAAAATATTATCGAATGTTTCGATCAGAAGATCGTTGACCGTTACGCCAAGCGGTGTCGGATGAAAACGTCCTTCGATCTTTTCAACGTATTCGCGGCTTTGTATGGTCGTCATGATCGAAGCATATGTCGAGGGACGGCCGATGCCTTTTTCTTCGAGAGCTTTTACAAGCGTTGCTTCTGAATAACGCGGCGGCGGTTCTGTAAAATGCTGCTCTGGGTTTATCTCGTTCAGCTTAAGGGTTTCGCCTTGTGTTACGAGCGGCAGATTTTTGTCTTCGTCGCTTTCCTCATCAGCAGGTTTTTCGTCAACGCCTTCCTGATAGATCTTTAGGTAACCATCAAATTTCTGCACCGAACCGGTCGAACGGAACGTAAGACGTCCGGCTTTTATATCGATCGTCGTTTGATCGAAAAGCGCGGGCATCATCTGCGATGCGACGAATCGCTGCCATATCAAACGATAAAGTTTCAGCTCATCGGCACCTAATCTGCTTGCCAAACTTTCGGGCGTGCGGTTAACATCCGTCGGCCTGATCGCTTCGTGAGCGTCTTGTGCATCTTTCTTGGAACGATACGCATTCGGCTTTGCCGGCAGGTAACCCTCGCCGTATGTGCTGCCAATGTATCCGCGAACTTCGGCAAGAGCCGCATCCGATACACGCGTCGAATCGGTTCTCATATAAGTGATCAAACCGACCGCGCCTTCAGAACCGATCTCGATACCTTCGTAAAGTTTCTGAGCCGTCGTCATCGTCCGCTTTACCGAAAACCCGAGTTTACGTGCCGCGTCCTGCTGAAGTTTTGAAGTGATGAACGGCGGAGTTGCGTTTCGCTTACGTTCCTTTGTCGTGACCGATTCGACAACGAATGTTTCTTTCTTGGCTTCGGCGACTATTGCGGCAGATTCCTTTTCGTCTTTAAGGTGAACTTCGCCGTCTTTTACATCTTCGTCAAACTTGCCGGTCTTTAATGTTTTGTCATCTATCTTATAAAGTCGCGAATCGAATTTCGGCGGTATCGCGGCAGAAAGATTTGCGATGATCGTCCAATATTCGGTGTTTATGAAAGCTTCGATCTCGCGTTCGCGGTCGACTACGATGCGAACCGCAACTGTTTGAACACGACCGGCAGAAAGTCTGCCGCCGACCGTTTTCCAAAGTATCGGCGAAACTTTATAACCGACCAATCTGTCCAATATTCGCCGCGTCTGTTGAGCATCGACCAGGTGTTTGTTCACCTGTTTTGGAACCTTAAAAGCATCGAGTATCGCATTCTTGGTGATCTCATTGAACATCACACGAAAGATCGGCTTAGTTGATTTTTTAGGGACTAATTCTTCAGCCAGATGCTGACAGATCGCTTCGCCTTCGCGGTCGGGGTCAGCAGCGAGATAGATCGTCTCGCTCGCCTTTGCGGCTTTTTTCAATTCGGAAACAACCTTTTTATTTCCGCGCTTTTTCGTATCCGGAATGACCTCGTAACTCGGTTCGAAATCGTTGTCTACATCTACACCGAGGTCTTTGACCGGGAGATCTTTGATATGGCCGATCGAGGCCATGACAATATAATCATCCCCAAGGTACTTGTTTATTGTTTTTGCTTTAGCGGGTGATTCTACGATCACCAGATTTTTCGACATTTAATTAATTCCTTCGGCCTCGCCAACCGAGACCATCATTTTGGCGTCATCTACGCTCTTTCCTAAAAAATCACTTTCAAACCATGTTTCTATTGACGGGTCATAACTATGTATCTCATACGGCGTTTCGATGTCGTCATTGATGAAAGCAACGATCTTCAATTGTGATCTTTCTTTCACTACATCCTTTTCACCTTCATTAACCGAGCTTTCTACAACCGTCGATATCCAATCAACCATGATCACCGCATACGATATCAGATCGTCATTTGGCAGCGAGCTCAGTTTTCGTCCCATCTCGGCAGCGAATTTCTTTTCAAGCTGCGGCTCGATACCGTACATCCTTCGGTATTCATGACATCTATCGCTGCCGGCTTCAAAATCATGACAGACGCTCGGCCTATCACTATATATAGAACATCCGACCTTTTCTCTGATGCGGCCTTCAAGGTTAACACATTGGCCATTTTCTGCATTACGCGGCAGCGATATGCCTATTGTCGGCTCTTCCGGCGCGTCGTTAGCAAAAATTTCCCAGTAAGCCGGCAATTTCTCCAGTTCCGCCGATCTCACGGGAACCATCAACGCAAAAGCACAGCATACGCCGCAGTCAACACAATCCGGAACCGATTCGTCCCGACCGGTGACGATGTTTTCTTCGCGCCGTATCGTCATACGGCCAAGCGGCAATTGAGGTTCAAAGATCTTCGCTCGTTTGCGTTCATCCAGCCCGCGAATCACGTCAATGTATTCGCTTTTTGAATAGCGCGTTATTTGGACGAGCCTTGTCTCCACTATTATCGACTTCTAACACCATTCGCGAGTCGCTGTCAATTCGGCTTCGGTCCAAGCGTAGCTTGCGGCTTTCGGCAGGAATAGAAATTTTAGATACGCCGTGCATAATGCTTTCCGGGCAGAACTCGTATCAGATCGCGTATGTCCAGAGCAACCAAAACACCATTTAGATCGCCAAAAGACAATCCGCTTTCCCCGACCAAAATATCAATGTGAACCGGTTCGTCCGGCTTCAACATCGACCAAACTTTTCGTTCATTCGCGCTCATTCCGGCCGGTTCCAGTTCCGGCTGCTTCGGAATTTCCGACGTTGCCGATCTTTCAATTTTTGGCGGCAATATCAGCGCAGAAAGTTCGCTCGGAAGTTCGGCGACAATGTCTTGCCATTGCTGAACCAGTTTCGCACCCGATTTGATCAGAAAATTCGTTCCGATCGAAGTCCGCGAAGTTATATTTCCCGGCACAGCCATTACCTCGCGATCCTGTTCGGTCGCAAGACGCGCCGTTATTAACGAACCGCTTCTTTCGGTCGCTTCGATCAGCACAACACCATAGCTCAGCCCGCTTATGATGCGGTTTCGGAAAGGAAAGTTGGCGCTCAAAGGCGGCGTCCGCAGCGGAAACTGCGAAACGACCGCTCCGCCCGAAGCAATTATTTCGTCAACAAGCTTGGTATTTTCTTTTGGATAAACGCTGTCGATGCCGGTTCCAAGAACTGCGATCGTTCTCCCGCCGCCGGCTATCGCACCGCGATGTGCTGCTGTGTCGATCCCACGTGCAAGGCCCGAAACTACTGTAATTCCACGCGAAGCCAAGTCACGCGAAAGCATCTCGGCGGCGTTCAAGCCATATGTCGAACACTTCCGCGAACCGATGAGAGCAATGCACGGCTGATCGAAACATTCCTGCCAATGGCCGCGAACATAAAGAGTTATCGGCGGATCTGCGATCTCGCGCAGCAGGTTCGGATAGCTTCCGTCGTCCAAAACCAAAATATCGCCGCCCAATTCTTTGACCTGTGCCAATTCTTCATCGGCCTTTGATTCAAATTCGCGTTTTAAAAGGCTATCGATCGTTTCCGGTCCGAGCCGAAGCTGTTCAAGCTCCGTTCGGCAGCGCATGAAAAACCGCATCGGGCGAACCGAATCTTTCGAGCAGCATCGTCGCCGCACGCGGGCCGATACCCGGAGTCATATTAAGAGATATCCAGTCTTTCATACCTGAGAAAGCGTCTCCAAAATTTGAGTTTTTTTATTGGGCAAGCAGCAATGTAAGCAGAGTCGTACGATCAGCAATATCGCTCACATTTATATATTCGTTCAGCGTATGAGCACCGTCGCCGCGGATGCCGAGTCCGTCCAGAACCGGCACGCCGAGAGCTCCGACAAAATTTCCATCCGAAGCTCCGCCGACCTGCGTTTCATCGACGGTGTAATCAAAACTCTCCGCTATACCGCGAGCCTTTGAAAATAGTTCGATAACGGCATCTGTTCGCTCAAGCGGCGGTCGATTTATATCGCCTTCGACCTCCAGCGAAACTCGCGGGTCAACCGGTTTGATAGCGTGTATCGCGGCATCAACGCGTTCGGCTTCGGCCATTGTTTTAAAACGCACATCAATGGAAAATTTGGCAAATTCCGGTATGACATTCATTGTCGTTCCGCCCCTGATCGTGCATACATTTGCGGTCGTTCCTTTTTCGGGATCGTTCAAAGCCTGGATCGTTTCTACATGACGCGAAAGTTCGACGATCGCATTTGCACCTTTTTCAGGATCTAATCCGGCATGAGACGGAATACCATGCGCGACCAAACTATACATTCCGGTTCCTTTGCGGCCGGTTTTTATCATGCCGTCGGCGGAAGGTTCGCATACCAAACAAAACTCCGCTTTACCGGATTCCGATTCAACATACTCTCGTCCCATCGGGCTTCCGATCTCTTCATCGCAGGAAAGCAAAATATTTATCGGCCGTGCAGGTGTTTCGTTGTGATCAGCAAAATATCGCAGAGCTTCGAACATCGCTATGATGTTCGCTTTCATATCAAATATTCCGCATCCGTAAAACTTGTCGTCTTCGATCCGCGTCGGGTTCTCTTTATTTGTGCCGATCGGATGAACCGTGTCAGTATGCCCAAGCAAAAATGCAGCCGGCTCACTCGACGTGAAAGCGCGAATTATAAGATGCTTGCCGTTCTCACCTGCCTCGATCTTTTCTATCTTAATATCGGTCTTTATCGATGATAAATAATTTTCGATCCATTCTATGACCTTGGCATTTCGCGACGCGTTACCGGTCGGTGATTCGATATCAACGATCTCGCGGATAGCATCGATCATCGCGGGAACGCGGCCGCCGAAATATTCGCGGATCTCTTTTGGATTCATTTGCTGTTCCCGAATATTTGCTCCAAAGTATCGCCGATCCTATAACCCGCCAGGGCCAATTGCCGCTCGGCGAGCTTGAAAGCCTTATCGGTATATTTTGTCGATGGCATTTCGTTGCGTTTTAGATCGGGCGAAAAAACCCAGACAGAATTGAGCTTAAAGGATTCCTGTTGCCAATCATCATATTTGCCCAGCATCAGATCGTTTGAAAGTTTGTCATACGGATAAGCTTTCAATATTTTCTTTGCCTCGTCCTGCATATATGCCGCTCCGCAGATGAGGTCGTCTTTTGGCGGGTCGTGACGATTTACGATCGAATCCCAAAACCAATGCAGATTCAATTGTTTATCTCGCGGCGTGTCGGCCGGAGTGAGCAGAAATAGATTTCCGCCTTGATCGCCTTTTGGTTCAAGGTCCGTGATGCGTCCGGATGTGTGAAGAGGCTGATGCAGATCGCCGCCGATGTGCATGAACCAAGCGATCGAAAGCGCTTTTTCCGCATCGGTCGCGGTTGCGCTTCGCATTGTGACATCAGCACCTTCGAGTTGTTTGACGCCTTGTCCGCCTTCGGGCATTGTGTCGATTATCTCGACATGATCGCCGTCTTGTTTCCAAAACGTATCGGAATAATGCCAATTACCTTTATGATATTTTTTATACCTATTCGGAAAATCGCGATCGCACACGACATCCGCCCACGAAGCGACGAACATAAAATAATCCAGCTTTCTGGTGGCTTCGGATTCAGGTCCATATTCGGCATAATATGCTCCGAGCATCGAATCTTCCGGTGCTTTTCGTAAAAGCTTTATTACATTCTCGCGCCGCCTCAGGCGACATCCGCTGCCAGGCGATATATGCCGTTATTTCATGGCCAACGTCGTTCCATGCAAATGCCTGCATCGGCACGATCGACACAAATACAAACAAAAGAACCGTACTAAAAACCTTTCGCATCTTTTTCTCCGTGAACATTTTTGTTGATTCTAACCAATTAAACTTCCTCGTTAAAGCTATCAGCTATTAATAGTTAAAAAAAATCTTTTGCTTTTCCAGGCAAATTCCCGTCCTTCGCTTTCATCTTAATATTGCAAAAGTTTTGCACTGATTCGTTCTATATAGTAACGAGGAGAAAGATTATGCAAGGAATATTAGAGCAAAATTTAACGATCGATGCGATTCGCAAGCCGTCTGACACTGTTTTAGGCGAAAAGATCGGCATAATGGCAAGTCTCTTAGGCTGTAGGCATAAACGCCTCGGACGGCCTATGACACTTGCCCGCGAATCATACTTGCCGTGCCTCGAATGCGGAGCACGCAAACGTTTCGATGCAAAAAGCATGAAAACGCTTGGCGGCTTTTATTATCCGCCGAAAGTTAACCTCAAATAACTTCTAATTGACCTTTCGATTCAACCCCCTGAGTAAAACCTACCGAATGCGGACTTCCCAAAGCTCCGCATTCTTTGTTTTTACTGATCGCGCATAAGCCACGCATCAAAAACCCAGCCTGTTGTATTTTTATAATTCACATTGCACCATCGGCCTTTCTTACCGCTCACAATTTTTTGTTCTTTTTGGCAATCGTTTATTTCTATAACGCTTCCGTGCGGGATCTTCTCAACACGTTCGCCTTCCGTATCGCTCGGTTCGCTGCGGAGAGCGAGAAAGCCGTCGCCGGGTGCATTCACGCGTCCTAACGGAAGCCTTTCTGGATCATCAACCGGTCCATCTTTTACGATCGGAGTTTTTTCGACGGTTGGCGATGGACTTTCTTTCGGAGTCGGCGTTGTGGTCGCGGATGCCGTCGGCGAAGGCGTTGGTGTCGGAGTATAAACCGGCGGGTCATTAACCAATGACCCAAAATAAAAAGCCATTCCGATAGATCCGACCACAAGCACCGCAAAAGCACCCAAAACCAACCCGGCGATCATCCATTTCATTACGCCGTGTTTTTCTTTTGGCTGTCTTATGACCGTCGGCTCGCTGATGTTCTCGCCCGACATCGCTATCGTCGGCGGTGTCGTCAAGACTTCCGTTAATTGAGTTCCATCCGCCAAACAATAAACCAAGGTTCGGATCGGTATAGGTCGAATTACATTTCGGGCATCGCTTCATTACTAATTCTTTAATTCAGAGTTTATCAAATTACGCAGATCGTCTATGTCGAGTCTGGCGAGCTTTCGACCGTTCACATAAAACGTCGGAGTCCGCGTCACGCCGAGCGAACGGACGTCTTCCATATCGCGATCTACCTTTTGCGCGTATTTTTCTGAATTTACGGATTCTTTTAATTGATCTTCGTTCAAACCAAGCTCTCTGGCGTATTTGTAAAAATATGTTTCGACCGGCGGTTCGGCTCCGCTCGTCGGAGCGGCTCGTGTTTTTCGCCCCATTCTGATTGGCGTTTGAACAGCATTTCCTGCATCTCCCAATATTTTCCCTGTTCGCCGGCGGCTTCGGTAAAAATGGCAGCCGGCTTTCCGTTTTTATGAAAAGCCGCGTATCTGTAAACGAATCTCACTTGAGGGAATTCGCTGATCAAACTTTTTACCTGCGGAGCAAATGCCGCGCACGATTCGCATTCCGGGTCGTAAAATTCGACAACCGTTACCTTTGCGTCGGCCGGGCCGATGCTTGGGCTATCGGAACGCACTAGCTTTTCAGAAGTTTCTGCATCGGCCGCAGGTGCTTTCTGAATATCCTGGCGATAATATTTCGAACCGATAAATAGAGCGACGACAACAACAACCAAAATCGCTAATAATATTTTTGCTTCTTTTTTCATTTAATGATTTTATTCGGTTTATATATAAAAAGACACGCGGCGATCAAAACGAACGCCGTCAAAGCCATCAGCGGGATCGTAATAAAACCAAAAAGCTCTATCTGCCGCGATGTGCAGGAAATCCCCTGAACACACGGCGAAATACTCTCCGGCAAGTATTCCGTAATACAAAAGATTGTGATAAATGGAAATGCCAAGCCCGATCAGCGTCAGCGGCAATGCATAAACCTTCCAGCGCGAGTCTTCGGTTAAAATACCGATGCCGATAATTACGAACAAGCGGATACATCGCGATCCGCTGATACCAGCAAAGCACGCACGGCGGCAGCTCCATCACCTCGCTAAAAAACAAACTGCCCGCCATCGCAACAAGAGCAACGATCCAAGCAGCATAAGGCAATAAACTATTAACCAGCGAAGCTTTTACCCCAACTTTCTCCATGATTTAATTAAAACATTTTCCGAATATGTTTTCAGGGCGTACGTTGAGAATCAAAAAGCGGAGAAATTTGAATCAACTCAATTCAAAGAACTCCGCTCTTAAACTTTTTCAATATTACTTGATAATCATATCCTGAGCGGCATTACGATGTATTTGTAATCGTAATCGGTTTCGCCGGCGATGCGAATCTGTGTTGCGGCGTTTGCGTCTTTGAATTCGAATGAGATACGCGAAGCGGCCGGTGTGTCTTTTGCACGAGCTGCCGCGGCTCCGTTCTCGTCGGATTCAGATCTGTCAGACCTTCGGCCGAGGCACGGTTTCAAACGACGAAGCGTTGTTCAAAAATTCCTGCAGGTATTGCCAGTTAAACCCGAGCGTAACTTCTTCGCCTTTGAAATCAGCCGGAACTACCTCGTGGCCTTCGCCTTCTTCGCTGCTTTGTGCCGAAAGCTCGATCTCACCGTCGCGGATCGTAACGCGGATCGAACGGTTTCTTTCGTCCGCCATAAGGCTTATGCGGCGAACCG
This sequence comes from uncultured Acidobacteriota bacterium, assembly GCA_963720905.1. Taxonomy (GTDB): domain Bacteria; phylum Acidobacteriota; class Blastocatellia; order Pyrinomonadales; family Pyrinomonadaceae; genus OLB17. Next base: position 158,474 of record CAVRHB010000006.1, read on the forward strand.
CGTTCTTCATTTCGCCGAGGTCAAATTCGACGATCTTGTCGTTGTCCTTCGGCATGATCATTTCGTAATTTGGGAAATTTCCCGTCAGCTTTCGCGTGATCAAAAGCCGTCCGCCGATCTCGAAATAAATGTGGTTCGGGTCTTCGCCAAAACTTACGTCCGTATCGACTCCGCGTGAAAGTTTTACCAGCTCAAGTAAAGCTTTTTTCGGGATCAGCGTGTCCATCGCTTCGCCTTCGACAGATTCGACGGGACGTTCGATAAAAGCAAGCCTGTGGCCGTCCGTCGTGACCATACGCGCCTTGCCGTCGGCCAAAATGAATTTCGCACCCGAAAGCTGAAAACGTGATTGTTCGTTCGTGATCGCAAAAGATGTGCTTTGGATAAAATGATCAAAGATCTCAGCCGAAAGATTTAGCGGAGCGGATTTGAAGATCGGAATTTCCGGATATTGCTCGCGGTTAATACCGGCAAGGCGAAACCTTGCTCGGCCGGCGGTCATTTTTACCCATTCGTTGTCTTCTTTCGCAAAATGAACATCGCCGCCATCGAGCGTACGAACGATATCAAAAAGCCGCCGGGCCTGTATGCAGATCGCACCCGGCGTTTTAATATCAGCTTCTGCGTCGCAGCGAATGGTTACGTCCAGATCAGTTCCAACGATGCGTATGGAACCTTCGCCAAGCGATTCGATCAAAATATTCGACAGCACCGGTATCGTGCTTTTTCTTTCGACAACGCCCTGAATAAAACCGAGTTCGTCTTTTAATACGCTTTGCTTGATCGTAAATTCCATTTTCTTTAACTCCTAAAACTGATTTTGCGGTGAAATAATTATAACCGCCTTTTCCTGATACTAGAACTAAGAAATAAGAGTATATATTTCTAGTACTAGTAGTAGAGCCTGTGAATATGTGTAAAAGCCGTGTTAACCCTTTGTTAAATTGGCTTTCCGGCTCCACAGGCATCTGTGTAAAATTTGTGGAAAACTCTCAAAAATCGTGGAAAACAATTTTGTTCAATTATTTCCACCGCTATCCACAATCAATATCTTTACTCAGTTTCGGAAATGTGGATAACGTTTATGTTAATTACTACAAATAAACCACTTAGCTCTTTTTAATATTCTGGCCGCTTGTGGAAAATGAAAACACCATAAATGCTCGTTTTCTGTGTTTTTAACCGCAAAGTCCGTCTATCAGCTCGCTGATCGTATTGTGGAAATTACGATCTTCTTTTGTCAGCCGATCTATCTTGTCAAACGAATGCATTACGGTCGTGTGATGCTTTCCGCCGAACTCTTTGCCGATCTCCGGATAGCTGTGTTTAGTCAATCTTTTGCACAAATACATCGCAACCTGCCGCGGAGTTGATATTGCCCGCGAGTTGTTTTTTGATTTAAGCTCGTCGATCGTTAATTTATAGTGCGAAGCGACCGTCCGACCTATTCGTTCCATCGTCAGGCCTTCAGGGCGTTCGCTGTCGATGATATTCTTCATCGCATCTTGGGCGAGCATTTTCGATATCGGAATGCCGCGAAGGCTCGAGATAGCAACAAGCCGGACAAGCGAGCCTTCGAGTTCGCGAACATTCGAACGGACCTTGCTGGCGATAAATATTGCAATTTCGTCGGGTAGATCAATTCCGTCCAGGTCTGCCTTGCGTTTCAAGATCGCGACCTTTGTTTCCAGATCAGGCGGTTCGATATCTGCTATCAAACCCCATTGAAAACGCGAATGCAGCCTTTCCTCGAGCGTCGGTATTTCGCGCGGCGGACAATCGCTGGTGATAACGATCTGTTTTTGTTCATTATGCAGCGTGTTGAATGTATGGAAAAATTCTTCCTGCGTACGCTCTTTGCCGGCAAGGAACTGAACGTCGTCCATCAAAAGGACATCGATCGATCTGTATTTTTCTCGAAAATGTTGTGTCTTGTCATAACGTATCGCGTTGATCAGTTCGTTCATGAACTTTTCGCTCGTTATATAAGAAACGCGCATATGACGGTTGCGTTCTTTTATCGAATGACCGATCGCATGCATCAGATGTGTTTTGCCAAGACCGACACCTCCGTAGATAAAGAGCGGATTGTATGTCGTTCCGGGCATTTCTGCTGCGCCCATCGAAGCTGCATGAGCAAATTGATTAGACGAACCGACGACAAATTTATCGAACGTATATTTTTGGTTCAGCGAATTTTCGATCGGAACGGTGTCCGTATGTATGATCTGCGGTTTTCGCTCGGCCGGAGATTCGGCCATAGGTGACGGAGCCGGCTGTTGTATCTCAAAAAAGAAATCTACGTCAGAATCTTCAGGAAAATGATCGGTCTTTTTCGCGGCCGAGGTTTCGCGCCATTCGATCTCGTATCCGGAAAGTCCGATCGCGGCCATTGCATCGGTCAATACTTCGATGTAATTACCAGTTATCCAATTTCGTGTGATATCGCCGACGGCAAGTGTGATCACGGAGCGCGATTCGTCGATGCCTTCAAATTTGATCGGCAGAAACCATGTATCGAAAATATTCTTATTAAGACGGCTTTGTATTTCCGTCAAAACAGCGTTCCATACTTCGATTTTTTCGACAAATAGATCCAATGATTTCTCCGTGAGATCGTTTTAAATGCGCAAAACTTTTTTTGTTTAGCGAGATGTTCGGTAAGTCGGCGAGTATGCTTTAGTAAACTCTTTAGCGGAGCCTTGCAACCTGTTACGTTTTCGAGATTTCCGTGGTTTTCCGATTTACACGAAAACCTGATTTCCACAGACTTATCCACAGCCTTGTGGAAATGTAACATAAACTTAAGGTAAAACTTTAAGTTATTTAGTTTCAACAATTTACAGGGATTCTCAACTACCAAACGGTGGACAGATTAGCATACAAGAATTGCTATTGCAAGGAGAATTCCACAGAAGCCCAAATGAGCTTTGCAATGATAACAAACCCTTTTTAATGCAACAATTTGGCATCGATGTTAAACCTGATAAACTGATATTTCGAACAAAAATCATGTCAGATCTGACCGAAAAAAGGCTCTTTTTTATGAAAAAAAATTATAGCGGGAAAAAAAAATCATCGCCGCTCATCAAAGAGCTTGCGGAACTCTGCGGTCCGCTCGTTTATATCAGCGAGATCGATTCGCCGGTTGAAACCTTTTTCTCTGACGGAGAATTCCCGGAAACGTTTTTGGTCGATCAAAGAACCGCAGCCGAAGCCAAGATCGAGATCGCGAACGCGGACGATTTTTTTGAAAAACTTACACGTGAAAGAGACTGGCACAATGGTGCAGACAAAAAGCGTGTCGCGAAATATCGCAAGCTCGAGGCTTTTATGAAAGCGAATCTTCGCGATATTTTGCTCTATCGGATCGGTCGGATCAGAATAGACGTTTACGTGGTCGGCATTGACGAGGAAGGAAACAGCGTCGGCATCCAAACCAAAGCGGTCGAAACCTAATTCAGAAAAATATCGAGATCGACTTCTGTCGCCGCTTCCGGATTTTTAACGTTATCGAAAACTATATAGTAAACGCCGGGCAATAATCTTCGGTCAAATTTTCCTGCCCAAATATATCCCGTGGAGATAACGGTATCTGCATCCCGATCGCCTTTGCTCCACTTCTGATAATTTTCTTCGGTGAATACAAAACAACCTATTCTAGTTTTTTGGTCGGGCACGCCAAAGGTGCCTTGGAGAACTGCGGGACGATTGAGATCCATTTTGAAAGCTCGATCCTTTCCCGGTTCGATGGTAATTGACTCGTTGATAAAGGGCCCATGTTCGGTGTAATAATGCGGAGCTTCGGCAACCTTCGTCGTCGATGTGTTTGCCTTATAGAAGCCGATCAGTAAAAGAGCCACGACCGCAGCTCCGATTATCGAAGACCAAATAAGCCGCGATCTTTTGTCGCGAGCCTCTTGTTTTGGATCGAGCAGCGAAACCATTCAACAAATATACTTCGCATTTCATTTCAGACCAAATAAAAAAAGCGTCGACCATACATCGACGCTTTCATATCTATAAATTCTCAACTTAATCAGCCCTGACCGATGAGGCTCTGGAAACATCCTTTTCGACGTTTGTTGGGTTTCCTTCGTACACGACCGTGCTCGCGCCTGATGCGTCGGCGGAAAGGCTCTGGCTGGCGAAAACATATGCACGGCTTGCGCCGCTAGCATCAACATCCGCTGTTTCAGATTTTAGCGAACGTGCTTTCAGAACGCTTGCACCCGAAAGTTCAGCACGCAGTTTTTCCGTTTCGCCGGTTGCGGTGAGTTCCGAAACGCCGCTGAGATCGACATCGATCGAGTTGTTTTTTATATCTAACAGCGAGACGCTTGAAGCTCCGGAAGCTCTCAGTTCCGTAATTTCAGGTGCGGTAATGCGAACAAGGATCGGATTAGAAGACGATATCTTTGCGTCGGTGCTTATCTCAAGCATGTCGCCGCTAACGTCGGTTTTGATGTGCGGCAAAAGATTTTCGTCGGCATCGACATTTACGGAAAAATCCTTGCCCGCCGTGATCTCAACGCGAAAAACGCCGCCGACATCGACAGCAGAAAAATCGGCGACTGCACGCGATTCGGTAACAACATTTCCCGAGCCTTTTACCGAATTATCAAACGAATGAACGACGTCCTTTACAGAAACTTTTCCGAAAGGAACCAGATTTGCAGCGGCGACGCCAATTACGACCGCTCCGATAAATGCTATCCAACCAAACTTTTTCATAATGCCTCCGATCAGTTTCGAACTGTTACAAGATAGAACGGATGATCGAAGGTAAAAGTTCGCGGAATCGACCAAAAGCGCACGATATTGTTAAATTTCATACGAAATAGGTTCATTTACTGAGTTTTTTGCGTAAATTCGACCCTAAAACACAGTTGGAACGCATATTGCAGACATAAATAATAGAAACACTGCATTAAATTGTGGTTTAAGGGGGAAAAGTTATGCGTTTACTGAATTTTAAAGGAGTTATTTCAGCGTTATTTATTGCGACGCTGGTTTTTGTCGGAGCAAATATCGCTTACGGACAAAAGGGCCGCAAAAATAAACAGAAAGGAGATCGCGGCAATAGAGGTAAGGTGGAAAAAGTGTCGCGAGATAACGGCGGCCGCGGAAAGATCAAGGCCCAGCGGACCGATCGGCAAAATAACCGTCAGCAGGTGCAGCGAAATGTCCAAAGGAACGATTCGGTGCAGTACAGAGGCCGAAACAATGATGATCGCCGGGGAAACCGTCCTCAGATCCGGGTTCCTGCACAAAAACGAGCTCCGCAGAGAGTTGAACGGTATTCTCGTAATAACGATCGTTACGACCAGCGTCAAAACGAATGGCGTCGCGATCAGCAGCGAAACCGCATAGAAGATAGGCGCGACAAATGGCAAGATCGCCGCGCAGATCGCAGGGAATATAGACGCGTGGATCGAAGAGATAACCGTCGCGAAGTTTATCCGCAAAACCGCAACTGGAATCAACGTGCGGTTTGGAACGGGCGATATCCGGTAAACGGGTATAATTACGATCGCCGCCAAGCCTATGGTAAAAAATGGCAAAAGGACTATTGGAAGCAGGCGAAAAAGGCTGAAAAGAGGCAGGAGAAATATTGGAAACAAGTTCGAAAAAATGAACGCCGATACGACCGTTATGTAACCCGGTCATACTACGACCGGTACAACTATCGGCCGATACGTTGGAATGTTTTCCATAACTACGACCGTGTAAGACGCGTCCAGTATCCGACACGCTACGTCCGTTATGCAGATAGAAATTACTATCCGTCATACGAACCATATTACGCGAACAATGATTATTATTATGACGATGATAATTACTACGCCGGTTACAATCCGTATTATAACAACAGAAACGATCGGTTCGATCTAACGAGTGTTATTGTGCAGACGCTGATAAGCAGCTTCCTGCCGGATTCAAACCTACTCGGCGGAAACGATTATTATTACGCTGATAACGATTACACACCGGATTATAATTACGTAAATTATGCGTATGCGCCGCAAGGCTATGCTTATCAAAACACGCAGCCATATTACACGGAGTATGATCCGAATGGTTATGCTTATTCGGATAGATCGCTGAACGAAGTTTATAACCGCGGCTATCGCGAAGGTTTTGAAGCCGGCCAACGATCGGTTCAATATAACAACGGAGACGGATATTATAACGACCCGTACGTTCTGGCGAACGGCAGTTACTATCCGTATTCGACCAGCCTGAACAGAGATCGTGAGCTTTTGAGTCAAGGATACCAACTCGGCTATCAAGACGCTCTGAACAACCAAGACGGCTATTACGACGACAGCTATGACAATAGCGGGGGCGACCTCGTCGGCTTGCTGCTTGAGAATGTATTGTCGTTGAGTTAAATAACTGCAGGTTGACTGAATTATCTCAGTCGTCGCTGACAGTGACGTATTTAATAGCGTCGGGTGAAACCCGACGACTCATTCGAGAAATGAACCGTCCCTGAAAGGGACGCATTCCAGATGGTTTATTCGACACCTACAGCGTCGGGATTTCCTTTCGGCTTTTGCCGTCGGGATTCTCCCGACGCTATTAAATTTATCCCCTTCAGGGATTTTTAACGCGGATAAAAATAGAATTGGATCGCCTGTAGCGTTCCGATGATAAATCCGAACAAGGCCCCGAAAAGTTCGATCGTTCTAAGGTGTTCTTTAGCAACTGACATTACTAATGATTCGAGTTTTTCCGCCGGATAAGTATTTATCTTTTCGCGGACGACATTGCCGACATCAAATTCTTTGATCGCTTCGGGCAGTTTTTCGCGTATTGCGGATATGACGGTATCTGCTAAAGCATCGCCGGCATTGCGGACCGAATCTTCGTCGACAATATCCGAGATTCGGCCGATAGGACGCGGCAAGTAAAGCTTCGATCTGTTTGGCGAGCATATGGTTTATGACATTCAGAGTGCTTGGCGACGAGAGTGTATTCATCAACGCCTTTGAAAGCATGTCCTTTAATTTCTGCTCCGATTCCGGATGAACGGTGGCCATTATGGCATCGATGCTGTGCGGGCGAAGCTTTTCCAAAGTGCCGCGAACGTAATCCGATATCGAAGCGGCCATTTCTTCGCCGCGAAGTACAGAAAAGATCGACCGAGCGATCTGAACTTTCAGACGGTCTAGCTGCACGGCATCTATCGTTCCGATAATTTCAGGAAGCGGACGCGCAAGCGCGTCGTCGATGCTGGCATTTATAAAATTACGAGCTTCATCGGCAAAGAAATCGCCTTTCAAAGTTTCTTCGATGCGTTTCGGCAGACTGTCATTGACGAGATCGTCTACCTCGCCGATAAGGTTTTCGCGCGACACAAAAATTTTCTTAAAGAACGGAAGCTGTTCGTAATAATCGTGAACTTCGTGTTTGATCAGCGTGCCGATCTGGTTGCGGGTTTTTTCGGCGGCGGCGAGTTCTGTCAGGCGGTGAATTACCGGTTCGATTTGTTCGTTCGCCTTTTCTTTCAACAGCTCGACCGCATCTGCCGTGAACATCGAACCAAGCGGCGTTTGAGTATTTGCGAGATCATCGACCCGCCGGCCGATAAAATCATTTATACGCGATTCGAGCGTCGGCGATTCGACCGCCGAACGGATCCGTTCATCAATAAACCCGACTATCTTTTCAAACGATTCGTCATCGACGACCTCGGATACTCGTTTCGAAAGAACCTCGTCAACGCGCCGCGTGACAAAACCATTTATCGATTCAATTGATTCGGGACTTTGCAGGATTGATTCGATGTGTTCGGCGACTTTTAACTGGATAGCCGTGATCCCGTCCAAAACCGTTTCACGCAAACCGGCAGGCAGTGCTTCGATCAGCGACGGATAATTTACGGACAACAATTGTTCGGTGTATGAATCTACAACACCGGCGATTTTTCGGCGAAGAAAATCTTTGCCGAGCAATTCGTCCATTATCGTATCCTGCGAAACCAATTCTTCGCCGACCGCTTTGCCGATCGCTGAAGCGAGGCGTTCGCGGTTTCGCGGGATCATTCCCTGCGGGAAAAATGTGATGCCGAAAATTTTGAAAGGTTCTCTCGGACGAAAAAGCATACGCACGGCGAGCCATGCACCGGCGTATCCGTGAACTGTTGCAAACGCTATCAGCAATCCGATCTGAACATAGATGTTCTTTAAGATCGGTGTAAGGAAATTAACGATGTCTTGGAAAAACTCCATCTAAAAGACCTGAAAACCTTTGCATTTCAAACAGAAATCCGAAAATTCCTGCAGCCATTCGGCCGAGACGCTGTAATTTTTCCATTGCTCGTCGTCATCGCGGTGCAATGTCATATCGTCCGGCGAATCGGTAATATGCAGATCGCTGTAAATACGTTTGTTCGGCTGCAGTTTCGGCAAGATCTTGTTGCGGATAGCTTCGCCGATCGCCTGTGCGTCATCAGCACTGATTTTCACGCCGGTCGCGTTATAAGCCATTTGCCTAACCGTGCCTTCGCTGACGATATCCAAACTCTTAATTACCTCGACGCCGCTTTCCAGCTCCATACGTTTCCGCTGAAGGTATAGTTCTCCGAACCCATGTCGTGAAGTGTAAAACTCATTTTATTCCTCTTGAAAATGCTAAACGCCGAAGGCGTGACAAGTCAACAAAGTTTTCACGCTTATATTTTTTCGGCATTAGTGAATATAATATCGAAAAATCAAATGAAGCTTGAAGTTCCCTTTAGAATTATAGTTGAAGCCGACTGTATTTAGATGTGAAAAAAATAAACACGGATCGATATTTGGAAAGGATCGGACTCGGCGAAGCCGAATTGGCGCCGGACGAAGAAAGCCTGCGAATGCTTCAGCGATCGCATCTGCTTGCCGTGCCTTTTGAAAATCTTGATATTCACTGGAAGCGGCCGATCGTTCTTGACACCGATAGATTTTACGACAAAATAGTCGGAGAAAAACGCGGCGGATTTTGTTACGAACTGAACGGTTTGTTCAACGAACTTTTGATCACGATCGGGTTTGAAACGCGGCTCGTTTCGGCCCGGGTTTTTAATGGAACAACGCACGGACCTGAATTCGACCACGCTGCTATTATCGTAAAGATAGACGACGAAGAGTATTTAGCGGATGTTGGTTTTGGCGATTTTACGGCCGAACCGCTACATTTTGTTTTGGACCAAGAACAAAAAGATGCGTCCGGAAATTTTGTTCTTCGAAAATTTGATGATGAATATTTTGAAGTCGCAAAACGCGACGATGGCAAATTGAAAAGCGAGTATATTTTCAAAGATTTTCCACGCGAACTGTCCGAATTTGCTGAAATGTGCGAGTTTCAGCAATATTCGCCCAAATCACATTTTGTAAAAGGAAAGCTTTGCTCGCAACTGATGGAAAAGGGCCGTAAAACGCTTACCGATCATAAGTTTATTGTTTCGACGAAGGGTGAAAGATCGGAAATGGAAGTGGAATCCGAAGAAGAATTCGACGGGCTTTTGATCAGCGCGTTTGGTATCCAAAAACCAGCTGAAATATAGACGAAAGAAATATACAAAACGTATTACGTAGTATATATTGTATTACATGACTTACGAATCCATCATTACTAGTAAAGGCACCATAACGATCGCTGCGCCATTAAGAAAAGCCCTTGGACTGAAACCGGGACAAAAAGTAAAGCTCTATATTAATCAGAACAAAAATGTAGAGATTGACGCTGGCACTTCGTTTGAAGAGTTTGAAAAAGTACGCGAACGCATCGTGGCGAAGATCCCGAAGGAAAAAAAGGGACTTACGGGAAGGGAATTAAAAGAGGCGATAGCAAAAGCGTGGGTGGCTGACCACAGATGATCAGCCTTGATACGAACGTTATACTTCGATATGTGCTTCGAGATATTCCTGACCAATCGAGGCATGCCCAGGAACTGATCACCGAATCAATTTGCTTTGTTTCTGACGTGGTGCTGACTGAGGTTGCATTTGTCATGGAAAAGGTAATGGATGTTTCGCGAAATGATGTTGCTCAATTACTGAAAAATTTAATAGACCTAGAAACGGTGAACTGCGACGAAGAGCTTTTACGAGAAGTAATTGATCTATATTCCGTTCACAAGAACTTGTCGTTTCCCGATTGCTACTTGGCCATACAAGCAAAACAAAATGGTTATCGCTTAGCCACTTTTGATAAGGCCCTTATAAAAAATGGCGGCGACCACGTTTACGAACCCAAATTTTTAACATGACCAAATCAATTTCATACGCCGATGCCGGCGTTTCTATAGACAATGCAAACATCGCCGTTGCAAAGATCCGCGAATATGCCCGCAGCACTTTTAATGAACGAACGCTGACCGAGATCGGCAGCTTTGGCGGGATGTTTGCCGGCGATGTTTCCCGGATATGGCCGAGCCGGTTTTGGTCGCTTCGGCTGACGGTGTCGGGACAAAGCTAAAGGTGGCTTTTGAAACGGGAATTCACAACACGGTTGGTGCGGACCTGGTAAATCATTGTGTGAATGACATTTTGGTCCAAGGCGCGCGGCCGCTTTTCTTTTTAGATTATTTTGCGACCGGAAAGCTTGAACCGGAGGTAACGGCTTCGGTTGTCGAAGGTTTTGCTCGAGCTTGCCGAGAGAATGGTTGTGTTTTGCTCGGCGGCGAAACGGCCGAGATGCCTTCAATGTACAAAGACGGCGAATATGATCTCGCCGGTTTTATCGTCGGCGTTGTCGATAAACAAAGGTCATTGACGGCAAAACGATCGAGCCCGGCGACGTTGTTCTAGGAATTCCATCAACGGTTTGCAGACAAACGGTTATTCATTAGCTCGAAAATTATTATTTGAAATTGGCGGATACACGCCGGACAGACATTTCAGAGAACTCGGCACAACCGTCGGCGAAGCATTGCTCGCAACTCATCAAAGTTCCTGCGTCCGCTCGACGGCCCATTCTTGATTCCGGCAAGATCAAAGGCCTCGCACACATAACCGGCGGCGGCTTCCTCGAAAATATCCCGCGAATTTTGCCCGAAGGCGTCTCCGTAGAAATAAACCGCGGAACCTGGCCGGAACTCCCGATCTTTGGCATGATGCAAAAACTCGGAAACGTCACCGACAAAGAGATGTTCAGAACATTCAATATGGGAATCGGTATGGTCGTGGTTTGTTCCGAATCTGACAAAGATCCGATCGCGAAAGCTATAAATGGCTGTTGTGAGATCGGCCGCGTTGTAAAAGGCAATCAAGATGTCTCAATTACCTAGTTGATTTATCGGCGTCAATTGTTTTATTCAAACCGCATAGCAAACTACTGTGCATATTTTTTGAGAAATTCAAATATATCAGTAACCATATCCTTGTTTAAGGTGTGTCCTACATTCGGGTAAAGATGAAATTCGGCGTTCAGCTTACTTTCTTTGTAAAGTTTTTCCGAATCGTCCCATCGTTCCACCGGTGTTTTGCCGAAAAGTTCGAAAATTAGATCTTCGTCTTCCTTTTCGTAGCTATCGCGATAGATGACGGAATCGTTCTCGTCCTTGTCTCCGAGCACCATGCAAAGCGGAACCTTTCGCAGGCTTTTGATGTCCAGATCCTTACCGGAAACCGCTTTTAGATCGGACGTTCCGATCGGATAGCGTAGAGCTTTGTCTCTATATGTAGCGGCAGGAGCGATCGGCCAGCCGCCGGGCGAACCAACGACCGCTGCCTTGACGCGAGTTGGGTGCAGGAACACAAAGCGATTAACGAACATACCCGATGCCGAAAAACCTAACAGTAGAACGCGTTTTTCGACCTTCAGATCTTCCTTACTGAGCCGTTCCCTCGCGTCGTCGATCATCGCGACCAGCTGTAAGTCGAAGCGTTTGTATTCTTTTTTGTCAGTAAGGAGCGAATCGCGGTCAAGGGCATGCGTATATATCTGCCAATCCGCTGCCGGACGCGGAAAAGCCGGCTCGATCAGAACGACACCCAGTCGGTCAGCAAATCCTATGTTCTTCTTTAGCTGCTTCTTTACATCTTCTTCTTGAAAAAGGGGATCGTCGCTAGCCTTGCCGGAGTTGTTTGGTAGAACCAAGATCGTATGTTTTTTTGTTCGTCCGGCGTCGCGAACGGCTTTCGGCACGTACATATAGTATGGATAACCGAAACCGCCGGCCGGCCGAGCTTCGACCCGAACTGTCTCGTTTTCAACAGAGACAGCCTGTCCGTACATAACACTCGAGGCCAGGAAAAAAAACAGCAACATCTGAACAATCTTTTTCATAAAAAAACATAACGCTGCGCGAAAAAGATTTGTTCGAAAAAAATCCGAAGGGTTCATTGTTGTTGTTCGCAGAAACGCACATTGGATATAACCCTGAGAAATAAATAAACTGTATTTTGATCTAAAGAATGCAAGTTATGGAGCGTTGGAATTTTGTGTCAATGAAGATAGGAATTCTCATTTCAGGCCGTGGGTCGAATATGGCGGCTTTGGCGGATGCTGTTGCGGGCGGCGAGATCGCGGATTCTGAGGTCTCTGTTGTTATCAGCGACAAAGCGGACGCGGCCGGGCTCGCGAAGGCCGAGAAGCGCGGGATCGCGGCGGTCGTTATCGAACGAAACGGCCGGACTCGGCGTGAGCATGACGAAGAGATCGTCGCGGAGCTAAAAAAAGAGATGTAAAGCTCGTGTGTCTCGCTGGATATATGCGGCTTTTGTCGCCGGAATTTGTACGGGCGTTTCCGAACCGGATCGTGAATATTCATCCAAGTTTATTGCCGGCATTTCCCGGTTTGAATGTTCAGCAGCAGGCGATCGACCATGGTGTAAAAGTTTCGGGCTGCACAGTGCATTTTGTGGACGAAGAGCTCGATCACGGGCCGATCATTTTGCAGCGAACGGTTGCGCTAATGGATGACGACACCGCCGAAAGTCTTACCGAACGCATCTTGGCGATCGAACACGAAACGTATATTGAGGCAGTTCGGCGAATTGCGTCAGGAAATTTGAAGGTTGAGGGGAGAAGGGTTGTTTACAAAACCTGACAACTAAAAGCCGGAAACCGAAAACCAAAGACCGAAAACCCATTTACGAATCGCCGTCGATCATTGATTCAAAATGCAGAACAGTCATATCGCCGCGTTCATTAGTCAGTTCGATAGTATTGTCGCTGCCATCCGAATCGAGCTGAACCGCGATCCCGTGAACATTCGGAATGCGGTCCTTCATTTCATGTTCATCGCGTTGGCTTTTATCGGTGCGAACCACAGTAACGGCTTCATCATCGATCGATACCGATTCAAAATAGCCTTCCTGGCCTTCTTCGGCGATCTCGCCGTCGTGGCGAAATAATTCGAAACGAGCACGCCGGCCGCGGTTGCGTTCGGTAAATTCGCTTAGAAATTTGCTCCAGTTCGCGGGTTCGATGGTTTTTGTTACGCTCATATCAAATTTCCTCTGTAGGCTTTAGTATATTTTGAGCGATATTTTCGATTTAAGCAATGCTTTGGAACATGCTTCTTTTCCGGCGATGATTGCTTGACAATTCCCGCCTATGAAGTTAATTTTAAAGTTTTCACTTTCGGGTGAATAAGATGGAGGGTAATTATGCCAAAGAGAACATATCAACCGAACAATCGCCGACGTGCGAAAAAGCACGGATTTCGCGCCCGTATGGCGACGAAGAACGGTCGCGCGGTCCTGAAACGCCGCCGAGCAAAAGGACGCAAGCAATTAACGGTTCACCATTATTAAGTTTTGGCCTTCCGAAAGAAGTGCGGCTGAAGAAAACGCGCCGAATTTTTGAAGGTTTACGATAAAGGTAAACGCATCGAAGGCCGTTATTTAACGGTTTTCATTTTGCCTAATGATCGCCCGCTTCACCGTGTCGGTATAACGGCGACAAAAAAAGGCATCGGCAAGGCGCATGACAGAAATCGTGCAAAAAGGCTTTTGCGTGAAACGTTTCGGCTCAGCAAGATCGAACTTGCCCGCGTTGATCGAAAATACGATTGGGTTCTGAACGCACGGCGAAATATTTTGAGCGTAAAGCTCGAAAAACCGCTGTCGGAATTTCAGCAGATAGTCGGGCGTCTGTCGGAAAAGGATAAAGCAGATTCATTGCCACAGGCAGCACAGGGTTCGGCGGAGACGAACTGACGAGAAATTTGTCAGCGGCTTCGCCAAAGGCTTTGAGCTCGCTGTGGCATTATAGTTTATAGCAATGAAGTTTTTGGTTCTCGACATGATCGGTGTTTATAAGGCGTTCGTTTCGCCTTTATTGCCGCCTGCATGCCGGTTTGAACCAACATGTTCGGAATATGCGAAAGAGGCCGTTGAAAAACACGGAGTAATTCGCGGGCTCGGTATGGGTATTTGGCGTATTTTGCGGTGTCAGCCTTTTTGCAAAGGCGGTCACGACCCTGTCAAATAATATTTTTAATGGAAAACAGCAGTAACATATCTCGATTTTTAATGGCTGCGCTGCTTTCGATGGCAGTGTTGTTCGGTTGGTCATATTTCTTTTCGCCGAAGCCTGCCGAGGACAATGCGAATGCGAATGTAGCGGCGAATACGAACACAGCTACCGCAAATACAAACGTCGCGCAATCACAACCGACACCAACACCCGCTACGGAACCAAAGGCCGAAGAAACTCCTGCCGAAGTAGTTGAGAACGCCGCACCGGCTAGGCAGATAACGATCAAAACTTCTTTATACGAAGTAACGCTCGATTCAAAAGGAGCCGTCGCAACGAGTTGGATACTAAAGAAGAATCTTTCACCGAAGGGCAGCTATGACCTTTGGGCAGATAATTCGGACGGTGATGCTCAAAAGCCTCTGCAGCTTATCTCCAAACAAGCTCTCGCCTCAGATCCGCAGCAAGTACCGTTTCGATTATTCACCGCCGATGAAGCTTTGAATAAAACGGTCAACGGTGCGGGTTACACAGTCTCGATCCCCGAAGATACGATCGAACTCGCCGTCGGCCAGCAACAACAGATCGATTTTACATACACCGGAAAAAACGGCGTCGAGGTCAAAAAGAGTTTTCTTTTTCGCGGCGACAGTTATCTTTCCGACCTTTCCATCAGCCTTACGCAAAATGGCCAGCCGGTCCCGAACACAAAACTTTTGATCGGAGCAAGCATCGGCGATCACGAAATTAACCATCACGGTTTTTATCAGATCGAATCAGAAGGTGTTTCCGGTGTTGAAGGTGATATCCGACGGCATCCGGGAGCCTCCTTTACATTCGATGCAGCCAACAATGCCGCATTGACCGATCCGGGAACAGTAAATTGGGCCGGAGTCGGCGATGCGTATTTTGCGATGGCAGCTATACCGGCTTCGCCCGGACAAGGATTGGAGTTCAAGGCATCGAAATATGAGGTCGATACGCGGCCGTATTATCCGAGTATTTTCAAATGGGTCACGCGTGCCGAAGCAACCACGGAAACACGGCATCTCGTAACGGCATATGTGCCGATCGCTGCCGATGGTTCGACAAACAAGATCTACACCGGAACCAAAGATTATTTCGTTCTTCACGATATCAGCGAACCGCTTACCAAAGATATAGGCCGAGATGTAAACCTCGTCGATCTGATCAATTTCAGCAACTACTGGCCTATACGCTGGTTCGTAAAACCGATCTCCATACCGATCGTTTACGCACTGCATTATATAAATGGGGTCACGCATAACTACGGCCTCGCGATCATTCTGTTCACTATCTTTTTCTATTCGCTGCTGTTCCCGCTTCGCTGGTCGCAATCGAAATCGTTCAAAAAAGCAGGAGCCAACGCTCCGAAAATGAAAGAGCTTCAGGACAAGCTCAAGGACATGCAGAAGAAAGGCATTCCGAACGACGATCCGCGGATGCGCGAGCTCCAGATGCAGCAGCTGAAAATGACGAAGGATGCTTTGCCTATCGGCGGATGTTTGCCGATGATCCTGCAGTTTCCGTTGCTCATTTCGTTCTACACGGCCGTGACCGTTTCGCTCGAAGTTCGCCAGGCATCGTTTATGTGGCTGCCGGATCTTTCGGCGGCAGATCCGTGGCATTTGCTCGAATTTGGTTTTGCGCTGTCGATGATACTTGCGATGAAATTTACGCCGACAAGCGCCGCCGTTACGCCCGAACAGCAGATGCAGCAAAAGCTGATGACATATCTGATGCCGGTAATGATGCTTTGGGTAATGTGGTCGGCACCGTCGGGACTTTTGCTTTATTGGTTCACCGGTAATATTGTAAGTTTCGGCCAGCAGATGCTGATCAACAAAATGAACAAGCCGGCAGAACCGCCGGAAGGCCAGATCGTTATCGGCAATGTTCCGAAAGGAGCGAAAAAGGTAAAGCAAAAACCAAAACTCGCGACCTAGTAAAAGAAGCGAAATTTTTAAGATCTTAAGATATGGAAAAACCGATAGAAGATGTTTGCAGCGAAGCTCAGGAATTTTTGACGACTCTAGTCGGCCAAATGGGACTCGACCTTAGCGTTACGCCAAAGATAACCAGCGAAGGATGTCTGCTCGACCTGAGCGGCGAAGATTCAGGCTATGCGCTTTCAGAGAACGCTGAATTGCTCGATGCTTTTGAAACGATATTGTTTCAGATCTTTGGCCGCCAGATCGACCGCGAGCAACGCATAATCTGCGACGCCGAAGGCTTTCGTCAAGCCAGAAAAGCCGAGCTTTATGCAATGGCACGTTTTGCCGGAAATCAGGTGCGAAAGAATGGAACGCCGTTTACATTCGGCGTTTTGAATTCGACCGAACGCCGCGTGATCCACACCGCTTTGCAGGCAGACGAAGACCTCGAAAGCGAATCCGTCGGCGCCGGCCGCGACCGCCGTCTGCAGGTGCGTTTGAAATAACTGCTCCCTGTTAAAATATTCCTGCGGAACGTCAATGCTGCTGCATTAACGGCTCCGCATTTTTTGTCAAAGAACTATGTCCGACACGATAGTCGCATTAGCAACACCCTTTGGCCGCAGCGGCATCGGGGTTATTCGTCTGAGCGGCGGCGAGAGTTTGGCTATCGCGGGCAAGATCATCGCGGAAGAAAACTTTGCACCAACGCCGCGAAAGGCTTATCTAAAACAACTCCGCGATCCTGCGACCGGCGAGGTTATCGACGAAGCACTTCTTACATATTTCAAATCACCGCATTCATTTACCGGCGAAGACGTTATCGAGATCGCATGTCACGGTTCCCCGGTTATTTTGCGTTCTGTTGTCGATATTTGTTTGAGTTTGGGCGCCCGTATGGCCGAGGCTGGCGAATTCAGTTTACGCGCTTTGGCCAACGGCCGAATGGATCTGACCGAAGCTGAAGCGATCCGCGACCTGATCGATGCGCGAACGACGGCATCGGCACGGCAGGCGATCCGCCAAATGCGCGGCGAATTTTCGCACAGTTTGCAGCCGCTAAAAGACGAACTTCTGGATGTTATTGTCATTCTCGAATCCGCGCTCGAATTTGTCGAAGACGACCTGCCCGAAACTCAGGCGGTCACCGTTCGCGAACGTCTGCATGTGATCGCCGAAAAGATCGGCAAAATGGCATCGACTTTTCGTTCCGGAAAGCTTATTCGCGAGGGCCTTCGCGTTGCGATAATCGGCCGGCCTAACGTTGGCAAATCCAGTCTTTTTAATGCCTTGCTCGGCGCTCGATCACGCGATCGTTACAGACATCGCCGGAACGACGCGCGACCAGCTTCGCGAAACTTTTACGATCGGCAGCATTCCCGTTTCGCTGATCGACACAGCCGGTCTGCGCGAGACTTCGGACACGGTCGAAAGCATCGGCGTCGAACGTTCGCGTCGGACAATGGCAGATGTCGATCTTGTTGCCGTTATGCTGGATGCTTCGGAAAAGTTTGGCAGCGAAGATCGCGAAGTGATCGCATCTGCCGCCGAGCTCGAACACCTGATAATTTTGAACAAGATCGATAAGGTTTCAGCCGAAACTGTAAAGGATTATCGACAAAATTTTGACGGCGTTCATTCGGTCGCGGTTTCGGCGCTTACGGGCGAGGGACTCGATGATCTGCAGAATGCGATCGTCGAACCTTTCTCCGGCCAGGACTTGGATGACAGCGGTTTCCTTGTTTCGGACGCTCGGCATTTCGATCTGCTCGTCCGAGCCAAAGATGAGATCGAAAACTCGGTAGATCTTATCGAACATCACACCAGCGAAGAGATCGTCCTCATCGGCCTGCACAACGCTCTTCGCTACCTCGGCCGTATCACCGGCGAAACCACGACTGAAGATATGCTGACACGAATTTTCTCAACATTCTGCATCGGAAAATAGACAAAGGATCTTGTATTTGTTTTTGCTATTGGCTCTGCACCGGATACGATATCCGCGGATCGGTTTGCGGCAAACAAAAAACGGACGCCGTTGATCAGCGTCCGTTTTTATAAAATTGGCTCCGCAGGTAAGACTCGAACTTACAACCCTTCGGTTAACAGCCGAATGCTCTGCCATTGAGCTACTGCGGAGTGTCTCGCCTCGAAAGCGAACTTAAAGATTAGGAATAAATCGCTGACGTTGTCAAGTGATCGCCGTACCGCTTCGGCTCTTTCAAAAAGGTTTTATGCCGCCGCGTTTTCTGTCCGAAAAAGTATTAAACATTTCACAAACACATCCGACCAAAACCAAGGGTTTTAATAATTGTCCACGACTAACAGATCGTATTTGAAAGATTTACCGCTTCGATTTATTCCGTTTATTTCTAAGTCCATTTTCGCAACATAGACTTCTACATTTAGATCGTCCAAGGTTTTGAATTCGGAAACCTTTTTAGCCAAGAAGGTTTTGGCCTGCGCGATATATTCCGGGCAGCATTCCTCATAGCCTTTTCGGCGTTCACCAAGGACAGATTCATAAAATTTTTTCTGACTGGGATACGATTCTTTCTTTATCGCTCGAAAATAATTTGCCTCTAGAAATTGAGCAAAGGCTTTATAATTTTGAAAGCCTACGTGTTCGTACACATTCACGATATTGGTATAATTATCAAAAAACTGCGGAAGTAAGATGTCGTTATTTGAGATCGCGATCGGCGTCGGACCGGTCTTATACAAAAACTGCAAAGGCGTGGCCTTACATCATCGTTATAATATTGCAGAAGACCGAATTCAAGACTTAACGTTGCCGATAAATTCGTCAAACCCGTTCCTTCTATTTTAATGTGTTTGCCATCAATACTTGTAAAACCCAAAGGTTTGATGATTATCGAATTATTCTGTACGTTTGTTTTGTAATCATCTGCCCGCGTCACATCCTGCACCGTTAATTTCAAATCCGGAAAAGTTACCTCGATACAGATTACTACTTTCACCGGTCGAGACTTCTTGCGCCAATACACAACCCGCTAATAACAATATCAGGACAGATGAGATCACGGATTTGTTCATACGGTCAGTCTATCACGTTATTTTTGTCTCGTTTCGATGTTCTGACAAATTACCCGACTCGACGTATAATCTATTTTTATGTATAGAACTGGAGCGATTCTTTGAACCACGAACTAATAATAATTCTCGATTTTGGGTCGCAATATACGCAGCTTATCGCGCGGCGGGTGCGTGAGCAGGGCGTTTATTGCGAGATACATCCGTTTCATTTACCGGCGGCGGAGATCGCTGCGATGCAGCCGAAAGGCGTGATACTTTCGGGCGGGCCGTCTAGCGTAACGGACGAAGACGCGCCGCGTGTCGAAGCCGGTTTTTATGAAAAAATAGGCGCGCCCGATCCTCGGTATTTGTTATGGAATGCAGCTTGCGGCGATCGATCTCGGCGGCAAAAGCGAACCTGCGATGCGCCGCGAATACGGTCATGCGACCGTAAAAGTTCTGAGCGGTGCGACAAAACTTTTCAGCGAAATGCCTTTCGAACTCGACGTTTGGATGAGCCACGGCGATCACGTGACCGAACTTCCGGCCGGCTTTCACAAAACGGCGACGACCGGCGACGTTATCACCGCCATCGAAAACGACGAACGGAAGATCTATTGCGTTCAGTTTCATCCTGAAGTTTCGCATACGCCGCTTGGCAAAGAAGTTTTGCGTAATTTTCTTTTCGGTATCTGCGGCTGCACCGCCGATTGGACGCCGGCACATTTCATAAAAGAACAGATCGAGGCGATCCGCGAAACGGTCGGCGAAACAGATAATGTCGTTTGCGGACTTTCCGGCGGAGTCGATTCGACCGTCGCGGCGGCGCTTGTCCACGAAGCGATCGGCGAACGCCAGACGTGTATTTTTGTAAATAACGGATTGCTTCGCGATGGCGAATTTGAA
The DNA here is from genome assembly GCA_963720905.1 of uncultured Acidobacteriota bacterium. Classification (GTDB taxonomy): domain Bacteria; phylum Acidobacteriota; class Blastocatellia; order Pyrinomonadales; family Pyrinomonadaceae; genus OLB17. Next base: position 178,783 of record CAVRHB010000006.1, read on the forward strand.
GAAACACTAAAGATGTATCACGAAAATCTGCATCTGAATGTCATCGGCGTCGATGCTTCTGCCGAATTTTATGCGGCTCTGAAAGACATCGCCGATCCGGAACAAAAACGCAAAGCGATCGGCGCGGAAATTCATCGAGATTTTCGATGCCGAAGCCAAAAAGATCGGCGGCGTGAAATGGCTGGTGCAGGGAACTTTGTATCCGGACGTGATCGAATCGGTTTCGGTTCGCGGAAGTTCGGTAACGATAAAATCGCATCACAACGTCGGCGGCCTGCCGGAAAAAATGGATCTGAAATTGATCGAACCGCTTCGCGAACTTTTCAAAGACGAAGTTCGGCTGATCGGCAAAGACCTCGAAATTCCGGACGAAATTCTGCAGCGGCATCCGTTTCCCGGTCCGGGTTTGGGCGTGCGCATACTGGGCGATATCACGGCGGAAAAAGTCGACGTTCTGCAAAAAGCCGACCGCATTTTTATCGAAGAACTAAAAAGCTCCGGGCTTTATAACGATGTCTGGCAGGCATTTGCCGTTCTGCTGCCGGTTCAATCGGTCGGCGTAATGGGCGATTTTCGCACATATGAAAAAACCGTCGCGATCCGCTCCGTCAGCTCGACCGACGGAATGACCGCCGATTGGTCGCGTCTGCCGCACGACTTTCTCGCCCGCGTTTCTTCCCGCATCACCAGCGAAGTCCGCGGCATAAACCGCGTCGTTTACGACATCACCTCAAAACCACCCGGAACCATCGAATGGGAATGAACGAATAATTGTGAATGGCTGTTATCAGAACCGCCTGCGTAAGAGAACGGTCGCAAATAAAAATAAATATATAAAACTGTTCGTTTGGGGTTTGGGCAGGTTTTACTTTGATCAAGCTGGTCGTCATTGAACTTGCTGATATCTATTGAAAGCTCATTGGAGCGTTTCTATATGTAGAAACTGATCCTAAAAGTTTCCTGGCTCCGTTGGACGACGACACCCAAAACAGGCCGCTCCTAACGGAGCTAGATTTACCCCATTTCATATTCTACAACCAGTCGGCTTCCGACTGGAGCAGGGGAACACAGAGATAATATTTTGGAAGACCGGCGGCGGAAATGTTAAAAGTAGTTTTCATGACTCTTATCACTCGAGATGTCTTACCAATCCATGAATGTTTTGCCATTGTACGAAATGCTATCGTTCCCAATTCGATGTCACCGAATATCTTCGTTACCTGCTGAGTATCTTTATCTTTTACAGCGTCGTCAAAAACTTTCTTCAATAGATCCCGACACCCGAAGCTCTCTTCATTGACCTGTCATCGCGGTATATTTCATGTCGTATTGAATAAAGGCTAAAGCTTTATCCAGTTACCCACTCAATTCATTCTTTGAAGTTTTTAGAAGTTAACTGACGGTTTTGAAAATCCCATACATGCACAATGATCTTCCATCACGGTCAGGCGGTTCTATCCAATATGATATCGGTTTCCATTCGGTTCAGTAATTTCAAACGTGCGGACATCTTCCTCTTTGTAACGTTTAATAATTCAAGCCCGTTTACGCTTGCCCATGCCTCCAAGATCCCATCTATTTCTGCATATTCCATAACAATCGTCACTACTTCCATTATTCTCTCTAAACCACAAGAAGGGAATAGCTCGAACCTTTACGACTGGATCGCCCCCCTCGCTGCAAGGCGGATACGGCGTAACCAACGTCTGGAGATGAACAACGCTGGTTTCGGCGGCGACCGCCGATTGCGGACAAGGTGTCCGCGTTCCATTTGATAGTGTTGCAACAATAAAAATATTTACCATATACGCAAATTATGATATATTCTCTCATGGTCGGTTGACCGTACCGATCAAGAAAATAGGCGGATCTTTGAAATTTAGCGCGAGTGGGACAGCTGGGACAGCGGGACAGTGGGACAAAACTGTCACAAACGCTGTAACAAAAGTGTAACGGCGGCGACGGCATTAGTTCGGAGTTACAGCCAAAAACGGTGTTAACTAATGTGTTCCGAATATTTAGGCCTGTAACAAGAGTTTTCGGAGCTCAAAATTCCCATCGGTCAAGACGCGGTCGCCGGCGTCAACAATGGCGTCAACAATATTGATTCGTGACGCATTGAGGCGAGTTTCTTTGACATTAAAGGCGTTTCGAATATAGAGTTGGCAAACCGAAAGTTTTTGGAGGAAAGAAACGTGGCGAATCAGTTTGGGTCGGAAAATGAAACGCGGGTGACGCTTGAAGCGGATCGGACGGGAATTGTCGAAGAACCGCCGTTTCGGATGCTTGTTGTGGGCGATTGGTCCGGCGACGGCGAAAAAAAGCCGGCGGCCGCACGAAAGCCGATCGAGATCGATCGCGATAATTTTGACGAGGTGATGGAAAAGCTCGGCGTTACTGCCAATGTTTCCATCGGCGATGGCGAAACTCTTTCGCTCAAATTTAATGAGCTGGACGACTTTCATCCCGACAATATTTTCCGAGGGCTCGACATTTTTGAGCGGCTCCGCAGCCTTCGCAAAGATCTGAACAACGACGACAGTTTTTACCGGGCCGCACGCGAAGTTCGCGGTATGTTCGACGTCGGCGATGAGGCGCCGGCCGCAAGCGAACCCGCAAAAGAAGAAGCTCCTCCGGCGGACAATCTGCTCGATGCGATACTCGGTCAACCTTCGGGCGGAGCGCCAAAACCGAAGCCGAAAACTTCGAACGACCTGAGCAATTTGGTAAGCGATCTTGTTCGGCCGCATCTGGTTTCGGTCGATGAAAACGAGAAGGCCGGAATGATCGCCGCGATCGATGCCGCAACCAGTTCGCTCATGCTGAGCATCTTGCGCGACAAGAAATTTAAGGAGCTGGAAGCAGCTTGGCGAGGTCTCTATTTTCTCGTTCGCCGCACAGAAACCAGCACCGATCTGAAGATCTATCTTCTTGATATTTCAAAGGACGAACTATCCGATAACCTTAAGGATAACAGTGACTTAGCGGAAACTGATGTCTATCGGCATCTGGTTCGGAACGGCCTTGAAATGGGCAAAGATGAGGCTTATGCGGTCGTGCTGGGTAACTTCGATTTCAATGCAAATATCGATGATGTGGCAACGCTGATTCGCATCTCAAAGATAGCCGCCGCGGCTAATGCTCCGTTCATCTCGCATGTAAATCCGTCGATCTTTGGCATCGAATCATTCGACGCAAAACCTGAGCATCGCGATTGGAACATCGCTCCTGAAAGCGACCGAGCAAAACTTTGGGGAGCTCTTCGCGGTCAGCCCGAATCGGTTTATTTAGGAATGGCCGCACCGAGATTTTTGTCGCGACTGCCCTATGGTAAGGACACCGATCCGGCCGAAACATTTTCGTTCGAAGAGATCGGCGAAGATTTTTCGCACGAAGATTATGTTTGGACAAATCCGTGTTTTATCGTCGGAAATTTGCTGGCAAATAGTTACAGCAATTTTGGCTGGTCGATGGGAAATTCGCTGATGCAGGACATCGAAGGTTTGCCGGTTCATGTTTTTGAACGAGGCGGCGAGACGATCTTCAAACCGTGTGCGGAAATATTGATGACCGAAGCCGGCTGCGACCGCCTGATGAACTTTGGCTTTATGCCGCTCGCTTCATTTAAGAACAGCGACCGTGTGAAATTAGCGAGATTTCAATCCATCACCGACCCGGTTCGTGCACTAAAAGCAATCTGGAGTTGACGCAGTTTTATTGCAATTCCGCTAATTTCCACTACAATATAAAGTTTGGCCAAAATAACGCGGGATCTTCCCGCTATTTTTGGCGACGAAGGAACATATGTTCGACGAAAAGTTTGATGTGATAGTTATCGGCGCGGGACACGCCGGCTGCGAAGCGGCTTCGGCGGCGGCGCGGCTTGGCACCCAAACGGCGCTCGTCACACTAAATCTTGATCTGATCGGACAGATGTCCTGTAATCCGGCGATCGGCGGCATCGCAAAAGGTCACGTCGTAAGAGAGATCGATGCTCTCGGCGGCATAATGGGACGAGTTATCGATCGAACCGGAATTCAGTTTCGTCTTCTCAATCGTTCGCGGGCCGGCGGTTCAATCGCCTAGAGCTCAGGCTGACAGAAGTTTGTACCGAACGGAGATGCGGGCTGTGCTCGAAGCCACTCCGAATCTGCATCTTCGTCAAGGTTGCGTTACCAACTTAATTATTGAGAACAATAAGGTTATCGGCGTTGAAATGCAGGACACTCGTCGATTTTCCGCAAAAGCCGTCGTTATCGCGACTGGAACTTTTCTCAATGGAACGATTCATACCGGGAAACGCACATTTTCCGCTGGACGCGCTGGGGAACCGGCGTCTATCGAATTAGCTGAAAGCCTGAAAACGCTAGGTTTCCCTGTCGGCCGACTGAAAACAGGTACGCCGCCACGCATTGACGGCCGAACTATCGATTGGGACGCTTTCGAGCCGCAGCCGCCTGATGAATCTCCGGTCGCGTTCTCATTTGCCACCGAAAAGATCGAGCAGAAACAAGTTCAATGTTTTATAGGTTATACAACAAACCGTCTTCACAACGCTATCCGCGATAATTTGCATCAATCGCCGCTTTATTCAGGCAAGATTACGGGAATCGGGCCTCGTTATTGCCCCTCGATCGAGGATAAGGTAGTTAAATTTGCCGATAAAGATCGGCATCAGCTTTTTCTTGAGCCAGAAGGTTTGCATACGAACGAAGTCTATTTGAATGGCTTTTCGACCTCACTGCCATCTGCATTGCAGCTTGAATTGTTGCAGATGATCGAAGGCTTTGGATCTGTACAGATAATCCGGCCTGGATATGCGATCGAGTATGATTTTGTCGATCCGCGTGAGCTGAAGCCAACAATGGAATCTTCGCGATTGGAAGGACTTTTCCTTGCGGGACAGATAAACGGTACGACCGGTTATGAAGAAGCGGCGTGTCAAGGATTGATGGCCGGGATAAATGCAGCGAATAGTATCAGCGGCCGTAAACCCCTTATTCTTCAACGAGATGAGGCGTATATTGGTGTGCTTGTCGATGATCTGATCCGGCATGGTGTCGATGAACCATATCGCTTATTCACGTCACGTGCGGAAGCCAGGCTTTTGTTGCGGCATGATAATGCGGATCATCGATTGTCGCCCATCGGCCGCGATGTCGGTCTTGTTGGCGATACGGATTGGGAACGGTTTAATCAGCGGCGTGATCGAGTTGCGGCACTGAGAAACGCTCTAGACGATACAAGATTTAAACGCTCCGATGTCGAATATTCGAGCATTTCAAATTTGCTCGGCACTGATCTGGGTGATTCATTTACGCTCTCGCACTTGTCAATGCGTGAAGGGGTAAGTGAAGATCTTATTGCGCGGCTCATGCCGAAAGGTATTGCGGAAGGCTTTACGACAAGTGAGCTAAGAACTGCTTTAGCCGATTCGCTTTATAGCGGATATATCGAAAAACAGCGTGCGGCGACGGAGCGTGTAAACCACCATGACGGTTTGCGGGTTCCGGATAATTTCGAGTTTACTACAATAGGCGGGCTTTCGAACGAAATGGTCGAACGGTTAGAGCGTGCACAGCCGCGAAATTTTGCGCAAGTTCGCACGATCGGCGGGCTTACGCCGACAGCGGTTTCGACCGTTTTGGTTCATTTAATGGGTTTACAACAGCAAAACAGTGCCAAATAGCCCAAATTGTGGAACGTACCACAAAACTAACAGAAAGATTGTGGAACGTACCACAATTTCGGTTTATTGCGTTGACCGAACGTGTTAACTTTAATTCATGCCGCTTGTTGAATAGCATTTATGGGAAAGATCATTGCAGTCGCCAACCAAAAAGGCGGCGTAGGTAAAACGACAACGGCGATCAACCTTGCCGCCGGATTGGCGTTGCACAAAAAGAAAATTTTGCTCGTTGACGCCGATCCGCAGGGAAATGCAACTTCCGGGGCTGGAATTCAGCGTGCTGCCAACCGAAAATCGCTTTACGACGCCATGGTGACGGGACAATCGGTTCGCGAACTCGTTATTCCCACTGAGATCGAGACCTTCTGGGTTTTGCCGTCCGATAAGAATCTAGCCGGAGTTGAGATCGAATTTGCCGATACCGAAGACCGCGGGCATGTTTTAAAGAGAGCTTTTAGATCCTATTCGAGAATATTTTCATTATATTATTATCGACTGCCCGCCGAGCCTCGGCATCTTAACCATAAATGGCTTATCCGCAGCTGATTCACTTCTTGTTCCTATTCAATGCGAATACTTCGCTTTGGAAGGTGTAACTGAGCTGTTTGATACACTTGCACGATTGAAAAGAGAGCTTAATCCTGGGCTTACGATCGAAGGGCTGCTTTTAACTATGTATGACGAGCGGACCAATCTTTCCGCAGCGGTGGCGAAAGATCTTCGTGATTTTTATGGGCCACAAGTTTTGAACACAGTCATCCCGCGAAATGTGAGACTTGCCGAAGCTCCAAGTTTTGGAAAACCGGTTTTATCTTACGATCCGAGATCACACGGCGCCGAAGCCTATTTCGAGCTTGCGAAGGAGATCTTAAAACATGGCTAGAAAACCACTTGGCCGCGGTCTTAGTTCATTGCTGGGCGAAACTCAGACGATAGGATCGGCTTCGACTAATGAACCGACTGTTGAGCTTAGACCTGACGAGATAATTCCAAATGCCGAACAGCCGCGAACGCGTTTTTCCACGACCGCTTTGGATGAACTGGCTCAGTCGATCAAGGTTAATGGTATTGTGCAGCCGATAGTTGTGCGTCCCGTTGGTGAAAAGTATCAGATCGTCGCTGGCGAACGCCGTTGGCGTGCGGCTCAGCGTGCCGGATTGATGAAAATTCCGGTCGTTGTCAAGGAAGTTTCTGACGATAAACTGCTTGAGCTAGCACTTGTCGAAAATATCCAACGCGAAGAATTGAACCCGATCGAAGAAGCTCGCGCATATCGGAAACTTATTGACAACGTTGGGCTTACGCAAGAAAGAGTCGCCGAACGCGTAGGCAAGGAACGTTCGCTAATAGCAACTTCGCTACGGCTTTTAAAACTTCCGAATGACATACTAAAACTTATCGAAGAGGACAAGCTAAGCGCCGGACATGGCCGGGCACTATTGCTAGCCGACGATGTCGCGATACAGCGGAAGATAGCACGGACCGCTATTTCTGGGAACCTTTCAGTTCGCGAAACCGAACGCGTGATCAAGCGTTCGATCTCTGATTCGAAAAGCGACAATAAACCAAACACGCCAAAACCCGTCAAAGATCCGAATGTTCGCTCAGCTGAAACAAAATTGATGCGGCATTTGGGTACAAATGTGAAAATTTCTGCAAAGGCGGATGGGAAAGGCGGCAAGCTGGAGATAGAATATTATAGCGACAGCGATCTAAGCCGTATTTACGATCTGATAATGAAATAAACCAAGTAAGGTCGGTGATCAAAGGACTTACAAGCCTAACAAGTAATGTTTTACCTTTTTATATTCGAATCCATCGGACCGCAAGAGCTGATATTGATCGGAATAGTCGCGATGATGTTTCTAGGTCCGCGAAAGCTGCCGGAATATGCGAAAAAGATCGGCAAGATGATGGCCGAATTTCGCGGAGCGACACAGGAGTTTAAAAACACTTGGGAGCGCGAAGTCAATTTTGACGAAGAAGCAAAAGCGCTCAGGATCGACGAAATAGAAACGAAACCAGTTGCCCGCACGAATTCCAACTCCGAAACCATTCGAAAGGCCGAAACACCGACCGTAAAAGCCATCGACAAAGAAAAGTTTGATGAGTTAAGAGACCAACAAGCCGCTGATACGGAAAACGCGGAAACCGACGACAACGCTTCAGCTTTCATAGAGAGTAAAAATAGTGAAGTGGATTCCGATAAACGCAATTGGCTTTGATTGCAACAACAACGGATGAGCAACTCTGAACCAGACGAAATAGAGACACGCGGCGGTAATATGTCGTTTTTAGAACATCTGGACGAACTGCGCCGTCGAATTGTAAACTCTGTGATCTTTATAGTCGTCGCAGTTATTTTTTGCTGGTTCGTTTCCGGATATATATTTGCTTTTCTTTCAGTACCGATCCGCGAAGCTCTTTCCGAAGCGGAAAGAAGAAATGTACCGCTCCAAGGTTTGACCGGCGACGAAGCCGTGCGAGCGGGTTCAAGCTTAGTTGAAGGCGATACAATTTTATACATATTCGACCGTGCTACAAAGCTGGGCACGACTGTTGTTGCACCCGGAACCTCTGTAAAAGCTACTGTTGCGAAAGACAACACCGGTGCTGTTGGCCTTTATTTGGACGAACCGCTATTTGCCGGAAATGTAGTTATTCCGAAGGGTATAAAGCTCCCGGCGGAGATCTCAGATTCGGTCACGGCTAGTTCCGGTGAAGACGAGCGCCTTATCGTAACGACCACAGCCGAATCTTTTACGCTTTATGTGACGGTTTCGCTCTATGCTGCGATCGCATTGTCGTTGCCATTTCTTTTGCTTCAGATCTGGGGGTTTATCTCACCCGCTTTATATAAGCATGAACGCGCCTATGTAACGCCTTTTGTTCTGCTTTCAACGATCTCTTTTGTCATCGGAGCGGCCTTTGCTTATTATGTGCTGTTTCCACCGGCCGTTAAATATCTTCTGTCGCTCGGCGAAGATTTTCGGCCGCTTCTGAGGGCGAGTGATTATTTCGATTTTATTACGATCATAATGCTGGCAATGGGTTTGATCTTTCAAATGCCGGCAATTACTTATGTTCTGGCCCGAATCGGCATCGTTAACGCACGCTTTTTGATAAAAAGTTGGAAGATATCTCTGATCGTTATTTTGATCGTGGCGGCGGTTGCCTCACCAACGGGTGATATACCAAATATGATGCTATTTGCGACTCCTATGATGTTACTCTACATAGTATCTATCGGCATTGCATGGTTTTTCGGCAAACGCCGTCAAACCGACGCCGAAGCAGAAGCGGACGATTAATTCGATCTACAACCCGAACTATCCGTAAAAGCAACCCAAAGGCTTGCTAAAAGCATCTTGAACTATTAGGCATAACTGTCTAATATATCTGGTGACCACGAATATGCTTATCTTATAAGCGGTCAGGAGTTTTTTTATGAAAATTGCGAATATCAAACGATATTTCGGTGCGATCGGACTTTCGTCAATGATCCTAACATTCGCAGGCGGGATCGTATTTGGTCAGAAGACCGATCCGACACCCACCGAAGATGTTAGCTCGAAGGTGCGTACGGTAAAGACCGAGATGAATGAGGCTTACAAACGTTGGGTCAATAATGACGTCAAATACATAATTAGCGATGAAGAAAAGCGTGCGTTCAAAGCCCTCCAGACAGATGAAGAGCGTGAAAACTTCATAGCCAGCTTTTGGAACAGACGCGATCCCAACCCCGATACTGAAGAAAACGAATACCGCGAACAATATTATGAGCGAATTGCTTATGCGAATGAACATTTTGCGTCAGGAATTCCGGGATGGAAAACCGACCGCGGACGTATTTATATAACTTGGGGAAAACCTGATTCGGTCGAATCGCACCCGACAGGCGGTGCATATGACCGTCCGACCTGGGAAGGCGGCGGCAATACATCGACATATCCTTTTGAGATATGGTTCTACCGTCATCTGGATAATGTTGGCGAAGGACTCGAGATCGAATTTGTCGATCCGACGAGCACCGGCGAGTATCGCTTAGCTCGTAATGCGAACGAAAAAGACGCATTACTAATGGTTCCCGGCGGCGGCATGACAACGGCCGAACAGTTGGGGCTCGAAGACCGGTCGGACCGGATCGGCAATTACGGCAATGGAAAAGGTTACATCCGCGAACAGGATTCGCCATTTAGAAGACTTGAGATCATGACTGCTATGTCTCGTGCACCGGGCATTTCTTATGGTGATCTTCAGGGCCTTGCCGGAGGTGATTCGGGTGTTTTTGGTGAAGATCCCTTGCCATTCGATGTTCGTGTGGATTTTTTCCGTCAATCGGATGAAAGCGTCATAACAACATTTACTGTTCAGGCCTCGAATAAAGAGCTTCAGTTTAATGATGATGGCGGTTTAGAAACAGCCAAGATTAATATTCGCGGGATCATAACATCGGTTGCTAATAAACGTTCTGGTGCTTTCCAGGATTCCGTGGTAACAAACGCAACGGCGGCCGAGCTTATCGATGCTAAAGACCGAAAATCGGTTTATCAAACGGCGGTCACGCTGAAACCGGGCGATTATAAGGTTGATGTTCGTGTTACAGATATCGGTTCCAGTAAACAGGGTATCGTTAATCTCGGTTTTAAGGTTCCGAGGTACGACGATAAAAAGCTTTCAACATCATCGCTGATCTTGGCTTCGACGCTTCGGTCGACCGACGAACGTGATATTGGTCAGGCTTTCGTTATCGGCAGTGCGAAGGTGATCCCAAACCTCGAAGGCGTTTATAAAAAGGGCCAGGATGTCGGCGTTTATCTGCAGGTTTACAACGCACAGATCGATCAAACGACGCTTCGTCCGGCAGTAGATGTTGAATATATCTTATCGAAAGATGGAAAAGAAGTTTACCGTCAGCCGGAAGATTGGAGCGGGCTTAGTGATTCGGGACAGCGTTTAACGCTTGCTCGTTTGCTTCCGACCGATACAATGCCGGTTGGTAATTACGAGATCAAGATCGTTACCAAAGACCGCGTTGGCGAAGGCCAAACGGTCGAGAATAAAGGAAAATTTACCATTATTAATTAAGTGGTTCTTTATTATTAATTAAGTGGTTCTTTATATTGTTGAAAAGGCTGTCCGAAAGGTCAGCCTTTTTTATTGCCCGACTTTTGTTACTTGGATCAGCGGCGAGTTCTTCAATTCACTTGTGGCATATATCGATCTTCCGTCGGGCGAAAACGCTATCGCCTCGCCTTGATCACGTTTACCCAGACTAAATTTCATCGGAGCAGCTTTCCAAATATTATCGAAACTTTCGCCTTCCATTAGAGTTAGCTCATATCCCGCAAAATAATCGCAAAGAATGACGCTTCGGCCATCTGGTGAGATATCGCCGCCTGTCAGCAAGCCATTTGGAATTGCCGGAACGCTTAAGTCCGCGACTTTTTCCGCCGTCTGGGTTTTGTACGGATCAAATTCTGCTTTTATTTTATAAACACCGGCGGCACCGCTAATACGCTTGGTCAGAATATATATTGATCCCGAGATCGGTTCGATCATCAGGGTTTCGGCGTCATGATGTGAGTCGGGATAGGAGAAACGAAGCCGCTCCGAAGCTTCGCTTATACCGGGATCTATGCGATCGCTTTTCTTTGACATAGAGCCAGGTTCGCGGATCCGATAAATATTGAGTTCGTCTCGTCGTCGAGTATTGTTTCCAATGTCGCCGATGTATAGATAGCAATTCCCGCCGGGCTCTTTAACAACACCCATGTCTTCCCAATCAATATTTTTAGCGCCCGTTATTTTCCATGTTTCGAGCCTCTTGCCGGTTGTATCGATCGCGTAAATATATGGGCCGTCACCCGAATCGTTATGAGTCCAAAGAACTCCATCACGACATTTGGATGCGGCGAGTCCGCTACTTTCTGTTATTTCACGAGAGTCAATTTTACCAATAATAATAGGTGGAGAATATGCTGATGTGTCATTGGCCGTATCATAATGTTCTGAAGATCTCGGACCGTTTTCGCAAGAGGCAGTGGTCAAAACGAAAAAACCCAAAATGACAAATGCGAAAAATTTAGCTATAGTTTTCATCGGCATAATCGATATTAATTGTAACGAATCATTCACCTGGGATGTTTCGGTCGAGATCGTAATCGCAATTTTATTTTCACCAAATCGTAAACGATGATCGTTGGGACAGAATGGCTCATAGAAGCCGTCGGCTGCAAAGTAGAAACTCTTAAACAGGAAACTGTTTTGCGTGAGTTGTTTGCGCATATAGTTGATGATCTTGGTTTGAAAACTATCGATTCGGTTTGGCATACCTTCGAAGGCGAAGGCGGCGTGACCGGAATGATAGCCCTGACCGAATCTCATCTTGCCTGTCACACATATCCTGAGCATGGCACCGCGACGTTCAATCTTTACTGCTGCCGAACCCGTCCGGAATGGGATTGGAAAAAACACTTGAGTGAAAATTTAGGCGCCTCTAAAGTTTTTGTGACGAAAATAATGCGCGGAACCGAAATGTCCGTATCAAGCGGAGGACAAATTTGAGTTTTTTACAGGCAAATTGTCCATCGTGCGGAGGTATCGTCGAATTCAAATCGGGAGCCTCGATCGTCGTCGTTTGTCCTTATTGCCGCTCAGCGGTCGCCCGAACCGATCGCGGACTGGAAGATCTCGGCAAAGTCGCGGAGATAGCCGGATCCGAATCGCCGCTAAAATTGGGATTAAAAGGAACATTCAATGACACTCGATTTGAATTAACCGGTCGAGCCCAATATAAACATTCGCAGGGTGGAAGTTGGGACGAATGGTACGCCACTTTCAATAATGGTTGGGTCGGTTGGCTCGCCGAAGCTCAAGGTAATTTTTACATAACTTTTTTCCAGCCGGTTCCGAAAAGTGTAACGCTGCCGACGTTTGATCAGCTTCAGGTTGGCGGCGCGATCCCAGCGGTTCCGGGTGCACCGGAACTGCTTGTCCAAGAAGCGTCGACTGCGACGGCTACTGCTGCGGAGGGTGAAATTCCATACGAATTTTCGCCGGGCGAAAATTCTCAATTTGCCGATCTGGTCGGAAAGAATGGCGCATTCGGAACCCTTGATTTCAGCTTTAGCCCACCATGGCTCTTTGTAGGGAAACAAGTAACGCTTGCAGAAATAGGTTTATCCGATGCGCGTCCGGCCGAACGCGAAGCCAAACGTGTCGCTTCTCAAGGAATGGGCTGTCCGAAATGTGGCGGACCGCTCGAGCTTAGCGTGCCGGACCAGGCCGAACGTATTACTTGCCCATTCTGTAATTCGCTGTTAGACGTTAATCAAGGTAAACTCTCCTTCTTCAAAGCTCTGAAGAAGCCGAATAACGAACCGAATTTCTTGCTCGAGATCGGTTCGGAAGGAACTTTTGGCGACGATAAATATAAGATCATTGGAGCGATGAGTCGCTATGTCATGTTCGACGGCATCAAATATTTTTGGCACGAATATCTGCTTTACAATCCGAAGATCGGTTTCCGCTGGCTCGTACAATCAGACGAACACTGGAGCTTTGTCGAAGCCGTCAACTTAGCCGATATCGAAAGTGGGGCCGGTGCATCTCAAGTTCCAATGTCGGTGTCTTACAATGGCAAATATTTCAAGATATTCCAGAATACGACCGCATATGTGGATTATGTTAAGGGTGAATTTTATTGGCGCGTGGAACAGGGCCAAACGGTACTCGCAACAGATTATGTAAAAGCCCCGCTGATGCTTTCAAAAGAAAGCACGGCGGGCGAGGTCAATTGGTCGCTTGGTAGCTATCTGACCAAAGACAAGGTTGAAAAAGCTTTTGGTGTCAGTGGTTTACCTACGCCAAAAGGCGTCGCGCCAAATCAGCCTTTTACCGGCTCATTTTATTACACAGCCGGATTACTGCCCATCGTGGTTCTTTTCGTTGTCGCAGTTTTTATGATCCCGCTGACCGGAATGTCGAAAACTGTCCTGTCGGAAAAGGTTACTTTCGAACCGACGACGCCTTTGATACCGACACCGCTTACGGCCACTCCACCGACAGCTCCGCCGGCATCGAAAGTAAAATTCAGCTCGCCTTTTGAATTGAAGGGAAACAGCAACGTCCGCATTACGGCAAGTGCAGCGGTTGATAATTCCGCCGTTGATATGGACATAGACCTGATCAACGAGCAGAACCAAGAGGTCGAATCGGCTTCGATACCGGTTTCTTATTATCATGGCGTCGAAGGCGGTGAAAGCTGGAGTGAGGGCGGAAAATCGAACGACGCAACGTTTTCGTCTTTACCGGCCGGCAAATACACTTTGCGTGTTGATGGAACGCTGGAAGCGGCCAAATCGCCTGTTGTGGTCGATCTAAAGGTCGAACAAAATGTAACGCGCGGTGTCAATTTTATATGCGCTCTGTTGCTTTTGCTGATCTTTCCGGTTTTGGGTCTGCTTAAAAAGTTTTCGTTCGAATCGCGCCGTTGGGCAGACAGCGAGTTTGGCCCATCGAATAGCGAGTAAAATACAATGAAGAAAATTCTTTATACGATCTTTGCCTGTGCCGTTATTGTGGCATACGCCGCATCGGCTTGGTTCGGTTGGGAGATGGCGAATTCGGGAAGTAAGTCTCGCTTGGGTGTTCCGTTTATTTATACTGGTTTTCGTGGAGGAAAATAATGCTTAATTTTATCTTGGCTTCGCTGATGCCGGCGATGGTCGTTGAAATGGACAAACTTTTGCCGGTATTGCTGACGACAGTTATTTTCGTCGCGATCGGCTTGGTAGTTTTTGCCGTAGCGTTCGCTATCGTCGTATTGGTCGCGCCGTTCTCGGTGAAAAAAGAGATCGAAGACGATCAAAACACATCGCTTGCGATAATTATCGGCTCAGTCATAATCGGCATTGCTCTGATCATTTCTTCGGCTATACAAGGAAGTTAGTTTTGGGACGAGGGAAGTGTGTACATTTTCCCTCATCGCTTTTTCCCTGAACGATGAATCGCACGCCTTTACTTTTCTTAAACGTAATAATCATTGCCACTTGCGGCTTGATATACGAACTTTTGGCCGGCACTTTGTCGAGCTATGTGCTCGGCGATTCGATCACACAATTTTCGCTGATCATCGGCATCTATCTTTTTGCGATGGGCGTCGGTTCGTGGCTTTCGCGATTCATCGACCATAATATAGCCGAAAAATTCATCGATATCGAACTTGCTGTAGCGATCATCGGCGGACTTTCGGCACCTCTTCTTTTTCTAACTTTTGCATACATTTCATATTTCGGTGTTGTGCTTTACACGATGGTTTTCATCATCGGCGTTTTGGTCGGGCTGGAAATTCCGCTGCTTATGCGGATCTTGAAAGATGAGCTTGATTTCAAGGAACTCGTTTCGCGTGTGCTCGCGCTGGATTACGTCGGAGCCCTTGCCGCATCGTTATTGTTCCCTCTCTTCTTTGTTCCGAAATTGGGTCTTAACCGCACATCTCTATTTTTTGGAATGCTCAATGCAGCAGTTGCTCTTTGGGCGACATGGCTTTTGCAGCCGCTGATCAAAAAGAACCTCACGATAATGCGGATCAAAGGCGTCATCATAATCGTTCTGCTAGCGATCTGTTTTATCAAAGCCGACCGGTTGACGACTCTCGCCGAAGACGGACTCTTTACCGATAACATAATCTATGCAAAAAGTTCGCCTTATCAGCGCATCGTCGTCACAAAAGGCAAAACTGGATACGCGCTTTTTTTGAACGGCAACCTGCAGTTCAATTCATTCGATGAATATCGCTATCACGAAGCATTAGTTCATCCGGCATTCGCAGCGTTCGAAAGCGAACCCAAACGGGTGCTTGTTTTAGGTGGCGGCGATGGTTTGGCTTTACGCGAAATTCTAAAGTACAAATCTGTCGAATCAGTTCATCTAGTCGATCTCGATCCGGAAATGACAGGGCTTTCCGGGCATCTTCCTGCGCTCGCGCGACCTGAACAAACATTCGTATGATGATCCGCGAGTTACGGTGACAAACGCGGATGCTTTTGTCTGGCTCGATACGTCAGACGAACCGCCATTTGATATAGCGATCGTTGATTTTCCCGATCCGAATAATTTCGCACTCGGCAAACTTTATTCGACACGGTTTTATAACCTTCTCAAAAAAAAACTAAAACCTGATTCGTCCGTTGTGATCCAATGCACTTCTCCATTGATCGCGAGATATTCGTTTTGGTCGATCGTCAAAACGCTCGAATCTGTCGGTTTTACCGTTCATCCATATCAAACGACGGTTCCGAGTTTTGGAGTTTGGGGATATGCGCTCGCAAAAACCAAGCCTTTCGAAACGCCGAAAAAGCCGCCTGAAGGAATTGAACTAAAATTTTTGAACGACCACTCCTTTGCCTCGATGTTCGAATTTTCGGCGGATATGGATAAACCGAACGACGACATTGAGATCAACCGGCTCGATAATCAAGCGCTTGTTCGTTATTACGAAGCCGAGTGGCGGCGGTTCGAACAATAATTAGAAATACGTGAAACTAACGCGGCGAGAATTACTTACGACATTTTTGGGCGCGCCACTCGCTTTGGCGGCGTGCGGCAAAAATGCGCGGCAATTTCCGGACGGTGAGATCATCGGCCAAAGCGTCGAGCTTGGCCATATCCTGCGCGAGCAGCGAACATTCATTGTTCCAACGGAAAATTGGGAAAGCAAAGACGTCGCGATAATTGGAGCGGGCATCTCCGGCCTAACCGCAGCCCGTCAATTAATGCGCGATAAGATATTGAACCTCGCCGTATTAGAACTCGAAAAAGCTCCGGGCGGAACTTCGCGAAGCGGCGGCGGTTCACCTGTTTCATATCCTTGGGGTGCTCATTATCTGCCGGTCCCATTTGAGGAAAATACTGACCTTATAGAATTATTATCTGAAATGGGGTTATTCGAACCGACCGGATCGATTGGAAAGCCTCAGATCGCCGAACAATTTCTTTGCCGGGAACCGGAAGAACGTGTCTTCTATAAAGGCCGCTGGTATGAGGGATTGTATTTACACGCCGGCGAAAGCGACGATGACCAAGCAGAATTTGCACGATTTCAGCAGGAGATCGATAAATGGGTTGGTTGGCGTGACGAAAAAGGACGGCGTGCATTTGCCGTTCCGCTCGAAACTTGTTCGCCTAGCGAAGAGGTAACATCGCTCGACACAGATCTCGTTTGCCGAATGGCTGCGGCAAAATAGTTTTACGTCAGAGCGGCTTATTTGGTATTGCGATTACGCTTGTCGTGATGATTATGGACTAAAGCTCGATCAGACTTCGGCCTGGGTCGGGCTCTTCTATTTCTGTTCGAGAGTCAAAAAGGTTGGCGACGAATCGCAGCCGTTTATAACTTTTCCCGAAGGCAACGGACATTTTGTAAACTATTTTCGCGGTCTGATCGGTGACAGATTTCGCCCTTCGAATATGGCCGTGTCGGTAGAACAAACCGAAAAAGGCGTTGATGTTATTTATTTAGAAAATGGTGAGATACGCGGCTTGCACTGCCGAAAAGCGATCTTTGCCGCTCCGATGTTTACTGCACCGTATTTGATAAAGGGCTTTCGAGAAGATCCGCCTTTTGATTCAAATGCTTTTGAACACAATGCGTGGTTCGTAGCAAATTTATTTTTGAAAGATCGACCAAAACCGCGGTTTGCGAAAGATTTTCCGCTCGCCTGGGACAATGTAATATACGAAAGCCCGTCGCTCGGATACGTTACAGCGACACATCAAAAAGGCATCGATTACGGCCCAACAATACTAACCTATTATTATCCGATGTGCCGCGAAGAGAACGGACGAACAAAGCTTTTCAATTACAGCTGGCGCGAACTAGCGGACGTTTGTCTAAGCGATGTTGCTCTTGCTCATCCGGATATTTACGATCTGGTGACTCGTGTGGATATAATGCGTTGGGGCCACGCAATGATCAGCCCGCGGCCAAATCTTATCTGGAGCGGCATCCGCGAAAAAGCTGTGCAGCCTTTTGGCAATATTCATTTTGCTCATACCGACCTTTCCGGCGTCGCACTATTTGAAGAAGCTTTCTATCACGGAATGCGCTCGGCTAGAGAAATAAGCGGGTCATAGCGAGCGGGATCTCTATCAAAGCAATTGGCTATGGAAGCGATAAAAGACAATTCGGTTTGGCTGTTTTCTAGGAACATCGATTTCTCGGTGTTCCTCGGAAGTGCGGTCGTGTCTTTGCTTTTGTTGGCGATAGGTTGGCGGCTGGGATTTTGAATAGTGATTCGCCGGAATGGACTTGGGTTTCGGCGGTTTTGTTGATCGATGTCGCGCACGTTTGGTCAACGAGTTTTCGCGTTTATTTTGACAAAGAAGAATTTAAGCGACGGTTAAGCTTGTATGTTCTGGTTCCCGTAATGGGTTATGCCGTCGGCGTTGCCCTTTATTCGGAAGGTGAACTGACGTTTTGGCGGGCTTTTGCATTTGTCGCAGTTTTTCATTTTGTGCGTCAGCAATACGGTTGGGTCGCGCTCTATCGGCGAAAGCTGGGCGAAACCGAAAGCTGGACCTGGTGGATAGATTCGGGCGCAGTTTATTTTGCAACGATTTATCCACTGGCATTCTGGATGACATCACTTCCTCGAAATTTTGCGTGGTTCGTCGATAATGATTTCATAGCTTTACCTGCATTTGTCTCTCAAGTTCTGTTCCCGATCTACGCGCTTGCGCTCACGGCGTATTTGGGCAAATCCATCTATCTTTATTTTGCTAAAGGCTTTTTGAATATCGGCAAAGATATTGTTGTGGCAACGACAGCGATATGCTGGTATGTCGGAATTGTCCTTTTCAATTCAGATTATGCATTCACTGTGACGAACGTTATTATTCACGGCGTTCCCTATTTTGCTTTGATCTATTTTTATACCAAGCTGCGCCGCGAAAAGACCGGAACGGTTTATCGGACCCTCTCGCATAATTGGCTGATATTTTTGGCGACGCTTTGGGCACTTGCGTATGTCGAAGAATTGTTCTGGAATCGTGGTGTATGGCACGAAAGGCAATGGCTTTTCGGCGCCGATTGGAATCTCGAAGATTGGAAAATGTATTATGTTCCGCTGCTTGCAGTGCCGCAATTGACGCATTATGTTTTAGACGGCTTTATTTGGCGGAGAAAAAACAATGCCGATCTGCGGGTGATCCGATAAAATGAATAGCGTGAGGACAAATTCAAGAACATGTGTGTTGATCATCGGGATGCTGATCGGCATATTCATATCATGCAAAAGTGTTTCTGAGATCTCGCCGCTCGGCCCGCCGGATCAGACCGCCGAAGCCGGAAAGATCGTTTCATCAGCAAATGAGGACCTGCAAAAAATAAAGGTTCTTTACGAAGCGAACGAAAATATGCGTCTCGAACTAAAGCAGGCGCTTGAAAGCAATAATGCCGAACAGGTACGCGATATCGCGTCGCGTGTTATCAAATTGATCGCCGATGGAACTTCGTTCGCTAAAAATGCATTGAACAAGATCGCCGAAGCACGCGATATGAATGTAAATGAAAAATATCAGGAATATTTGCGATTAAAAGAAGAGAGTTTGAAACGACAGCTTGAAGCTTTCGAAAACTATCGACTTGCTGCCGAATCGTTGAAAGCGAATTACGACCCGAAAAACGAAGAAAAGCGAAATAAGGTAAAAGCGGAATTCAAAGACCGAAGTGAAAGATATGCCGCGATAATGGAAAAGGCGCGAAGTTATAGCTATGAAGCGAATGAATTATACAAAGAAGTAATGCAATCTCAATAGAGCTTATCCGCGTTTTAATTTGAGCAATCTCTCAGCCGCCGCATCCAGCGTTTCATCTTTTTTACAAAAACAAAACCTGATCAGATCCGAACCAAGAGCCGGGTCGTGATAGAACGATGAACCCGGAACGGCGGCGACACCGATATTGCGGATCAGATGTTTCGTAAATTCAACGTCATCCGAAAAGCCGAAACCCGAAATGTCAGCCATGACGTAATACGCACCTTCCGGCATATCACAGGAAAAACCTGCTTCGCGTAAAACCGGGACGATCATATCGCGTTTTTTCTGATAATCTTTTTGCAGCTCACTATAATATTCCTGCGGCAAGGATAGAGCATACGCGCCGGCGTGCTGCAGCGGATTTGCAGCACCGACAGTCAGGAAATCGTGAACCTTTCTGATCGCCGAAGTAATATCCGGCGGCGCAATGCAGTAGCCGACACGCCAACCCGTTACCGAATAAGTTTTAGAAAGAGAATTCACAACAACCGTGCGGTCGCAGCATTCCCGGAACGTTCGCCATGCAAATGTGCTCGGCTTTCGGTATTTCAGAGTCGTAAATTATGTGTTCGTAGATCTCGTCAGTAAAAACAAGAGCGTCATATTCTATACAAAGATCGGCGATGAATTGAAGTTCGTCGCACGTGAAAACCTTTCCGGTCGGATTATTCGGATTGCAGATGATGATCGCTTTCGTTTTTTCATTGAAAGCGGCGCGAAGTTCGTCCCGATCGAATATAAAGCCATTATCGCTGCCATAAAGCGGAACGTGCCGCGGTATTGCATCTGACAAGATCGCATCCGGCGCATAATTTTCGTAAAAAGGTTCGAAAACGACAACTTCATCACCCGGATCGACGGTCGCCATCATTGCTGCGATCATTCCTTCGGTCGATCCACAGGTTACGGTAATTTCAGTTTCCGGGTCGATCTCCAAACCCAGGAACCAATTTGTCTTCTTTGCGATCGCATCGCGAAATTCTTTCACGCCCCACGTGATCGCGTATTGATTGTGATCGGCAGCGATCGCTTCCATCGCCTTCTGTTTGATATCCTCAGGGGCGGCGAAATCGGGAAAGCCTTGACCAAGATTTACCGCATCGTGCTTCATTGCTTCGCGTGTCATTTCTCTAATGACCGATTCGGTAAATGATGCAGCCTTTCTGGAAATGTGATGATCGCTTGGTCTCATTAAGGTCATAAATTATCTCGTGACTGAAAGTGGTTTTGAAGGCGACGCGTCAATTTTGTGAACCGTTGCTTCGGGCAGAACTTTGTTGAATAGAACCCGTATCAGTTTCTCATCCGATGCGGAAACCGCCTCCGCGAAGTCATCAATTATCTTTTCAACATCGTCTTTTGAGTATTCTGCGATCTTTCCGATAAAGATCTTTGGGTGGAGGGTTTTGACAAGATGTTCGCCCGTTATCTCGAGCTCCTCAAAAAGTTTTTCGCCGTTGCGCACACCCGTGAAAATAATATCGATGTCCTCATACGGCGTGAGGCCGGAAAGACGGACCATGTCTTCGGCAAGGTCAAGAATTCGGACCGGTTCGCCCATATCCAAAATAAATATTTCACCTCCGCTACCCAATGCTCCGGCTTGCAGAACGAGCTGGGACGCTTCCGGTATTGTCATAAAGTAACGGGTCATTTCGGGGTCGGTTACAGTGATCGCTTCGCCCTTTTCTATCTGTTCGCGAAATATCGGAACCACCGAACCGGCCGATCCAAGCACATTACCGAAACGCACCGCCATAAAATTGGTCGAATAAGTTTGGTTGAGATCTTGCACAACGATCTCCGCAATGCGTTTTGATGCGCCCATTACGGACGAAGGATTCACGGCTTTGTCGGTAGAGATCAGAACGAAATCACCTACTCCGAATTCACCGGCGAGACGCCCAATATTCCGTGTTGCGAAAACATTATTCTTGACCGCTTCGGCAGGGTTTATTTCCATCAATGGAACATGCTTGTGAGCCGCCGCGTGAAAGATAACGTCCGGTCGGTAACGCTCCATTATCTCGCGCATCCGCGGTTCGTCGCTGACATCGGCGATAAGTGGAATTATTTCGATATCCAATTTCAAAGCTGATAATTCGCGACCGATCTGGAACAAGAAAAACTCGGCGCGTTCTACAAGCAACAACTCTTTCGGCCGAAAATCAAGGATCTGACGTACAAGCTCCGAACCGATCGAGCCGCCCGCACCGGTGACCATTACTATTTTATCGCCGAGAAAGTCCTCCAGATTTTTATTATCAAGTTCGATCGGTTCGCGGCCCAAAAGATCTTCGATCTGGACATCGCGTATCCGGCTGACGGAAATGCGGCCATGAGCGATCTCGTTCAAATTCGGCACGATCTGCGCACGAACCGGAACTGAGCTGCAGATATCCAATATTTTACGGATCTCCATTCCAGAAGCATTATCGAGCGCTATAACGACCTGTTTTATATCAAGTTCATGGACCAACCGCGGAAGATCTTCCATCGTGCCGAGAATCTTAATGCCGCTGACACTGCCGCCTTGTTTTCGAGGGTCTTCATCGACGATCGCACGGATATCTAATTCGGCATCTGCTCTTCCTGCGACTTCTTTTATCAGCGTCGCACCCATTCGTCCGCCGCCGACCAGCAACGCCGGTTTCCGTTTAAGTCTTTTCGATCCGTAAGAAAAACTTTTTTTCTCACGAAATTCAAAAACCGAACGACGCAGAACGCGGAGTGCAAGCATTCCGCCAAATCCTAAGACCGTATCGATCAATATTACAGAAATCGGAACCTGCCAAAGCGTAAAATGCGAAACTGTTAGAACAAATCTTAAAATGATCAGAACAGAACAGGAAACAACACCGGCTTTTATGAAAACCTTTAGATCTTCGATACTTACATAACGCCAAAGGATCGTATAAGCACCGAGCATAAAGAGCGTCGAAAATTGGATGAGGACAACGAAAGGAAGCTGGCTTATTGCCCGATCGAAATAAAAATCACCGAGCTGAATGTTGATCGTCGGCAAATACGATACGAAGAAAGCGGCGCACAAGATCGTCACGTCCGCCATGAACTGTATCGGACGACGGAAGAATAAGATCTTTTCAATAATCGTCTGTTGCTCTTTCACTGATCAAGAATTGCAGGAGACAAGCAAAACTATAGTAAAAATCAAGATCATGTCAACGATAAAATCTCGAAAACATTGATGTTATGCCTTTATATTCTATCAGACAACGCGGTAAGGAAAATGTTGAATCAAAGTAATTTGTAGGTTATCCTTGTTAATTACCGCCTTCAGAGGTTTATAGATGATATTAAGAATTTTTATAGTTTTCGCATTATTATTTTCTGCAGTAGCATTTGCCGCCGCACAAAACCCGATCGCTCCGCCGGATACGGATGCCGAAAAGGGCTATTTGCTCGGGCCCGGCGATGAGATAACCGGCAAGGTACTTGGCGAACCGCAATTCGATTTTGTGGCGACGGTAGATGAGGACGGAAAGATCGCCGTACCTTTTTTTGATAAAGGGATCGTTGCCCAATGCCTTACCGAACGCCAGATGCGCGACGAGGTGGGAAAACTCCTTGCAAAATATTTCCGCAATCCGCAATTGAACATTCGAGTTACTGACAGAAAAAGCCGGCCGCCTGCAACAATTTATGGAGAAGTTCGCACGCCGCAACAGGTAGTTTTGACGCGAAAAGCAACTTTGCTGGAATTACTTTCTTTTTCCGGAGGAGTTAATGAAGAAGCCGGAGGCATGATCCAGGTCTTTCGAACGCGAAAACCGATCTGTACTGAAGATGCTCAACAGAACGATTGGCGCGATGGTAGCGATCAACTTGATGTTCCTTCGCGGATGTACAGTCTTTCCGCACTTCGATTGGGCAAAGAAGAAGCGAACCCGGAAATATTTCCAGGCGATGTCATAGTCGTTCAAAAAGCGGCTCCTGTTTACATCACCGGCGAGGTTGTAACTCCGCAGGGAATTTATTTGAAAGAAGGCGGTTTGTCGCTTTCCGAAGCTATCGCAAAGATCGGCGGTGTCCGCCGCGAAGCGAAAACAAAAGATATAAAAATTTATCGACTGAAAAGCAACTCAAAAGACCGTGAAATAATTTCTGCAAACTACGACCAGATCAGATCCGGCCAACAGAAAGATATAATGCTTGAGCCTTATGACATTGTCGAGGTTGATAAATCGAAGAAGAGTATCGGGCAACTGTTACTTGACGTAGTAGCAGGTGCGGGCCGAACCGCGTTGGGCGGCTTCGGAAACGCATTGCCAACGCGCGTCCTCTATTAAACTTTTGCAGTGATTTCAGCGTCCGCGTAGATCTTATCGATAATATCTTTATATTTTTCGTCGATCACGCGGCGTTTTATTTTTAGAGTCGGCGTTAGTTCATCGCCTTCTACGGAAAATTCGGCAGGAAGCAGAGCGAAGCGTTTCACCTTTTCATAATGCGATAATTTCTCGGTGGCAGCAGCGATCTGCCTTTCGAAGAGATCGTAAATTTTCGCGTCCGAACACATCTCTTGGGGGTTCATTTCTTTGAGATTTTTGTGTTTTACGTATTCCGCAAGCTGTTCGAAATTCGGCACGATCAAAGCTGCCGGAAATTTTCGCTCGTTGCCAACCAATACAACCTGGCTGACAAAACGCGAAGATCGGATCAAACCCTCGATCGGCGACGGCGCGATGTATTTGCCGCCAGAGGTTTTGAAAAGTTCCTTTTTACGGTCCGTTATCTTCAGAAAACCGTCGCCATCGATCGTGCCTATATCGCCGGTTCTGAACCATCCATCTTTGGTAAATGCACGTTTCGTCGCGTTGGGTTTATTAAAGTATCCGGCCATCACATTTGGCCCCTTAGCCTCGATCTCACCATCATCAGCGATCCTTATCTCTACGTTTCTTATTGCTGTGCCGACCGTTCCGAGCCGATGAGATTCCGGCGTGTTCGATGTCAGGACCGGAGAGGTTTCTGTAAGGCCATATCCTTGAACAATGCCGATCCCAGCACCGGTAAAGATCAAATAAATATCGTCCGATAATGCAGCACCGCCCGTGACACAAAAGCGAAGGTTGCCGCCAAAGAATTCGCGAAGTTTTGAATAAACCAGCACATCCGCAAGTTTGTGTTTTAGTGAAAGAAAAAGCGGAACATCAATGTCGTTTTCGCCACACAGTGTAAACTCTTTGGCGACCTCTATCGCCCAATCGAAAATCTTTTCGGTAAATCCGCCGTTCTGTGAAGCCTTTAATTTTGCACGAGCATAAACTTTTTCAAAGATGCGCGGAACGCCGATGAATATAGTCGGACTTACTTCGCCTAAATTTTCGGGCACTTTTTCGATCGATTCTGCATAGTGAACACTCATGGAGTGGAGTATGTAGATATACATTGCCGAGCGCTCAAAAATATGCGAAAGAGGCAAAACCGACAGCGGTCGATCGGCTTCGCTAAACCCGTATCTCGCGCCGGTATCGAGTACGTTCGAAACGATGTTGGTGTGCGTCAACATTACGCCTTTTGGTTCGCCGGTCGTGCCGGATGTGTATATTAATGTAGCGACATCATCGGGTTGGGCGAGGGCTTGCAGTCTTGGGACAAGTTTAGTATCTGCAGCGATCGTGGCTGCTCCTTTGGATTCAAGATCTTCAATTGAAAGGAAACCATCTGCTTTCTCAAAAAAGAAAACGTGCTTTAGATCCGGACAATTTTTGATCCGGCTTTCGATTCGCGTGAAAGCTTGGTGCGAATCTATCAAAAGCACCTGTGAACCTGAATCCTTTAGGACGTATTCGACGAGGTCAGGCGATAGAGTTGTATAGATCGGAACATCAATGAGGCCGGCAAAATGACAAGCGGCGTCCGAGATCGTCCATTCGGGGGAATTTGCAGCGAGTATCGCAATCCGGTCACTTTGTTGCAATCCCAACGAATGCAGGCCGGCGGCGATATTTCTCACTCGTGTCAGCAATTCGTTGGAAGAGATCGGATGCCACTTTCCGTCTTTTTTGTAATTTAAAACGTCGGGTTTGACGCACGATTCGGCGGTTAGAAAGATATCGACGATCGTTGCCGGCTCGCCTTTATAAAGCGGAATGCCGCGGCCGAACGTTTGCCGAATACCGGGAAATTTATCCGCCTTCGCCTGAGTCATTATTTCAAAATGCCTCCGAGAAAGATCTTCATTACCTCGTCCGCCATTGGTTCTAAAGGATAGTGCTTTTTCGAAAGTATCCAGTTTGTAACTAATTCATCTAGAGCTCCGTAAAATATCTTTGCAGCAACAATAGGTTTTATGTCTTTGCGAAAAACATTTGCTTTTTGGCCTTCTTCTATCGTTGCACGTATGATCTCTAAATAGTCGGCAAAACCGGCGGCCGAAAATTCGCGCATGAATTTGGTCGAACCGCGAAGCTCGACCTGAAAAACTATCGCCATGTCGCGATCTGCGCTGAGCCGGGAATGATGAAGCCGTGCGATCCGTCGAAGTTTTTCGACCGGGTCGTTTAGCTCTAAAAGCTCGGCCTTTCCTTCGGAAATGAAAGCCGCCATCGCGCGGTCAAAGATCGAACGAAGTATCTCGTCTTTGCTTTTGAAATATAGATAAACGGTGCCGTCGGCAATTCCGGCTTTGCCCGCGATGTCCGCCACTTTCGAATTAAAGTAACCTTTGCCGGCGAAAACCTTTATCGCCGCACGCAGGATCGCTTCGCGTTTATCGGTTGCAGGAGTTCGCGAACTGGAAGATTTTTGAGCTGAACGTGCCATAAGAATACTTCAGAATTATGAAAAATGAATGAATCGCCATTCATTGTAACACCATACAGCTAAAGTTCGAATTAGAGAATTGTCGGATTACTCAGCCGATCGAGGATGACGGGAATAAATTAACTATTTAGACCTTTTAACCGGAAAAGTTTTTCCATCGGCCCGGTAAAATGTCCCGGAATTGTAACTTTCGTCGGTGAAAACAAAACGGTTCGTTCCGCTTTTGACCGGTTCGGATTCGAATGTATTTTCGCCTGCCGGAAAGAAAGTTTCGGTGCCGGTTCCTTTGGTCCAGTTTATTTCAAAAGCCATTTTCACAGGCTTGACGGTGCAAGATGTTGTTCCGACGGTATACTTTCCTTTGAATTCGCCAGAGTTTACCGGTTCTTCGTTTCCTTTCGATTGCTCATTCGCGAAGTATTCTTTCAATGACTGCAGAAGTGTAAAGTCACTGTATTTAATATCGTCGATCTTCCAATTACCATCGATCAATTTCATTAAATGTACTACTGAACGCTTTTCGCCGAAGTTTTGAAAGTTTGCCGTGACGGTCGCGGTTGTATCTTTTACATCAGACGCAGAAAAACTCAAATTTTTGATCTCAAAATCCTGGCCGTCATACAGAGGGTCGAAATCTATGGCTCCAACTTCGTCATTCGGTCCATTGTTCGCCTTCCAGATCAGATCGGCGATCGGCTTTGTAAAAAACTTATCAACCAGAGAACGGTTTTTACTTTGAAAGAATGGTCCTTTCTGTGCGTCATGCAGTTTATAAAGCTGGGCGACGACGGTTTCGGGTGATGTAGTCGTTATCTCGCCGCCGGCAGAAACCGGCGTTGACGAGGCGATATTCTCATTACTATTTGCATTCGAATTAACAATGGAATTATCTGTCCGCGGCGTCGAACAGGCTACCGAGGCGAATAAGAGAATGAAGGCGGCTATAAATTTGAGATCTTTCATTGAGCTTTGCGAAATAACCTTATCGGAATAGAATCTAACCTATTGAAACAATTTTCCCGCTTTTGCGGTATTTAAAAAGAAATCTTCCTTTAGCCAATAATAATATGAATAAATTTCGTAAGCTCCAAACTGCTTTTCTATTACTTTTCGTTCTTCTTTCTGTCGAAGTCGTTTCGGCCCAAAAGAATCAGCTTCAGATAGATTACAAAGTCGCTCTGACAAATCCGGAATCACGGCTTTTTCACATAACGACGGACATAAAAAATATCGATCAGCCTCGGTTAGATCTTTCGCTTCCTACTTGGGCTCCGGGTTGGTACACGGTTGAAAACTATGGAAAAAACGTGCTTCGATTTACGATCACCGATCAGAACGGAAAGCGTTTGCCGTTTACGATGTCGAAGAAGCAGACTTGGAACGTTGCTACAAAAGGCGTGAAACAGATCCGCATTGAATATGATTATGTTGCCACAATCCTTGCACTCAACCAGGCAAAGATAACGGATGAATTTGCTTTTTTTACCGGCGTCGAATTGTTTTTGCAGCCTATGGGGCATAGGACAACACCGAGTACGCTGACCTTTCAGCTTCCGGCGGGTTGGAACTTGATCACGCCGCTGAAAGCGACCGACGATCCAATGAAATTTATTGCTTCAGATTATGATGCACTTGTTGATGCTCCGGCTGAAATGGGAAAATTTGACCGTACGGATTTTGAGATCGACGGAAAGCCGCACCATTTTATTGCAACGCCGGCCGGAGTTTTTTCAAAAGAGAACACCGCCCAATATATAGAGATGCTTAAAAAAGCGGCGCTCGCGGAAAAAAGCATTTTCGGCGAACTGCCTTACGATAATTATGTCTATTACTACTTCTTCGCACCGCCTGAATCTAACGCAAGCGGCACTCTAGAACATAATAATTCCTTTGTTGCATTTGCTCCCGGAGCTCGCGCGACACCGGAGCAGATGATAACGACTGGTGCACACGAATTTTTCCATCTATGGAACGTTCGCCGAATGCGGCCGGTTGGAATGCAGCCGTATGATTATTCGACCGAAGACGAGACTCCGCTTTTATGGGTTTCCGAGGGCTTTACGAATTATTACGCCAGCCTTTCGATCTATCGCGCCGGGATTATTGACCAAGAAAGTTGGCTTTCGCGAACTGCCGGTGCGATCGCCGGAATGGAAAACAACGAAGCTCGAAATTACATCTCGCCTGCGAACGCATCGGTTTCGACATGGGTTGGATATGATTCTCCCGTAGCTTTCGGCATTTCCTATTACACAGCCGGACAAAACCTTGGCGCACTTTTGGATCTTTCTATCCGAAACGACACTGACGGAAGGTCGAGTTTGGACGACGTAATGCGTGCTCTTTACAATGAGACATACAAACGCGGAAAAGGATTTACGACCGAAGATGTTATTTCTATAATCAACAAACTCACGAAAAAGGATTACCACGATTTCTTTGCCCGTTATATCTCAGATGTTCAGATACCGGATTATGACAAGATCTTTGGCTATGCCGGAATGACGGTCAAAAAAGAACCTAAGGTCGGCGCTGAAATAGGTTTCCAGGCTCGTTACCGCAATGGCGGTTTGATGGTTACTTCGGTGGAACCCGGTTCACCGGCATCAGCCGCAAAATTAAAGAACGGCGATGTGATACTAAAGATCGATGGCAAAGAACCGCGGGAAGTTTCATTTAATGAACTTGCCGGAAAAACGATCGGCATAACTGTCGAACGCGGCGGAGCCGAAACCGAAATTTCGATGAAGGTCGGCACAAGAAACTACAATTCATACAGCCTTGTTCCAATGGACCAGCCGACGGCTAAGCAAAAAACGATTCGCGACGGTTGGCTGAAAAGATAAACTAATGCCGAATGGCAAAAACAAGATAGTTGAATTTCGCGGCGTCGATTATGATATCGGCTCCGCGAAAATTTTAAAGGATCTGAATTTTTCGATCGATTCCGGCGAGGTTTTGGTACTGCTGGGCGAATCCGGCTGCGGCAAAACGACGACGCTGAAATTAATAAACCGTTTGATCGAGCCGACGCGAGGATCTGTTTTGGTAAATGGTGTCGCAACGACGGATCAAGACCGCGACGAACTTCGACGAAAGACCGGATATGTCCTGCAGGACGGCGGTTTGTTTCCGCATATGTCGATCGCGGAAAATATTGAAATAGTCCCGAAACTAGAAGGAACGGATCGAGATCTGCGAAGTCAACGATCGGCCGAACTGCTCGATCTGGTCGGACTCGGAGCAGCAAAATTTGCCTCGCGTTTTCCGCACGAACTTTCAGGCGGTCAGCGTCAACGTGTAGGGGTTGCACGCGCTCTTGCGGCCGATCCGCAGCTCCTGCTATTGGATGAACCTTTCGGAGCCCTCGACGCCATCACACGAACCGGTTTGCAAGCCGAATTCGCACGGCTCGTAAAAGAGCTTGATAAAACCGCTGTCTTTGTGACGCATGACCTCCACGAAGCAATGCTCCTCGGAACCCGCATCGCACTTATGGACAAAGGCCAAATCGTTTTCCTCGACACGCCCGAAAAATTCGCCGCCGCCGAAATCCCGCTCGCCAAGGAATATTTAGAAACTATCCGTTAATTTTGATCGAAAGGATTTGGTTTAAGTGTTGTCGATCGTTCGTTAGACGTCATATTGATCAGTGGTTCCGAAAGAAAAATACCTACGACTACTGTTTCGTTTTCAACTTCCAAAACAACGTTCATCTCTTTGGCTTCATTTGATCCCAGGCTGATCTCGAGGATCTTTTCATCAAATCCAGCGGATGAAAATTTTAAGACAAATGCTCCCGGCATAGGAAACGTTATCTTGAAACCACCTTGATCATCAGTTTTCGATCGATATATTAATTTCTTTCCGTTTGCGGAGAATACCTTGATTGACGCTGCGGGAATGACCGCTTGATTCGAGTCAGTGACGACACCTTCTATGACTATTTTATTCGTATTCGTTCGATTGGAAATAGTAGTTTTTGCCGAAGGTTCGAATGTTTTATTTTGGCTAATTCCAATAGAAAATAAACCGAGCAAAACTGAAATCGAAGCTCCCGCAAATTTCGCTGCACGCCGAACTGAGGCGCGAAAGCCAATCGGGCAATTTTTCGTTATCAGCGTTCCATCCGATCTTTTGTGAAGGCGAATACATAGACGACTATCGCTTCTGCTACTTATCAGATCGACGACTTCACGTTCCGTCAATTCGGCTGTATTGAACACCTGCAAGCTGCAAGAATCACAATTGCGTACGCGTTCGCCGCCGCGCATATCTTCCCAACGGACCGGACACGGATAGGCGAGGCTAATTTTGTTTAGATCTAATTTTGTTTTCGGCTGCATAGGTGAATACCTCGTGTGTGCGATGCGCGATTTTGTGAAATTAGTTGCTTTTCAGGCTGAAATATAGGTTTAAAGCAATATTGTCGTACAATAGCGGGAATGGCGGGATTTTTTGAATTTCTCCAAGGCAATTGGCCGGAACTTCTTGTGCTGACACGCGAGCATATTTTTCTTGTGTTCGTCGCGACGGGTGCGGCGGTTTTGATCGGTGTGCCATTGGGAATTTCGGTTACGCGCGTGAGATCGCTTCAAACTCCGATACTCGGTTTTGCAAACATAATGCAAACGGTGCCGAGCCTTGCGCTTTTTGGCTTGCTAATTCCAATACCATTTATTGGCGGCATCGGCGCTCGGACGGCGATCATCGCGCTCGCCTTATACGCACTGCTACCGATAATTCGAAATACCGCTACAGGAATTTTGGGCATCGACCCCAAGATCAAAGAAGCCGCCGACGCGATGGGAATGACCGGTTTCGATCGACTGAAACTTGTCGAATTGCCGCTTGCGATGCCGGTGATGCTCGCCGGGATACGCGTTGCGGTTGTTATTTCGGTAGGTGTTGCGACGATCGCGGCACTTGTCGGAGCCGGCGGGTTGGGCACGTATATTTTTCGAGGCGTTCGTCAAAATGACAACAATCTTTTGATCGCGGGTGCGTTGGCTTCGGCATTGCTGGCTCTCGCAGCCGATCTCGCGCTTGGCCAATTTGAAAAATCATTTGAGATCGGCGTTCGAAGATCCGCTGCAAAACGCAAATGGATCGCAGCGGCGATGGCGTTTGTTTTTGCGGCCGTGATTGCAGGAAGTTATTTGAAAGCACCAAGCGTGCAGACATACAGCGAAGGTCCGCGAGTCATTGTTGGTTCGAAAGATTTTACCGAATCGATCATACTGGCTGAAATACTTTCGCAAATGCTTGAAAAGAAAGGAGTCGCGGTGGAGCGGCAGTTCGAACTTGGTGGTAACTTGGCGCACGACGGCCTTTTATCCGGCCAGATAGATGTTTATCCGGAATACACCGGAACGGCTTACACCGCTATCCTAAAACATCAGCCAATATCAGATCCAAAGGCCGTTTATGATCAAACAAAAGATGAATACGCGGACAAGTTCGGGCTTTCCGTCAGTCCTCCGCTTGGGTTTTCCAATGGCTTTGCGATCCTTGTCAGAGAAAAGACTGCCAAAGATAATAACCTGAAAACCATTTCTGATGCCGTTCCCATTTCTTCAGATTGGCAAGCCGGATTTGGTCAGGATTTCATGTCGCGTGCGGATGGTTATCCAGGAATGGCCGCCGCTTATGGCTTTAAATTCAAAAAAGCACCGCGGGAAATGGATCTTTCGTTGACATACCGTGCGCTTGAATCCGGCGAACTCGACATCATCGCCGGCAACGAAACCGATGGCCTGATCGATGCTCTCAAACTGTTCCAGCTTACTGACGACAAGCATTATTTCCCGCCGTACCAGGCTGTTTTTATAGCTCGAAAGGACGTTGACCCCAAATTGCTAGAAGTATTTGACCAGCTTAGCGACTCGATAACGACCGAACAAATGCGGAAGATGAACTACGAAGTTGACGGCAAAAAACGGACGCCGAAAGAAGTTGCAGCGGAATGGCTGGCTCGATGATCCCGGTGGATCGGCAGAGCTGAAAAGAAGTCTGTTAAAATTAGCTTGCTAATTAGGCTGATTTAAGATATTCTCATAATTTGATAATTCCATCACTCCTTTGTCGACGGTAACTTCGCTTTCATTGTGAAATGCGTTTCGGATAGTTCGAGAGATGGTTCGTTATAAACTGTCAGAAGCGGCTCAATATAAATGAGCCTTCGAACGTTGGTCCTTCGCTGCAACCGTTACACCGAATAAACAACCCCGCGTAAGATAACTTCTTTAAATATCCTAAAGCACTGCTTTGCAAGTATTCGTCTGTTTGAAAGACGAATAAGGTTCGTCATAAACGAAGCTGCAAATATACGACCATCTAATGGGTTGAGCGGTTTTTTGGTTGAAAGAGTATAGAAATTACAAATGAATTTTAAAGATCTTGGTTTGCAGCCTGCCCTGTGGCAACGCTGCGAGCAACTTGGCTTCGAAGAGCCAACACCGGTTCAGGCACAGGCTATTCCGGTTATTTTAGATGGCAAAGATGTCATCGCCACCGCAGAAACAGGTACCGGCAAAACAGCCGCTTTTCTGCTTCCGATACTTCAGCGTTTGAATGAAACGCGTTCAAAAGGAACTACCGTTCTGGTACTTTCGCCGACGCGTGAATTAGCAAACCAAACAGATGCGGCTTGCCGCGAATTTGCGCGAAAGAACATCCGATGCGCCTCTATTATCGGCGGTGCAGGTTATCGAAATCAATTAGATGCGATAAAGCGCGGAGCGAACATAATCGTAGCGACGCCCGGCCGTCTCATGGATTTCATGGAGCAGGGCATTATCAATCTTTCACAGATCGATACTTTCGTTTTGGACGAAGCTGATCGAATGCTTGATATGGGATTTATGCCTGCTATCAAACGCATAGTAAAGGTTCTTCCGAAAAAACGGCAGACGCTTTTCTTTTCGGCGACAATGGCTCCGGAGATAGAACACATCGCACTTTCGCTCGTAACCGATGCGGAATATATAGAGGTAAGCCGACGGGGAAAAGCGGCGATCACCATCGATCAAAAAGCTTATCCGGTCGCGCAACAATCGAAAATGCCGCTTCTTTTAGATCTTTTGGAAAATAAAGACTGGGAAAGAGTTTTGGTATTTACACGAACCAAACGCGGAGCAGACCGCATCGCGCATATTCTGGAAAAACGTTCACACCGCTCAAACCGTATTCACGGTGATCGTTCACAATCACAGCGTGAATCCGCACTTCGCAGCTTCAAGAACGGTAAGACCCGTGTCCTTGTTGCCACCGATGTAGCTGCACGCGGGATCGATATAGATTCGGTTTCTCATGTGATAAACTATGATATACCCGAAGCGCCCGAGGATTATGTTCATCGTATTGGACGTACCGGACGCGCCGGAAATACAGGCCAAGCGATAACGCTTTTCACGATGGCCGAAGAGCATTCGATGAGAGCGATCGAGAAATTGACCGGTCAGAAAGTAGAACGTGTTCTGCTGCCGGATTTCGGCGGAATGATCGCAACTGCGGCCGCTCCGGCAAATAAGAGATCTGCAGGAAAGCGGACATTTCGTTCATTTCGACCGCGAAGAGGCCGTTAATAAAGAGGTAATGGATCAATAGAGTTATGGCAAAAGCAAAAGCAATCAAGTACGCAGTAGGCGATGAAATAGAAATGATGTGTTCGGCTTGTGATGTCGAAAAACCGCATCGTATTGAAACGACAACCAAACAGGGAAAGATCACATGTGCCGTTTGTACCGTGTGTCAGACGTCAAGCACTTTTAACCGCGGTGTCAAAACATCTGTGGAAATGGGTGGTAAATCAAAGGCCGCTTCGCCTTATGATCGTACGCGAAAATACAAAAAAGGCCAGGCGATGATGCATTCGACATTTGGCCCTGGCGAAGTCACGGCTGTCGTCGAACTGCAGAAGATCGATGTTCTTTTTGGAGATCGAACGCGGCGGTTGATCCACGCACAGGAATAAAAAAAAGCAGGCTTTTCGCCTGCCTTTAATTATTAATTTTTTAACGCGGGCAAAGGTGTCCGCGTTTTTCTTTGTCTTATTTTCGGCGGAGCAAAAATCCGAGAGCCAAGCCGATCGCGGCTGAGATCAGGATAGTCTGTCCGGGTTTTTGGCGAGCATATTCTTTTGCATCTTCGACCAACTCCTTCGGGTCTTTATTCTGAAGTTCTTTGAACTTTTCGCCAGCCTGAGCAAATTTTTCACTTGCAAAATCGCGTGCCTTTTCGGCCGCATCCTGAACTTTTTGTCCGTATTCCTGTGCCTGCATCTTTATATCTCCTAAAAACTCGTCATCCAAATTAGAATTGTCCACCGGAACAAGCCCTTGTTCCAATTCCTTTTTTGCCTTTTCTACTTCCGTTTCAAATTCATTCATCGTCACATTCTCCTAATTCTATAAAAATATCGATCGTCATTCGCGCAGTTTGATGTGATATTTCCCGTTAATGTTGTTACGAATTTCCTAGATGAAAAGTTCGGCCACTATAATTGAGTCGGTCAGTGTCAAGTTTTCTTTAAAATTCCGGTTGACATCATTTATTCGAAATGGCAATCTTAGAATTTATGCTAAGTGAGTAATCACTCACCAAAGGAATTGAGTAATTGATAGATAGTATTTTTCAAATGCGAACCGACGCCCCGGATGAGCGGCGATGAACGCCGCGATCAAATCTTGCAGGCTTCGGTCGAATTGTTTTCAAAGCACGGGTTCGCTGGAACAACGACGAAAGAGATCGACACGGACCGCCGGAGTTTCCGAAGCGCTTGTATTCCGCCATTTTGCGACGAAGGACGAATTGTATAACGCGATCCTCGAGGGCAAAACCTGTCAGATGGGACTTTTGCGAACGATCGCAGGCGAAGACAAGGAGCTGACGGAAGCGATGGAGGCGAAAGATGATCGTGTCGTCTTCTATATCTTGGCACTTAATGCTCTGAATTCGCAGCAATCAGATCCGCGTTTTATGCGGCTCATTTTATATTCCGCTCTCGAGGAACACGATCTTGCGGAACGTTTTTTCAATGAATCCGTATCACGTATTTATGAGTTTATCGGCAGTTATATAAAGCGGCGTCAAGACGACGGAGATTTTCGGAAGATAGATTCGGCGATCGTTGTGCGGGCGTTTCATGGAATGATCGTTCATCATTCATTAAACAATATTCTTTGGAACAGACAAAAAAAACTCGTCGATATTACAAATGAAGAAGCGGCACGCCAATTTACCGAGATCGTGCTTTCCGGGATCTTAAAATGAATTTGAATTCGGGTTTGGGCCTAAGAAGAAAGGCCAATAATTACATAATGAAAGGTAAAAAGCTTTTTTATTCGATCGCTGCGTTGATATTGGCAAGTTCAATTTTTGCCGTCGGCTGCGGATCCGGAGCGGATGCTAATGCTAACGCAAATACCGAAGCACAGCCGGTTACCGTAACGACCGAAGCAGCGGTGATCAAGCCGATCCCAACGTATGTTGAGGCGACGGGCAGCTTGGCCGGTGATGAAGAAACAAATGTAGCACCGGCAGTTTCCGGAAAGATCGTAGAGGTTAATTTCGATATCGGCAGCTATGTTCAGAAAGGTTCGGTTTTGATGCGGCTAGATCCGCGCGATGCGGCGATCAGAGCTCGATCAAGCGAAAGCACAACTTCAGCAACAAAGAGAAGCTGTTAAACAAGCCGAATCAAATGTCGACCAGGCTATCGCAAATCTTCGACAGACTCAGGCGAGGCTCGGCGTAAAAGACGGCGAAAATTTTAAGGTCAGCGATTTTTCGCAGGTCAAATCGGTAACGGCCCAGCTAAAACTCGCTGAGATAGAACTCCAAAGGGCCGAGAGACTTTTCGCAACAGGCGATGTTTCGAAATCGACCCTTGATCAACGTCGTGCTCAGCGAGATCAGCTTATCGGACAGCTCGATGAAGCGCGTTCCAATGCGAACGTAGCTATCAAAGCGATCGGCACGGCACCAAGCCGCCGTTGATACGGCACGAGCCGCCGTTTCAGGTGCTCAAGCGGCCGTTCAAACGACTCAGACGCAGGTCGATGCGGCGCAGAAAGCGGTTTCGGACACAAATGTTTATTCGCCGATCAGCGGATATGTTTCGGAAAGCAACGCCGATGTAGGCGAATACATTTCGCCCAACACACCGAATGCAAAGATCGCGACGATCGTCCGGACTTCGACCTTGCGAGTGAAGATCGACATTCCCGAACAGGAGATCGGCAAGGTCGCAACCGGTCAAGGCGTTTCTATCCAGACCGCGGCTTATCCGGACCGAAAATTTGCCGGGACGATCGCACGTATTGCACCGAGCGTGAGACCCAACGGCTCGTACATTGACTGTCGAAGCTGAGGTTCAGAACGTTGATGGATTGCTCAAACCTGGACAATTTGCGACCGTTCGAATCACGCAATCGAAACCTGAACCCGCAGTAATGATTCCAGCGAAGGCGGTGAGAACGGTTGGAGATACCAGCAGCGTTTTTGTGGTCAAGGAAGGTGTCGCCCGCGAACAGATCGTTCAGCTCGGCTTGCTGGAAGGCGACATGATACAGATCAAACAAGGCGTGATCGAAGGCGATATGGTCGTTACCAGCGATCTAAATTCTCTGCAGGACGGAGTTTTGGTTAATCAGTAAAGGGCAAGTGGTTTTATGCAGTGGTTAGCAGAAATTTGTGTTAAGCGTCCGGTTTTTGCGACGATGTTGATTTTGTCTCTGGTCGTTGTCGGCGCATTTTCGTTTTTCAGTTTGGGCGTCGATCTTTTTCCGAAGATCGATTTTCCGACGATGACGGTTACGGTCGTAAATCCGGGCGCATCGCCGCAGGAGATCGAAACCGAAGTCACGGAAAAGATCGAAGAAGCGGTTAATACGATCAGCGGTATCGATGAATTGCGCTCGACATCGATCGAAGGAGTTTCGCAGGTTTTCGTCCAGTTTTTGCTCGAAAAAGACGTGAAGTTGCCGCTTAAGGAGGTCCAGCAAAACCGCGTTCAGAATGTCGATTCCCGATCTGCCGGAAACCGCCGAACAGCCGACCGTTCAAAAATTAGATACGGATGCGGCGCCTGTCTTGCGGATCGTTGTTTCTGCGCCGACGAATCTCAGCGAAGTAACTGAGATTGCCAAAAAGCAGATCAAAGAAAGGATCGAATCGATCAACGGTGTCGGCCAGGTTTCGATCATCGGCGGACGCGAACGCCAAATAAATGTCTGGGTTGATCCGGACAAGATGCGTTCCTACAACATCACTGCCGGCGAAGTAAACGCTGCATTACGAATTCAGAACCTCGAATTTCCAAGCGGACGGCTTGATCAGGGACAGAATGAATCGTCCGTCCGAACGCTCGGTAAGATCCGAAAGGTTTCTGATTTTGAAGATATTGTTGTCGCGACACGCGGCGGCTATGAAGTAAAGATAAAAGATATCGGCCATGTCGAAGACGGAGCCGAAGAGCTTCGCTCGGAAGCAAGGCTTGATGGGCAGCCGGCCGTTACGCTCATCGTCTCGAAGCAATCTGGGCAAAATACTGTCGCCGTCGCACGTGAACTAAAAACACGTTTAGCAGAAATTACACCGCAGCTGCCGAAAGGTTTCAAGGTAGAGGTCATTGGCGATAACTCGATCTTTATCGAAAACTCGCTTAACTCTATCGAAGAGCATCTTGTTTTCGGAAGTATCTTCGCATCGATCGTCGTGTTTCTGTTTTTATGGAATTTCCGCACGACATTTATCGCGATGCTTGCGATCCCGACATCGATCATATCGACATTCGCGCTTGTGTATGCGATGGGCTATACGCTCAATCGATCACAATGCTTTCGCTGACATTGATGGTCGGAATTGTCATCGATGATGCGATAGTCGTGCTCGAAAACATCTATCAGATTCGTCGAAGAAAAAGGAATGGATCCGTTCCAAGCGGCGATCGAAGGCACGCGCGAGATCGGCCTGGCGGTTTTTGCGACAACACTTTCTCTGATGGCGGTGTTCGTTCCGATCGGCTTTATGCAGGGCATCGTCGGCCGCTTTATGTCGAGCTTTGGTTTGACGGCGGCGTTCGCTGTCGGTGTTTCGTTGATCGTTTCATTTACTCTGACGCCGATGCTTGCCGCGCGACTTATTAAGCGACCGAAAGAAAAGCACGCAGAGCCGACTATCTATGACGCAGACGAAGGCGAATTTCGCGACGCCGGCTATGATCGAAGTAACGCGAAGAAGAGCCGCAGGCAAGCAAATCCGGGCGTTTTTATTCCAAGATAGAAACGGTTTATACCAAGATGCTCAGGTTTTCGATGGTCCATCGATGGCTGATCGTTCTGTTGTGTGCTTGTCTTTTTAGCATCATTCCCTTATTTATGCTTCGTCGGCAAGAACTTTTTACCGGTCGATGACCAATCGCAATACGAGGTCTCGGCTCGCGCTCCCGAAGGCACATCGCTTCAGGCAACTTCGATCGCACTAGAAAGGATCGCCGCTCAGATCCGTAAATGAACCGGGTGTACCAGCATACTCTTGTGACCATTGGCGGCGGTCAGGCTCAGGTCGTAAATACCGGAACGATCTACGTAAAACTAAAGACGATCGAGGATCGCGCAAAATCGCAGGAAGATCTAATGATCGACGCTCGCGAAATTTTGAAAAACTATCCGGAACTATCGAACAGGTGTCCAGCAAGTGCAGGCATTTTCCGGCGGCGGTTTTAGGAACGCGAACGTACAGTTCATGATATCCGGGCCGGATCTTGAAAAACTCGAAGAATATTCGAAAGAATGATGGAGAAGATGAAGGCGATTCCTGACGCGGTCGATGTGGATTCGACTCTATCAGCGGAAAACCCGAAGTTCAATTAAAAGTAGATCGTCAACGCGCCGCCGATCTAGGTGTGAAGATCGGCGATATTTCGCAGGCATTGAATATCTTGGTTGCCGGACAGCAAGCAACATCCTACAATGCCGGTACGGATCAATACGAAGTTCGCGTCCGTGCAGAAAATAAATTTCGAACGGATGTCGAAGGCTTGAATCGAATGATCGTGCCTTCATCAAGACTCGGATATGTAACGCTCGACAGATTGGTAAATGTTCAAAGGGAACAGGACCGAGCTCGGTCGACCGGATTAATCGCCAGCGTCAGGTAACACTTTTGGCAAATACCAAACCGGGCGGTTCGGCCGCAACGATCACAGCGGCCATGGATCAGGCGGTAAAGGAATTGAATCTGCCGCCAGCTTATTCGTCCGGCTATATCGGTCAGTCGAAGGAAATGGGCAAAGCATTATTTTACTTTTTGCTGGCGTTCGTTCTGTCGTTTATTTTTATGTATATCGTTCTGGCTGCCCAGTTCGAATCGTTCATTCATCCGGTAACGATCCTTTTGACGCTGCCGCTTTCGATACCGTTCGGTATTTTGAGTCTCCTGATCGCCGGGCAATCGGTAAATATATTTTCGGGCCTAGGTTTGCTGCTGCTCTTCGGTGTTGTTAAAAAGAACGCTATCTTGCAGATCGATCATACTAACAATCTGCGTTCGCAGGGAATGAACCGCTACGATGCGATCATTCAGGCGAACCGCGACAGGCTTCGTCCGATCTTGATGACGACCATCGCGCTTGTCGCAGGAATGATCCCGCTCGTTGTTTCTTCGGGCGCTGGATCGGGAACAAATCGTTCGATCGGCGTTCTGGTCGTCGGCGGACAATCGCTCTGTTTGCTGTTGACGCTGCTTGCAGTGCCGGTATTTTATTCGTTGTTCGATGACTTGGCTGAGCTCAGATTATTTCAATATATCGGCCGATTTTCGGACTGGCTTTTTGGCGGCATTCGACGAAGGTTCGCATCGATAACAGGAAAGTAATTTTGCTGCCGCAATATTTTTATATGTATTCGCGATTATATTTAGTTTTAATTTTATCGATTTTGCTAGTCGGCACGGCGTGCGCTCAGGATTCTGTCCCAACACCAACGCCGACACCTCTGCCGGATGATGGTGTTCAAAACGTCCAGCCGGAAAACCTCAAAGGTGTTCCGGCTATCGCACCTGATTACAGATCAGAAGATCGGTCGCTGCCTGATCTTGGCCGTGTGGGCGTGCAAATGACGGATCAAAAGCCATTAACTTTGGAGGACGCAATAACGCTCGCGCTCGAAAATAGCAGCGATATCGAAGTTACGCGAAAGCAGGTCGAGGTTGCGGAATACGATCTGCAGGCGGCTCGCGGCGTTTACCAGCCGCGGCTTACCGGCGAGACATATTTTGAGCGTGCGAGTCTGCCGAATTTAAGCTTCTTTACACCGGACATCAGCAAAACGACTACTAATTCTTTTATTGGAAATGCCGGTATCAGGGCATTTCTACCGAATACCGGAACCATGTTCGACGGACGTTTTACCAATCAGCGCGTTACTGCGGATAATCCGATCACGATCTTCAGTCCGCAATATAACTCAGGTTTAGAATTTACCATCACACAGCCGCTATTCCGCGGACTCGGTTTCGATCAAAAACGCCGAACGATCGAGATCGCAAAACGCAACGTGTCGCTGACCGATATGCAGTTTCGTCAGAAGTCGATCGATATTATAAATACGACACAGCGTGCCTATTGGGATCTGACATACGCTCTTAGAAATTTGCAGGTTCAGCGTGATGGAACGCGTGACGCGAAAGATCAGCTGGAACATAACAGGCGGCTCGTTGACGAAGGCCAGCTCGCGCCGATAGATGTTGTCGCCGCGGAAACGCAGGTAGCAAATTTCGAACAGGCGGTATACGACGCTCTCAACGCAGTGACGATCGCCGAAAATAATTTGAAGAACGTGATCACATCGAACAGGAATGACAGGATATGGTCGCAAGCGATAACGCCGATCGAATCGGTCGAAACTACGGTTCCTGATGTAACTCTGGCGGGATCGCTCGATGCGGCTCTTGCGAACAGGCCGGAACTCGAGATCATCGGAGCTCGAAAAGATATTAATGCGATCGATCAGAAATATTTTCGCGATCAGACTAAACCAAAGATAGATCTGGTTGCAAGTTATCGTTCATCAGGTGTAGGCGGAAGCTTGAATCCGAATTTTTCCAATCCGCTTTTGCGTAATTGCGTCGATGATCCGACATTGCCGGAATGCGTTGCCGCACAACAAGCACAAGCTCAGCTGGTACAAAATGTAGGCTCCGGATCTACGGCATACAGCGATTTATTTGCGAATAAATATCCGACATATCGTGTCGGCGTACAGTTCGACCTACCGTTATTTGGCGACAAAACTGCAAAAGCTCAGCTTGGCAGTTCGCGGGTTCAAGGTGAAATTCTCGAAACGCAGCGAGCTCAGATCGAGCAGAATATACAGGTCGAGGTTCGAAACGCCCTGCAGCTTTTGCGAACGGCCGAAGCACGCCTTCGCGCGGCGTCTATCGCTCGTGAAAATTCGGCAAAGCAATACGAATCTGAGCAGCGAAAGCTTGACGCCGGACAAAGCGATATCTACAAGGTTT
The DNA here is from genome assembly GCA_963720905.1 of uncultured Acidobacteriota bacterium. Taxonomy (GTDB): domain Bacteria; phylum Acidobacteriota; class Blastocatellia; order Pyrinomonadales; family Pyrinomonadaceae; genus OLB17. Next base: position 220,607 of record CAVRHB010000006.1, read on the forward strand.
TGGAACGCCAAACCGCATTGACCGCGGCAAGAAGCAATGAGCTTCGCGCGCAGACGGAACTTAATAAGGCGATCGGCGACTTTCAGCGAGCCACAGGAAATTCGCTCAAAGCGAACAACATAGAATCAGCGGTTAAATAAAATGCGTGCGGTTTACATTAATGAATTCGGTGGCCCGGAAAATTTGGAGATCCGCGAAGTTCCCGATCCGCCGACACCGACAAACGGTGAAGTGATCGTTGCGGTGAAAGCCGCCGGTTTAAATCGCGCGGATCTGCTGCAGCGACGAGGCCTTTATCCTGCACCTGACGGTTACTCGCAAAAGATCCCGGGAATGGAATTTTCCGGCAAGGTTATCGAACTTGGCGACGACACCGGCGACCTAAAGATAGGGGATCGTGTTTTTGGAATAATCGCCGGGGCGGCTCAGGCCGAAAAAGTATCGATCGATCATAGGCATCTAGCTAAAGTTCCTCTATCGCTGGATCTAACCTCAGCCGGCGGAATTCCGGAAGTGTTCATCACCGCACACGACGCGATCTTTACACAGGCAAAGCTCAAAGCCGGCGAAACATTGCTTGTTCATGCCGCCGGTTCGGGTGTCGGTCTTGCCGCTATTCAACTTGCGAAGGCCGCGGGAGCGGGGATGATCGGAACATCGCGGACGGAATCAAAACTAGCAAAATGCCGTGAATTCGGTTTGTCGAGATCGGTCATAACCGGCGATGGTAAAGGTTTCGCGAATGAGGTTATGCGTCTTACAGATGGACGCGGGGTTGATGTAATTCTCGATCTCGTCGGCGGTTCGTATCTGGAAGAAAACCTCAAATGTCTTGCACATCTTGGCCGCATAATGCTAGTCGGTTTGACCGGCGGACGAAAGGCCGAACTCGATATGGGTGCGATGCTCGCGAAAAGGGCAACAATGATCGGAACATCTTTGCGCGGCAGAAGCACTGAGGAAAAAGCCGCAGCGACCGCAGCATTTGTAAAACACGTCGTTCCGCTGTTTGGGGATGGAACGCTCAAACCAAATATCGACCGCATTTTTCCCTTCACCGACGTAGCCAAAGCTCACGAATATCTCGAATCCAACAAAAGTTTCGGCAAGGTCATTTTGGAGATCGAATCCAACAAACTTTAGTGTGCTGCTTTCCATTGCAGGTATTTCCCAACTTGCGGAGATCAGCAAACTAAAGTTTGATTGACTCTGGTTTGATGGACTCTGATAAAATATAAAAAATGGCATTCAGGCGTTCGATCTTTATGACGGGTTTTCCGGGCTTTATCGCGGAACGTCTGGTGGCGCTTCTTGCCGGCTCGGATGTTCAACTTTTCTTACTTGTTCAGCCCGAATTTGTAGAAAAAGCGATCCAGGATGTAGAACGAATTGCGGCCGCAACCACAACGCCGCTTGAGCATTTTGTGGTGGTCAAAGGCGATATAACTAAACCCCATCTTGGAATCGAACCGGAAGATCTAAAGGTTTTCCGCGAAGAGACAACCGATATTTTTCATCTCGCCGCTATCTATGATCTCGAAGTTGGTAAGAACGCTGCGATGGCCGTCAATGTCGAAGGCACAAAAAACATAAACGATTTCGCACGCACTATAGAAAACCTTGATCGATACAATTATATTTCTACTTGTTATGTCGCCGGTGCTCGGAAAGGACGCATTCTCGAAACAGAGCTTGAACACAACGAAGGCTTTTTAAATTTTTACGAAGAATCGAAATATTTGGCAGAGATTGAAGTTGAGAAATTAAAACAGGAAATAAACGTTACGATCTATCGTCCGTCGGTCGTTGTCGGCGATTCGAAAACCGGTGAGACGTCGAAATATGACGGCATCTATTATTTGATCAAGTATCTGATGCGAAAGCCCGAATTGTTGCGGATGATCAATGTTGGGAACCGAGACGTTCGGTTAAATCTGGTTCCGGTAGATTTTGTCGCGGCCGCGATCGGCGAACTTTCCAGCGATGAAAAGGCCATCGGAAAAACGATCGCGCTTGCCGACCCGCGCCCGCTGACGACCCAAGAACTGTTCGACGTGATCGCCGAAAAACTTTCGGGCAAAAGATCGGCATGGAATCCGCCGGTAAATTTGGTGAGAATGTTTCTTTCCTCAGCGATCTCTCCGAAGATCACCGGATTGCCGCTTTCCGCAGTGCCCTATTTTTATACGCCAAAAACATACGACACCGCGGTTGCGGATGAACTCCTTCAGACGCACGAGATCGTGTGTCCCGATTTTCGCGAATACGTTGGAAATCTGATCGATTTTGTAAAGAAACATCCGGAAATTTAGCTTTTGCGGCACAATGTGCAAATTACACGATGGTTAGTGCATCAAACTTTAATATGAGATCCGCCGGAATTGCTTTAATTTTATCGTTTTTCTTGATCGGAACGGCAAATGCTCAGAGCCGGAGAACAACCCCGGAGCCAACACCGACACCGGAAGAAACCGTGAAGGTTGCGACCGAAGAGATCAAGGTTAATGCACTCGCGTTTGACCTTGACGGAGAGTTCGCACCCGATCTCAAGCCCGCAGACGTCGTCATCACGGATAATAATATTCTGCACGTACCGACCAGCGTCCGCCGAATCCCGGCACACGTCCTGATCGTTATGGATACCGGCGGCGAAATGCGTTCGGTAAAATCGCTTGAACAAACCAGAAGAGTTGCGGCCGCAGTGGTCAAGTCCTTACGACCCGGCGATTCGATCGCGATCGTCGAATACGCCGACAAAGCAGAGATCGTCAGTGAATGGACGACCAACAAAGATGAGGCTCTTGCTGCGATCGGCCGTACGAAATTTGGCCGTAGATCTGCGTTAGCGGACGCCATCGGACTCGCAAAACAAATGCTTACGCGCACCGAGGTAGAAAACCGGCATCTCGTTTTGATCACGGACGGTACCGACAGTGTAGCGACAGCCGAAGAAAAATCTGATGCGATCGACGGTCTTCTTTCGACAGATATAAATGTTCATGTTATCAGCTACGGTGAGCTCGAAGCCAACGACATATCGCCGCGAACAAGCCGGTTGAGCAAGAATCCACCACCAAAAGCCATGCCGGATATTATTTCCCAGGCGATTCAAAGCAGCAGCGGGCAGACCACAGGATCTGCCACCCGCAAAGGTCGGCCCTACTATCAATATGGATAAGAAGCTTTTGAACAAAGTGCGTGAAAGAAAGGCTGACTTGGTCCAAAGCGAAGCCAAGCTGGGAAAACTGGCGGAAAGCACAAATGGCGAGATCATTATCCCGGAAACGCTCGATGAAATGATAGAGAAAGCAAGCCTTGTTTCCCGGCTGATCGATGCAAGCTATGTCGTTACCTACACACCCAAATTCCCGCTCGAAGAAGCCAAGCCCGGAAGCGAACGCACGATCACGGTCACCTCAAAAACTCCTAAGATCATTATTCAATCTCTAAGAAAGTTTGTTGTTCCCAAACGAGAAAATTGACCTGATTTCGCGAATTCGTGTTATAAATGTCGCATGAGATATGTTTCATTTGCCGCTATCGTTTTGCTTTTGTCGGCGTTCGCAGCCGCACAAACCGACGGCAATGTGAGGCCATCTGAATGTCCGACGCTCTCTATCACGGGACCGGCAGGTGTGCCAAATCCGAATGAACCTATTTACTATTACCTCGACATTGGTGGAGAGCTCCCGAAAGAGAGCCGAGATAGTCTGGACAACCAACGACGGCCAGATCTTGACGGGTCAAGGCACAAAAAAGATAGGCATTTACAACGTCAAATCGACCGACATATTGGTAGTTATTCATGTAACGGGGCTGCCCGGAGATTGTCCGAATGAAGCCAGTGAAAAGGCGGCTTGGGTGATTGACTACACGTCGCAACAACTGGACGAAATTGAAAATACCGACCTCCGCGTTGATAAGGAAGCTGTTAAAAGAGCTATTAAACGCAGAGATGAAATTCCAAATAGCTCACTTTTCTTTATTCAATATTATCGATCCGGCACCGGTGAGTTTCGCGTTAGGGAGTTGAAGCGGGAGCTCACTAATTATCTAACAAAAGAACTCAAGACTAAGGACCCTTTCTTCAAATTCGAAATGAAGCAGGCCGATAAAGCAATGATGAAGATCTATCTTGTTCCAGTCGGAGCAGAAGACCCGATACCTTAACCGTCCTGCCAACTTCAGTTTGCAGTCTGCCTCGATCAGGTCCGTGTTCATTGTCGAGAAAACCATCCACGGAACTCACAAAGGACCCGAAAAATAAATTCACAGAAGAACAAAATTGTCCCTTGACAAAACTTAGAATTAGAATTATTCTAAATCTAATAAGTATGAAGGCAGATACACAAAATTTAGGATTGACGAAACAGCGAGAGGTTGTGCTGAAGGTTATTCGTGATGCTCACGAGCATCTGACGGCAAACGAGGTTTTCGTTAATTCGAAGGCTCTTTTGCCGAGCATTTCATTCGCGACCGTTTACAACAGTTTGCGATATTTGAAGGATGAGGGTCACATCGCGGAGATCGAATTCGGCAGCGGTGCAAGCCGTTTTGACCGGATCACATCGCGGCACGATCATGCGATCTGTTCGGCATGCGGAAAGCTTGTCGATATAGACATCGAACATCCGAACGATCTGATAAAAAAGGCGGCTAAATTATCAAAATTTAAGCCGGAATCATTGGAATTTACACTCCGCGGCCTATGCCCGGATTGTATTTGATCAAGCAATTATAAACAAAAGGAGATAGATAAATTTATGTCAACAGCAGCAGGAACAGCTACAGAGAACACAGTAACATTGGCAAAGGTTGGCCAGCCGGCACCTGACTTTAATATGCCATCGACAAAGAATATGGAAACCCTTGATGAGAACGTCAAGCTTTCGGATTACAAAGGAAAATGGTTGATCCTTATGTTCTATCCGCTAGATTTCACATTCGTTTGCCCGACAGAATTGATCCATTTTTCGGACAGGCTGGATGAATTTCAAGGCGTCGGCGCAGAAGTCGTCGGTGTTTCGACCGACTCGGTCCATTCGCATCGCGCATGGCTGAAAACTCCGCAGGATAAGAACGGTATCGAAGGCGTAAAATACCCGATCGCTTCGGACGTTGGTGGAAAATTGGCCAAGGCATACAACATTTTGGTCGAAGAAGCGAACATCGCACTTCGCGGTTTGTTCATTATTAATCCCGAAGGCGTTCTGCAATATTCGGTCATACACGATCTGAATATCGGACGCTCGGTCGATGAAACGCTTCGTGTTCTGCAAGGTCTGCAGACAGGCGGACTGTGTTCGGCTGATTGGAAACCGGGTCAGGAAAACTTGAAAGTTTGAGGCGTTTCAGAGTTTCGGAAAGTTGCGGAGTTTCAGAACTCCGCAACTCTGAAGATCTGCACACTTTAAAGCTTTTGAAGGAGAAATATTTATGCCAATGAGAATTGGAGACGCGCGTCCTTCTTTTGACGGCGCGACCGAATGGTTAAACGAATTACAGGAAACGGCGGACGATTATGTTAACGGCCAGCCGACGCTTGTATATTTCTGGGCAACGAGCTGCGGCATCTGTAAAGAAAATATGCCAAAGCTAACCGAGCTCAAGGCGAAATATAAAGATCGCGGTCTGCGTTCGGTGGCGATCCATATGCCCCGTTACGAAGCAGACACGGATATCGAAGGCGTGAAGGCCGCAATTGCCGAACACTGCATTGATGACATTTGTGCGATCGACAATGAACACAAGCTTAAGGATGCTTTCCTAAACGAACAAGGTTGGGTTCCGGTTTATTATCTTTTCGATGCAGAAGGCAAGTTAAAAAGCAGAGCCGCCGGTGAATTCGGTGTCGGTATTGTGACCACTGCACTCGAGAAAATGTTCCCGGCTCAAACTGCTGCCGCGTAATATGAAGAAGCCCGCACGAAGTAGGTGCGGGCTTCTTGATCCTCAAATAGTCCCTGAATAAATTTCCCAAAAGATCGAACCGATTATATATACGCTGACCGCGATGGTTCCAAGCAGTAATAAGATCAACAGGCCAATGATGACGAAGATAAATATGTAGTCGCTTTTGGTGCCTTTGTCTTTTCCGGTCGCTCGTTCTCGGATAAGGTTCATATTTTGCCGGTTCGATTTCCAAAAGAAATCGAATGCGTCACCAAAGATCGGGATCATTCCGACGACATAATCCAGCCCGATATTAAATGCCATTCGCAACAATGTGATCTTAGGCACGCCATAACGAACTCCGGCAAAAAGTATATAGAATGACGCAAATGAAGTGACCGTATCGCCGACATTTGGTATCAGTCCGATCAAAGCATCAAGCCCGAAACGCCAGCCCGTTCCCGGAATTCGAAACAGCCCATCGAGGTAATGAGAAAGCGTTTCCAGGCCTTCTTCGACCTCGACCTCGCGGCGCTGTTCTTTCGAAAGGCCGGTTATGGGTTGTTTTTCGATCTCCTGCATAATGAATCTTGTTACTGTTTACGCCTCGGGTTTCGTGAATTAGATCCGATTATCTTTACCGTCAATATCTTATCACCGCGGACGATCTTGTCTACTACTTTCATATCTGCTTCATTGACCCGGCCGAAGACTGTATAACCACCGTCGAGATGCGGCTGCGGCGAATGTGTCGCGAACCATTGCGAACCGCCGGTGTCTTTTCCGCTCAACGCCATCCCGACCGCACCGCGTTCGTATGGAACCATATTTATCTCGCAGCGGATCGACCAGCCCGGGCCGCCGTTGCCGTCGCCGCGCGGATCGCCGTCCTGCATTACAAAATTCGGCACGACGCGATGAACCGCCAGGCCATCGAAATACTTTGCGCTCGCAAGCTTTATAAAATTATCGACCGTCAGCGGAGCATCTTCGGGCAGCAGATCGATCGTGAATGTTCCTTTTTCGGTCGCTATCACTGCTTTTACTTTACCGTTCTTTCGCGATGCTACGCGTCTGTAATCCGCGTCAGAATTGAGAACCTGGCCGAGCATGGTGCCGTAAATGATCGGACCGGGCAGGACCTTATCTTTGCCTTTTTCCTTTGCGTCTTCGACCAACGTCGGAACGCCGGGAGATTCTTTAGTATCAACCTCTTTAAGTAATTCAAAAGCCTTTCTTCTAACGAGGTAATCCGGCGAATTCAAAGCTGTGAGCAGAATGCCGACCGATTTCTTTTTATCTAATTTGAAAGCCGCGTCTATTGCCGCAAGCTGTGCATCGTCATATTTGTTATCCGTGATGAATGCTTTGGAAGAAGCCTTTTTTAGCGCGGCCATATTTTCGTTGGAATATGGAAGTTCGCCGATAAGCTCAGATGCAGCGGCGCGAATGAACACGTCATCATTACTAAGAAGCGATCGCAAGATCGCGTCTAGGTTATCGGGTTTAAATTTGGCGAGAGAGCGAATAAGATCGGGCATCGCCATCAGCATTTTACCTTGGTTTGCCGGACTTGTTTTTTTTGCCATGTTACCAACGAAAGATGTCAGCTTTATCGCGGCATCCAATTTTATTTCTTCGTCCTTTTCGTCGGCTAAAACGTCCAAGCCCTGAGCATAGGCGACGGCAGCCCAAGGATCCGAATACACGCGTATAATTACATTCTCCGCAACGTAGGCAGCCGGAGCGATCCGCGCAAGGGCGACGGCAAATTCCGAAGATCTATAATTGTCTTCGGCGCGACACGCTTTAAGCCAATTTACGGCTCGTTCATTTTTGGAGTCTTTAAGAATACTTCCGATCGCTGTAGCGATCTCCAATATTTCGTTCATTTCCGGATCATTACTTGTCGCGGTCTTTTGAACTTTAGCGAGCAAGGATTCTCCGCGCTTTAGCAAAGCTTCGGCGGCGCTTGCGTCTTTTAGGCGGCCTAGCGAACGGATCGCTGAAATACGCACACGCTCGTCGGTATCTTCGATCGCGGAAACCAAGAGAAGATCGAGAGTATCTTTATCATTTGCTCCGGCGGAACCGAGTGCGTTTGCGGCGTTCGCGCGGGCGACGGCGTCTTTGTCGTCGAGCAGCATTTCACGCAGTTCGGCATTCGCGTTTTTTGCGCGGAGTCGTGAGAGAGTATTGGCGGCATCGGATCGTACGCGAGGTTCGGGATTATTAAGAAATTTAGCGACGATGACGTCGGCACCTTCGGGACGTGTTCTCAGAGCTGCAGTTAATCCAAGCAGCACGATCAATTTGTCCTGCTTCTCGGCGCGTTCTTCTTCAAATTTCAATGTATTGAGAATTGCGTCGCCGAGTTGTTTTGACGATGCATCTTTTGCGTTAGCTGCGGCGATCTTTCCTGCTGCCTCTATGGCACGAGCCCGAATTCGGTTATTAAGATTCGCATTGTTCAACAAGCCCAAGATCGCCGATGAAGCCTTTACAGATTCGATCTCGCCGAGAGCAAACGCCGCCATCTCGCGAACCTCGACCGGCTGGTTGCCGTCGAGAAGCTCGATCAGGGCTTCGATCGCGGCATCATCCCCAATGCGTCCGGCGGCCAACGCCGCACGGGTGCGAACACTCGCGTCTTCGCTCTTAAGCAAAGTTTGAAGCGTTTTATTAAAGTCGCGCGAATCTTCGGCTTTCAAGATCTGGATCTGAGTCGCGACCGATATTTGTGCCAAAGCCGATGCCGTGAAAGCGAATAGAACTGAAATTATCACTAAAAGAATCTTCATAAGTGTCATTGTCGGACTAACGAAACCATAAAACTTATCAAAATAAAAGACGATTGGAGAGCGGGCATCCCTGCTCGCTGTTCTCGTCAGTTAATTTCTATTATCTCGAAACTTGTCGTGATCTTCGCCGTCGGTTTGACGGTCGCTGCGACCGAACAATATTTGGTGTCTGAAAGCTCGATCGCATCGGCGACGGCTTTTTCCGAAACGCCGCGGCCTTGCACGATATGGTTTATACGAAATGCCGTAAAGGCGCGCGGATATTCATCGCGGCGATCGCCTTCGATCTCGACGCGGTATTCCGTAACGTCTTGGCGCTTTTTCTCAAGTATTGACACAACATCGGCTGCGGTGCATGCGGCGACCGAAACCAAGAGCATTTCCAGCGGCGTGATCGCGGACGACCTATCACCTTTAACATCAATAACTTGCGTGTGCCCGCTCGGTGGCGTTCCGAGGAAAATATCGTCTCCGACATAGCGAACGATTGCTTTATAAGGTTGAGATGCCATAGTAAAATTGAGCCCTAAAACAAGGAATTTGATTAGATTTTATCACAATAGAATTGTGTGTTCGCTGCGAATAGAGAAGCAAACAACTTTTGGCACGAAAATCGCTTCATATAAGATTGGGAACGTGTGACTTTGTTCAGCTAGGAGAATTTTAATGGAACGAACGATAAGAATATTTTCAGGCTTTGCGCTAATTGCATTCATTTTAATGAGCTTTTCGGTTTCGGTCGATGCGCAGCGGCGAAACAACCGTGAGGTCAGCGATATGTTGCGGACGTTAAATTCGCGGCTTGATGATTTTAGCTATGGCTTTCAGGGCCGTTTGCGAAGCAACTCGGCAGATCCAGCCGAGCAGGACGAAGCCGACGCGAATATACGCGCTTTGGAGCGAGCGATCAATGATTTCCAAGTAAATTTTGATAACCGACGCGACAGCCGCGACGACATCGACAAGATCGTAAACGCGGCACAACCGGTAAATAATATGGTTGCTTCGTCATATCAAAGCCCGCGTATTCGCGACGATTGGCAGAAAGTTACACAGCAGATCGATAGACTTGCGAATGTCTATGCGGTCACGCCGAGTTGGGATTCTTCGGTGAGCTACGACCCGATCGACAACTCCAACACGAACGATCCAAATACTTCATATGATCCGATAACGCCAAATATTAACGGTCTTTCGGGAGTTTATCTTCTCGATGCGAGCCGCAGCGACAACGCAGCGAACATCGTCAGCGGTCTGCGTGTTTCCGGAGCGAACCGCACGGACCTCGAAAGCAAACTTAGATCTCAGCCGCAGATCGCGATAAGTATTCGCGGAAACGAAGTTACTCTTGCTACTACCGATTCGCCTGCGACAACTTTTATTGCCGACGGTAGCGAGATGTCGGACACCGACAACGGTCAGAACCTTCGCGTTCGCGCAACGCTGAACGGCGACGAACTTACTATCTCAAGCATCAATGGAAACACCGATTACAACATAAAATTTGCCTTATCCGATGGCGGCCGTTCGATGAAAGTTACGCGCCGGTTTACCACAGATTATTTGACCGAAACCGTTTTCGCGGACAGTGTTTACAACAAAACGGACGAAGTTTCGGCACTGGGCGTTGATATTAGCAATTCGAACAGCAATGCCGGCGGTGTGTATTCGAGCAATGATCCGAACGACGTTTATCGGCCAAACAATTCCGGTACGCCTACGGCTCGACCGGGAAGAACCGGCCAGTTCGTAGTGCCGGACGGAACGATCGTTGTTGGGAAGTTGGATACGGATATTGACACCAAAGCTTCGCAAAATAACGATCGATTTAGAATGACGGTGCAGAGCCCTAGCGAATTTCAAGATGCTGTAATTGAAGGATATATTACGGGCGTTGACCGTTCAGGTAAAGTTTCGGGTCGTTCGAATGTGACGTTTAATTTTGAACGCATAACGCTTCGCGATGGCAAGGCTTATGATTTTGCCGGCTCCCTTTACGGAATAAAAGATCAGGATGGAAAGACCGTTAAGATCGACACCGAAGGTACAGCGAAAGGCGGCAGCCAGACCAAGGAAACGATAAAACGCGGCGGGATCGGTGCAGGTATCGGTGCTTTGATCGGTGCGATCGCGGGCGGAGCCAAAGGAGCCGCGATCGGCGCTATAATCGGAGGCGGTGCAGGTGCGGGTTCGGTCGTGGTTATGGGCCGCGATGATCTGAAACTATTGAAAGGTTCGGAGATCTCGGTTCAATCGTCGTCGCCGGTAAGACAGCGAAGACGATAATTGATCAGGAACTAAATCTATGCAGAAAACGGGACATTAATGTTCCGTTTTTAATTTTAAGCTCCGAAATGTGATTTAATACCGCTATGCCCAGCATATCCGAAGAGATCGAACAATATCGCGACAAGAAATGGCGGCGCGAAGAATCTTTACGCCTTCAAACGGCGCAGGATGTCGAAGCGATGGTCGAAGAGATCGGTTTTGCCTTGGCTTTGACGGACGAGCGGAAACGAATGCCTTCGGTTTACATCGGTGTTTGTGGACGACGCGACGCGCATATGCCGCGAAACGTTCAGAAAGATCCAGAGGCGAGCCTTGCATGGGTCTTGAAAGACGAGGTCATCGCACGCGGGAATATCTATTACTCAAAACTCGTAAAAGGCCACGCAATGTTTTTGGCAAAGCGGATGATCCCGGTCTTTAATTCGATCTATGGATGTTCTCGTAAAGGTGAATCAGGAATACTTTCACAAAACGCCGAAGCCGTTCTGAGAGTTCTTCGGAAAGAGTGGGAAATGGCTACCAGCGACCTGCGAACCGAATGCGGCTTTGCCGATAAAAAAGATCTGACCAAATCGATAGACGAACTTCAACGGCGAATGAAGGTAATGCCGCAAGAGGTTGTTTATGTTCCTAAATTTACCTATATATGGACGATAGCCGAAGCACGATTTCCGGCAGAGATCGAAGTAAAAATGTCGAGGGAAGAAGCCGTATATGAACTGGCAAAATGTTACTTATCGGCTTTCGGAACAACGCTAAAAGGCGAGCTCGCGGGCAAATTCAGCCTTTCACGAAAAGAAGCCGGAGCAGCAAATCACCGTCTTGTAGATGAAGGCTTCGCCGAAAGACTGGAAACGGGTGTTTATACGATCAAAAAGAAATAGCACGAAGAAATCTCCGTGCTATTTGCAATAAATGCCAATGTGGCCAAATTATAGTGACGGTCTTTTGAGAATCGCTGCTAAAGCTTTGAGCCGTGAAGCATCAGTGCCATTCTTAGCGGTGCTGGCTGATTTCTCAGCAGTCGTCGCATCTTTCTTCAATTGTGCACTGTCTTTCTTGTTCAGCTTCGAGCTTTCCGCTTTTTCGATGGATTGCCTAAATGCGGCGATCTGTTCGGCGGCCAAGCCTTTCGAGCGTTCCAACTGATCGATATATGCCTTTGCTATTACAAGCTTGTTCGGCCAAACGATCTTTTGTTGATTTTGAACATTCAATTCAGCGACCTGAACAGTTTTCGCTGCGTCGATCTCGTTCTGCGAGAGCTTGTCCGTCGGCGTCAGTTCAAATATATCTAATCCGCGTGCGATCTCGGATGAATAGATTCGTCCGTTATACCAATATGCCGACCACGATCCGCCTAGGATAAGCAGGTTTGGGTCGATCGGGCCGCGATCGAAATAGGCGATCTCAAACGGGTTGTTCGCGTCGGTAAAATCCATTATCGATATGCCGCCTTGATACCAAGCTTGAACTTTAATGTCGCGACCTGGTATAGGAACGAGCGAGCCGTTATGAGCAACGCAATTCTCGCTGTCGCTCTGAGCCGCCGGCATTTTGTAATAGCTGGCAAAGCTAAGCTTATCGTCTTTCAAATGAAATACAGCATCCGCGCCCCATTTATTTGGATCGTTCTCTCGGCATCGTGCACCCATTCCGCCGCCCCATTCGTCGGTAAAAACGACCTTTGTTCCATCATTCGAAAATGCGGCAGAATGCCAATATGCATAGTTCGAATCGTTTACCGCATCAACGCGTTTTGGATTTGCGGGATCTTTGATATCAAGCAAAATACCATTGCCCGAGCAAGCGCCGGCGGCCAATCCAATGGCTGAATAGACCGTGATGTCATGGCACTGATCCGTGTCAGATGGTTTATCCAAAGCGCCGTGCGTTCCGCCGTTATTCAAACCGTTGACTACGCCGCTGCGCGGATCCATAAATACTCGAGGGCTCGAAACGATCTTTGCGTCTTTAGGCGAAGCGACCGGAACTTTGATCACATCGATCCGGAAAAGAGCAGTATTCGGGTCTTTGTCCGGAGTGCCGCCTGAGCATCCGGCGAGTTCTTCGCCTTGGCGTACGAACGACGTGCCGGAAACATAAATGTAAACATTGTTCTTATCCTTTGGATCAAGGACAAGTGTGTGAGTGTGCGAGCCGCGGCAAGTTTGGACAGCACCTACCTGCTTCGGATTTTTAATATCGCTGATATCAAATATTCTCACGCCGCGAAAACGGTCTTTCTCTGCTGCTGGCGGACCTTGATGGTTTTCTTCACCTGCGGCAGGCGTCGGAATCGGAAATCCTTGTTCGCCGCAATCGAGTCTTCCGTTCGGCATTTCAACCGACATAAACATCAGGTTCTTGTAAACAGAAACATCGCCTTGTCCGCCCGGGCAAAGCATCGAGGTTAAAAGTGTTGCTTTTTCTGGATCGGAGATGTCATAGATGTTGATCCCGTAAAAATTACCAAGGAAAAGGTGATTGCCCTGAAAAGCAATATCCGAATTAGCAAATGCCAAGCCCGCAAAAGCCATTTTTATTCCGGGCGGGATCTCAGCGCCTTCCGGAACTCCTAAAGCTGCCAACCCTTTTTTTACTTTTGGGCCATCCGGATCGATGCCGAGCTGAAAAGCATCCGGCTTTTTCAGAAGTTGAAGATGTTTTATGCCGAACGCGGCTTCGCCTGCATCAAAAAGTCCTGGCGACAGGCTGGATCTCGGATCTTTAGAATTTGATCCCGTCATGCCTTCAGGCAGCGGCGGTGCTTTTTCAAGCGCGCTTTGCGCAAGCGTAGTTGCAACTAAACAAGAAGATATAAACAGCGAAGCTGTTAAAAAGCGGACGGCGATAAGTTGTACTTTATTCATCATTTTCCTCTACGGTTTTTCACCGAGCATATTCTGCATGATCCTAATTTCGGCTCGCTGGCCGCTGTCAACGTCTGTTGCAAAGTTAAAAAGTTCGGCATCTTGTCCGGCACCCGCCGAATCGTATAGATCCTTTACCATTATCAACGCTCCGGTATGATGCTGGATCATTCCTTCCAAAAACAGCCGGTCAAATTCAGAGCCTTTCGCATTCTTCAAAGCTTCCATTTGTTTTGGCGTAAGCATTCCGGGCATCATCATGGAATGATCGTGATGGCCGGACATATCCATACCTTTCATTTCCGGCATCGGCATTGAGGTGCTTTCACCGCGTGTTTCTAACCAACGCGTCATGAACCGGATCTCCTCCGCCTGCGAATGGCTGATGCGGGCTCCAAGCAGCCGAAGATCTTTGTTCTCCGTGCGTTCCTTGATCAGCGCCGTCATCTCAACCGCCTGAGCGTGATGCATGATCATTCCCTGCATGAATTCGACGTCCTTTCGTGAACGCGGCGGAAGTTTTGCCGTCGTTGAAGCCGGCAAAATTTTAGTCGGCTGTCCGGGAGCACCGGGTTGAACGATAACAGAATCTCCGGCCTGTTGGGCGGCAACAGAAATAGTTAGAAAAAAGGCCATTACTACGGCACTAAAAACTACAGCTACATTAAGCGGCTGGGCTTTCGGCCCCATAGAAAAAGGAGCTGATTGTAAGATAGATCGAAAACGCATAATGCGAATAAGCTAACACAAATTCAATACGGAAACTATAAGAAAATGTTCAACATGATCCGAATTAATACTTCATCAGTTCTTGCACGGCTTTTTCGACGTCTTCTGATTGCGGCAGAATGAAATCTTCGACCTGCGGAGCATAAGCGACGAATGTGTCAGTTGCGCCGACGCGGCGAACCGGCGCATCAAGATATTCGAAAAGTTCATCGGAAATACGAGCCGCGATCTCGGCTCCGTAGCCCCATGAAAGTGGATCTTCGTGTGCGACGATGACGCGGGAAGTTTTCTTAACCGATTCGGCGATGGCTTCCCAGTCGTACGGAACGAGGGTTCGCAAGTCAATTATCTCGACCGACACTCCCTGCTGTTCGAGTCGTTTTGCCGCTTGATTCGAACGTTCAACTAAAGCTCCGAAGGTTACGATCGTCACATCGGTTCCTTCGCGAACAGTTTTCGCCTTTCCGAACGGGATCATAAATTCTTTCGAAGGATATTGCGATTTATTGTAGATCTGCCGGTAAAGATGTTTATGTTCGAGGAACAAAACCGGATCATCGCAGCGGATCGAAGTCCGCAATAGACCATTTGCATCGAGCGCTGTCGAAGGATACGCAATGCGTAAACCAGGCGTGTGCGAGAAAAGAGTCGTGCCGGATTGCGAGTGATAAACTGCACCGCCCTTCAGATATCCACCGACCGGAACGCGCATAACCATCGGACAGGTCGTTTCGCCATCGCTTCGCCAGCGGGTTACGGCCACTTCGTTTCTGATCTGCTGCATCGCCGGAAATATATAGTCGAAAAACTGAATTTCGACGACCGGTTTCAAACCGCGGATCGCCATACCGACCGCACGACCGACAATATTTGCTTCCGCCAGCGGCGAATTAAAAACGCGGGCCGAACCGAATTTTCTTTGCAGATTTGCCGTTACTTTGAAAACACCGCCTTTGCCTTTTACGCGTTCGAGATATTCTTCGCGCGAAGCATCCGCAACGTCTTCGCCAAAGACGACAATACGCACGTCGCGTTCCATTTCTTCGTGCATACATCGATTGATGAGATCGACCATAGTCCCGGGATTACCCGAAAGTTCGGCTCCTTCTTCCGTATCGAAATCAGATGACGTTGGATCGACATCTTCTGAAAAAACATTTCGATAGGTCGTTGATGGATCCGGCTGCGGCGAATCAACAGCAATATCTGAAGCTTTGTTGATCTCCGCATCAACTTCTTTGCGAAGTTTTTCCAAAGCCGCCGCGTTGGCGATCTTTTCGGTCATCAAAAATTCAGCGTATGTTTTTATGGGATCGACGGCCGCATCGGCTTCGCGCTCTTCTTCGGGACGATAAAGTTTTTCGTCATCTGAAAGCGAATGCGAATAAGGCCGAACTACTTTTGCATGAACAAAAGCCGGTCCCTTTCGCTCACGGCAATATTTGACCGCACGTTGAAATGTTGCGTAGCTCTCCAGCGGATCGCAGCCGTCACATTTTTGTATGTAAAGATCAGGAAACCCTGCAACGAGTTTCGAAATATCACCCCCGGCGGTTCCAACCTCGACCGGAACACTGATCGCGTATCCATTGTCTTCGACGACGAATATTACCGGAAGTTTTAGATTAGCTGCGGTGTTCAGGGCTTCCCAATATTCGCCCTCGCTCGTTGTGCCATCGCCGACCGACATATAAACAACTTCATCGCCTTTGAAGCCTTTGATCTTATCCTGCAGTTCTTTCACAAGCGAGGCTCGATAGCTTGCCTCAGCGGCGCCGACGGCGTGCAGAGCCTGTGTTCCTGTGCACGAAGATTGTGACGGCACATTCAGTTCTTTGCTGCCCCAATGCGACGGCATTTGACGGCCATGGGAATTCGGATCTTTTTCAGCACCAACCGCGGACCAAAGCATGTCCTGAGCCGTCATTCCCAGGCCGAGCATAAGCGCGCGGTCGCGGTAATATGGAAAGAACCAATCGTAACCCGGCTTCATCGCAAGTGCGGCGGCTGTTAGGACAGCTTCGTGTCCGGCACCCGAAATTTGAAAGAATATCTTGTTCTGGCCTTTGAGCTGGATCTCTTTATCATCGATCCGCCGCGACATATACATCGTTCGGTAAATTCCGATCAATGCTTTCTTATCGAGTCCGTGGTATTTATCAGCAGATGAACTCGCGGCTTTCTTTACCGGTTTTGCGGTTTTCGAACTTTTTTCTGCGGCCGTTGCTTTACCCGTTTTCTGAACCTTTTTTGTTTCGTTATATCCGTCAGCTTCGGTCGTTTTAGCTTTTTCCGCGACTACGGTTTTACCGTTCTTTTTCGGATTGCTTTTCTTCGTCATGGCCGCTTTTGTTTTGGCCGGTGTATTCGCTTTCTTTGGTGCAGTTGCCATTCTATAAGTCCTTTTGATAACAGTTATTTATAATGATTTAACGTTCTAACATATCAAAAATGGTGCATTCGGGCAATTTTGGGCGAGTTGCGATCACCGCAACAATACAGAGGATAAGAAAATTGCACGATCGATTTCGGATAGAAACCGTAATAGGAAGGAGGCTAAGCTTAGATCATGACAAAAGGAGCGATAAAAATGTCAGAAGATTGGCGATGGCGGATCGTTAGAGAAAAGACCGTTAAATTTGACGGTGCATTTTATTTCGGCGTGAAAACGACGGGAATATTCTGTCGGCCGTCATGTACTTCAAAGAGGCCAAAGCGAGAAAATGTTATGTTTTTTGATACGGTCGAAGATGCAGAAAGATCGAACTTTCGAGCGTGTTTGCGTTGCAAACCAAAGAGCAAATATTTGCCGGATCCAACCGCTGCTTTGATCGCCAACGCAATTAATTATATTTCGACCGAAGAGATCACATCGGTCGATGATCTTAGCCGGCGGCTGGATGTAAGTGCGGGCCATCTCCAGAAGGTTTTTAGATCGATGCTCGGCGTTTCGCCAAAGGAGGTTTTGGATAAAATGCGAATGGACAAATTCAAAGAGAACGTAAAAGAAATGGATGTGACGACGTCATTGTATGAAAGCGGATTTGGTTCTAGCCGTTCGCTTTATGAAAAGGCCGAACAAAATTTAGGAATGACTCCGGCAACATATAAAAAAGGCGGAGCCGGGCTAGAGATCAAATATTCGGTTGCCGATTCCCCGCTTGGAAAATTGCTTGTGGCGGCTACCCATAAAGGAATTTGTTCGGTCACATTCGGCGATGACGAGAAAAGTTTGGTCGCGGAACTCGAATATGAATTTTTTGCGGCGGATCTGAGTAAAAGTGAAGCAGAATTGGAATATGCGGTCGAGGCCATATTGAAAAGTTTGGACGGTGAAACCACAATTTTAAGGTTGCCACTCGATGTCCGCGCGACCGCTTTTCAAATTCGCGTTTGGTCCGAACTCCGCAAAATACCATTCGGCGAAACTCGTTCATACGGTGAGATCGCAGAAAATATAGGTGATAAAAAGAGCGTCCGAGCGGTCGCCCGCGCATGCGCGACGAACCCCGTGGCTCTGATCACACCATGCCATCGTGTGATCGGTGCAGACGGAAAACTTAGCGGCTATAAATGGGGAATCGAACGAAAGGCAAAGATCTTGAAGGGCGAATCGGAACTGAACCCCCAAAATGATGTTTCATAAATGCTCTTTCAAATATTTGGTAAGCAAGCCATATAAATGCCGTGTTGTATTCTCGCCTTCGAAGATGCCGTGGGTTCTATTCGGATACGCCATCATCGTGAATTGTTTGTTATTTTTTATCAATTCATTTAACAAAAGCTCAGTTCCTTGATAGTGGACATTGTCGTCTCCCGTGCCGTGAACGATCAGCAGATCGCCTTTCAAATTTCCGGCAAATGTTATAGGCGAGCCTTGTTTGTAATCTTCCGCATTGTCCTGCGGCAATCCCATATATCTTTCCTGATAGATCGTGTCGTAGAGCCGCATATCCGGAACCGGTGCGACCGCCATTCCCATCTTGTATATTTCCGGATATCGAAACATCGCGTTCAGCGTAGAAGAACCGCCTCCGCTCCAACCCCAGATGCCGACACGAGCAGCATCCACAAACGGCATTTTTGCGGTGATCGCCTTGACCGCATTTGCTTGGTCCTGCGAACTGATAACACCTATCTTTCGGTAAACGCTCTTCCGCCATTCGCGTCCGCGTGGAGCCGGCGTTCCGCGGTTGTCCACACTCGCGACGATGTATCCCTGTTGCGTCAACATCAAATACCATAGATAGTTCGCGCCTGCCCATTGATCTTTAACGGTCTGCCCGGCCGGCTCGCCATAAACGTAAAACAAGATCGGATATTTTTTTGACGGATCAAAATTAGGGGGTTTCATCATCCAACCATCAAGCGTAACGCCGTCGCCGATGTCGACCTTGAAAAATTCGTGGGGACCTTGTTTTAGGCCGTCAAGTTTTTCCTGCAATTTACTATTGTCAGCCAACGAACGCAGAACTGTCTTATTTTTCAGATCGACGACCTCTACATCCGGTACGGAGCCGAACGACGAATACGAATTGACTGCCCAGCGGCTGTTCGGAGAGATCGAATAATCATGCCAGCCGGGTTGGTCTTCGGCTGTTATTCTCTCGGCATTTCCGGTTCCATCAAGACGCGTGCGATAAAGATATTGCTGAGTCGCATTTGTTGGCGACGCCATAAAATAAATCCAGCCATCGGCTTCATCTACAGACTTGATATTTATAACGTCGTATTGCCCTGACGTGATCAATTTTGTCTGAGAACCATCGCGGCTAACGGAATAAACGTGCTGCCAGCCGTCTCGTTCGCTCATCCATAGAAACCGCTTTCCATTATCGATCCATTTCATGTCGGGCATGCTGACATCGACCCAAGCATCGTCTTTTTCGGTCAGGATAGTTCGGACATTTCCGGTCTTGGTATCGGCGATCATCAATCGATTTTCATTTTGCGATCGGTTCAGATATTGCAAAATTATTTCGTTTGAATTGTCCGTCCAATCCATCATCGCGATGTAATTACTTCGCGGATCGTCCGGAGTTTTTATCCATTTTGTTGTGCCGCCGCCTGCATCTACAATTCCGATTCGAACAGCCGAATTCGTCGTTCCGGCCTTCGGGTAAGGAATGTAGGTCAACACCGGATATAGATCGATCGTGTCGTTAATGAGAACAAAATCTTTAATGCCCTCGGCATTAAATTGCCAATAAGCGATCGATCGGCCATCCGGACTCCAACGCCAACAATCACGCAAAAACAGTTCTTCCTCATTTACCCAATCGGAAGTTCCATTGATCATCGTTCGCGAACCGTCGGTTGTCAGTTGTATGGTTTTACCGTCCGAAAGGTTTTGGACGTAAATATTATTTTCCCGTACATAACCGACACGTCCTCCATCCGGTGAAAATTTTGCGAACATCAGGGTCGATGGTTTGGCGTCTGCTCCGACCTTTGTTAAGTTGCCGGACGCCATGTCCAAAACCCAATAATCTCCGCGTGTATTCAGCCGCCAAACTTTCTTTGAGTTCGTATAGATCAGCGCCTTTTGGCCATCAGCAGACCAATCGAAACCTTCGATCGCTAACGGTTCACTGTTTCCTTTGGGAACAAGCTTTTCCGCCGGGATCAAGATCGTTCGCTTTTTGGTTTCGATATCGTAGCTAACAAGATCCGCACCTTTTTTGAGGGTTGGCGATTGCTCAACTGCTGTATACGACTCACCGGAACTCGTCCACTGAAGCCGCCTCGGATATCTTGCGTTAAATTCCGAACCCGCAAATATGCGGTCAATTGTTAATAACGAAGAATCGGCGGATTGGCCAAACAACGGAGCAGAAATGCCGATCAGCAGAATAAAAGGTGTCAAAAATGCGATCGAAACTTTTTTTGAATAGTCAGTCATGATCATCTCCAAAGTTTATTGTGCTTTCAAAACCCAGCCGTCCGGATCAATAACCGGATCAGCTCCGGTGAATTCTACAGAGGCTTTGCCGTCTTTCATTTCTATTCGTTTTGTTTTGCCATCGATGACAACATCGATCGGCATTGGGAAGGACATATTGTTCGGTGTCTCCCATTCAAGCTTTAAGGTACGCGGTTTGTTTGGGTTGATTCCGGTAATGATCTCAGTTTTCAATACAGGCAACTTTGGCTGCCGCACATAAAGCTCGAAGAACCAATCGAGTTTCATTCCGGATTCTTGCTCGGCGATGGTTAAGAAATCATCCGTATTGACGAGCCGCGTCTGGCGTCCGTCGGTCAGTTTTTCCATTTCTTTTGTCGGATAAGCCATTCGATGAAGTGCTCGGAAAAATGCATCGTCGCCGATCAGGTAGCGAAGCGTGTTCAAAACAACGGCGCCTTTGCCGTAAATATCGCCGTCGCTTTTTAGATAATCAGGTTCGGCCATGTAAACCTGATATGCGATCTTAGGTTCGCGAGGTGCGATGGGCTGCATATTTCGCGTCGCTTTCGCCCGCGCTTTCATCGCCTTTATGTAAGCGTCTTTTCCGTGAAGCTCTTCGGTATAAAGCGTATCCATGAACGATTGAAAACCTTCGTGTATCCAAAAATCGCGCCAATCGGACGCCGTCACCAGATTCGCCCACCATTCGTGACCGAATTCATGCAGCATCAGCCAATCGGTTCCATCTTCGTTGTAGCGAAATTTATTTCCGTAAGCGATCGCCGTCGAATGTTCCATGCCAAGATGCGGAGTTTCGACAATGCCCAATTTTTGTGAACGGAACGGATACGGCCCAAGATATTTTTCGTAGAATGCGTTATATTTTTTTGTTTCAGCGATCAGGCCGGCGGCTTTATCGGCATCTTCCGGGAGAACGTAAAACACCATCGGGATCATTTCGCCGCTAACGCTTTTTACGCTGTCTTTTACCTCTTTATATGGAGCCGCGTTGAAAACGATCGAATAATTACTGATCGGATTTGTCATTAGCCAATCGTATGTAGTTGTTCCATCCGCATTTTTCTTTGAACCTTTTAATTTGCCCGGGCCTACAGCCATCAGCGGATCCGGAACTGTGATCTCCATCTCGACGCGTTTTGCTTTGTCGGAGGGATGATCTTTTACAGGAAACAAAAGATCGGCGCCGTCGTTCTGCAATGCGACCGAAACCCAATCCGCTCCACTCGGAGTTTTCGCCCAAATAAAACCGCCGACCCAAGGTGGATTGGGGGCAACACGCGGGGTTCCGGAATAGGTTATGCTCGTCGTGATGGTTTCTCCGACCTGTTTCGTCAGCGGAAAATGTATCCAGATCTTTCCTTCTTTTCGTTGGTATTTCAGATCGGTTTTGCCGTCAGAGATCTTCGTGATCGTATATGGCGTGTCGAGATCGAGAACGATCAGGTCCGTCGGGATCACAATGTTAGCCTTCATAACGGTTGTGCCGCTGATCGATTTCGCCGCCGGATCGACCTTTACGGCGACGTTATACGATTGAACATCATAAGCCGCTTGTTCGAACATCAACGGACCGCCGGTTTCCGTCGGACGAACGCCAAGCGGACGCTGGGCAAAAGTGTTTAGAGAAAAAAGAAGCGTAACAGCAACGAGTAATAACTTTTTCATTTTCAGTTGGCTCTCTATTTTTTTGGTATGTACTGATTAAACTTTACACCCGAAGCGTATTATTCGAAAATATTACTATGATCTTGAAACGAGCGGGTTTACTTATTACGCTGCTGATACTGCTTTCGGTTTCAGTTTTTGCTCAGCAAACAAGCGAACCGACGAAATCGAACAACCGACCGGAACCGCAAGCCGCAAAAGAGCCTTTTGATGGAGCGAGTGTGGAGGAAATGGCTAAGCAATGTGTTTCGCTCGACACTGAATCTGGATTGATCGTCGCGGAAATGTTTCCCGAAAGTGCGCCTGAATCGGTTCGCAATTTTCTAAACCTTGCTGCAACCGGAATGTTGGATACAACTACCTTCAGCCGTGTGGTTCCCGATTTTGTTATTCAAGGCGGTGATCTTTATACGAGAGAGGGCGAAATAACACGAGCGATCGGTCTGCGTGCGAGAAAGGTCGTGCCGGATGAACCGAACAAAATACTTCATGAACGCAGCATTCTTTCAATGGCTCGCGGCGATGAACCGAATACGGCAACGACGAATTTTTTTATCTTGGTAGATTCGGCAAGCTATCTTGACGGAAAATTTGCTGCTTTTGGCCGCGTTACAAAAGGTATGGATGTCGTAGATACGATAAACAAAGCCGACGTAACCGATGAAAAACCCGCTAAGCCGGTGCGGATCAAAAAAGCCACAGTTGCTCCGTGCGGCTAATCTGCCAGATCAATCTCGATCGTCATTTTATATTCATTCGCCATTGATGGATGGCCGTGAGCCATCGAAACCTCGATGCCTTTTTTATATGTCTCGATAGCTTTTTCGCGGTCGCCCGTTTTCTCGTATGCGTCGGCCAAAACTCCGTACGCGTTTCCTTCGTCATCGGCCTTTCCGAGATAACTTTCCAAAACTCTGATCACATCTTTGTGATTTCCGAGCTTTTCATATTCTTTTGCTAGCCCAAACATCACCATCGTATTTTCAGGGTCAGCGGCGAGCATCTGTTCAAAAACTTCTATTCGATTTTGCATGATCTTAAAATCTTAACGCAAAGTCGCAAAGACGCAAGGCTTCAAAGTTACGAAGTAAATTAAATGACTCAGATCTACGAATGCATTTAAAACCTTTGCGGCTTCGCGAGTTGGCGTCAAAAAAGTGTTCGTTGAGAAATGATCTTCTCCGATTCTACTTCTTTGGGTTCTTCGGGTTGGTCGAATCCAAGCCTTTTATAATGAAAAGCAAATAGTTTTTTCGTAATTTCCCATTGTTCGGTAACGCCGGTGCTGCGTTCTTTATAGGTGTTGTGGCGAAGGCTTCCGTTGCGTTCGCGTTTTATTGTGT
Source organism: uncultured Acidobacteriota bacterium (assembly GCA_963720905.1). Lineage (GTDB taxonomy): Bacteria > Acidobacteriota > Blastocatellia > Pyrinomonadales > Pyrinomonadaceae > OLB17. Next base: position 244,125 of record CAVRHB010000006.1, read on the forward strand.
TGATGATCTTTGTCACACGCGTCGGCGGAAGGCGTTCGTGCATTTTCTGAACAAAATATTGCTCGATCGACTCATTGTCTATGTGGAGCATTGACATAAATGCCCGCGTTGCTCCCGCCTTTTTCGCTCGTTCGAGAAGTCCGGGAATGTCTGATTCGTTGTAGCCGGGAATAACAGGTGCAATACCAATGCCAACTTTTATTCCGGCGTTCGCGACCGTTTCCATCGCTCGAAAGCGAGCTTCCGGAACCGGCGTGTATGGTTCAAATGGGTTCGATCTTTCTTTTGTTAAAAATGGAAGAGAAAAGAAAACGGATACATTATTGAGTTTCTTTATTATATCCAGATCGCGTGTTACCAAAGGGCTTTTTGTTATGATCCCGACGGGAACTTGAAAATCTGCGCAAACCTCTAGGCATTGACGCGTCAATTTATATTCCGCCTCTAGGGGCAGGTAAGGATCAGTCGCGAACGAAAAATCTATGTGCGGCATTTTGGTTCGGGTCTTTTTTAATTCTTCGCGAAGCAGCTTCGGAGTGTTTGGTTTTACGACGATCTTTGTTTCAAAATCCGTTCCGGCTCCATAACCAAGATATTCATGATATTGCCGTGCAAAACAATATGTGCAGCCGTGAACGCAGCCGCGATAACAATTTACCGTAAACCGCCAACCGCCTTCCCAACCCGAAGCGAATGCCTTTGTGATCACTTTTTTAGTATTAGTTTCCTCAAAGATCTCCAGCTTTGTGGGCGGCGGTTCGCCGACAAATTCTGACGAATATCTATTGTAAGGATTTGGCGGATTTATAATATGTCGCACAGATGCAACGTTATCGCAGTTACGGGCAAAAAGCAAAATGGGCTTTAACGCAAAGTCGCGAAGACGCAAGATCGCAAAGAGGAAACCTTGGTTTTAGATATCTCGCTGCATTAGCAGATCGATCTGAGGGTCGGAGCCGAGTAGAAAGGTGTGTTTGCCGACGAAGTGAAAGCCGTTCTTTTCGTAAAACTTTTGCGCCCGCGGATTGTATTCCCAGACGCCAAGCCACATTACGTCGTGGCCGTTCGTTTTCGCGATCGAAAAGCATTCGTCGATCAGGCTTTGGCCAACGCCTTTGCCCAAAAAACGCTGATGCGAATAAAGCCGCGAAAGCTCGATCGGGTTTTTCGCCGTAACACCGTCTTCGGTCGTTCCGATGATCAGCTTTGCGTACCCGGCCGTTTCGCCTTCGTATTCTGCGATCAGAAAAATGTTATTCGCATCGCTTAGTTCGCTGAGCAACTGTTCTTCCGTAAACGCCTGCCGCATATAAGCCGCAAGATCATCCGGCGGATTTTTAGGATGATGCGCAAAAGCATCCCAAAAGGTCTTATACGCAAGCTCGGTCAGAAGCTTTGCGTCATCTAATTTTGCTGGGCGAATCAATGTTTGAGACATTCCTAAGTAATCTAATGACCGTATTTATCCAGCTATTGAGAAAGTATTGAGGCTATCTTTTCTTTATGTCCGGGAGCGAAATTGAGGCGTCTCGTAAAGACCATCTTCGTTCGATCGAAATAGAAAATGTAACCTGTGACTGCCGCTGCATAACTTCGGTTGCCGGCGAAGTTAGAAAAAATTACACAAATTCCCGAAACCGCAAATTGTTGTCCGTCTTCTAGAAAATAAAAAGTGAGATTTTTAAATTCACAAAACAAATCATTTCCAAGTTCGGTTATGAAGTCCGTCTTGTTGAGCCGATAGTTGATCTGCTCGAATTTCTTATCGCCGACTTCCAAAACTGTTGTATCTTGAACTTCTAGATCTTTTACTGACGGAATTTTCCAACCTCTTTCATTGAACTGTTCAACAGGTTCTGGCGGTGTCTGTTGTCCATAGGAAGGTGTGTTTAGGAAGCAGGCGATCAAAAGGATCAAGCCGACCGCGAGCTTCATGTACCGTTGAAAACTTTTTCTAAAAGCTTCGTTCACAATTTTCCGCTTGTTATCAATTTGGCGATCGTCTGAAGTTGCATGTTGCTGGTGCCTTCGTAGATTGCGCCGATCTTGGAGTCGCGCCAGAATTTTTCGACCGGATAATCTTTTACATAGCCGTAGCCGCCGAAGAGTTCGATGGCTTTTGATGAAACTGCTTCGGCGCAGCGTGACGAATAGAGCTTTGCGATGGCGGCTTCTTTTAGGAAAGATCTGCCGGCGTCTTTTAGCCGAGCGGCGTTATAAACCAGCAGGCGAGCCGCTTCGATCTCAACGGCCATTTCGGCAAGTTGGAATTGAACGCCTTGGAAAGAGCCGATCGATTTGCCGAATTGTTCGCGTTCTTGTGTATAAGCGAGAGCGCTTCGAATGCACCTTGAGCGATGCCGAGCATCTGTGCTCCGATGCCGATGCGGCCTTCGTTCAAGGTCTCGATCGAAACCTTATAACCTTTGCCGACTTCGCCGAGAACGTTTTCTTTCGGGACTTTGCAGTTATCCAAAATAAGTTCGGTTGTCGAAGATGCACGAATACCGAGTTTGTCTTCTTTTTTGCCGACCGAGAAACCCTCAAAGCCTTTTTCGACAATAAATGCCGTGATGCCTTTGTAACCTGCATCGGGATCGATGGTCGCAAAGAGCACGAAGATCTCCGCTTCGTTGCCGTTCGTGATCCAAAGCTTTTGACCGTTGAGCTCATAATGATCGCCTTTATCGACCGCTTTGGTTTTCAATGCAAATGCATCCGAACCGGAGGACAGCTTCCGAAAGTGCATACGCACCGACTTTTCCTTCGGCAAGCTGCGGCATATATTTTTTCTTCTGTTCATCGTTTGCCCACCGCATAAATGCATTTGTTACGAGCGTGTTATGAACATCGACGAACACAGAAACCGATGCGTCAACACGTGCGAGTTCTTCGATCGCGAGTATCGCGTTAAAGATCGTCGAACCGGCACCGCCGTATTCTTCGGGCGATTCGATCGCCATCAGGCCAAGTTCGAAACATTGCTTGATAAGATCGGGGTCGAGCTTCGAAGCATGTTCCATTGCTTCAACACGCGGACGAACTTCGCCTTCGGCAAATTCGCGAACCGATGCGCGGAATAATTCTTCTTCTTCTGATAAAACTGATAATCCGGAGTTTGAAAATGCCTGGCCGGCTGCTGATGTGTTCATAAAAAATTTCCTCTTAAATGTAAATTGATAATTTGTTGTTGATATTATACGTGAAAATCGCGTGTAAGCGGAATTATGGCAATTTGAACATTACGATATCACTGCGCGATCCTCCCCGTGCCACGGCGAGGTGGGTTTCGGTGAACGACCAATCGAAATTAAATATCCTTTCGTTCGGGATAGAAAAGACGATCTTCGGTTCAGCGGCGAGATCAGCCAGATCCTGCCGCATTATATCGCCGCCGCGAATGTAGTCGATCGATCTGCCGCCATTCGAAAATCGGATCAAAGCACGTGTAGCCTGAATGCCGAAAGTTTTGATCTCTCGGCTTTCTAGATCTAAAAGTCCGATCTTTACGGTCATATCTTTAGATTCGTTTTCTTCCGGCTGTGCGTCATTGTTGCTTTTATATACAAATGCAAGATATTTTCCGTCGGACGAGGTTCTAAAAAAGTGCAGCGGGGAAAAATCGCGTATTGTGTAGATCGTTTCGGTCGTGTTGTCTTCCAAGAAAATTCGCCTGATCTCGCTGCTGCCTTTTTTTCGGGCCAGATAGTAAAGATATAGATCATCAAATGACAATGCCGGATACCAATGAACCTCACCGTTCGCTCTCGTGATCTGAACGGGATCCGAACCGTCCTGTGCAATTCGCCAGATGCTTTCGGTATCATCGCGGTTCGATGAAATATACAAATATTGACCATCTGAGGTTGCCGCTACCTGGCCGTTTCGTGATCCGTTGTCGTTGGTTAGCCGAGTCTGTTTACCCTCGCCGATATTTACCGACCAGAGGTCGCGTTCGATCTCGTTTCGTCCATCGTAAATTATTCTGTCAAGAGTTGCGAAATTTAGATCGCCCAGCGCGTATTGTCCGTAACTACCTGTTGTTAAAGCTTTTCCGGCTGCCGGTTCACTGATCGGATAGACCCAAACATTTGAAGTAAGACTTTGCAGTTCGCTGACAAATGTTTTGCCGTCTTTGGACAAGGATATTTCTAAATACGAATTTAGGTCGTTCGTTACGCGCGATGTTTTACCAGCCGGATATTCGACCTTCCATATCTGCCGGCCTTTTTCCGGCTCCTTTGCAAGAGCGAGTATCGATTCTCCATCGGGCCGCCAAACTATCTGAAAGATCTTCTGCAGATCAGTTGATATTTTTTCTACTGTTCCGTTATCCAATGTCAGAACATTTATATCTGATCGAAGTCCTTGTGAATTTCTTAATATATATGCGAGGCGTTTGCCGTCAGGCGACCAAGCTGCAGCCACAAGCAAAAAGAATTGTTCGGGAGGAACAAGTTCCAAAGCTTTTGTTTCGACGGAGGTTTGAAGGTCTTTTAATATCAACTGATCGACGTTCGTCGCGGTGTCTTCGCGAAAAAATGCAAGTCTGTTCCCATCCGGCGAAATGCTGAATTGTCCCCAGGTATCTTCGGCAACGAGCTCCGGTTCACCCCCAAAATACGAGATCCGATAAATGTTTCTAGCATTCCGCCATAGTCCTCGCTGGCGAAAGTAAATGTCACGGCCGTCAGGCGAGAAAGCCAACATTCCCGGAGCGACCTTTCCGGTTAGAGGAACTGTGAGAGTTCGGCCGGCTTGCACGTCCATGAGATGGATAGGGCGTGCTCGGTCATTGCGGTCGATATAGGCAATAAATTTTCCGTCAGGCGAAATTGCCGGCGAAGATGCTGTTCCCGAATCGGTTATGCTTTTTAGCTCGAGCTTCTCTGTGGTTTCGGCAGGCGAGCGGTCCTTGCCAAATTCATTAAATACGAAAAACCCTATCAAAATTAAGATCGCGCCGACCAAAGGAGACAAAGCTAAATATTTTGAACGTCGAGAAAACGAATTTGATAGCCGACGTTCTTCGCTAGGTGCCGGATCGATCTCGGCGTCGTTTTCCGTTTCTACTTTTGCCGTTGATAGTCGAGTGACCGGAACGGCGAACCGGTAGCCTTTTCGCGGAATGGTTTCGATAAACTTGTTTTCCTTTCCGAAGATCTGCCGCAACGTGTAGATATTCTGCGACAGGTTACTTTCCTCAACGAACGAATCTGACCAGATCGATGCAAGCAGTTCGTCCTTTGTGACGACCCTGCCTTCGGCGGAAACGAGCGCGAGAAGAGTTGCAAATACTTTTGGCGGCAGCGGGATCAGCTCCTCGCCACGCCAAAGATTTCTTTCTTTTGCGTTTATGGCATATTCGCCGAATTGGTATAAGTTATTCAGTTCATTAGGCATACACGTTCTCAAGAAAACCTTGAGAGAAAATTGAGACAGATTTGAGGACTAATTCCCGCCAAAAGTTACATCATTCTGCGTCACATTCATCCGAAGGGTATTTTTCAGTTTAAGGTAATCAGGCTGTTGAGTAAAGAATTCCACCGGACGTAAGAATGTAGATAGATCACTCTGAAATTAACCTCAAAAAAATATGGAATATCAAATGAACAATTTAGAACCGGAAAAGCCAAAGAGTAATAAAAGGATATTTATCATTGTCGGAGTCTTGTTGGTTTTGCTGATCGGCGGTCTGGCTGTGGTCGGAGCTGGTGTTGGGATATACATTTACGCTAATAGCGGCTCAAGCCGAAGAGAAATGCCCTTTGAGAAACCGACCGACCTCGGCGACCCGAACAATAAAAGTCTATCGAACTCTAAACCTGAAAGCGTAGACAAAAATAACATCCTGATGGAAACGATCAAAAAGCGTTCACAGGTGGGCGAGTTTACTCTGCAAAGCGTGAATCCTTCGCAATCGGAACGTGCATATAAAAATGCTGAAGGCGAAGTAAAAGGTGTCTATTCAGCATCGGGAAAAACAGTAACGCTTTTAGTCGCCGAATATTCAAACAGAGGTTTAGCAGCCGTCGATTTTGGTCGAATGATGGGCACAGAGCGGAGTAAAGGCTCCACGATCGTCAGTAAATTGAAGGTAGGTGGAAACGCAATAACCGGAGCGTTTGAGAATGGAAAAATAAAAACGATCGCTTTCTGTAGCTGGCCGCCGAAAAAGGTCATTCTGTGCCACCAGATAAGTTCCGAAGACGGACCGGCATTAACCGCATTCAGAAAGGCTTTGCAGGATGCCGCCAGCCAAACTAAATAGATCAAAATAAAGGAGTAACGAATTATGAAAAAATTAAACTTAATAGCAACTATCTCGGTGGTGGTATTGTTCGCCGCGTTATCAACGGCGGCGCAAGACGCGTCCGCGACAAAAGTCACGAACATAACAATGCCCGCAAATTCAAATTCCGGCCAAGTTGAAGGCAACTTGAAAGACGGACAAAAGATCGCTCTTCGTTGGGCCGAGCAAAGCAATGTGGCCTGTTTTCCCGGAACAAGATTTGAAATGTTTAACGGCAATCATGTTCTCTATCGCGTCGCGATGCCGGCCGGATCGCGGATAACCGTCACAGTTACACCCAAAAGCGGAAAGGCTATAAACCTATACGCACTTCGACAAGGCGCAAACGAAACAGCCGCACCGCCGAATATTTCGAGAGCGATCTCATGTGAGGCAAGCTATCCGATCTACGCCAACAAGGTCGGCGGCGGCCGAGTAAGCAATGCCGATGACGGAAAGCGGAAGATCGAATACATCTCGGTCGGTAGCCCGTACAGCATCCTCATAGGCGTTGCCGGAGCGAACGGTTTGGCTGAAGGCGATTTTACATTGGGAATCGAGATAGTTGGGAGATAAATATGAAATATAGAGTGATTTTGGTTACGGCGTTAGTCTTTTTAGGGATTATTGGACTTGGCCTTGAAACGCCGCAAACATCGAACGCAGCGTCGCTGGACGACAAGGCCCTAGAGCGAGCTTTTTCAGCTGCCGCCAAGATCGCAAGATCCCGTCCGGGCGGCAAGGGCTGCGAAAGTATCCCGTATTCGGATCTGGAGCGCGAATGTACCAATCAAGCCAGAATTAGAGCGAAGTGGTGTTCACGGCCTAATTCACCGCGAGCCTGCGGAGATCTGAAAAACGATTTTGCCCAAGCGGATCGGGCCAATAACCAGCGCGAAATGCAGCGTATTTTAAGCATTGCAAATGACAGGCACGAGCATGCCGAAACATGCCTGAACCGCGCGGCTCGCGACACAGCTTGCATTTAAAAAGGCTCAAGGAAGAGTCGAGCGAGATCAGAGAAATTTTCAAACGAAACAGCGTAACGCTAAGAACAGCGAAATGAAGGAATTCTATGGCGAAATGATCGCTTATGCCGAGACGATCCTTGATTATTATCATGATGAAAGAGACGGACATGACACACAGATCTCACAAGTGCGTACGGTTTTCAACGGTTGTGACGATCTGATCGACGATATGAACGCTGCATTGTAGAGAGAAAAATCAACCCATGAAAAAACATACAATTTTCTTGATATTTATTGGCTTGATGGTAACTGGGTCAAATGCTCAGTTTCCGATCAAGCTTCCGAAGGTCAATATTTCGAAGGCTGAACAACCACAACCCAAGAACACGCCTCAACCGTCAACAAATGAGACGCCCACTAGATCTGCGATTAATTCCGTTTCAAATAATCGTTCTCGATTCCGGCACATCCCGGACGAGGCAGATGGTGATGGATGACGGTTACACATTTTTTGGTGCTGGTGCCGTCGAGGAATACGACTCAAAAGTTAGATTGAACAAGGACATCGGCTGGTATCTGGAACCGAAATTGAGGCTATTGGGAACTTTTCCGAAACGAAGTGCTTTTCGGATCGCTGTTGTGAAAAACGGGAAGCAGCTTTCAAGTGTTCGTTGTGATGCCGGAAAAATATATACAAAGTCTGAAGACAGTAATTTGAGTCGTCCGCGAGACCGCGAAGGAAGAGATCTGAGTTTCGAGGATTATATGACGTCAGGCTATTACTGCACAGATAAGAAAGCGGTCAATAAAGAGATCGGAAAAGTGAATATCCAAGTGTATTTTATTGATGGTGATACGGATGCCGAATCGCTCGTGCGCACTTACGAAGTTGATGTTCACAAAGCGACAAAAGTCCGCGGTGCGGCTTCAAACCCGCAACCAGATGTTGCCGATTATTACATCCAACGCCACGCCGAAACCGCGATTGCCTTCGCATATTTTAACTCTAGCAGCGTTGATTATCACAGTGATGATCCGGCAGGCACAAAATGGCAGAAGAGGTATCGAACGCTAACTATATATACCACCTATTCTCCAATAGAAGGAACATTTAACGTTCGTAACGCTTTTACTCGTTGTTCAGTTAATGGACAGAAACTTCCTTTGAAATTTGACACTGTTTCTTTGGGTGAGGACGGAGATCGTCGTGAGATCGGGATATATTTGGACCGCCTAATTCCGCAATACAAAAGCGGTCCGGCATATAAAGATCAAATTGAATTCATCCAACTAAGATTCGCGATGCCGTTCTTGGTCGAAGAATCTCCGCCATCAACGCCACAAGAGTTGAATATAGAAAAGTATCCCGGCAAATGGGAATGTTCCGTAGTCGCCAATGGTGAAACTTACCGTACATTTCGCTGGGAAGTTGCGAATGGCAAGATCGTTCCGCACGCTGAACAGCAAAATGGCAACGTAAATCTTTTTTACGATGCCGCAATTATAGATATGGAAATTCCCGTCGGTGGAAGTCCGATCGATCACCGTTTGATGCCAATGCCGGAGATGGGTTTGTTTTACGGGATCCCTTGGAAAACTGCGGAAGGCAAAGCACAGGCCGCAAGAGTTCCAAAGGTTGGAAACCCTTATCCTGTTCCGTCAACTAAGGCGAAATAGTTTTGCAGTAAGAAGGAGTAGGTAATGATCATTTTTGCGGGAATTGATGGAACATCCGCTGAGGAAGAAACATATCAGACAACATTTCTGAACAGTTTTGTAAATCGGCTTGGACGCAGCGAGGTCGTTAAATTTGACGATACCTTTTATCATCGCGGCCCTTATACGTGGGGAACTGACACTCGTGGATTTGCACAGCTGGCGTTTAACTGGGTCGTTAATAAATGGATGACCGGAAAGGTCGATGCTGTGTTTTTAGGCGGTTACAGCCGCGGAGCAGCGGCCGTGATCGAAGTGACCCAATGGCTCAAGCCTCTCGGTATTCCGGTCGAATGCCTGATCTTGTTCGATGCGGTTGATCGGTCTATCTCGATACCGTTGCCGAATTTACCGGGTTTACCAGACGAGATCGGCGGCGGAGTGGGCGGCATTTTTGAAAACTCCAAGATCGCCTCGAACGTAAAGCAAACTATTCACCCTATGCGCGACATAATCAGAACACGTTCGCGGATAACATTTCAAAGGTGCGGACAAAAGCAGGATAATCCGGCGATGCCGCATTATAAGAATTACTTTTTTGCGACACACGGCGGAGCCGGCGGAACGCCTTGGACGAAAGCCGAAAATCCTTATACAGAAAAGCCCCGCGAAACTATCTGGGAATATGGTGAAATTAATCCAACCCTTTTAACGCCCGGCTTGGACAAGACCGGTGCCAACATGGTCGAAGCCTGGGCTTTTCCTTTGATCAGAGGAGTATACGCAGCATGTGTAGAACGTCTCAGGGACAATACGCCGGTTATCGGCCAACCCGTCGGTCCCGGAACACAACTGCCAAACTATCCTGGTCGGCCGGGCATCCAGCCACCAGGCCAACCCGGCAGCGGAAATGGGAAACGTATTCACATAGTAAAACCGGGTGATTGGTTATCCAAACTCGCGATCACATACTACGGGAATATGAACCGTTGGGAAGATATTTACAAAGCAAATATCGTGACGATCGGGCCGGACCCAAACTTGATCGAGGTCGGACAAGAACTCGTGATTCCCTGAAAACTGTTTGCCGAAATTTGTCCGAAAGGTTAGCATTCTATTTTAATGCAGACTCAAGGCAAACCAAGTGAATCCGGAAGATAAGATCGCGGCATCTCGGCCGAAATATACAAAAAAACACATTGACCGCCTCAAGATCGTCGGTATCCTGCTGACGATCTTTGGCGTTTCATTGTTTATATATTTTGGCATTTCGGTCGGCTTTGCAACGATCGCGAAAGGTGTGCAAGACTTTGGGGTTGCCGGATTCGCGATAATTCTTGTCATTTATTTTTTTCGCATCTGTTTGCGTGCCGCCGCATGGAACCTGTCCGTTCACGAACCTTATTCGCTGACGATGAAAGATACGGTGCCGGCCGTTATCATCGGTGAAGCGATGAGCAGCATGGTTCCGCTAGGAATTCTGATCAGCGGTACCTCAAAAGCAGTTGCCGTCAGAAAGAAAATACCGCTTATCGGCGGCCTTTCTTCTGTGGCAACTGAAAACCTTTTCTACAGTTTTACGACGAGCATTTTTCTGATAGTCGGTTCGCTGATATTCGTTCGTTCGTTTCCGATCGATAGTGCTTGGGCAATGACGATAGACGGTGTGATCGCGGCGATCGTGGTGATACTTATTTTTCTGCTCTTGCTCGTCATCCGCCAATGGCATTTTGCGAGCGAAGCCTGCGAATGGCTTTATCAACGCGGGATATTGACACGGGTTTTCGAAAACGGTCGTGTCCAGGTTAGATTATTTGAAAATCTGATCTACGATTTTTATCGCCGTTATCCCAAACGCTTTTTGCCGATCGTTCTTTTCGAACTTACTTTCCATAGTTTGGGCGTGCTCGAAGTTCTTTTTATCTTGAGCCGGATCAGCGGCGATGGTTCATTGCTTAATTCATTTCTGCTCGAAAGCGTCAGCCGATTGATCACGATCATTTTCAAATTCGTTCCGTTCCTCGTTGGTGTTGACGAAGCTGGTGCAAGTTTTGTCGCGCAAACGGTCGGCATAGCCGTCGGCATCGGCGTAACACTGGCGGTGATACGAAAGGGGCGAATATTATTCTGGGCCATCATCGGTGTTGCATTGATAATAAAACGCGGCCTGACGCTTGGTCATTTTTTTGATGCGGCTGACGAAGCGAACAACGGTCATTCGGGCTGAGTAAGTGTTGGGATGCCGGGCTTTTGCTGCGGTTCGACGGCGTGCATGGGCCAAAAGATCGGAACCAGGAACATCGCCACGACAAATACGATCACGGTCAAGATAGAACCCACGCGGACAAAATCCATAAATTTATATCTGCCGGGTGTGTAAACCAACACGCAGGCTGGTTCGAGCGGAGTTATAAAAGAAAACGATGCGGCGTAAGTGATCCCGATAATAAATGTGCGCGGATTGTATCCTAACGCAACCGCAGTTTTTATCGCGATCGGCAAAACCACAAGCGCCGCGGCCTGATTAGACATTGGCTGAGTTAGGATCACCGTAAGCAGAAAGAATCCGGCCAAAACGGCAGTGCCGCCAAAAGCTCCGAAATAGACATCGATCAAACCGGCTAAATAAACATCCGTACCGGTTTTTTCCATCGCAACGCCGAAGCTCATCATACAGGCGATCAAAACCAGCAGACGAAAATCTATCAGTGAATACATTTCAGCGTATCGAACGGTTTTGGTCGCCAGCAAAACAAGTACGCCGAGCAGTACGCAAACTGCGAGCGGAATATCATATCCGGTTGCGATCTTTGACAATGAAAGTGTAAGGAAGACCGCAAAACCCGCGATCGCCCACTTTCGTTTATCGGTACGCATAGCTTCGGCCGAAACTTCTTCCAAAAGCAATATTTCGCCTTCGACGACGAGAGCCTCTATCTCTGCACGCGTTCCTTGAACAAGGAGAACGTCGCCGAATTTAAGCATTACGCTGCTCAGTTTGTTAATAAACGTTTCGCCGTGCCGGTTGATCGCCATTACGGTCAGATCAAAGCTTTGCCGAAAACGCATGCTTTTTAATGATTGTCCGACGAGACGCGAATCGCGCATTACCATGACCTCAAAAAGCTCGATCTCTTCGTCTTCAAACACGCGATCGTTCATTTCGAAATCGGGCTTGATCTCCAAACCAACTTCGTCTTTTACGCGCAGCAGATTATCAATACTGCCTTCGACAACGAGCAGGTCGCCGGCGCGGATCCGTTCATAGGCATTCGGTGCAACTCGGCGCTCATCGTTGCGGCATGATGCCTAAAACATGAAGCTCAAGTTCTTTGCTGATGTTGGATTCGCCGATAGTTTTTCCGATTAGCGGAGAATCGTACAAAACCAGAAGCTCGGAAATATATTCGCGTATGCTGTATTGCTCGGAAAGTGATTCGGCGGGGTCGTGATCGGGCAAAAGCTTTCGCCCAATAAAAAGCATATACAGAAGCCCGCATGTAAAAACGATAACGCCGACCGATGTGAGTTCGAACATCGAAAACGGCTCATAACCGTAGCGAACTATCGTTCCGCTTACTGCGAGGTTGGTCGATGTACCGATCAATGTGCAGCTGCCGCCGAGGATCGCTCCGAAAGCCAGCGGCATTAAAAGTTTAGACGGGGCGATCTTTGCTTTTGCCGCCAAACCGATGACGACCGGCAAAAACATCGCGGTTGTCGTTGTATTTTTCAGCACTGCGGCAGAAGCCGCCGCTGTTGTCATAATTAGTGCCGTCAGAACAAATTCATTGTCTCCCGACATCCTATAGAGTCTACGTCCGATAAGATCTACAATGCCGGTCTTTATCAATCCGCCGACAAGTATGAACAGACCGGCGATCGTTAAAATAATATCGTTACCAAAACCGGCAACGCCTTCCTGTATATTCAAAACGCCCGTCATGACCAAACAAATAACGAGCAAAATGCCCACCACATCGACGGGCAGTTTTTCGGTTGCAAATAAGATAAGTGCAACAAACAGTAAAATTAGCACTATTGAGATCGGCGTCATTGTTGGAAAAGGATACAAGAATTTCGTGCCTTTGGAAAGGAAATTGTTCTGATAAAAAACGTCGACTTTCGATGAGTTACGCTTTTACGTTCACAAACACTTGTTCTTACGATAAAATATAACTTTGTTCAACTGATCTCCGTTTTAAAATATCTAGGACCTTATACTTATGAAAAAATTCGTTCGTCTGCCATTTTTTCTTCTCATCGTACAATTTCTGGTAATTTCCGCGGCTGCTCAGGCTCAGACGCTTGATGATCAACTCGCGAAGATCGATCAATATGCCAACAAGGTAATGACCGATTGGAAACAGCCCGGAATGGCGATCGCTGTCGTTAAAGATGACAAGGTCGTTTTTGCAAAGGGCTACGGCAAGCTGAATATCAATGAACCAAAAGCCGTCGATGAAAATACGCTCTTTGCTATTGCGTCAAATTCGAAAGCATTTCTTGCGACGAGCCTGGCGATCCTAGTGGACGAAGGCAAGATCAAATGGGAAGACAAAGCGTCGAAATATCTGCCTGATCTCGTAATGTACGACCCATGGGTGACAAAAGAACTAACCATTCGCGATATGCTGACGCACAGAAACGGTCTGGCTACTTTCAGTGGCGATCTTTTGTGGTACGAATCGACCTATTCACCGGACGAGATAATCCACCGGACGCGATATCTAAAGCCGGTTTCTGATTTTCGTACTAGGTTTGGTTATCAGAACATTATGTTTATCGCCGCAGGCCAGATCGTTCAGAAAGTTACAGGGAAACCTTGGACCGAATTTGTAAAAGAAAGAATTTTTACGCCACTTGGAATGACTCGAACCACGACGAGCATTAAAACATTGCCTGAAAACGCTGCGTTTCCGCACAATGAATCGGGCGGAAAACTGCGGGTTCTCCCGCGTGGAAATGTCGATGGTGCGGCTTCAGCAGCAGGCATAAATTCATCTGTCGCGGATCTTTCAAAATGGCTTCGGCTGCAGCTTGGCCGCGGAACATTTGAAGGAAAGAAGATCGTAAGCTCGCAGCGAATTTGGGAATTGTGGCAGCCGTATCTTGCCGAACAATATGGCGAGGGTATTGAAAAAAGCAGCCCAACGCGTCATTTTACTGGCGTCGGTATGGGCTTTTTCACATACGACTATCAGGGCAAAAAGATCATTAACCACAGTGGCGGTTTGGACGGAATGCTTTCATACACGGTTCTGATCCCTGAAGAAAATCTAGGATTTGTTGTTCTAACGAACAGCGAATTTCCGGTCTTTGCGATCATGATGAACAAAATGACCGATGTTTTTACCGGAGCACCCGAACGCGATGTTAATGCACTGGCGATGAAAGGCGACGCCGCTCAGAGAGCTGAAGATGCAAAAGAGGCAGCCGCCATCGAAGCCGCAAGAGTTCCGAATACGAAGCCATCACTTGCTTTAGAAAAATACGCCGGTAAATATACCGACGATTATTACGGCGGCCTGACGATCGCGAACGAGAACGGCAAGCTAGTTTTCAAAATGGACGCATCGCCAAATCTTACCGCCGATCTTGAACATTGGCATTACGATACGTTTCGCATTCGCTGGCGTTCGTCCGTTTCGTATAACTTCAAAATGCCCGGTTTTGTCACTTTTACACTCGATAAGAACGGTGATGTTGACGCAATGACGGTCGATCAACCGAACAATGATTTTTGGTTCTACGAAATGTCGCCAAAGCGTGTAAAAGCAAAAGCCGTCGCCAACTAGTGTTTATCGAGCGCAAAAACTCGACAAAAATACACAAATTGTGGCAATATTTTATATCGAAATAAAATTCGAATAACGAGAGCACTATTAAGGAGACCTTTAGTTTAAATGTCAGAAGAAGCAGTACAAGCCGCAGAGGCGCAAGAAGAAAAAGCCGAGACGGCAGCTGAAACGACCGCAGCGGAAACACCCGCAGAGCCCGAAGACGTTCATTATCAAGCAGTTGAGAAAGAAGGGACGGTAACGGCGATCTGGGAAATGCAGGGCGAAAAACACCTTCGTACGATCGATCCTCGGTCAATAGAAGGCAAGCAGATCCTCGCACTTTTCGAAACAGCGGCTTAAGTTTTTAGCAAAAAAATCTATAAAGAACACGAATGCATTTCGCGTGCGTTCGTGTTTTTTCTCGTTTGCAAATTAATAGGGCAACAATTTCATTAGTGGATGTTCGATCTTTTCGAACTGTTTTGCGTCCAGTTGCTTCACAGGCTTTATCCCGATCCCGGCCGAAGTTAGAAAGACCGCATCAGCCCCAATAAGTTCTTCAATTCCACTTCGCACTTCTTTGCATTCCAAATTATCGAGCACATAACTCCGCGTCGTTCCAGCTAAACAGCCGGTCGAAAGATCGGGCGTGAAAAGTGTTCCTTTCGCAAGCCAGAATACATTCGACATACATCCGCTCGTTAGCTCACCGCGTTCGTTTGATCTTATCGCCTCATCACATCCGCGACTCTTTGCTTCATCAATTGCCAAAATACTTTCTAGGTAATTGCAGGATTTTATTCCCGCGAGCGGCGATGTGGAATTTGTTCGATAAGGTGAAACGGTGAGCTTTAAACTTTCTGGGACCGAGCGTCGTTTTGCGATCATGATCGAGAGATTGGTTTCCCCTTTCGATCCAGCAGCCCAGATCGAACTCTGCGATCCGTCAGACAAAGTGATCCTTGCACGCCCATCAACCATCTGATCAGCATCGATACTTTCACTAAGTGCTTTGAGAATCAGCTCCTTATTGTATTCCGATATGTCTAGGTCGATTACCTCGGCATCATCCGCGAGCCGGTGCCAATGTTTATTCCATTGAAATGGTTGTCCTGCAACTACAGCGATGGTCGAAAAGACGCCTTTTCCGTATAAGATTGCGTTTGTATTCATTTATAGGCTACGGCATCGCTTGATCGCTTGGACAGGCGACCTTTAGGGTCGCGGCAAAATTCTACGACCAAGTCGACGAAGAGCAATGGTTTTTCTTCCATCGGAACGTGGCCGCAATCGCGGAGCACGACCATCCGCGAATGCAGAATTTCTTCGTGGAGTTTATGGCCGTTGTGGATCGGCACGACAGTATCTTGATCGCCCCAGATTATGAGCGTCGGCTGATCGATCAAATATGCGTCTTCTTCGATACGTTCGGCATCCCAATTTCGCGCGGTTGCGAGGACCGAATGATGAGCATCAGCCACGCTGAGCGGTCGGCGAATGTTGTCTATTCTATTTTTTGTGATCAGATCGTAGTTTTCCTTTGCCAAAGTTCCCCGCATACGAAAGCGTATGAACGCATTTGAATCGACCAAAAACGGAGCAATTATCTCACCCACTCCGGGAATGCCCGCTAGCCGTAATATCGGATGCGACAGCGGCTCGTCATTGCAGGCAGCATTTGCCAACACAAGTTTTTCAACCCGAGCCGGATAATCAAGCCGCGAGTGTCGAAGCAACAGCTCCGCCGTATGAACTGCCAACCACAACCGCCCGGCCGATGCCCAAACGATCCATTAATCGTTCGATCATTCGCGCCTGTGATGCGATCGAATAATCGAACCACGCCGGTTTTTCGGAATACCCAAATCCGATCAGATCGACGGCGATAACATGAAATCCGGCATCGGCAAGCATCGGAGCCGTGCCTTCCCAAACATATAGAGATGCCGTATAGCCATGAATTAGTAAGATCGTCGGATCCGCCGCGTCGCCGAATTCTTGATAATGGATATGAGCTCCGTCAACGCTGACAAAGTTCGACCGATCAGAATGCGGCACTTTTTGCCGCAACCTGATCCCAATCGACCGTTGCATCGCGAGTCAACATTTTTACGGCGACCGCAGCGGCAATTCCGCCGCCGATCGCTAAAGCCAGATCTCTTTTTTTCATATCGATTCTAATTTTAACCCAAAACAACTTTTGGCTGCACAGTATTTTCATCTGCATTGAAAATACCAACAGCTATCAATTTGTCCGAAGTGTCGATCATTCGAACGAACTGGCCGGGTTTTAGATCCTCTCTTTGAATTCGAGTTGATAATCCCGAAAGTGTTTTCCGGACGCGGTCTTCCGAAAGCTCGATGCTTTCGAGATGGCCGACAGCTTCGTTCATTGGGATCATTTTGGTACTGGGATCATCGATAGACTCAAGTTCTTCGAGCGAAAGCGAGTTATCGATGCCGAAATTTCCCGCCGCCGTTCTTCGCAATTCAGTTAAATGTGCACCTATGCCGATCTCTTTACCGATGTCTTCTGCAAGCGTTCGAATAAATGTTCCAGCCGAACAGCGGACGTGCAGATTGGCTGAGCTGTCTTTGATATCGGAAATTTCCAGTTCGCTTATTGTGATCTTTACCGGTTCTCTTTCTACTTCGATCCCCTGGCGGGCAAGTTCATAAAGCTTTTTGCCGTCGATCTTTTTTGCCGAATACATCGGCGGCGTTTGCTTCATCGTTCCGCGAAATTTTGCTAGAATTTCTTTCCAATCAATATCTTTTAATCGTTCCGCAGCTATTTCCAATGGTTCGCTTTTCGGTTCGCCGGTGCGGTCGCCGGTGTCGGTTTCATAACCAAATCTCACCTCTGCGAGGTAGGATTTTTCGTCCTTATCCAAAAATTCCGCGAGCCGCGTAGCTTTTCCGACAAGAACCACGAGCAAGCCGGTCGCGAACGGATCGAGCGTTCCCGTGTGGCCGACACGTTTTGTGCGCAAGATGCCACGCGTTTTCGCGACGACATCGTGAGACGTAAATCCAACCGGCTTATCTATCAAAAAGATCCCATTCATCGTTAGATTATCGGACAATCAGGGCGAATTGTTAATTTGGCATAAGATGAATGTAATATTAGATTGATGTGGACACGCCGCGGTAAAAAGATCGAAGACAGCGATCGCGTTATTAAAGACGCGGCCAGATCAGCGCGAACGGACGATGCATCGAGCTGTTCGCCTGCTCGCGGCAAAACCGCGTTCGATCGGCGAACTTCGGAAGAGGCTTTTGGAAAAACTTTGGACGAATGACGAGATCGTCGATGCCGTTATCGAAAAATTAAAAGAATACGAATATCTCGACGATCAAAAATATGCCGTAAGCCTCGCTCTCTCAAAACTCCGCCAAAAACCTCAAGGCAAACGCCGTTTGCAGCAGACTCTTTCGCAAAAAGAACTGGACCGCGAAACGATAAGCGACGCTCTTGAAACGGCATTTGAAAAGATGCCGGAAGAAGACCTCATCGACACAGCCATCGAAAAAAGGATCCGCATAAAAGGACTTCCCGAAACCCGCGAAGAAAAAAAGAAATTTTACGACCATCTGCTCAGACACGGATTTAACTTTGACCTGATCCGCACAAAACTTTCGGAACTTTCCGGCGCCGAAAAGAAATCCGACTAATGCGTTTTTCCTTCACATTTCTCCAAAAAACTTAAAACTTCTCCACTTTTTGAATCCATTATTCCGGCTATCGCGAATACATAGGCAAAGAGACAAACTCTTGGACTTAAATTTTAACAAAAAAAGAGGGGTAAATTTATGAAGAAGATATTATTTGCAGTTTTCGCGTTGGTACTTACAGTTGGCATGGGTTCGATGTCGGCTTCCGCACAGGACGGAATGACGATGAAGAAGGGTGACAACCCAATGGTTGGCGGTGCAGCGATGTACAAGACCAAAGACATCATCGACAATGCGGTCAATTCGAAAGATCACACGACATTGGTAGCGGCAGTTAAAGCAGCCGGCCTTGTTGACACACTTAAAGGTAAAGGCCCATTTACGGTCTTTGCACCGACAAACGAAGCGTTTGCTGCACTTCCTGCCGGAACAGTTGATACATTATTGAAACCGGAAAACAAAGCAACACTTACGAAAATTCTTACTTATCATGTAGTTGCGGGCAACATGGATTCGAAAGCGATCATGAAAGCCATCAAGAAAGGCAACGGCAAAGCCATGCTGACAACAGTGTCAGGAGGTATGCTGACAGCTTCGATGGACGGCGACAAGCTCGTGCTTACAGATGAGAAAGGCGGTATGTCAACGGTCACCATTGCTGATGTCCGACAATCTAATGGCGTCATTCATGTGGTTGATACAGTTCTAATGCCGAACTAGTCAATTTTCCATAGGCCGAATTCTCCCGGCCGAGTGAAGCGCCGAATCCCCAGAATTCGGCGCTTTGCTTTTGCAAAGTAGAGAGAAGGTATATCGTAATCAGTGTGCAGAGGTTTTATGAATAGCAAAATTATCGGAATCGTAGTCGCTGTCGCTATAGCAGGCGGCGTGGTTATAGCAGTTGGTCAGGGCGTCTTGACGAGGGATTCGAGCACCGCTACAGCTTCTGAAAAAGTGGTCAAAGATAATCCGACATCAGCGGCCGCAACTACAGATCAGACGGCGGATGACAGCTCAGTTGCCGGTGAGCCCACACCGACGATGGCAAAGGTCAAAGCTCAAAAACCTGCGATGAAAGACGAAAATGCATCAGCGGAAGTTGCTGCAAGATCGAACGATGCCGTTTGGGACGGTGTGAAGATCGTAAAGACCGATGCAGAATGGAAAAAGATACTCACGCCCAATGAATATTACATCATGCGTGAAGCAGGCACAGAGCCGGCTTATAGCGGTTCGCTGCTCGACAATAAAAAAGAAGGTATTTATGTTTGCGCGGCCTGTCATCTGCATCTCTTCGATTCAGCGACAAAGTTCGAATCCGGCACAGGTTGGCCGAGTTTTTATCAAGCGATCAACAGCAAGAACGTTCTCGAAAAGGTTGATAACTCTTTAGGAGTCGAGAGAACGGAAGTTATCTGTCCGCGATGCGGAGCACATCTCGGCCATGTTTTCGATGACGGACCAGAACCGACCGGCTTGCGATATTGCATGAATTCAGCGGCACTTAATTTTATCGAGACAAAATAAACCGATCGTGTACATAAGAGTTTAGAAGAGACTACCGAGACGGTGGTCTCTTTTTTTGTCAATATTTTTTCCATCTCTTCTTTATCTGTGGTTAATTTATTGTTATAAAGACGACCGCAAAGGAATAAAGAGAAAGCACAGAGAAAGAAGAAAAAGAGATCAGACGGATAGGTTCCTTGGGGGGATCATCACTGAGCTTGGCAGATATTCTTTGTGCTACAATTTAATCTCTATGAAAGGCAATGAGATACGCGAAAAATTTCTGAAATATTTCGAAGAAAACGGCCATAAACGCCTCCATTCTTCGCCGCTTTTGCCGGCAAATGACCCGACGCTCTTGTTTACAAATGCCGGAATGAATCAGTTCAAGGACGTTTTTCTAGGAAACGAAAAGCGTGATTATAACCGAGCTGTATCCTCTCAAAAATGCATACGCGCCGGCGGAAAACACAATGATCTTGACGAGGTCGGGCGCACCGCTCGCCACCATACGTTCTTTGAAATGCTCGGCAACTTCTCGTTCGGAGATTATTTTAAGGAAGACGCGATCAAGTTTGCCTGGGATCTATTGGTTAATGAATTCGGACTCGAAAAAGAACGGCTTTGGTTTTCGGTTTTCGAAGGCGATGACGAGGTCGGCCCGGATGACGAAGCGCGTAAGCTTTGGGAAAAGGTTGGAGCACCGCCGGAAAGAATTTTAGGCTTTGGCCGAAAAGATAATTTTTGGCAAATGGGCGATACGGGACCGTGCGGGCCCTGCTCGGAGATCCATTATTACATGGGCGAAGATCCGGCTGATCCGGAAAAAAATCATCCGAAATGGGTCAATGGCGAAGGCGATACGACAATGGAGATCTGGAATCTCGTCTTTATGCAGTATAACCGAACGCAAAACGACGACGGCACATTCATGCTTACGCCATTGCCGGCACCATCGGTTGATACCGGAATGGGACTAGAAAGGATCGCTGCAGTGATGCAGGGTGTCAAATCAAATTACGACACAGATCTGATAAAACCTATTGTCGAATTCGCCGCTTCGCTTTCTAAATCGTCAGCTAAGTAATGAATTTTCTGCGAAATATTATCGGTGTAGTGATCGGATATCTGATCTTTGCTGTCAGCAGCGGTCACGCTTTTTAGTTTTTCAGGGATCGATCCCCATGTCGAAACAGATGTAACGACCACGGCCTCGGTCATCATTTTCGGTTGTGTGTTTTCTTTTATCGGCGGATACATTTGTAAGATGATCGCAGCTACCGGAACCCTTGGATCTAATGTTGCTCTTACCATCTTGATGGCCGGATTTGCCGGTTTTTCGTTTTTTAGGTCCGATGGCAGCCATTATACGCAGATCGCGGCTATATTTTTATTTTCTCCTTTGTCTTTGCTCGGCGGTTTCTTTCGGCAACGCTCAGAAAAGAGGTGAGCATTATGGTCGAACCTGTTCGCCTATTACTTATCGAAGATCAGCCGCTGACACGGCTCGGTATTAAAGCGGTCTTAGCCGCAGAAAACGATATCGAACTCATTGCCGAAAGCGACAACGCTGCTGACGGATTTAAGCTTTTCGAACAGTTAAGACCAGATGTTACGATACTCGGGCTTCGCTTAGGCGATTCTTGCTCGATCGATGATCTGGAAAAATATCTTAAGACCGATCCGCAGGCAAAGATCATTGTGCTTGCCGAACACGCCGGTGATGCCGAAATTTCTCGAGCCTTAAAAAAAGGCTCGCTTGGCTATATTTGCAAAGACATCGAACCCGAAATGCTCACCCGAGCGATCCGCACGGTCAATGCCGGCCGCAAATTCATTCCTGACGACATAGCCCTGATCATTCATGAAAATCTCGGGCAAGAAGAACTTACTCCAAGCGAAGAAAATGTTTTACGAATGCTCGTCGGCGGAATGTCCAACAAAGAGATCTCTTTTGCGTTGGACGTTACGGAAAACACAGTAAAAACTCACATCAAAAATTTATACGACAAAATAGGAGTTTCAGACCGAGCTTCGGCCGCGACTACGGCGATAAAACGCGGTCTGATAAAAATAGATCTATGAACGACGATTGGATAAAATATGCCGAAGATTTTACACGCGAAGAAAGTCCTGTACTCAAAGAGCTGCGTGAGCACTGCTATGCAAATTATAAGGATTCAAGTATGCTCTCCGGTTTTTACCAGGGCCGCGTGCTTTCGATGATATCAAAGATGATCAGACCAAAAGCCGTACTCGAGATCGGAACGTATCTCGGCTATTCGGCTCTGTGTCTGGCGGAAGGCTTGGCCGAAGACGGCGTCATCTATACCATTGACGTTAATGAAGAAACCAACGCCGTCGCACGATCTTTTGTCGAGAAAACGGAGTATGCTGACCGCATAAATTTCCGGCTTGGTGAGGCCGCATTTATGATGCCGCATATGCGGACGATCTTTGACCTTGTGTTTATCGACGCCGACAAAACCAATTATTCTAATTATTACAACCTGTCTTTTGATCATCTTCGAAAAGGCGGATTCATCGTTGCGGATAATGTTCTCTGGAGCGGAAAGGTTTTGCAGGACGAAAAAGACGAAGACACGGCGGCATTGCACAAGTTCAACCAGATGGTATTGAACGATAAGCGCGTTTCAAACGTCTTGTTGCCGATCAGAGACGGGTTGATGGTCGTTTGCAAAGAAACTGACTAAGTAGCGGCGGGGCCATCACCCGAATGGGTGATTACAAACATCCAAATAAGTCTTACACTCCTATTAGAGGCTCTGGTGTAGACCGGCTCGTGCCGACATCAAAGCAAAAAGGAGATAAAGGATGACGAAAACACAGACAAAAACAAAACAAATAAAGAATGTGGAGAAAATTGTGGCTCCGCCGCCAAGCCATTGGGTTGGTGACGGGTTTAACGTGCACGGATTTTTTCCTCATGGGCCGATGTCAGCAGAACGCATGAGCCCGTTCTTTTTGCTCGACTATAACGCGAAGATGAATTTTGCAGGTCGTGAAACGCCTTATGGTGTAGGTCCACATCCGCATCGCGGGTTTGAAACGGTGACGATAGCTTACAAGGGTAAAGTTGCTCACCACGACAGCCGCGGCGGCGGAGGCGTTATTGGGGAAGGTGATGTTCAATGGATGACGGCGGGCAGCGGCCTGCTTCATAAAGAATATTACGAGCAGGAATTTTCCCGTGCCGGCGGTGAATTTCAAATGGTGCAATTATGGGTAAACCTTCCCGCGAAAGATAAAATGACCGAGCCGAAATATCAGGCGATCGCAAATGGCGAAATGGGCCGTGTGAATCTGCCAGGCGGCGGCGAGGTGGAGGTCATTGCGGGCGAATTTAGTGGCGTAAAGGGACCGGCATCCACGTTCACGACGGTTAACCTGTTCAATCTCAAACCCAAAGCAGGAGAGGTTATCGAACTCGAGTTTCCGACAGAATTTACGACCGCGATACTCGCGATCGAAGGCTCGGCGACGATAAATGATTCGAAAAATTTGCCGACAGATCACCTTGCGCTTTTCGAACGCGCAGGCGAAGCGATCAAGATCGAAGCGCACGAAGACAGCATCTTCCTCTTGATGAGCGGTGAACCTCTGAATGAACCGATCGCACAATACGGCCCGTTTTTGATGAATACCCAGATCGAAATAGCTGAAGCTATCGAAGATTACCGAGCAGGAAAATTCGGTCATTTGGCTGATTAAACAAAAGGCAAAACGAATTTGTTCGAACAAAGCAGCAGTCTCCACGGGCTGCTGCTTTCAACTTTGCATTTTTGATGTAAAACTTTTTGCGAAAATTGATACAATGTCTTCATAGATGTTAACGAGAGAGTTGGAAGAAACATTAAGCGCTGCTGTTGATGAAGCGGTAAAGAACCGTCATGAATATGTCACGCTGGAACACTTGCTTTATGCGTTGCTTCAGGACAGTGCGGCGCGCGATATTTTATTCAATTGCGGTGCCCGGATCGATGAGCTTGCGAAAGCACTGGAAGATTATTTCGGCGACGTTCTCGAAAAAATGCCGGAGAACGTCAAACAAATGCCGGAGCTTACGGCTACGTTTCAATCGACAATTCAATATGCCGTTCTGCAGGCCGAAGGAAGCGGCAAGCAGATGGTTGACGGCGGAAATATCTTGGCGGCTTTCTACCAGGCCGAGCAATCATACGCCGTTTATTTGCTTTTGCAACAAGGCGTTTCGCGGCTCGATATTCTTAACTACATCTCACACGGTATCTCAAAGATAGATGAAGGCGATCCATTCACCGGCGATATGTTCGACGACGATGAATTTGGCGGAATGCCAATGTCGCCGAAGCAAAAGCCGCTCGAAAGTTTTACGGTTGAGCTTGTCGAAAAGGCTGCCGCCGGACAGATCGATCCGATAGTTGGCCGGCACGCGGAGATCGAACGAACAATTCAGGTCCTTTGCCGCCGCAAAAAGAACAATCCGCTTTATGTAGGCGAGCCCGGAGTCGGCAAAACCGCTTTGGCCGAAGGTTTGGCGCTCAAGATAAGCGAAGGCGATGTTCCCGAAGTTTTGATCGACGCAAAAGTGTTTGCTTTGGACATGGGAGCCGTTCTTGCCGGAACACGATATCGCGGTGATTTTGAACAACGATTCAAAGCGATAATCAACGATCTAAAAAAAGAAGAGAACGCGATACTTTTTATTGACGAGATCCATACGATAGTCGGAGCCGGTTCGGTTTCCGGTGGTTCTCTTGATGCATCGAATATTTTAAAACCCGCACTCGCGGCAGGCGAACTTCGCTGTATCGGTTCGACGACCTATGCCGAATACAAATCCGCATTCGAACGCGACCGCGCACTTGCTCGTCGCTTTCAAAAGATCGAGATCGGCGAACCGACCATAGATGAAACTTACGAAATATTAAAAGGCTTAAAGAAATTTTACGAAAAGCATCACGAAGTTCGTTATTCTGATGAATCTCTTCGCTCGGCATCTGAGCTTGCCGGAAAATATATCAATGACCGCTTCATGCCGGACAAGGCGATCGATGTTATAGATGAAGTTGGTGCATCTGTAAAACTTTTGCCGGCAGAAAGCCGCCCCAAAAACGTTACGGTGCAAATGATCGAAAACACTATCGCACGAATGGCGAAGATACCGCCGAAAACAGTCGTTGCCGATGAAAAGATCCGTTTGAAGTCGCTGCGCGAAGATATAAAACAAGTTATCTTTGGCCAGGACGATGCGATCAACAAGGTCGTCGATGCGATACAAATTTCGCGTGCAGGGTTGGGTCATGCAACAAAGCCGATCGGAACTTTTCTTTTTTCGGGACCGACCGGCGTTGGAAAAACTGAGGTCGCAAAACAGCTTTCGGAAATTCTAGGTGTCGAATTCATTCGGTTTGATATGAGTGAATATGCCGAACCGCACACCGTTTCGCGGCTTATCGGCGCACCGCCAGGGTACGTTGGTTATGATCAGGGTGGATTATTGACCGAAGCGATCATGCGTTCGCCGCATGCTGTTCTCGTTTTGGACGAGATAGAAAAGGCGCACCCAAATCTTTTCAATCTGCTTTTGCAGGTGATGGATTCGGCGACGCTGACCGACAACAACGGAAAGAAAGCGGATTTTCGAAATGTCATTTTGATAATGACGACGAATGCCGGCGCCCGCGAACTTTCATCCGGCGGTGTCGGTTTTAGGAACACGAGCGAATCGAAAGGAAATGCGAAAGGCGCGATAGAGCGCACCTTTACACCGGAATTCAGGAACCGGCTCGATGCTTGGGTTCCGTTCAAAGCTTTGGACATTGAGGTTATTAAACTCATTGTCGATAAATTTATAAAAGAACTAAACGGGCAACTTGCCGAAAAACGCACGCTCGTTCAATTAACAGAAGAGGCGCGCGAATGGCTCGCGAAAAATGGTTTCGATGCGCGATACGGAGCAAGGCCGATGTCGCGTCTGATCCATGAAAAGATCAAGCAGCCGATGGCGAATGAGATCTTATTCGGGAAGTTGACCGATGGCGGATCGGTTTCTGTCGAAGTTTCAAATGACGATCTTGAACTGATCTTTTAGAAGATAGTTTAAAGATGTAAAGGCTCGGCGAATTAACGCCGAGCCTTTTGTTTTTAGGGCTATGGAAAGAATTACTTCTTGCCTTTTGCAGCAGCTTTTTTAGGAGCAGCTTTCTTAGCGGCGGCTTTTTTAGGAGCGGCTTTTTTAGCAGCAGCCTTTGGAGCAGCTTTCTTAGCAGCAGCCTTCGGAGCGGCTTTCTTAGCAGCAGCTTTTGGAGCGGCTTTTTTAGCAGCAGCTTTTTTAGGAGCAGCTTTCTTAGCAGCAGCCTTTGGAGCAGCTTTCTTAGCAGCAGCTTTTTTCGGGGCTGCCTTCTTCGCAGCCGGAGCTGCTTTTTTTGCGGTTGCGGCTTTCGCCTTTGGTGCGGCTTTTTTAGCCGGTGCTTTTGTTTTCTTTGCAGTTGCCATATTTAGTTTCCTGAATATTCCTAAAGTTAATTTTGGTAAAGCTTTCGTAACCGTTTCTTAACGTATCACAAAAATATAACTTAGCGCCATTTTTTTTTACTCTTAAGAAATTTTTTTTGAAATTATTTTTTACGAAAAATTCAGTCTCTAAAAAAAATCAATTCCTAATTTTAAATAGATCATGAAAACAAAACTTTTTCATCACCTAATCTTCTTCTTCAACGCTCATCGAAGCGATCCTATTTTCGTCGTTGACAACAAATGCGATCAGTAAAAAACGTTTACCGATCCGCACTTTGTAATATCGTTCTTCATTCTTCTCATCCTTCTTCTTATCAACCAAAACAAAATCGGAAAGCTTTCCGAAAGAAGCAAGACGTCGTGTTTCGGCCAATGTTCGCGGGCGTTCTAGCCCCTTGATGAAATTCGTAGAAAGGATCTCAGTGTCAGGTTTTTCGTTTAGCCGGCTGAGGAATGCTTCGCGAATATTTATTGAAAGCGGCGCGTTGTCATCGCTGATCGGTTTCATCGCCCTCACCGACATCGATGGAATATAAATTTTCGCGACGGCTGATGCGAGCATTCCGCCCATTCCCAGTTCGCCTAGGTTCGTAAGTGCGATAACAAAAACTTTGTCGTCAACGTAGCGAAAATTTGCTGCGCCAAATCCGGCGGTCTGTCCCGTGTGTCCGATCAATTTATGTCCGCGGACTTCTGAAATTCTCCAACCGAATCCGTAGGGCGATTCGTTTCCGTCGTTAAAAATAAATTTTGTCCAGATCTGTTTTTTGCTTTCGTCGTTCAAAAGTTTATTTCCGCTAAGTGCTTTATCCCATTTCACCATGTCGCCGATCGTCGAAACGATCGAACCTGCGCCCATCAGATTCGTCAGGTTTCCGTCGCGTCCCGCGAGATGTCCGTCGCGCCATTCGTAACCCGCCGCTCTGCTCATAACGATGTATTGCGGATCGCGTTCCGTTGTATGAGTCATACCTGCTGGAATAAAAATGCGTTCGCGCATGAAAGTCATGAACGGCTTTTTCGAAACTGATTCGACGATAAAAGCGAGAAGATTAAATGCGCTGTTGCTGTAAATATTCTTTTCGCCGGGTGTGAATTCGAGCGGATACGGAGAAAGCTTTTTGATGAACTGATCTACATTCCAGCGGTTCGAAAGCTCAAAGCCATCAAGACTCGTATAGCTTTTTATACCCGAGGTGTGCGTCAGAAGATTTCGAACCGAAACATCTTTCCAGGATTCCGGCGTATTATTGAGATAGGTTGATACTTTCGCGTCCAGATCTATCTTTCCGTCCTGAACAAGCAACATTATGGCCGCTGCGGTCATTTGTTTTGAAACAGAACCTATTTCGAAAACAGTTTCGGTTGTAACAGGCACATTAAATTCGACACTTGCCAAACCATAGCCTTTCATCTTGATGATGGTGCCGTTCTTAACGACGGCAATTGCAGCGCCCGGAATGTGGTGTTCGGCCATTCGTGCGCTTACGAGGTCATCGACGTTATCAGCCCGAGCCTGGGCGGAAAGCAAAATCAAAAAAAGAAAAAAGATAGAGAAACGAAAGCGTAATAAATTTTTCATAATGAATTTAGATGAACCTCTGATAAGTTAGAACAATTCGTCGAGTTTCGAAAGCGCCATCGTTGCAGTGTGGCGATCCGGTAAAAAAGTTTTACAATCATTTCATGAAAACAGATGTGCTCATCGTGGGTGCCGGACCTACGGGTCTCGCTTTGGCTTGTCAGCTTGTCCGGTTCGGTGTGGATTTTAAGATCATCGATAAAAAAGAGTCGACAACGCTATATTCTAAAGCGATCGGTGTTCAAGCTCGGACATTGGAAATTTACGAACAAATTGGATTGGCGAACGAGCTCGTCATGTTGGGTTCTAAATCAAATGGCGTACAGCTTGTAGAAAACGGCAAGGTTCGTGGAAAGATCGACCTACGCGAATTTGGCAAAGGCCTGAGTCCGTATCCGTTCCTGCTGATCATAGAACAAGAAAAGCATGAAAAGATCTTGTATGATCATCTTCGGTCGAAAAACACAGATGTCATCTGGAATACGTCACTCGAAAGCTTTACTCAAAATGAAAATGCAGTTGTTGCCGAAATTATAAACGAAGGCGGCGAAACCCAAACGATCGAATCCAAATATCTGATCGGCTGCGATGGCGCTCACAGCGTTGTTCGTCACGGATTAAATATTAATTTTGGAGGAAGCACTTTTGAACGGCTCTTCTACGTGGCTGATGTAGAGATCGATTGGGAATTTGAGCACGAATGGCTTTATGTAAATTTAGGCGAAAATACGCTCACCGCTTTTTTCCCAATGTCGGGCGATAAACGATGGAGGGTTGTCGGTACGTTTCCCGAGGACAGTGATAAAAAAGAGGGCGAGGTTCTTTACGAAGAGATCGAACAGCAGGTTAGGGAAGACACCCATCTCGAATTTGATATCACACAGGTAAATTGGTTTTCGGTTTACAAGGTTCATTCGCGGGCGGTCGACAAATTTTCCGAAGGCAGATGTTTTCTCGCCGGAGATTCGGCTCACATACATACGCCGGCCGGAGCTCAGGGAATGAATACCGGAATTCAGGACGGATATAATTTGGCGTGGAAGCTGGCTGCGGTTTTGAATGACGGTGCCGACGCCGGTTTGCTCAACACATACAACGAAGAGCGTTTGCCAAATGCGAAAAGTTTGCTGAATACGACCGATCGTTTATTCGATCTAGCCGCAAGCGACGAATGGTATTTGACCTTTTTCCGAATGCATATCTTGCCGCACGTTGCGCATTTTATTACCGACATCGATGCATTTAGAAAATTTATTTTTCCTCTTATTTCACAGATCGGTATTAATTACCGAAACAGTTCGCTAAGCAAAAACGACGGCAATTTCAAAGTTAAAGCAGGCGATCGAATGCCTTGGTTTGAAATAAATGGATTGAGTGTTTACGATCGGTTTCGTGAACCGAAGTTTCATGTGATCAATTTCTCTACAGGAGAATCGGAAAGCGAATTGTTATCGAAGGCAGATATTCATTCAATTCAAATATCGAATAAAATTGCGGAAATATTTGGATACGACGAACCATTTACGGTGATCTTGCGTCCGGATAACTACATCGGTTTTATCGGCGAAGGTACAGATCGCGGAAAGGCGATGGAATATCTGAATGCGATATGAATTAGCTCATTTCCGCGGCGTTACGATCAATGCATCGCCGATCTTTCGTTCGCCTTCTTTATCCGAAGGCGTGTTTACGATCTTGCCGTCCAAGAACATCGTAGTCGAACCGCCGCCGTCCAGATTCATTGCATCGACCGCACCGAGTTCTAATAAATATTCCGCTAGGTCTTGAAGCCCAAGGCCGCCGCTCGATTCACTCCGGCCATCGACGGTTATCATCAGGAACTTCCCATCTTTCAATTTCGCCACAGCGGTTCGCGGATGGCGTGTTTCGACAAACGACTTTGATGCTTTTTCCTGTTCCCATGTGATGTCGATCTTGCCGTTCTTAACCAATTGAGGAACGCCGGCGACGATATCCTCTGATCCGCTAAAACCTGAACCTGGACGAACCTCTATCTTTTTTCCGATCTTCGCAGCCTTTAACAAGTTCTCGCGAAATGTTCCGTTAGCAGAAATAACAAAGCCGTCCACTGGAATAATACTGCTGCCGATACCATCGTTGATCGATACGATCTTTCCTTTGCGAACCACGATCTCTAAACCGTTTCTGTCGGTCAAAGTGGTTCGATGAAAATATGGCGTATATTTTACCAGGTCGTTTTTCTTTCTTTCGCGATCAATGCCTTTGATCTGAAAAATATTATTGCCTATCAAGATCTCTTCGTTAGTGTCGAGATGAGCAAACCTCACATCGGTGTTGGAACTACCGTTCGATATCAAAAGTGCGATCCGACCGTTCGTGCTCTCGCTTACTAGATCCTTGTCGATCATTAATACGCCGACATCTTCGCCAGCAAAGATACTTTTATCCAATCGAAAAAAGCCGGCGTTGATCGCGGCGATCGCGCCGTGACGTTCGGCGAGAGATGATGTCGTTTCCGTTCCGATCGAGGCGTCCATTGCGTGGACGACATCGAGTCGGACTTCAGTAAGGTCGAGCCTCAGCAAATTTATCTTTACATTTATTCCGCCAATGTTCTTTTCGATCTGAGCGTATTCAACACCCGGATGCACAGTTTTGAAATCCTGGGCAGCGGCATTGAGCAACAAGCAGTGGGTCGCAAATAGAACAAAAACCAAATTACGGAATTGAACGAATTTATATATATGCGGTGTAAAAATATTTTTCATAGACCTTTTGAAATTAATTTAAATTATCATAACTACAAGAAATAAAAATATGAAACGAATAAACGAACGCGTTGTGCAGCTCAATGATCGCGAAGTAAATAAAAAAGCGAAATACGTGCTGTATTGGATGCAGATGTTCAAACGCACGTCGCATAATCATTCGCTCGTTTATGCGATCCGAAAGGCGAATGAGCTAAAACTTCCGCTCGTGGTTTACGAAGGATTGAAATATTACTATCCGTGGGCGAACGATCGTCTTCACACATTTATTTTAGAAGGCGTTGAGGAAAAGCGGAAAGAATTTGAAAAGCTCGGTATAAAATACGTCTTCTATCTTCAAAAAGACAAAAACTCTCCAAAACAAACCGTAGCAAAACTTGCGAAAGATGCAGCGCTCATCGTCACTGATGATTATCCTTGCTTCATTATTCCCGGACACAATGAAACGATCGCCGAGAAAGCAAGAATTCCTGTATTCGCGGTCGATTCTAATGGGATCATTCCGATGTCGAAATTCAAAAAAGAAGAATACGCAGCTTATACGATCCGTCCAAAAATAAATAAGCTGCTCGATAATTATCTGAAACCATTCGAAGAAGAAAAGATCGATATCGCGGCAAAAGACATCGAGGTAGATTGTCCCGACACTGAGATAACCAAGGGAAATATTGCGAAACTCGTAGCTGAATGCGACATTGACCACGATGTAAAACCTTCGAAACAATATGAAGGCGGCACGAAAGCCGGTAGAAAAAGGTTAAAGAAATTTGTCGATGATATCCTTGCCGATTACGACAAAGCGCGCAGCAAACCCGACCGCGACGGATCTTCGCGGCTGTCTTCGTATCTTCATTTCGGCTTTTTGTCGCCGCTCGAAATAGCTTTGGCTGTAAAAGACTCGAAAGCTCCGCAAGAATCCAAGGACGCATATCTTGAGGAACTCATCGTTCGCCGCGAGCTTTCCTTTAATTTCACGCGGCACAATGAAAAATACGATTCGCTCGGATCGCTTCCGAATTGGGTTCACAAGACAATGCGCGAACATGACGTGGACGAACGCGAATTTATTTACACGCTTGAAGAATTAGAGAACGGCAGAACACACGATGAACTGTGGAACGCGGCACAGCGCGAAATGACCGTGACCGGCGAAATGCATAACTACGTGCGGATGCTTTGGGGTAAGAATGTGATCGCTTGGACAAAGAGCTATGAAGAAGCTTTCGCCATACTCGAACATCTCAATAACAAATATTGCCTTGATGGACGTGATCCAAATTCTTACGCCGGTATTCTTTGGTGCTTTGGAAAGCACGACAGGCCGTGGATGGAACGTCCCGTCTTCGGAATGATCAGATATATGACCAGCGGAAGTACCGGTAAAAAATTCAATTCGAAAGAATATATTCGGTGGACCCAAACTCTCTGATCTTTTTTTGAAAAAGACTTCGCGTTATCTAATGCCGGGAAATATTCCCGAAATTTATAACGTAGGAGTTTTTAGCAATGATAAATCATATTTCAATAGCGGTTGACGATCCCACAAAAACAGCCAATGTTCTCGCAGAGATCTGGGACGGAATTGTCTATCCGTTTCCGCCGGTCGAAGGCGGGTATTTTGTTATCGCAAATGACGGCAAGGGAACAGCGGTCGAGGTTTTGCCTGCCAATACGATCTTAGTTCCGGGCGAAGGATTGCCGGATGAAACCGATTTCAGTATCGATACGCGAACCGAGGTAAACGAAGCCCAATTTGTGAAAAGCGACAAGTCTGCTGATTTTGGACCCGTGCATTTGAACATAAGCACGCCGCTCTCGATCAACGAGATCCGTGCGATCGCTGACCGCGAAGGTTGGCGAAATTTGGTTTGTAATCGCGATAAAGGATTGTTTCAGCTGGTTGAGGTTTGGGTGGACAATCGTTTGATGCTCGAGATCATGACCGAAGAACAAACGGAGCGATACCGTGAGATTACCGACCCAAATTTCATAATGACGGCGTTTGCGGACGTTCTTTCACAGAATGCCGCTGCCGAAATGGCCGGAGCTGCGGCTTAACTATAATTTCGGCTCCTTACCGTCGGGATAAATAAAAACGTGAAAGCAGGCGTTGACGCCGTATTCGACCAGTGCGTCAAGCCTGCCTTCCCGTTCCATTTGAGCGAGTTTCTGCATCACGAAATTTTGTTCCTCGACCGGCATATGTTTACGTGCCAGGTCGAATCCGCAGCCTGATGTATGCGGCGGAAGAGCTTCCGAACTTCGTACATTAAAAGAATTCGCATTTCCTTGGTTCAGCAATATCTGATAATCCATCGAACGCGTCAAAGACGTTACGCGAAGCGGTCTCCCGAATTTCTGAAAATATGCCGCGGCCAATTCTTCGAGGATAGGTTTG
Organism: uncultured Acidobacteriota bacterium; assembly: GCA_963720905.1. Taxonomy (GTDB): domain Bacteria; phylum Acidobacteriota; class Blastocatellia; order Pyrinomonadales; family Pyrinomonadaceae; genus OLB17. The sequence goes on from CAVRHB010000006.1 coordinate 277,257, forward strand.
GCCGGTTTCTGAAACATTCTTAAAAGACGCATCCGCATTTGTTTACGATCTGCCGAATTATTCAGGTCGTATTTTTTGCCCGCGAAATTTGCGGCCAAGGTCGATAACGTTTGGTATTCCGGCGTGCCCGGCAAAACCTCTTGCGGTTTTTGTCCGAAGGCAAACGTCATAAAAGGCGAATCTTGCGCGCTGCCGCCGACGTCGAGGTAAAAGGTATTCGTTGCCATCGGCATTTCTATCAGCGAACGATCAAGCCGTTTCTGAGCGAGAGCTGCAAAATCCAACGGCTGCTCATATCCTTGAGCCTTCATTTCTCTAAGCTCAGCTTTTTGTTTGATGACACCATCGCCAAAAAGTTCTTTCGGAACGTCAAGACCTGCCGGACGAACTCCTTTTTCGCCCGGTCGCGGCTCTAGGGCTTTTTTCTGCTGTTCGGCCAGGAACGCTGCAGTAACATTTAGTTCGGCTATCTCAGCATCGGCTGAATTAACCTCGATATCGGAAACATTCGATGCATCGATCTCTGTTTCAGCAGTTTCCCAAGATGCTATCAGGTCGTCCAGATCATCTTCGTCTTCGCCGCCGAGCGGATCGATAACGCGTACCGGAATGATCGTGGCGATCGCCGGCTGCGGAAGAGCGATCGGCCCTGTATCGTTCGGACGCAAAATAAAATAGAGAGCGACCGCGAGCAAGATCAAAGCGAACGTCATCATTCCCGAAGCAGCGAGAATAAGCGGTGAAACCTTTGCAGAAGGTTTTTTAGCGGCCGGTTGTATTGGTGGCGGCGCGACCGGCTCGGTGATATTTGAAACAGGTTCGGCGATCGGTGCGGCTGTATATTGACGCGAGCCTTCTATCTCGATTCTTATCTCGATATAGCTTCCGATCTTGACTACGTCGCCATCGTGAACGACCTGGGGCGGTCCAATTACCTTTGCTCCGTTAAGAAAAGTTCCATTGAGAGAATTTTCATCGACAACGAGAAGTTCGCTGCCATCGATAAAAAATGTAGTATTTTTGCGGGAAAGTCCGGGATCGTCGATCGCGATCTGCGAAAGATCTGTGCGGCCGATCGTAAGTTCATCTTTGACCGCGACGTCGCGCGATCCGCTAGGATCCTGAATGTGAAGAGTAACTTTCACGATCTAATGATGATGTTCTTCCGCGACCTCTTTCAATTTTGATATGTCCAAAAACTTTGTGAAATCGTCAAAATGGAACATTGTATCGTCCTTACAATTATCGCAGAACCAGGTCACATCTTCGCCGAGAAACATATCTTTTAGATGGTATGCAATAAAACACCCGTAGCAACGCTGGATCCGCTTTCCAAATTCGGTAATTATCGAGGCCTTGTCCTGATCTTCCATTGATTATAACAACTATAATATATTCAAAAATTTTATTTAACTACACCGCACTGCGAGGTCTCAATAAAGTTAATGAGCGTATCGACCTCGGCGCAGCCGGTGATCTCGTCCTTTATGCGGTCTATAGCCTGTGATGTGTTCAGCTTTGACGACAGAAGCAGATGGAACGCTCGGTTCAGCATCTGGATCGATTCGGGCGAATATCCGCGGCGTTTCATACCTACGCGGTTCAGGCCGTAACATTTTGCGTGATTGCCCTGGATGACCGCATACGGCGGAGCATCTTTTACAACGACCGAATAGCCGCCGATAAATGCCTCGACACCAACGCGGCAAAATTGGTGAATACCTGAAAAAGCTCCGACATTTGCACGGTCGGCGATCTCTACGTGGCCCGCCAGCGTCGCGGCATTTGCCATAATAACTCCATCGCCGATCTGGCAATCGTGGGCGACATGAGCCTGTGCCATTAACAAATTTCCGCTGCCTATCTTCGTTAAACCGCCGCCGCCGGCCGTTCCACGATGTATAGTTACAAATTCGCGTATCTGATTATTTTCACCGATCTCGGTCGCGGTGGGTTCACCGGCAAATTTTAGATCTTGCGGAGCAAGGCCGATGGAAACGAAAGGGAAAATATGAGTTCCGGAACCGATCTTTGTGTCGCCTTCAACGACGACATGCGATTCGATCTTAACGTTCTCAGCCAAACGGACGCCGGCACCAATAACCGAAAACGGCCCAATACTGGAGCCTTCGCCGATCTCAGCCGCGGCATCAACTATCGCCGTTTCGTGAATAGATGTGGACATATTCAGGAACGATCTACATCGCTGAACTGATCCGGAGCGGTGGGCCGATTTCTTAGAATAAGCCATACGAAGAGAATGACGGCCGGGATAGCTAGGAATATGCCGGCGAGCGCACCGCCAATGGAAGAAGCGATCAATCCGATCAGTCCGAGTAAAGCTTTACGCTTAAAGATGCCAAGCAGCAAAGGAATAATGCCGATCACGGCGCCGAAAATGGCGTTATACAGAATGATCTGCTGTGCGTTGGTTTGAATATCTCCCATTATTGCTCCTTCGTTATGCCTTTGGACGGTCGGCGATGACACACATTATTTCTGCTTCGGCCGTAACATTTCCATCGACGCTGGCGATGCCTTTCATTTTCTGAACTTTGCTTCCTGCCCGCAATGCGGTTACCTCAAGTCTTAGAGTATCACCCGGAACGACCGGACGGCGAAACCTGCAATCCTGAATTCCACTAAAAAAAGGAATTTTTGCATCACGATCTTCAAATTCACGAAGCGCCATTATTGCTCCGACCTGTGCCAGAGCCTCGATCTGCAGAACGCCGGGCATAACCGGCGCACCCGGAAAATGGCCGACGAAAAATTGCTCGTTCGCCGTCACTTGTTTAATGCCGACTATTCGGACGCGCGGTTCGAGTTCGATGATCTTATCAACCAGAAGAAAAGGATAGCGATGCGGCAAGATCTCTTGTATCGCCTGTGAATCGTAGATCGTCATTATTTAACCTAAAAAGATCAAAAGTCAGGAACCAGCAGAAGAAAACCTTCAACCGACTACTGACTTTCTGATCGAGAACGAAAATGCCTATTTCTTAGGCGCAGCTGCCGTTGCGGCTCCGGCCGGTCGGGCATTGTAGAATTTTATAAAATCATCGGTGACGTCATATTTTTTGTCAAAGCCGAGCAGAATGTTCTGTTCAACAAGCTTCGATCCGTCAAGAATAACGGAGTAACCGTTCTTTTCAGCGTATTCATTAAGCGCCGTGAAAATATCGTCCATGACCGGTCCGACAACTTCTTGCGTACGCTTGTCGTATTTGGCCTTCGCATCTTCTTGTTTACGTTTGATCTGAAGCTCAAGATTCTTAAATTCGTCGACCTTTGCCTGAAGATCGGTCTGCTTTGCCGGCACACCTGCAGGGGGATTCTGCGCTGACTGGATCTCTTTACCAAGAGCCTGATATCGAGTTCCCAAGTTCTTGATCTCCGTAGAGGTTGTTTTAAATTCGTCGTCGACCGCTTTCAAAGCATTTTTATATTTCGTAATGCCAGTACCTGGCTTTTCATCTCCGGCGAACGCATACATATTGACCAAGCCGACCTTTCCTGCCGCGGCAGGTGTTTGACCGTATGCCGAAACCGAGAAAATCGCCGCAAAAATAAAGCCGACGGCAATTAAACTGATTCTTTTCATTTTCTGTAATACTCCTTGGACTTGCTCATGGCAAGCGTAATTCTATTTGTAATATCTTTGAACCTAAAAACTCTTAATATGTTGCCTGCATATCCAAAAAAGGTAAAAGAACGACAATATTAAGTTAATGACAAAACGATGTCAACGCCGAAATGTGCCTAAAAATTAGAACGTTCGGCCGACTGTAAATCTAAATCCGCTTCGTTTTCCGGGAAGGAAAATTCCGGGCAATTCTTCGGTTTGTCCGAATTTTCCATTCGGATTGTAATAATAGATCAAACGAAACGGAACGTTCACGACCGGAACCTGAACACGAAGTTCAAGCCCGACGCTCGCACGGAAATCTCCGATCTTGCTAAATGCCGCATCCGGAACCCGAAGCAGCGAATTTTGCTGAACTTCTCCGCGAAGATAAAGCTGCTGAATCTGCGGTGAAAGGCTTGTCGGGCAACCAAGCCGATTGCCGCGGCAAAATTCGTTGATAAAGTCCGTTTGGGTGAGCACGCGTCCGCGATAATAAAGCAGGCTACCTGCCGCTGCTTTCGAGAGCCGGCGTGTTGATAAGGCCGAGAGCCGTCAATCGTCCTCCACCGAGAAAGAGGTCGTCATCTAAGAATTCACTGTTGATGATCTGCGTACCGGTCTTTCGCAGATTGAACACACTGCCGACGTCAGCAAAAGCCGCGATCGATGCCGGGCCGAAAATAGGAACTCTATATTCGAAATTTCCTAAAAGCTGCGTGTCGCCGCCGATGAACCGATAATTTCTGGAAAAGATAGCCGGATTTGCTCCATCAAAGCCGGTAAGCTGACCGATTGTCGCTATTTCATCCAATCTGACCTGTGGTATCGAGGTCGGGATATTCGGCGTGCCCGAGGCGTTCGTCGCTACCTGGACATTGCGGCTAGTGATGTATGTATCGAACGGAGCGACCGGACCGATCGACCGGTATTGATATCCGCGAACGTCATTTTCGCTGCCGATATAATATCGTTCGTAGATCGGAACGCCGCCGACGAATGAGATCGAATTCGCATTTGCGATCTTACTCGTCGTTGCATAAGAACCGATCGTTCCGGCCTGGATCCTAAAGGCAAAAACCTCAGGATTCTTTGAGCGTTTGTTTCTGATCGGAATGAACCGCGAATATGTAATATCGGGCCGGTACGTGCGAACATCTCCGCCTAGTCCGGCCAGAGCGAGTTGGACAGATAGCTGCGAACCGCTGTTCGTATCGATGCCGTTCTCGGCCGGTTGACGCGTATCGTAAACGAACGATCCGATGATACGGCTCGTCAAAATATTCGGCTGTTCGTAAATAACAGGGATCCTGGATGCCGGATCATCCGATTGATTGACCTGAGGATCGGCGATCGATGTAGCTGAGATCTGATATGTCAGGCCGATACGAGAAAAGGTCGTAAATTTACGTTTCTTAAAAAACAGTTCTGAAAGCGGAGCCGTTGCGAATACATTTGCTCCATATGTTGTCTGCGTAAATAAGTTCGCCGAATCTGTCGTTACCGACGAATAAGGATTAAATAGAATGTCCTGCAAGAGATCGGTATTTTGGGTTAAGTATGTTCCTTCACCAAAAAATTTATAACGCGATGCAAAAAGCGACACGCCTACAGAGATCGGGCGATCCAGGAAATAAGGCTCTTGATAGGTCACCGAAAGCTGCTGCTGGCGGTTGCCGAATCCGGTCGAAAACGAGAGAACCTCACCGCGTCCCGCAAGGTTATTCGTCGAATATTCAAGTCCAAAAAATGAACCTCCGAGACCGGATAAACCACCATTGAATGATATCTGCTGACGGCCTTTCTCTTTGATCTTTACGTTCAGATCGACATCCGCTTTATCATCATCGGTCCGTGTTTCGATGTCCTGATCTTTGTCGATCGGATCGAAGTATTGTGTTTGGTTAAGTCTGGCGACGGAATAATCAAGCAGGCCTTGATTATAAATATCGCCTTCATTAATAAGAAATTCTCGGCGAAGAACATTGTCGCGGGTAAAGGTATTCCCCGTAAATTCGAGCCGGTGAAGTGTGAACTGTTTGCCTTCTTCGATGACAAGTTTGATGTCCACAATTCCTTCTGCAGGGTTTGTCGGATTGTCCTTAAATTCCGGTTCAAACGTAGCAGAATAATTTACAAAACCCTGCGAACCATAAACTTTTTTCAGATCGTCATAGACTGCATCCGAAAGCCTCTTACCATCGGCGATCTCGCCCGGCTTTAAGCCGACATAGCCAAGGATCTGCTGTTCCGAAAATATCGAATTGCCTTCGACGCTGATTGAACCAACGCGGAAAAGTTTGCCCTCGCTGACCGGCACAGTGATCTTTAGTGTGTCGTCAACGGACGATATCAACGGCAAAGGGATCGTGATCAGCGGAAGAAAATCTGTTCGCTTTACGCCGAGTCCTTCGACGACCGGATCGCCTATCTGTGCCTGAAAATATCCTTTTGAGAACATATAGGAGCGGACGTTCTTCTGAAGATCGTATTCCAGTTTCTCAAGGTGCAGAATGTCTGTTCCCTTAAAACGAGAAACCAAACCGGTTTCGGTCACGAGCTGCAACGCTCCGCGGAGTTCGCTGTCCTTAAAATGCTCATTGCCCTCAAATTCGATCTTGATGATTCGCGACCGATTTCCCTGATCGACATCAAAGGTCAATGCGATCGAAGTCGCCGAAACCTCTTCTTCTTTAACCGTAACTTTTGCGTTCGGATAACCTTTTGCCGCGAGCAATTCGCGCAAAATACGAGTCGCGTTTCGTGCTTTTACCGGATCATAAATGGCTTCTTTCGAAATGCCGGCGCGCTTTTCGCGAAAGGCTTTGAGGATATCGGATTCGGGAACGGCTTTGTTTCCTTCAAATTGCAGGTCGCGAATGATCGGCCATTCGCGAACCTCGAAAATAACGTTTACACCGCCGCGGACACCGGGTTCGGTGAAGACACGCGTTGCGGATTTATCAAAAAAGTTTAGCGATAAAAGCTCTTTCAGATCGCGCTCTAATGCAGCCGGATCGTAAACATCGCCGGCTCTGGTTTTAATGTAGTAAAGAAGGTCATCGTCACGAAGACGGCGGTTTCCCTGAATATCTACCGATTCAACTACCTGTTGTGCCGAAACATTTTCCGGTTTATTTACCAATAGATCCGCTCTTGCCGGGACCTGAGCCGAAAAAAACGCGAGGCTCATTAAAACAAGTCCTAGTGCGCGAAATGTGTACATAAACGATTTCCTATTAATTATGGCCATGAAATGGCCGTATAAATGCTGTCGGGGCCGCTGGATCATAATAAAATGTAACAATAAACAATACTTAGCGGCCATTCAAATGTTATGAATTTTACTCTCCGTTTGATTCTCTCAAACAGATCGAGGTTGCCCGAACGAGCTATGCCGCAAACTTACGAATTATACAGTGAAAAACGCAAAAGCAAAAAGACAAAGGCAAGGAAAACCATATATTTCGGTCAATCGCCGATCGGTTTTCGTTTGATGAGACCGATCGTTTCATCGAGCGCCGTTTCGAATGCGTCTTCATTTCGCTGCGGCGAACACGGCACGGCCCGATCATCAATGAACGCCAGAGCCATCGGTTTTCCTTGGCCGATATAGACGTCAGTGTATGGAAATTTGTGTTTTTCAAGCCAGTCGATGACACGTATGCGCATTTGTCCGGGCGTCAGATCGACCATGTCAGGATTCGCTCCGCTGTCATGCGAACAGCGCGAACTAAATATGACGATATCCGCGTGTTTTGCGAGGTTTTTAGCAAATTTCAGTGCACCCGGGATCGGATCGCCGATGTGATCGAGTCCTTGCCAGTGCGTATATTTTGCCAAAACGCCATCAAGATCGACGCATACTCGCGGTTTCGATCCACGCGGCTTACCTTTTTTAGCGACTACAGATCTCGCTGTCGGTTCGAATTCGGGCAACGGTCCCGGACGGACCGCCAGCATCGCTTCGATCGCTTCGCCGCCTTCGAGCCATTGAAATTCGCTAAGGGGATCAAAATTCCAGACGTGCGAATAATGTGGCCGCGTATGATGTCGGCCCGGAAGCCGCAAACCATAAGGCAGATCGCCTTTTTCTACTTCTCGTTTCGGCGGGAAAATTTCGGGCTTGCGCTCAAGTCCGTATTCATGCCAATCGGAACGGATCTCATCGGCAAGGTCGTAAACCGGTGCGATCGGATATTCGTCATCCAGCAAAACCCACAAATGGAAACCGCCCACGCCGTTGCTGTCCAGCAGAAGCGGGTCGAGTCCCATTCCGCGGATGCGTTCCGCCCAAGCTGTGCAGGCATCGAGATTTGCTCTGGCGATCTCATCCGCATTCGGCAGGTTTTCGTCGTGAAGATCCACGTCGATCGCAAACCATTTCGCTGTGTTGGTATCGCTGATCGAATGTAGTCCGATCAGATCCGAAACGGAACGTCCGGCGAAATGCCGCTGCAGTTTCAAGATCGTGACCATGTCTGTCCCGCTTGCCCGCCGTTCTTTTATCGGCAGCATAACGACGCGAACCTCGCCGCCGCTCAAGGTGTACTGGCTCCAAACATCGCGTCGGTTGACGAGCCTTTCCATTGCCCATTCGGCGAGCCGTTCGGAATAATCTTGCCACTCGCGCGCGATCCACATCAATCGCTTGTTTCCGGCAAATTCGATAAAAGGCTGTGCCATATCTATTTCCCGACCTTTTCCCAGCCTCCGACAAAATTCTTTTCGGCGAGTTCGTCAAATAATTTCCGCGCGTTCTTTTCGTCGTTGGCGATGCGGATATCCCGCTCGAGCGGAGTTTTGCGATTCGGGCTAAAGTCTGTCAAATAAACGACATACGCCGGAAATTCAGCCGTTTCTTCTTTGTTCGTTTTCCACAACAGGAGCTTTCGCACCATTGTGTTGCCCTTCATTTGTTTGGTATAAACAACGCGATCCATTAATTTACTCGGCGGCGATTCGTCTTCGCGTGCAGGTTTTTCGGTGTCCGTAACGTTCGCGAGTTCGGCGATCTGCCGAATGTTGACGTCTTCGACGGTCGCTTCTTTGTCGTCTCGAAGCCGGACAAATTGCGGCGAGATAACACTGACCAACGGCATTCGCACGAGCGGTAGATAACGCTTTCCGTCCCAATCAAGAACCATGCGTTTTACCGGATCGCCTTTACTGGTTTGCGGAATAAGGTCAAGACAAGAAAGCTCGATGACCGGTCCGGGCTTTACCATTTCGTAAGCGACGTAGTCGTTATTAACTGCGACATAATCCGAAGGCACGATCGATTTTTTTAATTTAGCAGCGATGGTCTTGCGGTCTTCTTCCGAATAACCGCCGCCGACGCGGGCAAATTCATGAAACGTCCCGTCTTCGCGGATCAGAGCAACGAGCAGATCGTGTAGTAAGCCTTTGCGTTCGTCGACACCTTCGGAAAAACCGATGATCGCCGCGTCAATATTGTGACGAAGTTTTACCTTATACCAACCGGCTCGGTCGTGGCGGACGACGATGCCTTCCGCGCCTTCGCCAATGACCCAATTTGTAAAGGCTTCTAAAATGTCGGTTTCTTTATCAGCGACGACGCTTTCGACGGGTTTTACGAATTTGCCTTTATCGAACCACTTTTTCAGCAGATCATGAACTTCGGCGGCGGCTTCGATCGGTTTTCCGGCTACTTCGACGACATTAAAAACGGCTAATCCAATTCGGTTCAGTTCGGCTTTGGACTTTGGCGAGCGAAGAATGCCGACGACCTGCTGAACGGCATTTCGCTGCGTGGATGCATCGATCACATAAAGTTCGCCGGCAAAGACGCATTCCTTGACCTTCGCTTTCTTGAGTAATTTTACTGCTTCGTCAAATGCAGGCAGTCCGCTGCGAACTGTTCCGCCCGGATTTACGGAGATCATTTTGTCGCCATCAAAAAAACAAAGCGCAAATTCGCCATCGTATTTTTTTGTAACGTAATAGCCTTTCGATTTCGGGATTCGCGAAATATCTTGCGAGGCGAGCGCACGCATTTCGCCGCTCATTCTCCGGCGGTATTCCTGTGCGCGGGCATGCAGCGAAGGATCGGCCAGATCGGTCGCGTTTCCCGTGCAATACACGCTGAACTTGCAGGTAAATCGTTTTTTGTCGAAATCAATCGTTATCGGCATCGTTTTTGGGTTCTGCTGGTTTTTTCAGCTCCATATTCGATAAATGAAGGATCAAACAATAGGATCTTCCTTTTGTTCGTCCTTCCAAAAAAGCATTGTAGGACTTGCCGCCGCGGTTCATTATCAGCGGCTTATCACCCTTTTCGCCGCCGCGAAGAAGCATCAGCGAATCTTTTTTCTCCAGCGTCTGCGCCATTTCAAATAAAAAATCGAACGTTAATCCATTGATATGAACCAACTGCTTTTTATTCGTAAAAATAAATTTCTCGATCGCCGCTTCTTTTTTAATGAATTTTCCGGTCCAGCGAAGCGGAATATCTGTATTGATATTTTGCGATTCTTTTCGCCGCGGACGGCGTGTACGAACGGTTCCGTCCGGGTTTTTTATGATCTCGAATTCTTCGACAAGGTGAACAATGCCCTTTTTCGAAAGGTAAACGCGCGAAAGATCCGAAAGAAACATACCGAATTTTTCAGTGTCGATCTCCGGATCGTCTTTGATCAACGCCTTTGCTAACTTTTCCGGATCCTTATTTTTCTTTTGCAATTGAGCCAGGTCGTGTTCGACATCTGTTTTCAAAAGCTTGCGGGTGGAAACGGGTTTATCGCGATCATCAACGTATCTCACAAGCCGCTGCGGCGTAACCGCTTCGAGAGCAACGACCGCATCGCGATTTTTTGAATTGCTGATGTTTATAGCCATAACGCTTAATTTTTACAACAGATCGAAATCCAGATCGTCTGCTGAGATATCTTCTTCGGTCGATTCAAGCACCGAAACCTGATTCAATTTCACAAATTCAAATTCGCCTTGTTTTCCAACGATCAAAAATGCGTCGGTTTTATTGCCTAGAACAAATGCGCTGTCAAATTCCAATCCGCCGCGATAGCTGAAATCGAATTTATAGATATTCTTGGGAAACTGGCTTTTTAGCAGTTTTAGATCAGAGCCTTCGGCAGGTTCCAAAACATAGACCGATTTTACGACCTGTGAAAGATATTCTTCGACCGTTGCTTTTTTTAATGTATTTGTGTGATTAAAAGACGAGGGAACCTCATCGAGTTTCTCGCCGTGAATATCGGTTGCGATCAGATCGGCGCGAGAGATCGACGTGCCTTCGGCCGTAACAGTCGCGAGCGATGTTCCGCCTGTGTCGATAAAGGTCTTGCCGTCGGCCGACAGCGTCAGTAATTCGGCCGGATTTCCTTTTTCGTCAAAGGCCTCAACCTCAACATCGCCGTAAAGTTTTTCGCGGCTGACCTTGTTGATAATGACCGCAAATTCTTCGCCGTCAAGTGAAAGCGTCAACTCTCTTGCCATAAGCTCACAAACGCCTTTTCGGCGTAAAACCAAAAACTGCTACGAATACGAGTCGGTCCAATTATCTTAATATACCCGAACGCCGAGACAAAATAACGGCATTTCATAAGTATAGTCGACGGATAAATATAATGTATTTAAATTCGAGAGAGTTCAGCTGAGTCAAATATTTAGCCATGAGAATGAGCGAGCATGTATAAAAATGTAAAATTGTGATTTTGCAAACTATATACGTCGAGTAATGTGCGAGTGAAAGTTATATCCGATGTTCGAAATCGAACTAAAAGTGGGCATCGATCATGGGGAAGCAGTCAATTTAGAAAAAAGAAGAATTAACATCGGCTTATCAAAAAATTATTCTTCACAGGGACAACATGCCACATGGGAACCATAACATTTTTCTAAATGAATACGGATTGAGTGAGATCCCGACGAGTTGGGACAATAGGAAAGCTTAATGGATAAGCCATGTAGAACGACCCAAGAACAACGTCCTTTTATTGAACACATTAACCGAGCTGTCTCAAAATCCTGTTTAGGCTTTGTGCGAGAGTTTTTCGTATTCGTCGGAAAGGGTGCGGAATGCTATACGGTCGTCTTCGACGAATATTTCGACTGTGCTGTCTTCGTTGACATCGCCTTGGATCAAGGCTTCGGAGAGTTCATCCTCGACGTATTTTTGCAAAGCCCGCTTCAGCGGCCTTGCTCCGTAGCTTCGGTCGGCAACGGTTTTGTCGATCAGCCAGCGCCGGGCGTCTTCCGAGATCGTCATCGTGAGTGAACGCGAACTTAGAAGTTCGTTGAGGCTTTCTAATTGTAGGTCGACGATCTTGAGCAGATCTTCATCGGTCAGTTCGTCAAAGATAATGATCTCGTCGAGACGGTTAATGAATTCGGGCGCGAGAGTTTGTTTGACCTGCGACATTACCTGTTCTTCCATTCGCTCACGCGATGCTTCGCCGCTCGATTGAAAGCCCATGGTCGTCCGTTTCTGAATGAATTTGGCGCCGATGTTCGAGGTCATTATGAAGATCGCATGTTTGCAATCGACCGTGTTTCCCTGAGCGTCGGTCAAAATGCCGTCTTCGAAAACCTGAAGCAAAACGTTGAAAAGATCGGGATGAGCTTTTTCGATCTCATCGAAAAGCACGACCGAATACGGATTCCGTCGAAGCTTTTCGGTCAATTGGCCGCCTTCTTCGTGGCCGACATATCCCGGAGGCGAACCGATAAATTTCGCGGCCGCATGCTTTTCCATAAATTCGCTCATATCAAAGCGGATCAAGGAAGTTTCAGAGCCGAAAAGATATTCGGCAAGCGTGCGAGCCACCTCGGTTTTTCCAACACCGGTTGGGCCAAGGAAAAGGAAAGAGCCGACCGGTTTGCCGGGATTTTTCAAACCGGCACGCGAGCGGCGTATCGCACGTGCAAGAGCAGAGATCGCCGGCCGCTGCGAAATGATCCGCTTGTGCAATTCGGTTTCGATACTTAGAAGCTTTTCGGCTTCCGCAAGCTTGATCGATGAAACCGGAATGCCTGTCCAGCGGGCGATAACGTCATCGACATCGTCCTTCGTGACCTCAACGGCAAAGAATGAATCTTCGAGCGTGCGAAGTTCATACGAGATGACCTGGTCTTCGTTTGCCGAAGCACGTTTCCAGCTATCGACAGCTTCTTTCCACGAAGGTTCCGACGAATGTTCGCTCTGATAACGCAATTTTGCTCGTGCACCGGCTTCGTCCAAAACATCGATCGCTTTATCCGGCAAAAACCTGTCGGGAATATAGCGGTTAGATTGAACGACCGCGGCTTCGAGCGATTCGGCCGAATACCTGATCTGATGAAAAGCTTCGTAACGTGCCACAACACCTTTGATGATAGCGAGAGCGTCAGCTTCATCCGGCGGTGCGACCTTGACCGACTGAAAACGTCTTTCGAGCGGCACGGTCCTTTTCGATCGTCTTGCGATATTCCTGCGGAGTCGTTGCTCCGATGCATTGGATCTCTCCGCGGGAAAGTGCCGGTTTCAAGATATTTGCGGCATCGAGCGTTCCTTCGGCCGATCCGGCACCGACAAGCGTATGAAGCTCATCGATAAAGATCACGCAATTCTCATTTTCCTTGAGCTCCGCCATGATCTTTTTGAGCCGTTCTTCAAATTGGCCGCGATATTTGGTTCCGGCAACGATCAGAGAAAGATCAAGCGAAAGTATGCGTTTGTTCTCGAGAAAACTCGGAACTTCACGATCGACGATCCGCTGTGCCAGACCTTCGACAATTGCGGTTTTGCCAACTCCGGCTTCGCCGATGAGAACAGGGTTGTTCTTTGTTCGGCGGCAGAGAATTTCGATAACGCGTTCGATCTCATTGCCGCGGCCGACAAGCGGATCCAATTTTCCGGCGGCAGCATCGGCCGTAAGGTCGCGTGTAAATTCTGTAAGATTTGGCGCCTCTGCTTCTTTCTTTTTGGCAGGTTCGTTTCGCAAAAATCCCGTTTGCTTTGCGACAACTTCGCGTGCGTCAGGCAACCGCAAACCAAAACCAAAAAGTATCTCGGCGGCGATCGAATTTTCTTCGCGCATTATGCCCATCAAAAGATGTTCGGGGCCGATATGCCGATTTTTCAACTGCCTGCTTTCTTCGTTGGCGTAAAAAAGAATTCGTTTAGTTTCAGGTGCAAGATGGAGTTCGGCAGATTGCGGAATGCGGTCGCGAAGCACAATGCGGTCCTCTACTTCTTTCCTGACAGCATCGACAGAAAGACTGTTCCGATGCGGAAAAAAGCGTGCGGCGATCGATTTATCCTCGCGCATCAAACCAAGAAGAATGTGCTCCGGAGAAATAACCGGCGAACCATATTGGAGTGCTTCGTATCGGGCGAAAAAAATGACCCGCCGTGATCTTTCGTTATAACGTTCGAACATAAAAATGCAGCTGTTCGGCTGTCGCTTAATATCTCTATTATAGCGAATGCGCGACACAATATCTCTAACCTGAAAAGTAAAATGATCTTCGAGCTTGATTAGATAAAGTGTTAAACGCTTTGAAAATCCAAAAGTTGCCGATAAAAATTGCGGCTAATTGGACATCGAAGAGGTCGAATCCACTTCGATATCTGCCGGCACTTCGACAACGACGCGTTCGCGGCTGTTCTTCAGACCTTTTAGAATTCCGGATGCCGAACCCATTTCAACTTTCGATGAGAGAACCCGCGAAATACGTTTCGGCAAAAATCGCGGAGCAATGCCGGCGATCATATCGGCCAAAGCAACAATGTCGCCTCCGCCGGACCAATGTTCACGAACGACCGATGCATCAGATCGATTTACGAGCCGCAAAAGCGTCAGAGCAACGACGTAAATATCATCGACCTGACCAATGAACGGGAAAAAATCGGGAATGAGATCTATCGGAGAAATTACATAAACGATCGCCGCGAGGAATAATGCTTTTTCTGCGGTCGGCACACGAACGTCTTTTAATAAGCCATAAAGCAATTTGACCATATTCGGCAAAAAGCTGATAAAGCTGTTCATTCGCCCGCGCAAAGCCGACTTTTCCTTACGCTTAAGCTTTTCGGATCGTTTGATCATTTTGCTCATATTTTTATTTTCTGCTTTCACAACAGTCTAGAAAATTCCAAGAGGTTTGTGCAAGTTTTCGTTGCGAAAGTTGTATGCTAAATTCGAACGAACGCCGTTTTTTACAATAGAAATTATGATATTACAAGACATTCGCCGCCGAGCCGCCGCCGACATTCAGCATATAATCTTACCCGAAGGCGACGATCCGCGAACCCTTCAAGCCGCCGATATTTGCTCGCGCGAAAAGATCGCAAAGATCACGCTTATTGGCAACGAAGAGACGCTGCGCGATACTGCCGCAAAAAACGGCTTTAATTTGAACGGCGTTGATATCGTAGATCATCGCCGGTCAAAAGATATCGGCAGACTCTCAAATATCTACCATCAGATGAGGCGGGCAAAAGGCGTGACCTTAGAAGAAGCCGAAGAAACTCTTCGGGATCCGCTATATTTCGGCAATATGCTTGTTCGCGAAGGAAAAGCCGATGGCTCTGTCGCCGGTGCTACAAATACTACCGCTCACACAGTAGCTGCGGCTTTGAGATGTATCGGAGTGCGTGAAGGCTTCAAGATCGTGTCGAGCTTTTTTCTGATGACCGTTCCTGATACGAAATTTGGCGAAAAAGGATCGATGATCTATGCCGATTGCGGCGTTGTTATCGACCCGGATTCGGCCGAACTTGCCGAGATCGCTATAGCCTCAGCGGATTCGTGCCGCACACTTTTGGGTGCCGAACCCCGTGTCGCAATGCTTTCGTTCTCCACAAAAGGCAGCGCAAAACACAAGATGATCGATAAGGTTGTCGAAGCCGTAAAAACTGTAAAAGCACGGATGCCGGAGATGATCATAGATGGTGAACTTCAGGCTGATGCGGCTCTCGTTCCGGCTGTTGCTGATTCAAAAGCTGAAGGTTCGCCGGTTGGCGGAAAAGCGAACGTTCTTATTTTTCCCGATCTGAATTCAGGAAATATCGCCTATAAACTCACCGAACGCCTCGCCGGCGGAACCGCGATCGGCCCGATCCTACAAGGCCTCGACCGTCCCTGCAACGATCTTTCCCGCGGCTGCAAAGCCGAAGACATCGTCGACGCCATTGCTATAACGGCTGTTCAATCACAGGCGAGGACGTGATAAAATAAGTCCATGTCAGTAGTCGAAATGGAAAAACTAGTTTTCAGTCTTCCGATCAATGAGCGGGCAAAGCTTGCCGATCGCATCATCGAATCACTTCCTGATGATTTCATTGATGAAGAGGAGATGGAGCTTGCCCTGCTAAGGGACAAAGAAATGGATGAAGACCCTTCAACCGTGCTTACCCACGAAGAATTTTTTAATTTTTTCAAACGACGCCGTGAGGCCGATCATAAGTGAAAAGGATCGTTTACCACGTAGGTGCTCGCCTTGATGTTCTTGAGATTGTTGAGTGGTACGAACAAATGGACGGTCCGGAATTGGCAGACCGATTCACCGAGGAACTAGAAGAGCGCATTGGAAAACTTACCAATAACATTCTGAGTTCCCAAGATCATCAAATCATCAGACGCGCAAATCTGGATAAATTTCCTTATCACCTTCTTTATAGGTTCCTAGACGAGGAAACTGTCAAAATTTTAGCGGTCAAACACGACCGACGTCGCCCGTCTTACGGACGACGAAGACAATAAAGGCGGCGCGGTTCGAGTTAAGAATGCAACACAAACAATGAAATTTCGATCCCTTGCTCTTGTTTTGATATTGCTGTCGATTGTCGGTTGCCAGCAGTTGGCGGAGCCTGAACAGGAGGTTCTCGTCGTAAAGATACCGCCTTTCATCGATGCAGATCTTACTGCAGGCGAAAACCAATGCCGCTTTTCGATCTGGCGGCAGCCGTCACCGAACAAACGTCTCGATATTGTGGAAGTATGTAAAGGCTCATCATTGCCGAACGACGGCGTTCCGCTCTCGATTGAACTTCACGAAGATCGAACACTGTCGATAAACTCAGAGCCGAACGGAACGATCACCGATCCGAACCCAATGATCGATCGATTGTCGAACCTTTTTGAGGAAAGGCGGGTTAGGTGCGTGGTTGATGAAACCGGAAACACAGAAAAAAGCGTCGGAATAAGGATGCCGGTTTCAGCGACCTACGCTGATCTGATCAAGGTAGTTAGAGCATCCAAAGAGAGTGGAGCAGACCCGATAATGTTGCTGCTTGATGGGCATCTTCCGGAGCAGCTTGCTGCTTCAAACCCATGACTCAATAAATTGCAGGTTCGCCGGGCGGGCGTGTTTTCCAGCGTTTGTGGATCCACATCCACTGTTCCGGATAAGCGCGAATGAGTTTTTCGACCTCGGCGGTAAATGCGGCCGTTGTTGTGAGGATGTCGGCCTTTCGATCGCCGGTTTTAGCAGGTTCGATGATCTTTCCATGCACGGCTACGTACTTATCGGCGGCCTCATCCCAAACTCCGCAGATCGGAATTATGACCGAATTGGTGCGCATCGCGAGCATCGCCGGCCCGGTCGTTGTGCAAGCCGGAACTCCGAAGAACGGAACAAACACGCCTTCTTTTGGGTGCGTATTTACATCCGCCAAAATTCCGAGGGTTCCGCCATTGCGAAGAATATTGATCGCGGTCGAAACTGCGTTGGTCTTATTTATCGGTTGGTTTCCGAAACGAGTTCTTAAAGAAACCGTAAGCTCTTCGAGCTTCGGATTATCAAGCGGACGAGCCAAATAGCTGATCGGGTCGCGAAGCGCCGACCAGGCAAAAACGAGCAGTTCCCAATTGCCCAAATGCGGACTGATGATAATGGAGCCGCGGCCTTCTGCACGAAATTTATCGTATTGTTTTTGCGTTTTAGGATCGAAGCGAAATTCGATCATATCGGCAAGATCTTCTTTCGTAAGTTCGGCAAAATGACTCATTTCACCAAGAACACGACCGAGGCTTTTTGTCATGCCGTCGACCATTTGTCGTCGCGTCGCGGCATCCATTTCCGGATAGGCGATCTCAAGATTTCGGTGAGCGGTCTTTTTGAGATCAGGGACGAATCGGAGGAGCAAATCAATAACAGAAGTTCCTATTTTCCTCGCCGTCGAACGAGGTAAGGAGCTCATCAGGCCCAGCACTCCGCGAAGAGGCAGATATTCGGACCAAATAATGAACTTATTCTTTTTTGCCATTAACTATTTCGGCCATCTTTTGAAAGCGAGAACAGCGTTTAGGCCGCCAAAGGCAAATGAATTAGATATCGCGGCTTCCGGTTCGGCTGCCAGAGCTTCGTTTGCGATGATGTTGATATCGCATTCAGGATCGGCCTCGTTGAAATTAATATTCGGTGGGAGCAGCCCGTTATGCAGACCCAAAACGGTCGCCGCAGCTTCGATCGCACCGGCAGCACCGAGAGCATGGCCGTGCATCGATTTGGTGGAACTCACCGCAATATTTTTTGCGTGCTCGCCGAATACGAGATTGATCGCGGCAGATTCCATCGCGTCGTTTGCCGAAGTCGCCGTGCCGTGTGCATTAACATAACCGACCTGTTCCGGCCGCAAACCGCCGTCGTCCAAGGCACCGCGAATTGCCTTTGCCGCACCCGCGACAAGCGGCATTGTCAGATGGTGAGCATCGGCCGACATCCCAAAGCCAACGATCTCTGCATAAATTTTCGCACCCCGAGCCTGTGCGTTTTCGAGATTTTCGATGACGAACATCGCCCCGCCTTCGCCGAGGATCATTCCGGTTCTATCTTTTGAAAAAGGCCGGCAAGTATCAGGTGAAACAACACGCATCGCTTCCCAGGCTTTGAGGTTTCCGAATGAAAGAGGAGCTTCACTCCCGCCGGTTATTGCGGCGTCCAAAGTTCCTTGGCGAACCAGCCAAAATGCGTTTCCGATCGCATGATTTGCCGAAGAACAAGCCGTCGAAAGTGTGTAGGTCGCGCCGGTCAGCCCATATTCCATCGCGGCTTGGCTGGCGACCGCGTTTGCCATCGCAGCAGGAATTACAGTCGGCGGGAAACGCGTCTTTTTGTCACGATAAAGTTCGGCAAAAAGATTGTCTTCGGTCTCTTTACCGCCGAGGCAAGAACCGGTTATAACGCCCGAACGGGATGCTAGCTCTTCATCAAACTCGATCCCCGAATCACTGACGGCTTCGCTTACGGCGACGAGACCATATTGCGAAAAGGGGTCGAGATACATCAATCTTTTATCGTCAAAATATTTGGTTGCGTCAAAGCCGCGAACTTCGGCAGCTTTCTTGATCCGAGTTCCTTCGACGTCGAGTTTAGTTATCGGGCCGATCCCGGTCCGGCCATTTTTTACGCTATCCCAAAAATCAGGAGCCGTATTGCCTAAGGGCGATACAACTCCGACACCTGTTATTACTACGCGGTTCATATTAACGATTCGATGCCTTCGACGACCTCGGCGACCGAGCGCATCGATTGAACTTTGTCGTCCGGAACAACGATATCGAACTCTTCTTCCAGTTCGAATATCAAATTTAGGCCATCAAGCGAATCGAAGCCGAGCTCCTCGAAAGTCGTTTCAAGCTTTATGTCTTCTGTTGGTACCTTTTTGAAATCAGCAAAAACGCGTATCACGCGCTCCGCTATCGTTTCATCTGCCATTAAATTTCTCCTGAGAAAAAGTTCGTAGACCGTATCTAAGGAACTATTTTATCCGATATAAGGTGATTCGAAAATCCTAAATACGAGATTGATTCCCTGGTCTTCGATAACCTAAAGGCTTATTGCGAAAAACGCGGCGGCAGGTTCGTTATTTCTTTAAGCATTTTGAACTGTAATGATTTATATTCTTCTTCCGTAAGAAGAGACTCTGCCCATCCATATACTTCTTTTTCTTCGATCAAGTTATGTGATACCAATCTTTTCCTTATATCGGTAAGCGTTGATGAGATTGATTCTGGTTCGTATTCGTTTTCGCGCAGATGTTTTATTATTTTGATCAATTCCCGCATAAAAAGATCGTGGTCTTTATGTAAGAGTTCGATGGTTCCCAGTGCCCGTTCCGCAGAGATCATTGTGTTTGTCTCTTTTACGGCGGTCATAATGGCCGGGAAAAGATGTAGATGTTCGGCACGAATATGCATTGCCAGCCGTGCCCAAAACATATCTATGCAAGCAAAGGTGCGATCTTTATCTTGCGTTGAGAGGGCATCAAAAGCGGCGTTTAATAATTCATCCAGCGATTCGTGATCCGCAGCCAGTATCAATGAATGGTCAAAATCTTTTTGCGCGGCCTCGTCGCATTTTTTACAAGCAAGCCTTTTCCCCAGCATTTTTGAACGCCCTTCCGGATTTAAAACCCACGCACGAACCGAAAGTGGCGGCAAATGGCGTACGTGCTGATAATGCCCACATTGCAGCCGTGCCTTCCATTGATCGTCAAAGTCTCGCTCAAAACCGCAAATGATCTGATCCATAACGAGATTCTATCTGAAGAATAACAACTGTGCATGAAACTGGCTAATTTATGACAATTCTAATAATACAAAACTCTTACATTTGGTGACGCTAAAACCTGTTAGGCTTTATCTAGACGCCAAGTAGGCGAAAATTTTATTAGCACTTATCAGGGGAAATTGATGCAAAACGTTATAGAGATTCAAAAAAATTCAAAGAGACTAAATTGGACGACTATCATCGGTATAACCGTATTTCATGCTTTTGCGATCGCGGCGCTCTTCACATTCAGCTGGGCCAATTTGGCGGCTGCTTTGGTGCTTTGGTTCGTTGCGGGAAGTCTTGGCATCGGTATTGGCTACCATCGGTTACTGACACACCGCGGATTTAAAACACCGCGTTGGTTCGAAAGATTCTTGAGCATTTGTGGCAGCTTGGCTGTCCAATCCGGTCCGCTGACATGGGTTACAACTCATCGGCTTCATCACGCTTTTACGGAAACAGATCAAGATCCGCATAGTCCGATCCACGGAACATATTGGTCGCACATGGGCTGGATATTTCGCGGCACCGCTCAGAATAATTCATTTGCAGTGAAAAAGCGCTATTGTCCTGACCTTGTAAAAGATCGGTTTCAAGTCACCTTTGATAAGTATTATTGGGTTACTTCGGTAATTGCTGCGATCGGGCTTTTCGCGATCGGCGGACTTCTCAATGGTCTTGTGGGCGATATTCCTAAGAACTGTCATCGGCTGGCATGCTACATGGCTCGTAAATTCGGCAACGCACCTTTGGGGTTCGCGCAGATTTGAGACACGCGATACATCACGAAACAATGGTTTGATCGCGGCAGTTACTTGGGGAGAAGGATGGCACAACAACCACCATGCTCATCCGCGTTCGGCTCGTCACGGCTTGGCTTGGTATGAATTCGACATCAACTGGGTAGTGATAAAAGCCTTCGAAAAAGTTGGTTTACTAAGTAGTGTTTATGCTTATGATCTAGCGACGAAAGAACCTAAGCAACATGAAAACGCAGAGCTTCAACCGATCCAAGAAGCAGCGTAATATCTTACAAAGTTTTGTATTCCGAGGGGCAAAAGTAAAAGTCGCTTTTACTTTTGCCCTTTTACTTTCTATTTTTAAGTTTATAAATGCGACGCAGACGAACAGCGATCTTCTTCCTCGTTCTTGGCATTTGCATGATCGTTCTGGCGGTCGTGCTGAATGTCAGTTGGATCTTGCTCAACGTCCGTGAGGTCGCGATGCTCGTCATCGGCATTGTCTTTTTCGCTTTGATAATTACCGGTCTTGTCTTAAACACCACATTTCTTGTCCGCGAAATTCGCCGAAGCGAGCAGCAGAACGCTTTTCTTAATTCGGTAACACACGAACTAAAAACGCCGATCGCCTCGATAAAGCTTTATTTAGAAACCTTACGCTCTCGGGATGTTTCCGATGAAAAGAGGCACGAATTTTACGGAATAATGCTCGATGACACCGACCGGCTTCTCCATACCGTAGAGCAGGTATTGCAGGAAAGTCGAACAAAGGACAAGGGTCGGCAGTTCAATGTTTCGGATGTGAATGTCGTAAACTTGATAAGCGAAGTCATCGCATCCATTGTGTCTCGGCATGAATTTTCAGATTCTGCTATCAGGTTTTCGGAACCTTCGGAGGAATTCCATGTTCTGGGTGATAAAGCCGAATTGCGAACTGTTTTCAGTAATCTTTTGGGGAATGCCGTTAAATATTCGGATGGTGAACCTAAAATTTCCATTCGTTTGCGGTCGTCATCGCGCGGAAATAAATTTGAAGTGATTATTCGCGACAATGGGATCGGTATTCCAAAATCAGATCTGGAGCGAATTTTCAAACGTTTTTACCGTGTTGCCGGCCAACGTGTCAATGAGCGTAAAGGAACAGGCTTGGGATTATCGATCGTTCGTTCGATCGTAGAGAAACACGGCGGAAAGATCTGGGCCGAAAGTCGCGGCGAGGATTCAGGAAGCACTTTTTTTGTTCGATTACCGCGGTTCATCGAAACGTCCGAATTAGAGAAAAATGAAGATATTGATCGTTGAAGACGAAAAACATATTGCCGAAGGGCTTAGATTTAATCTCGAGGCCGAAGGATACGAAACGGAAATAGCTGATACCGGTGAAAAAGCGATGGATGCTCTTTCTGTTGAAAATTTTGACGCTGTCGTTTTGGACATAATGCTGCCGGGAATCGATGGGTTCGAGGTTGCCGGAAAGATGCGATCTGGCGGTGATTATACTCCGATCCTAATGCTTACCGCACGCGATCGTCCGGAAGATGTTCTGAAAGGTTTTGCGGTCGGAGCGGACGATTATTTGCCGAAACCTTTTGATCTGGAAATATTTACAGCGCGGGTGAACGGTCTTTTGCGCCGCCGCGACTGGTTTAGGCTGGAGAATGAAACTCCGAAAGTCCCGGATACGTTCGAGGTCGGAGGAAAAACGATCGATTTTGAAAATCTTGAACTTCGAAGCGAAACCGAAACCGTAAATCTTACATTGATGGAGATCAAACTTCTAAAGTTTCTTATTGAAAATGCAGGGAGAACGGTTTCGCGCAAAACGATACTTGAAGATGTTTGGGGGTTACAGGAAGACACTGACACGCGTGCCATCGACAATTTTATTGTCCGGCTCCGCCGCTATTTAGAGACAGAGCCGAACAACCCTCAGATACTACAAACCGTTCGCGGTGTAGGCTACCGCTTTGTCCCAGAATCGGACCAATGAACTTAGCGAACGAAGATGCTCGGTATTGGTATATCTCCATCCATTCCGAAAGGGTAGTATATAACACCGCCATCCGAACTTTTTAATACATACCAAAATCCATCGGACGGCCTCCACACAGCGTAATCGAATTTGCCGTCGCCATCGTAATCGCCTACCGCCGCAACGTCAGTGCTGAGCCCCCAAGAATACGCACTGAAACCGCCGTCGGTGCTGCGGAGTACATACCAAACTCCTGTCGATGGCCGCCAAACTGCTAGGTCAGCAATTCCGTCGCCGTCGTAATCACCGGGAACTACCTTGTCGCCGTTCATACCGAACTGTCTGATATCGTATTGGCCATCAGAGCTTCGGTAAATATACCAAACGCCGTTTGAAGGCCTGAAAACGGCTCGGTCGTCGATACCATCGCCGTCGTAATCGGCCGGTGCAGGAATGTCGCCCGGTGAACCCAACTGAAACTGCGAAAGGAAATTATCTGAGCTTTGACGAAGATACCATGTGCCGGACGATGGCCTCCAAACTGAGATATCGGCTTTTCCGTCACCGTCGTAATCGGCGGGAACGGGTAGGTCTTCCGGCAGCCCGAATTTGATGTAATAAATCGGCTGAGTGCCCTCGATTTTTACGGACCAACCAGAGGCCAATAGAAGGCCGATAGAAAGCGTAATCGGCCCGTTTGTCACCGTCGTAATCTGCCGATGCGAGGACATCGGTCGCGCGTCCGAAGATCAAATAGCTACCGCTCGTGAATATATCAGGATTGTACCAATTTCGATTGGATGGCCGGTAAACAGCGTAATCCGTCTTTCGGTCGCCATTAAAGTCAAAAAGGTTCCCGGTTGCAACCACGCAACTATTTGTCATTATGGTGAGATCGTTCGAACCATAATTAACAGAAACAATGTCCGGCTTACCGTCGCCATTAAAGTCTCCCGTTGCAATCGAATTCGGGTTTTGTCCAACGTTAACAACAGTCGACTGGCTGTTCAGCCTAATGTAGTTCGAGCCGCTAGCAGCAATCGCGAGCGAGTCGTAGCCTGATCCCGTGAAATCGCCGGCGGCGGCTGAGATCGGATTTGCGGCGGTGATCCCGGAGCCTTGACAGCTGAATATTCCAGATCCGTTGTTGTAACAGATGCGCGAAGTATCATCATTGTAATTCGCTGTCGCGAAATCAAGATTGCCATCCTGATTGAAATTCCCGGATGTAAGGCCGACCGGACCGGCCCCAACATAGAAACTTTGTGATAGCAGGAATGAGCCGGCACCGTTTCCGAAATAGGTGCTGACGCTGTCAGAGCCGAAATTCGCAACTATCAGATCGTTGTTCCCATCGTTATTGAAATTACCGATTAGAACGGCCGAGGGCTGTGTCCGGGTTCGGATGGTCGTTCCTGTCGTAAACCCTCCAGAGCCATTTCCTAATAATATCGACACTGAGCCGACGAAAAAGCTACCGAAATTCGCGACCGCCAGATCTGGCTTGCTGTCATTGTTGATATCGCCGACAGCGATCGCGATCGGCACGGCTCCGACAAAAAAGTTCACCGGTGCCGCAAATCCTCCGGTTCCGTCGCCGATCAGGATCGACACATTGTTCGAACCCGAGTTAATAACAGCAAGATCATTAAAATTGTCCGCGTTAAATTTGCCTGCAACAACTGCATAAGGATTCGAGCCTGCAGTAGCATTTGGCATACTGACAAATGTGCCGTCGCCGACACCGATGCGTATCGAGACATCGTTTGAGACCTGATTCGCGATGGCAAGATCCGAGATCCCGTCATTGTTAAGATCGGTTACGACGACGCCGGATGGTCCGGTTCCTGCGGCTTCTGTTCTGGTCTGAAATGATGTTCCTACGCATGAGACCGGTCCGGGCGGCGTGATCGGCGTTGTTGTAATGTTGAGTGTCCAGCCTCCCTGGATCATTCCGGAGCCGGCGAAAACCGAACTCATAACGTAAAGTTTCCATTCACCATTTGGACTGAACCCATTAAAATTGCTGAGAGAAGGAGTTCCTCCTGAGAAATAAGGCAAGTAAGGCGCCGGATCCGAGAAAAAATCAATGTTTCCCGAAGTGTCGGTGGGCCTAAAAGTTCCCGAGACTATTGGCTGTCCTACAATGTTGGTTGCGTTATCGTCAAATGTAAGATCGACGTTTGAAACAGCGCTGCCTCCGCCTGCATCCGAAAGCAAGACCAAGCCGGCTCCATTCGGGCTGACAAGCAGCACATCCACAGAACGAGGAATGCTATGTGACAGTCCATTGAGCGAAACCGTGAGGGATGAAATTTGCCCGCTAAGCCCCGAAACGGTTATAGGTGATCCGTAAGGGTTCGCAGGTGTCCAAGCGTCCAGCATCGGCAAATAGTTCGTATTTGCGAAAACTTGTGCCGGCCCGCCTGTGGATATTGACAAAGACCAGCCGCTGTCGAATGCTCCGGGAACGGCGCTGGCATCGCTCACGATAAAGAGCTGCCAGGTTCCATTCGGTGATTGGCCATTAAAAACCGAGGCTAACGTGTCCGTCGGCGGTTGGGCATAAGGTCCTGACGGAGCGGGAGAAGGAAATGTATCCGAAGAACCATCGCCACTCGTCGGTTTGTAGGATCCAGAGTTTATCGGTCCAAATTGAGGGATCGTTTGAGCTGCATCGTCATCGAACGTCAGCTGTAGATCATTATTTACGTCGCCACCACTATATGCGTCTGACAAAAATATATATTTCGATCCGCTCGGGCTAACAAGTAATACGTCTATATTCGACAGAGGCATTGTCAATAAGCCGTTGAGCGTTACGGTCAATTTCGTAATATTGCCTTTCATCCCGCTGACATTGATGGCCGACGGGTACGTTGTCGCCGAAGTTGGATTGGAATGCGGTATAGGTGAATTTATTGTTATTGGATCGGTGTTTGTGAAAGTAGCTGATGGCCGTTGTTTTTGGCCGAGTGAAGTGCTTGGAGAAATTGCGAACAGAGCTACCACGATCAAGCCTACGGTAAATCTCGCAAATGAATAAAATTGGAAAATGGACATAGCTACCTCCTGGAAACGGTGAAAAGTCAATTATTGCAATGAATTAGGTTGATTTCGCTGACGCGCAAATCTTAGCACGTAAGTTTTGAAACAATCAATATTTTATTCAAACTGTTGACGCTGGATCACTTTTATCTCTTTTCGCCAATTTTCATGAAGATCGAATCGCCACATTTCGATCTCGGAAATAAGCTTTTTTCCGAAAAACGGGTCGTCGCGGTGAAAGCATAGTGCCGGTGCGACCGCGTATATCAGCAGCGGGTTTGTCCAATATTTTCGTATCGCCGAAAAGCCGTGCTTTCGCAAGTTCGCCCCGCCGGCGCTGTAATTCGATCTTTCTCCAATAATCGGCGGCTTGAAATATCAGATCTCGGTCGGGCGATGTTTTTAGCTCAATAACGACGAGACGGCCATCGCGTCGAATAGCAAGCAGATCGATCTTGTCCCGCGAGGCGCGAAATTGATTGTAAAGCGGCGAGAGAATGAGATTCGCATCAAGCAGCGATATATTTCGGCGAAGTATCGAACCAAGCCACGCTTCGGGAAAGGCTTTGTAAAATTCGTGCTTTTTTACCATCGATCCGGCGGAACGATATGTTTCCAGTTCGCTGACGAGTTCCACAGCCTTCGAAAAATTCTCGCGTGCGAGTATCGTTTGTTTGCGGCCAATGCCGAACCAAGCTCTTTCGCGATCGAATACCTTTCGGACACGAGCGAATGGTAATCCCAAAAATCGAAGCGTTTCGCCCTGCTTCGAAAAGACAACATCAATATTATCCGGCGACAGAGAAATCAATTCTGCTGCTGTTCGGCTGATAATAAGTTCTGATGGGATATTCAGTTTCGAAGGCCGCTCGCGCCAAAGATCGTTCAGATGTATTTGAGGCAAGCACTTAGCCGAGGTTTCGCCTTTCTTCTCGTTCATCTCAATAACTTTGATCCCGGAAAGCGGCCGCAGCAATGCATGAAGTTTTCTCAGGTTTCTTGCGGACGTTCTATTTGCGGCGATCGTAATTTCCCTAACAGGATCTTTTTTTCTTCGTCTGAGTTTTTCCAGTAAAAGCAACGCTGACGAGGTAAGCGATTCGTGCGTCATTGTGCCAGTAACATCAGCGATGACAACTGTTTGCGAACCGCTGCGAGTTTTTAGGATGATCTTTGCGATGCGACCGCGTTGCCCATCAAGCGAAACACGAAAAAGCTTGTTTCCAGGAAGTGCCGATTCGACCGCTGCGGCTATTTCGTTGGCTCTTCTAAGCCGAGCGAGTTCTATCTCAAGGTTCAATTCTGCGGCAGCGGTTCGCGGTATCAATCGAAGCGTTTCCGGCTTTGTACCGCGCCCGCTTTTGACCACGATCTCTAATTCGTTTTGATCTAGCCGGAATCTTTCAACCCGCCGCGAATGAAATCCGGTGTCATCTGTATATTCGAAACGAAGCGAACCTCGTGATTCTTCGATCTCGATCTCAGTAGTATCCAATGGAAATGTACGACCCGCTTCACTAACCAAGAGCCATTCGAATCTCGATGCAATAACTGCAGCAACCTCTTTATATAGATCGGTGTTTTCTACCATTTATGGTGTTTTGCGAAATACTGCATCATCGCCTCTGCCCAATCGGAATAGCCTTTTTCAGATGGATGAATACCGTCCGCAAAAAATCCTTCGATATCGAGCTTCTTTGGCTGCGGATAATAAACGACGCGGTCGAGGTCGGCTGAAAACTCACTTATATTCGCATCGTGCAATTGCGAAAGCTGCCAAAGGAAAAACCGTATCGGATTCGGCAAAGCCGGCGAAAGCTTTATCATCGGGCAATTGGAAAGGAAGATCGCTGCGTTTGGCTGCCTTTCGCGGCAGTAAACCCAACAGCTCCAACATGTCGTGCCGCCATTTTATGGGACTGCTCAGTTTCAGAACATCATTTCCGCCAAGACCGATCAAAATAAAATCATATTTTTTGTCGGGCATTTGCGGCAGCAGCTCATTAATTGTTTGTCGAGCGGTTACACCATTTTTTCCGACAACATTCCATTCCACCGGGCGACCGATATGCTGGCTGAGATTACGGGCGAACTGTCCTGCTAAAGCATATTCGTGTGTACTTGCGCCAAGCCCCGCAACGGTCGATTCGCCGATGACAAAGAGACTGGCCGGATTCTTAGATTCGCTACTGATTCCGTCAGCGATCGCAACGCCTTTTGTCGGTCCGCTTGCTCCGGGTAAAACGCCGATTCGGCGGCGAGTACGTTGCCCCTGAAGATAGAGCGCGGGCGAAAACGGGAGCAATGCCGCCGCCGCTGTCAGATATAAGGTTTGCCAAATAATTATTTTCATTGTCGATTTATCGCCATTTGCCGTTATGTTAAAATTTAGGCACTCAAATGCGTTTGTCAAATCCGGTCAAAAATTTTGTTTATATTCTTTTATTTTTGCCGGTCTTCGTGAGCTGCGGCGGATCAGAAGTAGACCAAAATGCCAAAACACAAAGTACAAGCCCAGCGAAAAGCAACGTTCCTTTCTCAAGACGTGAGCCCGATATATATCAGGCCGAAGCAGTAATAACATTTGGCGATAAAGTGCGGAAGATACATATTGCAAGAAAGGGTGAAAAGCGGCGCATAGACTATGATCTTGGAACGGATAACGAGAGATCGATCATCAATGGCGAAAAACGGATCGTCGCATCATCCCCGAAAAAGATCTTTGCGGAAATGCCTGACAACGGTACCTCGCCCGAAGGAACGCCGGATGATATGACGCAGAGTTTATTGAACGTTAGCCAAGATACGAGATTTGAGGAGATCAGCTCCGAAAATAATATCACCAAATACAGGGTAATAAACGGCGATCAAAATACTTCTGAGATCTTTATATACGCCGACGGTGAGCTTGGCATGCCTATAAGAACAGAGCATTTCAGTTTGACCGGCGGTGAGCGTAAACTATTATATTCATTTGAATTACAGAATGTCAGCCGAGTTGTTGATGACAGCATATTCGAGCCGGCAAAAGACTGGAAAAGCGTTTCGTATAAAAATTTCATAGAGGAAACATCGAAAAAAAATTAACGGATCGCGAATATTCAAAGCTCTTAGATGGAACAGTTACGAAAATTTGTAAAATACATAAAGCCATATAAATGGCAGATGGTTTTGGGTATTTTATGCATCGCCGTTTCGATGGCTTTCGGCCTCTTTGTGCCATATTTCGTCGGTAAGGCAGTTGATGATCTTTCGATATCTATCACCTGGAACAAGATCCTATATTATCCGCTCGCGATAGTCGGCATCAGCCTCATGAGCGGCATATTTCTTTTCCTTCAGCGGCGTCTGCTTATCAACGCGTCGCGGCATATCGAATTTGATATGCGCAATGATTTTTACGCAAGCCTTGTCGATCAGCCGCTCGAATATTTCCAGGACAATCGTGTCGGCGATCTAATGGCCCGTGCGACCAATGATCTCGCTGCCATCCGCCAGATCGTTGGGCCAATGATCCTTTACAGTTTTCAGGCGATCTTTGCATTCGCTATTGTTTTGCCTATCATGTTCGGCCTGTCCGTAAAATTGACGCTGCTGATATTGATCCCGATGCCGCTCGTTTCGCTGACCGTAAAATTTCTCGGAGATCAGATACATCGGCGGTTCGAGAAAATTCAGGAATATTTTTCCGACATTACGGCACGGGCTCAGGAAAATCTTACCGGTGTTCGCGTCGTCCGGGCATACGCCCAAGAAGACAGCGAGATCGAAGAATTTGAAAAGCTCAATTTTGAATACGCTCGGCGAAACCTCCAGCTTGTCCGGTATGCCGCGGCGATGCGGCCTTTGCTGTTCTTTTTTATCGGGTTGGGCTTTGTCATTATTGTCGCTGTCGGAGTTCCGATGGCCGTTCGCGGTGAAATTTCGGCAGGCGATTTCACTGCTTTCATTTTGTATTTACAGCGGATGATCTGGTATCTGATCGCGCTTGGATACGTTGTTAATTTGTATCAGCGAGGAACAGCATCGCTTAAACGTTTCAACAAAGTGCTCGAATCGATACCGGCGATCGCCGATTCGCCCGCAGCCGTTCCGCAGCCGCCCATTAAGGGTTCTGTCGAATTTCGCGATCTGAATTTCGCTTATAATGGAACGCCGATACTTTCGAATATCGATCTTGCGATCGCTCCCGGTGAAACGGTCGCATTTGTCGGGAAAACCGGCAGCGGAAAATCGACGCTGATGAATTTGATACCGAGGCTTTTGGATGCTCCCACCGATTCGGTTTTGATCGACGGCAGACCGATCCGCGAATATCCGCTCGAACAGCTTCGTAAAAGTATCGGTTTTGTTCCGCAGGAAACATTTTTGTTTAGCGACACTCTTGCAGAAAATATCGCGTTTGGTGTTGATCGCGGTAAAGAAAAGGAAACGATATCGGTCGAAAAAGCGGCATCGATCGCGGGTCTTGCCGATGACATTAAGGAGTTTCCCGGCAAATACGAACAGCTTGTCGGCGAACGGGGAATAACGCTTTCGGGCGGACAAAAACAGCGTACGTCGATCGCTCGTGCCGTTATGCGCGATCCGCGAATTCTGATACTTGACGATTCGCTTTCGGCCGTCGATACATATACCGAAGAAACTATTTTGAAGAACCTGCGGGATGTTCGGGAAGGCCGAACGACGCTGATCGTTTCGCATCGCATTTCGACCATTCGCGATGCCGATCTTATTTGTGTTATGCACGATGGAAAGATCGCCGAACGCGGAACACACGCTGAATTGATCGAGCTCAAAGGAGAATATGCCGAGCTTTATCAGCGACAGCTTTTGGAAGAAGAACTGGAGGCAACTGACTGATGGATCAGGATAAACCGAAACTGACTGGCATTTATCAAACATTTATTGTTATTTGGGCGGCCCTTTTGATATCGCAGCTTATGTTCCTTGTGGTGCTATATTTCGCCAAGCCGGGCGTTTTCAAATTCGACCTCACATTGCCGATCTTGGATCAGAACGCGCCGATCGTTATACCGCTTGCTGCGGTTGCCTTAGTTTCGGTTGGTTTATCGTTCATTCTTAAAAAGCGATATCGTGAACAAGCGATATCCGAACAGAAAATTGAGGTATTACAAGCCGGACAAGTTGTCGGGATGGCACTGTGCGAAGCTTCTTCGCTTTTTGGATTGGTTCTCGCTTTTGCCTTTGATTATCAATATTTTTTCCTCTGGTTCGCTTTGGGCATTATCGGTATGCTCTTGCATTTTCCAAAATTTGGCGATATTTTGGCGGCGACCTATAGATCGAATTTGAATAATGTGCAATGAAGAAAAGCAAGGCTGACATCGAGCAGGCATTTCGCATATCGGCGATCATCTGGTTCATTATGGTGATCGCTCAACTGACGTTTTTGGCGTTGGTCGTTTCGGCAAAGCCGCAGCTTTTGGCTGTCGCCGGTGCGGACATTTTTGGCGAAAAAGCCGTTTTCGTTCTAGGCTTTGCTTTTCTCGCGATGACCAATTTCATCATTTCGATGTTCGTAAAAAAACGAGCTATCGAACAGGCCATTGCCGAAAAAGAAATTCGTCACGTCCAGGCAGGTCTGGTCATCGGTTCCGCTTTCTGCGAATCGATCTCGCTGATGGGCTGCGTGATGGGCCTCGTTTTTGATTACCCATATTTTTACGCTTGGTTCATATTTGGCCTCGCAGGTATCGTGATGCATTTTCCACGCAAAGCCGATCTCGCCGCCGCTTCGTAACCTTTAAAAATAACTTTCTTGGAAAATAATTTTTTCGCAAAAGAAACCTTTTGCGTGTTTCGTGTCTCTAAGCAGAAAAGACCGGCCGGTTTTCTTTTGTAAATTACACTCAAGATTATTGGAGATTTGTATGCGAAATGTTCTTATTTTGCTTGGGATATGTGTGCTTTCTGTCAGTGCCTTAGCCCAAGATATCACGCAGGGTTCGCTTTTTGCCTCGGGTAAAAACGGCACGGAACTCGGCTCTTGCCCACTTAATAGCACCAAGGTTAAAACCGACATCAGCGGCTTTATCGCACGCGTCCGGGTTACTCAGGAATTTGAAAATACCTTTACCGAACCGATCGAAGCGGTTTATACTTTTCCGCTTTCACAGAATTCGGCGGTAGATGAAATGACGATGCGTGTCGGTGAGCGTATGATCCGCTCGCAGATCATGAAGCGTGATGATGCTCGTCAGGTTTACGAAACGGCAAAGTCGGAAGGTAAAACTGCCGCTTTGCTTGATCAGGAAAGGCCGAATATTTTCACGCAGGCTGTCGCAAATATAATGCCCGGCGAGAAGATATTGATCGAGATCAGCTATGTCGAAACTCTTAAATACGAAGATGGTTCGTATGAATTTGTTTTTCCCATGACGATCGGTCCGCGATACAATCCGTATTCGGTTGCGGATGCCGCAAAGGTTTCTCCCCCGATCGCAGCAATGCGTGCGGGACACGATATTTCGATCGAGGTCAATATCGACGCCGGCGTGCCGATCGAAGCGATCCGATCGAAGCTTCACAGAATAGATCAGATAAACTTCACGCCGAATAATTCGAAAGTAACGCTTACCGATATAAAAACGATACCGAATAAAGATTTTATATTGCGTTATGACGTAAGCGGAAAACGGATCGAAGATGCGATCTTGACGCATCGCGATGAACGCGGCGGATTTTTTACTATGATCTTGCAACCGCCTGACAAGATCGCGAGCGAAGACCGTACGCCTAAAGAGATCGTTTTTGTTTTGGACACAAGCGGTTCGATGTCCGGTTTTCCGATCGAAAAAGCAAAAGAAGCGATGCGGATGTCGCTGGAAGGGCTTTATCCGAACGACACTTTTAATCTGATAACATTTGCCGGTGATACGGAAATATTATTTGACGAACCGGTTCCTGCAACCCGAGAAAATCTGGATAAAGCGCAGAGAATTCTTGAATGGACGCAGCGGCGGAGGCGGAACAGAAATGATGAAAGCGATCAAAGCGGCTTTGAAGCCGTCCGCGTCGCAAGAACATTTGCGTATCGTTTGTTTTATGACCGATGGTTATATCGGAAATGAGGACGAGATCATCGCGGAAATACAAAAATATTCGAACGCACGTGTATTTTCGTTCGGAATCGGCAACGGCATCAATCGATTTTTGCTTGATAAAATGGCCGAAGCCGGCAAAGGTGAAGCGGAGTATGTAACACTGGAAAGTGACGGATCGAAAGCCGCAAAGAAATTTTACGAACGCGTAAGAACACCGCTTTTAACCAACATTTCGATCGATTGGAATGGAATGCCCGTCGCGGATATTTACCCGACACGTATTCCGGATCTTTTTCGGCAAAGCCGGTTTTGATAAACGGCCGCTACAACGGTGCGGCGAACGGCGTTATTCGTTTGAACGGAACTATCGCGGGCCAGAATTATTCGCGTGAGATAAAAGTAAATTTCCCTGAAACCGAGTCGAAAAATGATTCGCTCGCGACACTCTGGGCGAGAACCCGGATCGACGATCTGACATCACGATCCTACACGGAAAAAGCCACTGAAGGCCAGATCAAAGAAGCCGATCAACTGATCACACAGCTCGGATTGGAATTTCGCCTGCTGACCAAATTCACATCGTTTGTCGCTGTCGAAGATCGAGTAGTGAATTACACAGGCGATCAGAAAACAGTAGAAGTGCCGGTCGAACTTCCGGAAGGAAGCAGTCGTGAGGCTGATTCTCCATTCCGAAGGCTAGAGGCAATGACAAGCTTGTCTCAAGCACCTGCTGCGACTCAAGGTCAAGGAGGCGGACAAGGCTCGGGTTACGGATACGGAAATGGAACTTCCGCTACAGTCAATGTGACAAGCAGCCAGATCAGTGTGCTTCCGAAAAGCGAAAACTTCACATCGATCTTGAAGATCGCACCCGGCACAAGACCGGATTCCAAATCCGGCGGTTTCACGATCGATGGATCGTCAGGTTCGGAAAATACTTTTATTGTTGACGGCCAGGAGGTTATAAACTTCCGCAATGCCGGATCAAATAATTCATCTACACCCTTGGTCAAAGGACGCTCGAAGAATTTGGAGATGCCGGAATTTCCGGCAGCCGCCTTGGCAGCTAAAGCGAACGGCATAGTCCAAGTCCAGATATTGATCGACGATGCGGGCAAGGTATTGGTCGCGAAAACGATCTCAGGCCATCCGCTTCTGCGGGCAGCGTCTGAAAAAGCGGCGCTCGCGTCAACGTTTGAACCGACGATGATCGGCGATAGAACGGTGAGAGTTCGCGGGATCATTAGCTACAACTTCGGCAAAACAAAGGTCGAAGGTGGAACTCTCGAAAAGATGACGGCGGAACTTTCGGAAAATGATAAAAAAGATTTCCGAATGGCTCAGAAGCTTCACTTTTGGCTTTATGCCGTTGTGAGACGTTTGGAAATAAACGATTTTACTCCGGCAGAGAACGAGGTCAAATTCGTCAAAGACGGAAAAGCTTCGATCGATATTCAGTTAACTTCGAAAGACGCCAAGCTGACCGAAAAGCTGAAGGCAGCCGGTTTTGAATTGGTTTCCGAAAAAGGCCTGGTTTTGACCGGTAATATACCGATCGAAAAACTCAAGGTTCTCGCCGAGATAGAAAATGTGGAACTAATTTTGCCGCATATTTGACCTCGGCGTTTCAACCAAATAAAAAAGCCGCGTCGAAATTTCGATACGGCTTTTTTATTTATTTAATTGTAAAAAGTTATTGCGTCGGATAGATCAAAACCGTTCTTCGTCCAAATCGTCGTGCTTCTGAGCAACTCGACATCCAGATATCGATCCGGTTTCCTTTTATCATACCGCCTGTGTCAGATACCAAATAGGTTCCGCTGTAGGAACCGGCATCAATATTTACATTCGTTCCGAGTCTTAAAATTCTCGGATCTGCGGCGATCAAACCATTTCGAACCCTGTGGCCCAATGCGGTTTTTCCTTTCAAACAGTATGCCGTTGCGACAAACTTTCGTTTGCTGACCGCTGTGCGGACCATTGCTGTTTTTTCGACCTTTGACTTATATTCCTTGTCCTGAACTACTTCCTTTTTATCCTGTACCTTTTCTTTAATAACTTCTGGTGTTGCAATAACTGTCGGTTTAATAATTACTTGTTTTAATATTACGTTCTGCGAATTATTCTCTTTTTCGGGAGCGGTTCCTGTCTCAACTTGGGCGTAAATAAATACAACGAACAAGCTAATGAGCGACAGAATAACGCCTCCTCTAATGAGGTTTTTCATTTATTCTAACTCCTGATTTTACGTCTCCTGATCTTTTTGAAAATGTATGTTGAAGGATCGCCGTCAACTACCATTTAAAATTACAAAAGTTCGGAAACCGTTTCGGCGAACTAACTTCCGCCTGTTTCTGACCGACTGTGGCCAAAACATTCTGAGAGAATATCATTTTGGCCTACCAGTGTCTAGCGATATTGGAGCCGTAAGTCCTTATAAATTATGCAATTGCTGTAAAACAAAGAGCTTAGGTATGCGATTTAAATAGCTTTCTGATACACTATCGGCGAGTTTGAGATGCTTTATCTCTCCAAACTGACTTTTAGATCAACACCTGCTATCGAGGAAAATTCTATGCAGCAAGACCGCCGCCAAGGCTCGCGACATGCCGCTTCGTTCCCGATCCGCGTTCGTTGGAAAGACGAGAACGGTACGGAAGTTATGGACGAAGGCTTAACGGAAAATGTCGGGGTGAATGGAACATTAGTTTACCTTCCACGAAAACTGCCGACTGTCGGAACCAAGGTTGAACTCACCGTAACCGAAAATCTAAAAGATGAGGTAACGGTAATGGCTGAGGTCATACGGCTCGAACGTAACGCAGCGCATCCGCAAGTCGCGATGAATCTGGTTTCAGGAATGCGTGTTTGGAAATCAAAAGTTTGGGAGATGGCCGGTGAGCTTTCGCGGCAGGCTCCTGATGATGACGACGACTGGTAAAAATGAATATTCTTGTTTTGGGTGCGGGCCGAATGGGCTTTGGTGCGGCCTTTGACCTTATCCATAATTCGCCGGAAGTCAGCGGCGTAACTATTGCCGATTCCGATCTCGAAAAAGCCAGATCGGCTGCCGAAAATATCGGCGGCAATATAACCGCAAAACACTTCGACGCCGCAAATGCAAAAGATGCGGTTGAGTTGATACGTGGGCACGATTCGGTAATTTCCTGTGTAAATTATTGGTATAATCTGCCGCTTTCGCTTTCGGCGATCGAAGCGGGTTCGAATTTTTGTGATCTTGGCGGCAACAATTATGTGGTCGATGATCAGCTC
This sequence comes from uncultured Acidobacteriota bacterium, assembly GCA_963720905.1. Lineage (GTDB taxonomy): Bacteria > Acidobacteriota > Blastocatellia > Pyrinomonadales > Pyrinomonadaceae > OLB17. Next base: position 313,500 of record CAVRHB010000006.1, read on the forward strand.
GCTCTCGATGAACAAGCAAAAGCGGCCGGCGTGAATATTATTCCCGATTGCGGACTTGCGCCCGGAATGGTTTCAGTTTTGGCGATGCACGGTGCGGCAAAATTCGATACGCTCGATGAGCTCCATATCCGTGTCGGCGGCCTGCCGCAAGATCCACAGCCGCCGCTGAATTATCAGCTTGTCTTTTCGGTCGAAGGTTTAATAAACGAATATATCGAAACTGCCCGCGTCATCCGCGACGGGAAGATCATCGAAGTCGAATCGATGACTGAGATAGAGCCGCTGGAGTTCGACGGCTTTCCGCCGCTCGAAGCATTTCAAACTTCGGGCGGAACATCGACACTGCCTGATTCTTTTCTCGGCAAGATCCAAGACCTCGATTACAAAACTATCCGGTATGCCGGTCACTGTGAAAAATTCAAAACGATGATCGATCTCGGGCTTTGCTCAAGCGATGAGATCGTCGCCGATTTTAAAAAGTAACGCCGCGGAAAGTTTTCGGTGCGTTGCTGGAAAAACATTTGCCGGCAGATGGACCCGATTATGTGCTGGTTCGCCTGGATCTTGTAGGAAAGAAAGACGACGAAACACGAAAGCTGCGCTACGATATCGTCGATAAATTAGACGAAAGAACTGGGCTTTCAGCAATGATGCGAACTACAGCTTTTCCTGCATCGATCATCGCCCAAATGATGGCAAAAGGCGATGTGCTTATTCGCGGTGCGGTACCGCAGGAAAAAGCGATCGACCCGGAAAAATTCGTCGCGGAATTAGATCGCCGCGGAATCGAACTGAAAATTGTGGAAAAGTGAAAAATTGAAAAGATGAAAAAGTTATAAGGTGAGGAAAATTCCTACTCCGGACCTGAGACTCCAGACTTTAAAAGTTTTGGGCAAAAATAAAGCCTTCCGTTTCCGGAAAGCCTTTTCAAATCAGTACTGCTATTAAAAATTATGCCGTTACGCCAATAAGACGCGGATTCGCTTTTTTCTTCAAAAGCTTTTGCAGTTTTAGCCGTGCCTTATGAAGCTGCGATTTTGATGTACCGACCGAGCAGCCTAAAATCCGAGCCACTTCTTCGTGTTCAAAACCTTCGACGTCGTGAAGAACGAACACGTTCTTGTATCCCGGCGGCAACTGTTCGATGGCGTTTTCAAGAGCGATCTTATCAACGATCGGCATCCTGAACGGATTGCTAGTGCCTATCTCTACCTGCTCGGGCGTGTCGCCTTCTTCTGTCGTCTTTTCGTATTTAACGTTTCGTTTTCTGAAATGCATCAGAACCTGATTGACCGTCATACGATGAAGCCAAGTGGTGAAAGCCGAATCGCCGCGGAAACTACCGACCTTTCTATAAAGTTGTATAAAGACATCTTGTGTCAGGTCCTCTGCTTCATGAGTTTTCTGAAGCATCCTAAGACATATAGAATATACGCGTCGGTGATGCCGCTGATAAAGCTCTTCAAACGCGACCATATCGCCTTTTGACGCCGCCTGCGTCAGATCATAGTCTTTCGCTTTCGAAACATCGGCAATGGCTTTGGCACCTTTTTCTTTGGTATCGGTCTGCAGTGCCGGATAATTTAATGTATTTGTTGTCATAACCTTGTCCCCCTCTCCGCCTATTATTATATCAATTGCCGTGCCAAAAGCTTGCTTCGCCGTTGTCTATATACTATTAGACAGAAAAACCGGCGTTTTGTTCCATTTTATTAGGCATACTTTTATATTCGCCTATCATCAAAGGATAGTTTCAGATCAAGCTCAGTTGTCCTTAAGCGACAGCTTTACACGATTTGGTATATGCACTGTATTGATACATATTGCTTGGAAATTTTGAAAAGTGCTACTATTCGAACTAACGGCACCGAAGGTTTTTCTTGGTAATAAATTTAATATGACCGCGAAAGTGAAATTTTTAATATCCACAATAATTGTGGTTATAACGACAGGCGTTTTCAGCGTTTCGGCTCAAAACTTGGCGAACGGTCAGGAGGAATCCGAAACACGGTCGCAAGAGGTTTCCGAATCTGACGGCGTTCCTGTTTTGATAAAGCATCTGCCGCAGTGGGAATCGGTTCGTTCGAACGCGTCGCTGGTTTTTGACGAAAATGAATTAAGAAATGCACTCGGCGACCGACCGGTTTTCGACCTAATAGACTTTCAAGGCGGCACTGAGGCTGTGACCGCTGTCTATCCTGAAGGCAAGCTCCTCATCGTCGAATATACAAATCCACAAAGCTCGGTTGATGCAGATTCGAAAATAACAGGTCGATTGCGTGATCTGACCGGTGCGACGCCGATATATTATCGTCGCGTCGGAAACTATAACGTATTTATGTTCGATTCGCCGGATGAAGCGACGGCAAACGTGGTGCTCGATCAGGTTAAATACCAAAAGGTAGTTCAATGGCTTGGCGAAGACCCATACATGGTCAAAAAGCTCGAACGGTATTTTGTTTCGACGACGCGTGATATTTTTATCGCTACGGTCCTTTGGATATGTTTAGGACTTGTATCTTCGATCCTTATCGGTATCGGAGCCGGTTTTATTTTCTATCGTTTTCGTGAAAAACGGCGTTCGGTTCGCACGGCTTTTTCAGATGCCGGGGGTTTGACGCGTTTGAATCTGGACGGACTCAGCGAATAGTTTACGGCAGCTCCGTGACGAGCTTTTCAATATCGGTGGCGTTGTTGAAAAAATGCGGCGCGATGCGAAGCCGATCGCCTCGCGGAGAAACTATAATATTTTCTTTCTCCAATTTTTCTGCAATTTCATTACTGCTCAAACCGCCGCGATGCTTTATACAGACGATTGCCGACCTTTCCTCAGGAGCTCGTGAGCTGATCACTTCATAATCTTTACCGCCGAGCGAATCGCAAAGCATTTCACTCAGCTCATCCAAATATTTATGAATGTTGGCTAAACCTGTTTCCTTTAGCAATAGAAGGCTTTGTTCCAGTCCGTAAAAAAGAGAAGACGTTCCGGTTCCGCTTTCCCAGGCAAGCGCGTTAGGTTTATATGGTTGTTCGGTATCATCAAAATCCCACGGAGTTTCTACGCTGATCCAGCCGACGTGAGTTGGCTCGATCCTGTCGCGTGCTCGATCGGAAAGATACAAAATGCCGCAGCCTTCAGGTGAGCACAACCATTTATGGCTCGCACTCGAAGCGACATCGACGAACTGCGCCGGCAGGTCAAAACCTCTGGCACCGAAGGCCTGAATAATATCTACCGCAAAGATCGCATCCACGGCGCGTGCCGCTCGGCCGATCCTTTCAAGATCAGCGACAAAGCCGGAAGAATATTGAACTGCGCTGATCGCAACAAGCCGCGTATCCGAATCGATCAAGTTGATCAATTCGTCCAGATCGATGCGGCCTTCGCGTTCAGGAACAAGACGAAGCTCGACGCCAAAGCGGTCGCGAACCATTCGCCAGGGAATAAAATTAGCCGGAAATTCGCGTTCGAAACTGACTATGTTATCGCCCTTTTTCCATTTCATACCGTTCGCGACCGATGCAAAACCGTCTGAAGTGTTTCGCATAAAAGCTATCTGTTCAGGACGGACACAAAGCATTTCGGCGATCAGATCACGTGCCCGCTGCTTGGTTGCGATCCAATCCACGTAATGCGTTGAACCGTGCTCTGAAACATCGCGAAGTTGTGAATTTACGGCATCAATTGCCGTTACAGGAAGCGGTGCGACGGCGGCACTGTTTAAATATGTATATTTTTCAGCAGCCGGAAAAAGCGATCTGATAGTTTCATTCATAATTACAAATTGCGTTAAAGGCCGATATTTGTTGACAAAAACTTCGCTGACAGCTAATTTTAACAATAGGAAGCGGCGAACCGTTCACCTCGGCGAAAGCATCTTAGTTGACGACAATTATGTTCCATTCTCGTAAAAAAAACCAATTTCACTTTGGCCAGATCTCGCCGGATGACGACCGCGATATCGAGGTCGTGCGGCTTCAGCACGAAGCCCGCCAGGGAATTTGGACGGAAAGCCTTCGCTTGGCGCGCGATGTTTTTCTTATTATTGTAGTCTTTATTTTGTTCGGTGTTTTTGCGATACAGCCTGTCGTTGTCGAAGGAACTTCGATGGTTCCGCAGCTTCACGACGGTGAACGTTTATTGGTGAACAAGCTGGTTTACTATAAATGGAACAGCGTGAGCTGGGGACATTTGGAACGCGGCGATATAGTAGTTTTTTGGTATCCGAGCGATCCGGATAAAAGCTATGTAAAACGAATCATCGGACTTCCGGGCGAAACTGTCGAGGTTCGCGGCGGCCATGTTTATATAGATGGAAAGCTTTTGAACGAGCCTTATCTCGAAGCCGATCATAATAAGAATCTTCGCGAGAATATGATAAAAACGGTTGATGAACATTATTATTTTGTAATGGGCGACAATCGTGATAATTCTTCTGATTCGCGAATCTGGGGATTGGTTCCGGAAAAATATATCTATGGAAAGGCATTTTTTAGATACTGGCGGCCTTCGAGCATCGGATTTTTAGAACACGGCGAGTATGATATTCCGTCGCCGCCGGAAAAGTCAGAATCTGATAGCGAATAGAGATCTTAATTATTAATGAGTAAGAAAAAAGCAATTTTGGTGTTAGAAGATGGACGCACTTTTAATGGTGCGTCTTTTGGCGCGGATGGCGAATGTTTTGGCGAAGTAGTTTTTAATACGTCGATGACCGGCTATCAGGAAATTTTGACCGATCCGAGCTATGCCGGACAGATCGTTTGTTTGACATATCCGCTGATAGGAAATTACGGCGTGAACGAAGAAGATGTCGAATCGCGAAAACCTTGGGCCGAAGGTTTGATCGTTCGCGAAGCGAGCCGAATGGCTTCTAATTGGCGATCCACATCGACCCTTTCAGAATATCTCACCGGTAATAACATCGTCGGGATCGAGCACGTCGATACACGCGCACTCGTTCGTCACATACGCGATAAAGGTGCAATGCGTTCGGCGATCTCGACCGTTGATCTCGATGCGGAAAGTCTTTTGAAACGCATTCTCGATTCGCCGGAAATGGAAAACCGCGAACTCGCGACAACGGTAACGGTGGAAAAAAGTTTTGAATATCCTTCGACTGTTGCGGAAAAATTCCACATCGTCGCTTATGATTTTGGCGTAAAGACAAACAGCCTGCGTGAATTTGCGAAATTTGGCTGTCGCGTTACGGTTGTGCCGGCCGAAACTTCTGCCGCCGAAGTATTGGATCTAAAACCCGACGGCATATTTTTATCGAATGGCCCGGGCGATCCGGCTTCGATGAAAGCTGTGGTCGAAGAGATCCGAAAACTTACGGAAAGTTCTGTGCCGATGTTCGGCATATGTCTCGGCCATCAGATTTTGGGCCAAGTTTTTGGCGGCACGACGTATAAAATGAAATTCGGCCACCGCGGCGGCAATCAGCCGATCAAGGACCTGACGACCGGCAAGATCGAAATAACGGCGCATAACCACGGATTCGCCGTCGCTGCCGACAGCCTGCCCGAAACTGTCGAAGTCACCCACATTAACCTAAACGATCAAACCGTCGCCGGACTTCGCCACAAAACTCTGCCGATTTTCAGCGTCCAATATCATCCCGAATCCGCTCCCGGCCCGCACGATTCAGAATATTTGTTTGAACGTTTCGTCGAATTAATGAAAAACTGACCCACGATTCTGTTGAATGATCGATTAATGGACACAGCTTATTCACTCGCTATCCAGCAATACACTTCGGCAAAACTTTCTGTGTTCGCTGATCTTCTACACAGTTTCCTGATGCTGATTTAAACCTTACATAATGTCGCTGAGCGTTCGATACAGCTTCATCTTGCGGCTCTCGACTTCGCACGGACGGTTTGTACAAAGGTCCTGTCTTATGAGAAGGCAGAGGAGATCCTAATAACCCAATTCAGTGAATTTCCGATATCTACTTGCAAGCAAGCTCTTAGTGATGCATACACGGAAACACACTGATCATTATTTTGGGGGTTTAAAATAGATCGCCATCGCATTTTATAACGACGGCGATCTTTAACTGAAGTTTTATTTCCCTATTGTCCGATCCCAAAGATATACGGTGCGATGACCAACGATACGATCGACATCAATTTGATGAGAATGTTCATCGATGGGCCGGACGTGTCTTTGAAAGGATCGCCGACCGTGTCGCCGGTTACTGATGCTTTGTGGGCTTCGGAGCCTTTGAAGACCATTTCGCCGTTGATCTCGACGCCTTTTTCGAAAGATTTCTTGGCGTTGTCCCAAGCGCCGCCGGCGTTCGATTGGAAAATTCCCATCAATACACCTGAAACAGTAACGCCCGCGAGCAAGCCGCCCAGAACTTCAGGGCCGAATGTGAATCCGACGATCACTGGTGTGATCAAAGCGATCGCTCCCGGCAGCATCATTTCGCGAAGCGAAGCTTTGGTAGAGATCGCGACGCATTTTTCGTATTCCGGTTGAGCTTTGTATTCCATAATGCCCGGAATTTCGCGGAACTGGCGGCGGACTTCCTGCACCATATCCATTGCGGCCTTGCCGACCGCCTGAATGCAAAGCGCCGAGAAGATGAACGGGATCATTCCGCCCACGAATAAACCGGCCAGAACGTTCGCCTTATAAATATCGATCCGGTCGATGCCCGCAATGCCGACGAACGCAGCAAACAAAGCAAGCGATGTGAGAGCAGCGGAAGCGATCGCAAAGCCCTTTCCGGTCGCTGCCGTTGTGTTGCCAACTGCATCGAGGTTATCCGTGCGTTCGCGAACTTCTGGCGGAAGCTGGCTCATTTCCGCGATCCCGCCGGCGTTATCGGCGATCGGTCCGAACGCATCGATCGCAAGCTGCATCGCAGTCGTCGCCATCATACCGGCTGCGGCGATCGCAACGCCGTACAATCCGGCAAAATAATAGGAAGCCATTATGCCGCCTGCCAACGTAAGGATCGGAATAACGGTGGACTTCATACCGACAGCCAAGCCGCCGATGATGTTGGTCGCGTGTCCGGTTGACGATTGCCGGATGATCGACATAACGGGTTTTTTGCCCATCGCCGTGTAATATTCGGTAACGAAGCTCATGATCGCACCCACGATGGTTCCAACAACGATCGCGGCAAAAACGCCATTCTTAGTAAATGTTATAGAGCGCAAGGCCAGCGTTCCTTCGGGCAGCATCCACATTACAACAAAGTATGATGCGACAACGGTCAAGATCATGGATGTCCAGTTTCCGATGTTCAAAGCATTTTGAACGCTCGATTTTTCATCGCTGATCCTGACGAACAAAGTTCCGATGATCGAGAAAACAATTCCCAAACCGCAGATGACCATCGGCAAGAGTATCGGAGACATACCGCTAAAAGCGTCCTGCACTCTGATCTCTTGTCCAAGCACCATTGTTGCGAGGATCGTAGCAACGTACGAGCCAAAAAGATCCGCGCCCATTCCGGCAACGTCACCTACATTGTCGCCAACGTTATCGGCAATTGTCGCCGGGTTACGCACGTCATCTTCCGGGATTCCGGCTTCGACCTTACCTACCAGATCGGCTCCGACATCGGCAGCCTTTGTATAGATACCGCCGCCGACACGCGAGAACAATGCTATCGATTCGGCACCTAACGAGAATCCGGTCAAAACTTCGATCGCTGTTCTAACTTGGTTCGCACCGAGATCAGCGAACATTGCGAGAAAAGTTATGAATAAGCCACCCAAACCCAGAACCGCCAAACCAGCAACACCGAGTCCCATAACCGTTCCGCCGGTAAATGAAACTTTCAGTGCCTGTTTCAAACTGGTTCGGGCAGCCTGTGTCGTCCGCACGTTCGCTTTGGTCGCCACTTTCATGCCGATATATCCGGCTGTGGCGGAAAACACAGCACCGATAATGAACGCGATGCAGATAACCCAACTAGAGTGTATCTGCCGGCCACCGATCTCATGGATAGTTCCCGAATAAGCGAGCAATGCCGCCGTGATCAGGACAAAAATACTGAGCACTTTCCATTCGGCCTTCAAAAAAGCCATCGCACCATCGGCGATGTGGCCGGCGAGCTCCTGCATTTTTGCATCGCCTGCATCTTGCTTGCTGACCCAAGCCGATTTAACTGCCATCACCAGCAATCCTACGATCCCCAAAGCGGGTGCCAAATAAATTACGTATTCGTTCATATTTTTATTGTTTTTTATCGTTCACCGAAAGATTTAATTTTAAAGTTTAGAACTATCAAAACCAGCAATTATAAATATAGTTACTGCTAATAAACCAATTGGATGTCAAAATATTGATTCCGCAAGAGCTTTCGTGGAAACCGAAACAATTTTGATGTGGATATCCACAGTAATAGCTGAGGAAATCACTCCCGCCAGATGATGCCAACCGCGTTTCCCTAACCTCGTTTTGATACGAAAATAATGCCACTCTTAATCGAACACGGTTGGGAGCAAGCTAATAAGTGTGCCAATGAAGGTGATTTTTTCAAACCGAATGATTCTACTTGTCGCGGCTTTAAGCGGCGTAGCACTGATCTTAATTAACGACCAATTTTTCGGAAAACCTCGGGAGCGTGAAATAACTGAAGTACCGGTTGCCTTTTGGGCATGGCGGACACAAGCACCGAATAACATTGAAGTGCAAAAAGCGTTCACCGTTACAAATGCCAAAACTCTTTTCCTGCGTGCCGGCCAGTTTGATCTGGTTAACGGCGAAGGCGCTGCGGATTCGACCGCTAAGCGGCCGGATACCTTCGACGAAAGAATTGCATTTGGTTTATAACAGCACGCGCAACTTTCTTAGCGATTGGAGTGAGATTCAAACTACAAGCGAGACAATAGCTACTGTATACCGATCCGATGTGGAACGCGCTCGCGGAGATAACGCCGTCGTTACCGGCATTCAGCTCGATCTCGATATGCCTGATAGGCTTTTGCCGCAATATGCTCAGATGTTAAAGAAATTGCGTGAACTCTTGCCGCCAAACACCATACTTTCGATAACCGGTTTACCCGGTTGGGCGTTTTCAAAAGACATCGGCGATGTATTAGCTGAGGTAGACTTTTGGATCCCTCAATGTTACGGAGGTTCAATTCCCACACGTTTAAGCCAGCAAATTCCAATTTCATCGCCAGCCGATGTCGCCCGAATAATATCGAGTGTGCGTAAACTAGGTAAGCCATTTTATGCCGGGCTTTCTGTCTATAGCTATACGATTTTGTATTCGAAAGATGGAACACTTCTGGAGCTACGCGGCGACATTGATCCGACATTAGCCGAACACGATCCCGACCTGGAACTGATCGAAAGTCAAAATTATGGTTCCGATGCTGAGCCAGGCGAGATACGTTATGTTTATCGAGCAAAACGCGATCTAGTAATCGATGGTTTAATAGTTCAAACTGGCGAATCACTTCTTTTCGATGTGCCAAATGCTGCGTCGTTACGCCTCTCGGCTCGTGCTGTGCGTGAGAACGCCGGTGATCGTCTGCTTGGTATTTGCTTGTTTCGTTTGCCGACAGAGGCTGACCAAGCGACTCTTAGCTTAAGTGAAATCGCCGCCGCTCTCGCGGATAAAAAAACCACAGTCAAGACTGCCGTCTCAATACGCTCCGATCCTGACGGTCTGTTAACGCTCTTTGCGAAAAACAACGGAACCGCCGGGAGCAAATTGAGTGAAGATGCCTTTACGATTGATCTCTCCATTAAACCCGAAAGTATCGGCAATGTCTCTATTCTCAATGGATTCGCCCATTACCAGACCTTATGCAGCGATAGTTACATACGAACCCCGCGACCATGCAGTCCTTATCGTGCAAATATCATTCGCTTCTCAGCACGTTCATGGAATCCCGGATCAGCCGCTTCCGTGACGTTTCTCAACAAAGGTCAGCTGCAATCGGATCTAACGGCAATAGTAACCTCGCATCTTAATGACGGCCGTGTTGAGCGGGAATCTTTCGATCTACAAATTCAAAAATAGCGAGAAATAAAATGAATATAAAAAATCCGATCAAATAATTGCTGCCGGCTTTTTCAAGAGCCGATATCGTCCGAATAATTATTGTTTCATTGATCGGAGTTGCGACGGCCGTGGCCTGCAGTTGGAGCTATATAACCGACCATTCCGTACGATTCAACAGCTATCGTAAGGGTCGAGCTTTTTACCGATTGCCGCCATTGCCAATCATGTACGACAGCAAAACCGGTAATGAAATATATACATTTCAAATGAATGACGATGAGGAAATACCGGATAATAACGAAGATCCGGACCCGCTGAAACCCGATCCCGACGAACTTTGGGATCAGGTGCAAACATCAATAGATCACGAAGATCTCGCAAACTCCCGGCGATTGCTTCAACGGTTCTTATCCGAAACGGCCAGGCCGACGATAGACGAAGAACCGACACGCCAAACGCGCCGGAACTCAGCATACGACTTGTTAGACACTCTCACCGCATTGCATCAGGGATCAAAAGTGAGAACTGTCAAAGCTTATTTGGATGCTCGAAATGCTTTCGACGCAGAAACACAAGATTTTGAAAAGTTCATGATCGAGCCGCCGGCAGATAAGAATCTTGAAGACAATTGGGACTACCTGCGCGCTGCCGTCTTGTATAAGGCAGATGAAAAAGAAGATGCCCTAATTGCGTTTCAGAAACATCTAAAAAAATATCCGCACAGCGAAAAAAACGAAGCGGCAAGATATATGTCTGCGAAGATCAGCCTTGAAATCAGTTATAGTTTTGGACACGTAGGCTGCGGTATTTCAGGTAAGACACAGTGGGGAGAGGACATAGATCCGCAAAAAGTAGAGCCGACAGAAAAATGCCAAGACGAAAACTGGAACGTAGCAATAAAAGCGTTTAATGAACTGATCCAAAAATATCCGCGGGGCAGACATTTTAACGACGCCCGGGGTTGGCTGGCATATCTTTTAAACGCGGCGGCATGCGGGCCCGCGCTTTGGCTGAATATTACCGGCTGTTGGGCGACCCGAACGACTGGAATGCCCGGCTTGAAGCAAAAAGATCACTGCAACTCATTGGCCACGAATACGACGACGCGATTCTCGACGAAGTTGAAGGACTGATCGCCCGGGAGCCCGATGCAGCGATGGCCTATGCTTATCATCGCATCTACAATTGAGCGATAGACCAAACCTATCAGGAAGAGAATGATTGGTATAGTGATGACTTGCAGGCGGAGCAGGAAGAAAAAGAACGCGTTGCAAAAGTACAGGCGGAAGGCAGACACGAACTCAGCCGCGTTGCAACATTTGCGACCGCGATGATAAAGCGGTATCCGCAGGCAAAGCTAAGTGCGGGATTTGTTCTCCGTCTCGCTGAGGCTGAATTGGAGCTGAAAAATTACACAGAGGCACGCAGCCTTGCGAAAAAAGCTGTAGCTATAGGCGTTCAGGGCGACCTGAGATCGCAGGCTTTATGGATAAAAGGCAGTGTCGAGCACGAGGAGAAGGAATTTACAGCGGCTCGCGCAACTTTTGCTCAGCTCATCAAAGAATTCCCAAGATCAAAACTTACTGAAGGCGCCCGTTGGTTGCTTGCGATGACCGCTGAAGACCAAGGCGATCTCGAAACCGCACTTGAACAATATCTGGCACTGCATTACGACTTCGATGTAGCTTATTTTATTGACGTTCTATTGCCCACCGAAAGGCTGGCAAATTTTGTAACGGCTCACGAAGAGCTCGAGCAAAACAATGAGTTGCTTTATGCGCTGGGCATACGGTATATGCGTGATAAGCAATGGGAAAATGCCCGCGATACATTTCGCCGCGTGCGAACCGAACCAGATACTCCGATTACATATTCGGAGCCGTCCGAAAGGGTCTTTGTCAAAGAGCCCGACTGGGGAGAACGGCAATATATTAAAACGTCATGGGTAATGCAAGATCTGAAAACGATCGACGTTTTAGAACATCTCGAACAAGTGGTCGAGTCCGCTCAGGGTGACGAAGCCAAAGCCGAAGCGATGTATCAACTAGCCAGCTTTCAATTCGATGCAAATGCCCTGCTTTTTTATAATCCAGCTGCGTGGAGCGGAATGCGATATGAACTTCTCTCTCAGCTTGATTTGGGCGACAATATGCGACAGCCAAACGAGTCGCAGATCATCTTCGACTATTCCCAAAAACACGAAACGCTCGCCCGTGCGATCCCGATCTATACGGAGATCGTCGAGCGATATCCGCAAACAAAGGCGGCACGTGATGCTCTGTTTTCCGCAGCGGTCGCGAACGAGCATCTCGGAGATCTAAACCCTTACTGGCGGAAAATATACGCTCGCGGCCTCTTTGCCGGAGATCTACACGTGACCTTTTCCGATCTGAATCGTCTTTACCCAAATTTCCGCTGGCCCAAATCGAGAAACGGTTGGGAAGCCTCAACAAGAACAGTCAACGGCGGTCCGGCATACGTCCCGCTCCCAAAACCCGCTGCCAAATTAACTCTTGAGCAACGAGTCGAGCGAAAATTCAAAAAAATTGTGCACGGCGTCGAAACTTCGTTTAAGTCAAAAGTAAACGATTCGATGATTCGAGCCAACAGCTTCATAAACAGCAGTGCTAAGTATCTTCTAGTTTTCGTCGGTTTATTCTTCGTCGGATATTTGGCATTGCTGATCTTACATTTTCGAAAACCTCAGCCTGTTTACACAGCCCGAAACCTAGAAATTGAAAATAAACAAGAAATTTTCCCCAATTCTGAAAGCCGTATGACAAAAATTATTGATGACAAATAGGTAAGCAGTCAAAAGTCCAAGTTTAGATACTTTTGAAAGTTGCGGGTTTTCGCGGCTCGACTGACCTTGATCACGACGTTCACTGCGATCAAATTTCCTGATCTTACCCACACGTCAAACCCGAACCGCAAGCATCGTCATCATAACGAGCAGCCAAAATGTCTCAGTACTGACACTAAATCGAATTTGGAGTATATTATTTGACATGCCGAGTAACGATCCTCGAATTGATGCTTACATCGAAAAAGCCGCTCCTTTTGCGCAGCCGATACTTATCCATCTACGCAAACTTGTGCACAAAGCCTGTCCTGAAATTATTGAAACGATCAAATGGAGCATGCCGATCTTTGAACACAAAGGTATTGTTTGCAATATGGCCTCGTTCAAACAGCATTGTGCATTTGGATTTTGGAAGCAAAAGATATTGGAAACTGACGCCTTTCCAAAACATAAAAGTGCGATGGGAAGTTTCGGCCGGATAACATCATTGGGCGATCTGCCCGCTGACAAAGAGATGGTCGAGCTGATCAAGCAAGCCGTCGAACTAAATGAGAAAGGTATTAAAGTCCCGAAAGCGAAAACTGCCGCAAAGAAGGAACTCGTTGTCCCTGACGACCTAACGGCTGCACTTTCGAAGAATAAAAAGGCAAAGCAAACCTTTGAGGCTTTTACCTACAGTCATCGAAAGGAATATGTGGAATGGATAAATGAAGCAAAAACCGAGGCTACACGAAACAAGCGATTAGCGACGACGTTAGAATGGCTGGCCGAAGGAAAACACAGAAATTGGAAATACGAAAACTGTTAAGGAAATCAATATATGAGTGAACCGATCTTGGTCGCAAAACGCGACGCGAATGATTATGACCTTTTGTTGAATATGGCAAACCGTCACGGCGTGATAACCGGCGCGACAGGAACCGGAAAGACCGTCACGTTACAGCGAATAGCCGAAGGTTTTAGCGAGCGCGGCGTGCCGGTTTTTATGGCCGACATCAAAGGCGATCTAACCGGTGTCAGCCAGGCCGGTTCGATGAGCGGAAAGATCGGCGAGCGTCTAACGATGCTTGGTTTTACCGATGCAAAATTTGAAGGTTCGCCGGTAACGCTTTGGGATGTTTTTGGTAAACAGGGCCATCCGCTTCGGGCGACGATCTCGGAAATGGGTCCGATACTTCTTGCTCGGATCCTGCAATTGAACGACACGCAAGAAGGCGTGCTAGCGCTGACATTTAAGTATGCTGACGACAATGGGATGTTGCTTCTCGATCTAAAAGATCTGCAGCAGATGCTTATTTATGTCGGCGAAAATGCAGACGAACTGACAACAAAATACGGAAATGTTTCGAAGGCGTCAATAGGTGCTATTCAACGCGGGTTGCTCCAACTGGAACAGCAGCAGGGTGAGATCTTTTTTGGCGAACCTGCGGTAAAACTCGACGATTTTATGCAAACCGTCGGCGGCAAAGGTGTTTTGAATCTGCTTGCGGCCGATGATCTGATCAATTCGCCAAAGGTTTATTCCACGTTTCTGCTTTGGTTGCTGTCGGAGCTTTTCGAATTGTTGCCCGAAGCCGGAGATCTGGATAAACCGAAGCTCGTATTCTTTTTTGATGAAGCACATCTCCTTTTCGACGATGCACCGAAAGCTTTGATCGACAAGATCGAACAGGTTGTCAGACTTATTCGTTCGAAGGGCATTGGCGTTTATTTTGTTACGCAAAGTCCGGCAGATATTCCGGATTCGGTTTTGGCTCAGCTTGGAAATCGTGTTCAGCACGCACTCCGAGCTTACACACCAAAGGAGCAAGAAGCCGTAAAGGTCGCGGCAAAGAGTTTTCGCGAAAATCCGGATGTCGATACGGTAAAAACGATCACCGAACTCGGAGTTGGCGAAGTTCTCATTTCGCTGCTGGATGAAAAAGGAATACCGACGATGGTGGATCGTGCGTTCGTCGTTCCGCCAATGTCGCAGATCGGCCCGATAACGCCGGAACAGCGTGCTCAGCTGATCAGTTCGTCACTTGTTGCCGGTGTTTATGAACAGGAGATCGACCGTGAATCCGCCTTTGAGATCTTAGCCAAAAAAGCCGAAGAACGAACGGCGTTGGATGCTCAAGCCGCAGCCGAAAAGGAAGCCGAAAAACAAAAAGCTATCGAGGAAAAAGCTGCAAAAGCTGCCGCTAGAGCTCCCGATACATTGGTCGAATCAATAACGAAAAGCGTTGCACGTTCCGCCAGCAGCTCGATAGGCCGACAGATCGGAAATACGATCGTCCGCGGTGTTTTGGGGAGTATTTTCGGCGGTTCGTCTAAAAAGAAAAGCAGTTGGTTTTAAAGGCAGCTGATCTAAGAACATGGAAAAACTTCTCATCGGCACAGCAAAAGGTGCATTCATAATAAATAGTGACCGGTCTATCGATGGGCCGCATTTCGCCGGCCGTTCGGTTTACGCGATGATGCTGGATCGGCGTGCGGGACGCGACCGCATTTGGGCCGCTGCTCAAAGTATGCACTTTGGAGCCGAACTTGTTTTCAGCGACGACGGCGGAAAGACCTGGGACATGCCCGAGGAAATGCGGATAAAATTTCCCAATGATACCGAAAAATCACTTGAGAACATTTGGCAGATAACGGCCGGTGCGGATGACGATACACTGTATTGCGGCGTTGCTCCGGCGGCTATTTTTGAATCGCACGATTACGGCGAAACTTGGTCGCTGAATCGCGGCCTTTGGGATCATCCGCATCGAGCGGAATGGTCGCCGGGTTTTGGCGGGCTTGCGGTTCACACTATTATTACCGACAAAGACGATCCGAATTCTCTAAAGATCGCGATATCGACCGGCGGCGTTTATCAATCAAACGACGGCGGCAAATCGTGGAACGTCACGAACACCGGCGTAAAGGCATATTTTCTGCCCGATCAATTTCCGGAGTTCGGCCAATGTGTTCACAAGATCGCCCGGCATCCGGCGCATAAAGACACATTCTTTCTGCAAAATCATCACGGCGTTTATCGAAGCCGCGATGGTGCCGCGACCTGGCAGGAGATCGAGAACGGATTGCCTTCGAATTTCGGATTCGGCATTACGGTTACCGATTCCGGCAGCGTGTTTATCATCCCGCTCGAAGCCGACGCGAAACGATTCACATGTGAAGGTAAGCTTCGTGTTTATCGAAGCGATGACGAAGGCGACAGTTGGGAAGCAATGACGAACGGCCTTCCGCAGGAAAATGCTTACGAAGTTATTCTCCGCGACGCTCTGGATTCGGTCGGAGACGAGGTTTATTTCGGCACGAAGAACGGCAAGCTTTTCGGATCCGCGAATAATGGCGATGATTGGGAAATGATCCAAGGTTCGCTGCCGGAGATCAATTGCGTCAAGGTGTATTAGTTCTTTGTGTGGATTTTTCCCGCAAAGTCGCAAAGCCGCAAAGACGCGAAGAGACCAAAGGAAAAGAGGCAAAAGCGAGTTAGCGTTATATGTCGAATAAGGTCTATCTAACCGGGCATCTCAAAAACTTTAGCGAAGGCCGGACCGAATTTGCTTTGTCCGGCGATCTTTCAAATGTCGGCGATCTGCTCGACGCACTTTGGGAAGAACAGGCCGCGCTCCGCGACCGGATATTAAATGAACAAGGCGAGATCCGCGAACACATTAACGTCTTTTACAACGGCCGCGATATACGCCGATTGGACGGCTTTCAAACTAAGATCGACATTGATGACGTTCTACATATTTTTAACGCCGTAAGCGGCGGATAATTTCGCCGCAAAACAAGAGACTATATGAAAATTTGGCTGATACTATTATTGATGTTCGGCACGGTTATTTCCGCAAATTCACAGGTAAAAAAGATGAAAATATATATTTCCGCCGATATGGAAGGCGTTGTCGGCGTAGTAACCGCTGACCAGCTTACGCCCGGCGGTTTTGAATATGAGCGGTTCAGAGGTTTTATGACCGATGAGGTAAATACCGCAATCGAAGCCGCCTTCGCCGCAGGTGCAACTGAGATCGTTGTCAGTGATTCTCATGGCAATGGTGAAAACCTTTTGATAGAAAAATTGCCAAAGAATATCACGCTTGTAAGATCATGGCCGAGACCGCTGATGATGATGCAGGGGATTGACGAAACATTTGCGGGCGCGATATTTATCGGTTACCACTCCGGCACGACCAACCCGACAGGCGTTCGAGCTCATACAATGTCGAGCGCAATTCTTGCCGATGTGAAATTGAACGGCATTTCGATGCCCGAAGCCGGAGTTAACGCGGCTATCGCCGGACATTTCGGCGTGCCGATCATTATGATCTCCGGCGACGATGCGGCCGTGAAAGAAGCAAGCGAATTGTTGGGCGATATAGAAGGAGCGGTTGTGAAGTGGAACTACGGATTTCACGCTGCCAGGACGATGATGCCGGCGGCCGCAAACGATCTGATCCGCGAAAAAGTAGCGAAAGCCATCGGCCGCATAAAAGATTTCAAACCTTATCGGGTCGCCTCGCCTGTAAAGCTTGATATCCGATTCAAAAATTATCGTCCCGCCGAAGTCCTGAGCTATCTTTCCATCGTCGAACGCACCGACGCCCACAGCATCAGATTCGTAGGCAAAGATATGATAGAAACATCAAAGTTTATGGAATTTATAACGAACTACGAACCCGGACTGACTCCGTAAAATAGATATGAAATATTTCGGATTATTTTTATTGATCGTCTTGCTCAGCTTGCTTCCTACCGTAAGTGCCCAGACATCAAAACCGACTGCCTGCGGACCGACGGTCAATGAACGCCTTAATAAATATTTTGACCTTGCCGAGGAGCTGCCGGAACAAATATTAAACAATAAGGACACTCCCGCCGTTTGGGAACCCAAGACTCAATTGATCAAGATCGGAGATCATACCATAAGGTGGATAAACGAAGTAACAAAGCTTTCGGCGCGGTCGAGAGTTGAGATCGATGGCGATCTTATTGCTTTTGAAGGACTCGAAAGCACGAACGAAGCGGACGAAAGCAGAAGAATAAGCTTGGATAATTCTGGCGAATGGCGACAGATCAAGCTTTACAAATTTTATCAAAAAGATTTCATTACGATCACAATGGGACCGGAAACCTGCACCGGTCTTTCGTGCGGGATCGCGACTCAGTTGATATATGATACGCGTTCTAAAAAGAAGACATTTTTCGGAACTTTTCGAACGGACGAAGAGGTGCGCTTTTTTCGGTTTACAGGTGAGGTGGAGTATTTTTATCTGAGCAAGAGATTTGACGGTGATCCACACGGCGAAGAAAAAGCCTCGGTAACCTACCACTTATACAAGTTAAGTCCCGATGGTGACCTCGAGACACAAAAGGACGAAAAAGGAGCTTCGTACTTTATTAAACATACGTACTTTCCCGATATTTTCAATACTGAAACCCGGACATTCAATCCTGCCGAAAAAACCGATATTCTCACACAACATTGGTTTGAACAGATAAATTAATTCAGTAAGAACACAATTCTATTTTCGCTTGGTTTGCTCAAGGAGTGATCAGTTTGACGGCTGGGAAGTAACGTCGGAATCTTCTTGGGTCGCGTGTCAAGATATCGAATCCTGCGATGGCGGCGTGAGCACCGATGTAAAAATCGGAGAGCGGAGAGGTTTTAGTGCCGCCTCGCTTTCTATACATAGCAAATGCTTTGCCTGCCAAGAATCCTGCCTCAAATGGCAGGGGCTCGCGGCGAAACATTTGCTTGGGAATCGCTTCATCGAGTTCTTCGGGCGAATCAAAATGTACTGATATTTCTGCGTAGATCAGTGGATTGATCGCGATATCGGTGCTATCTGCAAGAGTCGCTACCGCGTTTGATGACCATTCGAACCAGACACGATCGACCGTGAAAATATCCAGCAGCACCGAGCTGTCAATCAATATCATCTTTGTCGCCCCAGCCCCTCATCAACCGCATGATCTCGTCGGTCGTCATCGTTCCGGAACCTCTCCCTTTCAGATGGGCGACGATCTCTTCGCCGCGAGACCGTTTCCCCGACTTACGTTTAGCTTTTACAAGCGTTGCGGAAGTTCCTTTTATAACAAAATCGACCTCGGTTCCCGGAACGATGCCGAGAATTTCTCTGACCTCGATCGGGATCGTCACTTGTCCTTTTGTTGTTACTCTCATAAGTAATACCTCTAGAAGTAATACTACTACAAGTAAGAATGAAACACAAGAAATTTAAATTGGCTTAATAGAGCAAATATGGCGTTCTCACGCGGTCAAAGTTTTTCAGTCCCTCGATCCAGGATGCCTCAATTTCCCTGATAGACGTGCCGCTTTCGATCTGTTTCCTGATCTTGTCGGTGCCGCAGACGACGTCAAAAGGGTTCTTTCCGAATTCGTATTCGTAGGCGTTTTGGCGCCATTGGAATTTATCGGGATACATATCGTGGATCGTTTTGACCATGGCGATGCCGAGAATAACCGGCGTGAATGCTTTGCGATCGGTAATATGGATCTGCACACCGCCGCAAGTTTCGCCTGCGAATTCGCAAAAGGTCGGGCGAAAATATGCTTCGCGAAAAGCGACGCCAGGAATACCAAATTTCCGTAAGGCAGAGGCCCAATCGTATGCGTCGATAAAAGGAGCTCCGTTTAGAAAGAACGGCAAGGTCGTGCCGCGGCCTTCGCTAAGTTCGGTGCCTTCGATATGGACCGTCGCCGGGAAAACGACGCATGTATCAACATCGGGAATATTTGGCGAGGGAAGTATCCAAGGCAAACCGGTTTCGTCGCCCCACATTTCGCACGACCAATTCGTGCATCTCGACGACCTCAAGGTCACAGCCGATGCCGAAGTGTTCATTGAACATAAGGGCGAGTTCACCGATCGTCATTCCGTGGCGCGTCGGCAATGCGAATTGTCCGACGAATGAAGTGAATTCGTCTTCGGTAATATTTCCTTCGATGTCGTTGCCGTTGATCGGATTTGGCCTATCACAAACAACGACACGCTTGCCGTATTTTTTCGCCGCACGCATACAGTTCGCCATCGTGTAGATGAAGGTATAAATGCGGCAGCCGACATCCTGCAGATCGACGACGATATCATCGACATCCGCGAGCATTTCCTCGGTCGGTTCGCGGACTTCGCTGTAAAGCGAATAGACCATAATGCCGGTTCGCGGATCTTTAACGTGCGGCGTCTCGATCATGTTGTATTGCACATCGCCGCGAATGCCGTGCTGCGGACCAAAGAGAGTTGTTAGCTGGATATCCGCATGTTCATGGAACGCGTCCGCTGCATGTTGAAAGGTTGCCGGTAATACCGATGCCTGATTGCAAACCAAACCAATTCGCCGGCCTTTGATAATGCCGATCTTTTCATCCAATAGCCTTTCGATGCCGATACGTGTGCGATCTATTTTCATTTTAAGTATTAAGAAAAAAGCCCAAGCAACAGCATGGGCTTTATAAATTTTATACGGACTATCAACTAAACTTCTGCCGTTGCTGCTCCGGGTGCGTTGGTTTTTACGGAGCTGATACCGTTTTCCATTGCAGAAGCGGATGAATACATTTCGCTTTTGCCGATCACTTGGCCGTTCGATGCTTTCAAGGTGAAATACGGTTCGCCTTTGCCTGACATTTTCCGCTCGTAACGAGCGTCGTCGCCTGCGTTCTTCTGAACAGAGGCAATGCCGTTTTCGGCCGACGATTTTGTGTCATACATTTCGCTGCTCAGGATTATCTGGCCGTTTCCGGCTTTGAGATTGAAGTGAAATTTTCCATTTTTTGCGGTCTTTAGTTCAAATTTTCCAGCCATAATTATTACACCGTCCTTTCTGTCTTTGTATCATCCGACGTTTTAAAGCGATTGAATTTTACCACAAAATGAAACGGAAACTAACCAATGACCAGCTCATTGCGTTGATGCCGCCGACCTTTTAAACTCGGACTGTGGCCGAACAAAATAAAACATCAGGCGAAAAGGCGACATTTACCGAACTCGCTAAAAAACTTAGCCGTTTACCTGCCGAAAAAAAGCACGCGGCGCTTGAAACAAGTGCGGCCATTGCCGGTGTTTCGCTTCGTGTGAGCCGCGATTTTATCGACGCGGTTCCAAAAGCGTCTAAACTTCTTTCGGTCGATGATCTACGTTCGTGGGGCGAACTTGGCCGACGGATCGCGATGTCCGATGTCGAAAGCGGTTCGCAATATTTCGAACGCGGCGTCGATTGGCTGGCGTCTTTACCCGAGGAAGCCAGACCGACAGTTTTTCAGATAATTACGCGCCAGCTTGTTCTGTCGAGTTCTACGGCGAATGAAACGCTTGAGCTTTTGCCGAAACTAGCTAAGCAAATAGACGACGGTGAATTCTTGGGCAATGTTCTGCAGCTCGCATCGGAGCTTGCCAATCGGTCGGCCAAACACAGTGTCGAATTGTTAAAGAACACACCGGCTGTCGCGGCGATCTTAGCCAAATTTGGCGACGACCGAAACCAAGTTTCCGAAGCGATCTTTTCGCTTGCGTCAAATTTTGCGAATCGAACCGGCGGAATGACAGCCGATCTTTGGTCACAGCTGCCGGCTTCGCTAAAAGATCTTTCTGCACAAAATGCCCGTCGGCTTTTGATCGAAGCTGATTCGATACTCGAATTTGGCGGCAGCGTTACTATGCATTTCATCGCATCGGGAAACGCTGTTTTGTCCGCGATATGTGATGTATTTGACAGTTGGTGTTCTGTTGTCCGGTCGATCGCAAAACACGGTAACGCACCGCTCATCGCGTTTCTTCGCGCGACGCCACGATTCGTTGCTCAAATGCGTACGATCCCGTTTCCCGAAGGAATATCAGCAGCAGCCGCAAAGGTCTTGGTCTTGATCAACATGATCGCGGAGACCGACGGAGAAGCAGCACTCGCAGCCTTTCGTTCAAGCAGCTACGCATTGCGAACTGTTTCTTCCGAACAATTTCAGCGGTGGATCGAAAATGGAATAAGCGAATTTGTAGAAGGATCTTTCAAAGCCCGGCGCAGCTATTTCGCACTTGAAACGCGCGAATCGAACACATTTCTTCTGGCTTCGGAACGCGGCCTGCAGCTCGAATCTATCCGCAGTGTGCTTCGGATGTACATCGAGGGTTTGACCGGCCGCGAGATCGAGATCGAATCTACGTCTAATGATAATTCGGCATCGAATATCGGCGACGGCCGAACGATCCGCCTGCCGGTCTCGATCAGCGAATTTGGAAATGACGATGCCGATTTTCGTTTATACAAGGTCCTTGCGGCACACGGAGCCGGACAGATCGAATTTGGAACCTTTGACAAAGACACCACCGAACTTAAAGCTGCCTTCGCCGAAATTAGCGAATATTTCAACGCGAGCCCGGAAGCTCTTGATGCCTTTTCACTTTCCGGTTACATCGAAGATGTCCAAACAGGCGAAGGTGTCGGGCCAAATGAATCGTTAAAGAACCAAGCTCCAAAGCTTCCCAAAGATTCGGATTACCGGATTGTGCTCAACGAATTTCCCGAACCAAAGCTTGCTCGAAAAATTTTCGGCACGATGGAAAATGCCCGCATCGATCGGCGGCTTCGCGGTGTTTATCGCGGGCTTCGCAAAGACCTCGATCTGATGCAGGATCTGCTCGCAAAACAGCGGCCGTTCATATTTGATATTCCGATGGAGCAGGTTCCGTTCGAACTGCTTTTTCAGATAACGCTCTGCGGTGGCGCCACCGATGATGCCAAAAAGTTTTACGGCCAGATAGTTTCCGAGATCGAAACGATCATCGATCGTGACCTTTCCGCTCCGAATGCTAACGTGGCCGATTCGATCATCGCAGCCAGCCGTATTTATTCGCTTTTTCAAAATATCAACAACGACAATGTCACCGAACAAGACGCCGAAAGCGACGAAGAAACCGGCGACTATGTTTATGAAGACCTGAACTCCGGCGAATCCGTTACCGAAGACCGCATTCAGAAAGAGCCGAAAGCGAAGGACCGCAAAGATATTCAAGATCTTTTCAACGCCTGGAACAGCACCGATGAAGACGGCGAACCCGATGATATTGCCGGTTCGGAAGCCTGGGCTCATAGCGAAACGCCCGAACAGGCTTTGGAAAGCGGCGACGTTGCATTTTCCTACGACGAATGGGACCGCGAACTTAGCGATCATCGCGTCGGCTGGAGCCGCGTCATCGAGAAAAAGGTCAAGCAGGGCGACCGCACTTTTGTTGAGATCGTCCGGTCACGATATCGCGGTGTCATCGCTTCGGTGCGGTATCAATTTCAATTAATGAAGCCGGAAAATCTTACGCGTGTGAACCGCGAACTCGACGGCGAAGATTACGACCTGAACGCTCTCGTCGATCTCGTCATCGACCGCAAAGCCGACGGCCGCCAATCTGAAAACATATACACCAAAAAGCTTCGCAAACGACGCGATGTTGCGGTTTCGATCCTGCTTGATCAATCTTCGTCGACCGCAAGAACGATCACGAGAAATCCAATGCAGCCGTATACTCATCCCGGCCGACGCATCATCGAGATCGAAAAGGAAGGCCTGGTTTTGATGAGCGAAGCTCTCGAAGCCGTCGGCGATGTTTATTCGATCCAAGGCTTTACCAGCGAAGGGCGGCGGAACGTGAAATTTTACGTCATTAAAGATTTTGACGAGAAATATTCGGCAGAGGTCGAACGGCGGATCGGCGGCATCACCTTTCAAAATAATACGCGGCTCGGTGCCGCGATAAGGCATTCGGTCGCGAAGCTTTTGGTTCGCGAAAGCCGGACGAAGCTTTTGATAATACTTACGGATGGCCGGCCGTATGATCACGATTACGGCGACGCACGTTACGCTCGCGAAGACGTTCGCGAAGCTCTTCATGAAGCGAGGATCAAGGGAATAACGCCATTTTGCATCACCATCGACCGCGAATCAGAGGCCGAACTCAAAGACCTCTATGGCGACGTCGGCTATACGATCATCGACGATGTGCTTTCGCTTCCAGAAAGAATGCCGAATATTTACCGAAGACTCACAAGTTGATCTCCTGTCGATGTTATGAAAAAGCAAACCGTATTTTTGTTCGATGTGGATAATACTCTCCTTGATCACGACAGTGTGACCAACGATATGCGTGTATTTTTGAGACAGGAGGTTGGAGCCGAAAGAAGCGATCGTTATTGGAAGATATTTGAAAAGATCCGCTCAGAGCTTGGTTATGCGGATTATTTAGGAGCTCTCCAGGAATACCGTTTGGCATATCCGTATGATTCGCATCTGCTGGCCGTTTCGAATTATCTGATCAATTATCCTTTTGCCGAGCGTGTTTACAAAGATTCGTTTGCGGTGATCGAAAAATGCCAAGAGCTTGGAAAGGTCGTGATACTAACGGACGGCGATGTTGTTTTTCAGCCGCGAAAGATCGAAACATCCGGTCTTTTCAAAGCGGTTGACGGCAATATCTTGATCTACGTTCACAAAGAAAAAGAATTGCCGGATATCGAAAGGCGCTATCCCGCCGAAAGGTATGTTTTAGTCGATGACAAGATCAGATTACTTTCCGCGATCAAAGAGATCTGGGGCGACCGCGTAACAACGATCTTTCATCCGCCAAGGGCCATTACGCCTGGACGAAAAGGAAGTCTCAAAATATCCGTCCGCCGATATCACACTCAACAGCATCGGTGAATGTTTATCGACAGATCTCAAAATATGAGTCGTTATCGAAATATGTATCGTAAAGCTAAAGGAAAATGCTATGAGTAAACTATTAAAATGCTCACTGCGCGATATTTATGTCGTGGCGTTTACGGTTACTGTAGTTCACGTATTTTGGGCTGTCTTTACCAGAACAAACGAACCTGAGATATATATTGGAGCGGCGATAATTAGTCTAATAGTTGGTCTGATCGCATTAGGATTCAACTACTTAAAAAAGCAAAGTTGATTTTCGATTAAATCGTCCCTTAGTTCGTGGTTGATGGAGAAAAGCAAATCAAAGCAAATCGATATAATACTCAACAGCATCGGTGAATGCTTATCGATAGATCTCAAAATATGAGTTCGTCATCGAAATATGTGGAGTAGAATAAACCCGTGTAGCTGATTTTGTTGGAGGCGATGTAATTGATGCCGGTAAATGCAAGTCGAAAGAGGAAGCTGTTGATCAGTATCGCGATCCAGGTTCTTTTCGTTGGCTTGTTCCTGGGATCAGTTCACTATCTAAAGCAAGTTTCGCCTAATCGGGACGATGCGAAATTAGAGGAAATAAAATCGGAAGCCGCCAAGATACCGGTGTATCCATCTTTTCAAAATGTAGGCGAATATTACACAAGTAGATATATGGACGCTAGTGCCTCATTGTACTTTCGATCGAACACAAGTCTTGGGAATGTCAGGACGTTTTACGACCGCGAACTTCCAAAACTGGGTTGGGAGATCAAAGAGGTTGGAGATTCTTTTTACTATCAGAAGAATGATCTGCGACTATCGATCGAGTATCGACCGGATCAAAGCGACTGGAATTTTGCAATAGGAATAGATTGGAAAAATTCGTGAGTCGCGACGAACCAAGCATCCGCAGACGTTCGGCAAGAAGGTAATCGTAAAAGGCACACTCTCCGCGCTCACACAGGGCATCACCACACAGATGTGCTTTTATGGACGCTCAATCAATCGAAGGCGCAGTAAAATAAGCTGATTCACTTCGGAGGAGGATAGGTTTTTGGCTAAGGGACACTATGCTCTGGACAAAAAGGAAGTTTCAAAATATCCGTCCGCCGATATCACGATCGACAATATCGGGGAATTGCTTTCGATGAAGATTTGAGCAAACAACACGATCAAGTCATCGGCGTCAAAGCCAGATAAGAAGGATTTTATGGGTCTTATTTCTACAATTATCAGTTTGAGTTCTCCGTTTGGGGCGATTTTTTGGTTGGTTTATGGAATTCATTATGGGAAAAATCCCCGAAGTGTCCTTGGACGAGTATTGGGTATACTAGGAGTGGGGATAGCGAGTTTAATTCCAATATCGGATATTTATTTTACAAGACGTATAATTGCTATCAGACAGTCAGTTGAAACACCCTTCATATTTGAAGATTTTTATCTTTCTAATGCTGCAATTTCGGTTTACTTCTTTTTGCTTATTCTAGCTATCATTTATCTTTGCTTTGAACTAAAGCAAGCAAAGAGTTGAATAGCGGTCGGCATGTGAAAGGGTTGAATCGTGGACTGGAGAACGGTCGTGGGCGTGAGGCTATATAGAGCCTAAGTCAGGGACGAGGAGGATTTCGATGAGAGCTTTAGGAATTATTTTGGTTGTGCTTCTGATGGCTATTTGCCCTGCAAATGGACAAACCGCAAAGACCATTGTTTCAGTAAAAATTGTGGATAGTTTGGGGGCTGTAATTGATTCTGTTCGCATAACTGCGAAGAATAAAGACGGCAAGGTTTTAACATTTAATTCTTATAGCGACGGCACTTACACCAGTGACGGCACATACACCTTCTCGCTAGAGCCCGATGTTTATGAACTGAGTTTTGTGAGATCCCCATTTGTGACTTTTGCAATATCTGAATATCAAATCCCGATGGTTTCGAAAATACACCTTGATATCAGCCTAATTTGTAAAAAATGTCTGATGATTCACGACTTTCCCACGGAGTGTGATGACTGTCCGGTTGTAGAAAAAACTCCTCCGGCACTATCCAAAAACCCTATTATCATAAAGAAGCCGAAATAAGATACACGACTGCTCAATAGCGTGTATCATACATAAAACTTTTTACTGTAAACGCAACATTATGATATATTACTTTTGTAGGGACCTCGATGGCGAATGAATTCCCGGATATTTGAAAAATAAACAGTGGGTTTATGATCTGTCACAAAACTGTAACAAAAGTGTCACAAAGGCTGTAACAAAACCGTAACCGTTTGGAGGCACTACTTTCCTGTTACAGCTAATATTCAAGCTAACCTTTGTGATTGCAATATTTGGGGCTGTAACAAATGTTATAGACGGGTTGTCTGATCAGATCATTTAGGAAATGATTTGATGACATGACTGAGCAAGGAATGAGATCAGGAATGCGAGTGTTGATTTAAGTGGTGGCTGAAGGGAGACTTGAACTCCCGACCTCGGGGTTATGAATCCCGCGCTCTAACCAGCTGAGCTACCCAGCCACGAATCTATTGATTATAGTTTGCGCTACAAAAAAATCAAGTTAAATTCGCAGCGCTTCGTTTCCTCCATTGTTAAAGCGGTATAAGCGTTGGTAGAATGCCGAGTTATGGCTCTTAGCGTTCCCGAAAAATCCACGCCGCATTTGATCGATAAATGGATCAGATTCGTGAAAATGATCAGCTCTTTGCGCGGCGGAACCGATGTCAAAGGGACGATCGATGAGATCACCGAAAACGCGGCCGTTCGCGGTGCAAATGTGTGGCTTTTGGTGTGTTCGTCGCTGCTAGCGTCGATCGGGCTCGATCTAAATTCGACGGCCGTAATTATCGGCGCGATGTTAATTTCGCCGCTGATGTCGCCGATACTTGGCGTTGGGCTCGGTGTTGCGATCTTTGATCGAAAATTATTGAATCGCGCCGGCGGTAATTTGCTTTTGGTAACGTTCGTTTCGCTGGCAACAAGCACGCTTTATTTTGCGATCTCGCCTCTTAGTCAGCTCACACCTGAACTCGCAAGCCGAACGACGCCGACGGTGTTGGACGTTGGTGTTGCCTTTGTCGGTGGTATTGCCGGAATTGTCGCCGGTTCGCGATCAAAGAAGACCTCAGCGATCCCGGGTGTGGCGATCGCTACGGCACTGATGCCGCCGGTTTGCACCGCCGGGTTTGGTATCGCGAAAATGGATTCGACCATATTTTTGGGTGCTTTCTATTTATATTTTATCAACGCTTTCTTTATCAGCTTGGCAACATACCTGATCTCAGTTTGGCTTCGCTTTCCGAAACGGGCAAAGCTTGACGGTGAAACCGATACAAGGGTCAAATGGTTCATTACCGGTTTCGCCGTGCTTGTGATGCTTCCGAGCGCGTTCATTTTTTATAACGTCATCACAAAACTTCGGTTCGATCGGGGTGTGAAGAATTTTGTGACAAAAGAGATCACGAAAGACGACCGTCAGCCGGTTAGCTGGAATGTGGATAAAACTGATGGAGATACACTGAAGATATATACTGTCGGCACATCGATCAGCGAAATGGAATCTTCGGAGCTGAGGGCAAAAATGTCGAACTACGGTATCGGCTCACTGGCGTTAAAGATCATCCCGATGAATGTTTCGCCGTCCGAGGTTAAAAAGCTTTCGAGCAATCTGCAAACTACCGCCGCGGACAATGCAAAATTTATGAGCACGCTTGAAGCAGAGCGTCAAAATGACATACAAGGATTACAGGAGCAGATCGCTCAACTAAAAGAAGAATTAGATCCGGGACAGCGTTTCCTTAGAAGCATAAAGGTCAGAATTCCGGAGATCGCGGACGCGGTGTGGGAAAAACCGGCAACCGATGCGAATGAACCGCCATCAAATGAAGCAGCACCAACAATTGACCATAAGCTTATTGTGACGTTCCGTGACGGGTCCGGATGATCGAACAAAGGCCGCGATCATCCGACGTTTGCAGACAATGGGAAAAGCGGTTTGGCCAAATGACACTTTTGAAGTAAGCGAAAAAGTCCCGGAATCGACGCCAGAGGAAAATGTAACAGAGAATGCGCCGCAATAATTTATACATATTTTTGATCATTGGAGTTTTGTGCGCGTCGCCCGTATTTGGCCAAGTGTCAACATTTCGTTCGGTCATAATAAACACAGAACCGAATGCCACGGTTTGGGTCGATAATGTGAAATACGGAGAGACCAACGAGAATGGCTCGATAAATATCGGTTTACCAAAGACCGGGAATCATAC
This sequence comes from uncultured Acidobacteriota bacterium, assembly GCA_963720905.1. Lineage (GTDB taxonomy): Bacteria > Acidobacteriota > Blastocatellia > Pyrinomonadales > Pyrinomonadaceae > OLB17. The sequence continues at coordinate 342,236 of CAVRHB010000006.1, forward strand.
TCTAAAGGTGCGCGCCGATGGTTTTTCCGAAGCATTGCAACCTTTAACGGCGGCACAAAGTTCGGTGAAGGTAACGCTAAAACCTACGACCGACCCGGCTGAATTAAAATTTCAAGAAGCCGAACGCCTTTCGCAATTGGATCGCGACAAGGCAATAGTTGCCTACCGAGCCGCGATAAAGCTGAAGCCCAATTACATAAATGCTCACATCGGACTTATCCGTGTGCTTTCCGATGCACGTAAATATGACGAAGCCGTCAAAGCGATCAAGGACATCAAAGCGATAAAGCCCGGAATTGCTGAAGTTTCCGCGATCGAAGGCCGCATTACAAAAGAGTTTGGCGAAGAGGATAAAGCCATCGAGATATTTAAACGTGCGATCGCCGAAGGCAAAGGTTATCAACCAGAAGCTTATGCCGGGTTAGGTTTGCTTTATAAGGAACGTGCCGATGTAGCAGCCGGCGAAGCCGATCTGGCCGCAGAAGACGCAGCCGATGCCGAAGCGATAAAATATCTTTCCACCGCTGCAAAGCAGCTTTATACTGCTCCGGACGCACCTATTATTTATCAAATACTTGGGTTGATCTATGAAAAACAACACCGTTTTGACGAAGCGATCCAACTCTACGAAGATTTTCTGGTAACTTTCCCAGACAGCGTCGAAGCACAAGCCGTCCGTTCTTTCATAGTTCAGATCAAAAAACAGCAAGGCCGCGATCAATAAACAGGGCTTTGCGTCCACAAAAATCTTTTCCTCATAAAAAGAAAACCTTGACACGCCAGTGCCAAACATCTATTATTAGTTTGCAACAATGTTAATCATTGTTGGCAGAGCATCCCTCTATTAAGAAGCCGATTAGAAAATCTTCACAACTCCTCGCCGGTCACATAAGATCCGACCGCGGGTTCAAATAGAAAGAAATGTCATCAAAATTAGGGGAAATACTTGTCCGCGAAAACCTGATCACGCCGCAGCAGCTGCGCGATGCGCTGGAATACCAGCGAACGAGCGGCGGCCGTTTAGGCTCAAATCTCGTTAAGCTGGGAATTATCACGGACGATGTAATTACCACGGTCTTATCCCGCCAATACGGAGTTCCATCCATAAATCTTGATCTATTTCAGATAGACGAGACCGTTATCAAGCTTATTTCCCAAGATGTAGCGCTCAAATATACTGTTCTTCCGATCTCAAAAGTGGGTGCAACGCTTACGCTTGCGATGGCTGATCCGACGAACGTTTTCGCCATGGACGATATCAAGTTCATGACCGGATTGAACGTCGAACCGGTGATCGCCTCCGAAGCTTCGATCCAGATGGCTGTGGGCAAATATTACAGCAACTCTCGACAGATCGATATTTTTGATGTAGCCGGAACCGGAGATTCGGTCAAAATCGGTTCAAAGAACCCAAAGAACGGCAAGAACGGACATTTGAAGAATGGCTTTTCCAAAGGACTCAAAATAGGAAAAACCAGTTCGGACAAAATATCGGATGGCGATCTCGACGTCGATATCGATAATTTTGAATTCGGCGACCATGATGGCGACCTAGAGGTTATCGAACAAAATGACGAGATCGATCTGGCTTCGCTTGCCAGAGCCAGCGAAGACGCACCGGTCGTTCGTCTTGTAAATGTTCTGATGGTCGATTCGCTTCGCCGCGGAGCGTCAGATATTCACGTTGAGCCGTACGAAAAAGATTTCCGCATACGTTTCCGTATTGACGGCGTTCTGTATGACATTATGCATCCGCCGCTTCGCATCCGTGATCCGCTTATTTCAAGGCTAAAGATCATGGCGAAGCTCGACATCTCGGAAAAACGCCTTCCGCAGGATGGCCGCATCAAGATCAAAGTTCGCGTCGATGACCGTTCGCGAGAACTCGATTTCCGTGTATCGACATTGCCGACATTGTTTGGCGAAAAGGTTGTGCTTCGTCTTCTTGATAAAGAAAAGCTGATGCTTGATATGACAAAGCTCGGCTTCGAAGAAGAAAGTCTCGAAAAATTCAAGCGGAACATTTCAAATCCTTATGGAATGGTACTTGTCACCGGCCCGACCGGTTCGGGTAAAACGAATACGCTTTATTCGGCCTTGCAGACGCTAAACACGCCTGAAACTAACATTATGACGGCCGAAGATCCGGTCGAATTCAACTTAGAAGGGATTAACCAGGTGCAGATGAAAGAGCAGATCGGCCTAAACTTTGCCGCTTCGCTTCGTTCATTTCTGCGTCAGGATCCAAACATCATCCTCGTCGGCGAAATCCGTGACTTTGAAACGGCCGAGATCGCCATCAAAGCTGCTTTGACGGGCCATTTGGTCTTATCTACGCTGCATACGAATGACGCGCCATCGACGATCTCGCGTCTGGTCAATATGGGGATCGAACCGTTTTTGGTTGCGACTAGCGTCAATCTGATCCAGGCACAGAGACTGATCCGCCGCATCTGTAAAGACTGCAAGGAAGAGGTCAGCGTTCCGACCGATGTTCTCGTCGAGGTCGGATTTTCGAAAGAAGAAGCACCTAACCTCAAAATGTACAAAGGCAAAGGCTGCGACGTATGTTTGGGAACAGGATACAAAGGCCGCGTCGGTCTTTATGAAGTGATGGAAGTCACGGACGATCTGAGAGAACTGATAATTATCGGAGCAAGTGCGATCGAGTTACGCCGTAAAGCTATGGAGCTTGGGATGATAACTCTTCGCGGTTCCGGTTTATGTAAACTCCGCGAAGGAATCACAACGATCGAAGAGGTCGTTAAAGAAACCGTCGCGTAAGAATTGGAGGAAATATGGTAAGGGCAATTGCATTATCGATAGCGTTACTTTTTGGTTTAGGCGTAATAGTTCCGATCGCGACGGAATATGCCGAAGCCGGAGCGAAAACTGTTCGCAAATATAAGAAAAAGAAACGATCTTGGCGCGGAGTGAAAAAATATTCAAAGCGTTGGTGGCAGCTTTATAACGCACAGGAAAGGCGTAAGAAAATGCCGCAGAGCATCAAGACGCACACTTCGGCTTCGCCAGATACGCAGTGCCAAACTGAGAGAGGCTCAGATCGCAAAAGGACGACGCGATGCAGCGGCATGGGCTAGAAATCATGGTGTAATGCTGAACCAAGAGCCGCAAACGGCACAGGCCGACCCGGTTCAGGAACCGACGGCTCCACGCTGGAATCAAGAAAAGGTAACGAATAAAGAAGTAAGTTATAACGTCGAGAATTACAATGGTTCTATGATCGGATCGGCATCGATCTCAGTGGTCGGCCCGGCGGTCGAAGAGCGTTATCCGAATCGCCGCGTCACAACGATCGGTGGTGTCCCGACGACTTCGCTCCGTCGCGAGGTGATCAATCAAATGATCCGCGAAAACGGTTGGGTCGTTAATGATTATCAAAAAGATATCGGCGGAAGATCCGTTTACGTTGTCGTTGCTCAAACTCAAGGAGCCGGTGGCCGCGTTCAATCGAGACTCTTCTATTTCACCGAATCCGGCGGACGAATATATAACGTCGCCACGAAATCGAGCACAAGTTCAGCGGAACAGATCGCTGAAGAATCTGAGAAAATGATCGATTCGCTTCAACGCAGCCCAAGGCGTTTGCAACAGGCATCGACCAGAGAATAGCAACAGAAATTCGGGCGGGCGCAAGTGTCCCAAAGGCCTTGACTCGCCCGATATCGCCTTCCTTCTAAATATATGAGCATTGAACAACCCGCCACTGCCCAGTCCCAAGTGACACTGCCGGAACTGTTAAGAAAAATGACAGATGCCGGCGGTTCCGACCTTCACTTGTCCACCAATTCTGCACCGCAAGTTCGAGTACACGGGCATCTTTCTCCGCTCGCCGGATTTGGTCCGCTGACTCCGGCCGATACAAAAAGGCTTGCTTACTCCGTTCTGACCGACGCACAGAAACACCGTTTCGAAGAAAATCTCGAACTCGATTTCTCGTTTGGATTAAAAGGAATGTCGCGTTTTCGTGCCAATCTATTTAACCAAAAAGGCGCGGTCGGAGCTGTTTTTCGTGCGATCCCTTATGAAATAAAAACATTTACGGAGCTCGGTTTGCCAAAGATCGTTTCGGATATGTGCGTAAAGCCACGCGGTCTGATACTCGTGACCGGCCCAACCGGTTCAGGTAAATCTACTACGCTTGCTTCGATGATCGATAAGATCAATACCGAACGTCATGAACATATTTTGGCGATCGAAGATCCAATCGAATTTCTGCACAATCACAAAAACTGCGTTGTAAATCAACGCGAGGTTGCGGCAGATACTCATTCTTTCGGAGCGGCCTTAAGAACAGCTCTTCGCCAAGATCCCGACGTCGTGCTCGTTGGCGAAATGCGTGATCTCGAGACGATCGAGATGGCGCTTCGCATCGCTGAAACGGGCCATTTAACTTTCGCCACGCTGCATACGAACTCCGCTTATTCGACGATCAACCGTATCATCGACGTTTTTCCCGCCGAACAGCAGGCACAGGTTCGAACACAGCTCTCGCTGGTGCTTGAAGGCATTCTTTGCCAATCGCTGCTGCCAAAGGCAAGTGGTGACGGCCGCGTAATGGCACTCGAAATACTTGTGCCGAACGCCGCTATCCGAAATCTGATCCGCGAAGACAAGATCCACCAGATCTATTCGATGATGCAGACCGGACAAGACAAATTCGGGATGCAGACCTTCAATCAAGCTTTGGCGACACTGCATCATAAACGCCTGATCTCGCTCGATACCGCAATGCAGCGTTCGTCAAACGCAGACGAACTCAAAGAATTGATCGAACGCGGTTCGGGACTCAACCAATCTTATTCCGGCCAGGTAAAACCAGGAGCCGCAGCGCCAACAGCAAGTCCTTACGCTCAAGGCAGACCGGTCGGGCAACGGCCGCCGGTACGTTAATTTTCGAAACTACAGGAGCATAGAAAACTGAAATGCCAACATTTGCTTATAAAGGAAGAAACCGCCTGAATGAATTGGTTTCCGGCGAACGCGATGCAGCCAGCCAAGATGAACTGCGTGCGCTGCTGCGACGCGAACAGGTAATAATGACGCAGGCTTCGGAAAAAGGCCGCGTAGTTTCGATACCGAAACTCGGCCGCCGAAAAAAGGTCGGAGCTAAGGAACTAGCTGTTTTTACCCGTCAATTTTCAGTTATGATCGATGCGGGTTTGCCGCTCGTTCAGTGTATCGACATCCTCGGCGAACAGCAGCAGAATGCTTTTTTCAAAGATGTTCTGCGTCAGGTTCGACAAAATGTCGAAGAGGGAGCAACGCTTTACGCGGCGCTCGAAAAGCATCCGAAAGTTTTCGATTCGCTTTACACGCACATGGTCGAAGCCGGTGAAACCGGCGGTGTACTGGATCTGATCCTGCAGCGTCTCGCTACATTGATCGAAAAAGTCGTGAAATTGAAGCGAAGTATCGTTTCGGCTTCTATCTATCCGGCAGCCGTTATAGCTGTTGCGATCGGTGCTATCGCGATCATTATGATCGTCGTCATTCCACAGTTTCAACAGATCTTTTTAGGCCTGTTGGGTCCGGGCGAATTGCTTCCCCTGCCTACTCGGATCGTGATGGCAATAAGTGGTTTTCTCGCGGGTTGGGGCGGCTTGGCTCTGCTCTTGTTCATCATTGGTTCGTCGATTGGGATCACATATTATTATAAAACCGAACGCGGCCGCTGGCATATCGATACTTTGCTTTTGAAAATGCCTATATTCGGCAGCATTCTACGCAAAGTCGGTGTTGCTCGATTTTCACGAATTTTGTCGACGCTCCTGTCGTCAGGTGTGCCGATCCTGCAATCGCTAAATATTACGGCCAAAACGGCCGGTAACGTTGTTATCGAAGACGCGATCCTGAAGGTTCGTGCGGGCGTTGAACGCGGTGAAAATTTCGTCGATCCGTTGAAAGCGACCAACGTATTTCCGCATATGGTCAGCCAAATGATCGGCGTCGGTGAACAAACCGGTGCTCTCGATGCGATGCTGGGTAAGATCGCAGATTTCTACGAAGAAGAAGTCGATACCGCTATCGCCGATCTGCTCGCGATGATCGAACCTGTACTTATCGCCTTCCTCGGTGTCACGATCGGCTCGATCGTTATTTCGATGTACCTTCCGCTGTTCTCTCTTATCGGAAAACTCGCGAACGGTGCAAAATAAAATATTTCTGAAAGGAAATTTGGAAAAAGACGGCTTCTTTGGAGGCCGTCTTTTTATTTAGATAAAACCTGCATTAGTGAGTGCTTCTTTGGAAATGTGCTCCGGTTCCGATCTGTCTCCGAGCATTCTTTCGACGTATTTTGCGATGACATCGACTTCCAGGTTGACGGCGTCGCCGGGTTTTAGTGTGGAGAGATTTGTCATTTCCCAAGTTTTTGGAATGATCGCGATGTCGAAATGATCATCGTGCAGAGCGGCGATCGTCAGGCTTATTCCTTCGACGCAGATCGAGCCTTTATAAACAAGATATTTTGATAGCTTGGCGGGAAAGCCGATACGCACGGTCCAAAAATCTCCTGATTCTGTCGCAGAAATGAATGTTCCGCGGCCGTCAACGTGGCCTTGGACAATATGTCCGCCAAGCCGAGTAGCCGGCGTTACGGCACGTTCGAGATTTACTTTAGTTGAAGCGGCGAGACCACCGAGTGTGGTGCGATCCAGGGTTTCCTGTGAAACGTCTGCGGAAAAGGATGAAGGTGTGATATCAAGTGCAGTAAGGCAAACGCCGTTTACAGAGATCGAATCGCCTTCGTTGGAACCGTCCGTCACAATATTTGCGGCGATGGTTATCTTTGCTCCATCGCCGTGATGTTCCAGGTTTGCGACCGAACCCAATTCTTCAATAATTCCGGTAAACATTAAAACCAGGGTTTTTTATTGACGACATATGTCTGGACGAACTCTTCGTCGGATTTCGTCAGATACATAATTCCTTCTATAATTCCGATCACCGCTGGGATAAGCATCAAAGGAAATCCGATCCCACAAGTGAATAAAGTAATAACGATCGCGGCGAGATAACCGACAAGCAATATGATGCCCTCGTTCTGATAGCCCAAAATAAATTTGTGAACGCCAAACCCGCCGAGCAAAATACCGCATAATCCGGCGGCAAGTTTCTTTTCGGCGCCCGGAACTTGAGCACCCGGTTGGCCGACATGCTGCATCGGCATCGGTGCAGGAGGAAGCATCGTGCCGCATTGCAGGCAATGCGAGTTTAGATTTGTGTTCTGAGCCGAGCATCGCGGACAAGTTACATAATTTGTAGCCATAATTTTTTCAATTCGGAACGCAGCAAATTTGAATTTCAGTATCTTTTACGACCGCGTTTTTGTCAAAGTTCCCGTAAGAGTAAACGACCCCGGTTCTTTCAACTTGTCTCTGGTCCCGTGTCGCTTGTAGTATGTTTTTATGACCGAACAAGAAGTAATACTGCCGCCGGAGCTGAAGATCGGAGCGTCCGGCGACATCGAAGCAAACTCGCTGGCGGATCTCGTCGAATGGTTTTTAGCTTATGACGAGCGGACGGCTCGCATGCGGCATGTGATGACCGAAGAACTCTTTCAGTGGAAACAGAAAGACGACGAAGCGAACGGCATCGGCACATATCCATTTGAGAACGCCGAAGCAAGATTTGCGATCGGAATTTTTCAAGCCCTTGCGGAAAACAAGACGAACGAGACATTAAACCTTTGGCTCAATAATGTCTTGGCTGCACTTCACGAAGCCCGCACGACGCGGACAGAGATGAGCGATGCTTATAAGCTCGATAAAAAGCCGGAAGACAGCCCAATGAAAAAGGCCGAAAAATTAACGACCAATACGGAAAAAAGACTTTATCTATCGAGCTTTTGGCTGGAAACTTTATGCACAGCCGAACTACGTGTTCTTGGGTGGATATATCAAGAATTGTACGGTCAGCCATTCACTCCGGCGCAGTCCTAGCGGAACGTCTGGCATTGCCGCATATCCCCGGACTGCATTCCTTTTGAGAAATACTGCATACGCTGTTGAGCGGTGCCGTGCGTGAAAGAATCGGGCACAACATATCCGGCGGTTCGCTTTTGGATAACGTCATCGCCTACCGAACCCGCCGCGCGGATAGCTTCTTCGGCATCGCCTTCTTCGACAAGTCCTTTCTTCGCAGCATAATAAGCCCAGACACCTGCATAACAATCTGCCTGCAATTCGAGTGCTACGGAAAGACGATTACTGTTTCCGGCACGCTGAACCTGATCCATCGTGCCCAAAAGATTTTGAACGTGATGACCGACCTCGTGGGCAATGACATAAGCCTGAGCAAAATCTCCCGGTGCTTTGAATTCATTTTTGAGTTCTTGGAAAAAGGCGAAATCGAGGTAGAGGTTTCGATCGCCTGGACAATAAAAAGGCCCGGTCGCCGCGGTTGTATATCCGCAGGCGGATTGAACCTGACCTGTAAAAAGAACTAGCTTCGGTTTCGTGTAATTTACACGTGCCTGCTGCGGCAATATCTCACGCCAAACATCTTCGGTGCTTCCCATGACCGCACTGGCGAACTGTTTATTCTCATCAGGGACGCCGGCAGAATTCGATGCGGTCGTTTGAGGCTGATCAACCTGTGAGGTCTGCGGCATATTTTGGAGAAGCTGCGATGGGTCGACGCCGCAAAGAAGTGCGGCAACGAGAACCACAAGTACAGCAATTCCACCGCCGCCAACGGCGATCCCGCGGCCGCTCATTCCGCGACGGTCTTCGACATTTGTGCTCTGCCTTTGATCTCTCCAACGCATATCGATTTCTCCCGAAGGTTTTATTTGTGATTCCCAACGATATTATCATAATATCGTGTCATTTTCGCCGATCCGCTTCTCAAATCGATATACCTACGCGCGTGACAGTAACCGCAAAACCTTGACAGATTGTAACTTAGGTCATTATGATGCTTATGCGCGTATTCGCTTCCACGCTTCGTCAGAAAAGGAGACGGTGATGATCAAATTAGACATTGTCAATGAGGTTGCTGAACGAACAGGAGTACCAAAACAAAAAGCCGAGCAGGTCGTCGATTCGCTCTTTAATGCGATGAAAGATGCTTTGGCAGCCGGCAAACGGATCGAACTCCGCGGATTTGGAGTTTTCGTAGTTAAGCCGAGAAAACGCGGAGTCGGACGAAATCCGCGAACAGGAAAGGAAGTTCCGATCCCGGCGGGAAATACCATCAGGTTCAAACCCGGAAAAGAGCTTTCGGCAAAGACAGTAACCGAATAGGAAAACAGATTTTTAATTTTGCAGGTCGTAGATCACATGGCGAAAAGCTATTCTTGTGATTTACGATCTTTTCTTTTATGAACGAAGAACTTTCGCATTTTTCAGAACGCGGCCCGATGCTGCCGCGAACCAGAACCTGGCTGATACACATCGGGCTTTTAATAGCCACTTTTTTTACAGCGACGATCGCCGGTGTTCTCTATCCGTTCGGCACGATCGATACACTGCCGGATTCCGATCCGCAAAGCTTTTCAGAGGTCGTTGATTTTATTATTTCGCTGCCGACGCGTTACGGTCATTTGATCTATACGGCGATACATTCGCTTTTGACCGATTCAAGTTATTTTACCTATGGCATAAGTTTTTCCGCTTCGCTTCTCTTTATTTTACTTTGTCATGAAATGGGTCATTATATTGCCTGCCGTATTCATAAGGTCGATGCAACGCTACCGTTTTTTATTCCGACGCCGCCGATGTTCGGGCCTGCCGGAACACTAGGGGCTTTTATCAAGATCAGGTCACCGATGCCTTCGCGGAAGGTCGTTTTTGATATCGGAGTTGCCGGACCGATCGCAGGATTTATCGCGCTCATTCCGATAGCGATCATTGGCGTTCTAACAATGCAAACGGCTTCGCCGCAACAATTTCAAACAGCGGGCGGCATAATGTTTTCCGATCCGCTTTTTACGCATTTAATCGCCTGGTTTCTTGGCATCGATCTGACATATGCCGTCGGAAATGCTTTCTCTTCAGCGGCTTGGGTTGGTTTGCTGGTTACTGCACTTAATTTGATACCTTCCGGACAACTCGATGGCGGCCATGCAGTTTATGCTGTCTTGGGAGCCAAGATCCATAGCTGGACAGGAAAGATCGCGTTTGTTGTGATGTCTTTGCTGGCCATCTTAGGCGCCTATTTTTTCAACAGCCCGAGCGGTTTTCTTATAGCGGTTTTGCTTGGTGTGATGATGCGCGTCGGGCATCCGGAGCCTTGGGATAATTCACCGATCGGCGGCAAAAAGGACGGTTGTCGCCGTCCTGACTTTCGTCATTTTCGTACTTTGCTTTACTCCGTTTCCCATAAAGATCTTGTAACTACGCCGGCAAAAGTCCTTTGATTTCTTTGACCATATTCTGCACGTCGTCGTGATCTTCGAGCGCGACCATAAAGAAATCGTAGCTTGTCTTGAAGCAGACCATTCCGTTACCGAAAAACCAAACACCTTCGAGCAGCGGATTGCCGCCGAGCAGCCAGCTTATAGGAGCTCCCGTTACGGTTCGCGGGTTTAGAACGTTCGTCATCATCACCGCGCCCGAAGCGAACGAGAACGCACCCAAAAGCGGCGCGCCGATCTGCTTTACGATGTCGCGTTCAAATTTCACGCGTTCGGCGTCGGCCTCGCTAAGGTCGCCTTTGTCGATAAGCAATTGCTGGCTTTTCAGATAGCCGGTGAATTGTTCGCTCAGCTTTTTGACCGACCAAGCCGGCAGCGCCGAATTGAACAGCCAATGTGAACTGATGCCGGTAAAGACAGCTCCGAGGCCGGCTCCGACAGCGACCGAAAAGCCGGTTGTTGCGGCTTTTGCCGGATTTTCTGTGATCCAAGTTGTCGTATTTGAGATCGTTTTGAATGCCGAGTCGATCGTTCGCGAAAAGCTTGCACCGAGGTTGAATGCTTTCGAAACGCGTTCCGCACCGCCAACAACCGTTTCGCGTGCGTCATCAAAGATCTCTTCCGCCTTTTTTCCGGCAACGTTTATGACATCGCCTGCGGCCTTTCCGGCTTCGCCTGCAACTGATGTTGCTTTTTCGCCTGCATCGGCGGCGGCATCGCGGATCGGTTCGCTGGCGTTCCAAGCTTTTTTCGCCGTTGCTTCGGCAGTTTTAATGGTTTCTTCGGCAGCCTTAACTGCGTGTTTTCCGATCGGCGACTTTTCCGCTTCGCGTTTTATCTTTTCGGCGCTTTTCTGAGCCGTATCGGCTACGTTTTTTGCGCCTTCGCCTATCTTTTCCGATATACCGAATTGTTTATCGATACCCTCAAGCTTCTCTTTCGCCTCACGCTGCCATTTATCAAAACGTTCTGAATAATCGCTCATTTTCTAAACTTTCCTCCGCATTTAAATATACGATATTATTCAACTATATGTTCGTATAAGCATTTGATGATGATTTTAAGTTTTCAGATGACTTTTTTCTTGACTGCTATTTTAACTCGGTTCAGGCGGTTTGCAACCTTTTTTCCGTTTGGCGGGTTGTGTTAATCTGAATTTTTACGAAATTTATGTTGTTAGTTAAATGCCCGACATGCGGGAAAAAGATCGAATACGCCGGGAATGAGTTTCGGCCGTTTTGTTCGGAACGTTGCAAGCTATTGGATTTTGGCGCTTGGGCAGACGAAGATTATTCGTTGCCGACGGAAACTTCTTCAATGACCGAAGAAGAACTCGGCGAGCTTGAGGAAGCTTTGAGCAAAAGGACGACCCAATGAGCCTAGCGTTTAATTTTTTTCAACTATCTGGCGGCGGAAGTATCTTTGGCTTGATCATCGGTGCGTTGTTTTTTTTGATGCTCGCCGCTGCGGCTTTTGTAACGTTCAAAGCTCTTGCGAAAACGGTAAAATTCGCCGTTCGAGGCGCGATCGTTGTTATCATTTTAATGGTTGCATTGGTCGGCGGGGTTTCGCTTTGGTATTTCAGCGCGTATTCGGCTCCGCAGACAGAATCGGCACCGGCAAAAAAGCCTACAAAATCGCGCTCAAAATAAACACTAAATGGAAAAGCCGCCTGACAGCCAAAAGCCTAAATTTTGGCAAAGATACCGCGGCCTTCCGGCGAACGTTCTTGCTCTAAGCGTCGTCAGCCTACTGAATGACACATCCAGCGAGATAATCTATCCGCTGCTTCCGGTGTTCTTGTTCTTAACGCTCGGAGCATCGCCTTTCTACATCGGCTTGATCGAAGGTTTTGCCGAATCTTTCTCCAGCATCCTTAAACTTTTCTCGGGCTTTCTTAGCGACAAATTCGGAAATCGTAAACTTCCTGTATTCCTAGGCTATTCGCTTGCGGCGGTCGCGCGGCCCTTCCTGGCTTTTGTTACAACTTGGCAGCAGGTTCTGTTTGTGCGGATGTCCGACCGCATCGGCAAAGGCATTCGCGGTGCACCTCGGGACGCTTTGATCGCGGCGAGCGTTCCACCGGAACGGCGCGGTTTTGCATTCGGATTCAATCGTGCTGCCGACCACTTGGGTGCCGTGATCGGGCCGATAGTCGCATTTCTTCTTCTCACATATTTTGCCGCAGATCCGAATGAACCGACCTCGCTCGAATACCGCCGCGTCTTTCTTTTTGCTTCGATCCCGGTCGTCATCGGTCTCTTTGTCATTGTGTTTTTTGTCAAGGAAGAAAAGCCCGAGCATAGCGAAGCAGACGAAATACCGATCAAATTTTCGCTGCGTGAATTCGACGGAAACTTCAAAAAGTTTCTGGTCGTGATCGTTCTGTTTACGATATCGAATTCGACCGATGCCTTTTTGCTGCTTCGTGCGGAACAAGCCGGTATCGCACCGGCGATGCTGCCGATACTCTGGATGGTTTTGCATTTCAGCAAGGTTTTGGTTTCGCTGATCGCAGGCGAGCTTTCCGACCGTGTCGGACGCAAGGCTCTGATATTCGGCGGCTGGATCGTTTATGCGCTTGTCTATGCCGGATTCGCGTTTGTCACCGCTCCGTGGCAGGCGTGGGTGCTATTCGTCATCTACGGTATCTATTTTGGTATGACCGAAGGAAACGAAAAAGCGTTCGTCGCCGATATGGTCGATCCGGAGAAACGCGGAACTGCATACGGATTTTATAATCTCGCATTTGGGATCTCGGTCTTTCCGGCATCGCTGCTATTTGGCTTATTTTGGACAACATTCGGCCCCGAAACCGCGTTTTTGGTCAGCGCAGCTATATCGATCGTTTCGGCCGTTTTGTTTATGACGATAGTAGGGAAAGCAAAACCGCCCACGTTAGCAGGCGGTTAAGATGAGGTTATCCATCGAAACTTTTCGCTTACTTAGATGGTTCTGACCTAATCATTCAAACGCATCGAACGGATGAGATTCCGGAACGTTGTCGAATATCGCGATGCTTCGCTATTTGGCGAAACGGCCGCGATATAGAGGAGGTTTCCGTTACGTGCTTGTGCGGTATAAACCGTCACCCGTTCGTCGCGATTTGTTATGGGTGAACGTCCGATCAAGGTCGTTGTGTAACCGGTTCGGCCGGCGACGGTTGTTCGCTGGTAACTTCCCGACGCACGCAAATAGTCGTTCGCCTCGGATATTCCTCTGACGTATTCCTTTGTTCCATTCAGCAATCCGCTGCGTGTTTCAAATGCACCGATCATCGCGCCGTGCGTTATCCCGCGGTCGCCATATGCGCCTTCCGGAGCTACGATCAGGTCGTTTCCTGAGAACACTTTCCAGTTTGTCGGATAATTAAAACTAATGCTTCCGGCGTTGTAGTTTTCAGTCCGAGTTGATGGATAGGCGACGCGGGTTGAATAACGGCCGTTGTTGATAGGGCTTTGCGAAGAACCTTGTCCGCCTTCATAGCTTTTTTCGATCTGCGCCATAGTTCTCGCGGCCGGAAGGCTGCTGAGACGTTCTTTGGTACGCGAAAAATCACGCGTTAGCTTGATCGGGTTCGAAGAAACACGTAAAAGTGACGCTTCCTGATTGATCTTTTCGTAGCGATTGCCCGGATCAGGATGGCTGCTGAGCCATTCGGGTGCTCCGCCGCCGCCTTGGGCTGCGATCGTTTTGAACATGTTAGCGAGATCTCGCGGATCGTAACCTGAGTCTGCCATTATGCGCGCGCCGAGAATATCGGCTTGGGTTTCATAATCGCGGCTGTATTTGGTTTGCCAAATTTGGGCTCCGAGCATACCAAGTTGCGCTCCTGTCTGACCGCCGAGGATCGCACCACCAAGAATAAGGCCAAGTTGGCCGAGTTGACTGCCGATGCTGCTTTGTTTTGTTGCTTGTGCCGTCGCGTGGCGAAGTGCGACGTGGCTGATCTCGTGTGCCATAACTCCGGCCATTTCGCCTTCGTTCCTTGCTGCCTCGATCATTCCGCGGTCGACGAACATCGGACCGCCGGGTAAAGCAAATGCGTTTATATCGCTGGCGTTGACTATCTTGAAACTATAATCGAATTCCGAATGACGATACTCGGCTGGAATCGCACGAACGAGCTTTTCGCCGACCTGCGATACGTAATTTTGTGCCGCCCGATCATCCAATATCGGAAATTTCTGTTCAACTTCGGCTGCGGCATCGCGGCCGATCTTTACATCGTCTTGAACTTTATATTTATTTTTTGGTACATCGACGCGCGTTTGCGGAGCTGCGGCCATTGGTAAAAGAACCATTGACCACATCATCGCGGCTGCTATAAAGCGTGTTCGGATCGTTCGTTTTTTCATCGTTTCTTCCTCCATGACTATTACAAGTCTAGTCCAAATCGCCGAAATATATAAATTATCGGCGAAAAATTGCGAATATTCGATGGCAAAAGGGATCGTTTCCGTTCGCTGTTAAGTTGGAACCAAGGAAAATGCCAACAAACTAAGTAGGCGAATTCAGATCATTTCGGAAGTTTTGGCTTCGTTCAGAATATCGTCAAAACGGAAACCTTTGTGCGGCCGGTCGGCCAAAGGACGTAAAGCGGATTGGATCTTTCCTATAAGATCGCGGATGTCTTTTCGTGGATCATTTTGCGGATCTCTCCGGCCTAAAAATATTGCCAAAGCCACGTCGTTTTCCAATTCATTTATTAGATCCATCGCTGTCTCCAAGGTTAAACAAAACTAAAGTTCACCGAGCGAAAAAACACAAATTGTAGATTCTTATCGAGAATATGAATGCTGTGTTAATTCGATGTTACGGCAATGTTAAATCTTTTCGCTGATAGCTTTTGGTCGTTTCCAAAATCCGTATAATCCAATCAAACAGCCAGATTTCCGGCTGAAACGGCGGAATTTAAAATTGGAGTTTATTAAAATGATTTTAAAAAATTTATTTACAAAGACTGGAACATTAATGATCGCGGCTGCCGTAATGTTCGGCTTCGGCTGCAGCGGCCAGAAACTCGGCGATAGCAGCGACACAGGAAACACCGGCGGAACGACGCGTTTGCAAGGTTCGGGTTCGACATTCGGCAAGCCTATATACGAGAAATGGGCAAACGAATATGGAAAGATCCATCCGAACATCAAGATAGATTATCAGGGAACCGGTTCGGGTGCGGGCCAAAAAGCTTTGCTTAATAAAACCGCTGATTTCGGAGCATCCGACGATCCGATGAGCGACGAAGATCTGGCAAAAGGCGAATCGCCGATCCTTCATATTCCAACCGTTCTTGGAGCGGTCGTTCTTACCTATAATCTAAAAGATATAAAGGAACCGCTTCGTTTAACACCGGAAACGATCGCCGATATCTATCTTGGCAAGATCAAAAAATGGAACGATCCGAAACTGAAGGCGGATAATCCGACCGCCGCTTTGCCGGATGCGGATATTTTGCCGATTTACAGAGCAGATTCGAGCGGAACATCGGCTGTATTCACAGATTTTCTGACCAAAACAAATGCCGAATGGAAAGACAAGATCGGCATGAACAAACAGCCGAGTTGGATAGCAGGCGTGGGTATCGGAGCCAAAGGCAACGACGGCGTTATGGGCCAGGTAACACAAACGCCGAATGCGATCGGCTACGTCGAGCTCACGTTCGCGAAAGCGAATAACCTCACGTCGGCGATGATCAAAAACAAGTCGGGCGAATTTGTCGGGGCGACGCCGGAAAGTGTTTCGGCAGCAGCAGCGGAAACGGTTAGTGAAATGCCGGACGACCTTCGGATGAAGATCACCGATACTGCCGCAAAAGCCGGCTATCCGATCGCCAGCTATACATACATTTTGGTTTATAAGGACCAGACGAATGCGGCGAGCGGAAAAGTCCTTGCGGATTTTCTTTGGTGGACTTTACACGACGGTAGTTCCTTTGTGAAAGATCTTTATTACGTTCCGCTTCCGGCGGAAGTTTTGAGCAAGGTCGAACCGAAGATCAATTCGATGACGAGCGGCGGAAAAGCTTTGCGTCAGCAATAACGGAGAAAGGATCTTGGCAAAGACCGGAGCGATAGGCGACAGATTATTTAAAATAATGTTGATGATGGCGGCAACGAGCATTTTGCTTATTGTCGCCGCTATCTTCGTAATGATGCTGCGCAGTTCGCTGCCGACGCTGAAAGAATTCGGCATATCTTTTCTTTTCGGCACAGAATGGAAGCCTGCACAAGAAGTTTTCGGAGCTCTGCCGTTCATTTACGGTACGGTTGTTTCGTCGCTTCTTTCGCTGGTGCTGGCAGTTCCGGTTTCGCTTGGCATTGCGATATTTCTTGTAGAACAAGCGCCGAAAAAGCTCGCACGGCCGATCGGTTTTATGGTCGAATTGCTGGCGGCGATCCCATCTGTCGTTTACGGACTATGGGGAATTTTCGTGCTCGCTCCGATCATAAGAAATTACATCGGTCCGGTTTTGCAGGATAATTTGGGCTTTTTACCGATATTTGGCGGACGAGTCACGGGCATCGGAATGCTAACGGCGGCGATAATTTTGGCGCTGATGATAACCCCGATAATTACGGCGGTCGTTCGCGATGTTCTTGAGGCAGTTCCTACGACACAGCGCGAAGCGGCGTTCGCGTTAGGTGCGACAAAATGGGAAACGACGATGATCGTTCTAGGAAACGCTGCTTCAGGAATTGCAGGCTCGGTCGTTCTCGGGCTTGGCAGAGCGATCGGTGAAACGATGGCCGTTACGATGGTTATCGGTAATTCTCCGCAGATATCACCGTCGCTTTTTGAGCCGGCGAACACGATCGCATCTCTGCTAGCGGCAAATTTCGCCGAGGCTACGGACAAGATATATTTAAGTGCTTTGATCGAAATAGGCCTCGTTCTATTTCTGGTGACGTTTGTCGTCAATGCATTGGCGAAGCTTTTGATAATGAGCGTTTCACGGAAAACGCAGCGGACATAAAAAATGAGCGCAACAGCGAGATCGATACACAACAAAAGAATAGCGGTCAATGCGGTGATGACCGGCTTGACGACGGCTTGCGGCACTTCTTGTTAGTTTGGCGTTGCTTTTTATAATCGGGTATATAGCGTGGCAAGGCTTTTCGTCGCTTAGCATCGAATTTTTAACACAGACGCCAAAACCGGTTGGCGAAGGCGGCGGCATAGGCAATTCGATACTCGGTTCGGCGATGATGACGGCCCTTGCGGCCGCTATCGGTTTGCCGGTCGGGATCGCTGCGGGACTTTATTTATCCGAATACGGTTCGAATTGGTACGGAAACACTATCAGGTTCGTCGCAGATACCTTGATCGGAATACCGTCGATCATTATCGGCATTTTCGTCTATACGCTGGTAGTTGTTCCTATGGGCCGGCAATCGGGACTTGCCGGCGGAATTGCACTCGCTTTTATAATGATCCCGATCGTTGCCAGAACAACTGAGGAAATGGTCAGGCTTGTGCCGAATACGATGCGTGAAGGCGCATTGGCTTTGGGAGCACCGCAATGGCGTGTTTCTTGGAACATCGTTTTGCCGGCGGCGGCTTCGGGTATTGCGACGGGAGCAATGCTGGCGATAGCGAGGATCACGGGCGAAACGGCTCCGCTTTTGTTTACGGCGTTGAACAGCCGATTTTATAATTATTTTTACGATCAGCCGATGTCGTCGCTGACCGTGCAGATATACAATTATGCGACCGGGCCGTTTGAGGTAGAACATGCGATGGCGTGGGCCGCGACGCTTGTTTTGGTTGCTTTGATACTGGTCATCAATGTGATCGTAAGGACTTTGACCAGAAAGAAATATTAACGAATGGAAAGCAAAATAAGCGTTTCAAATTTAGACTTTTATTACGGTAAATCTCAGGCGCTTTACAGCATAGATCTTGAAATACCTGAACGCGAGGTCGTCGCTTTTATCGGCCCTTCGGGCTGCGGAAAATCGACGTTTTTGCGCACGCTTAACCGTATGAACGATACGATCCCGATCGCAAGAGCTGTCGGAACGGTCATAGTCGATGGAGAAAATATTTACGAACCGGGAACCGATGTCGTCGCACTTCGTAGAAAGGTTGGAATGGTTTTTCAGAAATCTAACCCTTTCCCAAAATCGATCTTTGAGAATGTTGCTTACGGCATTCGGATCAATGCCATTCATTCGAGCAAAATCGATCTCGAAAACCGAGTCGAAAAAGCTCTGCGCGATGCTGCACTTTGGGATGAAGTAAAGGATAGGTTGAACACATCGGCGTTCGGGCTTTCGGGCGGGCAGCAGCAGCGTTTGTGTATCGCTCGTGCATTAGCTGTTCAGCCGGAAGTTGTGCTGATGGACGAACCGGCATCGGCACTCGATCCGATCGCGACGCAGAAGATAGAAGAACTTGTCGTTGAATTAAAAAAGGACTATACGATCGTTATCGTAACGCACAATATGCAGCAGGCGGCACGCGTTTCTGACCGAACGGCCTTTTTTATGCTCGGAAAACTGGTAGAATTCAACAGCACTGATAAAGTATTTACAAACCCGGATGAGAAATTGACGGAAGATTATATAACGGGTAGATTTGGCTAAAAATGGATCATCGAATAATTGACGAACAACTGGATGTTTTGCGTGACAAGATCTTGCTTTTGGGTGGCGCGACCGAAAAAGCCGTAGCACGCGCGATGCGGTCGCTGATCGATCGCGATAGCGCTTTGGCTCGGCGCGTTCTTGACGAAGACGCAGAGATAAATCGAATGGAGCTCGAGATCGACCGCATGAGCATAGAGATTTTGGCTCTCCAGCAACCGGCCGCACACGACCTGCGTTTTGTGATGTCGGTCGCGAAGATCACCCCGATACTTGAACGGATCGCCGATCACGCAAGCAATATCGCCGAAGCCGCGATCGTTTTGAATAACGAACCGGAAATAACAAAATTCGTCGAATTTCCGAATATGGCGGCGACGGCTTCGGAAATGCTGCGGACCGCGCTTGATGCCTTTACGAATGAGGATTCGAAATTATCACGCGAAGTTATCTTACGCGATAAAGAGATCGACTCAGATTACCGCACTGTTTTCAATAATTTACTAGAGCTGATGATCAATGATCCTTCCAGCACGACCGGTGCTGCTCATCTACTTTTTGTAGCCAAACATATCGAACGCATCGGCGATTATGTAAAAGATATCTGTGAGCTGAACGTCTATCTCCGCGAGGCTGTTTTTATCAAACATAATTTCGATCTCGGCACCGACTAAACTCCACGTTACAAAAATGTTAATTCCAAAATAGACAATCCATTGTCTATTTTTATATATTTGTTTTTCCGACTGAAAAACAAACACTGGAAAAACAAATGGGATTTAGTTTTCTGCCGCGCGAAGACGAATACTTCACACTCTTTTCGCAAATGACCGAAAAGATAGAGGAAGCTGCGCTTATTTTGGTCGAAATGATGGCCGAGAACGCCGGCGACCCTAGACCTTACACGACCCGCATCAAAGAAGCTGAACATGCCTGTGACGAGCTGATGCACAAGGTCACGACAAAGCTCGATAAATCATTCATTACTCCTTTCGACCGCGAAGATATTTACACGCTATCGATCGCTTTGGACGATATCTGCGATTATATCGACGCCGGGGCACGAGCGGTGATCATGTACGGCATTACTGAATTTAACGAGCCCTCCCGAAATTTAGCGCGGATCATCGGAGAGCTTGCGAAAGAGATACATGCGGCGATATCGGTTTTGAATAAACCAACCGGAATGAACAAACATTTCGTCGAGGTGCATCGCTTGGAAAACGAAGCTGATGATATTTTCTTCAAAGCCATCGGCGATCTTTTTAGAACGCCGATCGATCCGATAACGTTGATCAAATGGAAAGAATTGTACGAGATCCTCGAAAATGCGACAGACCGCTGTGAAAGTGTCGCGAATATTATCGAGAGCATTGTTCTAAAGCATAATTAACCGGCCTCATTTTATATGGACGGACATTCCGCCACACTCAGCTTAGTCATTTTCATCATCATAGTCGCGCTCGTTTTTGATTACATAAACGGGTTTCATGACGCTGCGAATTCGATAGCAACGGTTGTCGCCACGCGTGTTCTTTCGCCGGGTGTTGCAGTTATCTGGGCTGCGTTTTTCAATTTCATCGCGGTGATCGTTTTTGGTACAGCGGTCGCAAAAACGGTCGGCGGCGATATGGTAAATATCGCCCTGATACCGGAAAATGACCGATTGCTGGTTTTGCTCGGTGCTTTGCTTGGCGCGATCGTCTGGAATCTGATCACGTGGTATTTGGGCTTGCCTACTTCAAGTTCACATGCGCTTGTAGGTGCTTATGCCGGCTCGGCTGTGTTCTCATACATTTGGCATTTTGGTACGTCAGGAGCTCAAACGATCCTGATCGCCGAAGGCTGGATAAAGACGATCGCCTTTATTGTACTTTCGCCGCTGATCGGAATGGCTCTCGGATTCATTTTGATGGTGTCGGTTTATTGGATATTTCACAAGGTTTCGGTGCATAAGGTTGATCGCGTTTTCCGCTTCGGCCAGCTTTTTTCAGCTGCCGCATATTCACTCGGACATGGCGGAAACGATGCTCAGAAGACGATGGGCATCATCACTATAGTTCTGGTTTCGGGCGGATTTCTGAGTCTGACTCCGGAGGGCCGGCTGCCGGATGTTCCGCTTTGGGTCGAGATCGCAGCTTGTGCGGCGATAGCATTGGGTACGCTTTCCGGCGGCTGGCGGATCGTAAAAACAATGGGCACGAAGATCGTCAAACTTCAGCCTGTTGGCGGATTTTGTGCGGAAACTGCCGGTGCGATAACACTTTTCGGAGCGACAGCTTTTGGTATTCCGGTTTCAACGACACATACGATAACCGGTTCGATCGTCGGCGTCGGTTCAGCAAAAAGATTCTCAGCTGTAAAATGGGGCGTTGCCGGCCGGATCGTTTGGGCATGGGTCTTGACCATCCCTATGGCCGCGATCTTTGCCGCACTTTGCTACGGTGCTATTCTTATCATCGAAAAAATGCTCGGGAAGATCTAAATTTTCAGAATTATTGATTACTTGCTAAAAATTCCGCTGAATGACATCATTTTCTTTTGGAGGAAACGATGTCAGCTGTACTCGAAAAACCGCAAACGCTGGAAGATTATTTGGTAATGTCCGATGCCGAGGTCGATGCACGGATCGAAGCGGCGCGTCAGGAGCTTGGTGACCGCGTTGTTGTTCTCGGCCATCATTATCAGCGCGATGATGTTATCAAACACGCCGATCTGACC
The DNA here is from genome assembly GCA_963720905.1 of uncultured Acidobacteriota bacterium. Classification (GTDB taxonomy): domain Bacteria; phylum Acidobacteriota; class Blastocatellia; order Pyrinomonadales; family Pyrinomonadaceae; genus OLB17. The sequence continues at coordinate 363,926 of CAVRHB010000006.1, forward strand.
GGAGATTCTTATCAGCTTTCAGTGATGGCATCGCAAACGGATGCTGATTTTATCGTTTTCTGCGGTGTGCATTTCATGGCGGAATCTGCTGATATTCTTGGCCGTGAAGATCAGCGCGTGATCTTGCCCGATCTTGGTGCGGGTTGTTCGATGGCGGATATGGCGACGATCGAACAGGTCGAAGATGCATGGGAACAGCTTGGGGAGATCGGCGTTTTGGATTCAAAGGTCGCTCCGATCACATATATGAATTCGTCGGCCGAGATCAAAGCCTTTTGCGGCCGGCATGAAGGCGTTGTGTGTACGTCATCGAACGCAGTTCCGCTTTTTGATAGGTATCTGAAGGAATACGACAAGATGTTCTTTTTCCCCGATCAGCATCTTGGCAGAAACACCGGAGCAAAGTTCGGCATTCCGCTAGATAAAATGGCTCTTTGGAATCCGCATGAGGATCTTGGCGGAAACACCGAAGAGCAGCTTCGTGAAGCAAAACTGATCTTATGGCGCGGCCATTGTTCGGTCCACGGCCGTTTCAAACCTTGGCATGTCGATAAAATTCGTAAGGAAGTTCCCGGCGTTCAGGTTCTCGTTCATCCGGAATGTATGCGCGAGGTTGTCGAAGTAAGTGATCTTGACGGCTCAACCTCTTTCATTATCAAAACGGTAGAAAACGCGCCGAGCGGTTCGAAATGGGCTATCGGCACGGAAGTGAACCTCGTAAATCGGCTTGCCGAAAGATTTCCCGACAAAGAAATTCATCTGCTAGCTCCCGACCTCTGTATGTGCGCGACGATGTACCGCATCGCTCCGCAAAACCTCGCTTGGGCACTCGAAAATCTCGTTGACGGCGAAGTTGTGAACGAGATCAAGGTCGATCCGGAAACAAAGCATTTCGCAAATATCGCTCTCCAGCGAATGATCGATTACACGGAATCGAAAAACTAAATTGTCCGGTTATGGCTGAAACTAAAGACAAATTGCCCGACAACGTTTCGGGCAAATTTTATGTTGACAGGCAATGCATAGACTGTGATGTTTGCCGCGATACTTCGCCGGAAAATTTCACCCGGAATGACGAGAACGGTTATTCATTTGTAAAAAAGCAGCCGGAAAATGAAGCCGAACTCGAAAAATGCGTCGAAGCAATGGACGCCTGTCCGGTCGAAGCGATCGGCGACGACGCAAAGTAACTGGCTCCACTTTAATTCCAACCTTTCTAACACTAAAAAGCATCAATCAATTGTATTTAGCCCGCTTAAGGGCGATGTAAATGTTTAAATTTTAGAGGGTAATATGAGAAAAATAATTATAGCAGCAGTATTTAGTATTTTTATCGGAGCCGTCAGCGTTTCGGCACAGACATCTTGGCTCGACCGACCGATCAGAAATTGGAACACGTCGACGACGGTTCCGCGAGCTCCGCGCGGAACGATGGATGCGCAGTGCCGCGCGCAGATCCGTACGCCTGAGTCACTGGCTGACCGTGCGCTTACACGTGCCGGTTGGTCGCTCTTTGGGGCGTCGCAAACTTATGGATCGATGACAGTCATTAATGCAATGTCAGATGCTGATGGAATGTGCCGACCTACTGGTTTTAACACATTCGTTTTCAACGGCAGTCGTTTTTTGGGAACGCTTTCGCCCACAAATATGGATTCGCGAACAGACGGATCTTTAATACAAGCAACATTGTGGAGCGGCGATAATCTCTCGGCCCAATTTAATAGATACACTTCGAATGACGCATTGTGCTGCCCATCTCAGCAGAGTACGGTTACGTACAAGCTCAGTTCGACCGGCATTGAAGCATCCAATGTCAGAACAGAAAAAACCTGCACTACGCCAAGCGAGCCTGAACAGGAAAATGTTGTAACCGGAACAGTTACATATACGAATCGTTCGGCTTTGCCGCGTAATGCGATTATTACCGTGCAGCTTTTGGATGTATCGCGTGCCGATGCTATGGGCGAGGTCGTCGCCGAACAAAAGATCGAAGCCGACGGTAAACAGGTTCCGATCGCCTTTTCGCTGCAGTACAAACCCAACCAGGTCAAACGCCGAAATCGCTACACGGTTCGAGCCGAGATCAAGAATGGCAACGGCCGGCTCTTATATACTTCGACCACAGCTTATCCGGTAATAACCGATGGGAATCCGAGTAATGTCGAGATCGTTGTCGAACGCGTTCGCGGCGGACAGAACCAGGGAAATAATGATCGAAGTGTTCGCGGAACCGTCACATATCGCGAACGTATTGCTCTTGCACCGAATTCTGATCTCACCGTCGAACTCGTCCAGATCGATGCCAACGGTGTCGAAGAAGACGTAATTGCACAGACGACGTTTTCAACCGGCACGCGTCAGGTTCCGATAACATTTGAACTGCCGTATGCTCAAAGCAGCGTCGATAACAACGCAAATTATGCGCTCAGGGCCGAGATCAAAACCGGCAATGAAGTCCAGTTCAATACGGCCGAACCTCAAAAGATCGATCTTCGACGCGGAAATACAAATAACGTCGAGATCGTTCTCGCAAAGGCGGAAACGGGTATTACCGGAAAGACGGCGTCGCTGTCGAAATTTGGAACCGGAACACTCGCGATCGAAGGGCACTCATCGGAATTTTTGATCCGAGGAAATGTCGATGTTAAAACCGATGGAAGCGGAAGCGTGACTGTTTCGGGTTTGGGTAAATCATTTACTTTCGACGGGATCGTTACGCAGTTCGATAATGAAATGATCAAGATAGCCGTGAAAAATTCGGGCGAAGCAGATGCAAGCGGAACGATCGAAGTTCGTTACAGCGGCCGAAGCTTAAGGTCGATCTCAAGCACGGATCTTGTTTTAGATTCGCAAAAAGCATCGATCCGATTCTAATGTTGATCGTATAAAGGAAAAAAAGGCTGTTCCGCGAGGAGCGGCCTTTTTGCTTAAACTTCGATCAAGATCCAGCCATCTTCGATCTTTACTTCATAGCTTTCAATAGCGCAATCCGCTTTTGTAAAACATGCGCCGTTCGTTACATCAAAACGCCAGCCGTGAAGACTGCATTCGACAATGTTGCCATATAGATGCGAATCCGCCAGCGGATAGCCTTTATGCGGACAGAAATTTTCTATCGCGCGAAATTTTCCGCCGACGTTAAAAAGAGCGAGTTCGGTACCGTCCTTTAGCTTGACGGTCGCACCGCGTCCGGGCGGAACGGATTCGGCTTTACCGACCTTGACGGTTTCTCCGCGGCGTTTTGGTTTGCGTTTATTCTCGCGATATTTCCCCATATTCATTTATAGTTTGGCCGGATAGATGCTGAAAGAGCAAGTTGCGGGCATAAAATACAAGGCTTGCTTTATCAGCCAAAGTCATTGAAAATATAGTTTAAGGAGCCAAACCAATGACGAAAAGCGAGCTGACCGCAAAAAGCCGTCTGAAGTGTAGTGAGATCATGACCAAAAATGTTCGCACCGCAACCCGCGACACCTCATTGCAGGACGTCGCCCTAATCATGCGCGACGGCGATCTTGGTTCTGTGCCGATCGTCGAAGACGGCAGGCTTGTCGGGATGATCACAGACCGCGACATCGTTGTCAGGACGATTGCCGATGGCGGCGACGCTCAAACACCGGCTTCCGAAGCGATGACAGCAGAAGTCTTTTCCGTCGCGCCTGATGATTTTGTTTTCGAAGCGATCAGGTTGATGGGCGAAAAACAGATACGACGCATTCCGGTTCAAACCGACGAAGGCGTACTCGCCGGAATAATCGCGATGGCAGATGTCGCGCTCGAAACCGAAGACCAACGCGAGATCGCCGAAACACTCGAAGAAATTTCCAGCGGCAGCGGCTTTTGGGGCAGATCGTAAATTTAGTATATGGCACGCTCATTCAATCGAAATTTCCAATTCCTCGGATCATCAAAAAACTTCCAATCCGGAAAGCTTTGGTATCCGGCCGCTGATGTGTATCAGACGGAAGAAGGCTGGGTCGTAAAGGTCGAGCTCGCCGGTGTTTCGGCCGAAGATGTGCAGATCGATGTTCAGGGAAATATCCTAATAATTTCCGGTAGCCGAAAAGATCATTCATGTTCCGTCGGAAATTCGTATCAGCAAATGGAGATCACATACAGCAGTTTTGAAAAAACGCTGCGGTTTCCCGCGTCTATCGAAGGTGTGAAGCTCGATCATATGTTTGAAAACGGTTTGCTGATCATTCATTTACGCAAAGCAAGATCGTAATACTAAAAATATTTTATGGCTGATGAAAACAACACAAACGGAGCCGATTCCGAAGCGAAACCGCCGGTCGACCGAATAGAGCCAACGGTTCTTCCGCCGATGCCCGGACCTTTTGAACTGCCGATATTGCCGCTGCAGAATACGACCTTGTTTCCCGAAACGGTCGTGCCGCTAGCGGTCGGCCGCGAACGTTCGATCCGCGCCGTCGAAGCCGCGCTTGCGACACAGGATAAATTGCTCGCTTGCGTTACGACAAAGACAGAGAACGTCACCGGCGACGAAGCAAAAAGCACCGACCTATACACGATCGGCACGATCATCAGCGTCAAACGAATGATGCGCAACGAAGGCGTGATGCAGCTGATCGTTCAGGGAATGGATCGCTTCGAGGTTGTCGAATGGACGGGCGAAGATCCTTATCTGAAAGCGAAAGTGAAGGTTTTGGAGCCGCTCCAAATGACCGATACGGAAGAGGTTGAGGCTCTCAAACGCAATATACATTCAATGGTTCAGGAAGCTCTTGCCTTGCTTCCGAATGTTCCACCGGAAGTTCGCATGGCGGTGATGACGCAGACCAATCCGGTTCAGCTTTCCTATTTTATCGCATCTGTATTGGATCTCGGCGTTGAAACCGAGCAGAAAATGCTCGAGGCCTCGACCGTTGATGAGCTTCTGACGCTGTCGCACGCGGCACTCGCACGCGAGCTTGAGATCATGCAGATCCGTTCGAAGATCGCCAGCGAGGCGCAATCCGAAATGGACAAATCGCAGCGTGATTATGTTCTTCGCCAGCAGATGAAAGCGATTCAAAAAGAGCTTGGCGAAGACGAAACCGGCGAAAAGGCCGAAGCCGAACAGCTTCGCGAACGGCTCGAAACCGCGGATCTTCCCGAAGATGTGCGCAAAGAAGCCGAACGCGAACTCAAGCGCATGGAACAGCTTCCGCAAGCCGCGCCGGATTATCACGTTATCCGCACATATCTTGAATACATTCTCGAACTGCCTTGGCGAAAATCGAGTGAAGAAAAGCTCGACCTGAACGAGGCACGTAAAATTTTGGACGAGGACCATTATGGCCTCGAAGACGTAAAAGAGAGAATTTTGGAATCACTTGCCGTCGTAAAACTTCGGCCCGATTCGAAGAGCCCGATCTTGCTTTTCGTCGGCCCGCCGGGAGTCGGTAAAACATCGCTTGGCAAATCGATCGCACGCGCGCTCGGCCGCGAATTTGAACGAATGAGCCTTGGCGGAATGCGCGACGAAGCTGAACTCCGCGGACATCGCCGCACATATATCGGCGCAATGCCAGGCCGCATCATTCAAGCCTTGCGCCGCGTCGGTGTAAATAATCCGGTAATGATGCTCGATGAGATCGACAAGCTCGGCAATGATTTTCGCGGCGATCCGGCTTCGGCACTTCTGGAAATTCTAGATCCGCAGCAGAATAATACGTTTCGTGATAACTATCTCGATCTTCCGTTCGATCTTTCAAATGTCTTTTTTATCGCGACCGCAAATCAATTGGCTCCGATACCGATGCCGCTGCGCGATCGTATGGAAATAATCTCGCTTTCCGGTTACAGCGATCAGGAAAAACTCGCTATCGCAAAGCAATATTTGATACCGCGGCAGATAAAAGAAAACGGCCTGACGCCCGAGCAGTTTGAGATCACAGACGACGCCATAAACCTCTTAACGAGTGAATATACACGCGAAGCGGGTGTCCGCCAGATCGAAAGGACGATAGGAAATCTTGCCAGAAAAGTAGCTTTGAAAGTAGCTCAAGGTTCGACAGAAAAAGTTACGATAAGCAAGGATGATGTTTTGGGCTATCTCGGGCCGTCGCGTTTTCATCCGGAACGCGCCCGCGAAGAATTGCCCGCCGGAGTTGCGACCGGAATGGCCTGGACCGAAATGGGCGGCGAAGTTCTATTTATCGAAGCGACCGCGCTTCCGGGCGGCAGCGGCTTGCTGTTAACCGGCCAGCTCGGCGACGTGATGAAAGAATCGGCACAGGCTGCGAGAAGCTATCTTTGGTCACACGCTTCGGAATTTGGCATCGACGCCGATTTTATAAAACACAACGGCGTTCATCTGCATGTTCCGGCCGGTGCGATCCCGAAAGACGGCCCGAGTGCAGGCGTGACGATGGCTTCGGCACTCGCTTCGCTTTACACCGGCCGCCGTGTGCGACCCGATACGGCGATGACCGGCGAGATAACTTTGTCGGGTTTGGTATTTCCCGTCGGCGGCGTAAAGGACAAGGTTCTGGCCGCACACCGAGCCGGAATTCGCCGGATAATTCTACCCGCGCAAAACGAGCACGACGTAGATGACATCCCCGAAGACGTCCGCAAAGAGCTCGAGGTCATCCCCGCCCACCGCGTCAGTGATGTCCTGGCCGCCGCTCTCGAAAAAGAACCGTCCGCCGACCCAACAACCAATTTCATCCTCCCAACCACCGACGGTAAACCAAACGTCAGTGAAATAAGAGTCGATAGCGGGGAATAGGGTTCGAGCGCAAGTAGCATCGGCCACAATTCATACAAAAGAAAAGCTCGATGGGACATAAGTTCCGCCGAGCTTTTTCCGCTTCAGCCGTACTATTGAACGAAAGAACCCGGCAGTGCAATGTTGGATCAATGTAACCTGCGTGTTTCGAAATGTAAGCTTAAAGTTCAAATTGTCGTAAAAATTCAAAAAAGTGTTGAGAAATCGTGGTTTGCGGTGGAAATTGTGCAGTAAAAGGGTGTAGGATAATAGGTTAAGCGTTTCGGGGGAAAGCAGCCGCCTTTATCTCACTCTGTGCGATCTTCAATAGCGATGCCATATCTTTGATGCGTCTATTTTACAATTTGATCTTTTAAGAAAATATTAATCGACTATGGCATTAAAATCTTTATTTAGTTTATTTTCCAGCGATCTGGCGATCGATCTTGGAACGGCGAATACGCTCGTTTATGCAAAGGGACGCGGCATTGTCGTATCCGAACCATCGATCGTTGCGATCAACAAGGTGACGAATCAGGTCGAGGCCGTCGGCCGCGATGCAAAAGAAATGCTTGGCAGAACGCCGGGCAATATCGTCGCCATCCGTCCAATGAAAGACGGCGTTATCGCCAATTTCGAAGTTACGGAAAAGATGCTTCAGCATTTTATCCGCAAAGCTCATAACGGCAAATCTTGGGTTCGCCCGCGAGTCGTTATCGGGATTCCTTCAGAGATCACACAGGTCGAACGTCGTGCGGTCGAAGATTCGGCATATCGTGCAAAGGCGAGTGAAGTTTACCTTGTTGAAGAAGCGATGGCGGCCGCGATCGGCGCCGGTTTGCCGATCACAGAGCCGCACGGAAATATGGTCGTCGATATCGGCGGCGGAACGACCGACATTGCGGTAATTTCGCTTTCGGGTATCGTTTATTCGCGTGCCGTTCGCGTCGCGGGCAACGAGATGGACGATTCGATCACACAATACATCAAACGCAAATACAATCTTTTGATCGGCGAGCGCACCGCCGAAGCGATCAAGATCGCTCTCGGGAGCGGATTTCCGCTGGACGAGCCGCTTTCGATGGACGTTCGCGGCCGTAACCTTATCGAAGGTATTCCGAAGACGATAACAATGACGGACGAAGAGATCCGGGAAGCTCTCTCGGATGCGATCTCGACGATCATTAATGCGGTCCGTGTCGCGCTCGAACGCACACCGCCTGAACTTTCCGCCGATATTGTCGAACGCGGCATCGTGCTAACCGGCGGTGGTGCATTGCTTAAAAATCTCGATAAACGCCTTATGATCGAAACCGGTTTACCGGTCGTTATTGCGGACGATCCGCTTTCGTCGGTCGTGTTGGGAACCGGCAAAATGTTGTCAGATTTTGAATTGTTGAAACGCGTTAAGTGGGACAATTCATTGATGACAGGAAATTAATATTAGAATTGCAGAGTTTCAGGGTCTGAGTTTTTTGAATGGCTGAGCGAAGTCAAAAGGATGTTTGGCGGATGACACCGTGGCTGGTGATCGCTTTGCTATTGGGGAATTTTTTGCTGATGGCATTCGATGCCCGAGAGATAAGCACAGGTCAAAGCTATCTGCGTGTCTGGGCTCAGACGGTCGCTGAATTTGTCCAATCGCCGATCACCACGGTAAGTTCCGGCGTTTCCAATTATTTTCGATCGATCTCCAGTATGCGTTCTGCCGAAACGGAAAATAGCATTCTGGAAAGCCGCGTCCAGGAATTAGAGGTCGAGCTGAAAGGCCGCGAAGACCTGGTTTCGGAAAACGAACGTTTGCGAAAGCTTTTGGAATTAAAAGAGCAAAGCAAATATAAGGTCTTGACCGCACGCATCATCGGCCGCGATCCTTCCGTTTGGTTCGATTCATCGATCATAAATCGTGGAAGTCTCGACGGTGTAAAATTGAATATGCCGGTCATCACGAACGGCGGTATCATCGGCCGCGTAACAGCGGTCGGGCCGCTGACGGCTCAGGTCGATCTCATTACACATGATAAATCCGGACTCGGTGCGGTCGTTGGTGAAATAAGCACATCGAATGCACTTGGCGTAGTTTCCGGTACGAGCAAAACGGACATGCTCGAGATGCGGTATGTCTCGGGTTCGATCGATGTTGAGGTCGGCCAAGTGGTTTACACGACCGGCCAGGACGGCATTTATCCGGCGGGATTAAAGGTCGGCGAGATCGTTCAGGTCGATCAAGGTTCGGCATCGCAGCCTCACAAAATTTTATTAAAACCGAGCGCCGGTTTGAATTCGATGCAGGAAGTCGGTGTACTGTTCTACGAACCGCCGCCAAAACCGGAGTTTGAAAGATCCGTGCCAAATGCTCTCAAGAAAAAATAGCTCTTTAGATGAATAACCTGAAGATAACAATTGCATTGATCATCGCGATACTTCTTCAATGGAGTCTTCGCAATGTTGCGGAGCCCTTCACATATATTGATTTTCCGCTGATCATCGTCGTTTATGCAGCTCTTCAGCGCGATTCGTTAAAGGCGATATTTTTCGGAGCGTTCGCCGGCCTTGCGGTCGATGCTCTGAGCGGCGGGCTTTTGGGTGCGAACGGATTTTCAAAAACGCTGGTCGCGTATTTGGTTTCTGAGCTTGCGCGGCGCGTCTATATGGACAACCTTTTGCTGCGTATTCCCGTCATAGCAGGCGCGTGTTTTTTGGACGATATAATATATTACGGGGTTCACAGATTGTTCGGGCGCGTGCCTGATGGACAGCCTTTTGTGATCATCGCATATTCGCTGATCGGAACGATGATCGCGGGAACGATAATATATATTTTCCTTGATTACACAATGTCAGAACGCACGCCGACGAGAAGACGCGGAATGTCATCGTCCTCATCTTCGTCACGAAGGCACACACGGCGGCGCAATCCCATACGTCTCGGTAAATAGAAAGAGTTCGCGGTATGAAACTCAGAGAACACTCGCAAAATTTAGGCCTTAGGCTTGGTGCAATTCAGATATTTGCGTTTCTGTTATTGACCGTTTTGGGTGTGCGCCTTTATTACCTGCAGATCGTTAACGGCGAATATTACGCCAACCGAGCCGAAAACCAGCGAGTTCGATTTATTCCGATCCCGGCTCCGCGCGGAGCGATATTTGACCGATTCGGCAAAATTCTTGTCGATTCACGGCCAACATTCAACGTCGTTATGTCGAGCGAACCGCTCAAAAAGATCGACGATCTTCACGGCCGTGTTGACGATTACGCCGCGGGCCTTGATCTGGAACCTGACTACGTCGATGAGCGGCTAACTTTGATAAAAAATCAGAGTGATTTTGAAGCACTCGTTCTGAAAGAGAACGCGACGATGAACGACATCGTTTGGGTCGAGTCGCATTCGCTCGAATTCCCGGAACTCCGCATCGAAAAGCAACCGCAGAGATTTTACCCGCTTGGCAAAACACTATCGCATGTCCTCGGCTACGTTGGAGAGATCAGCCCGAAACAGCTTGACTCCAAAGAATATAAGGAACGCGGCCTGCGTCCCGGCGACATTATAGGCAAAGGCGGACTCGAACAATATTACGACGAATACCTACGCGGAAAGCCGGGTTATCGAAAGGTTATTGTCGATAGCCGCGGCCGCATCCAAAGCGAAATAGAAAAGATCGATCCTCAACCGGGACAAGATCTGATCACAACGATCGATCTCGATCTGCAAAATAGCGCCGAACATCAGCTCGCCGTATCTGCGACAAAGCGTGGAACGATCATAGCGATGGATCCGAACAACGGCGAGCTTTTAGCAATGGCATCTGCGCCCGGATTCGATCCGAACGTCTTTGTCCAAGGAAGCAAAACGCCCGAGGGCCGCAAACAGATCGCCGCCTATTGGCAGGACGAACAGCGGCCGCTTTATAACCGAGCTATTCAGGGAAGGTTTCATCCGGGTTCTACGTGGAAGGTTCCCGAATCCGTAGCCGCCTTAAAACAAGGTGTCATTACGCCGAAATCATCGAGCATCGTTTGCGGCGGCGGTATTCAGATCGGCAACCAATTTACGCGCTGACACCGGCGGAAACCACGGCTCACCGGATATCTCAACCGCGATAACAAAATCCTGCGATGGTTATTTTTATCGTCTCTCATTAAAAATGGGGTTGGAAGGTTTGATCAAAATGGTCGAAACCTTTGAATACGACAAAAAAACAGGCGTCGATCTGCCGAATGAAAAGATCAGCCAAACGCCAAAATCATTTGAATCTTACATAAAGAAACGCGACGGCAGATGGCCTGACATCGAGACGGTTTTTGCTTCGATCGGTCAGGTGACTGTTAACGTAACACCGATATCGATGATTCGTGCGATATCGAGCGTTGGTGTTAACGGACAAATGTTCATTCCGCATTTTCTAAAGGAATTTAAAGCGGTCAGTGCGGTCGGAAATGATGACGACAAAGATTTCTTTCCGGCGCGGCCCGATTTTGGTTATCAGGCGACCGAGCCGAAGATCGTTGAAATGACGCCCGAACAGAATGCCGTGGTATTGAAAGGAATGTGGGGCGTTGTTAACAATGGCGGAACCGCGACGCGTATTAAAATGGCGGATCTGGAGATCGCCGGAAAAACCGGAACGGCGCAAAACTCGGAGATCGGTTCCGGCGGTGCAAAAGATCATGCTTGGTTCATAAGTTTTGCTCCGGCATACAAACCGGAGATCGCGGTTCTTGCATTGATCGAGAACTCCGGATTCGGTTCGGCAAATGCCGCACCGGCCGCAAAGGCAATGTACGAGACATATTTGGCTAAAAAGAATGGCCAACCGTTACCCGATCCAGATGCCGAGGTGACGAAATAGAATGGTAGCGATAATCGACAAACGCGATCTGAGAGATTTCGACTGGCTGACGACGGCGCTGATCATCGCCATCACCTGTTTCGGAATTTGGCAGATCCATAATGCGCTGCCGACGCAAAATTATTGGTAAAAACAGATCCTCGGCCTCGGCATCGGCCTTGTCGCGTTTGCCGTTATTGCCTTTAGCGATTATCGGAGGATCATCGATCTTGCACCGCTTTTTTATGCCTTTGGGCTGCTTCTTTTATTGCTTGTTCTGTCGCCGCTCGGCGTTGTTGTAAATGGTCAGCGTGCATGGCTCAAGCTGCCGCTGATCGGACAATTTCAGCCGTCTGAATTTGCAAAGATCCCGACCGTTCTTATGCTTGCGAAATATTTCGGGGCTCGTAAAGGCGGGTTATTGACACTGAAAGAGGTTCTAGTCGGCGGAGCGATACTCGCAGGCCCGCTTCTTTTCATCATGCTCGAACCCGATGCCGGCCAAGCGATGACATATTTTCCGATACTCGCGGCGGTGTTATTTTTTTCGGCGATAAAGGTCAGATATGTTGTTATTGCATTGGTCGCAATGGTTGTCTTGATCCCGAGCGCTTATATAGTCGGCGTAAAAACCGGTGCGATCAAGCGCTATCAGCAGGAACGCATCAATGCGATCATCGACCCGGACAGCGTCGATCCGCGAGGTTATGGATATCACACGATCCAATCGATGATCACGGTCGGCAAAGGCGGTTTGACCGGGATCCAGGGAGACAGCGAAACTTCGCAAAGTGTTCTTAAGTTTTTGCCGGAGCCGCAGACCGATTTTATTTTTGCCGTAACTGCTGAAAATAGCGGCTTTATCGGCACTATTTCGTTGCTTCTGGCATACGCTTTGTTGCTGTCGCGAATGATAGCGGGTGCGCGCTCAGCTTCCGACAGAGCCGGAATGCTTGTTATAATGGCGATGGTGACATCGATCGCTTTTCAGATATTTATAAATGTCGGAATGGCGCTCGGAATGCTGCCGGTCATCGGTGTGCCGCTGCCGCTGATGAGTTCGGGGCTGTCGGCGATACTTTCAACATTTATTGCGATCGGCTTTGTCGTGAGTATCAAAATGCGCAGATTCGTCAATTAGGAGCTTTATTTAGATATGGCGAGAGAAATGAAAAAGATCAAAACGAGACAGGTTGAAACGACCGGTAAAGTATCGCGCGTTTCGGGTTTTACGTGGTTCGTGCTCGGGCTCGTGTTGGCGATATCGGCCGGCGGTTTGACCGGTGTTCTGTTTTCGTATTATCTGAATAATTCGCAATATTCGGTCGAAGTTTCGGCTCTTGCGACATATCGCCCGCCGCAGGTTACTACAATCTATGCCGATGACGGCGAAACTGTGTTGGCCGAATTTGCCATCGAAAAACGCATTCCGATCAAGGCCGAAGACATTCCGCAAAATGTCGAAGACGCGCTGATCGCCGTTGAGGACGCTCGTTTTTACGATCATATCGGCATCGATCCTTACCGAATTGCCGGTGCGGTTTTTAAGAACATTACGACCGGAAGGACCGAAGGTGCTTCGACCATAACTCAGCAGCTCGCAAAAAATCTGTTTCTTTATAAAGACCAAACCTATACGCGAAAGGTAAATGAATGGATGGTCGCTCTTCAGATCGAACGTTTTTATACGAAACGCCAGATACTGGAAATGTACATGAATTACGTTTTCCTCGGCGCCGGAGCTTATGGTTTCGAGGCCGGTTCGCAGACATATTTTGGGAAATCGCTAAAGGACCTTTCGCTCGAAGAAGCCGCCCTTTTGGCCGCGATACCAAAATCGCCCGAGTATTCGCCGACGCGAAATATTGAAAAAGCCAAGATGCGGCGCGATGTTGTGCTTGATCAAATGGCGAAATATTTTCCGCAAAAATATTCCCAAGCTGCTGTCGATGCGGCAAAAGCAAAACCGATCAAACTCGCCGATACGGCTTATTATCAATCGATCCCGAAATCGACCGCGTGGGATTATCCGGTCGAAGAGATCCGTAAATATTTAGAAAATAAATATACGACCCGTGTTGCCCAGGGCGGTTTGAAGGTTTACACCTCGATCAACGTCGACGCACAAAAGATCGCGACGAAAGTTATCCGCGAAAAACTCAGAGCTTATGACCGAGGCAGAAAATGGCGTTCGGATTACAAGGATATTTTGATCGATCCGGATGGTCAGCCGATGACGGATCCGAAAGATATCGCAAAGGCTCTCGATTCATTTAAACACGCCGATTGGTACGGCGATGAATATACCGAAGGCGAATACATAAAAGGCCTTGTCGTGAAAACAAACGCGAAAGCGGATGAGGTCGGCGTCAGATTCGGAAAATACACGGCCGTTGTCGGGCCGGGAAATATGGGCCGCAGCGGAAAGCGTCCGAAAGACGAATTAAAGCCGGGATTATTGGCAGAGTTTCTGATCAAAAAGGTAAATCCGGAAACACAAACGCTTGAGGTAGAACTTTCGCAGGTGCCGGAGATCCAAGCGTCGTTACTAACGATACAGGCTCATACAGGTGAGATCGTTTGCATGGTCGGCGGCTATGATTTTCACACCAATCGATTCAATAACGCAACGCAAGGGCTCCGCCAAACCGGTTCGGCATATAAACCGTTTATTTATACGGCCGCCGTCGAAGATGGAATGACGCCGGATATGTTGGTTAGCGGCGCGCCGATAAAACGCGGCGGATGGTCGCCGCACAACTATGACGGCAGCCTTAGCCATCCGAATGTTCCGATGAAGATCGCGCTCGCGAAATCATACAATTTGGCGGCAGTTCATCTGCTTGAACAGGTCGGTATACAAGCCGGTGCACAAATGGTTCGTCGCTTTGGGATCACAAATCCTATGGCCCCGAGCCTGCCTTCAGCACTTGGTGCGAGTGAAGTTTCGCTTGTTGAAATGGTTGCGGCATATTCCGCATTTCCGAATAAAGGTATTCGAATGGCAGCCGCATCTGATCCGAAAAGTATACAGCCGCGACGGCAGCTTGCTCGAAGAATGGGACAATTCAAGCTCAAAGGTCATGAGCGAATACGTCGCTTTGACAATGGTGCAGATGATGCGCGGCGTAACAGCGGGCGGCGGAACGGCTTCGGGGGCGAGCGCAGCCGGACAGCAACTTGCCGGAAAGACCGGAACGGTTAACGATCACACAGACGTTTGGTTTATCGGTTATACGCCGACTTACGCAACAGGCGTTTGGATGGGAAATCCGGAGAAAAAAGAGAACCTAGGCAATAATATGACCGGCGGACACGGAGCTTTGCCTTATTTTAATGCGTTCATGAATCCGTTCATGAAAGGAAAGCCGCGCGATACTTTTCCTTCGCCGCCGCCAATGCCTTCGGATATGCGTGCATTAATGGAGCGTAATAAACGCGAGGAGCTTGAGAAACTTGAAAAAGCCGATCAAGCGGCGATAAGATCCGGCGCTCTGGCCGATGCAAAGAAAGATGAAACGGATCCGACGGCTAATGGAGCTGCCGCCGGCGATCAAACCGACAGGCCGCAGATAATGGAGCCGGCGAAACCCAAAACCGATGCCGGACAAACCTCCTGCAACAAAACCGGCTACGACCGAACCGCCTAAGAAACCTGAAACCCAACCCGCTGCTCCCGAGGGAACAAAACGTAAGGGCAAAAAAGGCGACGGGTAGAAAACAGTGGTCAGTAGCTACTAGGCAGTAGTCAGCATGAAGAAAGCTCCGTCGTTCGCGGCGGAGCTCTTCTATTTATGTTGTTGTGAGGAGAGCTAAAAAACCGATCGAAAACCAAAGACCAAATGCCTATTTCCCGGTAAATTTTCCTAAATAATACGGCAGCATCTTTCGCCACCAGACCCAATCGTGATTTACGTCGTGACCCCAGATCTCGAGCATATGCGGGATCCCTTTCGAGTGTAGAATTCCTGAAAATTCGCGGCTGCGATCAGGTGCTTCGAATGAGCCTTGGCCGGTCGCGAGCACGATCGAATCTGCTTTTTGCAGCAGCGAAAGATCATAGCTGTCGTGCATATTTTTCATATACATCGCCGGGTTATTAAAGTAAACATTATCGTCGTAATAGCCCTTGTCGAGGTAATTGTAGATATCGTAACTGCCGCTCATAGCGATCACACCGCGAAATGAATCAGGATGTTTGAAATATGTATTTACGGCAAGAAAGGCTCCGAGCGATGCGCCGGTAGTCAGCGGTTTTGCATCGTCGCCGCATTCATTTCGGATCAGCGGCAAAACCTCTTCCATAATGTAGCGGTCATAGCGCGAAAGCATTTCGACCTTCCAGCCCGGATGCGATTCGCGGTTTAGCAAGCTATATTTGTTTACCGAATTTATCGAATATGCCCGGATCAGTCCGGCTTCGATAAAGTCCTTGATCGCGTCGACCAAATAAAATCTTTCGTATTCCAAAAAATCAGCCGCCGCCGTAGGGAACATCAGCAGCGGATAACCCGCGTGGCCGTATGCCACAAGGGGCATTTCCATATTCAAATTGTGGCTGAACCACGAAGTAGTATCTCGTCGCATAAAAAACCGAACTCCTAAAATTACAGAATGATCGATGATACCGTTTAAATATAACTATGAAAAACGGCAAGGATTTTTTCTCTGTTCTATTTAGCCGGAGGTGAGTTTTAATCCGGCAATGCCGGCGATGATCAGGAAAATACACGCGACGCGAACGATGTCTCGCGGTTCGTTGAATAGGATCATTCCCAAAATAGCCGCTCCCACCGTTCCTATCCCGGTCCAAACAGCATAGGCCGTTCCGATCGGCAAGGTTTTCACAGCCATCGAAAGAAAATAAAAACTCGCGATCATCAGTGCCGCCGTGATCACGCTTGGCCAAAACTTTGTCCAGCCTTCGGTGTATTTTAATCCGATCGCCCAGGCGACCTCAAATAACCCGGCGATAGCAAGATAGATCCAATTCATACCTTTCACAGTCTGGAGTCTTGAGTCTTAAGTCTACAGCAGGAACTTTCTTTTCCTGCTCCAGACTCCGGACTCAAGACTCCAGACTTAATTTTTTACTTGCTGACAGTTATCTCACGCGTAGTCGTGTTGTATCCGCCGTTATCGACGCCTTTGCCGTCTTTATCGACGAGTTCGAGAGTTACTTTGTGTTTGCCGTCTGTCCAGCCGGAAAGCCAGATCGGTTCCCATTTTTCAATGAACTTCGGTTCGCTGCCGTCGATCGAATAGCTAACCCGATATTCGCCGCCATCGCCGACAAGCTTTGCGTTGCTCAGCCAAAAATCCAGCATTATCGCATCTGCATCTGCCGCCTTTATATTCGCCTTTAGGCCGACTGTATGTCAGCAGAGGCTTTTTTACATCGACCGCACCGCCTGTTGATGCCGCCATGTCGTGGCCTTCGGCCTTTGGCTCGCTGTTCGAATTCGACATCTTTTCGCCGGAATTCGTTGTCGCCGGTTTGCTCGCATCAGCCGAACCGTTCTTGACCGTAAATTTCACCATTTGAAACGCACCGTCGTCTTTATAGCTTTCGTGCCAAGGCCGCGAAGGGAAAACCCGGAGCGTATGTTCACCGTCAGTCACATTGCGGAGTTCGAACATTCCGTCGAGGTTATAGAAGGCTTCATATGGCTGATTATCGAGGATAACGTGGATGTGATTTCCCATGCCGGTTTCCGGATCTTTGCCGGGTTTATAACCTTTTAGATCGCCGGAAAGTTTCAGCATTACCCGAACGGTCGAACTTTCAACCGTCGAACCATCGGCCGGTGCTTCGATCTCCAATTTTGGCGATGCCGCGTCCTGCTCGCCGCGTGCCGCCATCATATCTTTGATCTTCTGCGGCCGTTCGACGATCGAAAGATTCTCCGCCGCCGGAGTTGCCGCAGAATTATTTGCAGCTCGGTTCGCGGTCGAATTATTCGCCGCCGGCGAACCGCAAGCGGATAATAAAGCCAATCCGATAAAAGCAATAAATAATGTTGTGTATTTCATAGTTTCTCCCCTTTAATTCAATGCTTCGGCGGCTACTGAAATATCGGCCGGCGAAGCGGCATAATCGAAAACTTCCCGAAAATGTTTGATCAGGCTGTCTTCGACCGTTTTTAGATCGAGCTCTTTTCCGAGCAGCCTGTCCATAGACGTAACAGGCTCGCCTTCACAGGCGATGATCCAATTGTAATAACTAAGATCCGTATTTACATTTAATGCAAAACCGTGTGTCGTCACCCAGCGCTTTAAGTGAACTCCGATCGCGGCAACTTTGCCTTCGGTCGTGTGCACGCCGGTCAGGCCTTCGATGCGAAAAGCTTTTATATCGAAATCGGCCATTGTTCTGATCAGAACTTCTTCGATATCGCGGACATATTTGTGAACATCTTCGCGTTCGGGCGAAAGGCTGATGATCGGATAGCCGACGATCTGGCCGATGCCGTGGTAGGTAACCTTTCCGCCGCGGTTCGTTTCGAAAACTTCGACATCCATCGAACGCAGTAGTTCGGCTGTTGCGAGAACGCCTTCGGATCTGGCGCGACGTCCGATGGTGAAGGTATGCGGATGTTCGAGCAAGAGGAAGTAATCCTGCGCGCGCCGCTCGATAACATCGGTTTCCAGTTGCTTTTGCAGCTCGAGCCCATTTGAATAGGCAACTCTTCCGAGCCGTTTTACCTCCAAAAATCTATCCCGCATACCTTTTATGATAAAATGTTTTGATCGTTTTTAACAGGCAGAAACACGTTATGAATATTGCACGAAGATTACCAATACTGCTTTTAGCAGTGGCTGCACTTACTTTTACGGCCGCAGGACAAAGGACAAGACGGCCGGCTCCGAAGCCGACGCCATATATGAACGCCGTCGTTGCCCAAGCGAAACAACAGACCGAGAATCAATTATCGAACGTCAATCGATTTATCGACGTTCTCGGCCCGATCGCACAGAATATCGAATCGCTCGATGCTCAAAACCGTGTAAAGCCTTTAAGCAAAGATGCTTACGCCGCCAACCAAGCGAACAAGCAAAAAGTTATCGCCGCTTTGCGAAATTTGCGAGCCGGTCTTGTTTCATTAGAAACGGATTTTAGGACAAAACCTCTGCTGAAAAGATTTCTTCCGAAAATACAAGGCATTTCGGATCTGGCGGCAAGTGCAGAAGACAGTATGCTTGCTGGGAAATTCGTTGCATCGAAAGATCCGTTGCGGGACATTCCGCTAAAACTTTCTGATACATATGCGGTGCTTAAATAAGAACATGAAGACAATTCCGATAATAGCTCTTGCGGCCGTAATATTTGGAATGTTCGGCGTTTCGGCTTTCGCTCAAAAAAGGCGCTATCCTCCGAAGCCGAAGGTCGTGACAACCAGCACTTTGCCCGGAAAAACAACTACGCCCAAAACCGACAATTCGCCTGCGGCAACTGCCGACCGCGTTGAGGTGGCTCAGAAAGTCTCGAATCAGATCACAAATGTAACGAAATTTTTGTACCTTCTGGGCGGGATCGCGAAAGGCATCGAAGATATCGATAATGACAAAAAAGCGAACCGTCAGGCGATCGAAGCGAACGCTGAGAATAAGAAAAACGTTCAGCAAACGATACGAAACCTTCGTGCCGGACTCGCCGCTTTGGAAACCGAATTCCAAACAAAGCCGCAATTAAAGCCGTATTTTCAAGCTATTCAGGGAATTTCCGATCTCGCCGGTCAATCCGAAACTCTGGCGAATACAAATCGTTTTGCAGACGCCGGAAGGCCGCTGGTAACGGTCGTCGGCAAGCTCGCCGATACGCTTGCGGAAATGCCTTAATTATTTCGAATCGCTAACCGCGGCTTTTGTTTTCTCCGTTGTCTCGGGCTTTAGGCCGAGCTCTTCGCGGATCCATTTCTCGGCATCTTGTTTTATCAATTCACCGGCTACGATCTTTTCTTTTTTAGCAACAATATCGCCGGTCTTCTGGATATCTTCCGGTTTTAGAAAAATATAAAATGGCGAACCCCATTTTCTTTTGTCACCGGCTTCGGTGCGCAGTTTGTAATGCGTGGTATTCAAACGCTCTGAGCTTGCTTCGGATTCGTAAACCGTCGGGAATGTAATGCTTTTAAGATTAAGATGCGCCTTCATTTTAGAAACGGTATCGTATTCGCCGACACCAATTATGCCTAGGCCGTCTTTCGCATATTTTTCACTCAGCGATTGTACAAAATCGACATCGTGTTCCCAGTTGTGACACCACGGAGCGAAATAAACGACCATCACAAGTTTCTTTCCTGCGGCGAATTCGCGCAGATCGATCTTGTCGCCGCCCGTTATCTGCTTCAGGTTCCAATTCGGATAATCGAAAGATGCATCGGCTGATCGGCGATTGTTCGTTTTGCGCAAAAACCGCCGTAAACCCAACACATAGAATAAATAACGCTAAAAATAATTTCATATTTGATTTGCCCCGTTCATTGCAAGAATATCTGCTTAGACGCACATATACAAGAAAAATGTTGGCTTTTAATTTATCGGTTCGAGCGTTTTCTTATTTGGACGTCCGCGAAAACGAGGCAGCCAATAAACAATATTTAGATAAATTCCCGTTATTGTAGAAAGAGCCGCAAGCGCCGAAAACAAGATCAAAAGCGTCGTTTGCCACGAACCCGCGAAAAAATAAAAATGAGCCTCGCGGAAGAATCGAGTTTTCAAACTTGGCGGCGGTGACAACGCAGCGGCTCCGGTTTCGGCATCTATAAAGATCGAATCCGCACCCATTCCGCCTATCGATTGATACTGCGGCCGCCCATCGCGCATCAACAATGTCAAAGCTGTCGTCGGCAATTCGCGTCCGGCAAGCTGGTTCGCTTTAGCCATAGCTTCAGTTGGCGAAACCTTTATCCGCTCCGCCGCAAGCCGCTCAACCGCACCGCCCTCGACCACATTCGGCACCGCATACATCAACCCGCTCAAAGCCCATGCCAAAACCGGAACCGACACAGCAACACCGAGGAATATATGGAGTTGGTAAATGAGCTTCTTCATAGATATCTGATTCCTACTTAAGAGTAAAATTGCGCCAAATAACTTTGGAACAACTGAAAGGTTCGTCGCTTCGAATTCGAACTTTCAGATATTCTTTCTGATCGGCTTTAACGCTAAATGAAGCCGAGCTAATCTCAGCTACATCGTTCTCCGTATCGAAATTGGATACTGATAACCCATAACGGCCGGACATTAAATCGTGCCAATGTTCATCTGCACCTTGGATCTGAAGCTCCGGAGCTATGGTTCTGCCATCAGGCAATTGTATTTTGCCTGCATCTAGCCAAAGTCTTGCACCTTCAATTTTTAGGTCGACCGATTGAAATCTTCGTTTGATCTTCATAGGTGCCGGCGGAACGATCTCTGTCCAATCACCATTTATTTGAATCTCACTGGCGAGTTCACGGTAAACCCTAAGTGGATAAATTTTCATTGCTACATGTCCGACCGCGTCTATCAGATAACCACCGACCCGAATAACAAAACGCTTTGCCGATAAGAACATACTAAGCTTTTCCTGTTAAAATAAACTAAATCTTGGTTCTTTGCGCTCTTTTCAATTAGAGTGTAATTTATTAGCTAAGATAAATTATCATGAGCGAAGCAACAACAGTATCAGACATTTTCCGCCGGGCGTTGGCGATACGGCAATCTAATGCGAATGCATCTTATAAAGACGTAAGCTCGCAGCTCGTCAGCGAATTCGGCGGCAAACCGTTTCCCGCAACGGCATTTTTGACCATACCTGAATATGACAATATCACGCCCGAAGAAGATTGGACGGCGGGCTTGCCGGTCGTTCTACGCGGCATTCAAACGGAAGATTGGAACGAGGTGATCCACGGTATAATCATCAGTCTCGAGCAGGTCGAAAATTATCCGAAAGAATCGGGCCGCGAAGACGACCCCGAAAAAGAATGGCGCAACCGCGATCGCGGAATTGCCGAAGCCGAAGAAAAAAACCTGCAAAAATGGATGCCTGAGGAACTCATGGCGATGGCAGAACGAAACGTCAAAAGCTAGTTCCGTAGATATTTTAACAAAAAGGCTGTCCGAAACGACGGTCTTTTTTATTTTCCGAATTCGATCCGCAAACCGTCTTCCGCTTCCAATACATCGCATGGCGGCGAAAATTTCGCGACGGCCTCGTCAAAATCAACGTCGTCCCATTCGGGATAAAGATGTGTCAGCACAGCTTGTTTCGGTTTCGCTCTTCTTATTATGAACATCGCTTCGGCGAGTTCCAGGTGTTTCTGAACCGGCTTGTCCGTCGGATACGAAGCTTCCATCAGCAAAAGATCGACTCCGCGAGCGAACGTCCCGAGCGTTTCCGTAAAACCGGTGTCGGCCGTGTAAACGAGGGTCGTGTCGTCAGCATCCCGCAGGTGTATCGCCAAGCTTTCATCCGTATGCGGCGTTTTCATCGGAACTGCGGTGACGCCTTTCGCGATCGTAAATTTTTCGAGCGGTTCGACCTCGATGATCTCCAGCGGAAACGGCTGCTCAAAAAGTTTGTAATTATGAACTTCGCTGAAGCCTTTGATCAGATCGCGCAGACCAATAGGCCCAAAAATTTTCAAGGGTTTAGTTCGCTCTTTCATTTCTGCCGAATGCTTGACACCGCTTAAAAACGGTATCAATCCGCCGCAATGATCGATGTGAAAATGTGAGATCCAGATAGTATCCAGCTCATACCATGGCAAACCTTCCGAAAGCATTCGCGGTATCGCCGCCGCCGAACAATCAAGCAATATTTTGCTTTCGGCCGTTTCCAGCCAATAACCGGAAGACGACCTTTTCGGATGCGGAACCGTAGTTCCCGAACCAAGCACGACCAATTTCATAATACCAATAATATCAGACCGCAAGTTAGTTTTGGCGTACGCATTTGTGGTAAATTTACCTCAATGAGTCAGATCGACATTCTTGCAGTATTCGCGCATCCTGACGACGCTGAGCTGACCGTCGGCGGAACTTTGCTGAAATTAAAACAGCTTGGTTACAAAACCGGCATTTTGGATGTAACGCGTGGCGAGATGGGAACGCGCGGAACAGTCGAAGGACGTGCGGCCGAAGCGGCAAAAGCGGCGGAAATATTAAAGGTCGATATCCGCGAAAATCTTGGCCTGCCGGACGGACATGTTTTTGCAGATGACGATTCGCGTGTAAAACTCGTCCGGGTTCTGCGCCGTTTGAAGCCACAGCTCTTGTTGACGCATCAGGAAAACGACCCGCATCCGGATCATGATCATATTACGCAGCTCGTACGCGAATCGGCACGGCTTTCGAGCATGAAAAATTTCGACGCAGAGACCGGAGGCGAAAAGATCAGTGTTCCGCGTGTTGCATATAATGTGTTCTCGATGTCGGTTCGGCCTTCGTTCATTATTGATATATCAGATTTTCTCGAACAAAAAATGGAAGCGATCCGCGCTCATTCCTCACAATTCTTTGATCCGAATTCGAACGAGCCCGAAACTCGCCTTACAGATAAACGGTTCTTGAATGAGCTCGAAAACCGCTCGCGGCATTTCGGTTCGATGATCGGCTGCGAGGCCGGCGAGCCTTTCTTTGTTCGGGAACAGCTCAATGTCGAAGACCCTTTAAAACTTTTATCGCGGCCGATGAATCTATATTCCTAATGCTGACGAAAATAGAAAAGACGCTCGCACCGGAAGATGTTGAGCTGACGAAAAAAACGGCATTGCTCGAACGGCTCAGCGATCGGCTGGCGGATCGCGAAGAGGAGATGGCCGACATTAGATCGGACCTCGAAAGATTCGAAGCTCAATATACGATGCAGGTCGGCCGGCTTTATGCCGAACAGGACGACATCGACGCACAGATCGCCGAAGAAGAAGTAAAGCTTGTTCCCGATGATGCCGAGATAAAAAAGCGTGCCGAAGAACTCAGACGCCGTGCGGAAGAATCTGCCGCGCGGGCAAACGATGAGAAACTTCAGGAACAGATCGATCGGATAAAACCGACCGCCGAGGCAAAAAAAGCTTATCACGATCTTGCCAGGATAATTCATCCTGATCTTGCTCTTGATAATGCCGAAAAAGAAAAGCGGCATGGCCTGATGGCAAAGCTTAACGAAGCTTATTCAAAAGGTGACCAGACGGGCCTTGAAAAACTAGCGGATGATTACCGCGTCAGCCCTGATTCGGTCACGGGAAATTCGCCGGGTGACAATCTGGTTCGGGTAATACGGCAAATATCTCAGGTAAAGCGAAGACTTGGCGAATTGATCGCTGAAAAGAAAACATCGGAAGATTCCGAACTATTTGATCTTTTCCAAAAACATATTGCCGAAAGAGAAGCCGGCAGAGACATGCTGAAACATATGGCCGGACGGGCGCGTACTCATATTGCGAAATCACAGCGGCGACTGGAAAACTTAAAAAATGTGAACAGATCCGCCGAAGAATACGTAAAAGAAAAATATGATCTAGATATTGCAGACTTTCGCTAGACACATTAAAAAGTTTCTGCTATCTTACGAAAGAGTTATTTTTGACAAGTTAATTTAAGTTCGCTGCAAACTGCTCCACGCAGTTTTGCGCGAAACGGGGGGAGACGGTGTGGGAGACGTTTCCTCCCTCGTTATTTTAAAGTATAATTGCCTGTTTTGCTGCGTTAAACACTCGTTCCGGATGCGTATCCCGACGCCCATGCCCACTGGAAATTATATCCGCCAAGCCAACCTGTGACATCTACGACCTCGCCTATAAAATAGAGATCAGGAAACTTATTCACCGCCATTGAATTAGATTTTATTTCGGTGGTTGAAACACCGCCGATCATCACTTCGGCTCGGTCGTAACCTTCCGTATCAGAAAATCTAGCTGTCCAATTCTTTAGCGTTTCCGTGGCCTGTTCGATCTCTTTATTGCTGATCTGATCAAGCGGTTTTGTGGCGATCTGTTCGCCAAGGATCGATTCGGCGATACGTGTGGGCAGATACTGCGAAACAAAATTTCCTAGCTGCTGCCGGCTTTGGCGATTCGCGGTTAATAATTCGCGGATGTCGATCTCCGGCAGCGTGTCGATAATGACCGGTTGGCTTTTCGCCCAATAATTCGATGCCTGCAAGATCGCCGGACCGGACATTCCTCTGTGCGTAAAAAGCACGTCGTCGCGAAACGTGGTTCCGTTCGTTTCGACATCTGCTTTGAAAGAAACACCGGCGAGTTTGCTCATTTTTTTAGTGCCCGAGAAAACCAGCGGCACAAGCGACGGCCGCGGCTCTTCGATCTTCAGGCCAAACTGGCGTGCGATACGCAGACCAAGATCGGTGGCTCCGACCTTTGGAAAAGAAAGCCCGCCGGTCGCAACAACCAATTTGTCCGAGGTGAAACTTCCTCGGTTTGTTTCGATCGTGAACCGCTCGCCGCGTTCAACCGAGAGAACTTCGACACCGGTTTTGATCTCGACTCCAGCCGAGTTGCATTCGCTTTCGAGCATCTCAACGATCGAGCGAGAACTCGTCCGGCAAAAAAGCTGGCCGAGCTTTTTTTCGTAATATTCGATGTTGTGTTTTTCGACGAGCCGAATAAGATCCTGAGGCGTAAAACGTGCGAGTGCGGATTTGCAGAAATGCGGATTTTTAGAGATAAAGTTTTCGGCGGAAACCTGGCGGTTCGTAAAATTACATCTGCCGCCGCCGGAGATCAGTATCTTTCGGCCGATCTGCGTATTGCGTTCGATGACCAAAACCTTTCGCCGACGCTTTCCGGCTTCGATCGCGCAAAAAAGCCCGGCCGCACCGCCGCCGATGACGATGACGTCGTATTTCATCTAGCGGTTCAGATACTTTTCGCGAAGAATATTTGCGTGATGCTTCACATGCCCGGCCATGATATAGCCAAGCCCGCGGACCGAAACGGGCGAACCGCTTGCCGTTCCCATACGGTTCCATGCGTCGTCATTCATATGATTGAACATCAGCATATTTGCACGCCGTAGAAGCTTGAATTCTTCGAGCAGATCGGCAATGCTTCGGTCGTTCGCAAAGGCGTATTCGATATAGCCGTCCTGCTCAAAGCCTTCCATCGGCGTCTTGTCGTCACGCGCGATCCGCAAAGCACGATATGCAAAGATCCGCTCGCCGTCGATCAAATGGCTAATGACCTCTTTCATCGTCCATTTGCCTTCGTCGTAAGCAAACAAAGCGTCTTCTTCGCTCAGCGGTGTAAAAATATCCTGCAATTCCGTCGGCTGAGCCTCCAAAACCGCAGTAATATCCGTCTCGCCGATCAGCGAAACATAACGTTCATAATACGGCGCATACTCCGTCGTTTCAGGCCTTCTCATATGGGTAAATAGTAAATCGTAATCAGTAAATGGTAAAGTGTGCTCCCAACGCGAAGGAAGGCAATTGCCACACAGTTTGAACCACACAGGAAGATAGTTTCACATATCTTTTGCAGAACCCTTGCATGCAATGGAAAGATACTGCGTTAAAAACGTGTTCTAATGACAGCGTCGGTTTGGCGGTAACCGGCTATTGCGGACAAGAGTGTCCGCGTTCCGTTCGTTCACAATTGACAATGCAAACTCGTTGCATATATGCGACAGTTTGGGTTATAATCTGATGCCAGTCATGGCATTGGTCCTTGAAAATAAGAGGGACGATGGGTTGAGGAACATCGGTTTATTGTGTAGCAAAGTGGCACAGATATAAATTAGAAAAGTTTTGTTTAAATTTAAGCCAAAATGAACTGACTGTGGACGTAACATAAATATAGACAATAACTTGCATGTTCAAGAGAGCTCTGAACAAGCCCTGAACAAGCCGTGGACAAGCTGTGGACAAGGTGTGGACAAAGGCATGTTTTGGACAAGATGACAGAAATGCCTGTGCTTTGACATTCGATTCGTTTCAAGCATCGTAAAGTCTTCAACTGTTCGCATCACTCTTTTACGTTTAATGGCGGCGGCACTATAGTTGAACTTATCGGACGATGTAAGGAGATCGAAGCTAATATGATAAAGCGAGCAATAATTTTAGTTTTTGTTTTGGCTGTGTCGGCGATGGTTTGTTTTGCGCAGAATGGCGGAAAGGCCGAGCCGAAGCGGTTCGAGCTAGCTGAACCGGGCGGTTCGATCAATTTGAGCGAAAGGCTTTCGAACGGCGAAGAGATGGAATATATTTTTTCGGCGAGAGAAGGCCAGACGATCGTGCTGAAAATGGAGCGGACGAGCCTTTTCGATTATCGCGTCTTCAGCGAAGAATTTGATCTGGAAACGGAATTCGACAGCTCGCCAACGCTCGAATTAACGCTGCCGGGAACCGGCGATTATCTGCTTTTCGTCAGAAAGAAAATGGTCGCAAAACCGCGAACGGCTGCGTTTCGGCTGATTGTAACGACCAAAGCTGACTGAGCGCGAAAATCCGTTCCGCGATAAGGCTGAAATGAGATAAAATAAATCGAAAGAAATTGACGATAGCGGACAAGAGTATCCGCGTTCATGATTTTGAGGAGAAACCTATGAAACGAACTACATTTTTGGCGCTATTCGCGCTTGCGGCATTTTTTATTTTTTCCAATTCGGGCACAGAAGCGCGCAACCTGACGTTTGAACAACAGTTCGCGGCCCAAGGTGCGATGAAAACCGGCGATTCGGGCACGTATAATTTTGACAAAGCTCACAGCTTCATCGGATTTAAGGTTGGGCATTTCGGTCTGGTCGAGGTTCCGGGATTTTTTCGCGATTTCACCGGCTCGGTAAATTTTGATGCAAAAGACATCTCAAAGTCCACGGTTGAATTTACCGCGCAAGCGACAAGCGTAGATACCGGCGTTGCACCGCGCGACAAACATCTGCGGTCGGCTGATTTCTTTGAGGTTGAGAAGTATCCGGAAATTACCTTTAAGAGCACAAAGGTTGAAAAGAAAGGAAAAGGTTGGATGCTGACCGGTGATTTTACGATGAAAGGCGTCACAAAATCCATCAGCTTTCCATTTGATATCGTCGGATGGCTTCCTGCTGACGAACGCAGCGGCGGCAAAATGGGCATTGCCGCAGAAACGACATTAAACAGACGCGACTACGGCATCAACTATGGTAAAGCCGGCGTGTTGGGTGTTTCCGATGAGATTAAGATCACGCTTCAGATCGAAGCAGGGAAGAAAAAGGACGCTCCGAAAACAGAAGAAGCATCTTTATAGCTTTCTTATCAGCGGTCAATTTTTCTGTTGGATTTCTGAGAACGCGATGTCGTAGATGGCGTGATCTTCCCAGGTTTTGTAGTCGAAATGCCACCATTCTCTGGGATTGACGGCAAAGCCTTCGGCTTCCATTAATTTGCGAAGGAGCTCGCGGTTCCGGGTTTCTTCGGCTGTCCCGCCGTTGTAATCAGGCGAGGCTCGTTCGGTAAATTCGTCAAAACCGGAAGGCATCGGTATCGCTTCACCGGTTTCGAGATCGTAAATGCCGAGATCAACGGCACAGCCGCGATTGTGCTTCGAACCTTTTGCCGGATCGGCGACAAATTTACGCTGATCCTCCGTTACGACCTCCCAAAATAATTTGGTGATGGTCCACGGCCGATAGCCGTCGTAAATAACAAGACCGAGCCCTTGTTCTTTTAACTTTTTATGAACACGAACGACAGCCTCAGCCGCCGGCTTCTGCAAAAAAGCACGTGCTTCGGGATAGACGGCTTTGCCGGTGAAATTGTTTGTCGTTGCGTAACGGATATCGAGCTTTATCGATTTATCCAGCGAAGTTAGTTCGACCAAGTTTGCCTCACGGTTGTTGGATCATTTCGACGGTGCGACTTACGCCGCTGCTCCAATAAAAAGGATAAGACAAACAAGCGGCAAAGCTGAACCGCCGAATTAAATTTATCGATCTATTATTTTTGGATCTGGCTTTTCCTCGCTTTCCGGCGGCGTATCAGGTTTCAGGTCCTCGTCGCCGATGACAACATCCGTGCCGAATTTCTGATAATCACGAAAGCGTATGACGTTTCTTTGCTCGAATCTTTTTCCCGATTCGGCGATCGTTCCGCGAAAATCAGAAAGCGTCGGCAGCAGATATTTTTCACCGCTGATATCGACTATGTCATAATCGATCCTTTTTGTTACCGCCTTTACCGGAAACGTCGGCTCTATGTCGGTCATATTATAATCGACACGCAGAATGCGGAAATTATCGCGATCGACCCAAATGCGGCCTTTTTCGCCTGCCGGCGATGAACTGTAAACCGGTCCTTTCAGGCCAATGCCGCCATATTTATTATTTTCTATGTTGATAGTATATTCAAAAACGATCGTTCGGCGGCCGCGGATCGTGTCGGTAGTTATCGGCTCGAACTTGGTTTCACTCTCTTTTGAAAATATCTTTTTCAGATCTTCGACAAATTCGCCGCCGGACGTCGCGCCATCCAGGCCGCTGTAGCTGCTTTTAGTATCGCTATTTGCTCGAATGCCGTCTCTTGCCAGTAATCTATATTGCTCGCCCTTTTCGGTGCTGTAACTGACGGCGATAAGCAGAGTGTCACGCTGACGCCAATTTCCTGTGCCGGCGTATGATTCAGACCGGCTGATATTTTCTTTGACAACAAAATCCGGCATTTCCGAAAGAGCTTCTAACGTATTCGAGCGTGCCTTTTCAAGGGCCGCAGCCGCTTCTTCGGCAGAGGGCAGTGCTGAGGTTTCCGGATTCTCGCGTCGGCGGTCGGCTTCTTCCAGCTCGCGTTTCAACTCTTCGTTGTTCTTTGTCTTTGAACGAACGAGTGTTCGGATGCCGTCAGATAGAACGAATCCGATGCCGCGTTTGCGAAGATCGTCGATCACATTGGCAATAGCCGCCGGATCGCTATTCGCCGCATAGATCATCTTTACAAATTCCGGCTGCGTTATAGGTTTCGCTTGTGCCGAAGCCGCAACCGCAAAAGTAAATATCAATATAAAAATAAAGACGTATTTCATTACTATAATTGATGCTCAAAGCCTTATTTCAGTTGGCATCGAAGTAAAAAAAGACCGCCTTTTCAGACGGCCTCAAGGTTTATGTATAAGAGACAAGCCAATTAATTGACCCATTCCTCGTCGTAATTGAGATGCCAATGAAGCGTTACCCATTCCTGAGCGGCTGTCATTGCAACTGTTTTCCATTTTTTCAAATTATCCAAAACGGAAAGAGCCGCCATAGGCTTGCTCGGGTCGCGTTCGACGCGAATAACCTGAGTTCCAACCTCGATGATCGGTTTGTCATTTGCCAAGATCCGTAATTTGACCTCGCTTCCGACCGGAGGCAGTTTATCAAGGTTAACGAGGGCACTGTTTTCTCCGACATTTTCGGTCATTCCCTCGACGCGAATGAGTTCACCGCTTTCGGCATCTCGCCATCTAACTTCGATCGGCATACTTGCGGTGATGCGGTTATGCATCGGTGTTCGATATGACGATGTAGAATATTCTATTTGTGCCATTATATTTACCCTTTCCTTGTGCTATATATCACGAACGGTTATAGCTATCGATAGCCCTTAACGCGTTTGTGCGACAACAATCTAATTCAATCTTACAAAAAAGTCAAGTATCTATTTTTGTGCTGTGATTCGATGAAGAACCGGCTCGGAAAAGTTGCCAAAATTAGTTGTTTTAGAATAATTTACGGTGAACATCTGTTTTTCTGAGAGTTCTAAAAAAATTATCGATTTTGTAATACCGATTTAATGCTGATAAACCATAATTTAATGTTTTGAAAGGCAGTTGATCTTCTATGGATTAAGGAACTCAAATTGCCTTAAAAAACGCGTCGCCCTAGTCCGATCTCTATTATTGACATGCCGATCTTGAGTTTTGCTCAAAACCGGAAGGTTAAAGTTATAGAAACATTAGGTTTGACAATGCTGCAATGTCGATCAAAAAGCTAAGAACATTGTAAGCCGCGGAAAGGTCCGCGTTAAATAATCCAAAAAATTAAATAAAAATCCGAAATTCAATATATTTATTCGGAAATTCAAGTAATAAATTTTGTTAGATAATCTTAAGTATTTTAAGAGGCCAAAAAATGACTAAAATGTTTTCCTTCAAAGCGTTTTCCTTGATCGCATTCAGCCTTATTCTCGGTTTGGGCCAAGTATTTGCTCAATCGACTGTGGCGGGCGGCATCAATGGAAAAGTCACGGATCCGCAAGGCGCGGTCGTGCCAAACGCATCGATCACAATCACAAACATCGGCACGAACAATGCCGTTACGGTAACCGCTACGAATGATGGCGGATATCGCGTAACTAACCTGCAGCCGGGAACCTATCGCGTCGAAACGACCGTGACTGGCTTTGCGCCCGCAGTTGCTAATAACATCATTGTTGAGGTCGGACAATCAACACCGGTCGATATCCAACTTTCTATCGGTGACACGACCGCTGAGGTCGAAGTTACGGCCGAAGCTCCGGTCATCAACACTAACGATAACGCCAACGCAGCTAACATCAACCAAACGTCGATCAACGAACTGCCGATAAACGGACGCCGCTGGTCGAACTTCGCTTTGCTTACGCCGAGCGCAGTTCCGGACGGTACATTCGGTTTGATCAGCTTCCGCGGTGTTTCGGGTCTGCTGAACAACAATACTATCGACGGCGGCGACAACAACCAGGCATTCTTCTCCGAGGAACGCGGCCGCACGCGTATCAACTACGGGATTAGCCAATCTGCTATACGGGAATTTCAGGTAAACACCTCGAACTATTCAGCAGAATACGGACGTTCGGCAGGCGGTGTGACCAATGCTGTTACCAAGAGCGGTACCAACGAATTTCACGGCGACCTTTTCTATTACAATAGAAATAACCGAAACGGTGCACGTAACCCGCGTTCGTTCGTCTCCGGTCCTAACGGCGAACAGCTTCCCGCAAAACCGGTCGATCTCCGCGAACAATTCGGCGGAACGATCGGCGGCCCGATCGTTAAAGACAAATTGTTTTTCTTTTTTAGCTACGATCAGCAAAAACGTAATTTTCCCGGCGTTGCCTTAGCAACCTCACCGAGCTTCTTCGATCCGATCGTTGTTGTTCTTCCGACAAATTGTGCCACGGGTACACAAACAGTGGGTAACAGGCTTGCTTGTCGCGGTGTAACCCAGGCACAAGCGAATTCGACGACCGAGTTCCTTCGCAGCTTGACCGGCGAAGTTCCGCGTTCGGGCGATCAGACCCTTTTTCTTCCTAAGATCGACTGGAACATCAACAACAACAATACATTCAGCATCAGCTACAATCGTCTGCGTTGGGATTCGCTGAACGGCGTTCAAACGCAACCGACTGTCACACGCGGACGAGCTTCTTTCGGCGATGACCTGGTGAGTGTCGATTCGCTCAATGCACGTCTTACATCGACACTTTCGTCTAACATCATTAATGAAGCACGTTTTCAATGGGGACGAGATTTTGAACGTCAGTTCAGTAAAGACCCGGCAACCGGAGAGCCTTCAACGGCCTTGGGCGGCACACGTGCCCCTTCGATCTTTATTTCGAATGGCTTTACTTTTGGTACGCCAAACTTCCTTGATCGAGCTTCGTATCCCGACGAACGCCGACTTCAATTTGCCGACACCGTGACCTGGAGCCGCGGACGCCACACATTCAAATTTGGCGGCGATATAAATCGTGTTTCCGACGAGATCAGCAATCTATTCACCGGTGCAGGTTCATATTCCTACAATAACACCGGCGATTTTATTCTCGACTACGTCAACTACACCGATGGTCTTCCGGGAGCGACAGCATGTATCAACTCGTCCCGCTCGGTCGGCAAATGTTACACCAGTAATTACCAGCAAGGTTTCGGTAGCCCGGGCATCAAGCTTCAGACATGGGATTACAACTTCTTTGTCCAAGATGATTTCCGGATCAATCCGCGACTCACAGTGAACCTCGGCCTTCGCTACGAATACATCCAAATGCCGGAAGTTCAGCGACCGGGATCGAGCACGGTTGTTATTCCTTACGATGGCCGAACCATTGCAGAGGCCACCTCGAAATTTCCTTCCGATACGAACAACTTCGGTCCGCGCATTGGCGTTGCCTATGACGTATTCGGTGATGGACGAACGAGTTTCCGGGCTGGTTATGGAGTGTATTTCGGACGAGTTCAGAGTTCGACCATATACAACGCAATGATCAACACTGGAAATCCGAACGGCCAAGCTCTCGTTTCGCTTCCCGGTTCTTCGGCAAGTGCTCCGATATTTCCGAACGTTCTGCCTGACAATACGCCGATCTCTGTCGGCGGTGCGGTACAGTTCTTCTCGGAAAATTTCCAGGCTCCGAAGATCCATCAGTACGACGCGATTCTGGAGCATCAGTTGATGAAGAACACCGTTGTTTCGGTTTCTTACATCGGCAGCCTCGGACGTAATTTGCCGACATTCTTTGATCTTAATAATGAATTGACCGGCAACCGTACCTATACGGTCAATGGCGGTCCGTTCGGCGGCCAGACCTTCACGTTGCCGCGTTATAGCCGCTTCGGCGGTGCGATCGGAACGCAGTCACTGACACGCATTCAAAGCACTGTGAAATCGCAATACGATGCTTTGGTTTTTGCCTTCAATCGACGGTTTACAAAAGGCCTTCAGTTGCAAGCAAGCTATACATTGGCGAAATCGACCGATACGAATCAGAACTCTGCGACCTTTACTCAGACAAATAGCCCGTACGACATTCTGGACGGAAGCTATGACATCGGTCCCAGTAATTTTGATACGCGTCACAAGGTTGTAGTTAGCGGTGTATATGCTCCGATCTTCTACAAAGGAAATAAGAATTCGGTTCAAAACTATTTGCTTAATGGCTGGTCGTTTGCACCGATCGTTACTTATTATTCGGGAAAACCATTTAGCGGAAATGTTTCGGGTTCGAGCCTTAATGGTACGTTTGGTGATAACTTCTTCCCGCTTGCCGGAAGAAACTCATACCGATTGCCGGCATTGTTCAATATCGATGCACGTCTTTCGAAACGATTCCGTTTCAATGAGTCCATGAATCTAGAGCTGCTTGCTGAAGCGTTCAATATTCAGAACAGAACGCATGTTTTCAGCGAGAACAGTACGCTCTATACCCTTTCCGGTACTTCGGTTTTGAATTATAATTCGACATTCGGCGAGATCACCGGCACGGACAGTACACTCTATCGGGAACGACAGATCCAGTTTGCTGCTCGTTTCCAGTTCTAATTAGCTTTTTCTCTTTTGAGAAAAACATTTGGGCACGCTTCTTCAGAAGCGTGCCTTTTTTATTTCACAAATTCTGTTTAGGTTATCGGCTATACGTTGTAAAATGCCCATTAGGTATGCGGATATTGCAAATATCATCGGCTCGTACGTACAGCGGCACTGAACGCCACTTCGCTGATCTTGCGCTGTCGCTTCACGATCGCGGCCACAAGCTTTTTGCGGC
Source organism: uncultured Acidobacteriota bacterium (assembly GCA_963720905.1). Classification (GTDB taxonomy): domain Bacteria; phylum Acidobacteriota; class Blastocatellia; order Pyrinomonadales; family Pyrinomonadaceae; genus OLB17. The sequence continues at coordinate 397,950 of CAVRHB010000006.1, forward strand.
GATCCGTCCGACAAATGAATGGCGAAAATATCTCGATTTTTTGCCGGAAGCAAACATTCTGACAGTATCGATCCGGAATTCTGTCGGCATATTCAGCGCATCACGGATCGCAAAATTTGTCCGTGATAATGAGATCGATATTATCCACGCACATATCGCGCGCGATTACATACCGGCAAGCATCGCATGCGCACTCGCAAAAAATGCAAAGTTTGTCCTAACGCGGCATGTAGTATTTCCGCTCAAACCATTTAATCGATATGCTTTAAAAAATGTTGAGCGGGTTATTGGCGTTTCGAGCGGCGTTTCGGATGAATTAAAACGAACGTTCCCAGAAGAAAAGATCCGAACGATCCCGAACGGCATTGATACCAACAACTGGCTTCGAAATGAACGCTCAAGACTCCGAAACGAATTTCGTTCGTTTCACGAAATTCCAGATGATGTTCCGCTGATCGGAACGGTTGGCGAATTGCTGCCGCTAAAGGGTCAACGCGATCTTGTGCTCGCCGCCAATGAAACGATAAAAAAGTTTCCGAAAGCACGGTTCTTGATAGCAGGAAAAGACAATTCGCTCGACAAAAGCTTTCGCCGCGAACTGAAAAGGTTGACGAGTGTGTTCGGCATAACAGAAAATTTTCTTTGGCTCGATTGGGTTGAAGACACTGCAATGCTTTATTCCGCGCTCGATCTGTTCGTTTCGCCGTCGCATTCGGAAAGCTTTGGCATAGCGATGCTTGAGGCTATCATCTCCGAAACACCCGTCGTCGCTACCGATACCGCCGGAGCCCGGGAACTTCGAATAGCGCCGGACCATATCGTCCCGACAAATGATCCGCTCGCTTTGTCCGAAAAGATAAACGAGATCTTGTTGGATCTGAACCGTTCGTTTGTGACTGCCAAAACAGCAAAGGCAAGAGCCGCTCAAGATTTTTCGCTGAGTAAAATGACAGATCGAACGGAAGCTCTTTACAAAGAACTCTTTCCGCTGGAAACGGTTTCGGCTTTAACAAAATGATAGATTTTGGCAACGACATCTGCGGTGATTTCAGTAAAGCTTCGAGCCGCGAATGGCTGGAAACGAACGGCATCGGCGGTTTTTCGATGGGCACGATCGCCGGAGCGAATACACGGCGCTATCATGGCATTCTCACTGCGGCGACTCGTGCTCCGCTCGGTCGCGTAACGATGTTGTCGAAACTGGACGAAACAGTCGTGATCGACGATAAACGTTTCGAACTTTCATCTAATCAATTCCCCGGAAAGGTTCATCCGCAAGGCTTCCAATATTTGCAAAATTTTCGGCTCGACCCCTTCCCGATCTGGACATATTCCGTCGGGGAAGTGCTTCTCGAAAAGAAAATATTTATGGTCAGCGGCGAAAATACGGTTGTTTGTCAATGGGCAGTCATTCCGCCAAAAGACGAATTCTTTCGGGTTACTGATGAAGCCGTGAAACACAGCATACGGCTCGAAGTCCGGCCGCTTATCTCCTTTGTCGATTATCATCATCTGCAGCATCAGAACAGTCGGCTCGATCCAAAGATGGACACAACTGAAGGCATGGTGAAAATGCGCCCCATTTTTGAACTGCCGCCTATATTCTTTGCGAACAATGCATTCGATACGAAACCGACCGGCTATTGGTATCGTGACTTCGAATATGCGATCGAAAAGGAACGCGGCTTCGATTATCAAGAAGACCTTTTTCAACCGTTTGTGCTGGAGTTCGATCTTTCGAAACCGGCGACAATCATAACTTCGACCGAGGAACGCAGAGCGACTGATGCGGAAAGTTTTGAAACGAGCGAACTGGAACGCCGCGAACGACTGATAATCCGCGCGGGTTCGACCGGATGAAGAGGTCGCAATATCTGGCGCTTGCCGCCGATCAATTTATCGTAAAGCGCGGCGAAGGCTAAACTGTCATTGCGGGTTATCCGTGGTTTTCCGATTGGGGACGCGACACCATGATCGCGCTGAATGGGTTGACCCTTGCGACGAACCGGCCCGAGATAGCGAAAAATATCTTGCTCGAATATTCGAAATATATCTCGGAAGGAATGATCCCCAACCGATTTCCTGACGTCGGCGAACAGCCGGAATACAACACGGTCGATGCGACGCTTTGGTATTTCGAAGCGATCCGCGCTTACGTTGAAAAAACGGGCGATGTTGAATTTCTTCGCGAAAATCTTTATGAAAAGCTCGCCGAAATAATGGCGTGGCATCTTCGCGGAACGCGATACAATATTCATGTCGATACGGACGGTTTGCTCTATGCCGGAACACGCGGAACGCAACTCACGTGGATGGATGCGAAGGTCGGCGATCTCGTTATCACGCCGCGAATCGGAAAGCCGGTGGAGATCCAAGCACTTTGGTATAACGCCTTACGAATAATGGCAGATTTTGCGGAAGGATTCGGCGATATGGAAGATAAGTCGCGATATGACGCGATGGCCGAAATGTGTCGCCAAAGTTTCAACGCGGTATTTTGGAACGAGGCTGAGCAATGTCTTTTCGATGTCGTTATCAACGGCAGCCGCGACGCTTCCGTTCGGCCAAACCAGGTGCTAGCCGTTTCATTGCCGCACTCAATGCTCGATGATGAAAGCGCACGCAAGATCATCGACAAAGCTGAAGCCGAATTGCTGACACCGGTCGGCCTGCGTTCGCTTTCGCCGAAAGATCCGATCGTACAGTCCGATCTACGAAGGATCGCCGTTCGAACGCGATTCGGCATATCACCAAGGCACCGTTTGGGCGCTGGCTGATCGGTCCGTTCATTGACGGATACTGCCGCGTTCATACAGGCGACGCCGATCTTGAGGCTCACGTCGCGGAAATGCTCGCCGGCTTCACCGCCCATCTGAAACAAGCGGGCATTGGCCAAGTCTCCGAAATATTCGATGCTCAAACGCCACATAAACCGCGAGGCTGTCCTGCACAAGCCTGGAGCATCGCGGAAGTGCTTCGAATAAAACAGCCAAACACAAAATAAAAAAGCATCTGGGTTGTCGAAATGATTCGAAAACCCAGATACAGTCAATTATTCCGATAGACTAATGCACGAAAGCATTCGGGACCGGCAGGTCGCCCGTGATGCCGAAATGCTGGATCAAGACGCCTGATATCGAGCCGTTCATGTACCAATCCGCTGTTGACGGTCTGAAAACGGCCGCGTCAAATTTACCGTCGCCGTCGTAGTCGCCGGGTGCGGGAATGTCGGTGCTGTTGCCGAACGGGAATGAATAGAATGTTGAATCTTCGGATCGCAGAATGTACCACGAACCATTTGACGGCCGCCAGATCGCAACATCGGCTTTGCCATCGCCGGTGTAATCTCCCTGCACCGGTTTGTCTGTGGAATTACCGAACGCGAACGCTCGATTTTGTCCGTCGGAACTTCGCAGATACCACCATTCGGCTCCACCCGAATTTCCGTTTGGGCGGAATATAGCCACATCCGCCTTGCTGTCGCCATCATAATCGGCAACCGCGGGAACATCACCGGCGGAGCCAAATGGCGTCACGGAAACTTGCGAATCGGAGGACCGAAGCACATACCAAATATTCGAGCTTGGACGAAAAATACCGGCGTCTGTTTTACCGTCGCCGTCGAAATCTGCCGCTACCGGCTGATCACCGCTTGTGCCGAATGGAAATGCATAAAACGTAGAATCTTCGCTTCGTAGAACGTACCATTCGTTCGTCCCCGGCCGGAATAATGCCACGTCAGTTTTACCATCGCCCGAAAAATCTCCCGGCAACGATCACGTCCGTCCCCGAACCGAACTGCGCGGCCCGAACTACCGAATCCGAACTTCGCTGCCACCACCACTGCCCATTCCCTGGCCGAAAGATAGAAACATCCGTCTTACCATCACCATCAAAATCAAACGGCGTCCGATTTTGTCCTGGCGGAAAATCGAAAGCCTCAGCCACAACAAGCGGCATGCTCGAAATTATGCTTGCGCTGAAACCCATTCCTCGTCGTCTAAATCCTTCGCTCACCAGGCCAACATCCGCCGGATCGCTGAATACGGCAGCGGTGATGATAGCATCTCGAGCCTGGAGATAATTTGGATTGAGCGGAGAAAGTTTCATTCCATCGGTAATATATTGGAGACTTCGGCGACTTCCTTCGACTGCTGAGTGTCGGTCGATCAGCACACCTCGCATCTCCCACAAAGCAGCTGCCCATATCTCACCGGCATTATGAATCTGATCGCATGCAACTGCCCCAAGCGGGCCGCGCGGATATCCGCTTGCAAAGGTTGTGCAGTTTCCAGCGTTAAGATTTCCAAATGTTAACGGGTTGTGAGGCAAATTGTTTGGACCGCCCAAACACCCAATTCTTGCCATTGGGAATTTTCGTATACCGTAATAATGATTTGCCTCAAAACCAGACACAATCTGATACGCAACATACCCACCGACTGCATGCAGGCCGCACGCTGCGTCTGCCGGCTCTGATAGCAAAGCAGCCGCATAAAAATCGGACCAACCTTCGCCCATTCCGCGTGCCATGCTGGTGTTGAGTCCCGTGGAATTCCCATGCAGCCGGCTCGAAACTCCGTGGGTCAGTTCGTGAACGACAACAGTTGTGTCTAATGTTCCATCACGATCCGGCGTATCAGGCGTCCAAATAAAATTCTGCATCCGTCCGCGTCCGCCGTCGGCAGGAGCCGAAAAATTTGCTCCGTTCGTGCCCGTGCCGTCCTGGACCTCCAATGAGATACGGTCGCCCTCTGAACCACCGCGTCCAAAATTAAAATGTTGAAAATTTCCTGCCTGCTCAGTGAATCCGAGCTTATACATTTCGTCGTGCCAACGATTGACCAAATAAAATCCATGGGTTGTAACTCCTTGTTGAAAGGATGTCGGCGGATATGGCTGCGGATTTGGCGGTATCGGATTCTCACCTGGCGGTGGATCGCCGGGAGCAGGATTGTATGAGTAGCTAAATACGCGGGTCGGATTGCCAACGGCGTGACCGCCAGGATCGATTCCATCCGTGCCGTCACGGTCGATACCTGCTTCAACATTGTTGCCATCAGTTATGTTGGGCTCGGCAGGCGTGCGAACGGGCAGTCCGGTGTCAGGAATCCAACCTAGGTTATTGAACGTATTTGGGTTTTCATTACCGATCAGCGTGAAATCGAGCCGCGATATAATAGGCGGCTGAGGACAGTTGGTTGGGTCGAGGCAGCCCGGCGTAAATGGCGTAGGGCTATCGGCCGTTTTCATTGGGCTGTTCAAATTGCCATAAACATTAAAAGTAGCGGGAGCCGATTGTTCTTCGGTAATGGCTTTCCGCCACAGCAATTTTCCGCTTGCGGCATCAACAATAACGTAATATGAAAACCCCGATTGCCATATTAAGATACGCCAAGCCGTTACGGCAACGCCCGGTTCGGTCGGAAAATACATTTTTTCAGCGGTCGTCGCCCAGTCGCCGCTGCCATAAACAATTTTATTGTTTGATGAAAGTTTCTGATCCTTTATTAGATCATCGGGATCAAACTTATGATCAATGTATTCTGCCGCCGCCGTTGCAGAATTGAGCGGATCATGAAAATTTACTGAAAGCGAATCATAATTAAGGTGCGGAGCGAGGTTATTAATTATGCGAATGATCCTACCGTTTGCGGTAAAACCGGCTTTGATCTCGCCGCGAAATACAGGGACGCCATTAATTTGCTGTCTTAGGCTTACAAATGAAAGCTTACCGTTAGGATTTGTATGATCGGCGGTTGTTATTAGATCAAGAGCTTGGCGGTCATTGATACCAAAAAGGCCTCCGTTATCTGTTATAAAACTCCGAAGTATTCCCGAACGCGGCTGGGTCGAGGGCTTCGATAGAGAATTGATGTCCGATTTCCACACGTCTGGGCTGATGACCTCCGGAATCCGCAAATCGCTATTGTATTCAACCTTTATATTGTGAACTTTTGATCTGAGGACAGTTTCGCCAAGAGCAAAAGCGTCACGCATATCAGCTATATCGCTTGAACTTCGACCATTTTTTTGTCGAACGGATTCGATAAAATTCGACGCCGATTCGCTCCGATCTTCTCTTATATCGTAGTTCGGCAATCTGTTATCGGGAGCTTTGATAGCAGGCTTGTCTATGCTTGCCTCGGAATTGAATTTGGGTGCGACAATAAATAAGATCAGACACATTGCCGAGACAGAAATGAATGCAAGGCATCGCCACATTTTGCTAGTTTCTGAAACCATAGAATACGCTCCTGAAAATCCCAGACTCAATATAATTAGCTTTTCGCAAGCATCATATACAAACATCCCGATCATGACAATATTTATTATTCAGACCCGGAAGAGCAGGGTTTTCACAAAGTTCGTTGGATGCTTGCGGTCAAGGTCTGTCCGTTCGCGAACGCTTGCTGTAAATGCTGTGAACGGTTTATCTTAGAGGATATGAAACTTCTGCTCATGGCCGCATTTTCGGCGGCGTTTCTAACGATCAATCTTGCTTCGCAAACTCCGATGGAATTATCCGAGATCTGGGACAGCCAGCATGTTACACGCATTTTTCCTTCTAATTTTAGGCACGCCGATCTGAAGGCTGAACTCGAAAAATTAAAGGCACTTGGGCTTGATGTAAAAGAGGTCGGCCGCAGCAACGCGAACCGCGAAATATATCAGGTCGAATTCGGCACAGGGCCGCTGAAGATAATGATGTGGTCTCAGATGCATGGTGACGAACCGACTGCGACTTCGGCTCTAATAGATCTTTTTACGATCTTGCAGAACAATCGCGACAAGCCTTGGGTAAAGCGAATCGAAAAAGCTGTAACGCTGCGGGCGATCCCGATGCTCAATCCCGATGGCGAGGAAATGTATGTTCGCCGAAACCTCCAGGGGATTGACATCAACCGCGACGCGATCGACCTGAAAACACCGGAAGCACGCTTGCTGAAACAACTACGCGATGACTGGTCGCCGGAGATCGGGTTTAACTTACACAATCAAAATCACCTGACATCGGTCGGTAATACGTTTAAGCAGGCCTCGATCTCGCTACTCGTCGTTTATGGCGACGAAGCAAAAACGACGAATGCCGGACACGAACGCAACCGGCGAATTGCTTCGATGATCCGCGATGCACTTGAGCAATTCATCGTGCTCCACGTTGCTCGGTATGACGATGAATACACGGCTACGGCTTTTGGCGATAATTTTTCAGCCTGGGGAACACCAACGATCTTGATCGAGACCGGCGGTCTTGCGACGAAAGATGAAATGTATTTGGTAAAGATGAATTTTATTGCTCTCGCAACGGCACTAAAAGCTGTCAGCGACGGGAGCGAAAAGAAATACAGCATGAAACCATACGACACGCTTCCGCCAAATGGTTCGGGCAGTTTGATGGATTTCATATTTCGTAACGGAACGGTGATGCGGCGGGATAAGCCGAACGATATTTCGATCGCAGATGTCGGCATCAACAAAGCCCGCCGCCGCGATATGTTTGCGGCACCGACGTTCATTAGAAAGGTCGGTTATCTTTCGAACAATTCGGGATTGGAAGAATACGACGCGAGCAAGTTTTATATTGTGGGCCGTTTCCAAGCTGCGGTGGCTGGTTCGTTCGGCGATCTCTTATTTTATAAAAAAGATCGAAAGATCGATTTTACCGTCGATGACCTTGAAAAAATGTTCCCGCCGGACGCAATATTTTCGCTCGGAAAATGGGTCGTTGGCGAAGGTGTTGTGCCAAAGAAATAAAGTTATGCTGAGCCTTCTGAAGATCGAAAATATTGCGTTGATCGATCAGCTTGAGGTCGAATTTGGCCGCGGGCTCAATGTCCTCACGGGCGAAACTGGTTCGGGCAAATCGATCATTGTTGATAGCCTAAATGCTCTGACAGGCGGCCGTGTTTCTTCAGAATTGATAAAAGCCGGTGCAGATCGATCGCGGATCGAAGCATTGTTTACGAAACCCGTTTCGAAAGAATTGGACAACATTTTGGCCGCCGCCGGAATTGATGCAGACGGCGAAGAACTGATCGTCAGGCGTGAAATTTCCGCCGCCGGGAAAAATCGCATCTTTATCAATAATCAGCTAGTTACGGCGACTGTTCTGCGGTCGCTTGCGCCGATGCTCGTCGATATTCACGGTCAAGGCGAACACGATCTGCTTTATGATACCGCGTCGCATTTGGAGATGCTGGATGAGTTTGCGGAGGCGCAAAGTTTGCGTAATGAAACTGCGAATGCGTTTGCTGAACTATCCGGGGCCAAACGGCAGCTTGCCGAATTTGAATCGGACGAGGCGGCAAAGCTGCAGCTTTTGGACATACTAAAATTTCAGGTCGGTGAATTGAAACATGCGGCTTTGAAACCGGGCGAAGATACGGAACTCGAGCAGGAAAAAAAGCGGCTCAACAACGCGGAAAGATTGACGGCTTTGAGTTCCGATGTGATCGATCTGCTTTATGATTCGGACGGATCAACCATAACTACGCTTGATAAAGCCAAGCAAAAGATCGATGAACTTGGCGAATTTGACGATCGTTTTTTGCAATACCAAGACGCTCTTGTTTCGGCTCGCGGAGCGATCGAAGAGATCGCCGCAACGGCTCGGGATCATCGAGATCATATAGAATTTTCGGCCGAACGCTTGGCGGAGATCGACGGACGCCTCGCTGAAATTACCCGGCTCATACGTAAATACGGCGGAACGATCGACTCTGCGCTTGAGCATTTGGCGGATGCAGAAGAGCGTTTGCGAAACATCGAATCTGCCGAAGAACGCGAAGTCGAACTACGACAGCGGATCAGTGAACTTCGGGTAGAATACGTCGAAGCGGCAGAAAAGCTCAACAAACGCCGAATCGACAAAGCAAAGAAATTTCAAAAAGAGGTTGAGCAGAATTTGGATGCGGTCGCACTTCAGAAAGCAAAGTTTGAGGTCCGGATCGACACCGATCAGGGCGATAGCCGCTTTACCTCGAAAGGTTTTGATCGCGTCGAATTTTATTTTTCTGCCAATGCGGGCGAACCGCCAAAACCTCTCGCAAAAGTAGCTTCCGGCGGCGAAGCTTCGCGGCTGATGTTGATATTAAAAACGACGGCAAAGAATCTATCCGAAACGACATCGACAGTTTTCGACGAGGTTGATGCCGGTATCGGTGGACGTGTTGCGGAAGCGGTCGGATCGAAATTGAAAGAATTGGCGGAGTCGCGTCAGGTTCTTTGCGTCACACATCAGCCGCAGGTCGCCTCCAAAGCCGACAACCATTTTGTCGTCGAAAAAGCTATGTCTAAAAACAGCACATCGATCGCGGTTCGCGCTCTGGATGAGACCGAACGCATCGAAGAGGTCGCGCGAATGCTTGCAGGTGAAACGATCACAAATGCCGCACGCGAAAATGCCCGTGAGATGCTCGCCGGAGCCGGTAAATGAAACATAAACAGGGCGAAATATTGGCCAGACTGGTTCGCGGCGAAACGGTAGAATCTTTGCATCGCGGACATTTTATCGTTATCGATGGCGGCGGAGATCTGATCGCATCGGCTGGCGACGCGGAAGTTTTTACATACATGCGATCGGCAGCAAAACCGCTGCAGGCATTGCCTTTTTTAACGAGCGGAGCGGCGGACGAATACGGCTTTTCGGATGAAGAGATCGCTCTTGCTTGTGCCTCGCATTCGGGCGAAGCACGGCACACCCGTGTTGCCGAATTGATGCTCGAACGCACCGGACTTTCAGAGGCATATCTGCGGTGTGGAACTCATCTGCCCTTCTACGAAAAGGAAGCCGAGCGGATGATGCGTGCCGGTGAATATCCGACACAGCTTCATAATAATTGTTCGGGAAAACATGCCGCGATGCTCGCGACGGCAAAATATATCGGAGCAGATCTCGCGACCTATGACGCGCTCGAAAATCCCGTACAACAAGAAATATTATCGGCGGTTGCGTCGATGGCGGAAATGCCGGTAGAAGAGATCGCGATCGGCATCGACGGCTGTTCGGCTCCGAATTTTGCGATGCCGCTTTCGGCTATGGCGAAAAGCTTTGTAAACCTGATCTCGCCGCCTGCAGAATTTCCCGAAGAAACACGAAAGGCTTGCAACCGGATAGTTTCGGCTATGGTGAAATTTCCCGAGTTGATCGGCGGATCCGAGCGATTGGACACGATGCTGATGCAGGCAGCCGAAGGCAAAATAATTTCAAAGGTCGGAGCCGAAGGCGTCTGGCTCTGCGGAATTCTTCCATCAGAAAAATATCCAAAAGGCGCCAGCATCGCACTGAAAATCGAAGACGGCGACGACAAACGCGCCCGACCGGTCGTTGCTGTAGACCTGCTAAAGCAATTAGGGGTGATCGAGCCGAAATCGCTCCCGGAACTTTCACCAATGCCGATCAAAAACCGTCGAGGTGATTTGGTTGGCCGTGTCGAAGACAGTTGCTTGGATGTCTCAATCCCAATCAAGAAGGAGGAGAAAAGGATATGAAGTCCTTTAATGTTGTAGTCCAATTGGCATTTTTAGTGTTTTTCGGCTTTTCAGTCTTAATTGCTCGGGAACCAAGGAAACAATCCGATTTCTGGGATGCTGATGTTGTAATTGATAAGCCGAATGTTCAAAAAGTGCGGATAAGAACGGAATCTGGGAAAGCGGTGTAATCACGATCCCTGCTGGCTACAGTGGCTCCGCAGGACGCTGGCCAATGGGGCGAGGTGTGAATTCTTGTCAGGGGTTATGACTCGCTTCAAGCTTCAATAGGATCAAGGAATAAAAGCGGCGATGGCGGTTTTCTAAGGCACAACGGTGTATATTTTCGAGGCAGGATAACTATCAACGATGTCGATCGCTTGGACAATAGTGACAGGGTTCTGAAGATCTCGACAGCAATAACGATTCGCAGAAACCCGCATATCGTATGCCAGGAGAGAATATGACCAGCTCGGTGAAAAGAAAATCGACGAATGCCGAACGGAGACGATCTGTGAGAATGCCGTCGGCCGTCTGGGCATAAACGGATACACTAACATCGGGCTTTATCATTTACGAAAGTGGCCTTCGACTTATCGCAAGTTGCTGGAATATAGTCCAAGCTGAGATCCTGATCGCGAAGAAGTGAGAATGGTCGGCACGGTTCGACCGCCGGTACCCTAAGCGATGGATTATATAAGAGAACTTCCGCAGAACTCATTTGCGATAGCCTTGAAGGTCGATCAAAGACATGCTCTCGTTCCTTTCGTCAAAACCGGAGCGCGGCGTCGTCAATATGTCGTGGGGCCGTTCTCATGACAAAATGATTATAGTAAATGCTGAAGACTCTTAACATCAACACATCATTTAAAGATGAGTTGATGTCACGGCTACGGCTTTGTTTTCGCAAATTTCTCAGATTGCGGAAATTCTATATCGGGGAGCGGGTCTGAGCTTCCCGCTTTTACGGCGTCATATAGATCTAGTGCTGCTTTTCCAAGACGAAACGAACCCATTTAACGTTCAGTTTCATCGGATTGGTGCCGCTCGTAATATCTGTAACCACCGTAGCGTGTGCAAACCATTCTCAATTTTGCGGTTTGCCTCGCGTCATATTTTTACGATTGATCTCGTCGGTGCAGTTGGATGAGTTTGCCGAGCAAGGGAAAGCTGCTTAGTTTTTACAGAAGTTCTTGGAATTCGGGCCCGTTAGATATTACATCGCACGGTTTCTATGCCAATCGGGATGAGTTCCTGCGACGAAAATTTTGGCGATATGGTCTAATTTCTTAATCCATCTGGTACGTCCAATTCAACACTCGAACGACGTAGAATCGGTTGACACGCTAAAGCCCTAATTGCTCATCGCCAGACTGGCCAAACGTACCCGTGATCTGGGGTGAAGCGACGTGAGCTTCTCGAATCGACTGAGCTGATAAAGGAAATTGAACATAGGTTGCCTCATACCGGGAAAAGCTATTGAGGCGGTTCGTGAGTTTTCGCGATAGCCAAAGCGGCAACGATTGAAGCGTATGCAGAAAGTCGCGATGCAGACATCCCTAATCTCGTTGTCAAACCGGAAAAAGTAACTAAGAAGATCTAATTCACCTTTCCATAAAGCTTTTTGATATCGTCACGCCCGAATGCTGCGGTCGAGCCACATGTTGGTCAGTTTTTCCTGAATGCTGTTAGCTTTTAGGCGTTCGTTCAGGTTTTTGAAATCGACAAAATCGAGGTGCTGATCTTGATTAAAGCACGAGAAAACGAAGAATTCTTCGCCGGTGTGCGGGTTTACGTGACGCTGCAGGCATTGTGCGCAAACCTCTTTCATCATGCACTGCATCGGCGAATTTATCGAACCGATCGCTGTGTGGTTTTCTTTTAAATAAGGCTTCAGCGTCGTGTGCCGAGCCTCGCGGACACCGTTCATCATTCTGTCGGAACCGATAGCGATAATGCGGTCAACATCTTTAAGGCTGAGTTTCGTCTGGCCGAATTTTCCTTCGGCGTATGCGACCATCGCCTGAACGATGTTGCCGCGAAAATGCGAATCCTGCGGACGCATCGGGCGTATTTCGTCGCCGAAATCCGTCGCCCAAATGACCTGATCGGTAGCTTTTTCGATCTCTTCTGCGTTTAAAAAGATCGGCTCCGTTCTTATAACCGGCAAAGTAAACGACGTGATTATTGTTGTCGCGAAGAGCACGCGCGATCGAGAAAAGAACGGCATTTCCCAAACCGCCGCCGGCGAGCAGAACGGTTTCGTTTTCCGGTATTTCTGTCGGCGTTCCGGTCGGTCCCATGACGAGAACTTCTTCGCCTTCCTTTAATAAAGAAACAAGCCGCGAAGATGTTCCCATTTCCAGAACGATCATTGAAAGCAGGCCCTTTTCTTCATCGACCCAAGCTCCCGTAAGTGCAAGGCCTTCCATCACTAGCCTTTTGCCATCGACGATCGGAGCGGTCGTTTCGAAATTTTGCAGCCGATAAAATTGCCCCGGTTCGAACTTTCGCGCTTGCAGCGGAGCTTTCACAATGACGTCAACAATGGTCGGAGTTAAGCGATCGACTTTAACGACATATGCGCGGAGTTGTTCGTCGAGCGTTGCTTTCAGATCGTCGAATATCTTGTCGTGTGTCGCTTGAGGCAATGGCCCACGGTTTGCGATCTCTTCGGTAAAAATATCGACGACCTTTAAATACCCGTGCTTTGCCGAAGCCATTGCTTTTACGACATTGCCGGCATATTTCGGATGGTTGTCGCCGTAATAAGTGATGAATTTTCCGCCCTTTTCATACGATGTGAAAAATGCTGCTTCGCCTTTTTCGGCTTCGACAACGTGCATTGTGCCGTTACTCTTATCCAGCTTAAAGGGCTGAAAGAACTGACGCCATTCATCCATTTTGAATGTGCCCGGATTTTCTTTTTCGTAAATGACATTTGGCGAAGTTCCGGCGGCGACGCAAACTGTTCGTGCGGGAAATTCGTGCATTTCGCCTGTCTTTTCAAATTTGCCTGTTTCGGCAATGTATTCAAGACGCTCGAAAATTAGCGCCTGAACTGCATTGTAACTATCCGGAACGGCCTCGGTCGGATTCATACATTCGACAAAGTTTATGCCCTCTTCCAATGCTTTTTGAACTTCTTCGTGATTCAAACGATACGCCGGCGAATCCTGCAAACGTTTGCGGTAAACAAGCGAAACCCCGCCCCAAGACTGTATCAGCGGAACGAAATTCGGCTCTTCGCCGGCTTCGTCCGCGCGTGTCCGCTCTTCGCGGATCGCTCTCCCGTGCGTCAAAAATTCCGAAAGCACATCCAGCTCTTCTTGGTCGAACTTGCCCAAAACAGATTCTTCGCCGAATGCCTCGGTGATCTCTTCATATTTCTCAAGCATCTTTTCAACCTGAACCGGATAATAAGCAAATATTTCCGTCGCGCGTGTCAATGCCGGTCAATCCGCCGCCAATGACTATCGCCGGCAGGCGAACCTGCAGGTTAGAAAGCGTGTCTTTTTTGAACGCGCCTGTTAGCTGCAGAGCCATCAGAAAATCGGAAGCCTGACGAATTCCTCTGATCAGATTGTTCTTCATCGGCACTATAGTCGGCCGTCCCGCACCGGTTGCGATCGCAATATGATCAAAACCAAACTTCCATGCATCTTCGATCGTCAGAGTTCCGCCAAAACGCACGCCGCCGTATGCGCGAAACCTTTTACGCCGCGAAAGCATCAACTGAACCATGGTCAGAAAATTCTTGTCCCAGCGAACCGTAATGCCGTATTCCGAAACACCTCCGAAGCCTGATAAAATTCGCTCATCAAGCTCTTCAGTTATTTCTTCGATATCTTTGATCGGTTTCGGGCTGCGTGACCCGAGATCGCCCGTCCAATCTTTTGGAAGCGGCTCGATCTTCAAGCCGTCGATGCCGATAACGCCAAAACCTTCGTTCAAAAGATATTGCGAAAGCGTATAACCCGCCGGTCCGAGCCCGACGACCATGACATTCTTGCCATTGTATGGCAGCGCGTACGGACGCAAAGCGTTCAGCGGATTCCAGCGCGTCAGCAAGCTGTAAATTTCAAACCCGTAAGGCAATTTGAGAACATCTGTCAGCGATGCGGTTTCTGCGAGCGGAATATTGACCGGTTCCTGTTTTTGAAAGATGCAGCCTTTCATACAATCGTTACAGATGCGATGGCCGGTTCCGGCGCACATCGGATTGTCGATCGTGACCAAAGCAAGCGAGCCGATCGAATCGCCGTGCTTTTTGAGCAAGTGCATCTCGGAAATTTTTTCGTCGAGCGGACAGCCTTCCGTCGCAATGCCGAGCGGATTGCGTTTCGCTTTGCCGTCAGGTTCGCGAAGACCAGTCGAGCAAGAATCTTTCTAGCGTTCATGGCAGATCAGGCAATAATCGACTTCGCCCAGAGCCTCGCGCATCGTTCCGCGGTCGTCAGTTAGTTTGAAACCGTCGCGGCGGCGCAGTTCGTTCTTTGGGCCTTGCAGAACATTCGCAAGTTCCGGTTCCGGATGAATAAGATGAACGAGATTTTGATAATCAAGCGAATGCGGCGTTTTGAATGAGATCCAGCGTTTCTCTTTTTTGGCAAATTTCAGCGCTGACCACGCTTCGATGATCGCAATAGCCGCTTTGATCTGAAGCAGATCACCCGCCGCATCGATCTCGATGACATTTTTTTCGAACAATTCGCCAAAAGGTTTATCGCGAAGTTTGTCGTAGGCCGAGGTTATTCTATTGACGGTTTTTTGGATCTCGGGTGTAGTCTCTTGTTCTTTTGTCAGTGCTTCTTCGGCTTCGACAAGCAATGCGGTCATCGTTGCGATGCCGAGTTCGTCGTCATAAACGAGAGTTTCGGAAAACGCTGTGTTTCGCAGGTCTTTGACGGCTCGGTCGAGCATCGGCTCATTGAGTGCAGGCAAAGCTTCGGGCTTAAATTTTTTCGCGGCTCTGCGTTGAACAAAAAAACGGTATTTCCAGATCGGGTCTTGACGAAGTATTTCGCGTTCTAATTCCTCACGTTCTTTCGTAATTCCGAACATCTGTGCGATGAATTCGGAAAGAAACGGTGCGGCGTCGGTCAATATCTTTGATTCGACGCGTTTTTCGTAGCCTTGGCCGTGTGCGGCGATGTATTTTGTTAAGGCTTGGCCGAGCACCGGCTCCTTTTCGGTAACATCGGCGTAAAATCTTTCGGCGAGATCTTTAAGCTTTACTGCGTCAAAGAGGTCTGAATATTTAAATCCGGCAATGCCCAGTTCAAAATCAAATTGCCCGGCGGTGTTCATTTCTTCGGAAAATGCGGTCATATAAGCGTATTAATAAGGTTAAAACAAATATTAAAAAGTAAGGATTATGATACCATTTTCGCCCGTTGCCTAACAAAATGGACGAACAGCGTCAGAGTCAATATCATTTCAAAGACCCGTCAAAAATGATAAAATTCGGTCAATATGGTATAAAACAAGTTTGCGATTAGCATTCGCGTAACCGATTTCACTTAGGATCAAGGTAGTATGCAAGAAGATCAACGGCTGACACCCACGCCGAAAACAGCCGAAACACTCACGCCGCACCGCCACGAAGAACTTGGCGGCTACGCACCGTATTATGACGAAGATTCGCTGGAGGGCCAGCGCTCCATTCGTCAATATTTCGATGTAATAAAAAAACGGCTGCCGTTAATTCTTGCTCTGACGCTGCTTGCGACGACGGCTGCGACATTCTATATGTTCAGCCTGCCGACCCGATATGCCGCTACGACCACCCTTGTTATAGAACCGCGTAAACCAAAGGTCGCGTCGAAAGATTCGATCAATATCAATTTCGGCGTCGATCAAAATTATTACCAAACACAGCTCCAGTTACTTCAAAGTCCCGAGTTGATGCAAAAGGTTGTTACGGAACTCGGCATATACAACGAGGCAGGACTTTTGGGTAAAGGCCGTCTCGGCATCGGCGATATGTTTCGGTCGCTTTTCTCAAGCGCACCTCCGGCATCGGTAGAGGATAAAACAAAATCGCTTCCGGTGATCTCGACAGACGCGATCAACCCGGATGCCGCTGTGCCCAAGGCCGCACCGATCCTCAGCCCTGAAGAACAGACTCGTGTGAAGATGTATGCCGCAATATTGCAAGGCGGTTTGACTGTTGCTCAGCGCGAACGAACAAATCTTGTTGATATCTCGGTCACGAGTGAAAATCCGGAACTTTCAGCCGCAACGGCAAATATGGTTGCCAAGGTATTCCAAGATCAGGACGCCGAACGCGAGATGGCCGGAACTCAGCAGGAAGTTACCGATCTTCGTAAATCTATCGATGATCTTCAATCGACAATAAGTCAGCAGGAAGCTCAGCTGATCCAAGACATGAGCGCATCCGGCTTGCCGCTGCAGGACAAAGGCCAAGAGCTGGCCGCGAGCCGTTTGCAGTCTATGAGTCAAGCTTGGTTGACCGCCTCGGAACAGCGACGGCAGATCGAAGGCCGTTATAACGCGGCAGTCGCGGCAAATAACCGTGGCGAGGGAATGAACATTCCCGATCTCTATGAGAACAAGATCTTTCAAGACACGATGCGTTTGAACACCGAACGCAAAGCAAAATTGCAGGATCAGATCCGCGATATCGAAAAACAGATACAGCAGACCGAAGCCGAGATGGCCGAACTTTTGGTTAAATACACCCCCGAATATGCACCGGTAAAAGCAAAAGAAGAACGCATTGCTTCGCTAAAAGCAACTCGCGAAAAAACACAAAAAGAAGTTTCGGAGATAATTGATCAAGATCAGAAAAAGATCGAAAAAGAGGCTGTTTCCGGTGCTCTCGTGGCACTTCGCTCGCAGCTGGATGCAGCACGCAAACAAGAAGCTCAATCCTTGGCGGTTTACAACCGCGAAGCGGCTCAGGCGAATATCCAGGGCCAAGCCCAGACAAAACTTACCACGCTAAAGCGCGATATAGAAACTAACCGCAACCTTCTTGATAATTACACTCAGCGGCTTAAGGAGCGCGAACTGAATTTGGCTAGCGGACGTCCGGATAATATCAAGGTAGCGACAACCGCTAATGGTGGATCGCCAGCCGGCCCGAATCGAAAACGAAATATTTTGGTCGCTTTTTTATTGTCACTTGCCGGCGGCATTGGGTTAGCATTTTTGCTTGATTATCTGGACGATTCCGTAAAATCTTCGGAAGACGTTGGCCGGCATCTAGGTTTGCCGACGCTTGCGCTCATTCCGCATCACAATAATTTCGATCGTAAAAAGCTAAGCCTGACGCCGAGACTCGGTGAAGGGAACGGGAATGGAAGTGCCGCGGCTGCGACATCAATGATCTCTTTGGCAGAACGGCATTCGCCGATGGCCGAAGCTTATCGCCATTTGCGTACGTCGCTATTGTTCTCGTCCGCGGGAAAACCGCCGCAAACTATTTTGGTAACATCTTCGCAGCCGTCCGAAGGTAAAACGACGACGGCGATCAACACGGCGATCACGCTGGCTCAATCCGGCGTCGATGTCGTTATCGTCGATTGCGATCTGCGTCGACCGCGGCTTCACAGCAATTTCGGTTTGGAAAATACACACGGTTTGACGAATTATCTTTCGGGCGAAAGGAACACGGCCAACATGATCAAGTCTTGTCCGGGTTTGCCGCAATTAAAGGTCATTACAAGCGGTCCGATACCGCCGAATCCGGCTGAGCTGCTCAGTTCAAACGAAATGAAGAACCTGCTGCAGTTTCTTCGCGGACGTTACAACCATGTCATTATCGATTCGCCGCCGGCGATATCGTTTACGGATGCGGCGATCCTTTCGACATTGGTTGACGGCGTCGTTCTTGTGGCGATGGCCGGTAAGAGTTCGATACATCTGATGCGTCGTTTCAAACAACGCCTTAGCAACATCGGCGCACGAATTTACGGTGTCGTTCTAAACGGCATTAAATCCGGTTCGGTCGAATACGATTATTATGGTTCGGGTTATTACGATTATTACGGAAAGGCTTCGGACGATAAATCAACGCCGGTGATGGCCGAAACCGAATCGATCCACGATACGAGAGGATGATAGAAGGATGCTCACGCTCCAGTTTCAATAAAGTTCCTTAGCGCCAGTTTTCCATTCCGGAAGCGGTTTAAGTCCGATCGCGGGACTTAGCACACACGCCATTTTTGAACTGACAGGCCGCGGTGCCGGACGCGTTAATGCTGAACCTGAGACGCTTTCGATGAGCGAACGATCGTAGCCGCCGATGTCACAAGCCGCTTCTGCAAATCCGAGATAGGTTGTTCCCTGGCCTGCGTTCACAACATGAAAAATTCCCGGAATATCCAGCTCCGCTAATTCTCGCAGGCGCTTTGCAAGGTCGAAGTGCATAGGTCGGCGTTCCGTATGCGTCATTGATCGCTTTGATCGATCTGCCTTCACTCAGAAGACTTGGGATCTTGCTCAAAAAATTTGTTCCGCCGCTGCCGTATATCCAACCCGAACGAACGATCACCGATCGAGCATATGCATAACGGGCGCGTATTTCGCCTTCCAGCTTTGAGCGTGCGTACAAACCCTGCGGATTCGGCGTGTCGCGTTGAGTATAAAAGTCCGTTTTTGTGCCGTCGAAAACATAATCAGTTGATATGGTGACAAAACGCGCATCGGCGGCTTTGCAGGCATTCGCCAGATTTTCGACTCCGTCCGCGTTTGCCGCGTAACAGGCTGCTTCGTTGCTTTCGGCGCCATCAACATCGGTATAGGCGGCACAATTTATGACGGCCTCGGGCTGTTCGGATCTAATAACAGAAAGCGTTCGCTCTGCATCGCTGATGTCGAGATCTTGGCGTGAGCAAGCGACCACGTCATCGCCAAGTTGGCGGCAATGCTCGATAGCCGATCGAGCGACCATTCCATTCGCGCCTGTAATAATTATTTTCATTTGCCAGCCGAAAGGTCTTTGCCGTACATAGTTTTGTAATAATTTCGGTATTCGCCGGATCGAATGTTGTTAACCCAATCTTGATTTTCTTTGTACCAATCTAAGGTTTTTGCAAGTCCTGCTTCCCACGTCATCTGCGGTTTCCACCCGAGTTCGGTTTCGGCTTTCGTTGGATCGATGGCGTAACGGCGGTCGTGGCCGAGGCGGTCTTCGACATATTCGATAAGCGATTCGGGTTTGTCGAGAGCGGCGAGAATAGAACGAACAACGTCGATATTATAGCGTTCGTTTCGAGCGCCGATATTGTAAGCTTGGCCTGATCGTCCGTGTTTATAGGCGAGCCAGATCGCACGGCAGTGATCGTCGACATAGATCCAATCGCGGACGTTCTTTCCGTCGCCGTAAACCGGAAGCGGTTCGTCGTTCGCGGCGTTCGCGATCATCAGCGGGATCAGTTTTTCGGGAAATTGACGCGGGCCGTAATTATTACCACATCTAGTGATAACAGTATCAACACCGTGAGTTTCGCGTGCCGCACGGACGACAAATTCAGCCGCGGCCTTTGATGCTGCATAAGGCGAATTCGGTTTTAGCGCAGTTTCTTCGGTAAAAAATTCGCCGCTTTCGTCGGCGAGGCTGCCCATAACTTCGTCGGTCGAGATCTGGACAAATCGCTTTACATTTTTCGCTCGCGCGGCATCAAGCAAAACTTGTGTTCCGATCACGTTCGTTCGCAGAAATTCGTCGGCCGAATGGATACTTCGATCTACGTGCGATTCGGCGGCGAAATTAAATACGGCATCGCAAGATTCGGGCATCGCAGCCAAAACCGTTTCGCGGTCGCAGATGTCGCCTTTGATAAAGGCGTGGCGTTCGTCTGAAATGCCTTCTAAATTTGCGGGATTTCCGGCGTAGGTCAAAGCGTCGAGATCGACGATATTGACGTCCGGCTCGGTTTCCAATATCAAACGGACAAAAGCCGAGCCGATAAAACCGGCGCCGCCGGTGATGAAGATCGTTGACATAAATTATTTATCGAGCCGGCGAATTTCTTTCAAAACAATATCGGCATATTTTCGCGGCGAATTGATGTTTGCGAGAATGACCTTATCGCCAAAATCACCGGCGTTATCGATCTCGATATTACCAATGCCGAAAAGCCGTTGAAATATCGAAGCCGAAACCGTGACGTCCTGAACTCGGCGAAGCGGCAGATTTTGGGTCGTGTGGGAAATAAAACCGCGATCGAGCTGAAACATTGCGTCGGTCAGCGTATATCTGACCATACGTTTCCGCAGATGATAGAACGCCGGTATCAGCAACAGAGCGAGCCCCAGAATTATCAAAACAACAGACGGAACCGCACGGAAAGAAAATGCTCATCAATGCGACCAACACAAACGCTCCAACAACTGCCGCCGCATAGCCGAGTTTTACAAAGAACAGTGTTGGCGTGATCGAAAAAATAACGGCTTCGGCGCCCTCCGTGTCCGGCCGGCCGCGAAGAGCAACTTTCGTTTCTTCTTCGTCTTCGAGCCGTTTGCCGCACTTGAGGCAAAAAACAGCTTCATCCGTATTGTTTGCTCCGCATTCTTTACAAAACATATTCACCCGCAACTTGCTGTCATCATACAAGATTTCAGAACAAAAAAAAACGCGGCCGAAACGCTTCGGCCGCATGTCTGTTTAGACCAGTGGAGAAGAATGATCCCACGTCAGCAACTTAAAAAACTATTGATTTACGAGCATTACTTTGCCGTCCGGCAAACGAACCGTCAGCGGATCTGCTTCCAGAAGATTTAGGGGGATTATTTCCTGATTTTTTGCCCGGGCGGTTTCGGATGCTGAAATGCGTCGGGCAGATTGAACATATCGCGGATCGGATATCGCGTTGTAGCGCGTCGATATTCGCCGAACGTATTCGCGTGTTTCGCGATAAGGCGGAACACTGTTGCCGTATTTCATTACAGCACCTTCGCCCGCGTTATAACCGGCGAGTGCGAGTATCACGTCGCCGTCAAAAGTATCCAAAAGCCATCGCATATATCGAACACCTGCATCGATATTCTGGGCCGGATCGTATATCTTGGTAACACCGAAACGACGGGCCGTTGCGGGCATCAACTGCATCAAACCGCTCGCTCCTTTATTCGATGTAGCACGCAGTTTAAATGAAGATTCCTGATGCATCTGCGAGTAGATAAGAAGCGGATCTATACGATATTTGCTGGCCGCAGTTTCGATCAGCTTATCGACCGTCGCAACGCCGGTCGTAAAACCTTTGAGACTTCTTCCGCTCCCCATATTCAGCTTCGTTCCAAAGCTCATATAGGAATCCGAATTTGCTAATCCGTCAGTAACGCGAAGCGATGGAGCCGAACTCCCTGTTTTTTTAATAAGCTTATTTTCGGTAATATAGACCCATTTTCCATTACGCTTTACGCGCTTTTTGTTACAACGGCGACCGGTTCGGGTGCCGGTTTTACATAGACCTGAACTCCTTGTGAGCGATCAAAATTGTCAAAAACGTGCGGAGAGTTTTGTGCCGCTGCGGGAACAGCGAGAAGGCAGGTTAACAGAAATAGCAGGCGATTATTTTTCATCGTAAAGGTAAAATGAGGATTCGGGTCAATTTTCAGTCGCGTTTGGGAATTTGGACGGCAAAAATGCCCTATATTTAGGAAACGATCAAACCATTAATTGTTCCAAAAAGATTTGTAAAAGGTAAACACTGTTAAGCACAGCGGAATTAGAATAACATATGAATAAAGACAAAGGGAAGGGAAAAGATCATTTCTCTTTCCGTATTTTTCCGAAATTGAGATATCTTTAAAAAATGCTGTATTTGTCGCAAATATTAAATCGGCCAATATATGACATACGAAAGGAAAAATTCGCTGTCATAGCCGATATTTTGGTGCAATACGGCAGCGAGGATTATCCGCCGGTGATCGGGGTCATAGCGCGTTTTCAACGCCGCAATTTTTTTATTCCAAAGAGAAATCTTGGAGCTTTGGCAGAAAAAGGCGTCAGGATGCGTTCGCCAAAACTCGATCTTTCACCTTTTGAAAGGCGTGATGGCGAAGTTTTGCTTGCCAAGGACGTGCTTGATAATCAGCTCATAGATGTTGACGGCAAACGCGTCGTTCGCGTAAATGACGTTCAGCTTATCGAAGCGGGTGATATTTGGCGTGTTTCCGGTGCGGATGTTTCGCTGAAAGGCTTTGTGCGGCGGCTTATGCCGAAAGGCTTTTACGGCAGCGATAAGCTGGTAGAAGTTATCGATTGGGCAGACGTTGGTTATCTCGCGACCGATACAGCGACCGTCACGGTCCAGCTTAAATCTTCGAAAGACAAGCTTTCGCGGCTTCATCCGGTCGAGATCGCTCAGCTTGCCGAAACTCTTTCGCCGATACATCGTACAGAAGTTGTTGAAAGTCTGGACAACGAAACGGCCGCTGACACACTCGAAGAGATGTCAACCGAAGCGCAGGCTCGAATTCTCGAAGACCTCGATCAGGAACGTGCGGCCGATATTTTGGAAGAAATGTCGCCGGATGATGCGGTCGATGTTTTGGGCGAACTGTCGGACAAAAAAGCCGAAGAGCTTTTTAATCTGATGGAGGACGATGAAAAAGCGGACGTTGCTGAGCTGATGTCCTACGAACACGACACGGCCGGCGGTCTGATGACGACGGAATTTATTGTATTTCCAAAAGCAATGACGGTTGGCGAGGCAATTGTCGCATTACGCGATATGGCTGATACGCCGAATATGCTTTATTACCTTTATGTGATCGAAGATCTCGGGTCGTGGAAGCTTTCGGGTGTTGTGAGTTTGCGAAGCTTGATAAAGGCTGATCCATCGTCTGCTTTGGGCGAAGTTATGCGAACCGATTTTCGTTTTGCCCATCCTTCGGAACCGGCGCTTGAGATTGCCCAAACGATCGCTGAATATAACCTGTTGGCGTTGCCGGTCATCGATGATGAAGGCGACATTGCGGGCATCGTCACGGTTGACGATGCGATGGAAGTTCTGCTTCCGAAAAATCTACAGCGAAGATTGCCGCGTTTATTCGGCGGCTAGAAATTTTAGGAGAAAAAATATGAGAGCACGAAATTTATTAATAGCGGCTTTTGTTTTTGCGGCGGCATTTGCGATGACCCCGACATCGGCTTTTGCGGATGATTTTGCAATAGGTTCGAAGCTCGAAAACTTTAGCCTTTCGGCAACGGACGGCAAAACTTATTCGTTCAACGATCTGAAAGGAAAGAACGGAACTGTCTTGATGTTCCTGTCGGCACAATGCCCGGTTGTAAAAGGTTACACCGAACGCATAAATTCGCTCGCGGCGGATTACAAATCAAAAGGCATTGCATTTATCGGAATAAATTCGAACGCGACTGAAGATCTTGCCTGGGTTACGAGCAACCGCAATGAAAATTTTGCGGAAATTCCTGTTTTGATCGACACGGGAAATGTCATCGCCGACAAACTCGGAGCAAACGTAACGCCCGAAGCTTATTATTTTGATTCGAATAATGTGCTTATTTATCACGGAGCGATCGACAACGACCGTTCGGGCAAGAACCCGACCGAAACTTATCTAAGCAATGCATTTGACCTCGCACTCGCTGGTAAAAAGATCGAAACAGCCCGCGCAAATGCCTTCGGATGCAGCATAAAGAGAAAGAGCTAAACGGTGAAAAGGTTGAAAAGTGAAAAGGTGATGAGTGTTTGTACGGCGGTTTTTCTTTGCTGTCTGTTCGCGGCCGTTTGTATGGCTCAAACAAAGACAGCAACGAAAATGCCGAAAGTAACTCAGATCGATGAGAATGTTTTGGCAAAAGTATTATCAAACCGAACGGCAAGCCTTTGCTTATAAATTTTTGGGCGACGTGGTGCGATCCGTGCCGCGAGGAATTCCCGGAGCTTGTTCAGATCGATGCGAAATATAAGGGCAAGATCGACTTTATTACCATTTCGCTTGATGATCTCGAAGACATCGCTGTTGCCGTTCCAAATTTCCTGTTCGAAATGAAAGCCGAAATGCCTACATATCTTTTGAAAACAAAGGACGAAGGCGCCGCCATTGCGATGATCGCACCCGATTGGCAAGGCGGTTTGCCTTTCACGATTCTTTTCGACCGCAATGGAAAAACAATTTATTTTCGTCAAGGCAAGGTGAAGATCGAAGTAGTATCTGATGCAATTGAAAAAGCGATAGGAAACGAGAAAGAACCGACAAAATAGAGGAAATATATGATCAGAAAAATAGAAGATTTTCAAAAAGATTGGGCTTACGAAACAGAATCTACCACAAATCTTTTTAAGAACTTGAGTGATGCGTCGCTTGGTCAAAAGGTTACGCCGGAAGGCAGAAGTTTGGGATTTCTGGCTTGGCATGTCACGCTCGCTTTAGGCGAAATGCTAAAGCTTGTCGGTCTCGACATCGACGCGCCGGAAATAGACGCACCTGCGCCGGAAACGGCTGCGGCGATCGTCGAAGCATTTGAAAAAGCCGCGAAGTCGGTTTCAGAACAGGTCGCCGCAAATTGGACAGACGAAACGCTTTTGCAGGAAGACGAAATGTACGGCGAAAAGTGGTCACGAGGTTTGACGCTGCTATATTTAATGATGCATCAGGCACATCATCGTGGACAGATCACCGTTTTGATGCGTCAAGCAGGCGTTCCCGTAACGGGCATTTACGGTCCCGCAAAAGAAGAATGGGAAAAAATGGGAATGCCCGCAATGGCTTAACCAAAAGCTATTTTAATTAGGAGTCTGTTGGTTCAATTTGAAACATTCAAGCTGAACTAATAGACTCTTTTATTCGAAGTTTTACAGGTCGGGATTATGAAATTCACAGTTTTAAGCCATGCCGGGATGATGGTCGAGGACAAGGGCAAAACGATATTGTTCGACCCTTGGCTGATCGGTTCCTGTTATTGGCGAAGCTGGTGGAATTTTCCGGAGATCGACCGAGCCGAACTCGATGACATAAAGCCGGATTACATTTATCTGACGCATCTGCATTGGGACCATTTTCACGCGCCGTCGTTGCGGCTTTTCGGCAGAGATGTTCAATATCTGGTGCCTAAAATCCCCGGAACGCGAATGCTCCGCGATCTGCGTTCGTGTAAGTTCGAAAATGTAACCGAGATCCCGCACGGCGGAAAATTTGAGCTTTGGGAAGATTGCTTTCTCCATTCATTTCAGTTCGGATTATTTGCGGCAGATTCAATGGCGGCGATAAGCGACGGCAAAACGACGCTGTTGAATGCAAATGATTGTAAAACATTCGGTTTGCCGCTAAAGCAGATAACGAACCGTTTTCCGAAGGTCGATTTTTGCTTTCGAAGCCATTCAAGCGCTTCGCCGATCCCGTATACGATCAAAGACTATAAAGAAAACTTTCCCGAGTTTCGTTCGGCGCAGGAATACATCGAAGAGTTCACAAGTTTTTCGTTGGCGGTCGGTGCTCGATATGCGATCCCATTCGCCAGCAATCATTGCTTTCTGCACAAGGACACGGTCAAATTCAATGACACAGGCGTTGATCCGCAGATGGTCGCTGATTTTTATAACAGCGATACGCGTGCAAAGGAGCAAAATAGTGAATGCGTGATCATGGTTCCGGGCAGCAGTTGGGACAGCCAAAACGGCTTCGATCTACGCGAATTCGATTACTCGCGAAAGAACCAAGTCATCGGCGAAATGCAGACAAAATACGCCGATAAGCTCGAAAAGCAATACCAAAAAGAAGAAACGACAAAAGCGAGCTTTAAAGCCTTTGAGCGGTATTTCACTGCTTTTTTAGAAAGCGTTCCTTCGATCCTTAGAAAAAAGCTTTTGCCGAAATTGATCTTTAGCGTAACCGACTCCGACGGCGAGCATCTGTGGCTTTTGGATTCGCCGAACAAGAAGGTAGCCGAAGTAGATAACACGAACGGAATCGATATGATCATCAGCGTTCCGCCGATCGTTATTAATGATTGCACACGGCGGAAAATGTTTTCGGTTTGGTCGGCTTCAAAGCGTCTTGAGATCGAGATCAAAAGTGGCGGTTTGGGAAAATTGCAGGCACTTTTAGGTTTTCTTGATCTGTATGAGAACGAAGGTTTTCCGCTGATGAAAAATTTTGAGCCGCGCAATTTTCGAATTTGGCTTTCGCGATGGCGCGAAGCTGCCGAAGCAGTTCGAATGGTGTTTAAATACAAGATCTTGCGTCGAAAATTTGTGATCAGCGAACTTTATTCCGGAGGAAAACAACGCGAACTTTCGCCCGAATAGGAAATGGAAGAACTGACTGAAAAAAAATGTGACCTATGCGGTTCGCAGCAAAAACATCTGATCACGACCGAAAATAATTATCCGATCTCGCAGTGCGCCAATTGCTCGCTCATTTATGTCAGCCGCATTCCTAAAGTAGATAAAGGCAAAGTCATCGGCGAATATTATTCGGGCGAAGCGGATGAGATCGAAGCCGGACGCATTCGTTATGCTAATGTTTCAGGGTTTTTGCTCGATGAGATCGCAAAGATCCATCCGAAAAAAGGGACGCTTCTGGATGTTGGCTGCGGTTATGGCTTTTTCTTATTGAAGGCACGCGAGAACGGCTGGCGGGTTTTTGGCACGGAACTTTCGAATGTTGCGGTCGAATATATGCGCGATAAACAAGGCCTGCCGGATGTTTGGTTTGCCGATCTTTCGGATGATTTTCTACCGGTTTCAAAGGTCGATGTTATAAATATGACAAATGTTTTGGAGCATGTTCCTTCGCCCGCAAAGACTTTACGCGACTGCGGCAATTTGTTAGAAAGCGGCGGTGTTTTACTCGTTCGGGTTCCGAATATGGATTTTAGCCGAATGAAGAAATTGTTTATACCCTTGATCAAAATGTTCGGTTTAGGAGTCGGAGGCGAACTAAGCTATCTGGCGACCGAACCGCCCAAACACCTCACCGGGTTTACGGCAAAGACATTGAAAAAATATTTTGAAAAGACAGGTTTTCGCACCGTCGCAGTAAAGCCATCGAAACTCAGCGCTCGTGTGCAAGAGCGGTTTTTATACCGAGCCTTTAATCTTTTTGTCCAATTATTGTATAAAGCTTCTTTTAATAAAATAAATCTTTCGCCAACCGTTTTGGCGATCGCCGTCAGATCAGAGTAGAAATTATGTCAAACATCACGCCGGAAATAGTAGAACAGCATGGGCTTTCGCCCGAAGAATACGAAAAAGTTTTGCAGATAATGGGCCGCGAACCTTCGATGACGGAGCTCGGTATTTTTAGCGTGATGTGGTCGGAACACTGTTCGTATAAATCTTCGCGCAAACATTTGGGCCGTCTGCCAACGAAAGGCAGCCGCGTGATCGTTCCGCCGGGTGAGAACGCGGGCGTTGTCGATATCGGCGACGATTGGTGCGTGGCTTTCAAGGTCGAATCGCACAATCACCCAAGTTTTATCGAACCGTTCCAAGGTGCCGCAACCGGAGTCGGCGGAATTTTGCGTGACGTTTTTACTATGGGAGCTCGGCCGGTCGCGGCGATGAATTCGCTTCGCTTCGGTCCGCTTGATGATCCGAAAACACGGGGCGCGGAACCGTGCAATATTAAAAGGCTGTGTCGAAGGCATCGGCCATTACGGCAATTGTTTTGGCGTTCCGACAGTCGGCGGCGAGGTAGTTTTTGATGAATCGTATAATTTGAATCCGCTTGTAAATGCGTTCGCTCTCGGGCTCGTTCGCAAAGATCAGATCTTTTTCGGCAAAGCTTCGGGCATCGGAAATCCGGTTCTGTATGCCGGTGCGAAAACCGGCCGCGATGGAATTCACGGAGCAACGATGGCATCGGCCGAATTTGACGATGAGGCGCTGGAAAAGCGTCCGACCGTTCAGGTCGGCGATCCTTTTATGGAAAAGCTCTTGCTCGAAGCTTGTCTTGAGGCAATGCGCAGCGGTGCGATCGAAGGAATTCAGGATATGGGTGCGGCCGGTTTGACGAGTTCGTCGGTCGAAATGGCGGCTCGGGCGGGAACCGGGCTGGATCTCGATCTCACTCTCGTTCCGCAACGCGAAACAGGAATGACCGCATACGAAATGATGTTGTCCGAATCGCAGGAGCGAATGCTGATCGTTGCCCGCACCGGCCGCGAAAAACAGGTCGTTGAGATATTTAACAAATGGGATCTCGATGCGGTCGTTATCGGCCACGTTGTCGAAGGCGACAGGCTAAAGATCTATCATAACGGCGAACTCGAAGCCGATCTTCCGGTGATGGCTGTGACGGACGAGGCACCGAAGTATAGCCGTCCAATGGCGGAATTAAAGAGTAATGAGGGAAGAGGAGAAAGTTGGAGATCGGACGAAAGGTTTGTATTGAATGATGCTAATTTGGCGTTGCGGCTGCTGCTTGCGTCGAACAATATTTGCTCTAAGCATTGGGTTTACGAGCAATATGATTCGATGGTTCGGACCAATACCGCGATCTTGCCGGGAGCCGATGCGGCGGTTATTCGCATCAAAGAAACGCGGCGGGCGATAGCGATGTGTCTCGATGGAAACGGAAGATTCGTTCAGGCGAACGCATTCGAAGGAGCAAAACTCGCGGTCGCAGAAGCAGCTCGAAATGTCGTATGTGTCGGAGCAAAACCGATCGCCGTTACGAACTGTCTGAATTTTGCCTCGCCGGAAAGACCGGAAATCATGCGATCGTTTTCGGATGTCGTCGATGGAATCGCGGCGGCTTGTGAAAAATTTGAAACGCCGATCGTTTCCGGCAATGTTTCGTTCTATAACGAAACCGACGGCAGAGGGATTTTGCCGACGCCGACGATCGGTATGGTCGGCCTAGTTGATGATGTCCGCAAGTTGATCACGCACGGGTTCAAAGACGAAGGCGACCTGATCGCGATCCTCGGCGTAACGAACGACGATATATCCGTCAGCGAATTTGCCCGCACCATCGCCGGACTTTCTACAACTGAAATGGCAGAAAGCGGTTTGGTTCCGCAACTGGATCTCGATCTTGAGGCGACAGTGCAGAACGCATGCCTCGCTTTGGCAGATCAGATGCTGATCAGATCGGCTCACGATTGTTCTGATGGTGGCTTGGCCGTGACGATCGCAGAAAGCTGTTTTTCGTCGCTCGGCCGCGAAGCGATCGGAGCCGAGATCGATCTGGAAACCGACGGCATTTCAAAAGCCGCTCTTTTATTCGGCGAATCACCCTCACGTATCATCATCAGCTTCGCGCCCGAAAACCTAACTGCAGTAACCGAAGCCGTCGGCGATTGTCCGTTCTTTGTGATCGGCAAAGTCACTGACGATATTCTAAAAATAACCGTCGATGGCGAGGAAGCGATCTCGATAAACGTCAGCGAAGCCGAAGCCATCTGGGAATCATCACTCGAGAAAAGTTTGATGTAATATTTCTGAGTAGATAGTCGTTTGAGAAGTAAAAATATATGGTAGCCGGCGTCTACCTCCACATTCCTTTCTGCAAATCGCGTTGTTCGTATTGCGATTTCGCGACGGACGTTTATCGCGATTCGAAAGCGGTAGAGCGATATGTTGACGCGATCTGTCGTGAGATAGGGCCGCCTGAAGGCGGGACTCCAAACGGCGTTGATACCATCTATTTCGGCGGTGGAACGCCTTCGCTGCTGAGCGCGAAGCAAGTTGAAAAAATATTA
Organism: uncultured Acidobacteriota bacterium; assembly: GCA_963720905.1. Taxonomy (GTDB): domain Bacteria; phylum Acidobacteriota; class Blastocatellia; order Pyrinomonadales; family Pyrinomonadaceae; genus OLB17. The sequence continues at coordinate 428,071 of CAVRHB010000006.1, forward strand.
GCGGTTATCTCGGATCGGTTCGATGTTACGCAGGATGCAGAGATCACGATGGAGATGAATCCGGCGACGGTTTCGGCGGAGACTCTGCGTGAATATCGCGGTCTCGGTGTGAACCGTGCGAGTTTTGGTGTGCAGACGTTCGATGATCGTGCGTTGAGATTGCTGGCTCGCGGTCATGATGCGGACGATGCGCGAAATACTTTCAAACTGTTGCGTAAGGCCGGTTTCGACAACATTAGTTTTGATCTCATCGCCGGCTTGCCGAATCAAACAATAGAAGATTGGGAGCGAAATCTCGACGACCCGGATGGTTCAAACGCCGGTAAAGGCTTCGCCAATGGCGGGATATGTACTGGATCGCCCAGTGAGTCCGGAGCCTCTGATGTGCCAGCCGCCGCGACGTCAGACCTGATAAGACGGCCGGACCCGCCCGCACCATGGCGCTGTCGGCCGAGACGACGGCACGGGTACCGGCCCGGCGTCGTTTCCCGGGCCAGGACCCATCAACGCGACCGCAAATTCTTTTCTCTAACGAGTCCATGGCGCCAGCCCCTGCACCAGCTCCAGTTCTCGGCCACGACGGCCTGCCCGTGCTCTCCACGTGTTAGTCAGGACTGGTTCCGGAGGCGAACGCGGAGGACCGGGACGGCTTACCCGCCGGGGCAGTAGCGGTGCCCATGATCGCTGGGCTCACGAACTTCGGGGCCTTCGGCAACGCGGTGTGCTCGACCTGCGTGACAGTGAAGCCCGCTTCCGGATCGAGTCCAGCGTGGGGCGGTTGCAGCACGCAGCAGACGACCGGGCCGGTTGAGCCATTGCATCCGGTCCTGAAGACGAGCCCGGCCCGGGTCGCCGGATCGCACATGCTCGATGAACAGGAGCTGACCGCCAGGCCGCAGCACCCGGCGCAACTCCCGCAGCGCCGATTCACTCTGGGGCATTCGGTCGCGGTCGCCGACCTGGCCGGGGACGCCGGCTGCGGCTACTTCACCCGAGAACGTCCAGATGCTGCGCCAGGGCCGGGCTGGTGCAGTGCTTCGGGCGGCTGGGTGTATCGAATTCGATCTGGGACCGGCCCGGGCCGCTGAGCGGCGGCGAATGGGAACGCATCCGCATGTACCCCTTTCTGACCGAGCGCATGCTGCACCAGTCAGCCGCCCTGAGACCGCTCGGCCAGATCGCGGT